>CAJJBQ010000001.1 GCA_905182405.1 Akkermansiaceae bacterium | reverse complement strand
ACATCACCGAAACTATCCACGGAATTTCTAACTATTACCGTTCTTGTCGCAGTTCCCTTATTACCTGAGCCATCCGTAGCCGAGTAGGTAATCGTGTAAGTCCCCACCGCACTGGTGGTAACGCTTCCAGTAGGCGTAACAGTTTCGTCTCCATCTGAATACGCGCCAGCATCCGTCCACGATGATCCCATCACTACCGCATCGATTCCTGGTGTCACTGTAACCACTGGCGCGGTCGTATCTTCTACGATCACCGTTCTTGTCGCAGTTCCCGTATTACCTGAGGGATCCGTAGCCAAGTAGGTAATCGTGTAAGTCCCCACCGTACTGGTGACAACGGTTCCACTAGGCTCAACATCTAGCCCGGTGGTATAGTAGTTATCTGAGGCCGTAGCTCCAAGTTCCGTGTAGCTTTCACCAGCTTCGATCGTAACTTCAGCATCTCCGATTAAAGCAATCACTGGTTTCGTCTGGTCTACCACGTTCACCGTTCTTGTCGCAGTTCCCGTATTGAAGCCATCAAACGCTGAGTATGTCACCGTATAAGTCTTAACAACTGACGTATCCACCTCACTACTATCGATCGCAACTACTAATTGCGTATTGTAGTTATCTGAAACCGTAGCTCCAGATTCCGTGTAGCTTCCACCCAATGGGATCGTAACTACCGCATCACCTCCGATTAAATCAATCACTGGGTCCGTCGTATCTACTACGTCCACCGTTCTCGTGACTTGTTGCGCAACATTGAAATTACTATCCGTTACATTGTAGGTCACCGTGTAAGTATCAACAACTGACGTATTTACCGCACTACTATCAATCACATAGCTATCGCTTGAGCTTAGCGCTTAAGCCGGTATCGTAGTTATCTGAGACCGTAACTCCTTGTTCATCGTAGCTTTCTCCCGCCTCAATCGTAACTACCGCATCTCCGTTTAGAACGATCAATGGTTTCGTAGTATCTACTACGTCCACCGTTCTTGTGACTTCTAGCGCAACATTATCATTACTATCCGTTACATTGTAGGTCACCGTGTAAGTACCAACATCTGACGTATTTACATCATCATTATGGAGAATAATCGCTTAAGCCGGTATCGTAGTTATCTGAGACCGTAACTCCTAGTTCCGTGTAGTTTTCGCCCACTTCGATCGTAACATCACCTCCGACTAGCGTGATCACTGGTTTCGTAGTATCTACTACGGTCACCGTTCTCGTTGCAGAACCGACGTTCCCCGCTGAATCTTGAGCTCTGTAAGTTAATACATGATCTCCTAGGATGCTTGTATCCACTGTCCCTGTAGTAACCACTGACTCTTCTCCATCCGCCGTCGCTCCAGCATCGCTGTATGGGGCACCAGCCTCCACCATAGGACTTGAAAGTTTTACGGTTATTTCAAAATCACCCTCTAGCGTGCTAGTATCTGGTCTCGGATCGAGATAGATACCGGTATATCCTTCACCAAAGTCTTGATCTTCACCTGGCACGTGTATACTTGATATATTAAATGTGAAAGGATTACCATTATCGTGTATAACAGTCATCTCTATATCATTATTAATCATGTAATTAATAATTGCTGTTTGATCAAACGATTCAAAGCCGAGAGCAGACGCTAAAGCTGTTTGGTCTGCTGTGGACGAGGAATTAAAACTAATCTGCGCATGCGGGACTCCGGCAGTCCAAATGGTCATAGGAGCAGTTACTGTTATATTGACAGCAGCACCTAATTCAACCGTGTCATTACCTGGGGTAACCGAGATTACTGGCGCGGTGGTATCTACCTCCACCTCGTGTGTCGTGCTAGCACTCGTATTATTGCCTCGTCTGTCGCTTTCGCCGTGATGCCATATGGCTGCGGTCCGACAAGGCTGAGCACTGTGACACTAAAGACTCCCGCTCTCGGCCGCCGCCGAACCAAGCACACGGTTCCGCCATGGTAGAAGTACACGCACTGTACTCCCGGGTTCAGCCGTGCCGGTCAGCGTCGGAGTCGGTGTCGGGCTATTGGTCAAGGCCGGCCGCAGGCGGCGTCGGCGGAGCCGGCGCGGTCGTATCGTCAACTGATCACCGTCCTTGTCGCAGTTCCCGTATTATCAGAGTCATCCGTAGCCGAGTAGATCACCTCGTAACTCCCAACAACTGACGTATCTACATCATCATCATCAATCGTAGTTATTAATTCCGTATCGTAGTTATCTGAGAACGTAGCTCCAAGTTCCGTGTAGGTTCCGCCCATTTCGATCGTAACTACAGCCTCTCCGATTAAAGTAATCACTGGTGGCGTCGTATCTACTACGGTCACCATTCTGGTTACCACGTCGGCCACATTCCCGCTACTATCCGTAGCCGAGTAGATCACCTCGTAACTCCCAAGAACTGACGTATCTAACGGCACTACTATCAATCGTAACTGTTAAATTTGTATCGTAGTTATCTGAGACCGTAACTCCTTGTTCATCGTAGCTTTCTCCCGCCTCAATCGTAACTACCGCATCTCCGGCTAGTGAGATCACTGGGTTGGTATTATCTTCTACGATCACCGTTCTTGTCACTGCCCCCTTATTACCTGAATCATCCGTAGCCGAGTAGATCACTTCGTAACTACCAACACTTGACGTATTCTACATCATCTTCAATCGTAGTTATTAATTCCGTATCGTAGTTATCTGAGAACGTAGCTCCTAGTTCCGTGTAGTTTTCGCCCACTTCGATCGTAACATCACCTCCGACTAGCGTGATCACTGGTTTCGTAGTATCTACTACGGTCACCGTTCTCGTTGCAGTCCCGACGTTCCCCGCTAAATCCGTAGCCGAGTAGGTAATCGTGTAACTACCCACCGTATTGGTGTTAACGCTTCCAGTAGCCGCAACCGTTTCACCGTTATCAGCGGTTGCTTCAGCATCCGTCCAAGTAGAACCCTGACCCTGTTCCACTGTATCGTTACCAGGGATTACTGTGATCACGGGGGGAGCGTCATCTATAATGGTAATAGTTATCACCTGCTGCGTCCCATCAGTGGCAGTTAGCATGAAGCTTTCCACCCGATCCTGGGAAGCCTGCGGTGCTGACTGATCAGCGTGTAGACCCACGTGCCGGCAGCAAGAGCCAGCGTGCCATAATCTCCAGAAAGCGCCACATCCTCAAAGGACGGATTATCATCAGCATCCGCATCGGTAATCGAAAGAGATCCAGTGGCCGGCGATACGTCCCCTTCATTAACCTGCCCAACGAACATGCCAGACACCACTGGTAGTGTAGTGTCATATTCAGCACCCTCCATGATATAATAATCGGCATCGCTAGTCTGCGCACTACTGCCGCTGTAACTGACTCCACCCCAAGAATTAAGTAAAGCACCCTGGTAGACAAAGATGGCACCACCAACGCCTTGACCATCTGCTCCCCCTGCAGATCCAGCCCCACCAGTCCCGCCTTCAGCAACTGACCCAGTAAATGTACTATTTGATACTGTTACATCACCTGACTTAATAAATAGCGCTCCTCCCAAGCCTCCACCTCCACCTCCGCCTCCACCATCACCACTTCCTTGCCCGTAGGACATAGTTTGCCCCGCACTTCCAGCACCCCCATATAAACCTGCTTGTCCCGCAGGGCCGGCAGAAACGAAGGTGACCAGAAACTTGTATAGAACGTCGCCGTGCCACCTCCTCCGCCGCCTCCACCAAAACCACCTGTCCCTCCATATGAGTTGTTCTCTTGATAATCAAGCCCACCACTCCCACCTCCTCCAAAACCTCCTGCTCTGCCTGTATAGTTCCACCCCCAATTTACACGACTACCACCACCACCAAATATACTTCCACCACCTGCTCCTGCATAATCGCTCGAACCAACTGGCGACTTAGCATTACCCCCATTACCCCCTTTGGCTTTGTTGTCTATAAATTCAACCCCGTTAATCAAAACAGTGCCACCTGCAACCGCAATAGCACCTCCCATTCCCGCACCGCCGCCACCTGCACGCGTGTCCAAGTACGGCCCGGCCTCTCACCGTCTCCACCTTGGGCTAAACCGTCCCGTAAAGTTAAGCTCTTAATCTCTACATTACCACTGGCTATCTTGAATATGCTCGTTGCCTGACCGCCGCTAATCGTGATGTTTTTGCCCGATCCATCTATCACCAAATCCTTGTCTATCACAAGAGGGCCCAGTTCTGAATTCAGGGTGATCGTTTGACCTATCAGTGAATCATCAAACGCTATACCGGTTATGCCATTGCTACCAACCAACTCCACTGCCTCGCGCAATGTCATATCGCCGGATTGCGTCGTGCTATCATTCTCATCCCCCAACTTGTCAACCAAGGCTTTGCCTAAATATTGATTATAAGAAACAGCAACCGAAACAGTGGCCGTATTAGAGTCGACTCCGTTGTTGATTTCATAGGTAACTGAAACAGTACCTGCCACGTTCTCTGGTGTGTATTTAATTTTCTGGTTCTCCACTACCATCACGCCGTGACTTGGACTGCCTATAATTGTAATGGTATAAGAACTTGAGTTTAAAGGAGGGCTTAGCGGCCCTAGCGGGTCTGTATCATTAGCTAAAATATCAATAACAATTGGAACACCCCCAGTCGCAGTTACTGAATCATTAGCGGCAACAGGTGGATCAGCGGTATCATTTACTGTAATTGACAATGTTCTTGAGCTTGTAGTCTCAGAATTATCATTAGTTGCAGTCCACACAAAAGAATCAACACCGCTAGAATTTGGGCTTGGGTAATTTGCGTCAGGAACATAAATTAATTCGCCTGACTCAAGAACTGTTTTTGAAACTGTAATCGGAATTGCGTCAATGACTTGACCGTCAATTTTTAGTTTGCCGTTTACAGGAAGAGATAAAATATTCAAACTTATAAACAAGTCACCGTCCACATCTTGGTATTTTGAAGTAAATAACGATGCCGATAACACAACCTCCGAATCTTCGTTTACGCTTGTTGAGTTATTACCGCTCAAAGTCGGAGCATCATTTACAGCAGAAACGGTTATATTATAACTATTGGATGATATTGAATATATGTAGCTAAGCCCTTGATCGGCGTCTTCAGTATATAAACTCTCGAACGTCCAAGTGCTTACATCAGATGCAGCCTGACCCGTAGGCCAATTTGAAGGAGGAGCAAATGAAATACTCCCAAGGTCACTTAAAGCTATAAAATCACCAACCTTAACCGATTTACCGCTTAAAGAAAGTGAGCCGTTTGTTGGAGTTGTAGTTACTATAATTCCGATAAAGGATCCATTAGCCACAGGAGCAATACTTGAGAAACTGCTCCCTGTAATATTTAGTGTTACATCTTCATCAGTGCTTCCTGTGGATGTAAAAGTGTCATTACCGGGGACAATTCCCTGTCCGGATACAGTTGTTGGCACGACATAAATATCGTTATTAGTGATTCCGGACACGCTGCTTTGGCTTTGAGCGAAAGTATTTGCACTCAATACCAGGTTTCCCGTTTCATAGACAAAGATGGCACCACCAACGCCTTGACCATCTGCTCCCCCTGCAGATCCAGCCCCACCAGTCCCGCCTTCAGCAACTGACCCAGTAAATGTACTATTTGATACTGTTACATCACCTGACTTAATAAATAGCGCTCCTCCCAAGCCTCCACCTCCACCTCCGCCTCCACCATCACCACTTCCTTGCCCGTAGGACATAGTTTGCCCCGCACTTCCAGCACCCCCATATAAACCTGCTTGTCCCGCAGGGCCGGCAGAAACGATGGTGATAGGAATAACTTGTAATATAACTCCCCGTGCCACCTCCTCCGCCGCCTCCACCAAAACCACCTGTCCCTCCATATGAGTTGTTCTCTTGATAATCAAGCCCACCACTCCCACCTCCTCCAAAACCTCCTGCTCTGCCTGTATAGTTCCACCCCCAATTTACACGACTACCACCACCACCAAATATACTTCCACCACCTGCTCCTGCATAATCGCTCAGAACCAACTGGCGACTTAGCATTACCCCCATTACCCCCTTTGGCTTTGTTGTCTATAAATTCAACCCCGTTAATCAAAACAGTGCCACCTGCAACCGCAATAGCACCTCCCATTCCCGCACCGCCGCCACCTGCACCGTGTCCAAGTAGCCGGCCCGGCCTCCCACCCTCTCCACCTTGGGCTAAACCGTCCCGTAAAGTTAAGCTCTTAATCTCTACATTACCACTGGCTATCTTGAATATGCTCGTTGCCTGACCGCCGCTAATCGTGATGTTTTTGCCCGATCCATCTATCACGATGTCTTTGTCGATCGTGATGGGAGAGGTCAGCGTGATGGTCCCAGCTTGAGAAAAAGTAATGGTCGCCCCAGCAACCGCATCAGCCACGAGCTGCCTTAGAGATCCGGCACCCTCATCATTCAGAGAGGTAACCTCCTCCGCCTCAATCGAAAGGAATGGTAAGAGAGAAAAAACAAGAATTAAGAGTATTCTAACAGTATTCTAACAGTATCTACGTCTAACAGCCATTTCTAATGATTGCATGACGGATCAAATGATCAAAGCGTAATATGCAGAATCATAAAAATAAATTAAAAAAGCTTATAACTACAAGGGTTTTGGCCTGAAATCGGGTGATTTCTTCAGCTTGGTTATTCCTAACAGTCTCTCTAACAGTCTCTCTAACAGTCTCTCTAACAGTCTCTCTAACAGTCTCTCTAACAGTCTCTCTAACAGTCTCTCTAACAGTCTCTCTAACAGTCTCTCTAACAGTCTCTCTAACAGTCTCTCTAACAGTCTCTCTAACAGTCTCTCTAACAGTTGTATGACAAATAAAATGATCAAAGCGTAATATGCGGAATCATAAAAATAAATTGCGAACGCCAACAGCCACAAGGGTTTCGGCCTGACAGCGGGTGATTGCTTCAGCTCGGTGCTCGTGACCCCATTTTCTGGGGTTGCTCTGTCAAGGGGGAGATGGGAGCTATTTCTCTCGAGTTCCTTTGGGTAGAGGCGGTTCAAAGGCGACTTCAAAATGCTCCATTTCCGAATAACAGCAGGGGACTTAATTTGAAACTAACAGAAATAAATAAAAGGTTCGAACGGTAGGCCCACACCAAATTGCCAGTCCTCGAACGGTTGAATGCGAAATGAGAGATAATTCGCGAGAAGGCTGTCGCTCACGTTGCGACTTGCATAGCCTTCGCGCCATGCAAAATCTTCTGCGCGAAATCGCCATCCTCTCCAGCACTTCCGCAGCCCTTGATTGGGATCAGGAAACCTTCGCCCCACCCCAAGCGGTGGATTTTCGCTCCAAACAACTCGCCTACCTCGCGGGGAAAATCCACGGACTCAAAACCTCCGGTGCCTTCCAGGAAGGGCTGGAAGACGACTCTCTCGGCGAAGCTAATCAGCGCGAATTAAGACACCAATTCGACCGTGCCACCAAACTCCCGCGGGGACTGGTCGAACGTGCCTCCGAAACCTCCTCGCTCGGCAAGGCTGCCTGGTCCGAAGCCCGCGAAAAAGACGATTTCTCCCTCTTTGCTCCACACCTCGCGAAGCTCCTCGATATTGCCCGCGAACAAGCCGATCACTGGGGCTACGAGGACGAACCCTACGACGCCCTCCTTTCCGAGTATGAGCGATCTGCCAAAACCCGCGAGGTCGCGGCCCTCTTCGATTCCATCTCCGACGACCTGGCTCAAATCGCCGTTGCCGCCGTCGAAAAATCAGCCTCCATTCCTGCCAATTTCCTCCACGGCCCTGCTCCGATTCACGAGCAAATGACGCTCAACCGAGAGATCGCCGAATCTCTCGGCTTCGATTTCCAATCCGGGCGGATCGACACCACAGAACACCCTTTCTGCACCACCCTGGGACCAGCAGATATCCGACTCACCACTCGCTACGATAAAAACGACTTTGCCTCCTCCCTCTTCGGAGTGATGCACGAGACCGGCCACGGCCTCTACGAACAAGGACTCCCCAGCGAGGATTTCCATCTCCCGTCAGGGCAGGCCGTTTCCCTCGGCATTCACGAATCGCAGTCCCGCTTATGGGAAAACCACGTCGGCCGTTCCCGCCCCTTCTGGGAGCGATGGCTTCCCCGGGCTCAGGAGCTTTTTCCTCACCTTCGACCCATCGACCTCGACCAATTTCTGGTTGGAATTAATCGCGCTGCTTACTCCGCCATCCGGGTGGAAGCCGACGAAGCCACCTACGACCTGCACATCCTTCTTCGCTTCAAGCTGGAGCGCGCACTTCTCTCGGGTGAGCTGGAAGTCACCGATGTGCCTGGTGCCTGGAACGAGACCTTCGAATCGCTCTTCGGATTTCGCCCTGGCAACGATACTGAAGGCTGCCTTCAGGACATTCATTGGTCGATGGGAGGCTTGGGCTACTTTGCCACATACTCCCTGGGGAATCTCAATTCAGCGCAACTTCACCAAAGCGCGGTGCAAGATCCTGAAGTCATCCAGGGCACCCAACAAGGCGACTTCATCCCGCTTCTCAATTGGATGCAGGAAAAGATCCATGCCAAAGGATCGACTCTCTTTCCACAAGACTTGATGGAAAGTGCCACCGGATCTCCTACCAAACCAGACGCCTATCTCGCCCACCTTCGGGAGCGTTTTTGCTAAGGATTCGCGAACTTCCTTGATCGACGGCAGGTGGTGATTGCGTAAAATAATGCTTCTATGCCAACCCACGCACTCTGCCTCTTCATTCTCTTCGCCTCGTTGACTTCGATCCACGCCCAGCATCCATGGCAGCAGCCCAAGCGATTGGTCCCCAAAGCGACCTTGGAAAAGCTCATCGGCCCGCTCTCGGCTGAAGCACCCTCCAAGGAACTAAAGATCACCTGGGTCTGGGGCTACGATGCCAACCACCGCCCCGGGGCCCACGACTACCTCAAGGTGCGCGACCTCATGACGGGGCTCCTGAAATCCGTCCCGAAGGTAGCGGTAGATACTGCCTATCATTTCCCGAGTAAGGAACAGCTGGAGCAAGCAGACCTCCTGGTCATGTATCTCCATCTCCCACAGCTCACTGACGGCCAATACTCCGATTTCAAATCCTACATCGCCCGAGGTGGTGGAGTGGTTGCTCTCCACGAAACTGCCATCATCCGCCCCGCTTCCGAGGGCCAGAAGCTCGCAAGCTGCCTCGGTATGGCCTGGAACGAGGGGCCATCACATTGGGGCGCCATCTTTGAGGACATTTCCATCGAGAATGAACACGCGATCTTCCAAGGTTTCCCCGACAAACTGCGCATCGTCGATGAGTTCTACTGGAACCTGATCGAACACAAGGACGTCAAGATCCTCGGCACCGTCCGCACCGGGCCAGCAGGGCGCAGCCGCGGACCACTCCCTGAAGAGAAACTCTCGAAAGAGCGCTCCCCGATGTTCTGGACCTTGGAGAGCGGCAAAGGCCGGGTCTTTGGCACCACCACCGGCCACAACACCTTCACCTACTACGATCCGGAGTTCCGCATCGTCCTCTTCCGCGCCATCGCTTGGACCATGAACGAAAAACCGGATCCTTTTATGCCCCTCGTCTATGAAGGGATCACCAACAGCGAACGAATGGTCGGCACCACCGATACCATGCGCGACTGGAAGGGCAAACTCCGCCGCCCTTCCGGAAAATAATCTCCCCGTGGCGGTAAGCGGTTCTTCGTTCCACGGAACGAGGGGAACGGACTCAACCCTGAGATCCTACGGTCTGACGCCATGAAACAGGCAAAGTAGATTCACTTTTTTTAGCCCTAATCATGAGGTTTTCAAGGAAGATTCAACGATTCCAAGACCGAAACAATATCGCCACTTACAGGATAACCACGAAGTAAGGCTTGAATTTCCATCGTCAGCATTTTTTAAAGACGCACCTTGGATCTCAGTATTTGAGGCTCTTTTTCGTCTCTATTGCTCAAGAGATCATTTTTCTTCTCGCGGCTCCCCTCTTCCTTACTAGATTCCTGCCATGAACATTACTGTCACCGGACGTAACGGCCGCATGGGCCAATCTGTCTTAGCGGCTATCGCCGCCGAAGCGAAAGCCGAGGCCCACTCGACTCACGACATCGGAGAAGACCTTGCTACCGCGCTGGACGGATCAGATGTCGTCATCGACTTCACTCTCCCAACCCTCACTGACGAGCTCATCAAAAATGCCGTCGCCAAAAATACTGCTCTCGTGATTGGAACGACTGGGCACAGCGATGAACAACGCGCCTCAATTCTTGAGGCAGCAAAAACGATCCCGATCGTGCATGCTTCGAATTTCTCAACGGGCGTCAACGTCCTCTTTCATCTCACTCGGAAAGCAGCAGCCATTCTTGGAAATGACGCCTTTGATATTGAAGTGACCGAAATGCACCATCGTCACAAGATCGATGCGCCTTCCGGCACGGCACGCACGCTCCTGGAGATCCTCAATGAGGAGACAAATACTTCCTACGAAGACGACATCACCCACGGTCGCGTCGGTGATGCCGGCCCACGCCCTTCGAAAGAGATCGGAATGCACACCCTTCGTGGTGGCGATGTGGTGGGCGACCACACCGTGATGTTTGCCGCAGAGGGCGAACGCTTCGAACTCACGCATAAAGCATCCTCCCGCATGACCTTCGCCTCAGGGGCAGTTCGGGCCGCGCTCTGGCTCTCCGATAAAAAGCCAGGGCTTTACGACATGCAGGACGTGCTCGGCCTCAAGTGAAAATCCATGGCTCACCGCGCTGGCATCTCTTTGGGTTCAAACCTCGGCAACCGACTCGCTAACCTGCGAAAAGGACGTGACCTCTTGGTCAACCTGCTTCCAGAGGGAACCAACTTCCTTCAGTCTGCCATTTACCAAAGCGAGCCAGTTGATTGCCCTGGAGACTCTCGAGATTTTTTCAATGCCGTGATCGAAATCGATTTCGTGGGCAAGCCTCATGATCTTCTCAAAGCGACCCAAGGAATCGAGTATCACGTCGGCCGGATCGCCGTTTCACAAAGAAATGCCCCGCGCGTTCTCGACCTCGACATCCTCTACTTTGGCAATATCAAAACTGACGAAGATATCCTCACCCTTCCACATCCCCAGCTGACCCACCGCCGCTTCGTTCTCGAACCGCTCAGTGACATCCGTCCCCAACTCATTCTTCCGGGCGACCAATCGACGGTAGAAGAACACCTGCGCAAGCTGGATTCAGACGAACCAGAACTTACCATCGTGCAAACAGTATGGTAGGCTCTACAAATACCAAGTGATGACAGCGGGGAGTAAAACGAAAAAAATTCGAGCGAAGAAGGGGCACGAGCCCATCTCCGCCCTGACCGTTTACGATTACCCTATGGCCCGACTTCTTGATGAAGCGGGCACCGACATCCTCCTCGTCGGAGACTCCCTTGGCATGGTCGTTCTCGGCTATCCGGACACCACCCACGTCACCCTTGAGCACATCATCCATCACACGGAAGCGGTCGCTCGCGGAGCAAAGAACTCCCTCATCGTCTCGGACCTCCCGATCAACACTTACGACACCCCGGAGCAGGCACTCGCAAGTTCCCAACGTCTCATTGACGCGGGAGCTCAAGCGGTGAAGCTCGAAGGAGGAATTGCACAGGCCGAAAAAGTAAAAGCGATCACCGAGGCCGGCATCTCCTTTATGGGCCACTTGGGCATGCTCCCTCAACGAGTCAAAGAAGAAGGCGGATATAAGAAGAAAGGAAAATCAGATTCCGAAATCGAGGCCCTCATCGAAGGAGCCCTCTCTCTACAAAGTGCCGGGGCATTCGCCATCGTCCTCGAAAGCGTCGTCCCAAAAGTCGCACAACGACTCACCGCAGAACTCGACATTCCTACCATCGGAATCGGCTGCGGACAAAAAACATGCGATGGTGAAATTGCAGTCATCACCGACATCATCGGGTCCTACCCTTGGTTCGTCCCACCCTTCGCGGTCCAACGTGCCAATGTCGCCGATGAGGTTTCCTCCGCGGTGAAGGGTTACCTGGATTCCCTTTAGTCTCTATCCGATACCTCGATGATTTCCTCCGAAAAGAAAGCGTCTCTCAATGAGCGCATGATCAAAAGCGGAATCTTAGAAGATGATCTCGTCGAAAAGTTTGTTCGTGGAACTGGCAGCGGCGGGCAGAAGATGAATAAAACCTCCTCCTGCGTCTTCCTCCAGCACCCGCCCAGCGGACTCGAGACAAAAGTCCAACGCGACCGCTCCCGCGAGATGAACCGCTACCTTGCCCGCAAGGAGCTCTGCGACAAGCAGGATGAAATCACCCTAGGTAAGAAATCAGCCAAGCAGCAAGAACGAGAAAAAATCCGCCGAAAGAAACGGCGCCAATCTAGACGTCAACGAACAAAGACGGTGGCCTTAAAAAGAAACCACGGAGCGAAGAAATCACTCCGTCGCCCACCCGGCAGGTCAGATTAGCTTTTTTGAAGTTCCCCTCTCCTGCATCTCCGCTTTAATTCATCCCATGCAAGCTTACCTCGATCTCCTCACAGATGTTCTCAAAAATGGCGAGGAACGAGGCGACCGCACCGGGACAGGAACCCGCAGTGTCTTCGGTCGACAGGCCCGCTATGACCTCCGCAAAGGATTCCCCTGCCTTACCACAAAAAAACTTCATCTTCGCTCGATCATTCACGAGCTCCTCTGGTTTCTAAAAGGCGAAACCAACATCGCCTACCTTCAGGAAAACAAGGTCCGAATCTGGGATGCTTGGGCGGATAAAAATGGTGACCTCGGCCCCGTCTACGGCCAGCAATGGCGGTCCTGGCCCACCGACTCCGGCGGCAGCATCGATCAAATCGCCCGCTTGGTAAATGACTTAAAGAACAAGCCCACCTCGCGTCGCCACATCGTCTCAGCCTGGAACGTGGGAAAGGTCGATGAAATGGCCCTCCCGCCCTGCCACCTCCTTTTCCAATTCTACGTTCACGACCCCGAGTCCGAGCGACCCGGCCTAAGCTGCCAGCTTTACCAAAGAAGTGCTGATCTCTTCCTCGGGGTTCCCTTTAATATTGCCTCCTATGCCCTACTCACCCTCATGCTTGCACAGGTGTGCGGATATGAGGCCCGTGACTTCGTCCACACCTTCGGCGACCTCCACCTTTACTCGAATCACCTCGATCAGGCGAAGCTTCAACTCACCCGCGAGCCGATGCCCCTGCCGCAAATGAAGCTCAATCCAGAGATCAAGGACATCGATTCTTTCACCTTCGATGACTTTGAGCTGGTCGGCTACGAGGCACATCCCCACATTAAGGGGGCAGTCGCAGTATGAATCTCACCGGTATCGTAGCAATGACCCCCGAGCGTGTAATCGGGAAAGATGGAGGGCTCCCTTGGAACCTCCCCGACGATCTCAAATTTTTCAAAAAGCAGACCACGGGGCACCCGATCATCATGGGCCGCAAGACTTTCGAATCCATCGGCAGACCTCTTCCCAAGCGGGAAAACATCGTCCTCACCACCGACCCGGCATGGCACCACGATGGCGTCGAAACGATTCATCACACCCGTGACCTCACAGATCACCCGCTCATCGATCAACAAATCTTCGTCATCGGCGGCGCTCAGGTTTACCAATGTTTAATGCCCCTCATGACCGATTTGGTAATCACCCACATCAAAGACTCCTACGAAGGAGACACTTTCTTCCCCGAATACGAGTCGCAATTCCCCAAGAGCGAGCTCATGTGGGAACAACCAGATTTCGTCATCAAACGTCACTTCCGCTAAAACTATCTCCTCAAAATCATGGCTAATTCTTTTGAACTCACCGGTGCCCTTAAAGTCCTCGAAGAACCCCAAACCTTCGCAAGTGGATTCACGAAACGCGAATTCGTGATCGAAGTCCCCGATGGCAACTACCCTCAAATGGTAAAATTTGAGTGCGTCCGCGACAAAATCGACCAACTCAACAACTTCAGTATCGGCGATACTCTTACGGTCACTTTTGATGTCCGTGGAAATGAATATAAAGGGCGCTACTACGTAAACCTGAACGCCTGGAAAATCCAAGGTGAAGGAAGCGGAGGCGGAAACGCCCCAAGCGGCGAAGCACCTAGCGGCGAGGCAGCCCCAAGTGATCCCCCTGCAGGAGCCTTCGACTCGAACTTCGACAACGAGTCAAAGGTCACCGAGGACGACATTCCTTTTTAAGATCACGACCAGGATTCGTCATCTTAACGCGTGCATTAAAAATTCGATGGACCTCCCACTGTCCATGAACGATTCTATCTCGCATTGTTGAAAAACAATACTCAATAGAGCGAAGATCGGTAATACCGATTTTCGCCCGCCTAACCGTCCCCTTCTTCTTCAATGACTGTCACTCCTTCTCTTTCGCGTCAATTTATCTCTTCGATCCTCTTTTGCGTCGTCCTCGCCCCCTTATTATTCACGGCTACGGTCCGGGCACAGGCTCCTTCATTCAACTTAAGTCTATCACCCGCAACGGTTGGGGTTGGAAGCTGTAGTGAACTCACTTTTGAAGTGCAAAACAACAGCGCAGTGGTCGTGAACGATCTCGCGTTTAGTTTGAATTTACCAGATGGCGTTTATTTGAGTAATCCTGCCAATGCAACCAGTGACTGTGGAGGGATCTTTCTCGTTTCGAATGGCGGAAATACCATTACTTTAAGCGGCGGATCGCTTGGCGCCAATGCCACGTGTTCCGCCAAAGTAGGGATTACCTTGTTGGCCGAAGGACCGTTTGATCTTACCACGGGTGATTTGACTTCAGATGCCGGGAACAGCGGAAGCGCAACCGCCTCAATCGGTATTCCTTTGACCGGGCCATCGCTGGGCTTCTCCAAATCATTTACCGCGAATCCCGTTCAGCTTGGGGGTCAAACAACTCTCACCTACACCATTCAAAACCAATCCGGAGAGGATGCCCAAGGGATTTCTTTTAGCGATAACCTCTCTCCAGGGATTGTCGTTGCGCCCCAAGCAAACATTTCCAACAACTGCGTGGGTTCCACTCTAACGGCGATCGCGGGTTCCCAGCAAATTGACTTCAGTGGAGCAACCCTCCCAGCGGGACAAACCTGTGTCATCTCTTTTGATGTGGTGGGACTATCGACCGGAGCAAACGTCAGTGTCTCCGGTGAGATCATATCCCGCTTCCCAGGCGGCAATCCGATTTCCTCCGGCCGGGCGTGTGGGGTTCTTGAAGTGATTCCCCCTGAAGATCTCGCGAACATCTCATTCTCAAAATCATTTTTGGAAGATTCCATCGATCCGGGTGGGAGGGGCTCACTGGAGTTTACCATCACAAACAATAGTCAAACGGAGACCTTCTCGGGGATTACCTTTTCGGATGATCTAGATGCCATGCTTCCCGGGGCTGTTGCGGTGGATCTTCCATTGGAGGGAGGGTTCCTGGTCGATGCGAACTTTGATGGCGGAGGCTCCTCGATCCTGGGACGGACGTGGGACTATCTTGATGAGCTTCAGAATGAAAATGGGAGAAACGATGGCTATCCCGTGGACGCAAGCGGGAATGACTGGAATGGTTCTGCTTTTGATCCGTCAACTTCGGCGATCGGACCATGGAAAACCGGTAATGCTCCCTTTCAAGCAGGTGTCGTCGATGCATTCCCTCCCGGAACGCCCGCTGTCTTAGGTGGAATTGACGCCGCTGCCAATGGGCAGAACCTCGTCACTACTTACCTCTTTCGACAGCAATTCAACCTCGATGCGGACCGGGTCAAACTTGGCGATTGGTTGATTAATTATGTTTTCGACGATGGTGCAATCATCTATCTCAACGGGACCGAGATCTTCCGGAGTCCGGGAATACCGCTTGGACAAGCAACGACAACCCTCTCGGAACTCGGAAATGAAACCGGGGAGACCTCCAGCTCGATCAATCTTTCGGGAGTTCTCGTCGAAGGGCAAAACACCATTGCGGTTGAGCTGCATCAAACCACTTTAGATAGTAGCGATGCCGGTTTTTCGTTGGAGTTATTAGCTGCTTCAGAGTCACCAACTACCGGTTTCAGTTATTCTGATGACACTTTTGAGGGGACTAACGATGCGGGAACTTCAAATGGAATCCTCGAGCAAATCGGTGGTTTTTCAGGTGGGGGAATCACCGTAATCGCCGGAGGAAAAAATTTCATCACCGGATTCCTCAATCCCGCCAGTTCCGGCGGGTGGTCAAGGACCTTTAGGTTGGATAGAGCCGGTTCCATTCCGGTGACTCTACGCTATCGCCTTCTCTTTGATGGCTCTTATGATGATGGTGATTTCGGACAAGCATTGTTTGAGTTGAATGGCGTTCGCTATGGAAATGGTCCCAATAACTCACTTGCTGAGTTCAATGGTGGCGGCGGAGGTGATCAGGATTCAGGTTGGCGGGTTTTTAATACCGACATTTTCCTTTCAGCGGGCGAGCACACCATCATACTGGGAGCCTTTAATAATAGTTCAAATGCAGCCTCCGAGGTCATGCAGGTCTTTTTCGATGATATTCGAATTGGATCTCCCGAGAGGCCTGCCGCGGTTTGCGGGCCAAACTCGCAGATTATGGGCAGCGATGTCTTATCGTTTAACGGAGGTCAGCTCGCCCCCGGACAATCTTGTTCATTTCGTGTTGGAGTTGAGATTCCAATCTCCGCCCCGCTCGGTAGCTACCTCAACAAGACCAGCCTCATTTCCACTGAAGTTGGGCAAAGGACTTTAGTGGGATTCCCGGCCACGGACACTTTAAATGTTGTCGCTGCGCCTCCTGTTTTCTCAAGTGGTTTTGCGCCTACCAACGTCCCCTTGAACGGCACCAGCACGCTCATCTTTACGATCGACAATCGCGCCAGTCGTCTCGAAGCCACAGGAGTAAATTTTTCCAGTAGTCTTCCCGCTGGAATGATTATTGCCGATATCCCCAGTCCGTCTTCAAGTTGCGGTGGTTTGGTTTCGGCCGAGGCTGGAAGCGGAACGATCAGCTACTCCGGCGGTCTCGTGCCAGCAGGTGAGATTTGCACTGTGACAGTTGATGTTACCGCAGACACTCTCGGCAATCTTGTCATTACGAGTGACAATCTTACGACTTCTCTGGGGATCAGCGGGACTACGACAGCCACACTTACGGTCAGCTCACCTCCCCTTTTTAGCATGGCTTTTGGCCCGGAATTGATCAGTACAGGACAGGTTTCGATCATGGCATTCACCATCGACAACAGAGGTTCACAACTGGCGGCGACCGACATCGCTTTGAACCATCAACTGCCCGGCGGTCTTGTTTTGGCAACTCCAGCCAATCCTGCCACGACCTGCTTGGGCGGGAACCTGATTGCGATTTCCGGATCCGATACTATTTCATATACCGGAGGAACCGTCCCCGCAGGAGAGGTTTGTACCGTAACCGTTCGTGTCACCAGTCAGGAAGTTGGCAACTTTTCTAACACGAGTGGAGAGCTGACAAGCTCCCTCGGAAATAGTGGCACCGCGAATGAAACATTGGATGTCCAAGCGGTCGTCTCAATTGCCCTTGATGTGACAGGATCAACTGAAACGGTGATCGCCGGATCGGGCTCGGAAAATCTTACCTACGTGATTACAGCCACGAATAGTGGTCCTTCCACCGCAACCGGGATCACGATTACTCAGGCCCAGATACTTCCTTCCGGAACCGCCGTCGGAAATACCACCGTAACCTTGGGTTCCTTTGAGCAATCAACATGGACCATCCCTGTTCTGCGATCCGGTGAATCGGCTACTCTTTCAATTTCCTATACCGTCGAAGGCACCGCCCTTGGAGGAATCGGCACGATCTCGGGAAGTGCCACTCTTACCTCAGTGGATCAAATTGAACTCAACAATTCAGACAATTCAGATTCCGATCTCACTTCCGTCATTAATGTCTTTGATATCGCGCTGGCAAAAATGGAATCGATTGAACCAGTGGTGGCGGCTTCGGGGCCCGGCAATCTCATCTATACCGTAACGGCAACCAATCGCGGCCCCTCCAATGCTACCAATATTGGAATTCGAGAGTCACTCGATTTACCAGAAGGAGTGACCGTGCAATCGATCGTTCCAAGTGCTGGATCTTTTGCGCCCGATAACGATTCCAACGGCCTCTGGACTCTTAATCTTTCTCTGGGCGAGACTGCTACTCTCACGGTGACTCTCACGGTTGACACCGGCGCTCCGAATAATGGCACCGTTAGCAGCACCAGCAGTCTTGAGTCGGCCTCAGGAACAGATAGCGACAATTCCAACAACTCAGTCACCGAGACAACAAACATCGTTGCGGGTGTGGATTTAGTAGTCACCCAGATCGGCCTGGACGGGCCAGTGGTCGCCGGCTCCGGAGTTGGCAATCTCACTTACACCATAGAAGTGACGAATCTAGGGCCTCTTGAAGCCACCGGGCTAGAGCTGATGGAAATGCTTACTTTTGCAGACGGCATTGTGGTGAACTCAGTCACTCCAAGTACCGGTTCCTTCCTGGACCAAATCTGGTCAGTCGGTGAACTGGCCGTGGGCACTTCCGAAACCCTTGAAGTGACTTTGACCGTGGGGCCATCGGCTGCCCTTTCTTCGCCTGGGGTAACAAGCACAGCCTCGGTCAGCTCAGTTGATCAAACGCAGATTAATTCTGGAAATGAATCAGCCAGCGCTAGCAACGACATTTTCAGGGAAGTGGATCTCGCGGTTTCAGCCACCAATTCCCGGGACCCGGTCCTCTCCGGCTTCAACCTTCCTAAAAATCTTTTTCATACCATAACAGTGCTCAACAATGGGCCAAGCGACGCTTCCGGCGTGACGCTCAATCTGACTGAAGTCTTACCCGATGGAGCTAGTGTGGAATCGATCAACCCCGCTTCCGGGGCGTCTTTCGAGGACTCAGTCTGGACGGTTGGCGACATCGCCGTTGGAAGTTCGTCATCAATCATCTACTATTTCAATGTCCCTGAAACCGTTACGGGCGGTCTCGATCTTCTTTCAAATGAAGCCTCAATCGCCAGTGTAAATGAACTGCTACTTAATCCTACCGATGATTCGAGGGTTATCTCGACTGATGTCGTGAGCCCTTCGAGCGCGGATCTTGCGGCCGGTGCAATTTCTTTGGACCTACAAACAGCCCTCTTTAAACAAGTCATCACGATCACTAATAATAATCCTGGTGCGCTCCCCGCTTTTCGTATCCTCGTAAGTGGAATGCCCGAGGGGGTCACGATTCACAATGCCCAGGGAGAATTCGGAGGAAATTCATACCTACTTTACAACCAGATGCTTGAGAGCGGGGAAAGCATCGATCTGGTCGCAGAATACTACCAACTTGACGCCTCGGGAGGTTTTGAGCCCGTCTTTAAAATCGAGTTACTTGATCCTGTTGAAAATCAAAATACCGGCGAGGGTGTCGATACCGGTCCTCCTAAGTTCCTTCCCAATGGCGACCTCTTGATCGAATTTGCAGCTCAAATTGGCGGAGTCTATACCGTCCAATACAGTAAAAACGGTGACTCTTGGACCAATGTTGTTCCTGATGTTATTTCAGGAGGAACCCGTATGCAATGGATTGATAATGGTCCTCCCAAAACCTCCAGCCATCCCGCTGGGGAAAATCTCCGACTCTACCGGGTAATTCAAAAAGATGTCGATCAATAATCAAACCTACCTACCCCGTCATGAACCTTAGATTCAGATTTGCATACTTCGCCCTCAGTGTTTTTCCCGTTAGCGCTGGAGATGATGTGATTCCGTCAGCAAAAGGTGGACTCGACTCTCTTCCTTCGGAGGAATATTCCGCAAAAGGTGTCATCGATTTGGAAATGCCAACGCCTCAGTCAAAGACTCGATCGTCCGCAAAAAGTGGACTCTTACTACCTTCGGAGGGGTATTCCGCAAAAGGTGTCATTGATTTGGAAATGCCAACGCCTCATTCAAAGACTCGATCGTCCGCAAAGAGTGGACTCTTACTACCTTCGGAGGGGTATTCTGCGAAAGGTGTCATTGATTTGGTAATGCCAACCTCTCAGTCAAAGACTCGATGGAATCTTGGCTGGGGAATGTCCTGGAGAAAGATCGGCTCTGTCGGTTTTAAGACCGGCGCAACCAATCTGATTGCTCCCAGTGTTTTTGGCGCGAACTCGTTTACTCCTCCTCCGGGAATCGGCCCTGAAACTGGGTTATCCGACCGATTTTATGACAACGACCAATATGTCCGACAGGAACCCCGGACCCCGGCGACCGGAAGAACGACTGATTATAAATATAATGAGCATGTTCCAGGTGAGCCCCTCTTTTTGTCAGCATCGGGAGGAGAACGTCGTGTGATTACTGCTGCGTCCGCTTCTGCGCCAACCGGGTGGAGTGAAGGGGACGAATGGGAGATCTCCCCCTATCTGAGTTTGAGCCGTCTCACAGATCTTGGAAGAGGTTGGAGTCTCGGCCCCTCCTTCCATTTTAGCTTTACGAATGTTGATGGCCGGCAGGGAGGCTTAAGCACCCTAGATGCCAGCGCGCGTCGTGATATTTTTGACGTAAGGGCCACTGATCGATTCGACACCACAGGCTTGATTCTTCCCAGTGCCCCTTATACTGGCTCACCGGGAGCGCTTGCTCCGCTTCTGCCGGTTGAACCGACCAGCCCGCGGACCTTTGAGGAAACCTTGAGATCGACCGACCTTGCCGTCTTCAGCGGCTCGGCGCAGGAGTCTCTAAAGGTCAACCTATTTGGTATATCGCTCGGAGCAAATGCCGTCTATCAGTCCGAAAGCCGATTCTTTGCAGGCATCGGGACAGGAGTGGTTTTGAATATCGCCGACTGGGATGCCAAACGAAGCGACCGCCTTATTCAGGTCACCAATGGAGGAGCCCCGGTTGAGATTGCTTCGGCTGGATTCCGTAATTCCGGAACTGATTTACTCTTCGGCTTTTATCTTCAGGGATCTTTGGGTTACCAGATCAGTGATTCATGGTCAGTCGAGGCAAATGCCCGCTACGACTGGAACGAATCCCTCAATGACTCGGTCGGAGGGAGTGATTTTGACGCCAATCTAACTGGCTTCAGTCTTGGAGCAGGAGTCAGCTACTCGTTTTGATTCAGTAATTTCCTAAAAGACCGCCTTACGTAGCTAAATTACAGAAGAGAAGAATCGTAAGATCATCCGAAACAGTCTATTTGAAAACCCCGTCTCAGCACGCTGAAGCGGGGTTTTTAGCGGACGCAAATAGATTCTAACCGGTCCACACATCGACTCTCCAATTTAACCAATCATCGACACACTCCCGGAAAATCGTCACCGCAACGATGAAATAGTGCCCCCTGATAGTTCGCTCTCCAATCATGAAACCCATCGTCCAAATATCCCTCGACCTCACCAATATCGATGAGGCACTCGAAACCGCAGCCCTCGCCCTGCGGGCCGGAGTCGATTGGTTGGAGGCCGGCACCCCACTCATTCTCGCCGAGGGACTCCATGGCGTTCAAGAACTCCGCAACGCCTTTCCTGAAGTCCCCATCATCGCCGACTTAAAAACGATGGATGGAGGGTATCTCGAGGCTGAAATGATGGCCAAAGCCGGAGCCACTCACGTCGTAGTGATGGCACGCGCCCATGAAGAAACAATCAAGTGCGTCGTACAGGCCGGACAGGATTATGGGATAAAAGTGATGGGCGACAACCTTGGCTGCCCCGACATGATTGCCGGTGCAAAGCTCCTCGAAGACCTCGGCTGCCACTACGTCATCCATCACATCGGCTACGACGAACGACGCGGCATCGCCGCCGCCGGAAAACGCATGCCCAACCCGCTCGATCAACTCCGCGAAGTCGTCGATGCCGTATCAGTTCCCGTGCAAGCGGTCGGAGGCCTCACCCTCGAACAAGCCATCGAATGCCCCCGCCACGGCGCCCCTCTCGTCGTCCTTGGCGCGCCTCTCACCATCGATGCCGATGCCTTCAAGACCGCCGACGGAGATCTTGAAGCTTCCCTACGCCTCATCTGCAACGCCATTCACGAACAGGACGTCCCCGCTTTCTAACAACGCCATCATGAAATCACCCGCCGTCGTCAACTTCGCCCCCGAATCAGGATCGGTCGAACTCCGCGAAATCGAACGTCCCACCGTCGGCCCCGATGAAATTCTCCTTGAGGTCGCCAACGTCGGAGTGTGCGGCAGCGATCTTCACCAATGGACCGGGGATCATTCCTGGCCGGTGAACTATCCCGTCGTCCTCGGCCACGAATTTGGCGGAAACATCATCGAACTCGGTGCGGATGTCACCGGTTGGCAGGAAGGCGACCGAGTTGTTTCCGAGACGGCCGCCATCATCGATCAAAACAACCCCATGAGTCGCCGGGGCCTCTACAACCTCGATCCTACTCGCAAGGGCTTCGGCTACGGAGTGAACGGGGCCATGACACGCCACGTCCGCGTTCCCTCCCGCATCCTTCATCGCGTGCCCGACGCCCTCCCATTCGAACAAGCCTGCCTTACTGAACCTTGCTGCGTGGCGTATAACGCAGTGGTCAACAACGCCCGCATTCAACCAGGCGATCGCGTCGTCGTCCTAGGTCCGGGCACCATCGGAATTCTATGCGCCGCCATGGCCCGCCTCTGCGGAGCACAGGTTGCGATCGTGGGACTCAAGCAAGACACCCACCGTCTCGAGATCGCCAAAGGCTATGGCTGCGAAGTGATCATCGGCGATGCCACCCCATGGGCCATGGAGCGTGACGGCCTCGGCTGCGACGGAGTCATTGATGCCGCCGGAGCCAGCGCCACCCTGGAAATCGCCCTTGAGATCGTTCGCCCTGCCGGCTGGATCAGCAAAGTCGGCTGGGGCCGCCAACCTCTGGGATTCAATCTCGATCAACTCGTGCAAAAAAATGTCACTCTACAAGGCAGTTTCAGCCACAACTGGCCGATCTGGGAACGCGTCCTCGCTCTCCTTACCAGCGGCCAACTCGACGTGCGTCCCATCATCGGCGGCGTCTGGGCTTTTTCCGATTGGCACGAAGCCTTCGATAAAATGCACCGTGGCGAAGTGGTGAAATCCGTTCTCCGACCCGACTGATCATCATGCGACTCGAAGACAAAATCATCATCGTCACCGGAAGTTGCACTGGCATCGGCAAAGCCATCGCCAAACGCTGCGTCACCGAGGGAGCCAAGGTCATCATCCACGGCTTGGAAAAAGATCTTGGGGAAGAGATCGTCACCGAACTCGGCTCCGACAATGCCGTCCTTCTCATCGAAGACCTCCGTAACGACGGTTGCCCCGCCCGCCTCGTCGAGCTCGCCCTGTCAACCTTCGGCCGCCTCGATGCCGTAGTGAATAACGCCGCCTTGGTCGCCTTGGGCAATATCCATGACACCGACAGCGAAAAATTTCTAACCTTTATCTCCATCAATACCCTTGCCCCTTTCCTGCTCATCCAGGCCGCTCTCCCTCACCTCCGCAGCGCGCATGGCTGCGTCCTAAACATCGGTAGTATCAATGCTTGGAGCGGGGAGCCCGATCTCCTCCCCTACAGTATCAGTAAAGGCGCGCTCACCACCATGACCCGCAATCTCGGCGATACCTTGATGCGAGAGGACGGCGTCCGCATCAACCAGATCAACCCCGGCTGGGTCCTCACCGAGAACGAAGCGCAACGCAAACAGGACCACGGCCTACCCTCAAACTGGGATTCCCATCTCCCCAGCGTCTTTGCTCCGGCCGGTCGCATCCTCCGACCCGGGGAGATCGCCGCCGCAGCAGTCTTCTGGCTCTCTGATGAATGCGGGCCCGTCAGCGGTCAAGTCATGGAACTCGAGCAGTTCCCACTCCTCGGTCGCAATCCTCCGAAAGACACCACCACCATCCCCAACAACTAGCAACGTCTATGCCTCGGCTCGCCGCTTTTCCCAAAGCCTTCATGCAGGCCCTCTGCAAGGATGGCACAATGACTGTCTCCGAATGGATCAGCCTTGCCGCCAACCTCGAGATCGAGGGCCTCGAGTGGTATGCTGGCTTCCTCGAAATGGAGGACCCAGCGAACTGGTCACGCTTTCGAAAGGAAGTGGAAGACCATGGCATGGTCATTCCCATGATGTGCTGCTCGCCGGACTTCACTCATCCCGATCCTGCCTTCCGGGAAAACGAAATCGCGAAGCAGAAACACTGGATCGAAATGACCCACGCTCTCGGCGGTTCCTATTGCCGCGTCCTCAGTGGTCAACGGCGTCCCGAACTCTCCATCGAGGAGGGCATCACCTTCGCCAGCGATTCAATCCACGCGTGCCTGCCTCATGCTGCGGAACGTGGCATCACTCTCATCATCGAAAACCACTACAAGGACGACTTCTGGAACTTTCCTGAATTCGCTCAGAAAATGGACACCTTCTGTAAGTTGATCAACCGCATCGACAATCCCCATTTCGGCGTCAACTACGACCCGAGCAACACTTACCTCGCCGGAGAAGATCCCCTCGAACTCCTCAAGCGCGTCTCGCATCGCGTCGTCACCATGCACGCCAGCGATCGCTACCTTGCCGAAGGCACCCTCGAAGATCTCCGCCGCGAAGAAGCCGGCGTCACTGGCTACGCCAAACGCCTGCGCCACGGCGAGATCGGCAAAGGGCTCAATGACTACGATGCCATCTTCAGCGAACTCAAGCGCGTTGGCTTCGACGGTTGGATCAGCATCGAGGACGGAGTCGACGGAATGGACCAACTCGCGCGCAGCGTCGCCTACCTTCAATCCAAGATCGCCACCTATTGGCCCGAAGAAGAGCTTCCACCTGCCAAATCCTCTTAATTTCTAGATTCAAGCCAAGACGTTTGGCGAAAATCTAAATAGGAACGTTAGCAACAGCTCCCAGCAGTAGATGGCCCTCTACTTTGTGAAATTGGTCGGGGCGACAGGATTCGAACCTGCGACCTCTTCACCCCCAGTGAAGCGCGCTACCAAGCTGCGCTACGCCCCGACGTACCATACGGCGGGCAGGTTTTGCCAGAGAATCAAGAATTGGCAAGCCCGTAATTTCGTGTCATTCCCTTATCCGTCCTTATGCCGAATCGAACGAAAGTCGCCATCGTCGGTGCCAGTGGTTACACTGGCCTCGAATTGCTCAAAATCCTCTTCTGCCACCCACAGGTTGAAATAGTCGCCGTGACCTCGCGCGCCAATGCAGGACACAAAGTCACTGATCTCTTCCCCAGGTTCGAAGGACACCCTGGAGCCGATCTGGCATTCATTGAACCTGATATGGCTTCGGTTGCTGCAACCGGAGCCAAAGTCGCCTTTCTTGCGCTCCCCCATGGAGCTGCAGCGCCTTTTGCATCCGAACTCCTTAATCTCGGATTAAAAGTCATCGATCTCAGTGCCGATTTCCGGCTCGATGACCCTGAAGTCTATGCTGACTTCTACGATCAAGTTCATCCCGCCCCCAAACTCCTCAAGGAGGCGGTCTTTGGACTTCCAGAAATCCATAAGGAAGCCATTAAAGGCGCGCGCCTTATTGCTTCTCCCGGCTGCTATCCGACTTCCATCATGCTGCCGTTGATTCCACTCATCAAAGCTGGATTTATCGAGACTGATTCCATCGCGGTGTCATCAATGAGTGGCGTCAGTGGCGCTGGTCGAAATGCAAGCATCCCGCTGATCTTCGCGGAGTGCAACGAGAGCGTCCGCTCTTATGGACTCCCCCGCCACCGTCACCTTTCAGAAATCGAACAAGAACTTAGCAAAGCCGCTGGCGAAAAAATCACGATCTCGTTTGTTCCCCACCTCATTCCGGTGACGGCAGGAATCTACACCACGATATTTGCTAAGCTGAAAGGGAACTTTTCAGAGGTTACTTCGATCATGGAAAACGCCTATGCCAACGAACCTTTCGTCAGACTCCGGGGCGAATGTGTCTCCCCTGACACCAAGCATGTCGTTGGAACAAACTACATTGATATCGGATGGCATCACGATGCGCGCACAGGAAAAATCATCCTTCAGAGCACCGAGGACAATCTTGGCAAGGGAGCTGCTGGACAAGCAGTGCAAAGCTTCAACCTCATTGTGAGTAATTTAGAGATTGCCGGGTTGCAAAGACTCTAACATCACCCATCTTCCTCTAATTATGGATCTTCCCTACACTCGGATCAAAGGCGGCATCTGCGCCCCAAATGGTTTCGTCGGGAATGCGGTTTCTTGTGGCATCAAAAACCCTGACTCTGATCGTCTGGATCTCGCACTGATTTACTCCAATGTCCCCTGCCAATCGGCCGGAGCGTTTACTCAAAATCGAGTGAAAGCAGCCCCAGTGAGAATGACTCAAAGCCATCTCCGCGCGAATCCAGTTCGGGCGATCATCAGCAATAGCGGCAACGCAAATGCCTGTACCGGAGTCACTGGCTTGGCCGATGCCAGAGTTATGGCCAAAGAGACTGGCAAACTCCTTGGAATTCGCCAGCGAGAGGTCGCAGTCACCTCAACAGGAGTCATCGGAATCCCTCTTCCCATGGCAAGGATCACGCCCAAGTTTGAAGAGCTTGTGACCGGCCTCGAACCCAAAAAGGGAAACGAGATCGCCAAGGCCATTATTACGAGTGACACCATTGAAAAGGAGTTCGCTATTTCCTTCGATTATGAAGGCACCCGAATCCGCATTGGCGGCTGTGCGAAAGGGGCTGGGATGATCAACCCTAACATGGCCACCATGCTCTGTTACATCACCACGGACGCAAACGTCGGCGCGCTCTGTCTCTCGAGAAGTGTCCAGGACGCCGTCCAAAACACTTTCAATCGGATCACTATCGATGGCGACACAAGCACAAACGACACCCTCTTAGTTCTGGCGAATGGCGCAGCCGGCAATAAAGTTTTCCATCGGGGCAGCAAAGGCTGTAAAATCTTTTGTCATGCTCTCCAGTTCGTAATGAACAAATTGGCCAAAGCAATTGTGCGAGACGGCGAACGGGTCACCAAATTTGTCACCGTGAAAGTCAAGGGAGCTCGCTCTCAGAATGACGCTAAAAAAGTGGCTGATGCCGTCGCCAATTCGTCCTTGGTCAAAGCTTCCTGGAACGGTGAGGATCCTAACTGGGGACGCATTATCCATGCCGTGGGCTATTCAGGCGCGAGTGTCCGCGAGGAGATCATCGATATCTATTTCGATAAGAAGCAAGCGTGCGCAGGAGGACTTCAAGCAAAGACCAATCCAGAGGTACTGAGGAACATTGTTCGCAAAAAGGAATTCACCATCACTATTGATCTGAATCGAGGGAATGGAGATTACCACATCTATGCTTCAGACATTTCACCTGAATATGTGGAATTCAATCGCTCCGAGTATGCTTACTGGAAGCAGGCCAAGAAAGACGGAGTTTTCGATAAGTAAGCGGCCCGATCCGCCCCTGAATGGATGAGGGCATAAAAAAACCGGTGCCTTTTGGAGACACCGGATCTTGAAATAGAAGCGTTAGGCGCTTAAGAGAAGATTTCCTTAATTGGCTTACCAAGATCCGCCTCAGCTCCGCCCATACGGAAAGGTCGTCCACTTGGAGAACTAACGACCTGTGAGTGGTCAATTCCCAGTGCATAGGCGATCGTGGCATTCAAGTCTTGGTGAGTGACAGGCTTATCGGCAACTTTGTGCCCCCCTTTATCAGACTTACCATACTTAGTTCCACCACTCACCCCACCACCTGCAAGAACGCAGGAGAAGCAGCTTGGATGGTGATCACGCCCACTATTGTGCTCTGCGACAATATTGGGAGTCCGGCCAAACTCAGTTCCAATCACAACGAGAGTCGTCTCAAGGAGACCACGCTCGTCCAATTCAGAAACAAGCTGTGCAAACGCACGGTCAAGAACCGCCGCACGGCCCTCAACGGCATTAAAGTTATCATAGTGAGTGTCCCATCCACCGTGGGAGACTTCCACAAAGCGGACACCAGTCTCAACAAGACGACGCGCAAGAAGACATCCTTGTCCAAAGCGATCCTTTCCGTAGGCCTCTCGAACTTTGGCTGGTTCTTCGTTAATATCGAAAGCTTTCAGATCCTCACTCTTCATCAGCTTCACGGCCTCTTCGTAGAGAGCATCGTAAGCTTTCACATCTGGAGTACTATACTTCTCGGTAAAGCGACGGTTGAGAGCATCAGCAACCGCAAGGCGATGTTTGAAATCCTGCTCGGTGACACTTCCTGCACGAACAGAGTTCTTAAGACCTTCATCAGGGCGACCAAGAGGAACACCGCCAAACTCAGCACCGAAGAAACCAGGAGAAGAAACACCGGGGCTCGTATTGGCGGTCACAAAACCAGGAAGAGTGGTATTCTTTCGACCCTTCATGCGAACGACCCAAGCACCAATTGCTGGGTGGACGATGGTGCCACGAGGAGCGTAACTGCGATGAAGAAGATACTGACCTTGCTCGTGAGCTCCCTGACGGGATGTCATTGAGTTGATCACGCACATCTTGTCACCCACTGCAGCACTCTTTGGAAGATACTGGGAAATCTGGAAATCCCCCGAGGTGGAAATTGCCTCAACAGGTCCCTGGACCTCCTTGTTGTTTGGCTTCACATCGAAAGTATCGAGATGACTCATTCCTCCGCCCATGTTCAAGAAGATGACGCTTTCAGCAGTCTTAGCACGACCAACCGTATCCTGTGCTCCGAGAGAGCTGGTGAGGCCTGCTCCGAGCATCGGAGCAACAGAGACACCAAGATAGGTGTGTGCGGAGTTAATCAGGAACTGGCGGCGGCCCAGTTCATCGGCTTTGAAAAAATCTGAACGATTCATGGTTAGTTTGTGTGAGATTGAATGAGTTGGGTGGGGCTATTGAACGAACATGAATTCGTGCGTGGAAAGTAGTGCGGAAACAAGATTCTGGTAGCTGTCACGGCTTCCGTCGATGACGTCACGCATGAGCATATTCATTTCGTTATCCGTAGGAGGACGGCTCAAAATCGCGTAGTAGAGGTAACGAACTTTATCTGCATCGGTCGTTCCCTCTTCTAATGCATTGTAGACTGCCGCCCCTTTATTATTAACGACAAGCTTTTCAACATGACCGTTCATGACCTCGAGAACCTGTGCCATATTCGCGTCACGTGTCGCGGCATTCACAAGGCTTCGATCTGACTGACCGAACGAACGTAAGAAGTGACCTGCAGGTGCCGGAGCGCGGAGCTCTGAGGCACGAGCGACTCCCCCAGCAGGCCCAGGACGCTCTTTCTGAGCCATCATCATCATGTCCTTAGAAGCTGATCCACTAGCGGTATCTTCGAACTGACGGATCAGCTCCTCAGCATACTTTTTATATTCAACCGGCTTCTTGATTGCCATCACCTCACGAGAGAGCTGAGACATCGTCTTCTGGCCAACGAGAACAGGCTTGCCGTCGTAATAAATATTGTCGCTGTGTTTTCTCTTCGCAAGATTGTCTGGATCATCGGCGATCAAAGTCACCAAGGAATCCCAAAGCTGCTCAGAACTCATGCGCGCCAGCTGACGACCATTAAAGGCCTGAGGCACGCCTACTTCGAACGCTTTTGGATTTGCGGCAAACTGGAAGGTGCGTGTTCCAAGAAGAACTTGCTGAAAGGCCTTAAGGTCATAGTCGAGATCGACCATGAGACGCTTGAGGTAACGAGTCAGCCCTGGTGAAAGAGCTTTTTCCTCCTTCACATATTGGTCAACAGGGAGAGTCAACGGTGCACCCATGACACGATCCCACATACGGTTGACGATGACGTAATCAAAGTTGTCATTCTTGGTGGTCATCCAATTACCGAATTTCTGACGAGCACCTTTGGTCGTACGTCGAGCCGAAGAGCTAATGCGCTGACCGAAATGAGTCTTACCTCCGACCATCTCACCAGGATCGCCATCACGATACTGGTAGTCTCTTGGAAGCTTAATGCGTCCATCTCCTTCATCAGCAAGAGTGAGGTAGTGAATATTGTCGCGCATCCAATACATCATTTTACCGAGATCAGAACGACGGAAGTCAGGATCATCGACCATCTTGACAGTTTGACCCCAAACTTTCGAATTCATCTCGCGCTGCCCACTAGTGAAAGCGGCAAGCTGGAAAAAATCCATCCGTTCCCACTTATTGAGAGGACTGTCATGGCACTGCGCACATTCAAAACGTTCGCCCGTGAAAATCTGCATCGTGATCGAGAGGTTATCCAAGGGCATTCCCTTATCCCGAATGAAGTAACCGACAGCACCGTTTCCTGGCTCCCAGGCGATTCCTGAAGAGGAGACTAGCTCACGAGAAAATTGATCCCATGGCTTATTTTCAGCCACAGAGTCGGTGATATACTGAACGTATGGAACAAGCGTCGTATTATTCGCGTTCCCATTCTCAGTGATCCGGAGGAGATCCATAACGTAGTTCTGCATGTGACTCCGATAGCCATCCGTGCCCAGTAGGTAACGGGTCAGCATTTCACGCTTGTTGACGTCATCAATCTCCAAAAAGTTTTGCGCTTCCTTCAGAGTCGGAATGCGACCGTTCGCAACGAGAAAGCTACGTCGCAAGAAAGTGGCGTCATCGACAACATTAGGAACCTTCAGTTTTTTACTGCGGAAAATCTCGGCAACAAATTTATCCACCTGAAAGGATGCTTTCTTGAGCTCTTCAGGTGATTTTTTGTCAGCTGTCTGTCCTACTCCAGGGAGTATTAAGCCGCATAGCGCGATAATGGGGAGAAATCGGGATTTCATTTTGTGAGTGATGAATGCGAGAATGTTAATTCCGCTAAGAGATCTTTGAGAGGCTAGGCTATTTGCTCCCCTCCTGTCAATTTTGGAAGCTATGGCAGATTCATCTTGTTGTAATATAGGAAAACCGCAGTCTGTGGGCGCATGTCACCCGAGTTCAACCTCCTCGCCGTTTGCTTGTTGATCACATTATTTGTGTTCTGGAATCTCGATTTTATCGCGACGATTCTCACCCTCAAAAACCTCGAACCTAAGCTTCCGGAAGAATTCCGAGGAATTTGGGATGACGAAAAATACGCTAAAGCGCAGGACTACGAACGCGCCCAAGCCAAATTCGGCATCATTTCCTCGATTTCAAACCTCACTCTCTTCTTGGCCTTTTGGTTGATGGGAGGATTCGGATGGTTTGACTCTCTTGCTCGCGGATATGGATATGACCCGATTCCAACCGGGCTTATCTTCATGTCGGGTATCTACCTCGCAAGTTGGATCGTCAGCCTTCCCTTTGACATCTACAGCACCTTTGTTCTGGAAGAGAAATTTGGTTTCAACAAAACAACCCTTGGAACCTTTATTGGAGATCAGATCAAAGGATTTGCCCTCACCGCTCTCATAGGTCTCCCGATCATCGCACTCATTCTCTGGATCTTTCTCTCGGTCAGTCATGCTTGGGTCTGGGCTTGGCTCTCGGTCACCGTCATTTCTCTCGCCTTAACTTATCTGGCTCCTTCCTTGATCCTCCCTCTCTTCAACAAGTTTACCCCACTGGAGGATGGAGAGCTCAACAAGGCGATTCAGGCCATGGCCAAGAAGTGCGAGTTTCCTTTGACTGAAATCTCAGTGATGGATGGTTCCAAGCGTTCCGCCAAGGCCAACGCCTTTTTCACCGGCTTCGGAAAGCGTAAGAAAATCGCCCTCTACGACACCTTGGTCGAAAAACAGACGACCCAGGAATTGGTGGCGGTTCTCGCTCATGAAATTGGTCACTTCAAAAAGAAGCACATCGTTCAGCGCCTCGTGCTCTCCATCATCCAAACTGCCGTCATCTTTTTCCTTTTAGGAATGGCCACTGATGCGAATTCGGCCTTCGGCAAGCTGCTTTATGCAGCCTTCGGCGTGATTCCGTCCTACGCGGTCGGCCTCGTTCTTTTCATGATCGTCTTTAAACCGGTTTCCCGAATCCTCTCGATCTTGATGAATGGACTCTCCCGAAAGCATGAGTTTGAAGCCGATGCCTATGCTGCGGATTCCCAAGGGACTCCCGACAATCTCATCTCGGCTCTCAAGAAGCTTTCCGCAGAGAACCTTTCAAATCTGACACCTCATCCTTTGGAGATATTCCTCGATCACTCCCATCCTCCGGTCCTCGTTCGTATCGAAGCCCTCAAGGGTCGATCTGTTCAAGCATGAGCCGATCGAAACGGGCTCTCATCTTGTCAAAAAATGGCGTTTCGGCACCGCAAGACGTTTCGTCAAGTCGGGTCACCCGTTGAATCCTGCGCGTGCTGCTGGTGAGCCAAATCTCATCAGCCTCCGATAGATCATCGGTTGGGATGGAAATTTCGCGATGTGACCACTCTTCCTTTTTAAGCAGATTTAGGACAAGAGCTCGGGTAACCCCGGGAAGACATTTATCGCTCAAGGGCGGGGTCATTACGACGCCCTGACGTACGACAAAGACATTCGACCCACTCCCTTCGATCAAGTTCCCTGCTGAATTCGAAATCAGGATCTCATCAAAGCCCTTTCGCTTCGCGTCTTCCATCAGAAGGATATTTTCGGCGTAAGACAAAGATTTCACGGCATCCAAAGGACCTGTGAAATCCCGTGAACCTCCTAAGCAAACTTTCGCTTCTTCGGGGAATTCGACAAATGGTGTTGTCGTCACAAATGCCGTAGGTGCACCCTTCCGTGAAACCCCGGGTCCTCCGACCCCTCCGGTAATTGTCACCCTAACACGTGCCACTTTAAATTCATTCGCGTTGAGAACGGCCAATACGGCATTTCTCAACAGCTCAGAGGAAGGGATCTCCATGGAAAAAAGGTGAGCCGCTTCGCTGAGTCTCCGATAGTGACAAGTCCATGCAAAAGGCTCTCCTCGCAGCGCGAGAAGAGTTTCAAAAACCCCTTTTCCCACCGTCAGCCCAGTATCAAAGGGAGAAAGGCGAACTTCTTCTTCAGGAATCAGGCTCCCGTTCTGCCAGACAATCATCGACCTCGGTTTAGGTGCTCGCTATCTCCCTCGCAACCGTGAAATTTCCTCTCCATTCTCACCTCGCGCAGCGAACTGATGCCTCGCAGGTCGGCGCCCTCTTAGGTGATTTTGTGCGTGGAACCCCTGAAAGCCTCTCAGTATATTACCCTCCTGACTTGATCCGCCATGCTGAGTCCTTCATTGGCTCGTAGAAATTCCTGAAGTTTTTGCTCTCCGTCTACGGTCCCACTCAGGTTCTCGGGATGGGCCAGCAGCCATGAGCGTCAAAAAAGGTCTTCGTCCTATACCAGAAGAGATTTGGCCATTTCACGAGCAGAGTCTCCTCCCCCTCCCAACATTCGTACGAGTTCGTCAATGCGCCCTTCTCCACTCACCTCAGTGAGAGAGGAAATGGATCGCCCACCCTCGACCCGCTTTTCGACCACGAAATGTTGGTGCGCGACCGCGGCAACCTGAGGAAAATGCGTAATGGCAACCACTTGATGACGCTCACCAAGGCTAGCCATCTTCACTCCCACCGCACGCGCGATTTCTCCGCCCACATTTGCATCAATCTCATCAAAGACCATGAGCGGCGTGCTGTCCTGATCCGCGAGCGCATTTTTCACGGCAAGCATGACACGGGAAATTTCGCCACTGGAAGCAACTTGCCGGAGCGGCTTGAGTGGTTCACCCGGGTTGGGACCAAATAAATACTCCACATTTTCGAGCCCGACACTCCCGGGTTCCTCGCGAGCATTCAGTTCGACCTCAAACTCACCCTGTTTAAACCCAAGGTCGACAAGATGATTTCGGATTTCTTGCGCAAGAGCTGGCGCCGATTTCTTACGTTTAGTGCTGAGCTTGCGTGCCGCCGTCCGAAGCTTCTTCAAGGAGTTCTCTACCCCATCCTTGAGCCCTGCAAGATAGGCTTCCCGGTTATCGGAACCTTCGAGACGCTGTCGGGCATCCTCCGCATGCTCAATCGCATCCTCAATCGTCGGGCCATACTTCCGCTTCAGCGTTTCCAATAAGTTGAAGCGTTCTTCCACATTACGAACCTCCTCGGGATCAAGGTCGAGTTCTCCCAGATAGTCGGACACACACCTCTCAAGTTCCTGCATTTGGGCCACGCTTCCTTCCACCTCATCACTGAGATCAGAAACCGCCGGATCAATCTTACTCAATTCATGGGTCAACCTTTGAAGTTCCTCCAATCCCGGGGAAACGGTCTGGGTGAGCAGTTCTCCCGCCAGCCCAGCCAATTCCCCAAGTCGACTTGCGTTGCTGGTGCGCCGAAAGCGCTCTTCGAGATCGACTTCTTCGCCTGCCTTCAATGCGGCGGCATCAATCTCCTCCACCTGAAAGCGGAGCAGCTCCTTTTCTTGATCGCCCACCTCCCGCTGTGCCCGAGCCACCTCATATTCCTCCTGGGCATCCCGCCACTGGGACCACAGATCGCGATATTTTTGCATCTCCGCACCAGCCCCGGCATAGGCATCAAGCATCGCCATTTGCCGCTCAGGAGAGAGAAGGGATTGATGATCGTGTGGTCCATGCAGATCGACAAGATGTTGACCCAGTCTTTTTAACACTCCGAGAGTCGCGATTCCATTATTGACGAACTGCTTGTTACTCTTCGCTCCCACGATTCTCCGAATGATCAACTCGCTACCTTCACAGAGATCGAGACCAGATTCCTCTAGGATCTCATTGATCACTGAAACATCAGGAAGGTTAAAAATGGCCTCAACGGTGCACTGTTCCTCTCCTGTCCTGATGATTCCCTTATCGGCCCGCTCTCCCAACACGAGCTTCAGTGCGCCAACGATCACTGATTTTCCCGCTCCTGTTTCACCGGTGACTCCCACAAGCCCTCCACCAAGATCCCATTCCAGATGATCGACGAGAGCTAGGTTCCGAATTTTAAGAAGGGTGAGCATTCCGTTTTGCGATGACCGCGGCATTATGCCAAGCTACGCCCAGCTTGCAACCATGAGCGAACATTTCACACCTCCTCTCCCCTCGATGCGCTTTCGTTTCCTTGGAACCTCAACCTCGGTAGGAGTTCCCGTGATTGGCTGCGATTGCCCCACTTGCGTTTCGTCGGATCCCCGAGACGACCGCTCGAGGAGTTCGGGCTACCTTGAAGGCCCCTTTGGCAAGATCCTCATTGATGCAGGCCCCGACCTCCGCCAGCAGGCTCTCCGGGAAAAACTCAGCAAGGTCGACGCCGTAATATATACCCATCCTCACCTTGATCACGTGATGGGCTTTGACGAGCTGCGCGCCTTCTGCTGGGGGAGTAAATCCCCCCTCCCTCTCTATGGATCCCCCGAAACCTTAAAAGCGCTGACTACCATGTTCCCCTGGGCTTTCACCAAAGAGAAAATCTCCCCGGGATACGTTCACCCATCCGCTCAGCCCTTTGACGGCCCCTTTAAGATCAAAAACCTCCTAATCACTCCCATCGAAGTCTATCATGGCAATGTCAGAACTCACGGATTTCGCTTCGATCATCCCGGCGCGAAGTCGCTCGTCTATATTTCTGACGTTAAAACGATCCCCACCAAGTCCCTCAACCTCATCAAAGGAAGCGACATTTTAATCATCGATGCCCTGCGGGAAAAAAGTCACTCCACGCATATGTCAGTTGCCGAAGCCCTAAAGAGCGTCGAAACTCTAAAAATACCCCGTGCTTACCTCACGCACATCTCACACGAACTCGACTGCGCCACGCTGAGCGCCACGCTTCCAAATTCCATCTCAATTGCCTACGATGGACTCTCCCTCGACCTTTAAAGCCAAGTCCACATGATTCTCCGTCTTTTCATCTTCGCGCTCTCTTCTTCGATGGCCCTTTCCAATCCGGCACCGCTTCAGCCAGGCCATGTCGCGGTAGTTTATAACTCTTCCTCGCAGAAAAGTCGGGAACTTGCGGAATTCTATGCCATGAACCGCCGAATTCCGGTAGCCAATCTTGTCGGTTTGATTCTCCCTGAAGAGGAAACAATTGATCGAGAAGCTTTCGAACGCAGAGTTCGTGACCCACTGCGAGAAGAGTTCACAAAACGTCAATGGTGGACCCTGGGAAAGAATCAAAATGGCGTCCTTATCGCCGCGAGCAACAAGATCCGCTGTCTCGCTCTCATGAAAGGAGTGCCCCTCAGAATCACACGCTCTGAGATTCCAGCTGGTGAAGCGCAAGGCAAAGGACAGTTTCTGGAAATCAACGAAGCCTCTGTCGACTCCGAACTAGCGGTCATGGGAATTCATGGTCTCCCAATCGGAGGTCCCATCGCGAACAAATATTTCAATAAGGAGATCCCCTTCATCCAGATGCCCACTCCCTATCTTCTTCTAGTAGGTCGCATCGACGCAAAAAGTTACCTCACTTGCCAACGCATGGTGCTCGACGCTCTCGACGCCGAAGAAAAAGGGCTCTGGGGAAAGACCTACCTCGATTTCGCACTCAAAGGGGGCGCTTTTGCGATCGGAGATAAATGGCTCGAAGGAATTACGAAACGTGCTCTCGCCTCCGGATTCCCGACCATCACGGATCGCACCAAAGACACTTTTGTCACCAACTACCCCATGTCTGATGCGGCCATTTACTTTGGCTGGTACACCTTTCATCGCAACGGTCCGTTTCTCAATCCTGAGCTCAAACTTCAACGGGGAGCGATCGCAGTCCACCTTCATTCCATGAGCGCGGCCCAACTGACGGATCCCTCCAAGAACTGGTCAGCGGCGCTCCTTGAATCTGGTGCGGCCGCCACTCTGGGAAATACCTGGGAACCTTACCTTCAGTTCTCCCATAACTTTGACATCTTCCATGATCGCCTTTTGAAAGGATACTCTTTGGCTGAATCAGCTTCGATGGCGATGAATGCGATGTCCTGGCAGAATCTCGTTTTAGGTGACCCCCTTTATCGGCCCTTTAAAAATAATGGGAAACAACCTGAAGACATGAATGAGTCCAAGGAATACAAAATACTCCGAATGGCTCATGAACATTGGACAGATTCAAAAATGCGTAACGGCAAGTTGAAAGGAGCCGCCGAGCGCATGAAAAGCGGAATCCTATTTGAGGCGATGGCCTGGGAAGCCCTGGAAGCCCATGATTATGACAATGCGTCCAAACAATTCCTACTTGCTGAAGATAGCTTCGTGAGTCGCCCTGATCAACTCCGCCAAATCCTCAATCAAGTCGAACTAGAACGGAGGAGAAAGGATCCCGAAAAAGCACTTGGCCTTCTGAAGATCGCCGTAAAAAAATTCCGTGACCTCCCTCAAATAAAAGCAGTCCAAGCGCAAATCGTCATTCTCGACCCACCGGCGCCACCGGCCACAAAATTAAAGAAGTAGTCGTTATGACATACTCCGAATTACTCCACATCACCCAGTCTCGGGAAACCCTTCTCAGGGAGGAGACTCGGCATCCCGATCCCGATGAAATCGAGGTCCAATCACGATGGTTCGCCGGCTATTTCCCATCCGAGCATCTAGGAAATCACGGCCAGAAAGTGAAAATTATCTCGCTAGGAGAATGGAATCGAGGCGCAGGCCCCGACTTCCTCAGAGCTGCCGTTGAGATCGATGGCGAGGCACACCAAGGACCCATCGAGCTCGATCTCGACTCCCGCAGCTGGGACCTCCATGGGCACAGCGAGAGCACGCATTTTAATGACGTCATTCTCCACATCGTCCTTCACGATCAGGGGCCCACTTATTTTACCCGCAGCTCTGCTCACCGCGAAATCCCGCGCATCTGCCTGTCGCCCGAATCAGTTCAGGAAGCTTTGGGCCATCCCAGAATCAGTCAAGCCCTGGCCCGACCCGGGGCGTGCCTGACTCCCTTGGCTCGCATGCCCGATGAATCAATCGACTCACTATTGAAAGAAGCAGCGCTCCATCGGGCGGAAGAAAAAGCTCTCCACTTTGAGCACCACTCAGAATGGCAAACCCCATCCCAAGCTCTCTGGGAATCGTTTGCAGATTGCTTGGGCTACTCCGAAAACCGCTTATCAATGAGGCTTCTAGCTCAACGACTTCCAATTCAGTCACTCAAAAAACACCCTGCTGAGGAGATCGAAGCAATCCTCTTCGGCTCTGCCGGATTCCTCTCCCCCGCGCTCCATGAGGATGCTCCGGACGACTCAAAAGATTACCTCCAGTCCCTTTGGCATCATTGGTGGAAACATCGTGACCAATATGAATTTGATAGAGACCGACAGCTCGCTTGGTCCACTCGCGCGACCCGCCCGGGAAACCATCCGCAGCGACGCCTGGCAGCCCTCGCCACCATCGCATCGGACTGGTCGAACATCGAGCTCCTTGCAAAAATGAAGCCTCCCTTTTCCGAACTGGCATCCGCCCTCGAAAGTCTCCCCCATCTTTTCTGGACTCACCACCACACACTTAGATCGGCACGTAAGGAAAAACCTCTTCGTATTTTTGGAAGCTCACGCGTTCATGAGTTTTTCATCAACACCCTCTTCCCTCTGGAACTGCCTCGCTCTTGGGATCATTTTTCAAAGCTTCGAGCCGGTGAACCCAACCAAAAAGTAAAGCGCTGCTGCGAACGACTTTTCGGCTCCCTTGCAAAAGCTAAACCTCATCTTGATCGTGCATGGAAACACCAAGCTCTCCTACAAGTCTATCGCGATTTCTGTCTAGAGGATTCCTCCGACTGCGCGTCATGCCCTTTCCCGATGCAATTAAGTCAGTGGAATCAGTGATGCCTTCTTTCTCCTTCTCCTTTGATGCAAAATGATTACCTCTTCTGCACCCTTCTCATGCACCGTCTCCGTCGAGTCATCCTAGCGACACTTCTCCTCCTGCTGATTTACTCAGTCTGGCAGCTTTGGGATATCGAGCGTGTCGGAAATTTGGACCAAAACGAAAAGGCTGACTGTGCCATCGTCCTCGGCGCGGCCGCCTGGCATAATAAACCATCTCCCGTTTTAAAAGAACGTCTCAATCACGCCATCGGACTCTACAAGACCGATCGTGTTCGCGCGCTTGTCTTGACAGGAGGATATGGCAAGGACGCTCCATTTTCCGAATCTGAAGTAGCGCTGAATTACTGCATCAAGGAAGGAATCCCGAGCGAGTCTATTCGCATTGAAACTGATTCAGGAACAACACAGGAAAATCTCGAAGAAGCTCGAAAGATACTCACCAATGAAGGCTGGAAATCCGCCCTTCTCGTCAGTGATCCATGGCACCTCAAGCGAGCGAACAAGATGGCCGAGGATCTGGGCCTTAGCGTATCCACCTCGGCCACTCCCTCTTCTAAATTTCAATCCTTCGGTGCCAGAACCCGCTTCCTCTTCAATGAGTTTGTAATGTTGCATTGGTACTGGATATCGGGAGAATAGGGACTTGGAACTTTTTGGCACAGCTCATCTGCTGGCTCTCCTAGTGGGGGCTGTTTTTGGATTACTTTGTATCGTCTTCAGGCGCAGAGGATGCGTTTGGCCAGTTGCCCTCCTCGCACTTCTCAACCTCTCTGCCTACGGCTTCAATCAGTGGGTCTATGAATCTTTTGATTTCGAGATCCCTCTCGACAACCTTCTCCCTTTCCACCTCTGCGATGTCGCAGCGCTCCTGGCGGGCTTTGCCCTAATCACCAAGAAGCCCTTAATTAGAGAATTATGTTTCTGCTGGGGACTTGCAGGAACCCTCCAGGCTCTCATCACTCCGAATCTACCCTATCCCTTTCCTCATCCGATCTTTTTTACCTTTTTCACTCACCATGGCGTGGTTGTCATCACCGCCCTCTTCCTCCCCCTAGCTGAAGGGTGGAGACCTCGCCCGGGAACCTTCCCCCGACTTCTCCTCTGGAATCAGGTGTATTTCATCAGCGTCATGGCCGTTAATTGGGCGGCCGACACAAACTTTGGTTTCCTGATGGAAAAACCAGATGGCGCCACCATTTTAGACCACTTGGGACCTTGGCCCTCTTACCTGATTTGGCTGCAACTCATCGCCGCTGCCTTTATCGCTCTTTTCCTTCTTCCATTTTCGAAGAGAATTAACGTTTGGCGGTTTCGCTGAAGCAACGTATGTCCTCCCCATGAGCAAACTTCCTGCACCCACGAAACGCAAGCGCGTTAACGTCCGCCGCCCAGACGTCATGACCCTTGTGCAAGCCGAGGTTGAGAAGCATTACTACTCACCCATCGTCGAAAAACTCCGGGACCGTGGAGGCTCTTTAACCGTCGGAAAAACGACCATCCGCTTGGCGGAGCAGTTTGGCTTTTGTTACGGAGTCGAGCGCGCCATTGATCTTGCCTATGCCGCTCGGCGCGTGTTCCCGGATCAACGCATCTTTTTGATTGGAGAAATCATCCACAATCCCGAAGTGAACCGTCAGCTTGCCGAAATGAACATCGTCTCGCTTCCATGGAAGGAAATCACGCAAGAATACGACCATCTCCAGCCAGAAGACGTCGTGATTGTCCCAGCATTTGGTGCCCCCACGAATTTTACGGAGAAGATTGAGCAACAAGGCTGCCATATCATCGACACCACCTGCGGAGACGTCATGAAGGTTTGGCGGCGGGTCCGGACATACGCAAAAGGAGGTGTCACCTCGCTCATTCATGGCAAACGAGGACACGAGGAAACCCGCGCCACAGCATCCAGAGCGATTGGAGAAGATAAGAAAGGCCACTACCTCATCGTCCTGACTCTCGCGGAAACCGACATCGTGACCGACTATATCCGAAATGGCGGTGATAAAGCGGTCTTTCTCGCTCACTTCGAAAAAGCTCATTCCGATGGCTTCGATCCCGATATCCACCTCAAGGAGGTGGGTGTTGCAAATCAAACCACGATGCTAAAAAGCGAAACGGAGGAAATCCAAAGACGGGTTCGCGACGCCATTACGGAGCGCGACGGCGACGGCGAAAAATTTCAAGTATTCGACACTATTTGCGGGGCAACCCAAGAACGTCAGGATGCTCTTTTTGACATGCTTAAGAAACCCATGGATACGCTCTTGGTCGTCGGAGGATACAACAGCTCAAACACGGCCCACTTAGTGGAGATTGGGAACGAAAATCTCCCTACCTATTTCATTCGTGAAGCATCTTGCCTCGAATCCCTCGAGAGCATCGTCCACTTCGATCTGGGAGAAAACGAAGAGATTACTTCGCAAAACGTCTTAGCTGGATTTGATGAAAAAGAGGCTACGATTGGCATCACAGCTGGCGCATCCTGCCCAGCTAATCTGATTGAAGAAACAATCGTGCGCGTCCTTGGTCTACGTGGAATTTCCCGAGAAATGATCGAGGAACTCTAAGACCTATTTTTTCACTCCTTCGATCTGCTGCGCGACCTTGGCTGCCGTTTCGATCTTACCGAGTTTGACAAGAGCCGTGCGGTAGGCCCGTAAAATTTGAATATGATTGGGCATGCGATCATACCCTTCGCGAAGAGCCTCTGCGGCGTTCTCCGAATCGCCAGATTCTAGGTAATAGGTTCCAATCCGGAGTTCCATTGGGTAGTTAAGGACGGGTGGGAGGAAGTTCAGCGCATTACTCTGACGATCTGCCGCTGCCTTGAAAAAGTTAAGTGCTGCAAGCTTTGATGCTCCAGCCTCTTGCATATGAATCAAGCCCAGAAGCTCAGCTTCCAGTATGACGATGGCACCCTTCGCACGCAACCACTCCGAAATCGAACTTGTATTTCTAGCCAGATCCAGCCCTTGTTCAAAAATTTTTCCCCTCTCGGTAAAACTCCGATGAAGCCCCCTAGCTGCGCTCAAGTTATTTACCGCTAGCGCTTTACGAACCCCCAAAGCAAATGCCAGGCAATCCCGATAGGTATATGAGAGCGATTTCTTGTGGAACCAACCTTCTTTTTTGACGGCATCCAACTGCTTGAGCCCAGCATCAAGATCCGCTGAAGTCTCTCGCATCAGAGCAAGGCGCCCCCCCAATGTCCGCGCCTCCCACAGGATGAGTGATGCTCCGCGGGAATAAATTCGATCTTCGCTGACTTCCAGTGAAGCCAACTCCTTCGACACCTTGGTTGCTTGTTCGAACTCTCCCTTCGAGGCATGGAGACTCGCTAGATAAACCTTGGCGCGAACCCAGCCATCACAGTCGAATTTGCTAATCTTGTCCTTCTCCATATAAACCTCATAGAGATTGATTGCCTGTAGACAGTATCCGATGGCCCTCTTAGCATTCCCAGAACGCGCCTCCAAATGGGCCGCGGTAAGTTGAAAAGGAGGAAAGTCAGGATTTAAGCGCGCCAGTTTGCGAGCAAATGGCAAAACGTCCTTTGCCAAAAGCCACCCGTCCCCCGGTGCCTCTGCCTGACTGGCCACCCAAAATGCCACGACAGGAATACTGTCTCCATCCTCTTTCACCATTTCAAGGAGTCCATCCCAGCACTTTTTTTGCCCAGGGCGAGGGGTTCCAAATTCATCAAATCCGTCACGAGTCAAAAAGAGCCCCAAAAGCTTGGATTGCCGATCATTTGGATACTTTTCGGAGATTGCGAGGTAGGTCTGCCCGGCAGCCCTCGCTCCATTGGCAAATAGACGCCCGGCAGCTTCTGCATATCCCTTCTCTAAATCCACTCCTGCATCCGCCTCGACGAGATCTAGCATGCGATTAATCGCGATCTTCCTCTCCTTAAAAAACTCATGATTTCTCCCAGCGAGGGACATTGAAATCCCCCAATAAGCCATCAGGCAATCCGGGTCGGCCTTCACGGCTTCACAAAAATGCCGGTAAGCTTCAAAATCCCAAGATGCATTGAGATGAGCGATCCCCTGAATAACATGACCGGAAGCAGCTTTTGACTTCGTGCTAACAGCGATCGAGGGGACCGAAAACTCAGGTCTATTTTGAGGTAGGGAAAGCTTCTGAACCACCGGATGAATTACCGTAAGCGGGTCGAAGTCAGCATGCGCGAGATTCAGAAGACAAAGAGTAGCAATAAGAATGATTCGCATCTCTTTGATATTCGTAGAAAAGTTATCCTCTTGCAATGCCTTTCACTCGACAATTCCCTTCCTCTCCGATTCACTCCCTACATGCAAGTTGGCCTTATTGGGTGTGGGAAAATGGGCCAAGCGCTTGCGCTGGGCGCGATCAGAAGTGGCTCTTTGGAGGCCGAAAATCTTCATGTTTTCGATCCCATCCCAGCAGCGGTAGACCAGCTCTTGAGTGATACTTCTGCGCACGCCTCTCCCGCCCTTTCTTCCTTAATCTCTGCATGTGAAGTCCTTCTCCTTTGCGTCAAACCGGGTGATATTCAGACGGTTCTAGAACAAGTGGCGGATTCCGAAAAATCAGCGAACGACTTACTCATTCTCTCCATTGCGGCAGGCGTCACTATTTCTCAAATGGAATCTCTGGTTGCAGGAAAGGCCCGTATCATCCGAGCGATGCCAAACACCCCCGCGCTCGTCGGAGAAGGAGCCGCCGCCTATTCCCTGGGTTCCCAGGCTAATGACGAAGATGCCACTTTCGCCAAATCCCTTCTTGGATCGGTAGGCACCGTCCACGAAGTTAAAGAGTCATTGATGGACGCCGTCACCGGAATCTCGGGAAGCGGTCCAGCCTACGTTTTCACTTTCATCGAAGCTCTTGCCGATGGTGCTTTACTGGAAGGCATCCCCAGAGATCAAGCCCTGGCTCTTGCCACTCAAACAGTCCTCGGTGCAGCCACCTTGGTCCGGGACAGCGGATCCCTTCCTGCAGAGCTTCGAGATCGAGTCACCTCGCCCGGAGGCACGACCATTTCTGGACTCGCAGCCCTTGAAGCAGGAGCTTTTCGATCAACTGTCATCAACGCCGTCAGCAGCGCAACCCGGCGTTCCAAGGAGTTAGGAAAACAATAAGTTCCTTCGCAAACTCTTTTTACTTCCTCTGCATCCTCCTGACCGACACGTTTCTGCCTGAATCGCTTTAAAGAATGAGAATCATCGCCATTGCTAACCAAAAAGGAGGAGTCGGAAAGACAACGACTGCGATTAACCTCTCGGCAGGCCTCGCCGCCCGTGGGAAAAAAATTCTCCTTCTTGACTTGGACCCCCAAGCCAACGCCACCTCTGGCCTTGGTGCCGAAGCAAGCTCGGAGAACTGCATGTACCACCCTCTTTTGGGTGCGGCCCAGATCGAGGAGAAAATCATCCCGTCACGACTGGAGAATCTTTGGCTCGTCCCCGGCGATATGGACCTTGCAGGTGTCGAAATCGAGCTCGCACAGATGGACGACTACCTGAGCCGACTCAGGACGATTCTAGATAACCTCTCCAAAACAAGCTCCTTCGATTACTGTATTCTCGATACGCCACCTTCCCTAGGAGTCCTCATGACCTCAGCCTTGGCTGCCGCTGATGAAATCGTTATTCCACTGCAATGCGAGTGGTTCGGCCTGGAAGGGCTCGCTAAAATCGTTCACGTCATCGAACGCATTAAGGAAGCGGGAGTCAACCCAGCGGTTGTCTTGGAAGGGATCCTCATGACGATGTATGATGCCCGGACCAACCTTTCTCGATCCGTGGTAGAGGAGGTCACGAAATACTTCCCCGAGCAACTCTACCGCGCTATCATTCCCCGCTCGATTCGTATCGGAGAAGCCCCAAGTTACGGCAGAACGATCTTCGAGCACGACCCTCAAGGGGCTGGCTCACTCGCTTACGCCGCATTTGCCGATGAATTCATCAATCGGCGGGCTATCGCCCCCTCATAGCACGGCACCTATTAAAATCCTGTGGAACGCTGATATTTTCGGTGAGGAACACGCGAATGCGGCTTGACCGCAGCGACCCTCCTCTCGATACTAAAATCTTCAGGCGCAGGGTGGCGAGCCGACCTCCCCGTAATTCTCGTTCTAAAATTGGAACGGATACCTTGACAATCAATTTATTTCGGCTCTCGAAATCAACTTAAAAACACAAACTATAATCAATGTTTGCTAAACTTTTTGGCATGATGTCGAACGACATCGGAATCGACTTGGGGACCGCCAACACTCTCATCAACGTAAAGGATCACGGGATTGTTTTGCGAGAGCCTTCAGTGGTCGCCGTCAGAGCAGGGACCAATGAGGTTCTTGCCGTTGGAGATGAAGCCAAGCGCATGCTCGGCCGCACTCCAGGAAATATCATCGCGATTCGGCCTCTTAAAGACGGAGTCATCGCTGACTTCGAAGTGACCGAAGCGATGCTTCGCTACTTTATTAGGAAGGTCAGTAATAAACGCCGTGCGCACCCACGAGTCGTCATCGCCATTCCCTCTGGTATCACCGAAGTGGAACGAAGAGCGGTCAAGGAATCAGCCGAACAAGCTGGAGCCCGTGAGGTCTACCTCATCGAAGAGCCCATGGCCGCCGCTATCGGGGTCGGGCTTCCCGTTCAGGAAGCGTCCGGAAATATGATCGTCGATATCGGCGGCGGCACTACCGAAGTCGCCCTGATTTCTCTTTCGGGCATCGTTTATGCACGAAGCGTTCGGACCGCTGGAGACGAGCTTGATGAGGCGATTACCCAATACATGAAGCGCGCCTACAACCTCATGATTGGCGAGCGCACTTCCGAGGATATCAAAATCCGCATTGGCTCCGCTTCACCCCTTCCTAAGGAAACAGGAATGGAAGTGAAAGGCCGCGACCTAGTCTCTGGACTGCCAAAGACGGTCACCATTACCTCCCAAGAGGTCAGGGACGCCATGGCCGACCCTCTCAGTACCATCGTCGATGCCGTCCGAACCACCCTCGAGCGCTGCCCACCTGAATTGGCTGCCGATTTGGTGGATCGAGGTCTCGTTCTTGCAGGAGGCGGTGCATTACTCCGTGGCCTCGACAAGCGCCTCCGTGAGGAAACCGGTCTTCCCGTCCATGTTGCGGAAGATCCGCTCAGCGCGGTCGCAGAGGGAACTGGAAAAGTCCTCAGCGAGATCGGATTCTTGAAGCAAGTCACCAACTTAGACCGCTAAGCCCAGAGCTTGGAAATCGGCCATGAGGCCCCTGAACTTTATCGCTCTCCTGCTCTTCATCGCAGGCACGGTGTGGGTTTTTACCCGCAGCGAAAAAGCTGTGCGTAAAGTTCAAGAGAATTACTACTCCACAATCTCTCCTTTTGTCTCAAAAGGCGGGGAAATTGACGCCTTCGCGACTTCGTTCATGGAAGAAGTGGAACATTCTGAAGTTCTCCAAAAACGACTCGAACAAGCCACCCGGGAGAGAGATCGCTTCAAGCTCATTGGCATCCGCATTAGTGAACTGGAGTCAGAAAACAACGAGCTCAGGAACGCCCTGGATTTTAAGAAAAAAACTGAATTCGATGTCATCAGTGCCCAGATCGTGAGGCGCGAGCCCCTCACTTGGGGAAGTACTGTGGAAATCAGCCGGGGAGATAGTGATCACATCGGTGTATCATTGTGCGTCTTGGCCTCCAATGGTGGTTTAGTTGGCCAAGTTTATCAACCAGGTGACGATGTTTCTTCAGTTCTTCTCATCACTGACGAGGCATCACGAGTTTCAGTTCGGGTCGAGGGCTCGGCAGAAGTCGGCATCCTCAGTGGACGACGCACCAATTACGGCGAGACGCCACGTTTACGTCTGCGCTACCTCTCCAAGAACGCCGTTCTTCAAAAAGGCATGAAAGTTTACACTAATGGGCGGGGAGGTCTCTTTCCCGCAAATATCCCTGTCGGGACAATCGAAGACTTTGAGGCAGGACCGGTCACCGGCGAAGCTGAAATCATTCCCTCTGTGGATTTCAACAACCTCAAAACTGTCTTCGTGATCACCAACTCCCCTGGCGATTAAATCACGTAAGAAATGTTTTTTTATCACATCAGTTTAATTGGCCTTTTGCTGCTGAGTTGCATCGTCCAGCAATTCCTGCCCCCTATTAATGGGTGGTACGACGCGCGCATCCTCTTGCTTCCTCTCGTCGTGGTCTGCAGTGCGGCCACCACCCCAACAGCAGGCATGCTGATTCTGACCTTCCTCGGTGGCTTCCTGTGGGACGCACAACAAATCCTGCTCATTCAGGGGGTCGACACTGAAATCTACCGCGACACCTACCAAAGCCCGATCGAATCGATGAAATTTGGATATTCTATCCTTCTTTTTGCCCTCATGGGATTCCTCATGCAGGGGATCCAGCCCTTGTTCAAACAAGGAAAATGGTATCTTTCAGCAATGCTCACGGGAGTGGCCATGTCCCTCTATCTTACCGTCGAATACCTCCTTCTCAGCTTTGTTCGAGGCGGATTTGACATCACGAGCGGAGTTTTCAACCAAATCGGACTTACCGCCCTCATCACCATGCTCGCCTCCCCCCTCGTTTTCTGGATTCTCTTCCAGATTGCCAATCTCTGCAGACATGAAATCAGTTATGACTCGCTTCGCCAGCGAACATATTAAACTTACTTTCCCCGATGGAACCCAAATATCGCTTTCGACTCTATCTCCTCACGGCACTTGTGCTTGTAGGTTGCGGGACCTTGCTGTCTCGCCTTCACGAGTTTCAAATCGAGAAACGGGCCGTATTTGTCGCTAATATACCCTCCACGCACACCATCCGAGTCAGGGAACCTGGAGTACGGGGCGAGATCACCGATCGCAATCTTGTGGTCCTTGCCGGGAACAAACGAAGCTACGAGATTATTTTCAATCTCGAGGATATTTACAACAGCTGGCGCCAACAAAACACCGATGGCCCACAACCCGAATTGAAAGAAACGGTCCGCGGTGCTGGCGGGATGCCCAAGATTCAAAAGAGCACCGACATCGTCAAAATTGTCAACGAATGGGTCATCCCACGCATCAAAAATTACGGATTGGAAGGAAAGCAGTTTTCAAGCGCCCTTAAAACACACTACAAGACACACGGAGGTTTTGTCCCCTTCACTTACCGCACTGACTTGGATTATGACGAGTTTGCCCGCCTTGCTGAACACAGCCTTAATCTCCCTGGCGTTTCGGTGACCGTCCGCCCGCGCCGAGTTTACCCCTATGGAACACTCGGTTGTCATTTCCTCGGGACCATCAAACAGTGGGACCAACAAGATATTCCGGAAGGATATGCCGGAACCCGGAACCTCTATCAAGGTGACGACAGAGGTGACGGCGGCATTGAAGCCACCATGAATGCCGAACTCACTGGAGAAGGAGGCGTCAAGACCTACGTTCGTGATGAAAAATTCAAGGTCATTAAAGTTTGGGATTACACCCCACCCACCGAGGGAGCGCGTGTCGAGCTCACCATCGACACAAACATTCAATTTCTCGTTGAAAACATCCTCCGAAAAGTTGGACGGGGAGCAGTAGTCGTTATGGATCCCTCCACCGGCGAAATACTCGCCATGGCATCGGTCCCCAACTACGACCCCAATGATTTTATCCCGAGCATTCAAACTGAGAAATGGGAAGCCTATTTAGCAAACAAGGCGGACCCATTTTTAAATCGCTCGCTTTCTCAATATACTCCCGGTTCAACCTTTAAGCTCCCCACCGCAATCGCAGGTGCCCGATTGGGCATGGGCGGCTTTGGTCACAATTGCATTGGTTACTCCGCCTACGGGAGAACATTAAAGATTCGTTGCTGGAAAACTGGAGGACATGGCTCTTTAGGGCTTAGCGAATCAATTCAGCGCTCTTGTAATCCTTATTTCATGGCCCTGGCTGGAAATATCGGAGCCACCAAAATGGTCGAAACTTTTGAGATGCTCGGCTTGGGACGCAAGTCGGAAATCCGGCTACCGGGTGAGAGCCCCGGCATCGTTCCTGGAAGCAAATATTGGAAAAGGGTGGAGAAGCCAGGCGCTAGGATTACTCCGGCGAACATCGGAATGATGTCCATCGGACAATTCGACTCTGCCGCCACTCCCCTGCAGATTTGCTCCATTGCAGCAACGATCGCAAATGGTGGCACCTATTACCAACCCCGCATCGTGCACCGGGTAGTCGAGCACTATGGCGACGAACAAGACAATATCCTTATTGACAGCGTCCCCATTGTGAAGGTCAATCTCCTATCCGAAGGGCTTGCCGAGCACCGCTTAGAAACTATCCGCAAAGGAATGTGGAAGGCCGCCAATGAACCAGGCGGAACAGCTGGTCGGGTATCCGCGGGTATTGAAGATGCCTCCATTGCTGCCAAGACCGGAACCGCTCAAACAGGCCAGCCTGATTCAAGAGATAAAAACAATGCCTGGACCGCCTCCTTTGCTCCCTACGACAACCCTCGCTACGCCATTTGCGTCATGGTTCAAAATGGACGTAGCGGAGGGAAAGTCGCCGGCACTCTCAGTAACTTTATCTATCGGGGCCTTTTCGCCTTGGAACAAGGCCGCCAACAACGACTCACTAAAATGGGCATCTACCAGGGAGACTTCCTTCCAATTGAAGAAATCCCTCTCCCCGAAGGCGATTACCTTCCCTTCGAAGTGGAAGATCTTGGAGACACCGGCAACGAAATCGACTCAGCAGATTTGGAAGAAGGCATGCCAATCAAAGTGAAACCCAATGTTTTTCCAATGCCCACTTTGGCCCCAATCGAAGACTCTAAAAAGAAACCCTCGCGCGCGTTGATCGTCGATGAGGAGTAATTTTCAACCACTCACAATTTACCTCTAATAAAGAATTTATCACCATGATTAAACAAATCAGAAACGTCCTCGGACTCGCCAACCACGATCCCAACTCCGGACGCACTATCATTATCAACTCCGAACGTCTCGAGCGCCGCGTTGCATTACTCGAAGACGGCATTTTAGAAGAATACAACGTGGAACGCGAAGGCGATGACAACATCGTCGGTGGCATTTTTAAAGGTCGCGTCAAAAATATCGAACCTGGTCTCAAGGCGATGTTCGTTGACATCGGTCTCGACAAAAATGCCTTCCTCCACTTTTGGGACGCCATTCCTGCCGCACTCGACGGCGGGCTGGAAGAAATCCGACGCGATGGACGCCCTAAGAAAAAGCAGAAAAAAATCACCTCTAGGGACATCCCCAGCATCTATCCGATCGGATCCGAAATTATGATCCAGGTCTCCAAGGGGCCCATCGGAAACAAAGGTCCACGAGTCACCACCAACGTCTCCATGGCTGGGCGCTACCTCGTCCTCATGCCCTTCTCTGATCAATTTGGCATCTCGCGAAAAGTCGACGACCCTAAGGAACGGCAGCGTCTCCGCAAAATCATGCAGAAGCTCAGTGTTCCTGAGGGCATGGGCATCATCATGCGCACCGTCGCCATCGGAGCACGCGCCCGTCACTTCGTCCGGGATCTTGCGATGCTTCTGGAACAATGGTATGAAATCGAAGCCAAGAGAGATTCTAAGCAGGCACCTGTCGTTTGCTACCAGGAACCTGACTTGATCGAAGGAACCGCTACCAACTTCCTCACCGACGATATCGACAAGGTCCTCTGTGATGACGAAAAGACCACGGAATACGTCCAGGAGATCGCAGCAAAGGTCTCTCGCCGGGCAAAAAGACGCATCCACTTCCTTCCGGGAAAACAAACCATCTTCGAGCGCTACGGAATTCAGAAGCAGATCGACGAAGCCTTCATGCGCCAAGTCTGGCTCCCCTGCGGCGGCTACATTGTTATTGATGAAACCGAAGCGCTGATCTCCATCGATGTGAACACCGGCCGAAACCGGGGTTCCAAGGATGTCGACAAGATGCTCCTTCAAACCAACGTAGAAGCAGCCGTCGAAGTTGCCCGCCAACTGCGCCTCCGAAACATCGGTGGCCTCGTTGTCGTCGACTTCATTGACATGCGCCACCGACGCGATCAGCAAATGGTCTATCGCACCATGAAGGACCGTCTGAGCAGAGATAAAGCCAAGACCCAGGTCCTCCAAATCTCCTCCGTCGGGCTCATGGAAATGACCCGTCAGCGACTCAATGAAAGTCTTCTCGACTCCACCCTTGAGCCTTGTCCGTATTGTCAGGGCCGCGGTCGAATCAAGAACACCATGAGTATGAGCATCGAGATTCAGCGACGTCTCAATACCGTGATTCAAAGGCAGCAGGAAAACAACGACTCCGGCGATCTAATCGTCTCCGTCAATTCCGACGTCCTCAATCGCTTCAAAACCGAAGACTCCAAGCTCCTCATGGAACTTGAACGCTCTCACGCAGGACGCCTCATCTTCCGAAGCGATGCCAGCATGCACCGGGAAAGGTTTTCGATCATTGATGCCAAGAGCGAAAAAGTCCTCGTCCAAGGCTAACCTTTTCCAAATTTTCAATACGGCTGAGTTTACGCTCCGCCGTATTTTTTTGCCTTTCCGCTAACCAAGATCGAGGGCCCGGGCGAGAGCACCGATAATGAGAGCTCCATCCTCGACCCCTACCGAAAGACGGAGAAGATTGGGGGAAACTCCACAGGCTTCCGCCCAATCGAGCTCGAAGTAATGAGCCAGCATCGTATATGGACAGGCAAGGGAGAACTCGGTCCCAAGGCTAGGGCCTTTACAGAGTTCCAAGGCATCATAGACCCGGGGCATTTTGCGAGGCTGCTTCAGAGTGAAGGAAATAAGCCCTCCATAACCACCAGAATTTCGCCGAACGAGCTGATATTCGTGAGTCGTGACATACTTTGGATACCAAACCCTCCCGACCGCAGGATGCTCTGCAAGATAATCAGCAACCAACTCGCCATTCTCGTTCGAACGAGCCACGCGCGTAGGGAAGTCCTTCATGTTAGAGATCAAGGCCTTGCAATCTCCTTTGTAAAGAAGACTACCTCCTGCCGTAGCTTCATTGAAAAAGTTTCGGAACTCAGTCACCCAAGCAGATCTCTCATTCACCGTCACGAGACCGGCCATCACATCTCCTTTTCCGCTGACCCATTTAGTGAGACTGGTCGTCACAATATCGGCAAACTGAAGAACATCGACGTTAATGCAACTCGCCACGGTATCATCCACCACCAAAGGAACTCCGCCCTGACGGCAGGCCTCGGAAACCCGCGCCAGATTGACGCTTCTAAGTAATGGATTACTGGGAATCTCACAAAACACAGCCGCAAACTCGCCTTCCTGAATCCGACGAACAGCCGCATCAAAATCTTCGCCCTCGGTCTCGTAGAGAAAAACTGCGCCATTGCCAAATTTCTCCTGAATCTTAAGCCCATCAACGTATGGAAACTCAAGTTGAAGCGTCTTTTTGCTCGGCGATTGCTCCATCACCGCCCGGAAAGAGGCAAAAATAGCACTCATCCCACTTTCAAAAACAAAGTGATCATCAAGTGCAGCACCGGTCGTTTCAGCAAGCTGCTGGCGCAATATGACACTGGAAACGCCATCGATCTCTCTTTCATTGAGGATATCATCGGCTTGCCGACTACTCACGATCTCTCCCGTGTGACGCCAATATTCCATCGCGACACCAAGCGCTTCTTCCGGAACGATGAGCGCCTGAAGTCCATCTTCATAGCTGGCAATCCTCGTCGCTCCGTTGATTCGACGCTCCACATAGCGCTGAGCCCGCTGAGCTGCCGCCTTTGTCGGAAACACGACAGCTCTCTTCCCCCCTTCAGCCACCTCATCCGTTGCCTTTGCGAAGAGACGCTTCACCATCGGGTTCGTAAAAAAACGGGGGTATCCAGTCTCTAATTTCTGGATGATCTTTTCGCGCCCTTCTTCATACCCCACTACACTCTCCCAAGTGGGCAGAGAAACAGCGACCGCATGAGGGGAATCCGGTAAAGGTCGACCGATTGTAGTCTTCTTCCAGAGAGGGTTGGTGAGCAAATCTTGCACGCGGAGATTTCTGAGCCGGAGTTGGCCTTATTACAAGTCTGGGATTCCTGATATTTGCGTTGACACCCCACACCCGTCTTAATAGGTTCCGCGCTCCTTCGATCCGCTTAGTCTTAAAACCTCGAATCGCAAGGTATTTTCAGGAAATGAAAACGTTCTCTGCCAAACCTACCGACGTCGACCGCAAGTGGCATGTCATCGACGCCAAAGATGCTATCCTCGGAAAAGTAGCGGTTCAAGCTGCTACCCTACTCCGTGGAAAGAATAAGCCTATCTTCACTCCCCACATCGATACCGGTGACTTCGTCATCGTTATTAATGCTGCCGACGTTCGCCTCTCAGGCAGCAAGGAACAGCACAAGATTTATGCTCGCCACTCCGGTTATGTCGGTGGCCAGACGATCGAGACCCCTTCTAAGGTGCGCAAGCGTCGTCCTGAATATCTCGTTGAGTGGGCGGTCAAAGGCATGGTGCCCCGCACCAAGCTTGGCAATGCCCAGCTTACCAAACTGAAAGTTTATGCAGGATCCGAGCATCCACACGAGGCGCAAGAGCCACAGCCCGTCGAACTCTAATTTTAATCCATTTATTCTATGAGCGAAATTTACACCGCCTCCGGCCGTCGCAAGACTGCAGTTGCCCACGTCACTCTCGAAGAAGGCAGCGGAAACATTGTCATCAACGGCGAGCCCTTCGAAGAAGCACTTCCTACCCTGATCCTTCAGGGCACCATTCTTGAGCCTCTTCAATTAACAAAACTCCGAAACAAATTTGACATTAAGGCCCACACTCGTGGTGGCGGCTCACACGGTCAAGCTGATGCTATCAAGTTGGCCATCTCCCGTGCTCTTCTTCACTTCGATGCTGAACTTCGTCCACCTCTGAAAGCCGCTGGCCTCCTTCGCCGCGACCCACGGGCACGTGAGCGCAAGAAGCCCGGACAACCTGGTGCACGTAAGCGTTTCCAATTCTCGAAACGTTAATCGATCATTCCCCAGTTTTTCTAAAACCGTATCCTCTCTGAGGCTACGGTTTTTTTGTGAACTCAAATTGGTAATTTCTCCTATTAGTCACTCGCACTTTCAATTGCCATGCCGCAGATTCGTCCCATGAAATTAATTTCTTGGAACGTCAACGGCATCCGTGCCGTCCTGAAGAAAAACTTCAGCGCGTTTGTGCTCGAACATGACCCTGATTTCCTCTGCCTCCAGGAAACGAAAGCACGCCCCGAACAGGTCGAACTCCCACTCGAACTGGGGCATTACCGTACTTACTGGAACTCTGCCGAAAAGGCCGGTTATTCAGGAACGGCAATCTTTACCAAAACCGAACCCCTCGACGTCCGCAATGGCATGGGGATCGAAGAACACGATAAAGAGGGACGTGTCATCGCCCTAGAGTACCACAAATACTTCATCGTCACGGTCTATACCCCAAACTCAAAAAACGAACTCCTGCGGCTCCCCTATCGCATGGAATGGGACATCGCATTCCGCAACTACCTCAAAGCTCTCGAGAGCGAAGGAAAGCCCGTCATGATTTGCGGCGATCTCAATGTCGCCCACGAAGAAATCGATCTTGCACGCCCAAAGACAAATCGTTTTAGCGCTGGGTTCAGCGATCAGGAGCGCGACGGACTCCGTGAGCTCTTGAAAGCGGGCTTCATTGACACCTTCCGCCATTTCCATCCTAACACCGAAGCAGCATACTCCTGGTGGAGTTACCGTGCGGGAGCCCGCGGAAACAACGTCGGTTGGAGAATCGACTACTGGTGTGTCTCGCCTGAGCTTACACCTAAGCTCACTTCCGCCTCCATCAATTCAGATGTCCTAGGATCGGATCACTGCCCTGTGACCTTGGAAATCGAACTTTGATTCTTTCTAGAGTGGCAATTGATCGTAGCTCCGTCCGATCTTTCCCTCGCGCCAGTGCATATAAGCGCGATTGACCACAGAATAGCCACCAGCGGTGGGATAGTTGCCCGTGAAGTACCAATCTCCAGAAGGCCCGGCGATCGATTCGAGAAGCTTCTCCACAGTGAGGTAAATCACCTCCACCTCTCCATGCCAGCCGATATCTTCAGGATAAACGATTCTCGCAATTTCCTCCGAAATTTGAGTATCCGTGAAACCAGCATAAAGTTTCTTCACTGCATTTCTTCGTTCATTCTCAGGCTTGGCCATCTCAGTGAGACAATCCTGATAGACCTCTTCAACCAGCGCGTTCTTCCCATGTTTTTCGAGAAGATTGATCGTGGCCTGGAAAGCAATAAATTTCCCCATCTCTGACATATCGATGCCGTAGCAATCGGGGTAGCGGATCTGTGGGGCCGTGGAGCAAATGACGATCCTCGCGGGGTTGGTTCGTGCTAGAATCTTCAGGATCGACTGCTTGAGAGTGGTCCCCCTGACAATCGAATCATCGAGCACCACGAGTGAATCACCGTCCTTCACCACGCCATAGGAGATGTCATAGATGTGAGACACAAGCTGGTTTCGGCCGCTCTCTTGGGAGATAAAGGTCCGCAACTTGATGTCCTTGTGCGCAATCTTTTCACCCACCGGCCAATTTTTAAGGATGAGATCATCGAGCGTGTCTTCCGTGAGTTCACCTTGCTGGATCGCCTCCCAAATATTTGCTCTCACCTGCTTGCGTCGATAAAGCCGAAGCCCATCCATCAGCCCATAGTAAGCCGTCTCCGCTGTGTTCGGCACAAAGGAAAAGATCGCTTTGTCAAAATCATCTCCAATCGAGTCAATAAGCTGGTCCACAAGAGCTGCGCCCATCGCCTTACGTTCCTTGTAAATTGTCGGATCATTCCCGCGTGAAAAGTAGATCTTCTCAAAGGAACAAGGAGTTTGCTCACATTCGGGCGCAAAGCGCTCGCTGCTCACTTCACCATTGCTCTTCACTGTCATTACAGTGCCTGACTCAAAAACCTTCACATCCTCTTCAGCGGCTTCGAAGACGGTCATGAGTGGAACGCGTTCGGAAGCGAAGGCGATAAACTCATCGGTCTCCAAGTAATGACAGGGTCGAATCCCATGAGGATCACGCATCACAAAAAGGTCACCATTTCCAACAACTCCGCAAATGCAGTATCCACCATCCCAGCCCTTGGCTGATTCGGAAACGATGTGCCCCGTATTAAGCCGTTCGGAAATGAGAGCCGCGGTCTGGTCGCCGGGAATCCCTTCATGTTTGAGCTCCCGGTAGATATCGGTATGCGCCTCATCGAGATGGAAACCGATCTCTTCCAAAACGGTTTGAGTATCGGTTCCAATTACTGGATGCTGTCCACGATCCATCATCCGCTGATTCAAATCACCGGAGTTGGTCATATTAAAATTCCCCATCACCATCAAGGTGCGGGTCGGCCAGTTGCTTCGGCGAAGGTAAGGATGACAAGATCCTGAATCGAATTCACCGGAAGTTCCATAGCGCAGGTGACCCACATAAACATCTCCTGCAAAATCAAAATTTTTCCGAAGATCCTCAGGATTATTGGGATCAATGACCCCATTACGGGTCATCTTATCGATACTTTTCAACTCGCTTCTGAAGAGCTTAGCAAGCGAGTCTTTCTTCGAATCCCGACGGCGAAAAATGTAAGGCTGCCCTGCCGGCATACCAATTTTGGCACAACCGATCCCTACACCATCCTGACCTCTGTTATGTTGCTTCTCCATCAGGAGGAACAATTTATTAAAACCCCAAAGGGCCGAACCATAACGATCCTGAAAGTAGGCCAAGGGCTTTTTTAAGCGCACCACCGCGATGCCGCATTCGTGTTTAAGAGGATCGCTCATACTCTAAAAAACTCAGGACTGAACCTTGACCGTGATTCCATCACCTTTACGCACTTCGCCCAGAATGACTCCACCAGGCCCTGCCTGACAGGCTTCCACCGCTTGATCTGCTGGAACGATGGCAACCCATCCGATTCCCATATTAAAGGTATGGAAGCGGTCATCAGGATCGGTATGGGCCAGCAACTTTTGCACAGGATCGTTTTCCCAATAAGGAATTTCAAGATCGCCACCTTTCCCTTTGAAGAGACGCTCGAGATTCTCAGGAAGTCCACCACCCGTGATATGAGCAAAGGCTCGGACATTGACACCCTTCGCTTTCAGATCATTCACGGCGTCATGATAAAGACGAGTGGGTGCGAGCATTTCACGCAGTTCCTCATCAGAAAACTCTCCTCGATGCTCTTCGAGAAGTCGACGAACCAAACTCCAGCCGTTCGCGTGAAATCCGTCGGAAGCATATCCTACAAAAAGGTCTCCAATCTCCACCGTCTCCGGGTTGATGAGATTTTTCTTCTCCACCGCTCCGATACAAAATCCAGAAAGCTCCACTACATCGGGAGGGACAATACCGGGCATCTCTGCCGTTTCACCACCTGCGAGAATACATCCGCAGTCCTCAAGGTAGTCACACATTCCTGAGATGAGCTTCTTGATCCGCTCGGGATCAAGTTTGGCGATCCCTATATAGTCGAGGAAGAGAAGTGGGTCACCACCGGTCGTGATGATGTCGTTCACCGACATTGCAATCAGATCCTTCCCCGCCTCCTTTTCCATTCCATGCTCCAGGAGGAGTTCAACCTTCGTCCCCACACCATCACAACCCGTCACAATCACCGGTTCACGGTAATCACTCAGATCGAATGCTGCGGCGAAAAGGCCGAAGGAGTTGAAAAGTTGCCGCTGTTTTTGGGTCCGTGCGACATCCGCTTTGATGTCGCTGACCAGCGCGGCAGCGGCTCGAGTGTCAACACCCGCATCTTGGTAAGTTACCTTGCTCGCCATTGTTGGACTACAGTTTTAGCGCCTCACCGATTTCCGTCACGCCTTTTCCCTGAGCATTTTCGATATTCGTGAATATCTTCACTCTTAGTCCCGTTTATTAAGCAGAATGTTAATCCTTAAAATCGGCACCATCATCTTTGCCTCCACTCTTTTCTCACTTGGTTGGCAAAAGGAGGCCAATGTTCCCAAAAACGGTTCTCTTAAGAAAATTAGCCCCACGAAACTCTCCTACGACCTTTCCTGGAATGGCAAACTCAAGGCTGGAAATATGGCCATCATCTTTGGGAAGAAGGATCCGAAATACCCCAAGCATTTCATCTCTCAGGGCTACGGAGGGAGCAGCGGCTGGGCGCACGCTCTTTTTCCCTTTCAATTCAACTACATCAGTTTCCAAAATCCAAGAACCCTCCGCCCCATCCTATTTGTAGGTTCCGAAAAGGAACGGGATAAACTTACGAAGCAGGAATATCGCTTTACCTCCAAGGGCGTCACCGGATCGGAAAAAAAGACCCGAGGAGGCAAAGTTAGCACGACGAAAGAAAGCTATCCTTATCCCAACTCGCTCGATCTCTTCAGCGGCCTCCTGCAAATCCGTAGTATGCCCCTGAAAAATGGGGACAAAGTAGTGATGCCCTTCCATCCAGTCGCCACCCCTTATCTTTCGCGCATCAAAGTCCTTGGTCGCTACACTCATCGAGGCCGCAAGTGTATCAAACTCGATATCTCGATGGAGAAAATCGACGACAAGATGCAGCTCAAGGCCTACAAGAAGCTCAAATCAGCCACTGTCTGGCTCAGCGACGATGAGTGGCGTATTCCAATCGAAATTCGCGCTGCAGTCTACGTTGGCGACGTCCGCATCCTGCTTACCAAGCAAGAAGTACTCTAAATTGGCTCTATTAGCTCATAAAAAAGCGACCAACTTAATAGCTGGTCGTTTTATTTTTGAGTGGCTCCTGCGCTTGCCCTATCCAGATTCAGCTTGAGGTGCGGCGGCTATTTCCGCAGATCGGCGGTGCTTTTAGCCGAGTTTGGGTTTATAACCTGAAGCCGCCTTTGGACCGGAGCAGAGGGGAGAGAATGGGGGTTGATGACTTAGAAATACGTCGAACTGGCCCATCGGTGTGAAGTTTGTCGGCTAAAAGTGTTTATTAGTAGCACGGCAGCGGGTGAAGCCCCCGTGATTTCAAGGTGAAACGTGTGTTAAAGAACTGACATCAGCGATCCGGAGACCTCCTTCAGCAGTTGGTTGAGATGTTGTGATATCGTTACCTTTTGCAACTCCACAATTCACGATCGACTGCTGGGAATTCTTTGGGCTGCCTGCAGTATAATTACCCCTTACACTTGTATTTAGTTCGCGAGAGGCGCAGACGCAGGGAACGACTACCCGATCAATTCCCGGATCGGGTTGATGCCGGGATCGACGAGGAAGTGTGGGCGACCGGAGGCGTCCTCGATGGTTGCGGTGGCAAGGTCGATGCCAAGATTGTGGTAGAGCGTGGCGAAGACTTCCTGGAATTTCACTGGTCGTTCGACTGGCTCGTGACCGCCGTGATCAGTTGCGCCGATGACTTGGCCGGTGTTCATGCCACCGCCCGCCACGAAGGCGAAGTTCGCCTTGGGCCAGTGATCACGGCTGTTCATCTTGTTGATCTTCGGAGTGCGTCCGAACTCACCCCACATCACGATCGAGACGTCGTTAGACATGCCACGTTCGTGCAGGTCGGTGATGAGAGCACTCAATCCCTGGTCAAGGAGCGGCATTTCCTCGCGGGAACGCGGGAAGTTTAATCCGTCGCCGCCGTGCCAGTCCCAGCGGCTGTAGTTCAGTGAGACCACGCGTGCGCCGGCTTCGATCAGGCGTCGCGCCACGAGGAAGTTTTTGACCATCTTGGGGGCTCCATCGCGCTGATACTTCGGATCGTTCACTCCGTAGCGCGCCGCGACCTTTGGGTCCTCCTTTGAGATGTCTAGGGCTTCGGACAGTTTCCCATCCGAGAGAATTTCAAGCGCCTGCTGGTTGTAGGTGTCGAGCCCCTCCATCTGCCCGGTCGCGTCTATCTCGCTGTGCAGGCGATCCATCGAGTGGCGGAGGGTCTCGCGATCCATGAGACGATCGAGCGTCATGCCCCGCAGGGTCATACTCTTGGCGCGCTGATTGGGATCCTTGGCGACCAAGCCCATCGGCGCGTAGCTATTTCCGACGTAACCGCCCGTGCCAGCTTCGCCCCAGGTGCGATTGCCCGTGGGGTACATCAGGGAAAGGTTGGCGGGAACACCAGGAGTCTTGGCACCGAGCAACTTCGAGACGGGAGCACCCATATTTGGCCAGCCGCCGACCGGAGAGCGATCGCGACGCTTGTGGCCGGTCATGCACTGATAGCAATCGTGTGCACCATCGGAGTCTGCGAGGGAGCGGATGATCGCGAACTTGTCCGCCATCTTCGCGAGTAGCGGGAACATTTCGCAAATCTGGATCCCGGGCACATTTGTGCCAATGGGACGAAACTCGCCGCGGATCTCGGAGGGCGCATCAGGCTTTAGGTCGAACATGTCGAGGTGCGACGGTCCGCCCGGCAGGTAGATGTTGATAATGGCCTTGTGCGATGACCCGGTCCGGGCCTTCGCTTCCATTCCCAGGAGTTGTCCGAGGGAAAGCCCCCCGGCCGCCATGCCGCCGACTTTAAGAAAGTCCCGCCGAGAGTAACCGTCGCAGTGAGAACGCGCGCGGTCGCGTTTTCCAAACAATTCAAGCATAGCAAAGTATACGGGTCAGGGTTGGGGAGGTCTTACAGCGAGATCTTTTTTTGGCGGACTACGGGAAGGGGGCCGAAAGTGGAGAAGGAGTGCGAACGTCGAACGTTCAACGGTTAGGGGTGTTGTTAGTTCTCAATCCAACCTTCGAGTAAAATATGAATCAACCCCCTTTCACCCCTCCGCTCCGGTGCAAAGGCGGCTTCAAGGCCCTCCCGCCAAAAGCAAATTCCTCGCAGTCGAAAGCTATTTTCCTTAGGGGGTAATGCTGTTTAACTGAGTAAGTCGGTATCGGGATTATCAAGCGCACTGCTAAGGCTTTTAATCGTAACCCGATCCCTGTATCCCCTACCACTGCTGTCTTTCGGGGGATCGACGGCCACCATTCCCAGACGCTGACGGGCGCACCCGCTCCGGTCCAAGGGCGGCTTCAAGGCCCTCCCACCAAAAGAAATTTCCTAGCAGTCTCTCCCGATTCCCGCTTCATGGATCAGGACTCGGTTCGGTCATGCCCTGATCCCGAACCACTTTTCAGGTTTCGGGTTTCCCTTTTTTCCAGACGCGTGTTATCGCCTTCAGGCCATGAAGCCAATCCAAGCCCTTCTCGCACTCTTTACCTGTGCGTTCCTACCTCTCAACGCTGCCAGTTTAGCTGACCTGACATGGACCACAACTAACGGACAAGTCACCATCACCGATTGTAATGAAGCCGCCGGTGAGAACTTTTGGATCCCTGGGGCCGGCGAGCTAGTCATTCCGGACACCATTGAAGGGAATCCTGTCACCAGCATCGGGGAAAGTGCCTTCTTGGACTGCTCCGGCCTGACGAGCATCACGATTCCTGATCGCGTCAGCAGCATCGGGGGAGCTGCCTTCGAAAGCTGCACCAGCCTCACGAGCATCACGATTCCTGATCGCGTCACCAGCATCGGGGAAAGTGCCTTCTTGGACTGCACCAGCCTGACGAGCATCACGATTCCTGATCGCGTCACCAGCATCGGAGATAGGCACCTTCCGTAACTGCACCAGCCTGACGAGTATCACGATCCCTGATCGCGTCACCAGCATCGGGGGAGCTGCCTTCTACGACTGCACCAGCCTGACGAGCATCACGATCCCTGATGGCGTCACCAGCATCGGGGATGAGGCCTTCTATAGACTGCACCAGCCTGACGAGCATCACGATCCCTGACAGCGTCACCAGCATCGGGGGAGCTGCCTTCTCTAACTGCACCAGCCTGACGAGCATCACGATTCCTGATGGCGTCACCAGCATCGGGGATTACGCCTTCCTTGACTGCACCAGCCTGACGAGCATCACGATTCCTGATGGCGTCACCAGCATCGGGGATTATGCCTTCCAAGATGCACCAGCCTGACGAGCATCACATTCCAAGGAGGCGCACCAACCGTGGGTAGCGAGGCATTTTCAGGTGTGGCGGACGGGGCTATTGCTTAGTGACGATTGAGAATCAGCATCCTTTGGTGCGAGTGGCAACGACTGGAATGGCCTCACCTTAGAAACGATCACGCCTTGACATGGACCACGACTGACGGAGAAGTCACCATCACCGATTGTAATGAGGCCGCTACCGGCGAGCTAGTCATTCCGGACACCATTGAAGGCAATCCTGTCACCAGCATCGGGGAGAGCGCCTTCGTAAGCTGCACCAGCCTGACGAGCATCACGATCCCTGATAGCGTCACCAGCATCGGGGATGAGGCCTTCTTCAGACTGCACCAGCCTGACGAGCATCACGATTCCTGATGGCGTCACCAGCATCGGGGATTATGCCTTCGAAGCTGCACCAGCCTGACGAGCATCACGATTCCTGATGGCGTCACCAGCATCGGGGAGTGCCTTCTACGGCTGCACCAGCCTGACGAGCATCACGATTGGTAATGGCGTCACCAGCATCGGGGAGAGCGCCTTCCGCAACTGCACCAGCCTGACGAGCATCACTTTCCTCGGAACAGCACCAACCGTGGGTACTAACGCATTCACAGGTGTCGCGGACGGAGCCATAGCTTTAGTGACGATTGAGGCTCTTAATTCTTTTGGTGAGAATGATGAAAAATGGAATGGCCTCACTTTGACATCAACTGAAGCCCCCCCTCAGTCACTTGAGGTGCAACTTGCGCAGATGACAGCAGAGCGTGATGCCGCGATTGCAGAACGCGACGCCCGCCCGACCCAAGAATCCTTCGACGCAGTCAAAGCCGAACGTGATGACCGCCCATCATTGTCTGAAGTCAAAGATGCGCGCTTAGGATCGGTGGTATTACAATCAGATGGGGCAAATGATACTGTGAAGATCTCTTTCTCAATCGAGGAGACCGATGACCTTAAAACTTGGACCTCCAATGGTGAAGTCAATGAGATCATAGTCCCACTCGAAGCCGGCAAACGCTTCTACCGCTTTGCTCTCGAAGATAAGTAGAGAGAATCAGATACTCCAACTGCAACCCAAACCCGCTTTGCATCTATGCAGGCGGGTTTTTCTTTGATCCCCGAACCTTAAGTCGTGATTCATGGTGTCTGGCAAGGAATCAGGATGCGGTGAGGGATGCGGTGAGGCGTGTTATTGCTAACGTCGTCTCTCCAAAGGTGCGGGGGCTTCACCACTCCCCTTTCCTGATTGGATGATACTGCTTATGTGGATCGGTGGTTTACCAATCTAAATGACACAAAGTCGGCCGCTAGCACGCATGAGGGATTAAGCCATGCTGTCTACTGGGACTTATAAATTTCTACTCAGATTATAATATCTCGCTCCAAGGCCACTCCCTATCATCACTAACGAACATGAAAGATTCCAAATTATCGAAGAACTATTATACCGGAAAATCAAAGAAACTACTCTTAACTGCTTTCGCCATGCTAGCTGTCGGATGTGGCGAAAAAAATGATTTAAGTGAGTCAGACTGGTCCAACTCTAAATATGGAATTGGATTAGATCCGCCGGAAGGGTGGACTGTAAATGAAAGCGGCCAGCTAGGTATGCTAGTGCAGTTTACAAAGACCCTAGACAATGGAGGGGCTATATCCATCAATCTAATGCAGCCTACCAAACTTGGTGACCTATCCCTGATGGAGACTGCAAAACAAAGTATTCAGGTGAGTAAATCAATCTTGCAGAGCTATAAACTCATTTCTGAAGGCAGTATAACAATTAACTCTATGGATGCATGGGAAGTTATTTCTACTATGACCGTTGGCGAAACTATTGTTAAGGCTAGGTCTGTAATGGTAGAAAATAAAGGAGGAATGTATGCGTTTTCTTATGGCGGTGAGACTTCCAATTACGATGAGTATGTACCTCATTTTGATGACTGCCTGAATTCATTAAAGGTCACCCTCTCCCCATAGCTAGCTTAGATCAAGAAGCAGAATCCGACCATTCAACTGCAACCAAAACCCGCTTTGCATCTATGCAGGCGGGTTTTTCTTTGAACCCCTGACCTCTGTAACTCTAAAATTTATTCGCTAGAATTCTGAAACCGCCGATGAAAAAACCAGCTCTTTTCATCAACAAGTCTCTGGCTCCGTTTCGTGGGGCCACTTCATCCTATTGCGCATAATTATTGAGAATCTCGAAATTACGCACGTAGGCGGGATGGGTATTATATCCCTTCACAATAGCATTGTTGAGGCTCTCATTAATAAAGCGATTAGAAGCAGACTTCAATAAGTTTTCAAAGTCTTTCTCTGAGTGTTCTAGAAGTAGTCGTAATGACCGTGTGGTGACGCGATGATCTTTTTGGTGAGATAGTTCTACAAGATCGTGAGCGTCTTTGATCTCCGTATGATTGAGGCGCATTTCAATCGACGGATCGCCGCCCGTGTATTGGGCAAAGCAGACGAAAGAATGATCATTATCCATTCCCGCATTTGACAGATAGCTGGATATCTTATCTTCGTGCGTCCCCGTGATGGAGCAGTCATCTACGAAGATGAGAAACTTTCCTGCCACAAAATCCCGATTGAAATAGATTGAATCTACTTCCAACAGCTTCTTGCGCTCTTCTTTAGGGAGATCGGCGTAATTATTGTTGTAGGTCATGTTGCGATGGACCATTGACCATTCGACGGGTTGGTGCCCCCCTTCTGCCAACAGTTTGTTGATGCAGTTCATGAAATGGTGTGACAACAAGGTTGCCGCCACCGGAACCGTGGTGCTGGGCGCGGGAATGACCACACATTGGTTGGACACCAGATCGGTATAATTGTGATGGAAAAAATGGTTTGCCATCTCTTCACCAAACCGTTTTGCCACCAGAGCGCTGCCGAACTTCATCCGTGAATAGTCCGCGACATCGAACGGAGCCGTTTCCAGATCGGCAAAATAGTGAACTGACGTCCTATGGCTGAGCGGCGATTTTATAATTTTAGCCAGTGGCATATGATTTTTTTCCAATTAAACTCTTTAGGTGCGCAATGGTATCGTTCGGAGAATTGACAAGAAAAAACTCCAAGTCCACCTTCGTTGCACCGCCGTCACAAATTTGATTGTCTCCGATGTGGTATATTCCCTCCATCAAATCCCATCCCTTGATCGCGCCTATTTCCCACAACAGATGTTTGAAGAATTTTCGGTCGGGTTTGCTCGCCCCGATTTCATCTGAGTATACTTCAAAGTCCCAAGGGAGTCGAAAGACCGACTGGATAGTTGATCCTGAAATGAAATTAGTATTGGAGGAAACCCCGATAATACATCCTTGGTTTTGTAGATCGGACAACACCTTGGGAAAATCTGGATGAAGTCGAGGGGGGTGCTTTCGCACCAGCCGTTCTATTTCCGCCACTGTGGAGTCGACACAGATATCCGTATTTCCTGCTAGGCGTTTAACCGCTTCGTGTGGAGTAACGGCTGTGCCGCGCATTTCCGCTTCGAGATCACATGCATCTTTGACAAGCTTGTATCTCGCTTCGCCTTCGTGATCGCTCACCGATAGGATTTTTGCAAAATAGCGCGTTACTTCGGCACGGTAGTCTGGGTTATGTAGCGCAATAGTGCCCCAAAAATCCAATGATATAGCTATTTTCATGTGGGTCTTTTGTTTAACTATAATATAGTTGTCAACTTGGTCTCCTTCACTCTACCAAAACTGGAAAATAAAAAGCACCCGGAGCTCTCAACATTTTCAAAAACTGATGACTTACCAAAAAACAAGGTTTTCGGAGGCGCCCTTAAGAGAATACAGGAAGCCTTTCGAGAAGCTGCCTCAAAAATTCAGTGATCGGGAGAGTCCAATCTGCATTGTTAACCCTTCCTATCACATAAATGATGTAAACTCCATAAAGGCTAAATAACATCAGAGCCTTTCCTTTTTTAAGCGCCACTCGGGGAACGCCTGAGCTTCGATCGCGCCGTCCGATGAAGTAGATGAAAAACGCAATAATTGTCAAAATGAGCAGACTTATTCGAAGTTCTCCGCTTTGATCAACTGTCTCCTGACTCATCTGGATCGGACCATAGATGGCGGTATACAGAAAAAGTGGAAAGCCTAAAGCAAAGCATATATCGAAAATATTACTTCCTAAGGCGTTAGCCACAGCGTCATCGGCTTCCCCCTTCTTCGCATCTCTAACCGAGATGATTGTATCAGGCACACTTGTAGCCATAGATGCGAAAATCACAGCAACGAAAAGCGGTGGCAAACCCATCCCAACTAATTCATATCCGAAGAGCACGTATGACGGATCAGCTACACTACCCGTTCCCAGCCATTTACAAGCCTCGACGAGCAGCCAACAGGCCAAGCCTATAACAAAAGTTGAGGCTAAGAGTAGTGGCCAACCATTCCATTTCTCTTGTTTAATCAGCGCCTCTTGCTTTTCTTTGATGAAAATTGATTCTAAGTCGAGGATTGGACCTAGCGAAAGCCAGTAGAATATTTTCCCAATAGACCCCATAGCCTCCTCTTCCTCTTCATCCTCCTCTTCATCCTCCTCTTCATCCTCCTCTTCATCCTCCTCTTCATCTTCACCTCCAGATGGCTCCGCTTTCATACTAAGCAGCATGTAGGACATGTAGAACACGTAGAAACTCATCAACACAAACCCTTGCCACCATACCAGCTGAGTTCCCCCCAAAGATAAAATGAGTAGAATCTCAGCGGCGATTAGAAAAAGGCCGTCGCGTAAAATCACCTTAGTAGAGACATCTACCGAGTTCCTAACGGTTCCGTTTATTGAAACACCTATAACTGCAAGGATACATACGGCAGGTATAATCATACCATTGAAGAGCGCACTACCTGCCGTCGTGCCTATCCCAATTGCAAATCCATCTTTATTAGAGAGCACAAATAGCGCTATCAATGTGGTGAACAATTCTGGCACTGAGCTAGATATGGCATTTATGGTTCCTCCCCTAACTCCCTCTGTCAAATTTCGCCCTATGTAATCAGAAGCTCTTTCAAAACCATCGCAGGCTCTCCAGATAAACAGACAGCAGAAAAAAACTAAGCCTAATGCAAATAATATACCCATATGCGTTCATTCTATATTTTTATTTTTAAAACTCGTATTAAGAAATCAGATCTACCTTATTCTAATCACGCCAATGCTGACGGTAGTGTTAGCGGCGTGATTTTTTCCTGATTGGCCAACCCATGTAACCCTTAAAGAGTGATCCCCGGCAGGAGTTGTGAATGTTACAATATCACCTTCCATCGGGAGTCGTTTATTATTTAGGCTACATTCAATTTGTTGAACTTGGTCAAGCCCACCGTTTTCACCTTTAATTTTCACTTTCAATCTTACTTTGATCCTTCCATCGGCCAAGATCTCTCTATCGATTTCGTCGAGTTGTAACCTTGGATCAGGAGGTATTGGGGCAGGACTTGGCTCAGGACTTGGCTCAGGACTTGGCTCAGGACTTGGCTCAGGACTTGGCTCAGGACTTGGCTCAGGCCAGATTACATCGGGACCTTTTGGCACTAGAACGTCATCTGGAATTTCCCCCGGAGATTTCTCATTCCACGGCTTTCTCTCGCCGCTTGTTGCTATTGAGGTTTTTACTTTTTTCTTTGATTTAGTATCTACTTCAAGCATCGAACGAAGTTCCCCAACATCGATTGCGATATTCAATGCTTGGGCGTTTTTACTAGTAACCCCCCCTTGGACTACCCCCACAACCTTAGCCTCTTCGTCAACAACCGGAGAGCCACTCGACCCAGGGGAAACGGGAGCTGATATCTGCAACCTATCGACTCCGCCGGGCCCACCGGGGCGCTCAGCTGATATGATTCCGGTGGAATAAGTATTCCTTAAGCCCTGGGGGCTACCCATAACCGCAATCGAATCTCCCACTTTGGCCTCTCCCCTATCAGCCAATCGCAAGAACGGATATTGACCCTCTGGCAACCTTAACAAAGCGAGATCACGAGCAGAATCAGAGGCAATTATCGCCTCGATGCTTATTACTCTTCCATCTGAAAGAACGGCCTTCGCTGCTTCGATCTTTTCAACGACATGATGATTAGTGACCAGTATTCCATCCTCCGTAATAAAAAATCCTGTTCCCTGCCCTGCGTATTCACCATCATTTTCGCTTACCACGATTGTAACGACTGCTGGCATTATTAGCTTTGCTAAATTGATTTCATCACCGTTCGCGATTCGTGCCGGCTTGTTAGGCTTAACCGCTTCACCTTTTTCGAGTGCTTGTTGAATATCTTCTCTTCTCTTCTGGATCTCTTCCTCGGTTGAAGGACCATCCTCAACCGTCAGAGGTATCGCTATCTTTAGCAGGCAGCTATGCCCGGAGCCAGCAGCAGGCTCCATCTGGACGTCACGGGGGAAGAAGTCGCCCTGGTCCGGTGTGCCGTCGTTGTCATCGTCCGTGTCCGTCCTTGTCGCCGGTGCCATCGCCGTCACCATCGGCCGTGTCGGTGGCCTCACTTGGGAAGGCATCACTGTTGTCACCGCACGCCGTCGCCATCAACATCGGCCGTCTCGGTGGAATCACTTGGGAAGGCATCTTTGGTATCAGCTGTGCCGTCATTGTCATCATCGGTATCCGCATTATCGCCGATGCCATCGCCATCAACATCGGCCGTCTCGGTGGAATCACTTGGGAAGGCATCACTGTTGTCACCCACGCCATCGCCATCAACATCGGCCGTCTCGGTGGAATGCACTTGGGAAGGCATCGTTGGTATCAGCTGTGCCGTCATTGTCATCATCGGTATCCGCATTGTCGCCGATGCCATCGCCATCACCATCGGCCGTGTCGGTGGAATCACTTGGGAAGGCATCGCTGATAATCAGGTATACCGTCGTCATCGGTCTCCGCCCGTCAGCCATGACCGGCCTCATTTGGCTTCGAGCCATCCGCAACTTCATCCTGTTTGCTGAAATCTGAATTACTAAAGAACCATGCCAATGCACCCAATAAGATTAAGATCAGGAGAATAATGGGCAGTTTCCTTAAAAGGTTCCACCGGCAGACTCCTTGGCAACCCGCTGACTTACTTCCTCAGGCGGCAGCGAGGTACCCTCTTCCTTCTCACAACCCCAAACGACCATCAATTTTGGATTCCACCGGGAACCATACAGTCTATATAACTCCGGATCTTTACGCGGATCAGGCAGCCTGAATGCCTCAATGATTTTTTTGACGTTGGAATCGACATCGGGAGCCGCTGCCCTGTCCTTTAATCTTTGAATGCTACTCTCTAATTTTTGGCGTTGTGCTGATGATATCCCCTTTGCTGCACGACTCTGCGAGGCAACTTCTTTGCCCTCAACAAACATTTGGCATAGAACTGATTCCCCATCCTCCTCAACCTGCATCAGGGGCAAAAAATCTCCCATGTATTCACGGATTGAATTCTGGCTTTGGTGCTCCCAATACTGCCCACCAGATTGAAAAGCCTTCAGCTTTTTAAATACGCTTAATTCCAGCCGAAGACCTTTTCCTTCTATGCGCTCAATGGGCCTTGGTTCGCCTGTATTTTTCATTGTCATCGTTGTTTGTGAATATTCTCAACCGATTAGAAAGTAGTGACTTCGGCCTGCTTTAAAATGCGCCCGGAGCCATCCTTGATGCACCAGGTTTTGACCGCCTTGACATCCATGCTTCCACTCGAAGCTCCGGATTCGTAACTCACCATCACCCGCTGATCAAAGGGCTCATCGGGACCAGGAACCTCAATGGTAAATTCTCCTTCTCCTTTTGCGGTGAACTCCTCCGCCCACAATTTCGCTTGGCTTGTAGCCTGTTCCGGGTCCAAGCCGGACCGCTCACACCAAGTCAAAAGAGCTCTGCTGAAATCCTGCAGCACATCAAACAGGCGCCGACTCCATTCACCACCGAGACCGACTAAGGCGCTGAAATTAAACAGGTTGGCAACGACCACCTTAATATTTTCATCTGTTTGGTCTTGGTGCACCGCATCCTTCAAGCGTGTTTGCCACTCTTCCATTTCGGGCTTTGCCATGAAGTCAGGCCACATCAAGGCCTCGAGTTTCCGGCTGAGCTCCACCTGCTGCTCCATTTGCGAAATTTGATTTCTCAGCGCCTCGCGGTCCTGCGAGAGGGAATCGTTGTCCTGTATCTAGCTCTTCCAGTTTCCCGGCGATCTGCCTGGATTCTGCGTCCGAGGCAGCTTTGGCATCACCCAGAGCGGCAGACCTGGCTGTCCCAAAGCCTCTGTGGTTGAAGCTGCTTCGCTCTTATCCTGATGCAAAGCCTGCGTTAGCGTGCTGCAAGGATCTCGATTTGTTCCTTGCCCGTCCGGAGCTCCCCTTCAAGCTGCTCTAGCAACTGCTGATGCTCCTTTGAACTAGTCTCCAAATTGGCCTGAGCGTCCTGCAACCGTCTACTCACGGTATCGAGCTCTGCCAATTTACCCTCATACAGCTCTTTTCCCACGTAGTTTTGCTCAAGGTCCGGTTGCTCCCCTGATGACTCAGCCTGCTCTTTGAGCTCGCTACAGGCTTTCTCCAATTCTGCGATCTTGGAATCGGCCTCCTGCTTGTCTCGCTCAGAAGCAGCCAGCCTTTCTTTTAACTGCGCAAGCCTGCTCTCATGATCATCATTGCCTGTCTCAAGAGCAGGTGCTGAATCTTCTTCGGGCTCTTCATGCCGGCCAAGGTCTTCAGAGTTGCCTCCGACCCTGAGAGCATCAGCGATATCGCTCAGCTGCTGGCGCAATTCATCGAACCTCGGAGCGAGCTTATCAGCTACTTCAAGTGCACCTTCTTCCTTGCTGTATTTCCATGAAAGCATAGCTATTCCCATTGCAATTCGAACCTTCCAGTATCGATCCAAAATTCACCACCCTCCAGCGTGCAGAGCTGCAACTCGATGTCCCCAGAGCTGATCTCCACATCGGATCCTATCAGCTCAACACTTTCCCCAAGGTCAAGCCCGATGTCATTACCCGTATCGGGATCAGAGACCCGTTTGATTTCGACACTGAGCATGGAACCGATATTGACATTCACCCAGTCCTCCGGGTTCTTAAACACTAGTTTATACTGCTGTTCCGGGCGTGACCCCTCTGAGAAGTATCGCATTCTACCGATATAACTATTGATCTGAAGTTTCACATCAGATGCGGAGGGGGCTTCGTTATCAAGAAAGGGCTTCTCCGTGCCAAAGCCAGTATCCTCGGCGTCTCGCGGCATCTTACCCCAACAATTCCGAACAATTTCGGCTTCTCATCGTCGCGGATAATAGTCCAGTCGTCAATTAGCCTATTTTGAATGGCCGAATGGAGAGCCGCACCCACAGCGGTCACCGTCTTGGCATCTGATATCTTGCGATTTTTAGACATGGGATACCAGTCACCTGCCGCATAGTCTTTCAGGGGTATGATGCGCTGCGGCAAAATGGGCAGGATTTCATCAAGGAGCTCCTTCACCTGGGGGAGCTCCGAGGGCTTGCCACTCAGGGATACAAGGTCGACATCAAAGGCCGTGACGTATTTTGCCAGTGGCTCAAGGCCTGGCCGCAGCGCATCCTTGATGCAATCCTTAACTTCTTGGGGCTGGTATTTGAGAGGCGTCACTGGATCCAAGAAGTTGCTACTCAAGCCAGCGTCTTCACAAAATTCGTTGAATTCATTGAGCGCTCTCGCGTCGATCAGCTTACCTTCTGAGCTCTCCAGCTCATCCGGCGCCCATGGGGCCGATGTTTCGGGATTGCCAAACGTCCCGTCTGTCAAGTCACGCAACCATTGCCTGACAATCGGCAAAAAGACCAGTTTGACAATCCGAGACCATTTCTGTTTGTCCGAATCTTTCTGCGCGGGTGAACTGAAAAGATTTTCAAATGTATCTGCATCGTCATGGTCTTTATCAATGCTTTTTGCACCGGCAAGGGCTGGCAACAAAACCCTCTCAATGACTACTTTCACCAGCCCGTCACCGGCGTAAGAATTTGAATCCTTGAATATGGGTTTGTATTTCAACGCGATACCAGCCCCCGGCAAGTCATCTGAATATTGTACCACCGAGATGTCTGTGGTCCCGCCTCCGATATCAATCGTCATGATTCGTATTCTGGAGGAGTGGTCGTCGACACCGCGACCATAAAGACCGATCCAATTCTCACCAATGTCTCCGAGACGTTTGATCTCTGAATAGACGAGGGGCAGCTGGGAGGCAACAGCTTCATCCAAATCCATGGATAGGTTAGGGCGTGAACCTCCCTTGTCTACCAGACTCACATTTTCAAAGTTGATCAGGGAGAAGATATCAACTGCCCGCTGCCACATCTCCCGATAAGTGGTGGTCTCTTCTTCAATCCAGCCTGATGGGTAAGTGACCGAAATATTTCTAATTCTCCTTGGGACAAAAGGTTGATTTCCCTTGCGCCACTCCTCAGAGGTAATTTGCCTGAAAGCCGTCTCTAGAATAGAGAGTGCCGCCCAGCACATCGCATCTTTACGGGGATACGCAGGTTGTTGCGGATTTGAAATAGGCGATGAAACACCAGTTGTGTTTTCATTCGGGGGATTCTCTATTTCCCAATTACGACCGTCTTCATATAGGAATCTTAAAAACGCGCCTTGTAGAACTGGAAGAGCCGCAAGATTCTTGGATTTGAGATTCCAACGGTTGAGCACCATAGTCCAGTATCCTTCGCCTTGTTTGCCGACCAGGGACGAGTCCCAAGTGTAGCGTTTTGGGGAACTTAACGAATAGCTACCCCCCTGCTCAAGATTGATTGACCCCAGGATGTTCCGCGCATCTTCACCCATGACCACAGGTGAATATTCAAGAAACATTTGCGGAACCCGTTCAGTTACCTTTGCCTGTTTCTCTGATTTTTTCCTCAGCAGGCCTTTTTGTGCAACCTCCTCTACATCGAACTCCTTGACCGGAGCAAACTTGGGCGAAGGAGGATCGCAATCTGCAAATGTAGGTTCATGTAATACAAACCAAGAATCAACAATGACCGATGGATCACCATCACTTTCACCAGAAGATTCAGTGTATTCCGTGCCCCGTTTAATAAAACGCAGAGGGCGACAAATAGCAGCGAGCTTGCCATTCTGAGCAGCACGATGCTCCAGGGCTAGGGCTACCGTCCGAGTATTTCCAAAATCTATAACTAAATCGACATCAATCGTCTTTCCAGCGGGGACCTTCCAAATGACTTGGATTTTAGCGATCTCGATTCTTTGGTTTCGATCATCTGGATTTGGTATGGTAACTGGAATAACTTCAGTTTCATCACTTGATGCAGGCAACCGATCTTTGGAAGGATAAGCATAGGGAGATTGTTTCCATAAATTACTATCCTCGGGCACTTCATCTGCAGGAACTTGTCGCTGAGGTGAATATGTTGAACCGCGTTTTACTGTTCCTAGATTACTTTCCACCGCAACCCACAGGCCAGGGTTTCGATCACTATCTAAGCCATAGCGCCCCCTCATCCAACTGTTTCCCAATGCAAACCATGGCGCTCTTTCCTGTTTACATAACTTCTCAAGTTTTTTTCGTAACTCAATATTCAGCTTCTCTGAAAAAGGAATAAATGTGTAGTGGTGCCCACTATTTGGGAAAACAAAAATTTGGTGTACGTTTTCGTAGCTCATAACAAAATCTATTTAGCTTTTCATCAATGTGATCAACTCATCATCTCCAGCCTGCACTCCTCGTTCTCCAGCTTGCGTAGACTTCAATGATTCCAACTTGGAAAGGAAGGGCTTGATCACCGAGATATAATAAGGTGCCTCTTCAAACCCACTGCTCTGAAATTCATTCTCCGCTAATTCACGGATTAAGGAAGCAACCTCTTTCAGCTTACGGTGCTCCTCCGAGATACGCTTCCCATCCAAGCAAGTAACTGAGTTGTTCATTTTGGCCGCCAAAAATCTCCTTGATTCCATCGCGTCATTACTCGACTTGACGTTCCCGAGATTTTTTCTAAACCAATCCTGTAATTCACTCATATCAACCGCCTCGATCATGTATGAGAGGAGCCTGCTTACCTTCGTTGGATCGTCGTCCATACCAAGACCTTCCCCATAAGATTTCTTAGCCTGGCTCTCACGCCAGTTCGTGAACTGCCTGGAGAGATAACCTTTGACCTCCGCCGGCTTCTTTTTGGATGCCCGTTTGGGCAGATCGTCGAGAGTAATGGGATCAATGTTTACCAGTGACTGCACTGCCATGCCAATTTCGTTACTGGCATCAGAGTCTTCTCCCTGACTGAGACGATTAAGAATTGACGATTTCACTTCATCAAGATCCAGACATTTCTTCGCGGAAGCATCTTGTTGATCGGGTGAAGCTTCAGCCAGCAGCCGCTGAAAATCAACCAAAAGGTGCTTTGCCTTTTCCCTGACCAACTCGGGCCTTTTGCTTCCCGTGGCTTGTGCCAATAGGGCCTGCATGAAGTATTCCCTGCCCCCTGAAGCGGCCATCTCTTTCAGGGACTCCGCATTGTCCCCAAACTGTCTTTGGAATGCAGAATCCTCCATAATTTGGGAGATGACCCGCTCGAGACCCTCCCCTTCCACTTGTAAATTACCGTCGGAAAACTGTGGGTAGTTGGTAGCAAAGGTATTAACAAAGCTCGGATCCGACAAATGAGAAAGCCCGTGCATTTTCTTAAAACTCTCATCCAAGCCGTGTCCGATACCAGAATCAGCGACCAGATTAACCAACTGCGCGGTAAAGGTCAGCACCAGATTGAGGGGCAAATCCTTACCTTGTGGCGGCCACTCTTTATCATAAGATCCCCACCAACTGATGATGCCGCTAATTAGCTGCTGTGGATTTGACGGGTAATTGTTCATTCTCATGAGGAGTGAAAATCCGTCAATATTGAGATTTCTCGAGCTCGTCACCACGATGGATGCTGTCTTGCCCCGTTTGAGTACCTTGGTAAGGATCTTTTTGCCCTTGGAAAGCAGAGCCTCATCCGTAAGAAGTGCGTCATCGGCAGCCTTATGCTCATTGGCGACTCCGGGGAAGTCTAGAAGGTCTGCTTTTTCCAGGAGCGCTGCCGCACCCTCACTGTTTTTACGCATCACCTCGGATTTCAACGGCACGCCCAACTCCCAGACAAGCCCTTGGAAAAGCGCAAATTCCTCCAGCTTTGCAAACAACTTGCGGGATGGATTCTCCCCGATCATTACCGCTCCGTTTTCTACTTCATAGCCGGCACCGGCAATAATCTCCCTTACAATATCCGCTGTCTCTGCTAATTCGACAGCACTAATATTGAGAATTTGAGCTGCAAACTGGTAGGACATTTGGATTTGGTCACCCCCGAACTTGTCATCGTATTCCTTGAGCGCATCCACGAGCTGTCTGTATGTCTTCGATATGCTAGTCCACGAGTCCCACAGCAGTTTACAAACAAAAGTCCTAGCTCCGTCGATGTCTGACAGCAGGCCGGGGCAATCCAATAACTCCCTGCGAAGCGAACTTTTCCATTCTTTCTCCAAGTTCTCGTAGCGGGGCAGATTGGAAAGAATAAGCAGCTCCACAACATCCGCAATGCCTACCATGTATTCATAAGCCTCCCTGGAAACGTCCCCCTTGACCTCAACCTCTGATGCCCATTTTTTAATCAGCTCCGCTGACAATTGAACAACCTTGTCGTCAGAGTCCTTCGCGATGGTCTCACTCAAATAGCCAACCGCCAAGCCATGGACAATTTGCGACTCGGTTGCCAAGGTAACTTTTACCGGATACTCCGGGTGCTCAACCTTGTCCACCAGGCTAAAGCGTGTCACGCAACCCGAGGCATCAGCCCCTTTGTTGAAAGGATTGAGCACGGTGACCTCACCTCCGCAAATATCACCAACGAACCTCACAGGGTCACTCTCAGACCATTGTAGCGCGGTGCCATTACCATATTTATCAGGATCCTCCCCATCGATATAATCAGCCAACAAGGTCGACTTGCCGGTTTGTGATGGCCCCCAGATCGCCATGGTTGGCTTGCGGTAGGTGGTCTTAGACTCCTGGACGTTGAGTGCTCCCTTACCTACTTTCAGCATGCTATCAAGCCATGTACTTCTGCCCAAGGCGTAGCTGTCTTTGCGTTGCTTTCCATAGTTCCAGTACCAATCCGTAATTTCAGGGATCAGTGCAACAACATCATCGATCGTATAGTCCGACATAGTTTAAAATTTTATTTATTAAAGAGGTTTCGATTGATTTTCGCGGGACTAGGCTCGTTGTCGAATCGACCTGGTTTAGTATCGTTCGCTTCACTATTTCCCTCAGATAGCTCCTCGTTGCTTTGCCTTGGTAAAGGCGGGGGAGTAGCCGGGCCCCCAGAACCCTGGCTAGTCGATCGACTCGACGGAGACTGAGGCAGATCACTATTTCCTGGTGTTGGTGGAGATCCCTTTTTTCTCAGCGCATCATCTAGCTCTCTCTGCTTTACAGCTTGATGAATAGCCATCTCGTCCAAGGCCTTTTGCTTTGCTACCTGCTGCGCTGCCATTTGCTCAAGTGCTTTCTGCTGAGCAGCCAATTGCTCTTTGACATCAGTAACAGCTTGCTCTGCAGCAGCCTTCTCGACCGCTACCTCGGCAATTGCCGCCTTTTCGGAAGCCAATTGCTCTTCAGCCCTCTTTTTTGCAGCTGCTTGCTCTGCCGCTGCTTGCTCTGCAGCCACTTTAGCAGCTGCCTCCTGCTCTAATACATGACGCTCCTTCGCAGCCAGCGCTTGCTCTTTTTCATCGTTCTCAAAATTAGCATCTTCCCGTGAAACTTCTTCAACCGTAACAGACGGATCCTTTATTTCTCCAACTTGGCTCCCCCCTACTGGAGCTTCATCCTGAGCTTTCTTCTTTTCCTTTTGATCAATCGCCTCTGCCTCTTCTTCGTCAAAGAATTCAAACGGATCAAAATTATCGTCATCCTTGATCATAATAGATTTGAAGTAAGATTGAGGCTCTACAAATTCAGAAAAGGAAATTAATTCGACAAAGGTGGTGGACCAGCCTTCAAGAAGAGATCTTGTTTCACAGATTGCCCTCCCGATATTTCCAAAGAAAAATCTGTTGCATCTAATGGTAATTCAAATGTCATAAGAGCTGGGACGCCGTCAGAATAATCTTTAACAACGGAATTCTGATGGTCCGTTATCCGGCCACTTGGAGCTAATATGAGGTTCTCATCTACAAGCTCAGAAAAGATGTCTGTTAACCCGCGCATCTCATCCGCAATTTTATGATCCCAGACATCATAAGGGAGATCCATGACATCTGGCAAATCATCAAGATCCTCTAGTTGCTGCCTGTTAATTTGGTCTCCAACCCCTATCAGCACAAGTTTAACGGGATTGCAGGACTTGGCATCTATGTCGCGTGATAATTGAGCTGTGAAATTCTTAACTTCTTCAAAGTCATCAATACCACCGTCAGTCACGAAAATATAGAATCCCATTTTCGCTTCACTGAACAATTCAAGAAAGTGATTAATCGCCGGCATCAAACGAGTGCCTCCACCCCATTCTGTTGGTCCTACATAAGTAGCACTTGCTGCCTCCGTAGCAGTTAAGTCGCCTACAATCTCTATTTTCTCTCCACCTGAACCACACGCCCAATAAATAAGTGTCGTTCCCCCATCCTCATCTAGTTTTTCGGCTAGGTAAGGTATGGCATTTCGAGCAATAGCCTCGATTTCATTCTTAGACTTCTGCCACAAGCCTTCTGCCTCCATTGCCTCAAAACCCTTCTCAGTAAACTCTAACTCTTCGTGGCCATCGACAGCCTTTTTAGTAGCGTAACCTTTTGAGAGAAACTGCTGAACCATTTGCGAATCTATTGCACGCGTAAACTGGTAATTAGCACCATAAGAATCCCTCATGGATGAAGACCCATCTAATGCCACCCCGGTCTGCCAGTTTTCGCCAGATGATGATTGAGAGGGATCGATAAGCGCGGTCAAAACAACCTCTAAGCAATTTTCTTTGCGGGTTATGTTCAGTTCTCCAAACGCTAAATCCAATATTTCATTGGGAACTTGGTGATTCCGTCCGATCGGAAGATCGGCATAACTTCTAATATTTGTCATAATTAAATCCTTTCAAAATTATTATCGATTTATTACTCACCGATTGGTTGCACAACCTCATTACCGTTTGGAAGTTTAAGAGTGAATGAGGTTGATCCAGCAGGAAGGTAGAAATCGAGCAAAGCTGGCAATCCATCCATGTAGCTATCACGGCCAATTGGCTTAACAGCCACACCATTTGAGTCTACAATTTCAGCTGTAGGAGCCACTGTCATATTACGCGAAACCACTTCAGCAAAAATCTCCTCAAGAGAATTCATCGAAGCCGCCAGCTTATAATCCCAAATATCGATCGACTCGCCGTCCTGGCCAATTACAGGTGGAAATTCTCCACCCTCATCATGAAGGTCATCTAGTTCCTCAAGAACTTCCCAAGCCTCAGACTTTTTCCAATTAGGATCACCGTCAAGATCGACTAATTTACCTTCTGCTTGGTCAATCCCTAGTTTTTCACCTGTGGCGCTATTTTTGTAATAAAAGTCACTTCCCAATCCAATTAGGACAAGCTTTGTAAATCCCCGACTCCCAGCAGCAACCTCTTTACAAAGCTGGTCAGTATAGGCCTTAACTTCAGCTACATCCTCTATAAGACCGTCCGTAACAAAGAGATAGATTCCCCAAGGACAATCCCTAAAACGATCCTCGGTAAAGTATTTTATTGCTGGCATTAGTTTCGTCCCCGATCCCATGTTCGACGGTGTAGAAAAGTTTGCTTTAACCGCCGTTTGGGAATCCATATCGCCTAGAATTTCAATTTCCTGCCCGAAGTTACCACACGCCCAATAAATAACTGAAGTTTCACCATCACTATCAAAGTTTGCGAGGTATTCCGCAATCGTCCTAGCTACAGGTTGAACAAGATTATTATTAGATCCAAACAGTGCAGACACTGCGACTTGCCCACCAAAGAGCCCAGCCATTGATTTTGATCCATCGATTGCCAGGCCTGTCTGTGCGCCTTCCACTTCTGGCCTCATTAATATTGTCGCCTTGACGCGAATCGACCCGTCACTCTCTGCGAAGACATTGACTTCTCCGTAAGGCTCCTTAACTACTGATAGTTGTCCCATAATTTTTCTAATTTTCTGACGGCTGGAAACTAGGGCATAAGCCCAATTCCTAGATTTTTTTCGTCTACTAACCCCCTAGATGGAGAGTATTTTTTTCTTCGCAAGCATATTCACTATTTTAGAAATCTGGAATGGCCTTTCGTTAAGTATTTCGCGCGAAGTGAATTCCGCTCAAAGCACTGTCTTTAAATGGCTCCTTGAGAAAAAATGCATCTATCTAGAGTTAAGTTAAATGAATGCTCTTTCTTTAATCGTTTCTGTTAAAGAAACTTAACTATATTTGCCGAGGGAAACGCTGAATGAAGGAGACCACTTCAGAGAACCAACTCGCTCATCAATATCACTGGCTACAAAAACGGGCGCACTTCAAACTAGGGAGACGCTGAATAAAGAGGCGATTCGCCCAAGATCCTTTTCTGATTAATTTCGCGGTCGCACCAAGGCTCCGATTCGGATCGAAAGCGGTTTGTGCTGATCATTTCCATCGATCATTTCGAGATCTTGGTAGAATTTTTGGCCTCTTTGGTTTTCTTTCCCTTCCTTTTAGACAAGCTTGCGAACTGCAACCGCGAGGTTGCCCAAGCCGAAAAGCACTTGAAGTTGGTGATAATTCTTAGCTAGTCCCCGGTAGCGAGGTCTTGCGGTGACGGAAGAGGTTTTTGAGGATATGAAAGGGATGTTCAACGAACGCGCGCACCGAGGCCTTGGCTTTTTCTTCTGCCAGGATGAGGTCCTTTTCCGGTCCTTCTGCCATCTTTTTGATCGGACCCCGTCGCTTCGCGATCTGCCAATCAATACGACCAGTGGGATCTTCTTCCGCGATTTCTTCGCGCTTCTCAACCCCTACATATCCGGCATCAGCATGCACCTGGATCTCTTGCCCATGCGGAAGTTTATCGGTTTGGGAGATGTCAGAAATGTTGGCCGCTGTGGAAATCACAGTGTGAACAATCCCGCTGCCGCGGTCCGTTCCGATGTGCGCTTTCATCCCGAAATACCATTAATTGCCCTTCTTGGTCTGATGCATGTCAAGGGTCCCGGGCCTTGTCCTTATTCTTCGTGGAAGACGGAGCATTGATGATGGTGGCATCGACGAGGGTTCCTTCGCGCATGAGCAAACCCCGCTCTTCAAGGTGGGCATTGATCGTTTCGAAAATGGTGGCACAGAGATCGTTCTCTTCTAACAGATGGCGGAATTTGAGTAAGGTCGTGGCATCAGGCACAGGGTTGCTGGCGAGATTGATCCCAAGAAAAGCGCGCATGGCTTTTAAACTGGAATCAGGAAAAAGTAGCCAACTAAAGCAGCAAGATCTCTTTTTCCTTTACATATGCGCTCAATACCTTCTTCGTTATTTGTATCTAATACGAACGTTTTTTAATTTTCTAATCCTGCAAAAATCTAAAGAAATATATCATGAAAATTTTAGGATATTTACTAATCGGCTTAGGAGCTATCGATTTAATCGCTAGCTGGACACTTGAAAGTGGATCTCCAATAGATCCGATAGTTGGAACGACAATCGCTCCATTTACCCCTTGGATATTGCTAACATTAGGCTTTATTCTAAAAGGACAGGATGGTGAAAATGACGAGAATAAACCTGAATAGAGTTTCAATTGACACCCACTCGAGAGCGTTGACGTGAAGCTTTCGAGAGTAAACTGACGTTGAGTCAATCCCCTTTCGCCCCCCTCCGCTTCGGTCCAAAGGCGCCTTCAAGGCCCTCCCGCTAAAAGAAAATCCCTAGGAGTTTGGCCCAAAAAGGGTGTCCCGATCAGGTGGGCGCCCCGGAGGCAGATCTTGCAATAAAAACAAAACAAACGTAATCAAAAATCTAATATTATGAAAGCTGCCAAGGTTTTACTCTTTATTTTACTTCCAACTGTTTTGCTTGTCGGAGGTTGTTCCAAAGCATCCAAAGTAGATGCGATTATAGAAGCCCATAACCAGTTAGTAGAAATTGAATCATCGATGATTGATCAATACAATGGTGCAACATTGATGGCTGAACAGGCTGAAGCAATTGCATCCGCAGTCCGCAGGATGAAAAGAATTGAGATCAAAAATTGCCCGCAGGATTACCAGAACACCTGGGATGATGTCATTGATCTCTGGACGAAGTGGGAAAGGGCATTGAGATCAGAAGATTCGGGCAGCGCTGAGAACCTTGGTAGCCAAAGCCCAACTACAATTTTAAGACTGAACAATCTTGCGAAATCCCATGGGGTTGTCGTCTCTGATTAATGAACCACGGGGGGGCAACTATAACCAGTACCCGGAACCTAACATTCCAACTGGCCCAAAACCCCCTTTCGCCCCCCTCCGCTCCGGTCCAAAGGCGCCTTCAAGGCCCTCCCGCTAAAAGCAAATTCCTAGCAGTTAGACGAAGGGCTACAGATGAGCTCGTTCATGAGCAACTAGATGGAAAAAAATCCTTCGTGATTTATCACGAATATGTTCAACGGCTGCGGCAGGACTTTAGACCGAATCAAGCAGCAGTATAAAAAATTAGGGTATAATGATTGATATCAAATCAACACTTCACCAAATCACGTGCGCACGATGGTTTACACTCTTCATCACTTTCTTGATCGTCGTAAACTGCCTTCTAATAAGCGTCGAACTCGATTATCCAGATCCTCTAGTTCTTCGTATTCAAGAAATAATAGTCTATCTATTTTTGACTGAAATTTTAGTTCGGTGGTTCGGGAGAAAAAATAATTCAGAATACTTCAGCGATAAGTGGAATTATTTTGACGTCTTCTTAGTCGCTCTCGCTTTTGTTCCAGAAAACACAATTAAGAATCCAGAACTCCTGACCTCCTTACGAATTCTCAGAGTCTTTCGCGTCTTCAGGCTCATCAAGGTTTTCCCTGAACTCCAGATTGTCAGTAAAGTGCTTTTCCGTTCTATTTCCTCACTAACATCGGTTTGTTTTCTGATGATTATCATCATGTATCTATACTCTATAATGGGAGTTATTTTGTTTCGTGGAAAAAGCCAGGTAGTAACGGGTATTGGGAATGCAGGCGATCCATTCGGTAGTGTTCTAGAGGCAATGTTTAGTATGTTTCGGGTTCTGACAGGAGAAGATTGGACTGATTTGCGATACGACCTTCTTGTCGGCCAGTCGGGGCAAGGACAATTCCTAATCACTACGTTCTTTATTTCGTTTTATGTGATTGCAGCCTTTCTCCTCATAAACCTAGTCGTCGGAGCTGTTTGTAATAATTATGATACCGTTGTTAAGGACTATCACAGAAACGATGATGACAAAGATGAAAAGCCTAAGGTTGAGGTCGCAATTCTCGAAAAGCTCGGCGAGATCTCTACTCGTTTATCAAAACTTGAAAAAGCTAGGGATCTGAAAAAGGGGTAGCTAATACCGACGGCTAAGAATATAGCTTGAAATATTGGCGTGCTCCCCAAAAATTGAGCCATCTGTTATGAGAGTCCCCGGCGCTAGCCGGATCTACGACTCTCATGAAAAGAAAAAGACATACCCCAGAACAGATCGTCAAAAAGCTTCGCACCGCTAGCGAAGTATTCCACAGCCTTTGAAATCGGCGAAGTGTGCCGTCAGTTCGAAGTAAGCGAGGCGACCTACCATCGATGGAAGAAACAACATGACGGAGCCCAGATGGAGACGGTGAAACGTCTCAAAGAGCTAGAGAAGGAAGGTAAGCGTCATAAAATTGGGCACCTGATCTGAGCTGGATCTTTGGTTGAGGTGCTGGTATTTTAGGCGGTTTTTAATTCACCAGCGGCGTTTCTGGCTGCCGCGAGGGCGGCCGGGGTCAGCTCGGCGACTCGCTCGATCATGGCGGGATCACGCAGGGCTTCGATGACTTCCACGAGGTAGGCTTCAGGATCAAGATCGTGGACTTTGCAGTTTTCGATTAGCGTATAAAAGAGGGCGGAGTCTGATCAGGTCACCATTTCTGGACCACTTTGAATGTTAGGTTCAGGCCTTGGATAGTTCATGGCAAATTGATCAGGACTCTGGAAGCCTAATTTGCTGTGTGGATGCACTCGATTGTAAGCGTCATAAAATTGGGCACCTGATCTGAGCTGGATCTTTGGTTGAGGCTCGGTTTGAAGCAAGGACAAGGCGCTCAGCAGTCCCCGCACTTTGCAAAACAGGGCATGCAAATCGAACACCAGCAGTCTGCTCCCAAACTCCGCAGATAACCCGCTGACAACCGGCAGATGCGCTGCGCTGCTCGTCGTTTACGCCTCCCTCCGCTCCGGCCCAAATGCGCCTTCAAAGCCCTCCCGCTAAAAGAAAATTCCTAGCAGTCACCCCCCTTTCTCCCCCATCCGTATTTCGCCCAACCCTGGTTTCCGCGACCTTCCGCCAAAAGCAAATTCCTAGCAGCCAACCGGCTCCTGTGTTACGTCATATATTAATTGAAAGTAATCCCCTGATACGCGGATCAGTCTCACCTTCTGGCTTCAAAAGCCTGCAGAGTCAATGCTGCGATCAACAATCTAACGTCGAATTCTTTATTCAGGTTTTCAACGTTTTCAATCTTGTGATCTGCCAGCGCAGCAGTCCAACCAAGCAATCTTGTAAGCCCAAATGAGAAGCAGTCAAGGAGAATGCGTAAGAAAACGCCCTTTCTTTGTTTTCTCCCTGCTTATGTATCCAACTTTCTGGTTGTTACAGGTTATGTCGTATGGGCCTACGTGAAACTTGACGCCAGCGTCACCAGCAAAAATGCTAAGTAGTCCGCCCACGCAAGCGCAAAGATCTGCTTAAGGGCCGACTTCCGCTCAATCACAGTGATTATCTCTCCGTCGTTCGTCGTTAATTCCCACGCATTTTTTTTCACTCCAGTGGACTTGACGGTTCCAATGCTTTCGCCCTCATCAGACAATATTTCAAGTGGTCCGGGCATGCTTCCTTTGATTTCAAGAACCTTCTGGTTTTTTGATTTATCGGAGTAAACGGTCACATTTTCATTTGTCAGAGCCACTTCTGAGGCAAAACAAATAATATTTTTCTTCTGATCGTAAAATGCCATGTCTCCTTTAGTTGCAAGGGACTTTAAATTTGATTTTGCGTCGCCGAATTCGATGTCCGTTATATTGCTGGTAATGAAGTTCATATTATATTTCGTCCTTACTTTTTTAGGGGGGGGGGTGGATACACATTGAATTTAACCAAGATCATCACAGACGCACAATCATATTCTTTAATGGGCGGTTTCAACCCGGAAGTGCGCGAGTCAGTTGCTGAGGAAGATCTCATTAGGAGTTTTGGTGTCGAGACATTTCCGGGGGCGCCGGTTGAGTTTTGATTCCACTTCCGCAATTTGATCATGGCCGATTTGATCGAAGTCGGTCTTCTTCGGGAAATATTGACGAATGAGGCCGTTGGTATTTTCGTTGAGACCCCGTTCCCATGAGCTGTAAGGATGCGCGAAGTAGGATTGGCAGTCCAAGATCTCATCAATAGTGGCGTGAGCGGAAAACTCTTTTCCATTATCGAAAGTGAGGGTGTAGAGCTTGTCACGATATTGGACTAGCTTGGTCATAATCGCCATAGAAACCTGCTACAGCAGATCGACTTGGAGCTTTTGCGATAATCGTAAAACGGCTGTATCGCTCGACCATGGTAACGAGAACTGATCCGGAGGCTTTCCAACGGGAGCCGGTCCACCGCCTCGATCACGAAGTGGACCAAGTCGTCCTCGGGCACCCACTCGCGCAGGTCCGGCGGCAGAAGCATCGGCGTGTCACGGTCAACGGAGACAAATCGTGCGGGCATGGATTGACACTACCAAATTTTCAGGCCAACTCAAAGTCCGACAGGCTCCTAGCAGTTCGAAATGATCGATGGAAATGTTCAGCACAAACCGCTTTCAATCCGAATCGGAGCCTTGGTGCGACCGCGAAATTAATCAGAAAAGTATCTTGGCCGAATCGCCTCTTTATTCAGCGTCTCCTTAGTTTGAAGTGCGCCCGTTTTTGTAGCCAGTGATATTGATGAGCGAGTTGATTCTCTGAAGTGGTCTCCTTCATTCAGCGTTTCCCTCGGCAAATATAGTTAAGTTTCTTTAACAGAAACGATTAAAGAAAGAGCATTCATTTAACTTAACTCTAGATAGATGCATTTTTTCTCAAGGAGCCATTTAAAGACAGTGCTTTGAGCGGAATTCACTTCGCGCGAAATACTTAACGAAAGGCCATTCCAGATTTTTAAAATAGTGAATATGCTTGCGAAGAAAAAAATACTCTCCATCTAGGGAGCTAGTAGACGAAAAAAAGAGTTTATTCATAGCTGCAATCAAGACAAAGTCACACGAAGTCTCGTAGACTACACCGCCCCCTTTTCCCAAAATTAAACGTCAAAAGATGAAAAAACATAAAAAAAACATAATAACCGCAGCCTCTATCGTGGGCTTCGTTTTCTTGGCAATTGCTAGCGTAGATGACGAAGGAGCAGCTGGAGGGACAGAAGAAGTAACGAATACTGAGGCAGTATTTAACGTTACTGATAGAGAAATAGCTAAAGCTTTTGACGAAAATGAAGTTTCAGCTAACCTGACTTATGAGAATAAAGTAGGAACTGTAACTGGTAAAATACTCGAGATCTCAAAAGATTTTGATGTTTATAGCATCACGCTTGATGGAGGAGATTGGACAGGTGTTACATGCAATTTTGATGGTGATGTTTCTAAACAACTTAGATTTATTGAAATAATCAGCAAATTCGACTTAATTGAAGCCAAAGGCATCCCGTCCCGGGATTTGGTAGCCCGATGTTTTACGTTCAATCTGGGACTGACATTCAACCGTGAGGCGCGCAAATGGAATTGCTTCGAGACGTGCTTGGGTAATTTTGGCACCCGAGGACTCACAAATTCCGTAGGTTCCCAACTCGAGAAGTGAAAAGATACCATAAAAGGGAGCACGAAGAAAATCTCTCTTTTTAATGAGGTTCAGGTACAGCTTGTGAAATACTTGGTAATTTCTTCAGTTACATTACTGGCCGGTGTTATTCTTTATATTCTAGAGGATACTTCGCCTTTACTTACAAGTATATGTAACTACCTACCAGACGGATTATGGGCTGCATCTCTTATGTCATTTATCAGCTTCTTATGGCAGGTTAACAGTAAAGAAAAACTAGTGTGGTATGCTGTCGCGATTATAAGCATGTTTGGATTTGAACTTGCTCAACATCTTGATTTTTTAAGTGGTGAAGGTGACATCATCGATTGCTTGGTTTACTTGGCATCATCGATCCTAATTATTCTTTGTGACAAGCTTGATAAAAGTAGATCTTTTAAATGTTGAATTTATTATGGTCACTCCCCCCCCCATAGGTAAGTGTCGAAACTAACTAAACCGTAATCTTAAAATATTAACGGTGATGAAAATTCTAAATATCTGCTCTGCTTTGTGTTGGCCTCTTGCGGGGAAGAGAAAACAGTTGAAGGTAAGTCGAAGGAAGTAAAAGAGATTAGAGTGCGCGCTGAGGCTGGCGATGCAGAAGCGCAAAACAGATTGATTACGATATATTTTCTCGGGGAAGGAGTCCCGAGGGACAAAGCCGAAGCCCTGAAGTGGCATTCCAAGGCAGCTGAGCAGGGAAAGGCAAGCTCTGACGGCTGCATAGAGTGCGTGGGTGAAAACCGGCACCACTCAAAACTATGGGCGTTTAAGGAACTGCCGGACGGTAATCCATTCTGATCCCCTGTGAAGTGGCCCAGGGAAACGGATCCAGTGGTTTATTGACGGTGTAGCCCTGGTTCCCAAGCTTTCGCACCAGCTTTGCCCGGGCCTTCTTCGCGCTCTTTTTGGCCGTAAAGCGAGTATCGCGAGCCAGGTCCTGACAAAGTTCTACTTCATGTCCCCTCGCCCATTCCTTGGCATGAGATATGACATCATCCAGCCCTTCCAACGCGGCATCTGCAAAGCCCACATACAGATTGGGCTTATTCGCATCCCGCCTCGGAACAAGCGATCCGCCAATTCCACCACGACGAGCTTATACATCCGGCTGTGATCGTGAACTTTGCCTTCTCCCTGTCAAGGAAACTGCCGACTCCAACGCCCATTATTGCAGCGTTTTGACATTTTATTGCAACATTATGTTGCAATATAGTTTTCGCGGTCGTATGGAGTGTTACCGCAATGAAGAAGCAGGGCACAAAAAACAAACCGGTCATCTGTATTCCCAGACTTGCTCTGGAGGAGTTGGATCAGGTTGAACGGATGTCACCCGAATTCTCGATGAACGATCTCGTGACCTGGGTGAACAGCGCCGTCGAGCGATTTTACCCTCAAGCAAATGAAGGAGGTGACAAGCGGGTGAGTTCCAGCTTCACCGTGCGGACTCTGCGCCACTACCAGACGCTGGGCTGCCTAGATGCTCCCGGGAAGGACGGACGGCGCGCCATCTACGGGTTCCGGCATTATCTCCAGGCGCTGTTGATCCGCAAGTTGCTCTACCTGCGTTGCTCCCCCGGGAGCATCCGCCTCACCCTGAAAGGCCAGACCGACGCGCAATACAAGGAAATGCTCTTTGCCGACCTCCAGATCGCTCCCAGCGAGCAATCGGTAGCCAGGCTCCCACCAGAGCAATCCTCCAAGGAACCGGATTCCACCTCCGAATCATGGACCCGGATCACCCTCGGTGCTGATGTCGAGCTTCACCTCAAAGAGCAACCCGGCCGCATGCCTCCCGCCAGGAGAAATGAGCTACTCAAGAAAATCGAACAACATCTTAAGAAACACTAACCCGCTCATAAACATCCACCCCCACAAACAGCATCATGACCACAACCTGCAACACATCCTCCCCACTTCACCGGAAAAGCAAACTCGCCAAATCACTCGAACGTGACGTGCTCGGCATCGCCCTGGAACACGGTCGCCGGGTCGGCTCTGAAGGTCACACCATCGTGGAAGAGTATCTCTTAGAGCGCCTCGAACAGATCGGCTGCGAACCCTACGCCGGAGATTCGTTTTGCCTGACCTACATGCAAGATGGTGAACTGTTCACCAACATCGTCGGGGTGATCCCGGGCCAGGACCGCTCGAAAAAACCTCTCCTGATTGGTGCCCACTATGACAGCGTGATCGATGCGCCCTGCGCTGATGACAATGCCGCCGCTGTCGCCATCGCTTTGGCGGTGGTGGAACTTGCAGCTGTGAACGCAAATCTGGAGCGGGATTTGGTAGTCGCCATTTTCGATGCCGAGGAACCTCCCTACTTTCAAACCGAATCCATGGGGTCCAACCGCTTCTACGAGGACCAGATGAAATCGGAAGGCGTCCACGCCGCTCTCATCATGGACTTGGTGGGTCATGATCTCTGTTTCCCTGGGGAATTCCTTGCTGCAGTGCCAGGTGTTGGCCCGGTGCTTGGAAAAATTCCAGGCCTCTCAAAGAAGGATATCAACGTCCCCTTCCTAAGCGATCTCCTTTTTGTCACCGGCACCGAAAGTCATCGGGGCTTGGTCTCGATTATGGGAGAAAACAACTCACCCAAAGGTCTCAAGGTATTGCCAACGCTCAACCGCTACGTTGATGATATGAGTGATCATGGAATCTTCCGCAAGAACGGGGTGCCCTATCTCTTTCTCTCCTGCGGACGCTGGCAACACTACCACATGCCGACGGACACTCCCGACCGACTGAACTACAAGAAGATGGCTGCCATCACCTACTACGTCTGCGAACTTATGGCAGACATGGATACGCAGGAGATGGATCGCACCGGCACGGAGCAATTCAGCGAAACGCTGGAACTGGAAGCCAGCCAGCTGAAAAAAATCCTGGGACCTGCCCACAACATGATCCTCAAGCGCATGGGAATCCCCTCCATCTCCACCCGCGACGACATGACCCGCTTCGTCGGCTCTCTCCTAGAGGCAGGGATGTAAGTGTGTGCAAAAGGCAAAAAAACTCAACGCTGAACGAAGCCCCCCGGCCACAGCCCCGGGCGACCCAGAAGACCTTATAGTATCTTTGGGAAAACCTGTCGGAAACGCATCGTTCCATCTAGGGACTCCTGGAGTCCCTCCCGGTCTCCCTTGCGACACGGGGATGATCTAAGGCAACGCGCCCACGATCACAAGAGGGCCATCCAAGACTGAGATTACCATGGAAAACCATATCTTACCCCGGTCGGTATATCCCTATTTGAAGTGGTCCCGTTTTTGTAGCCAGTGAATTCTTGGGCTTATTGATGAGCGAGTTGGTTCTCCATCGCATCCCTGGCGACGCGGGCTTTGAATTCGGCACTTAGGCGTCTCCTTTTCCTTGTTGGATGCAAGGAATCTACACAGCCGCACAACGTCCCTCAGAAGCCATCTGAGGCCCCTACAGAGGCTTCTGTAGAACGCCTCAAAGAGGACCACGTCGCAGCCGATTTCGCCAACTTCTTGGCACCGCTAATCGATCCCGCAAAGCTCGACACGCTTAAAGGAAAACGAGCCGCCACACCACGATTACGCAAGGCCTGTTACTGGCTCCAGATGGCTCATACAAGCGGCTTTGACGCCGGCGAGATCATCGACCAAGCACACGCTCAAACAGGCCCACACGAGCCTAAGAGAGCCAAAGCTCAACGTGCAGTCCCTTATCCGTAACAGAGTGATCCTTGAGCGCCTCGGATGCATCGATGAAGCCGGCATGATTAAGCTCAGAAAAGGCAACGCGCCGACCATCACGAAGGGGCCATACGCCGGCGAGATTGTTACTGGCGATCACATCATACCACGATCTGTTTGTCCCGAACTGGATAACGCCCTCTACAACCTTGAGATGATGCCGCTTACCCTGAATCAGAAGGAAGAGCGCGAAGATCGGCACAGAGGCAAATCGACCTTAGCAACACGCTGGAATCAGGATGGATTACTCAGTGATGAGGGACTCAAGGCAGTGCTAGAATAAAAGCCTCCAAACTGATCCCCGAATCCCGTATCTCTAATCGTGGTTCGTTGTTAGGGAAACGGGGTTCAGTGAGAGTTGGTTCGGCTCAGCTCTTCTCCCTCAAAAGGTGCGGGGGCTGCGGGGGCTGTTTTCTTAGTTCTTTTAGAATTTATATATACACCACACACAGAGGATGCGCGAAGATCGGTGTAGGCAGACCGAAATCGCGGTCCATCGACCCCAATGTGGGCCCCAATGAGAAACGAACTTTGCCAGTGAGGATATCGCTCCGGAGTATCATCATCTCGGTCTTCAGCCGGTTCCACCGCTTGATCACTGAATCCACTGTAAAACTTGTCCTAACTCCGACAGGCTCCTAGCAGCAGGTTAACTTGCTTGAATTATTGTAGCAGTAGTGTAGCACTCTATATGATCAAACTTTTATTTGGCGCAATCATACTGATTCTTGGGGCTTTAATAGTGCTTGGCTTTTCACTGCAAGCCGTGGATGGGCAGTTAGCGGAAGGCACCCTGGGAGTCACTGTCTTTTCCGCTGTACTTTTATTTCCGGGATGGAAATTGTATCAAGCAGGTCGGCAAAAGATGTTCTTATCGAGTGCATCTTACAAGATGGCTCGTGATATGTATGCTACTGATAAACGGGTTAACCTGGACCAAATAGAGTCCAACACAGAATCCAAAATTGGAATAATCAAAAAAGTTAAAAGAATAACGGGCTTTGCAACGGATGCCGATACGATCGAAAAAACATTAAACGCCCTGCAAAAAAAAGGACTGTTTCCGGTGGACGCCGAACTTTATTCTAGTTGGACTACCTTAGAGGATTCGAGTAAAAAGAAATGGAAATGGGGCGGAATAGCATTTTCCATATGGGCAACTCTAGATTTTTTCGAAATCACTCCAACACTTTCAGGACATGAGAGCAATATATTTAAACTCCTTTGGGTGGGCGCTGCAGGGTGTTTTCTGGCAGCGAGGAAAGTGAGAGTTAGAGACGATGAAGATTTATTGAAATTGAGTTGTGGAAGAAATGTGGAGTTCACCTGCACAATTGAAGGTGATATGGAAACTATGTATAAACTTTGGCTTACTTCGGATTTTATAAATATCAACGTAAATGACTCTACAGTGGAGAAGCCCTATTCATCAGTCCAGTCTGTTTCTCTTGTTCAATCAAAGGGTCGGCTAGCAAAAACTTTACAAAGAAATAAAAAAAATTGGGTGTCGATATCCTTCGACGATGGACAAGAATTCATTTTTGGATTTGGGGGATTTGGGAGAAAGGGGGCAGCCCGGAAAGCTGAGGTCGTCGAATTGATAAAGTCTAAGGCGGCTGAGATTAAAAATATAGAAATCCCAGAAGACAAGAGGTTAAAGCTGAGTTCAGATACACAACCTGCCGGAGCCCCCCCCCCTCTTCCGGCCTCGCGCCTCCCGATTCAACAAGGTCTGGCTTCCTCCAAACCAAAGTCCGGGCTTCTGGTAGGTGTTGCAATCATCGCTCTACTCGCAATCGTTGGCGGATTCATCTATAATTCCTCTACCCCCTCTCCGCCCTCCGACCCACCCGAATCTGCCGAGCCGGCTGAAATCACCGATGTCAATATTGTCCTGAAGACTTCAAAGGGAGATATTGAGGCGGTGATTTATGCGACGAAGACCGGGAACAATCCCCCCCTTTTCCAACTCGCTGGGCATGAAGTTCGCCCCTGTCAAAATCACCGGCGGCCCCACTGACGGGAAAAACATCCTCTTCAGCATCTGGGAAACTCGACGAATGGACTACGAAGCCTACTCCAAGGACGTCTCAGGCGTGGACGGCGAATGGAAATCAGCCGAAGGCAACGAAGCCCTCCACCCCGTGGTCAATGTCAGTTGGGAAGATGCTACCGCCTTCTGTGCCTGGCTCACCCGCAAGGAACGCGCCGAGGGCAAGATCGGCCCCAAGGACGAATATCGCCTTCCCAGTGATCACGAATGGTCCTGTGCTATTGGAATAGGATCAAAAGAAAACGCAGGCACCTCGCCCGAGGATAAAAGCCAAAAACTACCCGGTTATCCGTGGGGAAATTCCTGGCCTCCGCCCAATGGGGCAGGGAATTTCGGGGGTAACGCTGGCTACGGTGATGCCTATGACCGCACCGCTCCAGTAGGGAGTTTTCGAGTCGATCAAAACGGGCTCTACGATCTGTCCGGAAATGTCTATGAATGGTGCCTCGATTGGTATTCCAGCGGGCAAGAATACCGTGTGCTGCGCGGTGGTTCGTGGGACGATACTTCGGAGGTCATTCTCCGTTCTTCGTGTCGGTTCCTCAGTACCCCGCGTGGTCGGAACGTTAGCAACGGGTTTCGTTGTGTGTTGGAAGCAGAGAGAACGCCATTACCCGAGACATCGGGTATTCGGAATACAGCAAATGGCGCTGTAACTGCTTTGCCGTTTGTCGGCAAATGGTTTCAAGATGATTACTACATACTCTTCAATGAAGATGGAACTGGGGAAAGAGATATCCGTGGCATTCGGCCGTTTAAGTGGACGGTGCAGGGTAAAGATTTAGATATTCGTTGGCCTGACAGTGAAAATATCAAATGGATAATGCGATATGATATTAAAGGGAAAATTGATTTTAGATGATTTTGGGCCGAATGGGGCGGTAAGCATTGGCAATGAGTCGCATTGGGAACGAGCAGATGTTGTAACTAAAGCTCCTTCAAAGCCTCGAGAGGAAGTTGGAGAGACCACTACGAAACCAAAATATGGTGTAGTAGAAGTAAACACCAAGAAAGATCTTACAAATCTCATTACTCCAATTACTAATGCAGTAATCAAGAGGGATTTTGTATCAGGTAAATGGATGAATCTGAATGACTTTAATGTAAACAATCTCGAATATATGTCCTCAGGTATTGATCCTAAATCACTCAAGGAAGTTGTTCGCAATGTTGGATTTGATACAGAGGAATATCGGACAGTTATTGAGTTTGATGCATTAGTTCGTTGGGAGGTTAAGTCCACAGGTAAGTCTATATATCAACGTATTACAGCATATGTTCCTGTAACAGTAGACACTAACGAAGTAGTTGCAGATCAAGTCTCTAATTACTTTTCAAATGATGCTAATGCAGCAGAAGAAATGAAGATTATTGCTTGGGTTAAAGCACAAGGTCAGATTTTAAAATATTAGGTTGTTATTAGTGGTTTATTTACACCCCCCTTTCTCCCCTCTCCGATCCCCTCAACGGCGCCCGTCCCAAAAAGAAAACCCCTAGCAGTCAGTCGGTCTTCGAACTGATCACCGAAAGATAAGCGACTGTTGATGCTTATCTTTGGAGAACTTTTTTGCGCGTTCGTCTTTTAAGCGTCAATTCCCGAACCCTGCCTAACAAGAAAAGGGGTCACCGTATCTTCTGAGTATTTCAGCGCCTAAACCTTACTTCCACAAAATCTACACACCACAGCTTTTCTCTTTATCATCTCCGCACACAGTGGACAGGCAACTAAGTCATGATCTGGTGCTTGCAAAGCACTTTGGGTGTTTACGTTCTGGTTGACTTTAAGATTTGTTTCAAAGGGGCGTGCTGCATCCTCAGGCTCTAACGTCAAAAACATCTCAATGATTGCCCATAGGAACCATATAGGACCTGCAAAGATAAGCAACACAAGAGCAACCACCCAATTACGCCTAAAGGTTTTAAAATGAATGCGAATCACCTACTCTCACTTTTCGCTATCTGAATCATCAGACAAAGAAATACACTCTTTTATTATTCAACCCGTCTTCACTTCAGCCCACAAATCTAGCACCACAACAATAATTTCCCAACACCTTAAAACAAAGCTTGGATTCAAACCGGAAGTGCACCGGTTGGTTTGAAGTGCGAGCCAGGAGCTGATTTTATTAGCACTGGTTCCGCCTACAAAAACCGAACCTGTGCCACATGAAATACACCCACCTGACCCGCGAAGAGAGACATACCATTTCCACCTTGAAGCGCAAAGGCGACTCGCCAGCGATCATCGCTTCAACCCTGGGCCGTTCCCGCTCTACGATATGCCGTGAACTCAAGCGAAACGCCACGGATCTTGGAGGATATCAATATCTCCATGCAGATCGTTTGTCTCAACAACGCTCCCAATCCGCATCCTGTCGTGCCTCTAGGTGCTCGCCTGTATCTTGGGAGTTTGCTGTTGAGAAGCTTACCTCCCAGCAATGGAGCCCTGATCAAATCAGTTGTGAACTGAAGATTTTGAAGCTTCCATCCATCAGTCACGAAACAATTTATCTCAGAATCTATGCTAATAAAGAGGTCGGAGGAGATCTTCACATCCACCTTCGTCACAAAATAAAATCCTATCGAAACAGAAACCTGGCCCAAGACAATCGGGGTCGGATCCCAAACGCGATCTCAATTGAGAATCGTCCTGCTGTGGTTGATGAACGCTCCCGCTTGGGAGATTGGGAAATGGACACCGTGATCGGAAAGGCATCGGGTTCAGTTTTGGTGACCATGGTCGAGAGAATGAGCCGCTATACGATCATTGCAAAAGTTCCCAACAAGACCGCCGATGCAGTAGCGATGGCGATTATGGTGAGACTTCTGCCCCATCGATCAAAGCTCCACACCCTGACTTTTGACAACGGCAAGGAGTTCTCATCTCACGCCATAATCGATGCGATATTGGATAGCTCGTCATATTTCGTCCCCCTCCGCTCCGGTCCAAAGGCGCCTTCAAGGCCCTCCCGCTAAAAGCAGTATTTCCCAAAGGGAACCGACTTCGACCGGATCACCGAGGATCAGATCGCGGAGGTCGAACAAAAGCTCAACTCAAGACCGCGCAAATGTCTTGAAAGGAAAACTCCTGCATCCATCTTCTTCAGTAACTGACTGGAGCACTTCCATGTTGAATCCGCCATGCTTTTTGTTCACCTTGGTTTCTGAAAGCGATGTTGCGATTATTACTGAAGGCACTGCTACTATTGCCAATCCACTTTCATCTGACAATATTAGACTTACGGTTTTGAGGTAATTTATGACTCGGAGGATACTACTACATCACCTTCTTGAATAACGATAATTTTGAATCCTATAACTGTAGTACAAATACCAACTTCCCAAACACTTAAACACGAACCATCATATTCGTAGCCATAAGCAGGTGAATAACAATCGACGTCGCATTCCAGGTCATGAGACACGAATTTCAACTTGCGAATATCAAAATCTGAATCGGGAAGCTCAAGTGTGCTCCAATGTCCCTTTTCCATATTCATGATAACTAAGCAATTACTTCCAAGTCGATCATTTCCAAATATTTCTTGATCACACATATCGAAAGGTTTTCCGAAAGACCAATGAGCTTGGGGGTCATAAGGGACTATCATATCCCCCGAAAATGTAAATTCCACGCCTTTTCCCCCTCGCTTCAGAGATACGTGATCAACCAAAGGTAAATGATTTTGATACACTGGATTATCAAAAAAGTTTTCTCCCGTAATCTCTTGAAGATCCTCCAAGTCTAGAGTGCCATTAGATTCATAATAAGAAACTAATTCCTTCAAATTCTCTTGGGTTAAATTTTTAATAACAAGCTCACAACCCAATCCATGAATTTCTATATCTTCACTAGTTGAATTGGACTGAACATCTGATGAGGAGGGTGTGATTTCTTCATTATCATCTTCTTCAATCATATCTTTTGATTATATCATCTGATGACTCGGCCAATCAACCCCCTTTCTCCCCCCTTCGCTCCGGTCCAAAGGCGGCTTCAAAGCCCTCCCGCCAAAAGAAAATTCCTAGCAGTTGAATGGTTCTTTGCTGGCCCGCCGACGAAAACTCTGTAGGAAATCCAACTGCAACCCAAACCCGCTTTGCATCTATGCAGGCGGGTTTTTCTTTGAACCCCGAATCCTTTACACTGAACCCCTTAACCCTGAACCTTGAGCCGTGATTCATGGTGTCTGGCAAGGAATCAGGATTCGGTGAGGGTAAGGATGCGCGATCCCGGATCGGGATACGGGATACGGTGAGGCGGCTGCGGCGAGGCGGTAGTAGTAGTTCTCCAGCGGAGGTGCTTTTTCTCCGAGTTGAGGGTTATAACCTTAATAACTAAAAAATATTCTATTCTAAAAACTACTACTACTACCGACTACCACATACTGGATCTGCCTCCCCTCGCAGCCCCCGCAGAAGAGGCCGATCAATTTTTTTCTCAGCACCCTATTATATACAGACCAAACCACCGAAAAAGACCGCACCCCCACCGGTGGGGGCCAGCAGCAAGCCCATGGCTATTTAGATTTATTGGCTGCATTAACTAATTCGTAAAGTTTAGACCGGTTCATACCAAACTTGCTCATGAATGCGTATGAAACCTTTCTCATATTTGCATCCACGCCTTGAATCGATATATAGCTCGCAAAGTCCCAACGCCTTCTCACTCTGATCCTCTCGATCTGGCCTAACGGGATGTCTATGGAGCTTTCCGAGTCAAGATACTGGCTATCAATCTCTTGGACATTTCTCGAGAACTGGCCGCTAAAACCCGATTCTCCTTTGCTGAAAAAAAGAAACCGACGATTTGTTACGACCACCATGCCGTATTTGGTGCCAAAGACTAACATTTTGGCCCTTGGCCCAACAGACCGCATCATGTGCGGTTCCCAGCCAATCACGATTTCATTATCTACTTTCATAAACCAAATTTTAGGGTCTTTTGCTATTCAAACTATTACAATTCCCGAAAGAGATTGTAAGACTGTTTGGAGACGACAGCCATACTTCCTCATGCGTGCAAGCGGCTAGCTTTATGTCACTTTTTTATGATTAAAATCCCTCATGCTAACCACAGATTCACCCCTCCCCTTTCCTGATTGGGGGATACGTGCTTAGGGGGATCGGGATTGATCGATTCAACGTGAAGCCTCTCCCGATTCCTGCTTCATGGATCAGGACTCGGGGTTCTATCTTACCCTGATCCCGAACCAGCTTTCAGGTTTCAAGTTTCCCATTCTTCCAGACGCGTGTTAAAACTTCAGCCTCATGAAACTGCTCCAAGTACTTCTTGCGCTCTTTGCATTCGCATTCCTGCCTCTCAACGCTGCCAGTTTAGATGACCTGACATGGGCCACGACTAACGGAGAGGTAACCATCACCCGTCTTAATGAAGACGCCACCGGCGAGCTAATCATTCCAGACACCATTGAAGGTAAACCTGTCACCAGCATCGGGGATTATGCCTTCTATAGTCGCTTCTGCTGCACCAGCCTGACGAGCATCACGATTCCTGATAGCGTCACCAGCATCGGGGATTGGGCCTTCCGTGACTGCACCAGCCTGACGAGCATCACGATTCCTGATAGCGTCACCAGCATCGGGGATTACGCCTTCAATAACTGCACCAGCCTGACGAGCATCACTTTCCTCGGAACAGCACCAACCGTGGCTACTTACGCATTCACAGGTGTCGCGAGCGGAGCCATAGCTTTAGTGACGTTTGAGGCTCTTAATTCTTTTGGTGAGAGTAATGAAAAATGGAATGGCCTCACTTTGAGATCAACTGAAGCCCCCCCTCAGTCACTTGAGGTGCAACTTGCGCAGATGACAGCAGAGCGTGATGCCGCGATTTTAGAGCGCGACGCCCGCCCGAACCAAGAATCATACGATGCGCTCATCGCTGCTCTCTCCCTGAGACCAACACAAGCATCCTTCGACGCAGTCAAAGCCGATCGTGATGCACGGCCTACTATCGAAGAAGTTAAGGATGCACGTTTAGGCTCAGTGGTTCTTCAGCCAGATGGTGCGAATAACAATATCACCATCCGCTTCTCGATCGAAGAGACTGACGACTTTAGGACTTGGACAAAGCGCGACGGAATCAACGAGGTTACCGTGCCTCTTGAAGCTGGCAGAAAGTTCTACCGCTTCGCCCTCGAGGACGAGTAAGAAGCCGACGAAAGCTCTGTAGGAAATCCAACTGCAATCAAAACCCGCTTTGCATCTATGCAGGCGGGTTTTTCTTTGAACCCCGAATCCTTTACACTGAACCCCTAACCCTGAACCCCTGACCCTGATTCGTGGATCCCCGAATCCTGAACCCCCAACATGATCCCCTTAACCCGAACCTTGAGTCGTGATTCATGGTGTCTGGCAAGGAATCAGGATGCGGTGAGGGGTGAGGGATACGGGATACGGGACTCGGGATCGGGATCATCGGTAGGGATACGGGATACGGTGAGGCGGCTGCGGTGAGGCGGTAGTAGTAGTTCTGCGGGAGGGGTGCTTTTTCTCCGAGTTGAGGGTTATAACCTTAATAACTAAAAAATATTCTATTCTAAAAACTACTACTACTACCGACTACCACATACTGGATCTGCCTCCCCTCGCAGCCCCCGCAGAAGAGGCCGATCAATTTTTTTCTCAGCACCCTATTATATAGAGGCCCATCGCTAGAAAAAACCGCACCCCCACCGGTGGCGTCTCCCCCTGTAACCCGCACCCTGATCCCCCTTTCCTACTTCTTGAACCACGAAAAGTCCCGCTTCCTCAAGTTTCAGGGATCAGGCGTGAAGGATTCGGGAAACACTCGTAAGTGTTCAGTCTCAGTGTTCAGTCTGACCTCCCCCGAAAAAAGAAAACCACTCAACCTGTTCTGGTTAAGTGGCTTATATGGCTCCTGCGCTTGGGGTCGAACCAAGGACCTAGTGATTAACAGTCACCCGCTCTACCGCTGAGCTACGCAGGAATTTCTCAAATATAGCCTCTAGTGAGGCGGCGGAAAAATGAATCGTTACTCACCAGATGACAAGGGAAAAAGAACCCAAAACGAGAGATTTTTTCTCAAGCTTCCCACAATTCCATTTCTCTAGTATTTCTTTAAGCAATGACTGAAGCCGAAGCACTCATCGCCCTCAATCAGCTCCCTCGAATCGGACCGGTGAAAACAAACCGCTTGGTCACCACCTTCGGCTCAGCAACGAAGGTACTCACCAGTCCGCTGCAACAGCTGGAACAAGTCAATGGCATCGGCCCCGAATCAGCGGGAATCATCATTGACTGGGAATCTCATTCCGATCCCTCAGAAGAAATCCGCCTCGCGAAGGAACGGGAAATTGCCATTCTCACCCGAGAGGATGATCGCTACCCTCGCAAGCTGCTAGACTCCCATGATGCCCCCGTCATTCTCTACGTTTGGGGCGACCTTCAAAGCCGGGACGACCATGGGATCGCGATCGTAGGCTCGCGCCGAGCCACCCACTACGGTAAGGAATCAGCTCGAAAGCTCTCCTTCCAACTCGCTCAAGCAGGAATCACCGTCACCTCAGGACTCGCCCGGGGAATCGACACCTGCGCGCACGAAGGAGCCCTTGCTGCAAAAGGACGGACGATCGCCGTCATCGGCTCAGGCTTGATGCAGCTCTACCCACCCGAAAATCTCGGCTTGGCAGAAAAAATCGCCTCAGGCCATGGTGCAGTCGTGTCGGAATTCCCGCTCCGAATGCCTCCCGACAAGAAAACGTTCCCTCAACGAAATCGAATCGTCGCTTACTGGACAGAAGGCACTCTCGTCGTTGAATGTCCTTCCCGATCAGGTTCCCTCATCACCGCAAATCTTGCAAATGAAGCAGGCCGACAAGTTTACGCCGTCCCCGGGCCTATTGATCGACCGACCTCAGCCGGATGCCACGACCTTATCCGCGACGGAGCGACTCTTGTCACCGATGGATCGCAAATTTTGGAAGCCTTCCAATTTCTCTCTTTTGATCCCACTAAAACGGAATCTTCTCCTACCCTCCCAAAAAATCTCTCTTCAGAAGAAGCTGTTATCATCGAAACGATTGGCTCCGATGAAAAGACCATCGATGAACTTGTGGCTCAAACCAAACTTCCCGCTGCCACTATTTCCATCGCTGTGATGAAAATGGAACTCAATGCACTCCTCATCCAACTTCCCGGGCAACGATACCGACGGAAGACGAAATTCTCTGGCTGAAATTGTTCGATAAAAAAGACCCTCACTTCCTATTTGAAGTGAGGGTCTGAAAGGGTATCAAGGAGTTATTTCTTCGGCGCCTTCTTCACTGCCTTTCTGGCAATTTTGGTAGCGGCCACGACCCTCCTCTTGGTCAACGGTTCTTCCAACATCTTAGCCTCCTTCATCGGTGGTGGCGGCGGAGTTCCCATGTCATCTTCTTCACTTCCGCCATGACTGAGGATAAACTGGAGGTCCTCCATCCCGAGATTCGAGGCAAAGCCTTCATCTCCCAAGATATTGGTAACCAGAGCCGTCTTCTGATGCTGCAAGATCCGAATTTTCTCTTCCACGGTATCGCGGGTAAGAAGTCGGTAGGCAATGACTTTGTTCTTCTGACCAATCCGGTGCGTCCGGTCAATCGCCTGGTTCTCAACAGCAGGGTTCCACCATGGATCGTAAAGGATAACGTAAGATGCCGAAGTTAAGTTCAGACCCGCTCCACCCGCTTTCAGGGAAAGCAGGAACACTGAAGGATCCTTGGTTGTTTGGAACTTCTCAATCTCCCCTTTCCGGTCCTTGGTCTGACCGGTGAGGTAGTTGAACGGACGACTCTCGACCTCCAGACGCGTTTTGATGATATCAAGCATCGAAACGAACTGAGAAAACACCAGAACCTTGTGGTTTTCCTCACGCAGCTGATCGAGGAGATAAAAGAGTGCACTCATCTTCGCACTCTCTTCCTTGAGCCATTTCGGATCGATAAGACCTGGATGACAACAGATCTGACGCAAGCGCATGAGACCTTGAAGGATCGCAAAGGAATTCTTCTTCACTGCTTCGTCGGAATCGAGACCCAGAAGTGCCTTCTGAATTCTCTTGAGCTCGGCCTTGTAGAGTTCCTCTTGGATCCCCTCCATTCCGGCGAATACTTCCTCTTCCGTTCTTGGCGGAAGATCCTTGGCAACCTGCAGCTTGGTCCGACGGAGAAGGAATGGGCGTAAGCGTGCAGCAAGGCGGGCCTGGCTTGAAGGGTCCTTTCTTTTATCAAAACGTCGCTTGAAATAAGCGCGAGTCCCAAGAACCCCTGGCATGGCAAAGGCCATGAGAGACCACATGTCCATCAGGCGGTTCTCAATCGGTGTTCCGGTAAGGACCAATCGATTCTCGGCATCCAATTCACGAGCGCATTTTGCTGCTTTAGAGTCCGGGTTCTTAATTTGCTGGCCCTCGTCGAGGATCACCGTCAACCAGCGAATCTTATTCAATTCATCACCACAGACTCGAAGCTGAGCGTAGTTTAATACAAGAATATCAAGCACGTCATTTACCTCGTCAATGTCCAGATCATCGCGCGTCCGGAGAACCTTTAATTTTAGTTGAGGAGCAAATTTACCGACTTCCGTCGCCCAAACATCCAAAACAGATTTCGGACAGACCACCAGCGCTGGTCCCAGTTTTCTCTTAGTATTCTTGGGAGCGTATTCACGCAACCAGAGAAGATACGTGATACTCTGAATCGTTTTACCAAGACCCATGTCATCGGCAAGAATGCCGCCGAAACCATTGGTCGCGAGGTAGGCTAGGAACTGGTATCCCTCAACCTGATAAGGCCGAAGAGTCGCGTTCAACTCTTCCGGGACAACGGGCGTCACATCGATCTTGATGTCGCGTGCGCGATCCTTAATGCGCTTCCACGCTTTGGGATCGAAGACTTCAGCAGCCTTGGGATCAGCAAGCTGCATCGCGTGCATCCGGTGGGTTTCTCCAGAAAGATCGAATGGATCAAGACCCAGACGAGTCACCGCATCGCGCTGATCAGGATCCAACTTAATCTCAAGACGCATCCAGGAGCCATCGTCCATCCGGACATAGCCACCACGGGCTGCCACCAACTGGCGAATCTGAATTTTGGAGAGATTTACACCATCCACATCGATCACCACCCGAAGATCGAACCAGTCGATCTCCTGATTAACGACCTCAAATCGAATCGCTGCCGAGACAGGGTCTGCAAGAATCGTTTTGAGCTTTTCTTCAATATCGAGTTCCAGTGATTTAGGCATTTTGCCAATCCACTCGGCGAACTTCTCCGGAAATTGCTTTGTGATCCGTGTCTTAAAGGCCTCCAATTTTTCGTCGTAGGTCAGGCCCATTTCGAGAAGAATCTCAGGAACAGGATACAGTTTTTCACGAGCAAAGCGGAGCAACGCTTTGCCTTTCACAGGTTGTTGTTCGACGAGATCCCACCCTGCTTTGATCAGTTTTTCTACCCGTCGTCCTTTTGCTTCGAAGGCTTTCACATCGATCACCAAGTGCTCTGTCTCTGCTGCGGTGAGTCCTTGCTCGACCCACATCTTAAAGTTCGGGAAGAGATCGAGATCTGTAACCCGCCTCTTCATCGAGAGCGGAAGGCTGGCACCAATCTTGCGAAGGAATTCAACCCCTTCCAATGAATCGATTACCGACTTGGGAATGCTATACCGAGGCATAATCTCGGTATCTTCAAGCCAACGCGACGGTCCAGGAAATACCGTCTCATCTGACTGGTAAAGTTCGGTGCGGCCAGGAAGAAGTCGAACCGAGTGAGAGACGTTTTCACCTGAAATTGTCACCAGCTGAAGACCAAAAGAGTTTGGATCTGCAGGATCATCTTCACAAAGCCATTTCAAAGGTTCATCAACGACCCGGAAGGCATTTTCGTCGAGATTCACCATGTAACCTTTCAATTCCTTCTGATGGAAAAGAAGGTTCATGAAGCGGCAAGCATCCTCATTTTCCAAATCAAGATAAGCTTCCCCGGTTTTTTCAGCGTAGCGCAGAAAGTGCTCAAAGAGAATTTGAGAAGCTGCATCCATGCGGAGAGCAGAGGCATCAAAAAGCTTCACAATGCGCTCGATCTCACCTTTTTCTCGAAGCGAAACCCAATCCTGAAACTCTTCCCGGGCTTCCACTCGAGCCTCGTTAATCGTAGAGACCAGCCGGAATTCAATCTTGTGGGGAATCTCTTGCGGAGGCCGTTCGTTGACACTCTCAATGCGATCATACCAGGCAGCGACATCACGCTCTTGCTCCCAATCATGCATCCGACGCTGAACAGCTTCAAGATCGGTCACGGCATCCATGAAGTCAGCGTAAGGTAACTTCTTCTTGTAGAGGGCGTAGGCAACGTAGTTCCAGAACTCGAGAATGTCTCCTGGAGGAACTGGCCAAAGCTCAAGTGGCTCGTAGCTCGCAATTTCCCAACGAGGATTTAAACGGACCATATCGTGATCGTGGATCTCTCCTTCAATCACGTAACGACGGTAACGTTTCTCCACCTTGGTGACAAATTCGGCCTCTTTATCATCGAGCTCGCGGTCGAGTTTTTCCTCGATCAGATCGACGACTGGCGTGTCATCGAACTCGTTGGGCGATTCAGGAAGATCTTCCCCACGGTGAAGGCGCTCTAGCATCGCAGCAAACATCACTGCACCGGCAATATCTTCGGCTTCGGTAGAACAACTTCCGAACCAACGGTTTCCCTGAAGCCGTAAAGTTGTCCGGTGAATACCGCTTTTATCCTCTACGCGTCCCTGAATAAACAGGTGATTACCAAAGATCTGAGTGACTGCCCCCTCCTCTTGTAACTCCTCACCACGCATACGCACTGGCTCAGGGAAACTATTTAAAAAATTGAGGGTGGCCCGGTCCGGGTTCAATGCTGACATGCTATTCGCCATGATTTAATAAATCGTAGAATAAATAACGACGAACCCCCCGATATCAAGGGAGTCAACGTCGCGGGCTTCACTCTAATACATGTTATTGATTTCGCGCAACGAAAAGCCTCAATGAATTTGTCTTCTCTAACATCCCAGTCCTTAAGATCGGTGAAAGAACTAAACATCACGCCCCGTTCCTTAGCTCCTGCGTGTCATGAATACCTTCCCTCGCAAAATGCTACTTGGGGCTCTCTGGCTCTTCCCCTTCGGAATTGGGCTCTTTATCGGGAACCAGACTACCGATAAGCAAGCAAGCTTTCCTGATCCCTCTTCCATGAAAGCGGCTGCCAGTCACCGATCGACGTTAACCCGGACCGTAAATAGCTCAGCAGAAAGAACTGACTCCCGGTCAAACACCTTCAACCTAAACGGTAGCGCCGAAGAGCGCCGAGAACAAGCGTGCTCCCAATTGGCGGATATCCTGAACGTGAGCGATCGGGTCGAGCGTACCCGACAGCTCCTCGCATTTATCGATCAACTCTCCCCCTTGGACTTCGAAAGCGTCATTTCGGGCTTCTCAGAGGCTGGCTGGATCGACTTCAACCGAGGTGAATTCTCCTTTCTTCTCTCAAGCTGGATGTCCCAGGATCCTCTTGCAGCCATCGAATACCTCAAGCAGAACGAAGAAGACGGCTGGGCGCGCAAGGTAGCGATCTCTGCGTGGGCCTCTGAAAACCCCGAAGCGGCAGCGAATGCCATCAAGGGCCTCGAGGACGGCGGAAAAGTGAACGATTGGATCGTCGGCCTCATTCAAGGCATGGCCCGCTCAGACCCTCAAGCGGCTCTTCTTGCGATCCAACAAATGCCCAAGAATGACACACAGAAGACCGCCATTCGCGAAATACTTCCAGAAGTCGTTTCCAGAGGCATCGAATTTGCGGGAGAATGGATCGAGATGATCGACGACCCGAAACTTCAAAACGATACCGCCCGACGCCTCGGTGGAGTACTTGCCAAACGCGATCCCGTAGCCGCCTCAGACTGGGTCAGCCAGCTCAAAACGGTGAATTCCCGCCGCAATGCCTCCGAGGTCGTTTCAGAAATCTATGCCTCTCAAGACCTCGACGCCGCAATAACTTGGACGGAGAGCCTCCCACAAGACACCTTAACGGAGGCAGCCGAAGGAGTTGCCAAGCATTTGGCCCGACGCGATCCCGCAGAGGCTGCATACTGGCTCCAGCAACTCGGAAACGATCCCGATCTCGATGGCGCACGCATCCAATTCATCCGTGAATCGATGAATAACTCGCCGGAAGTAACTCTAGAAAACATCCACACGCTGTCCCGACCCGCCGATCAAGATAAGTATTATCGACACGTCTTAGGCACCTGGAAAAAGAGCAACCAAGAAGCCGCCATTTCATGGGCACAGGAAAATCTAGAATCGATCTCAGAGAAAGTCTACAAGTCGATCGTCCCGAAGAAACAGCGCGCGATGGAGTGAAATTAGTGAGTGAGCAGACTGCTCACAAGGTTCTAGCAACCTCATCCACCACCACCACCATCACTACCACCTTTTTCGCCGCCACCGCAGCAGCCGCCTTCGCTTTGGGCAAAATCTTCGGCAGTAGGCACACGGCCGAGCTCTAAGGTCATTCCCACGTGCTTGTTCACCGCCTTATTGAGAGTTTCGAGCGTTTGTTGCGCCTCTAAGAACTCGGATGCCACTGGGTTCGCGAGAAGCGATTCACGCGCGGTTTCAAATTCTCTAATTTCACCTTCGGAAAGTTCGAGACCGGAGCTCTGTTTCTGATTCAGTTCTTGCCCGCGCTCGTGCACTGACTGGTAGGTCAAGCGAGCTTCGTCATTACCGAGAAAGGTCTCCACCTTCCCTAGAAGCTCCTGATATTCGGAGTCTTCCACGATGGCAGCACAGAGTTCACGGGTCTTGGCCATGACGGCCGAATCATCTTCAAGCATTTGCATGGACTTCACTTACTCTCGCCCTTCAAACTGCGCAATCGCCGAATCAAGAAAATCACTAATGCATAAAATATATTTTCTGCTACGTTCCCTTCATATGACCAAGCGCTTTAGACTCCTCTCAGCTAGCTGGGCCGTCTCCTGTGCTGCGGCATTCTATCTAGGAATCTCATTTTCCGGATCTACAGATGAAGATCTCGCTCAGCAATCGGAGCAGGAAAAGACGAGCCGCGTTAGCTCTCGGGCCGAAAGTGCCAATGCCTCGAATCCCGGAGAGCGTAAAAACAGCGCTCGTCCATCTTCCAACTCCCGAAATATCGGTTCTGATGTGATTGCTGAAGTCGTTGACTTGGCTAAGCTTACCGATCCTATCGTCCGAGCCCAAGGAATGCTCGCGCTGGTCGAAAACCTTGAGCCTGGAGAATATAGAAATGTCGTCGCCGCCTTTCGCGCCTTGGGAATAACAAGGGATCGCATGGGCGAATATGGCATCTTGCTTGCCGCTTGGGCCAAAGTCGACCCCGTCTCCGCTCTCGATTACGCCAAAGAAAACACCAACACTTCTTTCGCTCGAGAAACCATTCTCACGAGTTGGGTGCAGACGCAACCAGAGGCCGCCATCGCCTGGGCTAAGGAAAATTTCGACGACAGTAGGAAAGAGCGCAAAGCCAATCCATGGCTCGTAGGCATCATCAAGGGAATGGCCTCACAGGATCTCTCCCGGGCAAGCCAACTCCTCGAAGACCTCCCCTACTCAGAAGGTCGCGGAGAAGCACTCGGGAGTGTTTTGAATGAACTCATCGCCCAAGGACCCGATACCGCGAAAAATTGGATCAATGGACTCAGCGATGAGGAATTGCGTGATGGCGCCGCAGCGAGACTTGCATCAAGATTGGCCGAAGATGACCCCGCCGCTGCTCTTTTGTGGGCCGGCTCGGTGAGCGACGCGTCTCTCCTCAAAGCCTCTTCTGATATCATCGATGGTTGGGCATCCGATTCTCCCGAGCTGGCGCAAGCCTGGGTCAATAGTCAGCCCGATGCAATCCAAGCTGCAGCGGGACGCGGCCTCATCAATGCCCTTGCTCCAAGCGAGGCTGCGACATGGCTCACGCAGCACGAAGGAAATCCCGCCTTTGATGATACCATCCAATCATTTGCTTTTAACGCAATTAAAAGAGAGCCCGAACTCGCCGCTAATTGGATTATGAAAGTAACTGACACACGTAAAAAAGAGGGGATTTTTCATCGGGTCCTCAGCTCTTGGATGCGCGAAGATACCGATGGAGCTATGAAGTACATCGAAAACAACGAAGTCCCAGAAAGCGTCGCACGTCGTGCGAAACGCCAACTTGAAGAACAAAATCGTTAAGCTATTTGAATCCATGAAAACATTTTTCTCACTCATCCTCGCCGGCCTCGCCTTGACCTCCTGCGACAGCGGCCCGAAGGAAGGTCAAATCAAAAGCGACCAAGAAATCATGCCTGAAAAAAGCGAAACCATCACTCTCGGCGGAGGCTGCTACTGGTGCACCGAAGCCGTCTTTCAACAACTCGAGGGAGTCGCTTCTGTCACCTCGGGATTCATGGGAGGCCACATTCCCAATCCGACCTACGAACAAGTCTGCAGCAAGACCTCCGGGCATATCGAAGTGATTCAAGTGGTCTACAATCCTGACGTCGTCTCAACCAAAACCATCTTGAAATGGTTCTGGAAGGCACACGACCCCACCGACGCTGGTGGCCAGGGTAATGACCGCGGGCCCCAGTATGCCACCGCCATTTTCTATCACTCTGACGAGCAAAAGGAAATTTCTGAGGGTTCCCAAAAAATCGCCCAAGAAGCTTTCGACAAACCCATCGCAACCGTGATCAGGAAGAAAGAGGAATTCTACAAAGCGCAGGAAGATCACCAAAACTTCTACTTCCAAAACAAGTCGAACCCCTACTGCCGCGCAGTCATCAATCCCAAGCTAGATAAGCTAAACCTTGAAAAGTAGGTTCTACTCTCCTTCTGGTCTCGGGGCAGGAATGGCTTCACAGGCTTCCCTCCAGTTGGGGAAGTTCCAGCGATTCGGAAATCCCTTGCATTGATCAGGCTTCACGTCCTGCAGGCGACAATTCGCGCCATCGAGCATGATGCACTCCGTGGTCCCCTCCTTGTCAATGAGTGATAGCCCCAGTCTGTTCCCTCGCAGTCGGGTATAGTCACAAACAAAATCGTAGACCTCCATCCCGAGGAATTCGGCAATCTGTTTGGTTTCATCATCGGTGATGACGACATCCCCTTCCCACTTGCAGCAGTTCGTACACCGCTTGCACTGATACCAGACATCCGTTTTCTCTGACATTACTCCCCTAGCGCGAGTTGATCGTTCGATGATACCCTTCGACTTTCGCTTGGAAAGCCCGCCACTTGGCACCAGGTCGTCCGTTATCCAAGAGGAAATGTGGACAATTCTTATTCTTGGGAGACTTCCCTTTTCGGGGCCACTTGTAATGTGGCACCACGCGGGACACCGGCAGATTGTAACGATACATGAGCCACGCAGCCAACTTGGCAGTCCGATCAAGCGTCTCCGCTCGGTTGTTCCCGAGATTCTCGCACATCTCAATTCCGATGCTGTAGCGGTTCCCCGGGCCATCGTAGTCCGCATGATTCCCTTGCTCATTAGTAGGGAGATGTTGCACGGCCCGATCCTCATCCGTGGTGTAGTGCCAAGAGAGATATCCGAGAGCACCACGTTTCAACGCCAGCGCATGACGATTGGCATCTGCTCCACGGCTCCAATTCTGAGTGCTGTGAATCGTGATGTATTTTGGATCCATTGCCTTGCGAGACCGACCACGTGCTCGGTAGGAAAGGTAATCCTTTTTGACTCCCACCTCACGGTAAAGCGCGGAAGGACTCTTGCGCGGGTTTGTGAGCGCCGGAAGAGTTGACGGATAGTTATTCTTCGACAAGGAAGCCGTCGAAGGCCCAGAAAACTGTGAATAATAGGCGGCCGCTGCACTCTGGCCGGATCCCTTCGCTGCGGGATTGGGCACTCTCGTAGACCCATACGGAACATAAGAATCCGCGGAACTCACCAAGGGTGGATCTGGAGCACAAGCGGCAAAAATACCCAGCGCGATCAGAGCAGCACAGGGAAAAATTAGAGAACGATTTCTCATTAGGCCGAGAAAATAGCATATTTCGATTCCCTACGAAAGGCCCCAGAATACCTAATTTCACCAGAAACCCGACAGCTTAGCCTGCTCAGATCATAAAACATCCTTAATAAGGTCAGAGGGATCCATTTTCATTGAAGATCTTCAGTCAGGCCAGTCCCCCTCAGTCAAAATCGACCCTAATTGGAGCCGATCAGGATCAATCGTGAAATGCCGAATGCGAGTTCGATTCCAAGTATAAGTCAGTTCCACACGGCCGTCCTTCCGTTGGATCATCGCAGGATAGGAGAACTCGCTATTTTTCGATTGTTCCATCACCGCCGCAGCACGCCACTGCTTGCCATCCTGACTCACTGCCAAATGCAGCGCATGACGGCCTTTTTTAAGATGACTGTAGAGTAAAAGGTGCCGGCCATCGAACAGCGTAAGTGCTTCGATTCCTGCGTTGTTGTTTGGGAGCCCTGCCGTCTCGAGTGGACTCCAAGAAATTCCCCCATCGCTCGATTCGTTCTGAAAAATGAGACCGTGCTTGGAGCGATAAAGCGCCTGAACTTTTCCGCTCGGATGTTTCAATAACGTCGGTTGAATCACCTGACGATCTTGCTCTTTAGGCTCCACTCGATTCCACCGTCCATTATCGAGGATCTCGAAGTGAAATCTCCAATCGCCTCCTACTTCTGTCGACGTCGGGCACAACAGCGACCCATCATTCTGCAATAGCGGCTTGGACCGAACAGGCCCCAGAATCCCCTCAGGCAAACGCCTTGAGAGTTGAAATGAGCGCCCCCGATCAACGCTTTCCATCACCTCCCCCCACCACTCCCTTGGATTTGGGCCCACTTTAAAAAATAGCCTTGTCGGGGCATCTTCAGACTCTTGAAAAAGCACCGGATTCCAACACGGATATCTGAGTGCCTCATGCTGAACTCCGTCGGCCCAAAGTCGCGGGTTCGACCAGCTCAATCCATCGTGATAGCTCGACCAAATCCCAACATCGTTCGCCCCTTCCTCACTTCCTCCAAACCAAGCCGCCACCAAGCCCCGGCTGGTCTCCACAATCGTGGAAGCATGACAACTCTTATGCGGCGCCTTGGTAAAAAGGAAGCTCTCCTGCACGAGCCCAGGAAATCTATTTTCCACATTTACTGGCGCGCCAGCTCCAAGATCAGAGGCATCAAAAGTCACGCAATCCTCATGCCGGATAAAATAGATTTTGCCGTTTTCCGACCCCACCAAAAGATCAGGTTTTCCATTCCCATCGAAATCACAAACTGCCGGACTACTCGTGTGTCCCGCCACGTTACGCTTCGCCAAATTGCCTATTTTTTTCAAGACTACCTTGCCTTGTCCGGCATCACGACAATTTCGCCACCACGTTGCGTTTTCTGAGTTCATCAGAATATCAAGCCGGCCGTCCCCGTCCCAATCAACCACCGCGAGCTTCACCCGTCCTGACGCTCCTGCACTTCGTTGATTTAGTCGAATCGGGCGCAAATTTTCATCAAGAAAAACGCGCGTCTCCTTCCACTTTCGACTCTGACAAGTAAGATATCCTTCCTGATCCAGAATCACCAAATCCAGCAAACCATCATCGTCAAAGTCTGTCGCGATCGGCGTAGTCCGCCACTGCGTCTGCAAATTCTCAGCAAGCCCTTGCCACCAATAAAAAGACGGAGGCGCCTCCCGTGACCAAAATGGCAAGGCACCTTCACTCAAGCCACCCTCTTTTGTTCGACGCAAGAGTTGCAGCTTGGGCCAAATCGAATTCACTAAAATATCATCCCGACCATCGTCGTCCCAGTCAGCCACCGCCAGAGTGGTGTAACCCCACTTCGCCTCAGCCGGCCCTTGGATCGAGCCATTCTTACCCGCCATAATCCGAAACTCCACACCATCAACCTCCAGTAACTTGGGAGCGGCCCACTTCGTGCCTTTACCATCCATATTTTCGAAGAAGCCGATATTTCCAGCCGTGTTCCCGGACAGAATATCCTCATCGCCATCGCCGTCCCAATCGTGTGCGAAAGGCGTCGCCAGCGCTCCAAATTTCAACTCATCCGCTTCCTGCTGAAAATAAAACGGCTGGAGAAATTGAGGGACTCCCGCTCCCTCAACTGACACGTTTTCCACCAAAGCCACCCGTCCATCTTCGTCACCTACGATGAGATCCAAATCCCCATCACGATCCCAATCAAAGGCCGTCGGCGTAATCATCTGAACATGCATCGCCAGACGTTCACCTTTCCCATCGAGCAAACGAACACCCGTCGAATATTTCGGTTCACCACGCGTTCCGACATTTTCAAAATAGGTGAAACCATCAAGGAACTCACCACAGAGCAGATCGAGATCGCCATCGTTATCGAAGTCACCAAAATTTGGACTCGGCCAGCCATAGACATCAACCGGGGCTCCCCCTGCTTCCACCTTCACTGGATGATCCGAGTAGGTCCCGTTCTCATTCTCAATGAGATAAACCCAGCCATGAAGATCTCCATTCCGCCACCGCCCCTGCGCGTCATAAGCGTGATCCCATTCGTAATCGGACCAATCTCCCAACCCGACGATCAAGTCCTGATCCCCGTCCCCCTCCCAATCAAGATAGCGCCACATGTGCGCCCGCGTCTGCCCCCAACTCTTGTGGAAATTGCGCTCGGGATAGATCTTTTCCTGCTGCGTAAAACCTTTCTTCAAAAAATCGCGATATTCGTAGTTCTCACGAAGCACTCTCGGCGTGCCATCGACATAGCTCACCTGGACGTTGTGCCCGGTCTTCCCAAGATGCACTCCTGCTCGAAACACGGGCATTTTAACCTTCGCGTCTTGAGTCGTATTCTCGAAATAATAGAATCCATTGGTCGGCTTATCGGGACACGACACCACCAAATCAAAATCACCGTCTCCATCGTAGTCCATCGGCATTGGCCAAGCCCACAACCCCACCCCCAGATCGACGATGAGTCCTTCCTGGTTGTATTTCAAAGGCTGCAGCTCCCACTCAGCAGCGTGGCTTAACAAAGACAGGCCAAAGCAGAAAAAGAGGATTCGTTTCATCTAAAGAAAGTAGTCGAAAGCTGATTCACTTACGATGGCAGCAGCACGTATTTGTCGTTTCATTAAAAATACACTGCCCTGAAAATGCTCTCCAATGAGAAAATGCTCTCCAATGAGGAAATACTCTAAAAAAGATAAGTCTCAATCTCTTGCTACCCAGCTTGCGTAGGAACTCCGAAATGCTATAGATCTTCCCGATGAGCGGCGGTTCTCCTAAGGACCTTTGGCGTGGGTTGAGCATACCCACGTGGGAAGGACTGTACTCACGAATCAAGAAGTCCGCCGAGTTGCCCCTTGTTTTGGGGACCTGCGACCCGGCAAGTCAGGGCTACCTCATCGCTTCTTTGTTGGGTAGTAAACCCAAAGGTCGGATCTGGATTCTTTCTCCCCACGCACGCCGACGCGACCAACTTGCGGATGAATTCTCCTTCTGGAAAAGCCCAGCCCTCAGCCTTGCCGACCCCGCCATGGTGGTGGAAAATGAGATCGTTGATCCAGACCGTGAAGCCGAGCGCACTTCAACTTTTCATCGTGTCGCCGCATCTCCTCTCGCACCGGTTCTACTTTCTCGGGCATCTTGGCAAGCCCCAGCTCCCATTCGCGATGATTTGGCGAAAAGTGAGCTCACTTTGGAAGTGGGTCAGAAAATTTCTCCCGAAGAGCTGGTCGCTTGGCTCGAAGAACGAGACTTCGAAGAAGAGCCACAAATTTTCCAGCGCCTCCAATTCGCAAAACGAGGTGGTATTCTCGACTTTTATCCTCCCCAAAAGACGAGTCCTCTTCGAATCGAGTTCTTTGGCGATGAAATCGAATCCATCCGCGAATTCAGTGTCGAAACCCAGACCACTACACGAAAACTCGAGCGTGTTGACGTGGGTTCGAAGGCTCCCGTCTTAGACGAGCCCCTCTCATCCTGGGCTCAGCCCAATGACCTCATCATTTCTGTCGACGAGGACGACAATGCTGTCGCACACGTCTTAGTCACGGAGGCACCAGACGATACCTGGAACGCCGACCTCTTCCCCTCACCCGCAGCGGGCTTTGAAGCGGGAGATTTCGTCCTCGCAGATTCAAGTCGGAACCTTTTCCTCTCACAACTCGACGACTGGAAAAACGACCAGTGGACCATTGGACTCATCGCTCCCAGTAAGGCCGAGCAACATCGCTTTTTAGAAGTCATCGACCGCAAGAAAAGTGAATTCGTCTGTATCGAGGGACGTCTTGCGAAAGGCTTCGTCGCTCCTCATCTCAAACTCGTTCTTCTCTCGACTCTTGAGATATTTGGACGTCAACACCTCCCCGGTGCGCGCCAAAAAGAAAAGCTAGCCCAGCAACGCAACTCGGCCGCCCTTGCCGGAGTCCATGAACTCGACGAAGGCACTCTTGTGGTCCACGCCGACTATGGCATCGGTGAATTCATCGGCCTTATCGATGGAGAAGGCGGCCGCGAAGAACTGGGAATCGAGTATCACAATGGCGCAACACTGCATGTCCCAATCGACCAGAGTCACCTTGTCTCTCGTTACGTGGGCATCGGCGGAGGAACACCAAAGCTCAACAAACTCGGGGACAAGAGATGGAAAAAGGCGCGCAAAGTAGCAGAGGCTGCCATTCTCGACTACGCGGCTCAACTCCTCCGCCTTCAAGCGGAAAGGGACTCAAAAACGGGCCGCGCCCACCCAGCCGATGGTCAATGGATGCAGGAGTTCGAAAGCGCCTTCCCCTACACCGAAACACCTGATCAACACAAAGCGATCGAAGCCGCAAAGATCGACATGGAATCTTCTCGCCCGATGGATCGCTTGATCTGTGGCGATGTCGGCTTTGGCAAAACCGAAGTCGCCATCCGAGCCGCCTTCAAAGCCGTCACCGGGGGTTCACAGGTTGCTATCTTAGTGCCGACTACCGTTCTGGCAGAGCAGCACGCCCGCACCTTCCGCGAGCGCATGAGCGACTACCCGGTCCGCATCGATGTAATGAGTCGACTTCAATCTCCAGCCGAGATTCGCGAAACCCTAGAAGGACTGGAAAGTGGAAAAGTCGACATTATCATCGGCACGCACCGACTGCTCTCAAGCGGCATCACCTACAAAAAAATCGGCCTACTCGTAGTCGATGAAGAACAGCGCTTCGGAGTCCGCCACAAGGAACTGCTCAAAGAACGCTTCCGCCTCATCGACGTCCTCACTCTTTCGGCGACCCCCATTCCCCGCACGCTTTATCTTTCTTTAATGGGCGCGCGCGACATGTCCACCATCGACACTCCTCCACCCAATCGCCTCCCCGTGCAAACCTCGATCGTTGCCTACGACGAGCGCCTGATTCGAGATGCCATCCGCCGAGAGCTCACGCGCGGCGGGCAGGTCTTTTTCCTCCACAACCGTGTCGGCACGATCGAGTATATGAAGGAAAAAATAGAGAACCTCGTCCCCGAAGCCAGGGTTGTCATTGGCCACGGCCAGATGGACAAAGAGAACCTCGAACAAGTGATGCATACCTTTGTCGCTGGTAATGCCGATGTTCTCCTCGCGACCACGATTATCGAAAGCGGCATCGATATCCCGAATGCAAACACCATTCTCATCGACCGGGCCGACCGCTTCGGCCTCGCCGACCTCTATCAGCTTCGCGGTCGAGTAGGCCGAGCAGGCCGGCGCGCCTATGCTCTTCTCCTCTTGCCCAGCGACCTCATCGCTGGCGGAAACGCCAAAAAGCGGCTGAGCGCGATCAAGCAATACACCGAGCTTGGCTCAGGCTTCAAAATCGCGATGCGCGACCTCGAAATCCGCGGCGCGGGCAGCCTCCTCGGCACGAAGCAATCCGGGCACATCACCGCGGTGGGTTTCGAACTCTATTGCCAGCTCCTCCACCAATCGATTGATCAGCTTCAGGGAAAAACGAAGAATTTGCGGGCTACTGCAGCGGTCAAAATCGACTTCCTCGAATTTTCAGAAACAGCTCACCTTGAAAAAGGAACCAGGCTCCCCGCCTTTTTCCCGAGAACCTACGGGCCCGACCCCGAAATGCGTGTAGCGGCCTATCGCCAACTCGCTTCTACTCAGACCGAAAAAGAGCTCAATCAGCTCGCCAAGGACTGGCGCGACCGCTTTGGCCGCTCCCCCGCACCGGTTCAGGCGATTTTAGAGGTCAATCGTATCCGCATCGTCGCTTCCTCCAAGGGCGTGCAATCGGTTGAAATTAAAAATGACCGTCTCATGTTGATTCGGAATAGCGACTATTTGCTCCCCGCAGACGGCAAGTTTCCCCGCTTGAGTTCCGCAAAATTGACGGCTAAGCTCAACGAAGTTGTCCACCTCATAAAAACCCTCTAACCCAAAAAGAATGCGATTTATAGCAACCCTTTCTCTCGTCGCGGCGGGAGCCATGAGCGTCTCTTCCGGTGCCACCAAGGTCAATGGAATTGCCGCCACTGCCAATGGCGAACTCGTTACGATGAATGAGGTCATGATCAAACTGGCTCCCATGCAATCCGTCCTCATGGCGGAATCCCCTCGACGTGGACCCGCTTACGAGCAAACCCTCGGTAAGCTTCGAAATCAGATCCTCGACGAACTCATCGACCGAGCCATCATTTTTTCAGAATACAAGGACCGTATTAAAGCGATTCCTGACCATGTTGTAGATGAAGAGATCGAGAAAACCATCCGCAACGTTTACACCGGAAACCGCAAGGAATTCCGCGATTACCTGAAGGCTACTAATCTCACCTACGAGCAGTACAGAGAGCAGCAACGGAAAGAGATCCTCGTGAGCGTCATCAAAGGTCAGCAGTTTGGAGATCCCGCTCCACCAACAAAGACCGAACTCCGCTCCGAATATAGCGACTGGGCCATTGCAAATCGAGACCGCACGAAAGATGTCGGCACCTATCGAAAAATCTACATTTCTAAGGGCGATCCTTACGACATCAGCGTAACTCCAGAGAATCAGCTCGCCTTGGCTGAAGACCTCGTCGAGAAGCTCAAGGCTGGGTCAGATTTCTCTGCTACCGCGAAGGAATATTCGAAGGATTCGAAAAGTGAAGAAGGTGGCCTTTGGGAGAATGTCCCTCGGACCGACTTGAACCGAGAGTTTGGGTTTCTTGTTTTCGAAACCAAGGGAAGCGAAGTCATGGGACCTTTCGAAGACCAACGCGGTTTCACTATCTTCGAGGTCATCAACCGGAAACTGGGTCCTGCGGAGCCCTTCATTGAGGCCATGAACAAGATGAAAACCCAGGTCAATAACAAGAAGAAGAATGAAAAATTCAAAGCATGGATGAAGAAGCTTCGCGACCGAGTTCCGGTAAAAAAATTCATTAAATAGAGTCCATGCAAACAGCCGTCTATGCCGGGAGCTTCGATCCACCAACGAACGGTCATCTCTGGATGATCAGGAAAGGACTGGAGCTTTTTGACAGACTGGTTGTCGCGATCGGCAGTAATCCAGGGAAGGACTATACCTTTTCTTCCGAGGAACGGCTGGAACTCCTTCGTGAGTCCATCCCGTCCTGCGAACGACTAACCATCACAAAATTCGATAACCGTTACCTCGTCGATTATGCCAATGAGGTCGATGCTCAGTTTATCCTGCGAGGAATCCGATCTCCTCAGGATTACGAATACGAGCGGATGATGCGCCATATCAATGCCGATATGGCTCCGGAGATTCAGACCATCTTTCTCATGCCCCCTCGGGACATTGCAGAGCTTTCATCAAGCATGATTAAAGGACTCACCGGCCCCGATGGATGGGAAAAGACGGTGAGACGCTATGTCCCCCCGGCGGTCTTCACGGCCCTGGAAGCACGCAACATTCACTCCCAATGAGCACTCTCCTCATCGCTACTGGAGCTTTTGTGCTCTACCTCGTGGCTTACCATACTTACGGAAAATGGCTCGCTCGCAAGCTCTTCAAACTGGACCCCACCGCCGTCGTTCCATCCATCGAACTTGAAGACGGTGTCGACTTCGTCCCGAGTGACCGAAAGATCATCTTCGGGCACCACTTCACCTCCATCGCCGGCACAGGACCCATCGTTGGCCCCGCGCTCGCTGTCATATGGGGCTGGGTTCCGGCCCTCATCTGGGTTGTCTTTGGTTCAATTCTCATAGGTGCCGTTCACGATATGGGCGCACTTGTCGTCTCTCTCCGTAACAAAGGGCAAACCATCGGAGACATTGCCGGTCGAGTTATCACCAAGCGGACGCGGGTTCTTTTCCTGACCATCCTTTTCCTCGCGCTCTCCATCGTCCTCGCGATCTTCGGCCTCGTGATCGCGGCCGTCTTTAAACAGTATCCCCAGTCCATCTTCCCCTGCCTCGTCCAGATCCCTCTTGCGGTGCTGATCGGTCTAACGCTGCATCGTAAGGGTTCAAATATCTTGGTCCCCTCACTCGTTGCACTCGCTCTCATGATGCTCTCAGTGGCCTTCGGAAACGTCGGCTTCCTTGCTGAGTTCAACACCTACATGTCAGAAATCTCGATCCTGAATTGGTGCGCCATTCTTCTGGTCTACTGCTTCTTCGCCTCGGTCCTACCCGTATGGACGCTCTTGCAACCACGTGATTATATCAACAGCCTGCAGCTCCTCTTCGCTCTGGGCCTCGTGGTTATCGGCCTGATCGTCGCCGCCGTGATCGGTGGAGCAGCGCCCTCGCCAGAGGCTCCACGCGTCGCTCTGGAGATTGTCGCTCCCGCCTTCGTCGCCTCACCCAAAGGAGCACCCTCAATGTTTCCATTTCTTTTCATCACCATTGCTTGCGGAGCGATATCGGGCTTCCACTGCCTGGTTTCCTCGGGAACTACTTCCAAACAGCTGAAGTGTGAGACCGATGCGCAATTCATCGGCTACGGCGGGATGCTCACCGAAGGCTTCCTGGCGGTGCTTGTTATTTTGGCCTGCGTCGCGGGACTGGGACTGGGCACGAACTCCGCTGATGGCATCCTTTTTGGAGAGGAAGCTTTTCAATCCCGCTACTCGTCTTGGTCAGACGCAAAAGGACTCGTGCAGAAAATTGGAGCCTTTGTTGAAGGCAGTGCAAACTTCCTCAAAGCACTCGGTATCCCTGCCGCTTTCGCCGTCGCACTGATGGGCGTCTTCGTCGCTTCCTTTGCCGCCACCACTCTCGATACAGCCTGCCGCCTCCAGCGCTACGTGGTGCAAGAACTCGCTGGCACCTTGGCCAATCACGAGAATACCGGTGCTTGGAATCCACTCAAATGGCTCACCAATCGCTATACCGCGACCCTTTTTGCGATCACAGTGGCCTACTTCATCGCGCAGCTCCCTGGAGCTGATGGCACCCCTGGAAAAGGCGGCACCATCCTCTGGCCTCTCTTCGGTGCCATCAATCAGCTTCTCGCAGGACTTTCCTTCCTTGTCATCACCATCTGGCTGCGTAGACGCGGTCTCCCAATCATCATCACCCTCATTCCTGCAATCCTCATGCTGGCCCTTCCTGCGATCGCGATGTCGCTCAATCTCCGCAGCTATGCTGGTGAGAATAACTGGCTCCTTTTCGGAATCGGCTTCGCCACCCTTCTCCTAGAAATCTGGATGATCGTGGAGGCCACCGCCGTTTGGAAGAAAATCAAAGGAGTAATCGAGCCTGAGGAGCAAGATCCAGCAGCCGATACCGAAGCGGGAAGGTCCTGCTAAATAAAACATCTCCGTCATTTTCTATCCTTAGCCCGTGTCTCGGTTCCAGCCGTCGTATCCCTTCGCGGTTGCGCTCTTAATCAAGATAAGACGCCATATTTAACGCGTGGCCAAAAGCGCCTCGAACCGCCCTGAGCTTGCAGGAGCAAGAGCGGCTCTCAACCACTCGTTCCTCCGAACTAGATGTTCGCGGGCTCGTAATGCGGATCATCATCGGCCACTTCCACGGTCACCAACTCATCCGCACTGTCGATCATCTTCGCACAAGCATGGCTTAGATGGCGCAGTCGAATTCTCTTACCAGCGATCTTATAGCGTTCGGTGATGGCATTGAGCGCCTCAAGGCTTGAGAAGTCGGCCACGCGAGCCTCCTTAAAATCAATAATGACTTCATCGGGGTCTGCGGCAGGATTCAGACGTTCTCCAAATTCACGAACAGACCCAAAGTAGAGGACGCCTTGGAGATTGTAGATTCGAACTCCCTCCTGGCTGTCATCGCGACGTAGGCGAACATGCTTCGCGCTTTCCCAAGCAAAGACCAATGCCGAGAGAATCACTCCGGTCAGAACAGCTAGAGCGAGATTGTGCATGAATACCGTAATTAGAGTAACAGCCCCGATCACAAAAATTTCAGAAAGTGGAACTCGCCCGAAGGTCTTCAATGTCGACCATTCAAAGGTTCCGATCACCACCATGAACATCACTCCAACTAAAGCGGCAACGGGGATATTAACGATGAGTGGACCACCAATCAGAATGAAAATGGCCAAAGTGAGCGCTGCGACAATACCAGACCAACGGCCGCGACCACCGGACTTAATATTAATCAAAGACTGTCCGATCATGGCGCAACCACCCATGCCACCAAAGAGGCCCGAGAGGAAATTTGCGGCACCTTGTGCGAGAGATTCACGATTTCCGGAGCCACGAGTCTCCGTCAAGTCATCGATCAGCTGAAGAGTCATGAGCGACTCAATGATTCCCACCATTGCCGCGGAAAAGGCCGTTCCAATGATCAAGAGAGCCACCCCTTCCCTTTTCCACGGAATATCAGTGGGTAAGGAGAGCTCAGGAAAGCTGGCGGAGAGTTCGCGAGAGCCCCAACCTTCAAAAAGGACATCAGAGATTGTTTTTGTATCGATCAGGCCGGAATAACTGATCCCGCCCACCACTAGAATCGCGACCAAAATCGAAGGCACTGCACTGGTGAGCTTCGGAAGAAAATGGATGATCGTCATCGTTATTAATGCCAACCCACCCATTTTCATTATATCGTTGGTGCCCATCCAAGTCATCACTTTCTGGCCATTCTCAAGAACTGCGACGCCACCCTCCATCAAGGGCTCTTTAAAGAAACCGAACTGACCAATCAAAATAACGATCGCGAGACCATTTACGAATCCCATCATCACCGGGTGCGGGACCAAGCGGATAAAACGACCTAGACGAGCCAAGCCAAAGAGAATCTGAATAATTCCGGCAATCATAATGACTGCTAAGAGATACTGAATCCCCAGATCAGTGACTCCTATTTCTTTACCATGCTCGTTTCCAACCCGGACAACAATTGCGACTACGATTGCAATCGCACCTGTCGATCCGGAAATCATCCCGGGGCGGCCACCGAAGGCAGAGGTAATCAAGCCCATGAAGACAGCGGCCCAGAGACCGACCAGTGGCCCAACTCCGGCAATAAAGGAAAACGCGATCGCCTCAGGAACCAAGGCCAGCGCCACTGTGAGTCCGGAAAGAGTGTCATCCTTCCAATTACCGTTCTGCTTTTTAAATAAATTGAAGATCATCGTTTTATGAGGAGCTAAAAAAATCCAGCTGTCTTACAAACCGGAGAGGTGCGGCCTTAGGCAGCTGATCGGACTTTTTGCAAGAGATACCTGAAGCCACTGCTACCCTCACGGTTTAGAATTCTTGAGATCTGAAGCTCTCTCGATATTATTCAGCCAATCAATGCATCATAAAGAAGCTCATCGCATCAATCGCTCAGGCTGGCTCCGTGCTGCGGTTCTTGGGGCAAACGATGGTATCGTCTCAACCGCCAGTCTCATCGTCGGGGTGGCCGCAGCTGAGGCGAGTCGAGCAAATATCGTCCTCGCCGGGGTCGCTGGACTCACGGCCGGTGCCCTCTCGATGGCAGCAGGAGAATACGTTTCGGTCAAATCGCAATCCGACACCGAAGAAGCAGACCTCGCAATGGAGGCTCGCGAATTAAAAAACCATCCCGCAGAAGAACTCGCCGAACTCACCCAAATTTACCAAAACCGCGGTCTGAACGAGACACTTGCACAAGAAGTGGCCCGCCAAATGACCCAGCACAATGCTCTGGAAGCGCACGCCCGTGACGAAATCGGAATCTCCACTGCACTCAGCGCCCAGCCCCTCCAAGCCGCCTTCGCATCCGCCGGCATGTTCGCGTTTGGGGCTGCCATTCCAGTCCTCATCTCGGTCTTCGCCCCTCTCTCTACCTTTCTCTGGCTCATCCCGATCGTAGCCATCGTGCTTCTCGGCATCCTCGGAGGAGCAGCCGCCAAAGCCGGAGGCGCCTCCGTCATTCGAGGCGCGACCCGAGTGTGCCTCTGGGGCACGCTCGCGATGATCGTTACGGCCGCTGTAGGAAGTCTATTTGGTGTTAATCTTTAGCCTACTTAACTAACGCTCAAGCAGCACCTCGTCGCGGAGCATAACCATGTCAACAGAACCTTTGAGGGTCTTGTTTAGGAATGGCGTGTTGGAGCTCTTGGATTTCATGAACTCTTTTGTGAAGGTCGTTTCTCCATTGGGATCGAAGACGATCAAATCAACGCTTTTTCCTTCGGCTACTTCCGCAGCTTCTAACTCCATCATTCGACGTGGCTCGGCAGAGTAGCGTTTCACGATGAGATCCCAGCCGAATTCCCCTTTATCAATAAAGCGGTCGAAGAGTGATACCAAAGCGGTATCGAGTCCGCTGATGCCATTGGGCGCATCTTCGAAGGCTCGTGATTTTTCAAACTCGGTGTGCGGAGCATGGTCGGTCGCGATGATTCTAAACGCACCATTTTTAAGCCCCTCAAGAAGTGCGATATTGTCCTCGGCTGTCCGCAACGGAGGATTCATTTTGTAGTGCGTATCGTAGTCACCGATGTCCTCATCGGTGAACATGAGGTGGTGTGGAGAAACTTCGCCAGAGACCTTTGCGCCGCGCTCATCGCGCCACCATTTGATCTGCTCCATACCGATCGCGGTGCTGACGTGTTGAATGTGTAAAGTCGCACCAGTGGCGTGAGCAAGCGCGAGATCACGGGACATGGAAACCTCCTCAGCCAAGGCAGGGGTTCCTTCGATGCCGAGGCGATAGCTCACGGCGCCCTCGTTGAGTGCACGAGGTCCAGCGAGTTGCGGCTCTTCGCAATGACTCGCAAAAAACATGCCAAACTCGCTACCGTATTCCATGGCGCGTTTTAACAAAGCAGCATCAGGGACGGCATCGCCGTCGTCAGTGAGCATGAGCACGCCTGCTTTTTTCATCCCATCGATCCCCGCCATTTCATGACCTTCGCGACCTACTGTAATACAGCCCGAAGTGAGCACGGGAATACGACACTCTTTCGCCGCATCAAGAACGCGTTTCACCACCGTCGCCGAATCAATCGAGGGAGAAGTGTTCGGCATCATAACGACGCCGGTGATACCACCATTGATTGCCGCTTCACTGCCATCGAGAATCGTTTCCTTTTGTTCCCCGCCGGGCTCACGAAAATGAACGTGGGCGTCGAACATCCCCGGCATCACAATTTTCCCGGAAACGTCGACCACGCGCGCGCCTTCGGGCTCGGCAAGGTCGGCTCCGACGGCTTTGATTCTGCCATTTTCGATCCAGACGTCGGCACGCACGGGAGCTGTATTTTCGCTGGCGACTTCGCCACCTTTGAGAAAGAGATTCATGATGTTTGAGGCTTGAGTCCGTAGAGGACGGACATGCGAGCGGCAATGCCGTTCTCGACTTGTTGGGAAATGAGGCAGCGGTCGTAGTCGAGCACCGCATCGCAGAGCTCGACCCCGCGGTTGATCGGCCCGGGATGCATGATGTAAGTCCCCTCGCCAGCAAGCTGACGGAGGCGCTCATCGGTGATGCCATAGAGATTGTGATACTCGCGATCGCTCGGGAAGAAGGGCGCGGCCATGCGCTCTTTTTGAATCCGGAGAAGATAAACTGCGTCCGGACCAAATTCGCTGATCGCTTGATCGTAGTTCGTAAAGCGCGGAATGTCAGGCGAGGCGGTTTTCGGAACGAGACTCCCCGGTCCGAGGAAGGCCACTTTCACGCCGAGTTTTCTCAAAATAGTGCTCGTGGATCGTGCGACCCGACTATGGAGAATATCACCGGTGATGAGGACACGCTTTCCCTCCATCTCTGGAAATTTTTCACGAAGGGTAAAGGCATCGAGTAAGGCTTGGGTCGGATGCGCATGAGCACCGTCACCGGCATTGATCACCGACGCTCCGGTCTGTCGTGCGATCGCCGCGGGTTGCCCGGAAAGGCCATGTCGCACCACGATGTAATCCGCCCGCATTGCCTGGAGAGTATCGATAGTGTCACGAACGGACTCCCCTTTCGTGACTGAAGAAGAAGGAACATCGAACGTTGTGACATCGGCCGAGAGGCGCTTCGCTGCCACCTCAAAAGAAGAAAGTGTCCGGGTGGAGGGCTCGTAGAAAAGCATAAGGACCGCCTTCCCCTTCAGCGCAGGAACCTTTTTCACCGAGCGGGTGAAGAGGTCTTTAAAGGGCTCCGCTTGATCGAGGAGCTGAATGATTTCCTCACGGTCGAGCGAGACAATATCGAGGAAATCTTTACGGGCCATTTGCTTGCTTATTTCTGTGTAAGTTCGACCACGTCCTCACCATCGGTTTTCATCAAACCGACCCGGACATGATCAAGTCGGTCGGTCTCAAGAGTCGCGCCAACATAGCGTGGCTCGATAGGAAGTTCTCGGTGACCACGGTCAATCAGGACCGCGAGTTCGACAGCCGCCGGGCGGCCGTAGTCGAAAATAGCATCAAGCGCCGCTCGAATGGTGCGCCCGGTGAAGATCACGTCATCGACAAGAATCACGCGTGATCCATCGATCGAAAAATCGATCTCGCTGCTCTGAAGCAGCGGATTTTCATGCAGATGCTCGAAGTCATCGCGGTAGAGAGAAATATCAAGAACACCGAGGCGAACATTCGCGCCTTTTTCCTTCAGAAGCGCAGCGACCCGTTCGGAGACTTCGTCACCACGCCTGCGAATACCCACCAAATCAATGGTGTCAGTGCCAGCGTCAAGAAATAGCTGATCCGCAAGACGGCTGAGGGCCGTCGAGATCGCCGATTGGTCTAGGGCAATACTCATTCTCTTCGGTAGGGTTAGCCTGTTTCGGTTAGCTCAAAAATGCAAGCGCCCAATATCTGTACGGCGCTGTGCGCCATCAAAGGTGACCTTTGATGCTTCAGCGTGAGCCTTTTCCACTGCTTCTTCGCGAGTGGCCCCACCGGCAACAACAGCAAGAACACGCCCGCCATTGGTTGCCCAGGAATCGCCGACCTTTTTGGTCCCTGCGTGATAGAGACGCGCATCGGAAACCTCATCAAGACCGCTTAGGACATCCCCTGAGCGCGAGGATTCCGGATAGCCCGCCGAAGCAAGAATGCAGCAGACACTCCAGCCTTCATCGAAGCTGATGAGCTCGGGTTGGAGATTCCCCTTCGCACCTTCGAGACAGAAAGTGGCTAGATCACCTGAAAGCAGAGGCATCACAGCCTGGCACTCCGGATCACCAAAGCGGCAGTTGTATTCGATAATCTTCGGTCCGTCAGCCGTAAGCATGAGACCAAAGTAGAGGAAGCCTTTGTAGTTAAGTCCGTCTTTTTCCAAGCCCGCGACGGTGGGAGCAACGATCTCGTCTTCGATCCGTTTCATCAACTCAGGGTCTGCCAACTGACGGCTTGCAACAGCACCCATCCCTCCGGTGTTCGGGCCTTCGTCCCCTTCCCCGATCCGCTTGTAGTCACGGGCAGGAGTTAAAATGAAGTAATCTGGCCCACTGACTGCGGCAAAGATGGAAATTTCAGGCCCCACGAGGCATTCCTCTACCAAAAGTCGACCTGCACCAAAACGACGTTCCTCCATCACTTCCTTAAGAAAGTCTTCGGCTGACGCTTCATCGAGACAAACCGCCACTCCTTTTCCTGCGGCTAGTCCATCGAATTTTAGAACCGTGGGATACTTTCCATCGATCGCCGCGCGGGCTTCATCGGCAGTAGCACAACCTGCCGCAGCTCCAGTTGGGATCTCATGACGCTGCATGAATTCTTTAGCGAACTCCTTGGAAGCTTCCATTTGCGCAGCAGCAAAGGGAGGGCCCCAACAGGGAATCCCGACCTCAGCGCAACGGTTTGCCAATCCTTCACCCGTCACAAGATAGCTTTCCTCGCCAGCGATGCAGAGATCGATAGCATGAGCAGTCATCCACGCGATCAGAGTATTCAAATCATGGGCATCAACCTTTCCCGCTCCCTCGATCTCATGAATCGCTTCACTTCCAGGGAAACAAGAAACCTCAGGGGAACTTGGAGACTCCTTAAGAGAACGAATCAGCGCATGTTCACGACCACCTTTTCCGACGACACAAATCTTCACGAGCGGGAGATAACGAATGACCCCGTGCTTGGCAAAAGCGAAAGCTCTCTAAATCCACAACTCACAACCTGAAAATTAGCCACTTGTCAGCTTATTTTGGGAAATTGCACCTCTCTACTGAAGCGCTGCTGCTTAGGAGCTGACCATCACGGCGGAGGAAGCCCCACCTTTAGGAGTTTCCTCCAAGAGATCCGCCACACCAGCACTTCCACCGTGCTGAAAACCCTCAAATACACACGTAAAACGGGGACGCCTCCGCGAAGAAGGGAGCTCCGACAAATTTAGTAACCCCCTTCCTTCGCGAGTTGCTCGTTCGATATCGGTGATCTCGCTAAAAAAACTCATTCCCCTCTCGCAAAAGATGGGCCACATTTCGGTCGTGCGTATTATTGGTTTTATCGTCTTCGGCCTCAGCTTCCTGCTGACCTCTTGTCGTCGCCAATCCAATATCGAGGAGGCCAATGACGCAGGCATCCTCATCATCGGAAATAGCAACGAACCAAAAGGACTCGACCCTCATCTCGTCTCAGGCGTCCTCGAATCCAATATCATCCGCGCCCTCTTTGAAGGACTCTGCGTCGAGGATCCAGCCATCGACGGCAAAGCACTGCCGGGCGTTGCTATGAAATGGACGCCCAACAAGGAGTTCACCGAATGGACCTTTGACCTCAACCCCGAAGCAAAGTGGTCCGACGGCGAAGACGTCACAGCTCACGATTTCGTTTTCTCCTATAAGCGCATGCTTTCCCCCGACCCGAACTGGCCGGCTCAATACAGCGAAATGCTCTACTTCCTCAAAAACGCACAGGAATATAACAAGGGGAAAATTACCGACTTTGCCCAAGTCGGCGCCAAAGCAGTTGATAAACACACCCTTCTTCTCACCCTCCGGGGCCCCATCCCCTACCTCCCAGAGCTCACCAAACATTACACCTGGTATCCTGTCCCCGAGCACATCGTTCTGAAGCACGGTAAAATCAATACCGCCTTTTCCTCCCAGTGGACCCGCCCCGGCAATCTTGTTTCCAATGGCCCCTTCCAACTCAAAACCTGGACCACCAACCACAAGATCGAAGTCGAACGGAACCCCCACTACTGGGATGCCGAAACCGTCTCACTCAACGGCATCCGTTACCTTCCTGTAAAAAACTACTACACCGAGACCCGTATGTATGGTGACGAGCAGCTTCACCTCACCTACACCGTCCCCTCGGAGCTCATCCCCTTCGCCAAAGAAAACTACGGCAGTCAACTCCGCCAAGAAAACTATGTCGGCGTCCGCTTCCTCCGTGTCAATACCCTCCGCGAACCCTTCACCAACCCTAAGGTCCGCCGCGCCTTCGCCCTCGCTATCGATCAACAAGCCATTTGTGAAAAAATTCTCCAAGGCGGCCAAAAGCCAGCTTCCGGAATCGTTCCACCCTTCGGCGAGTATAAACCACCCGCGATCATCCAGTTCGACCCCGTCAAAGCCAAAGAACTCCTCGCCGAATCAGGCTACGAATCCACCTCTGCATTCCCTGATATCACCATCCTGACGACCGATTCCGAAACCGGACGCCGCGAGGCCGAAGCCCTCCAAGCGATGTGGAAAGAGCATCTCGGCATCAATGTTCGCATCATCCAGCGCGAGTGGACCACTTATCTTCAGAAACAATATGACGCCGACTACGACCTCTGCGCCGGCGGCTGGATTGGCGACTACTTGGACCCCACCACTTTCTTGGAAATGTGGATTACCGATGGCGGAAATAACAACACCGGATGGGGGTCGGAAACCTTCGAGGAATATCTCCATGAAGCAGAGAACACCGCCGATGTCTCGCAGCGCATGGCCACTCTTGCGAAAGCAGAAGAAACCCTTCTCGACGACACTCCCGTCCTCCCGATTTATTGGTACACCACCACCTACCTCATCCGTCCCGAGGTCAAAAATTGGCATCCGCTCCTTTTGAACAACCACCCCTTCAAGTTCGTTAAAATCGAAAAGGACTAACTCTCATATCTGATGCTTCGCACCATCCTCTCCCGCCTTCTCCAGACTGTCGTGGTCGTTTTCCTACTCGTCACATTCACCTTCTTCGCAATTCACGCCATGCCTGGAGACCCCTTCGCGGATGCAAAAGCCACTTCTCCAGAGGAAAAAGCAGCCCTTGAAGCATACTATGGCCTCGATAAACCACTCCCAGTCCAATATTTTAATTGGTGGAAAAACGTTATATCTAACAACGATTTTGGCGATTCCATTGCCATGAAAGGCCGAAAGGTTTCTACCCTCATCTCCGAGTCCTTTCCCGTTTCTCTCAAGCTCGGTCTACTCTCCCTCGTCATGGGCATAAGCCTTGGCATCCCCTTAGGAATTATAGCTGCACTCTACCATAATCAGATGCTCGACTACCTCGCCATGATCATCGCAATGGCTGGCATCTGTGTCGTCGCCTTCGTTCTCGGTCCCATCTTCCAGATCAATATCGCCAAACCCCTGACCTCGCTCAATGTCGCCGGTTGGGACCGCCCGGCGGACATCATCCTTCCCGCCATTACCCTCTGCTTTGGAGTCGCCGCCTACCTCGCACGCCTTACTCGTGGAGGCATGCTCGATGTCCTCTCCCAAGATTATATCCGCTCGGCTCGCGCCAAAGGCGTCCCGCCCCTGAAAATTATTACTCGGCACGCCTTACGTCCCGCGCTCATGCCCGCTGTCACCTTCCTCGGACCCGCCTTTGCAGCTATTATCACTGGGTCTTTCGTTGTTGAAAATATCTTCCTCGTTCCCGGAATGGGCCAGCACTTCGTCCTCGGGGTCACCTCGAAGGACTACAATCTCGTCCTCGGACTCGTCCTATTCTACGGAATCCTCATGGGCATCGCCAATCTCCTCTCGGACCTCGTTCTGATCTTTATGGACCCAAAACTTCGCACCTCCTGATTCTCCATGAACACTTCAGTGCAATCACCGCAAAACGGGGTAAAGGTCATCGAAAAAGGAACCAGCCTCTGGGCTGATGCCTTCGTCCGTCTCAAGAAGAACAGGCTCTCCATGCTCGGCGGAATCATCGTCATCGCCATCCTCTTCGCCTGCTTTATCCTCGGCCCCGTCCTCGGCTGGCTCGGCTTCAGCGCCACCGAGCAGGATCTCACCAATCGCTTTGCTAACCCCCTCTCTGACAATGGTCTCTTCGGCACAGACCAACTTGGCCGCGACCTCCTCATGCGCGTTCTCGAGGGCGGACAAATCTCCCTCCTCGTCGCCATCATGGCTACCGTCATGACCGTAACGATCGGGATCATCTACGGCGGCATTGCTGGCTACATCGGCGGTCGACTTGGAAACGTCATGATGCGGATTGTCGATGGACTCCTCGCCATGCCCTTCCTCATCATCGTCATTCTCTTCCGGGAACTCATTTCAGGACATGTCGATGAAATGGCACGCTTCCTTATCGACTCTTGGGGCTGGAGCACCGACCTCGTCCTTCGCTACTCAAACCTCGTCCCCCTAACCTTCGCCATCGCCGGATTCGGTTGGCTTACTATGGGACGCATCGTCCGCACCGCCGCCGCTTCTCTCACAAAACAGGAATTTGTCGAAGCCGCTCGCTCGCTCGGCCTCAGCCATGCCCGCATCCTCTTCCGGCACATCCTGCCTAATATGCTCGGACCCGTCATCATCTACGCCACCCTCACTATTCCCAGTTTCATCCTCTACGAAGCCACTCTTTCATTCATCGGACTCGGAATCGAACCACCGAACTCATCTTGGGGAACTCTCATTAAGGAGGGCGCCAACTACCTCGAAACCGAAACTACCGTTCTTCTCATTCCAGCCGTCCTCTTCTCGCTCACCCTCTTCGCCTTCAACTTCCTTGGAGACGGTCTACGCGATGCCCTCGACCCGAAGGCATCAAAGGATTAACACCCTCAGGTATCCTTCTCCACCCCGCTGGCTTTTCCAAACCAGCGGTAGCGATTCTTCGCGACCCAGCGGTAAAGGCGGTCGCTAATGCACCGCGGAGTGGCTTTTAGAAAGAACGCTCCGAGCAAGGCGACTCCTCCCGCATCCTGCAGCATGACGCACACTGCCTCACTTCGAAGATAAACCTCTCCATTCCGCACCACTGCGACCGTCCCCTCTTCGAGGTCATAGGGCTGAGCCTCCTCACTCGCCAGGGTTCGAAAACTGAGCCGATCATGGATATCTAAACGCCGAACTAAACGCATCGATATGTCACAGAGACCACAGCCTCCATCGAAGAATACCAAAATTTCATTTTTTCCCTTCATTATTCCCAACTTGCCACCGATCTCTCAAAAATCGAGAATAACCCTCCGATGAGCACTAACATCCGCATCAATGACCTCCCCAGCGACGAACGGCCTCGGGAAAAAATGCTACGGCATGGACCCGCCGCGCTTTCTGGAGATGAACTTCTTGCCATCTTCTTACGCACCGGAACCAAAGGAGCCAGCGCAATCAAAATTGGCCGTCAGCTCATTCAAAAATACGGGAGCCTCGCCGCCCTGGGATCACTCGATGTCGAACAATTGAGTAAGGAACACGGACTCGGACTCGCTAAATCCTGTCAACTCATGGCCGCTTTCGAGCTCGGTAGCCGCGCCGTTCGCGAAACGATTTACAAAGTCTCCCTTAGCAGCCCTCAGGAAATCTATCAACATCTCGCCCCCATCCTCGGAACTCAGAGAACCGAAACCCTCTACGTCCTCACCCTCGACAACCGACTGCAACTTAAACGCATGGTCGAAATCTCCCGAGGCACCACCAATCAAACCCTCGCCCACCCTCGCGACATTCTTCAGCCGGTCATCATCGATAGCGCCGATGCTTTCATCGTCGCTCACAACCATCCCTCGGGCCAACCTCTCCCCAGCAGATCCGATAATCACTTTACCAATTCCCTCATCAAAGCTGCCGACCTCTTTCAAATCAACTTCATCGATCACCTTATCATCGGTAAGCCAGTGAATGGCACGCAGCCTTACTACTCCTATCGAGAAGAGTCTGACCTCACTTTCTGAGAAATGAAACTTCTCAGATCAATATTCACATGTCACCTTCAAAAACGTCATGGTGGATAGAAAAATCCCTTCCATCTCAACAGCGTACATGAAGTATCTCTCTCTCCATTTTGCCCTGCTTATCTTAGGCTGCCTTACAGCTCTCGGTGGCACTCCCATTGTTGAAAAAACCTTCAACGAAAAATATCCAGATATTCAAGCGCCTCGATGGAAAGCGAAGTCCAATGGCACTTGGGAAGCTCACTTTGAGAAAAACGGATTCAAATACCGCGCGGACTTCGACACCGCCGGAAATTGGATCGAAACCGAGCATAATCTCGTCTTTTCCCAACTTCCTGCCGAGGTCCGCTCAGCCATTGAACTCAAGTTCAACCCGAACAAAATCCGCGACATCGAAGGGGTCGATAGCCCCACTCATGGAACCTTCTACGACGTCGAATTCCAGCAAGGCTCCGAAAACGTGGACGTCATGTTCGACGGCACTGGCAAGATCCTGGACCCAGCCACCCCCCCCACTGAAAAAGGATTTTTCAAATCTTGGGTTAACCAGACCAATATTAAATCCGAACTCTCAAGCTCAGGTTGGTCCCTGATCCTCAAGACCATCTTCAACATTCTGACCATCTTCATCTATGCCTACGTGATCTACTACCGCAGGCATCATGATCACAAGATGCTGTTCCTCCTTCTTGCCTTCAACCTCTTCCTATTCCCTATCTTCCTTTCCAGCTCGTTGGTGACCGCTGGCTTTGGTTTTACCATCTTCGCCCTCCTTGCCCTCGTTCGACTGCGAAGTGAGGCGTTCGATAAAGCTGAGATCGCCTATCTCCTCGGTGCCATTTCACTCACCTTCGTCAACACCATGTTGCCGACCTACGTCGACATCCCTTCGGCTATGCTTATCCTTCTCACCGCCTACCTCGCCGACAAACCTTCGGTATGGCGGGATAATTTCCAGAAAATCGAAGTCGACTACCGCATCTCGGAAAAAGAGAAGATGCTCGATCACGACTACTTGAGAAAACAACTCTCCGACGAATACGCCATCGAAGTCAGAGAGATCACCATTAACCGCGTCTTCAAGAATGAAGTCAGATTGACCCTCATGTATCGTGACATCTCGGCATCACGTAGAGCAGAAATTGTCACTATCAAGGAACAAGAGCGCCAAGGAGCAGCCCTCATAAAACAGCAACTCGAGGAGGCAAAACAAAAAAAATTATAGAGGGAAGCCAGTAGCGGAAATTTTTGGTGACTATCCAAAAACGTCAGGCGGCAAAGCTTTCGGCTGCAAAAAAAGCCCCGCTCGCTTTCACGAACGGGGCTTTGAATTTTTGTAAGCGAAGCTTTAGCTCATCTCACTACGGGCCATTCCCTTTTCTTCGAGAGCGGCTTGCGCAGCAGCAAGACGGGCAACCGGGATACGGAATGGTGAACAGGACACGTAGTTGAGTCCGGCGCGGTGGAAGAATTTCACCGAATCAGGATCTCCGCCATGCTCGCCGCAGATACCAATTTTGAGCTTAGGCTTGGTCTCACGGCCTCCTTTGACACCCATTTCAACAAGTTGGCCGACACCTTCTTGGTCGAGAGCAGAGAACGGGTTGTTGTTGAGAACTTCGGCATCCTGGTAGGTTGGAAGGAAGCTGGACGAGTCATCGCGGGAGAGACCGAGGCCTGTCTGCGTGAGGTCGTTGGTTCCGAAGGAAAAGAACTCAGCGTGCTTCGCCACTTCAGCCGCGGTGAGGCAGGCGCGGGGGATCTCCATCATGGTTCCAACGGTATACTTAAGTTGGTTCTTCTTGAGACCAAGTCTCTTGCGAACTTCAGCGGCGGTATCGTCGATCACCTGCTTCTGGAGCTCAAGCTCACGAGCGTAGGCCACAAGTGGGACCATGATCTCTGGGAGAACCTTAGTGCCCTTGGCCTGAACCTCTGCGGCAGCTTCGAGGATCGCTTCGACCTGGGTCGCCGTGACGGCTGGGTAGCTGATACCGAGACGACATCCACGGTGACCAAGCATGGGATTCTCTTCGTGAAGAGAGTGAATACGCTTGGTGATCGCTGCTGCGCTCATGCCGATCTTCTTGGAGAGATCCTTCTTCTGAGCGGCATCCATGGTTCCGATGAACTCGTGAAGAGGTGGATCAAGGAGACGGATGGTGGCAGGGCGACCGTCAAGTGCTGCGAAGATACCGATGAAGTCCTTCTTCATGAAGACCTTGATTTTCTTAAGTGCTTTGGCGCGACCTGCGTCGTCGTCAGCGAGGATCATCTCACGGACGGCGTCAATGCGATTGCCTTCGAAAAACATGTGCTCTGCTCGAGTGAGGCCGATACCTTCAGCACCGAACTTGATCGCTTGGCGAACCTGCTCCGGAGTATCGGAGTTAGTACGGATGCCAAGCTTGCGAAGCTTGTCAGTCCAGCTCATTAGCTCCATGAACTTCTTGTAAGTGTCGGAACGCTTAGCAGCGGGCTTATTCTCGATGAGTCCCTGGATGACCTGGGAAGGAGAAGACTTAATGCCACCTTTATATACGTTTCCAACAAATCCGTTGAGAGAAAGCTCATCGCCTTCCTTCAGAGTCACGCCGTTTCCGGAGAGAGTCTTTTTGGAGTAGTCGATGGTCATTCCATGTGCACCACAGACACAAACCTTACCCATTTGACGGGCAACGAGAGCAGCGTGTGAAGAGGCACCACCCTCAGTGGTGAGAATGCCATCAGCCGCGATCATACCGCGAAGATCCTCGGGAGAGGTGGCTTGGCGAACAAGAATAACGTTCTCGCCTTTCGCAGCAGCTTTGACGGAATCTTCAGCGGAGAAATAAATCTTACCGGAAGCGGCACCAGGACCAGCAGGAAGACCGTTGCCAACTTTCTTAGCAGCCTTCTCAGCTTTGGTGTCAAAAATCGGTGCGAGGAGGTGGCTGAGGTCATCGGCAGGAATGCGGAGGATCGCCTCTTCCTTTTTGATGAGGCGCTCTTTAACCATGTCGAGAGCGATGTTCACAGCAGCGAAACCAGTACGCTTCCCGTTGCGGGTCTGGAGCATCCAGAGCTTGCCTTCTTCGATGGTGAACTCAACGTCCTGCACATCGCGGAAGTGCTTCTCGAGCTTCGTGCGAATCGCAAGAAGTTCCTTGTGAGACTTGGGAAGATCCTTAGCCATCTTAGCGATCGGCTTAGGAGTGCGAACACCGGCGACAACGTCTTCACCCTGTGCGTCGATGAGATACTCACCATAGAATACGTTTTGACCAGTCGCTGGGTCACGGGTGAAAGCCACTCCTGTTCCGGATGTCTTACCTGTGTTACCAAAGACCATGGCCTGAACGTTCACAGCAGTTCCCCAAGCGGCAGGAATGCCATACTTCTGACGATAGACCGTCGCGCGGTCGTTTTGCCAAGAGTTGAAAACAGCGCTCACTGCTCCTTTGAGCTGGGCGCGGGGATCTTCAGGGAAATGCTTACCGGAGCGCTCTTTGATGAGCGCTTTGAATTCTGCGACCACTTCACGAAGCTGAGCTTCAGAAAGACCAGAGTCGTCTTTAACCTTAGCCTTGGCCTTGGCTGCGTCGAGAATGACCTCGTAAGGATCGTGGTGCTCGCCGGCTTCGGCTTCCACTTCCATGACTACACTTCCATACATCTGAAGGAAGCGACGGTAGGAATCCCAAGCAAATTTTCCGTTGCCCGTCTTCTTGGCGAGAGCTTCGACAACCTGGTCATTAATTCCAAGGTTGAGGATGGTGTCCATCATACCGGGCATCGACTCGCGAGCACCGGAACGGACGGAAAGGAGAAGTGGGTTTTCGAGATCACCGAACTTCTTGCCCATCGCTTTTTCAACCTTGGTAATGTTCTCCTCGATCTCTGCATCGAGAGTCTTTGGATACTTTTTAGCGTTGTCGTTATAATAAGTGCAGACTTCGGTGGTGATAGTGAAACCAGCAGGAACGGGAACTCCGATACTGCTCATTTCGGCGAGGTTCGCGCCTTTACCTCCGAGGAGGGCTTTCATCGATCCGTCTCCGTCGCATTTTCCTGCGCCGAAGTAGTAGACATTCTGCTGTTTCGTGGAGGCCTTTTTAGAAGCCTTTTTTGTGGTAGCCATGGTCGTATTCTCTTGGTGAGTTTTGATCAAGTTGAACCGTCGGGATTGTGAAAAGCCCCTACGGAAGGCCGCGCACCATATCAACCAAACCCTTACTGTCAACTCACGTGTTCTACGGGTTTTCAGGCCTGCTACACGCCCATCTTAGGGGAAAATATTTCCCATCTTTAATCTCCCTCCCTAGCCTTGAAAATCATAAAAATCCAAGTAAAATCGGAATTGAAATTTTCAATGACCCCACTCAATGCAGCTCGTCGAAAACTCTACAATGTTCGCGAAAAGCTGATGATGGCCGAATAATCCTACTCATTATGTCCGACCACTCCCGCAGCTTTGAGATAACTAAGCATTCCCCAGAAGGAAACACGCCCCTCTCCGATCAACTCGCCGTTGAGGAACCGCTTCAAGTTGTCATCGACGGCCGTCCACTTGCCGTCCTCATGCGAACGCCGGGTGACGACGAAGTCCTCATCTTAGGCTTCATGCTCAGCGAGGGAATCATTTCTAAAAAATCAGACGTCACCCGCATCGACCTTGAGGCGCGTGACAACCACGCCCTTGTTTTCCTCACTGACGATCACCCCATGGATTGGGAGCGCCTCACCCGCCACCTATTCTCCGCCTCCTCCTGTGGCCTCTGCGGTAAAGTCACCATCGATGCGATTCTTCAAAGTCATCCCGCGATTGCTTCAAAATTCTCTTTAGAACGAGAAATCCTCCTCGAAGCGCCCTACGCAATGCGCAAAGCACAAGACACCTTCGAGTCCACCGGCGGACTCCACGCCTCCGCCATTTTTGATTCAAATGGAACCCTCCTCGCTCTTCGAGAAGATGTCGGGAGGCACAACGCGCTCGATAAAGTTATCGGCCACGCCCTAACCTCAGACATCGACCTTTCCGAGACCTTCCTCCTCGTCTCCGGCCGCATTTCATTCGAACTCATGCAGAAAGCCCTCGCCGCAGGTATTCCCCTGATCGCCGGCATTTCTGCACCCTCGTCGCTTGCTGTCGAATTCGCGAACGACTCCGGCCAAACTCTCATCGGATTCCTCCGCCCACCCACCTTCAATATTTACCACGGAGAAGATCGAATCAAAAAGTCACCCTAATTTCACTTCACCGCTTGTGTGAACATCCAAATCCTCCACAATAAAAAAAATGCCGAGCATGACCAATCAGGACCTCATTGATCAGTGGAGAAACGAGCCCGCTCCCCTACTCCCGCTCCTCCACGCCTTTCATAATCGCGATGGCTACCTTTCCGATAGTGCTCTCCGCGCTGTCGCAGACGGATTAAAGACTCCCCTCGCCGACCTTTACGGCACCGTCACCTTCTACCACCACTTCTCCCGCACTCCCGGCGGACTCGAGGCCCCGCGCGTCTGCACCGGAAATATCTGCTGCATGCGAGGAGGAAACGAGATCCTCGAAACTCTCAAAGCACAGGGCCAAGCCGCCACTGAAATGCCCTGCTCCGGCCGCTGCGATGCTCCCATTCCGGTTCTCACCGGTCACACCACTCTCTCCGGCAAAACCGCGGCCAATTTAAAACCTACCCCTTCGCCACTCCCCGTTCCCAACCCCGGCGACATCGAAGAATGCCTCTTCTCCAATATCCGTAAGCATGGCAACAACACGCTCATCGGATACCAAGCCAACGGCGGATTCTCAGCCCTCGCTTCTGTTTTAAAAGATGACCCGACAGCAGTTACTGACACCATCTCTGCCTCAAAGCTCGCCGGACGTGGCGGTGCCGGATTCCCCACCGGGTTAAAATGGAAAGCCGTTGCCGACTGCGACCGCCACCCCAAGTCCATCGTCTGCAATGCCGACGAAGGCGAACCCGGTTGCTTCAAGGATCGCGTCCTCATGGACTACGATCCGTTCGCATTGATCGAAGGCATGATCATCGCCGCCTTCGCCACCGGAGCCCCCCGCGGATTTATCTACCTCCGCTACGAATATCCCGAGACCAACGCCCTCCTCGAAAAATGCCTTGCCCAAGCCCGCGAAGCTGGACTCCTCGGCAACAACATTCTCGACTCCGGCTTCGAATTCCACCTCTACGTCCGTCGCGGTGCCGGTGCCTACATCTGTGGGGAAGAAGGCTCACTCCTCAACTCGCTCGAGGGCAAACACCCCTTTCCCCGCAATAAACCTCCTTTCCCTGTTACCCACGGCTTCGAAGACAAACCCACCGCCGTCAACAACGTCGAAACCCTCTGCGCCGTTCCCCACATCCTTAATAAGGGAGCTGAGTGGTATCAGTCCCTCGGCCTCGGTGACCACGTCGGCACCAAGCTCATTTCTCTTTCCGGAGATATCATCCGTCCGGGAAACTACGAAGTCCCCTTCGGCCTGCCTTTAAAGACTCTCCTCTACGACTGGGCCGGTGGTCCAAAAGACGGCCGCACTATTCAAGCTGTCACCATGGCAGGCCTCTCCGGAGGTTTCCTCGGTCACCAGATCCTCGACGGACTTACCCTCGACGATCCCTGCATTAAGTCCCACGGCTCCTTCTTAGGTGCGGGCGGCATTATGGTCTTTGATGACACCCGCAACATGGTCAAGGCCGCCCACGACGCCATGGCCTTCTTCGCCCACGAGTCTTGCGGGAAATGCTTCCCCTGCCGCATCGGCACCCAGCGCCTCACCGAGCGGTTAAATGGCGAAGCCTCAGACCTTTCGCTCGCCGACTGGACCAATGAGGTCAACGATATCGGAGAAGCAATGAAGGCCACTTCTGCATGCGGACTTGGGATGGCTGCGCCGTTTGTTACTGAATCTCTCTTGAAATATTTCCCTGAGCAAGTCGCTCAAGCCACCTCGTAGAACCACCAAAACCTGACTCAGATACTACCATGAAATTTCTACCTGCCATCTTCCTAGCGTTCATCGCCACCGCTCATGCGACTCCCATCAAGATCAAGGACACCAAGGGACGAGAAATTTCTGTCACCATCACGGCTTACAGTAAAAGCACCGTCTCTTTCGAAAAAGGAGGTAAAAAATTCACCGTCCCCTGGGCCACCTTTGACGCAGCTTCCATCAAGCTGATCAAGTCTACGCCCCTCCCTGAAGCCGCCAACAAAAGAACGGAACGCAGCGAGACTATCACGCTAGAAGATGGCTCTAAAAAGGAAATGACTGTTCCCGCAGGAGACATTCTCAGTGCAGATGGAATTCTCGACCTCTATCCCGGCGACACCATTCATCTCGAATTTTCAAAAAGCGGAGAAACTCTTGTAAAACCCAAGGTCGTCGCTTCTGTCACCAAACCCGAGCAAACGATCACCTTCCATTTCGCAATAAGCGGGGGCGGCATCACCTTAAAAAGGACAAGCAAGATCCAAAAAACGGTCGCCTTGGATTGCTTTGAAAAAGCTGTCGATAGCGAAAAATACACCCTCTCTCAAAGCTTCTTCCCCACCGCAAAAGGCCAGACCGAGGAACAAACCTGGCCCAACAAAATCTGGCATCTTCAAATGAAAAATATCGAGGTAACCGACAAGACCGCCGAGCAGGTATTCAATGAGCGCTCCCGTCGCTAATCTCCCTTTTAAAAATCGATCAGCATGATCAACGATCCCAATTCCGCCATCGCCGCACAGCTCTCCATCACCATCGATGGCCAGCAAACCTCTTTCATCGAGGGCGAAACGATCTACCAAGTCTCCAAGCGCCTCGAAAAAGACATCCCTACTCTCTGCTATGATGACCGGCTCGATGCCTTCGGCGGCTGCCGCCTCTGCGTTGTCGAAGTGGAAGGCATCCGCAATCCCGTTGCCTCCTGCACTACTCAGGCGAACGATGGCATGGTCGTCAAGACCTCCCCGCCCCACATCGAGAAGATGCGCAAGACGCTCCTCGAAATGGTCGCCTCGGAAAACCGCCAAATTGACGTCGATCCCCTCCGCGGTCTTGCCTCGCAAGAACTCTCAACTCTCGTCAATAAATACGGCGCACGTAGCGGTCGCTTCGCTGGCAAAAAGTCCGGCACCACCAATCTCCAGGACCTCAATCCTTTTATCCTCCGCGACTACGAGCAGTGCATCTCCTGCTACCGCTGCGTTAGAGTCTGCGCCGAGCAAGAAGGGGACTACGCCATCACCGTTGCCAATCGCGGCTTCGAGACCCAGATCACCACCGAGTTCGGCAATGACCTCCGTGACTCCGACTGCACCTTCTGCGGCCAATGCGTCCAGACCTGCCCCACCGGAGCACTCGCTGATAAAAAGGCCATCCGCCACGTAGAACTTCCCGAGGAAATCAAAAAGACCCGCACCGTCTGCCCCTACTGCGCCGTCGGTTGCTCCATCGATCTCATGACAAAGGGCGACAAGATCGTCGGCGCCCAACCCGCCATGGACGGCCCCGCCAACAAGGGCGCCCTCTGCATCAAAGGCCAATTCACCTACGACTTCATCCAGCACGAAGACCGCCTTAAAAAACCCCTCATGAAGCAGCCCGACGGCTCCTTCAAAGAAGTCGAATGGAATGAAGCCCTGAATGCCGCTGCCAAAGGCTTTGCCGACGCGCGCGCAAAATATGGCCGACATTCCATCTTCGGAATCGCCTCCGGTCGCGCCCCGCACGAAGCCGCCTATACCATGCAGAAGTTTATTCGAGCGGGCTTCGGAACGCACCATATCGATAACTGTAGTCGAGCCTGACACGCTCCCACCGTGGCCGGTCTGGCCGCTCAAATCGGAAGAGGCGCAATGTCCAATCCTCTCGAGGACATGGACAAGCCCGACACCATCTTCGCCATCGGCACCAACATGACCGAGTGCCACCCCGTCGCCGCGACGGGTCTCAAAAAAGCCCTTACTAAAGGCGCAAAACTCATCGTCGCCGACCCCCGCAGAACTCGCCTCGCCGAACTTGCGCATCTTCACCTCCCCATCCGCGTCGGCTCCGATGTCGCCCTCCTCCTCGCCATGGCCCACGTCATCGTGCGCGAAGGACTCACCGATCAGGAATTCATCGCCGACCGCTGTGCCGACTACGAAGCCTTCGAAACCCACCTCAAGGAATTCGGCCCTGCTTGGGCCAGTGAAATCTGCGAGGTGCCCGCCTCTGACATCGAGCAAGCCGCCCTCTGGTATGGCGCCGCCAAGCTCGGTGCGATCTACTACACCCTCGGTATCACCGAGCACATCTGCGGCGTCGATAACGTCCAATCACTCTGCAACCTCGCCCTTCTCACCGGCAACCTTGGTAAGGTAGGCACCGGAATCAACCCGATGCGCGGGCAAAACAACATCCAGGGCGCAGGCGACTGCGGAGCGGTCCCCAACAACTACCCCGGCTTCCAACCTGTCATTTCCGAGGAAGCCCACGAGAAATTCAGGACCGCCTACCAACAACCCGACCTCGACCTTGGCAATTCCATGACCAAGGTCACCGCGCTCAATCTCTGCGGCCTGGAAAAAGATGGCATCCACGCCATGCTCATCGATGGCGAAAACACCGTCGTCACCGACCCCGATAAAAACCACTGCGAGAAAGCCCTGAAGTCGCTCGACCACCTCGTCGTCATCGACATCTTCCTCACCGAGACCGCGCAAATGGCCGACATCGTCTTCCCAGCCTCCGCCTGGGGCGAGACCGACGGCGTGCAAGCTAACACCGAACGCCGGGTCCAGCGCCTCCGCGCCGCCGTCCCAAGTTATGGCGATTCCAAACCCGACTGGTGGATCATTTCCGAAATCGCCAAACGCCTTGGCACCCCCGGCTTCGAATACGAGTCCGCCAAGGACGTCTTCAACGAGCTCTGCGGATTGAGCCCGATATACAAAGGCCTCAACTGGGACAACATCGGCGACGGCGTCTACCAATGGCCCGTCCCCGAAAAAGACCACCCTGGCACCCCCATTCTTCATGAAAAGTCTTTCAAAGACGGGAAACCTGGGCTCTTCAAAATCATCGGCTACCGCGACCCCGCCGAGGTCATCGACGCCGACTACCCCGTCTGGCTGACCACCGGCCGCCGACTCCAAGCTTACCACACGCGCACCCAAACCGGACGCGCCAGCGGCATCGACTACCTCCTCTCCGAAGAAACCCTCGAGATCCACCCCGACGACGTAAAAGACTGGGGCCTTACCGATGGAAAATTTGTCAAAATGGCCTCCCGCCGAGGCGAGATCAAAGTCAAAGTGGAAGCCACCACCCGCTCCCCACGGGGAACGGTTTTCACCAGCTTCAGCTTCGCCGAAACCAACGTCAATGTCCTCACCGGCTCCGGTTACGACCCCATCACCCAAACCGCAGAACTCAAAGTCTGCCCCGTCCGAATCAAGCCAGCTTAACTTCTCCACTCTCCGAAAAGCGCGTCAGCAAAAGGAGTCGCGGGGCCTCGCAGTTCATCTTCGCATGCCCCTCAACTCAGAAATTCCATAGCACGCTAACCCAAGTGGCGAGGCGCCACCACTCCGTTCCGCGCCCCCTCCCTCACCATTCAATCCGCGCCGAGAGCCAAAAAGTCCGAGGCGCACCGATGGACATCAATCCATTCGAGGCCAAGCCTGTTTGAATTTTCTCATCAAAGACATTGTCCACCATCGCACGAATCGTGAGGTGATCGTTGATCTCCATTTCCAGACCCAGTTGCGTATTCCAGTAGGAATCAAGTGGACGCACCGACAAGGCATCATCAAAGGCCCCACTCGTATAATCCATCGCCACAAACATTTCGAGATCCTCACGCGGGCGCACCGTCAATGAGAGATTCATCTGATGCGCCGGGCTTTGAGGAAAACTCCCGTTCTCCAAAAGCGGCTGAATACTTGAGTCGGTGAACCGTGTTTCGGTCCACTGATAGCCCAGCGACAACGAGACGAAATCATTAGGATTCCAATTCGCCTTCGATTCGAATCCCAGCACCCGCGCATGATCGACATTGTCACGCTGTTGCAAGCTCCCACCTGGGGGAACAAAAATACCCAGAGCCGCCACTTGGGTCAAATCAGTGACAGGAACATTCGCGATGGCCTCATCGATCCAGTGCACGAAAAAATTCCCCGAAAGACTAAACTCCTTATTGGGTTCCCACAAAGCTCCAGCACCAAGCGAAAAAAAGCGTTCAGCTTCCAGCAAAGGATTCGCTTCCGTGATGTCACTACGAACCCGAAACGGCCGGTAAAGCTCATTCAAAGTGGGAGCCCGAAAGGAAGAACTGGCCGCAGCCGAAAAGGTAATACTTTCGCCAACATCTTGTAACACCGTGATCCCGAACGACGGCTCGAGGCCATCGCGGTCTGAATAAAGATCCTCACGTAAAAGCGCGCCAGTTGCGGGCCGACGCTCGATCCGTTTCCCATCGGCATGAGACCAGTAATCAAGACGCGTGCTCGCTTCCACGCGAAACCCGGAACCATCATCAAACTCCGCCCGCGCAAAGGCCCCGGTAAAAGTTTGCCGTCCACCCGCTTGCCGACGCCGCAGAAAAGCCCCGTTCACAAAACCCGCATTCTCATTCGTCTCACCACGAAGTTGCCGCACGTCCGCACCCAGCGTCATTTCAAGCTGATCACTCACATCAAAAGTCGTCGTCAGCCCACCCCCCAAGCCACTCCCCGGAACATCGAATTGATCAAGTGCCGGAGATTCAAAAGATCGGTCGGCATTGACCGACGAAAACAAAGCGGCAAAATCGCGACGTTGATAGTAGCCGGTCGCTTGCCAAGTCAGCCCATCCATTTCCCAACTTGCCCGTAGCGAAGCATCGGTCGCCCTACTCGAATTTCGCGACAAGACCGTCCCATTCCCCCGCTCCTCATCAAAGAAGGAAAACATCGATTCCAGAGTCACCCCTTGCCCCCCCTGCCAAACGGAACGTAAATCAATACCACGAACATCGAGATCGAGTCGCCTATCCACCGCGCCACGTTGGCTTTCTGAAAGGCCGTAAAACCCATCCGACTGCAATGAGTGAACATTACTCAAGATCGTATGCCTGCCATCTTCGGAAACAATATCTCCACCCAGCGAAACGGCCCGAGTATCGTGGCTCCCAATCGTGGTCTGCAGATAACCACCACTGCGTTCCGGTGTTCGCGTCGTCAACTGCACCGTCCCGGCCGGGCTTTGATTCCCCCAAACCATCGCTCCCGCAGCGGGAATTAGACGCGCCGATGCCAGCGTCCCAGAATCATAACGAGCCCAGGAAACCCATCCCCCAAAAGGATCATTCTGCGGAATGCCATCACGCAAAATTAAGGTGCGCGAAGTCGCCGTCGCTCCCGTGCGACGTAGGCTCACTCCCGACGAGGTAGGATTGCCAAAAAACGCGGACTGCCTCCGATAGAGAGAAAAAGCAGGATCCTTCGCTAGCAGTGCATCGAGCGTGAGAGCATTTCCAGATGAAATTTCATCCTCCCCCCACACCCGTGTTCCCGGCGTTTCCACCGGAAGTCGCTCACCAATCACGATAAGTTCCGGAAGATTGGCAAATTCATCCTCGGCGTAGAGACAAGCCGCCCATAGAGACATCGAAGCCCCTCCCATTAGCAATTTTTTAAAAGAAACAATCACTTGGCAGGAATGAGGCGGATAATGTGATCAGGACCATTAAGCACGACGTAGAGGTTTCTTCTTGGTAATCTCGGCAACGGGGTGCTTCACCGAATCGGCCGCCTGAGCAAAGCCACAGGTATGGTCGAGTAGACAGGCCAGCACACTACGAATTGGATTCCATGATCTCGTCATTTTCAATGACACCACTATGTTGCTTCGTATGCTCCAGTCTAACGAAAAAACCCACAAATAAAGTGGATTGGACCGCAAGATCATCAAAAGTAGCCATGGCGTCATTCGAAATGTGATCGAGGCAGCTGGAATTCAAATCAGATTCGCTCTCGCAAAAAAAATGAGGGGATTTGTAACCAATCAAGAACGAGGTTCGAACTTTCTCATGAACACCCGATTATTGATCGGGGATATCCTCAAGAAACTCATGAATACAAAACAAATTCTCTATATCGGAGGCGGTAGCTTCTTTGGAGCCGTCGCAGCCGTTCTTCTAATGAAGGCCTCTCCCTCAGGGAACGACAATGTCATTGGTCAAGAACCTTCCGCTGACCCCAAGGTTTCCCAAGTGGCGACAGGCCAAGATCAGGAGAACGGCAAACCTGAAGGTGTCGCACGCACAAGGTCGATCCTCGGGCAATTGGCTGAGGAGAACCCCGAGCTAGATCTCGATGAACTCAAGAATCGACGCGAAGAATTCGCTGATTCGATGAAGGAGCGGCAAATGGAACGAAACAACCACCTGTGTCCCTTTTCTAACTTCGACAGAAGACCCGTATCCGCTTAGCCTCGAGCCGTAAGGACGTCGACTTCCAGAAAGCATCCCTACAATCTCCAGAAATCGCTCACAATCAGGATGTCCTTTTACTTCAAAATACTTCTCTTCTTTACCTTCACTCACTGCGCGTGCGCCGTTGAATCTTTCCGATTCGAAGTCAAGACCATCGCGGAAGACTTCGCCCGCCCCATGGGCATGGATCTTGGGCCGGATGGCTCGATTTATCTCATCGAACTGCAGGGAAAAGTGAGCCGGATCCATCCGGTCACCGGAGACCGGACTACTCTTGCTGAAATTAAAGTTTTCGGGGAGCAAGAGAACGGACTCCTTGGAATCGCCCTCGATCCAAGCTTCAAAAAAAACAATCACCTCTTTCTCCTCTACTCGCCCTCGGACTTTGTGGGCCAGCGCATCAGCCGCTTCACTCTCAATGACGATACTCTCACTGATGAAAAGAAGGTCATCGAATGGGCCACCCAGCGACGCGAATGTTGCCACCACGGCGGCATGCTTAAATTTGGACCCGATGGTTGCCTTTTTGCCTCCGCTGGTGACAACACCCACCCCTTTGGAGACTCTGCCTCATATGCTCCGATCGATCGACGTCCCGGTCGCGAACCTTGGAACGCCGAAAAATCAGCCGCCAACCCGAACGATCTTCGCGGCGGTTTGATTCGCATCAAAATTCAGCCTGATGCCTCCTACAAAATCCCCGCAGGGAACCTCTTCCCTCCCGGAACTATCGGAACACGTCCTGAAATCTACGTCATGGGATGTCGCAATCCGTGGAAGTTTTCCATCGATTCCAAATCCGGTCACCTCTACTGGGGCGACGTGGGTCCCGATGCCGGAAATGACGGACCACGAGGCCCCCGCGGTCACGACGAAATCAATCAGGCGCGCAAGCCTGGTTTCTTCGGTTGGCCCTACTTCATCGCCGACAACAAACCCTACTCACGAGTAGACTTCACCAACGGAAAAGTAGGCGCAAAGTTCAATCCCACCAAACCGATCAACGACTCCCCGCTCAATACCGGGCGCAAGGATCTCCCGCCGGCCCAATCCGCTTTCATCTATTATCCCTATGCAGACTCACCTGAGTTTCCCGCCGTAGGAAAAGGAGGACGCACCGCATGTGCCGGGCCTGTTTTTCACTACCGCCCTGAATTTAAAGAGACCGGAGGGCTCCCCATCGAATTCGATCATTGCCTACTCTTTTGGGACTGGAATCGCACCTTCCTTAAATGGGCTCGCCTTGACAAAAACGAGGACCTCACTGGAATCGAAGAGTTCCCGCTTCCCGTCAAAATCAAACGTCCCTCCGACGCTCTCATCGCTCCCGATGGCACTCTCTGGATCACCGACTACGGCTCGACCTGGGGAAATAACAAGGACGCCCGTCTTATTCACATCAGCTACCGCCACGGAAACCTTGATCCCGTTGCGCAATTCCAATCCGACCGGAAGCACGGCCCCATTCCTCTTTCCGTAAATCTCGACGGCTCGGAATCAAAAGATCCCGAAGGTGGAAAACTTCGCTATTCGTGGACTCATCAAGGCAAGGAATTCTCAACCGCCGTCGCTCCAAAACTCACTTTCCCCGAATCAGGCGATCACCTGATCACCCTCAAAGTGACCGACGAAAACGGTGCAAGCTGCATCACCGCTCACACCATCACCGCCGGAAATACGCCACCAACTCTCGCTTTCGACGCTCCTCTCGATGGATCTTTCTACACACCCGGAAAACCAGTCCCATTCCAACTCCACATCTCTGACCGGGAAGACGGCGACTCACGAAAAGACCCCTCTCCTTTTGCAACTACAGTCGTCACTCTCGCTCCTTTGGCCAAGGAAGCACCAGGACTCTCAGCCATCCGGGCCTCCGATTGTTTCAACTGCCATCACGCCACTCAAAGACTCATCGGCCCTTCCTTCAACGAGATCGCAAAACGCTACAAGAACGATCCCGCCGCTTTTGACCAATCTGTTAGTCGCGTGATTTCCGGATCAGCTAAAGTCTGGGGCGAGATTCCCATGCTTCCTCATCCCAACCTCACCCGGGATAAAGTCGGCTCCATGATCCGTTGGATCTACTCACTCTCTGCCAAGAACGTGCCCCAGGTCTCTCGGGGGGCAGCCGGGACCATCAACCTCCCCTTACAGGACCAAACGCTCGAACTCTCCGCAAATTACACTGATTACGGCGGCCCCAGTAGAAAGGCTTCTCCACTCTCCGGAGGAGCGGTAATCCGCCTCCATCCCCGAACCATTCAAGCCGAGTCCTATACCACGAACAACGGGACCCAAATTCTCAACGCCAACGAGAAACCATTTCTCGGAGCAATTAATCATTCTCATTGGACCGAGTATCACCGCTTTCGACTCGAAGGCTGTCAAAAAATAACCTTCCGTTATGCCTCCGCCGGCAATGGCGCGACGGTGACGATCACCGCGAATGGCAAGAACATCGGCGCCGCCTTTATGAAACCAACCGGCAATTGGAACACGTGGAAGGAAGTCTCCATCCCTCTTGCTAACCTTCCCTCCGGTCTTGTAAATCTCCGCCTAACCTTCACTAATCCCGGCAAACAACATCTCGCCAATATCGACTGGTTCCGCTTCGAATAATCTTCCTCACAAAATCTCTCCTTCCTCGAAAGACTAAAACGAAAATTCAGCAACAAAGCCACAAATCCCTCCGCTCCAAAAACTGCGCCGGGATACTGATCGCGATCTCCGCAGGCGCGTTTCATCCAATCGGCAATCCCACCGGACACTCGAGCAGACCCTCTTCGATCTCATCTTCTCGTAACTCGCGTAAAAGCACACTTTTCCTACTTTTTATAAAGCAGGATTCCAAGTCTTCCTCAACACCGATGGCAGCCTCATGAGTGAGACCGAAATATCACAGGAACTCGCCCTCGCCACTGAGCTCTTCGACCTCTCACTCGCCGATATCGAAAAGATAACTGTAAATGCCGTAAAGGATAGCTTTGCCTCCTACCACGATCGCGTCGATCTCATCTACCGCTCCATCCTCTCTACCGTTGCCATCCTCTTCGCCGAACTCAATGCCCTTGTCTTCTCCGGGGAATTTACCCAGCCGCACTCGTCATGAATCCACGCTTTTCCGCCGTCACCCTCCAGCTTCCCCATTGGCTGGAATCAGAACTTCCAGCCGCGGATCACATCTTCGCAACCCCAGAGGACCGCATGGGATTGGTCCTCCGCCTCGCCTCCCTCAATATAAAACATCAAACCGGTGGACCCTTTAGCGCTGCCGTTTTTGATCTGGAATCAGGCACCCTCATCGCCCCCGGGGTCAACATCGTCGTCGCCTCCCATGCGTCCATCGCCCACGCCGAAATGGTCGCCGTTTCCATGGCTCAACGAAGCCTGCTAACTCACGACTTGGGGAGCCTCGGAAACAGCGGAACCCAGCTCGTTACCAGCGTCGCCCCCTGCGCGATGTGCCTCGGAGCAGTCCCTTGGTCCGGAGTCCGCAGCCTCATCTGCGGAGCTCGTGAAGAGGACGCCAACGCCATCGGCTTCGATGAAGGGTCAAAGCCCACCGACTGGGTCGCCCAACTCGAAACCCGGGGAATCACCGTCCAAAACGACCTCATGCGCGATGCCGCTGCCAACGTCCTCAAGACCTACAAAGAATCAGGCGGAGCCATCTACAACGGCCGCTCTCCTAACTAATACTAAGTCGCAGTAATCTCTTAGGATCTAAGAATTCAGCTTAAGCGCGGCTTTCTCCGCTGCCGACTTAAGATGATCCTTCCCTTTGAGCGATTCCGCCTCTGAAGTGAGGCGCATACCAACAGGCTTGGAAACTCCAAATTCTTCCATCGTCACGCCATACATCACGTCGGCGCGTTCCATGGTGCGTTTGGAGTGCGTCACGATGATGAACTGACTCTGATCGATGAAGGCATCGAGCACATTCAGAAAGCGCCCAATATTTGATTCATCAAGCGGCGCATCAAGCTCGTCAAGCACACAGAAGGGACTTGGCTTCACCATGTAGATGGAAAAGAGCAAGGCAACGGCAGTCATAGAGCGCTCTCCACCTGACATGAGGGAGATGGATTGAAGCTTTTTTCCGGGAGGCTTGGCGATCACTTCGATGCCGCACTCAAGTGGGTTATTGACGTCTTGCAGAATCAGATCGGCCGTCGCTTTATCTCCGAAGAGACGCTTGAACATCAACTTAAAGTTGATCGCCACTGCGTTGAAGGTCTCAGCAAAGAGACGTTCGGACTCAGTGTTGATTCGATCGATAATTTCAAGAAGCTGAGCCTTCGAATTAACGAGGTCGTCGTGCTGATTTTTAGTGAATGTATGACGCTCTTCGAGTTCATCGTATTCTTCAATGGCATCAAGGTTCACGGGACCCATCGAATCAAGACGACGCTTGAGGTCCGCGACAATCGCTTCGACAAACTTCCAGTCAGGACCTTCTTCGGTGATCTCCGCAGGGAGAACGTCCTTTCCAGCTTCAAGGACGACAAGTTGCTCCTCTTGCTCGTTTTCAACGTTCTCTCCTCCTTCATCATCGGGAACCACCGCGCTCCGACCTCGTTTCTCAACCTGCTTGCGGTCAGCAATGCACGACATGAGAACATGAAAGTCAGGATTGAAGGATTTGATTTCGATCTGATGGCGTTCGAGCACCGAATTTTCGAGATTCTCCAGGCGAAGGTCGAGCTTGGTGGCTGAAACCTCCTCTTTACCAATCTGATTCGAAACTCGTGATTGCTTCTGTCGGATCTCCGTGAGTTGAGACTCCGATTCATCAATCAGTTGTTTGAGATTGGCACGAGACCCATCGGCCTGGCTCAACTCAGCAGAAACTGATTCGACATCCTCGCGGTAGCCGCCCATTTCATTTTCCAATGATTCATTCTCCTCATCACCTTGCACAATGCGATCACGAGAAGACTTGATCTCATTTTGCCGTCGATGGTTGAGCTCGGTGAGTTCATTAATACGAGACGTCATGGGGTGCTGCTCACGGGCCGCTGAATCACGAGCCTGCTTTTCGACCGCCAGAGCGGTGCGGGCTTCATTAAACTGCTCTTGTGATGCCCTTTCGCGATCCATCACCTCCTCGACGTGCTTCTGAAGATTGCGACCATCGTCCTCGAGAGCAGTCAATCGCTCCCGCGCACGTGCAAGTTCGTTCTCCATCGCGGAACGACTATCGCATGCTGTTTTTTCGCGGCCATTAAGCTCCTCACGTTCCCACTGATTGTTGGCAACCTTGGTAGCAAAACCTTCAGCCTCCCGCTTCGCCAGTGACAGCTGTCCGTTCAAGGTCGACTCCTCCACTTTGTGACGCTGCACGCAATCCTTGGCTGATTCGACTTCTTCACGAAGCTCTTTCACTCGCTCTTCGAGCTCCTGAATCTTAGCCTGCGCCTCCTTCTCTGCCGCTGCGAGTTCTTGCGTTTCCGCTTCCAGAGAAAGAACTTCATTTTGGCGCATCAAGAGAGAGTCTTTCTGACCTCCGGAGCACCCTCCTTTAAGAAGCCCTTCAGAGGAAAGGATCTCTCCACATGAGGTGACGAAAGTGAGATCAGGATAGCTTGTCCTAAGCTTACCAGCCACGCTTCGGTTAGGAACAATGATTACTTTGCAAAGCAGATGCTCCATTAAGCCAATCAGCTTGCTCTCGACCGTAACAACATCTAAGGCCCAAGCCTTCGCGCCTTCGGGAAGCGCCTCAACCTGACTACCGGACGATGCAGGAAGGAAGCTCTCCGGGAGAAGTGCGGCTTCTCCCTTCTTCCCCTCGGTCAGTCGGTCAATGATCTCATTGGCTAGTTCATCGTCTCGCACAAGAATAGCCTGAAGATGGTGACCCAAAGCGGCTTCGAGTGCAGCAGCATACTCGTCAGGAACTTTCAAGTGGGCTCCAAGAACTCCATCCAATCCTGGTTTGATGAGAGCGGAATCATTAAGTCCGTTGAGCACCGCCTGAGTTCCCTTCCGCAAGCCTTCTCCGCTTGCGATGAGTTGTCGAAGAACATCCAAACGAGACCCCTTTTTAGAGAGTTCGCGATGAAGCTCGGAAGCAGCCTTTCGTGCGGCATCGAGAGATCCACGACAAGCCTGAAACTCGCGTTCGGTCCGCTCCTTGGCAGCTTCAAGATCAGGGACGCGCTTCAGATGCTCTTCAAGCTGCAGTGAAATTTCGTCCCGCTCTGCGATGGCCTTACTGTTTTCACTCGAAAGACGCTCAGCCTCTTCTTCGAGCTGCTTCATGCGCTCGCGATTTCCTTCCATTTGAGAAAGGGCGCTTTCGATCTTCGCTTGCGAGGACGCGATAATTGAATGAGTTGCGTTTGCCTCGGCACGAGCTTTTCGCAGCTGAGCTTCTAAAATTTGACGCTCTTGAACCAACTTGGAAGCACCTTCCTTGCGCTCCTTGAAATGAGTTTCCTGATCGAGAATTCTCTTTTCCAGTTCGACGAGAGCGAGCTGGGACTTGTCCAAGGATTCCTTCTGCTCGTTCAAACGATCCGCAGTCTCACTGATCTCATTTTCATTCTTAGAAAGACGCTCAGTGAGTTCCCCCTTCCGCTCGTTATTGAAAGCCCTGCGGTTCTCGGCAGCCTGAATCGAATTTTTCTTATCCGAGAGCCTTTGCCTCAGACCGGAAAGTTTGGCATCCAATGCTTGGGCCAAATTCCGGGCTTCCACGACCGCAGTTTCGCGCTCCGGCATATTTGCCTCGATCGAGCCACGCGCTCTCTCAAGCGAAGTCAGTGAGACCGTCAACTCTTCACGCTGACCGCTCAGCTGAATGAATTCGCGATGACTCAGGTGAGTATCGAGAATTCCAACATCCTTTGAGAGAGCCTGATAGCGACGTGCCTTGGAAACCTGACGCTTCAAGGAATTCATGCGGCGTTCCTGCTCAGCCAAAACATCGGAGACACGCAGAAGATTGCCCTCGGTATACTCAAGCTTTCGAAGCGCCTCCTTCTTTTCCTTTTTTGACTTGGTAATTCCCGCAGCCTCCTCGAATACCTGACGTCGATCCTCAGGCTTAGCCGAGAGAAGCATGTCGATTTTCCCCTGCTCCATGATAGAGTAGGAGGAACGGCCGATACCAGTATCCATGAAGAGTTCCCCGATGTCACGAAGCCGACAACGTGTGCCGTTGATCAAGTACTCGGACTTTCCGTCGCGATAAACCCGGCGCGTAACCGAAACTTCATTATGGTCGGTTTTAAGAATGCTCTCGCAGTCTGCCAAAGTGAGCGTGACCTCTGCCATCCCAAGCGGCTTCCTTTTTTCCGCGCCATTAAAAATAACATCCGCCATTTCTCCGCCTCGGAGCGCTTTGGCTGAAGTTTCTCCCAAGACCCACCGGATTGCGTCAACAACATTTGATTTACCACAACCATTGGGCCCGACGATACCGGTGACTCCTTTGGCAAATTCAAGATGGGTCTTATCGGCAAAAGACTTAAAGCCATGGATGTGAAGGGATTTTAAATACATGTTCTTGAAAAGCAGTGAGTGAGTGGAATGAAACGCGCTTCACTCCCAACTGCTCCACACTAGAACCCGGATGCCCTCCTCTCAAGTGAACAGAGGAATAAACACCTTATTTAGTGCCCTTACACAAAAACAATACAACATATTGTGCCTTAGGTCGTTTTAGCAAAGCAAACTAACCTGCAAAAGCATGCGCCGGTAGCCCCTTGACACCCAAACCCGAAATCCGAAATAACCTTCCGGCATCCTCCTCGATCTCACTCTTGTGAATTCCAGTCGTCACATAAAGTTCGTCCAGGCCGACACCGCCAAACGCAACTGCGGTGGTTTCCAAACAGGGCAGATCAATCTGTTGAACCTTCGTACCTGACGTAGGATCATAGCAGATCACACGCGCGCCATGGCAAAAGGCGACCCAGAGATTGCCATCCTCATCGATCGCCATCCCATCCGGTGATGATTTCAGGTCCTTCGTTGAAACGACTTCTTCAGGATTTTTAAGCTCACCATTTGCATAATTAAAACGCAGCACAGATTTACGGGGAGTGTCGATGTAGTAGAGCGAAGCTCCGTCCTTTGACCAAACGATGCCATTCGAGTTCGTGACGGGCCCAAAGGACTTGCTCACTTCAAGATTGGGAGAAAGACGATAGAGATCAGCATCACCCTCCTTTTTAACCAAGCTAATCGTTCCCGCGAAAAAGTGACCATCGGGAGAGCATTTCCCGTCATTAAAACGATTATTCTTCTTTTCCGGTTCAGGATCGGAGATGGCGGTCGTCTTCCCCGATCTTGGATCCAGGAAGTGAAATCCACTATCACCGGCAATCACAAAGCCTCCCTTTTGCCGCGGAACGACCGCTCCTACCCTCTCACCTACGTTGAAAACCTCTTCTTCTCCACTATCGGGATTCACTGAAATCACGCGATGCTCCTCAATATCAACGTAGACGAGACGTCCTTCCCACCAAATAGGTCCCTCGCCCCACTGCGCACGGTATTTTCCAATAAGATCGACTTTCATCCTGCGAATGAACCGAAGTCCGTCTACCATGTCCAGTTTGCAATGTTAAAAATATTGAAATTCAATGATGGCCTATACTTAAGATTTCCTTTATAGTTTGGGCACCCTAATCTTGACTTGCACTCTCAATGCTGGCACCTTAATCGCTCGTTGTTCACATTTCGTGACCTTTGCATCCTGCCAGACCACTATTTAGTATGACAAGCGATACCGCCTCTTGGGTTTACTTTAGCCTCTACACCCTCGTCCTTCTTGGACTTGCTGGGTATGGTTTCCACCGTCTCACAACTCTCTTCCTATACTTCAAGTATCGGAATAATATTCCAGTGCCGGAGGAGGAATTTGAAGAGCTGCCTCTTGTTACCGTTCAACTTCCCGTCTTTAACGAGATGCATGTTGTCGACCGCTTGCTCGATGCTGTAGCCGCACTCGACTATCCTCAGGACAAGCTCCAGATTCAGATTCTCGACGATTCAACGGACGAAACCGTCGAGATTTCGATGGCTGGAGCGGAGCGCCTTCGTCAGCAAGGATTTGACGCAGAGTGTATCCACCGCACTGACCGGACGGGCTATAAAGCGGGTGCCCTCGAAAACGGAATGAGTTCATCCAAGGGTGAATACATCTTGATTCTCGACGCCGACTTCGTCCCTAATCCCGATCTTCTTCAAAAGACGATGCATCATTTCACCAACGACAAGATTGCCCTCGTGCAGACTCGTTGGGGTCACCTGAACCGGAACTACAACGCGCTCACCCGCATCCAGGCCCTCTTCCTCGACGGACACCTAGAGATCGAGCAGACCGCTCGTAATCGATCTGGCCGTTTCTTCACCTTCAATGGCACCGGTGGAATCTGGCGCAAATCAGCAATCGAAGATGCCGGCGGCTGGGAGCACGACACCTTGACGGAAGACATGGATCTGAGCTACCGTGCCCAGCTCAAGGGATGGAAGTTCATCTTCCTTCGAGAAGTTGAGACGCCCGCTGAACTTCCTGTCGACATGGCCGGATTTAAAAATCAACAGCATCGCTGGACCAAAGGATCAATTCAGTGCTGCAAGAAGTGCCTTGGATCAATCTGGAAAAGCAAATACTCGCTCAGCATTAAGCTGGAAGCGACCGCTCACCTCACCTCGAACTTTGCTTACCTCCTCCTGATCGCGCTCTGCTTCCTTATCTTTCCGAAGAATACCTGGGGGCCTCAACTAGACTTCTGGGAACGCGTCATGATCGACCTTCCGATCTTCTTCTTCGCATCCTGCTCGGTCGTTATTTTCTACACCGTTGCGCAGAGAGCTCTCCACCCTAAGACATGGCTGAAAGAGATTCTCTATCTCCCCCTTCTTCTTGCCCTTGGAATCGGCATGGCAGTCAACAACGCCAAAGCCGTCCTCGAAGCCATCGTCGGTCATGAGACCGGATTTGTCCGCACTCCGAAATACGGAATTGAAGGACAGCAAAAGGTTCAAATTCGTAAGAGTCGCTACAAGGCGCTCAAGAGCCTCACTCCTGTTTTCGAACTGATGTTTGGAATGTTCTTCGCCTATGTCGTGCTCGACGCCGCATCTGGCGGAAACTGGCCTTCAGCAATCTTGCTTCTTCCTTTCCCTGTCGGGTTTTTCTACACTTCAGTCTCTTCGCTGAAACAAATGGTTAGCTTTGATCAGTTTGTCCCCGCGTTCCTATCGCGCCGTTAATATTCGATTTGAATGCCGTGCCTTCATCCCGCTTAATCCTTCTAGCTTTCTTAGCTCCCCTCGTACTGATCACTGTCTCTTGCAGCGGTTCAAATTACGGCGAGCGGAACGAAATACTGGTGAGTATTCGCGACCAAAAAATACTTTTGGTGCAGGACGGTAAGCCCGTGAAGGCCTACCCGGTCTCCACTTCCAAGTTCGGTGTCGGAAGCGGGAACAGAACGAATAGAACCCCTCTCGGCAGATTGGAAGTTGCTAAGAAAATTGGAGGTAACGCTCCTGTAGGCGCTGTCTTCAAGGGCAGACGCCGCACGGGTGAAGTAATTCGCCCTAATGCTCCCGGACGTGACCCAATTGTCACACGCATTCTTTGGCTCCGCGGAGTAGAGCAGCACAATCGTAACACGATGGCCCGCTGCATATACATTCATGGGACTCCGGAAGAACGTAACATTGGACGTCCAGTGTCTTACGGCTGTATTCGCATGAAATCGAAACATGTTATTGATCTCTTTCGTCGTGTTGGTGTTGGCGCGGATGTCCAAATCATCCGAGGATCACTTTGATACCACCCACCCCGGGCGCTTCTACTATGCACGTTATGGTGGACGTCCTCGTGCCACTGCCACACGTTGGTGATCGACTTCCCCGCAGAGTTTGATTTTCTCTCTGCGTGCTCCTTGAAATCGATCTTGACGCCCTGAGGGAATTCCCTGCTGAAAAAAAAACCTCCTACTTTAAGGAGAAGATTAGCTCAGCCGAAAAGCAGCTCCACAAGCGTCATCTCGATGGCGAATCCGGTTTAAAGAACGCCCAGAGTAGGTCGCTCTGCATCGACCAACTGATCATCGGCTTACATCAGGCTTTCGATCCTGAAAATGAGTCCGGTCTAGCGATCGTCGCGAATGGCGGCTTCGGGCGAGGCATCATGAATCCCGGTTCGGATATTGACCTCCTTTTTCTGATCCCAACGCCTTCTCAGAAGATCTCAAAAATCGACGCCACGCTCATCCAGTCGATTCAAATGCTCATCTGGGATCTTGGCTTCAAGTTCCTCCCTGCTACCCGCTCGATGCAGGAATCCATCACCGAAGCAAAACAAGAACCGATCTCACGAACGACCCTTCTCGATTCTCGCTTCATCATCGGTAACAAAGAACTCTTCGAGAAGTTTTCAACTCGTTTCCGAAAAGAATGTATTACCAAAGACAAAGTCGCTTTCTTTGAGGAACGGAGTCAAGACATCAGGAATCGACACGCCAAATATTCCCATACCGTCTTTCTTCAGGAACCAAATATCAAAGAAAGTCCAGGGACTTTGCGCGACTACCAGAACCTCGATTGGATCATTGATGCCGAAGCAGGAACACGCTCCATGACGGAACTCGTTTCCAAACGTATCCTCACCAAAATGGCCCGACGCGAACTCAAGGATGCCTTTTATTTTATGCACCGCGTTCGTAACGCGCTGCAATATCACGATAAAGGAAACGACATCCTTACCCTCCGCTTTCAAGGGGTTATTGCCGACGAGTTTGAATACCCGTCTTCCAGTATCTTACGTCGAATCGAAGCCTTCATGCGAGATTACTACAGGCATGCGAGAAATATCCATAATCACACGAAGTCCATCTTCGAAATCTTTGAGCTTCAACACGACGAGGAGGCTTCCGGGTTTCGATTTCTTCCCTTTACGCGTAAGAAATCAAAAACGATCCAACTTGATGACTACACGATCCGCCAAGGTCGCCTTTTCGCAAAACGTAAAGAGATCTTTAAGGAGAATCCCAATCGACTTATTAGGCTCTTTGTATATTGCCAGCAGCATCAGGTAAGCCCCTCCCCTGCACTTCGCAAGCTCATCAGGGCAAGTTGGAATCTCATCAATAAATCCTTTCGTAGCCGAAAAGAGAACCGGGAATCTTTTCGAGAACTTCTCCAGCATAAAGGGAAAGTCGCCACTACTCTGCGCCTGATGCATCGCACGGGAGTCTTGGGTCGCTACCTTCCAGAATTCGGTGCGCTTGATTGCCTCGTTCAACACGAATTTTTTCATCGCTATACCGCCGATGAACACACCCTGAGATGCATCGATCAATTGGATTCTCTCATCGATAATGATTCTCAGGATCGCGCACTCTATCGTGATCTCTTTTTAAAACATCAGGATTCCTACGCTCTATATATTGCACTGATCCTCCATGACACCGGACGGGCCGAGAATGTCCGAGAGCACATCGACGGCTCGTCCATGCTCGCAGTACGGCTCTGCAAACGCCTTCAAATCACCGGAGGCCGGCGATCCCTCATTATGTTCCTGGTGGATCACCATCTTACCTTGTGGCGCTTTGCGACGAAGAAGAACATCGATGACCCCGAAGTCATTGCTGAGTTTGCCGGTCTGATGCGCGACCGCCATCGCCTCGACGCCCTTCTTTTGTTTACCTTTGCCGATTCAAACGGCACTAGCGAGGAAACTTGGTCTCCTTGGAAGGAGACCCTTATTCTTCAGCTCTATCGAAATACGAGAGATTATCTTTCTGAATCCCCGAATGCGGGCAAAGAAGAACTTGCCACCGAGTTTGAAGAGATTCGGACTGAAATAAAAAGTAGCCTCAACGAGAAGCATTACGAAATTTTTGAAGAACATTTTAAATTGATGCCGCGCCGCTACTTCCGCTTCCGAAGCAAGCGCAGCATCCGCAAACATATCGTCGCCCTTTGGCAATTTATCGACCGCAGGGCGCGACGACCCGATACTCCCTTTGAATGCGCCGTCCAATGGTTAGAGCGACCTAAATTTGGATACACCGAGTTGATTATCGCGGCCCGAGAAACACCGCTCCTCCTCGAGAAAACCTGTTGCTCCCTGGCGGTGCACGAAATGAACATTCTTTCAGCCGACATTTACACCCGTCCCGATGGTATCGTCCTCGACCTTTTCCGCGTTTGCACGAAAGATTTCAAAGCCGAGGAGAACCGTTCGCGCCAAAAAGCAGTCGTCAAAACTCTTTACGGCATTAATGAATCGGACAACTACGACTCAAGTATCTATCTAAAGAAAAAGGTCAATTACCTCAATCCAGAGACCGAACAAGTCATCAAGTTCCCAACTCGTGCCTGGATCAGTAATGAACTGGACCCTCATTTCACGGTGATTGAACTTCAAGCCCTAGACCGCATTGGTCTTCTTCACGACGTTTTCAAAACAGTGAACACTTTTGGATTCAAAACGGTCCATTGCAGAATCTGCACTGAAAAAGGAGCCGCCCTTGATTCAATTTTTATCTGCACCGCTGACGAACAGAAGATTACTGATCAGCCATCTTTGGAGAAACTAAAAGGAGAGTTAAACGCGTTACTTGAGGGGTAGACCCGCTGTTTTTCCTTCCAACTTCACCGAAGAGAGCCAAAATTGAACTCCATGAGGACCTTCATTCTCCTCTTCGGGCAAGACCTGCAATTCAAATATTTGGACCGAAGTAAACGACAAAATCGTAAGATCCAGCCTCACTGGCAGTTCCTTTCTCGGAAAAAACGCCAAATGAAAGTGCTATAAGAAGTGATTTTTTCAGAACACTGAATAAAGTCAAAAAGTGCCGGACCAACTTCCCCTCATTGCTAACGACTCCTGGCTTGATCCAGTTGCTCCGGTTGTTGAGGGTCGCCACCAGCGCTATCTCGATGTCCTCGCAAAAATCGAGAAAAACGCAGGATCTCTCGTCGAACACGCAGCAGGCCACCAATATTTTGGTGCCCATCTAAAGGACAATAAATGGACCCTTCGGGAATGGGCTCCGGGAGCTCAAAGCATTTACCTCGTCGGAGATTTTAACGCATGGAGTGATGACAGCCACCCTTTCACGAAGGATGCACATGGTGTCTGGACGATCTCCCTACCTGCCAAAACCCTTTCTCACGAGACGAGGTATAAACTCTTCGTTCACGGTGCAGATGGCTCCTACCGCTATCGCATTCCTGCCTACGTCACTCGGGTTGAACAGAACCCTGAAACCAACGATTTTTGTGCTCAGATATGGCAGCCTGATGAGGGTTATCACTGGGAAAATGAATTCAGATACGACGGTGCTGCCCCCCGGATCTACGAGGCCCATGTGGGACTCGCAGGCGAAGAAGGACGGGTCCATCTATACCGTGAATTTGCTGATAACGTTCTCCCTCGTATTTCGAAACAAGGATACAATGTCATCCAGCTGATGGCGATTGCCGAGCACCCCTATTACGGATCCTTTGGGTATCATGTCGCCAATTTCTTTGCTCCCTCATCCCGTTTCGGATCTCCTGAAGACCTCAAGTATCTCATCGACACTGCGCATGGCCTCGGAATCGCGGTTCTCATCGACATCGTTCACTCTCATTCGGTCAAAAACATCGACGAGGGTCTTAATAGCTTCGACGGCTCCGATGGGCTCTATTTTCACAAAGGCGCGCACGCTAACCATCCGCAATGGGACTCCAAGTGCTTCGACTACGGAAGGCCCGAAGTCCGCCAGTTTCTCTTGTCAAATCTCCGATACTGGATCGAAGATTTTCGTTTCGATGGCTTTCGTTTCGATGGTGTCACTTCGATGCTTTACTGGCACCGTGGCACAGAAGCCTTCGGAAGCCATCACGCCTATTTTGGGCCAAGCGTCGATGACGATGCCATCCTTTATCTCAAGCTTGCAACAAAGCTCGTCCACGAACTCCGGCCAGACGCGTTGATGATTGCAGAAGACATGAGTGGTATGCCCGGACTTTGCCGTCCTATTAAGGAAGGTGGCCAAGGCTTCACCCATCGTCTCTCAATGGGGCTCCCCGACTATTGGATTAAACTTCTCAAGCACACTCCTGACGAGAATTGGAATATGGATGAGCTCTGGGAGGTTCTCACCAATCGTAAAGCGGGCGAAGCGAATATCGCCTATGCCGAGTCACATGACCAAGCCCTCGTTGGGGATAAGACCCTTGCTTTCCGACTCATGGATCAGGAGATGTATTGGCATATGGGAGTTGAATTCGAAAGCGGCGGAGTTGACCGTGGCATTGCTCTTCACAAACTAATTCGCTTTCTCACCTTCTCGTTCGGCGGCGAAGGATGGCTCAATTTTATCGGAAATGAATTTGGACACCCAGAATGGTTAGACTTCCCGCGTGAAGGCAATAGTTGGTCCTACCATTATTGTCGTCGCCAATGGTCTCTTGTCGATGATCCCACTCTCCGCTTTGTTCAAATGAATGAATTCGATCGATCCTTGCAGGACTTTGGAATTAAACATGACACCTTGAATGCACCTGACTTAGAGCTCCTCTTCGTTCACAATGATTGGAAACTCATCTTCGCGAGAAGAGGGGAATACCTCTTCGCCTTCAACCTGAACCCTTATCAATCTTTTCCTGATCTGGAACTTCCAGTCCCTGAAAGCGGAGAATATCAAGTCATCCTCGATACCGATCAAGCAAAGTTTGGAGGGCAACATCGGATCGACGAGTCTCTAACCCTCTTAGCAAGGAATCAAAAAATTCGAGTTTACCTCCCCTCGCGGACCGCCTTGGTCTTGCAAAAAAAAGTGAGCCACTCCATCGTCCCTTTATGGCAGAAGTGACTCGCGAACACCTCGTAAAAACGCTGGAGAATATTGCTCTGCTTCTTGAGCTCAAAGGAGAAAACCCTTTTAAAACAAGGGCCTATCGAAATGGAGCCGAGATTGTTCAAAATTTCGATGGTGATATTGTTACCCGAGCGACTAAGAACGACTTAAAGGATATTAAGGGATTCGGTGACGCCCTTCAACAAAAGCTCTATGAATTGGCATCCACCGGTTCGCTCGCTTATCATGAAAACCTCCGCGCAGAGTTCCCTGAGACGCTCTTCGAACTCTTCGAGATTCAAGGGCTCGGCCCCAAGAAGATCAAAACCGTTTATGACCAATTGGAAGTCGATTCCGTGGCATCACTGAAGAAAGCCTGTGAAGATGGAAAAGTCGCCAGCTTGAAAGGCTTCGGCGCAAAGACGGCAGAGAAGATCCTCGGCGCAATTGCGAATCGAGAAAAGTTTGCGAATCGTTTTCGACTCGGCGACGTCGGTCCACTTGCTGAGACACTTTTGGAGAGACTCAAGGACCATCCCAAAGTCAGCCGTGCCGCTATCGCCGGCTCTTATCGCCGATCCAAGGAAACCCTTCACGATCTCGATTTCCTCGTCGCCACCACCGAACCATCGGAGCTCACTTCATTCTTTGCCCAAATGCCAGAGGCCGAAGAAATTATCGTTCAAGGATCCACTAAGACCACCATAAGGCTGGAGAATGGCCTCCAATGCGATCTCCGTGCTGTTTCCAATGAGCACTTTCCCTTTGCCTTACAGTATTTCACGGGTAGTAAAGAGCACAACGTCGCTTTGCGATCGCTCGCACTCAAACAGGGCCTTTCCCTAAACGAATATGACTTCACCGGGGATGGCGAGATGCCCGAGGTCCACGAGGAAGGAGATATCTACCGGGCCCTTGGCCTCCTTTTTATCCCCCCTGAACTACGGGAAAACCGAGGCGAAATCGAAGCATCTGATCAGGGAAAACTCCCCGATCTCATCAAAAAGGAAAACCTCAGGGGCACATTTCATAACCACACTACCGCATCGGACGGGAACAACTCCCTCCTTGAAATGGCTGAGGCCGCGCATGACCTCGGTCTCGAATACTTGGGAATTGCCGATCATTCGAAAGCCTCCTTTCAAGCGAATGGACTGAATGAACTCCGCTTACGTGAGCAGATCTCAGAAATCAGAGCTCTGAATGAACAATTCGATGACTTTGCCCTGATCGCCGGAAGCGAAGTAGATATTTTAAAAGATGGGTCACTGGACTTCGATGACGATCTTCTCCAAGAATTAGACTATTGCGTCGCCTCGGTGCACAACTCTTTTACATTGGATGAGGACACGATGACCAAGCGAATCATTCGTGCGATGGAAAACGAGCACGTTACGATGTTGGGGCACGTCACCGGCCGCCTCTTGCTCAAGCGTGACCCCTATGCCGTAAACATCGAAAAAATCATCGCTTGCGCATCCGAAACCCGAACTGTCATCGAACTCAATTGTAGCCCCTATCGGCTAGACATGGATTGGCGTTGGTGGAAAAAAGCGAGGGAAAAAAATGTCCTCTGCTCCATCAACCCTGATGCCCATCGCATCGAACAATTACAGTCCCTATCCTACGGTGTTCGACTCGCCCGCAAGGGATGGCTTCGACGTAACGACGTTTTAAATACCAAGTCCTTAAAAGAGGTCCAAGCCTGGCTTGCACTCCCAAAATCCGAACGATGATTTTCAACATCCAAGATCTCGGGTCTAATCTCGATTTTCAAGATACATGGAAGCTTCAGGAAAACCTTGTTGCTCAACGACGAGCTGGAGAGATCGAAGATACCTTACTTCTGTTAGAGCATACGCCCGTTTACACAATCGGACGCACCCGGGATCAAAGCAGCTTGGAAAGAAGAGTTCAACTTCCCCATCCTGTCGTCGTGATCAATCGCGGAGGCGAAGGAACGTATCACGGTCCAGGCCAACTCGTCGGCTATGCCATTCTGGATCTTACGACCTATAAAAAAGATCTTCACCGTCATCTTCGAAATCTCGAGGAAGCCATCATCAGAACCATTGCCACCTTTGGTGTGAAAGCACAACGTAGAGAAGGCCTCACGGGAGTCTGGATTGAAGAACGCAAAATCGCTTCCTTGGGGGTAGGCGTCCGTTCCTGGGTAACCCTTCACGGGCTGGCCCTTAATGTGAACGAAGAGAGTTTACCACCCTTTCAATGGATTACTCCTTGTGGCATCGATGGCGTGCGCATGACCTGCCTTGAAGAGGAAGTAGGATCAAAAATCTCCTTATCTGAGGTTAAACATTTGCTTTCCCAATATCTGGGAGAAGTTCTCTCTCAGGAAATTTCAAGAAATCCCGTCACCACTGGTTCTAATAATCTGTGACTGATTAATCACAGGCATTGCGTTTTCCGACGAACTCGTCTGTTCGACTCGCTGGGTTCCAGCTTCCTGCCAGTGCCATTGAATAGGAACCTCTATATCAGGATGAATACTATATTGGACAGGACAACTGAGCGCCGCACTCTGAAGAATCCGGCGTTCCGGATGATATTCAGGAATTGGCATGTAAACCTCCACTAAGAGCTTGGCGATTTTGCGGGGCAGTTCTTCGGACATTTCCTTTCCAACCACTACACGCATCCCAATGAGTTCAACTCCCATATTTCTACCGGCGATTCCCATCACCGTTGCCATGCATGTCCCAAGTGCCGTTGCGATCAAATCGGTAGGCGAATAAGATTCCCCACGTCCATTATTGTCAATCGGCGCGTCCGTCTCAATCATTGTAAGCGACGGCACGTGTTGGGCGCCACAGTGCAGCTGACCTTCGTAATCAATTCGTATCTCCACCATCTTCCTGATATTCGGCTATAGGTTCTTTTAGCTCTTGTTCATCCTCTTTTGCAAGCACGACTCTAAAACCAACAGTCTCCACCCTGCTCACGGGAGCGATATATTCCCGATGGCGCATTTCCAAGTGTTGCCGATTGAAGCCTCTCCAATCCGAATCTCTCACGACTCCATACTCCCAGTCTTTGGTTCCCAATCTCAGTATGTCATCCACCCATTCTTTCACGTTTCCACCCATATCGAAGAAGCCAAACTTATTGGCCTGAAATTGGCCAACTGGGGCCCCCTTTTGAAACTTATCCAGATAGCCCTCAATAGTCTTCCTTACCGGGGTGTCTTCGCTCTCGGCAGCAGCTTGATCGGAAAAATTACCTGCACCGACCGGAGGCGGCCAGAGATCGGTGCCCCATGGGAAGATATCACCATTGAGTTCATCATTATCGCGCTGCTGTAGTTCGTCGGAGCGTTCGGTAAGACCTGCGGCCCGCGACCACTCCAAATCAGTGAGAAGGCGATAGCGGTGTTGCGTTTGAATCCACTCCTCTTTCCGATCTTTCTTTGTCATCCACGCGCAAAATCCCTCAGCTTCCTTCCGGGTCATTCCCACAGCGGGGTGATCTGATGAATCAGTGGGGAACTCAGGACGCTCGATCTCAGGGTTGGCATTCAAAAACGCCTCATAATCTTTAACCCGAGTTTCCCACGCACTCACCATCAAATCATCACCCAAGGGTGCGAGGCGCATTCCTAAACTATTCTTCCAAACTTTCGCATCTTCTCCAAAAACCACCCCTCCTTGATTGGCTTCAAGATTCACTATAATTTCTTGATGAGCCTGGTCATTGAGAGCGATCGATTCTTGGACAGCTTTATATCCTTCCAATTCCAGCGTGTAGCTCACTAATCCCGGTGGAAGCACGTAATTGGTGATATTTGTCTCTCCGATCCATTCTCCCTGAATATAGACGGAAGCCCCTTCCGGAGTCGTGGTAAACGATAGTTTGGCGTAAGGAATTACCTGAACAAGAAGCCGCAAGGGTCGAAGCCCCCGATCCCTTGCTTTCTGACTAAGACCCTCACCGGAAAAATCACGATCAAACTGAACCCTAATTTCCCGACTGTCTGAGAGAGAATTCACCGAGTGCTCCGCAAGGTAGCCGTCCTTGATACATTTATTAGTAAGCCATTCAGCATACTGTTTCGCGCGATCTTCTTGGACCGCAACCACTTTTAGAGGAACACCCGCTTCAGTGTATTCAAAGACAACCGGTGATTCATTCGCGCCCACCGCCTTTAGAAATTTTTGCCAAGTTTCAGAAGTAACATAAGTATCCGATAAATGGCTCTCTCCCCGTGCCGCATACTCCAAGCCAAGGGCATCCTTCCAACTCTCCCCCTCAATCGGCGGAGCAAAGCGCTTCATCGTGACGGGTATAAACATCGATTGAGTGCCATCATCCGTAATTTCTTCATCAATCGTTTCATCCCGATAGCCTTTTCGTTTGAGAATCAATTTTAGTCGTTCACCCACAATCAAATTCCGTAATCGAAGGGGAGTCGAACTCAGCCACGTATTTTCGGTATCGTAAGCGTCGACCCCAGCGAGCACCGTTTTTTCATCAGAAATGGTAGCAATTTTTGCTGTCACATATCGAATCGGAAGTGGGATTCTTCTCCCCTCAATGACTTTTTCCCCCCAGGTGTGCTGAAGCAAGACTTGGCCAACCACACCCGCTAGAACCAAGCAGATCATCATGCTGAGCCCAACGCCTGCAGTTACTTTTTTGCGTTGCCGCTTTCCCTGCTCAAGTCGCAGGAAAGTATTAGCTAATTCCCCTGCGTTAACAATCTCTCGCTTCGTTATGCGAGGTTCACAGATATCACAGATGATGCGGTTGAGTAAAATCCACTTCTTGCGCTGTTTCTCAGGAGGACCATCCTCGGGTAATTCCGGGAATTGAAGCCGATCCATTCCAGTCCCCATTTCATATAATACCTTGCCCAGTCCATAGAGATCAGCACTCACCGATCCTGGTCCTTCAGGAGGCACAAATCCCTCCGTCCCCACAAAAGTCCGTTGATCGACCGCCGCGACAAGCCCAATATCGGCTAGCTTCGCTGCGCCATCTACAAAAATGACGTTCGATGGCTTCACGTCCCGATGAGTCAGACCTTTCTCATGCAAATGGTGCAAGGCTTCGGCAAGGAGACGCCCGCTTTCAATACAAAAATCGGTATCAAGTGGCGAGCCATTCGCCAGCTTCATGTCCGTCCTTAGAGTCCTTGGTTCATACTCTACCGGATTAAACTCGTCAGAGTAGGCGTCATCCCCCAACTCCATCACATAGTAGTAAAATGGCGATACTTCTTGGTCACTCCTCCCCACGTGGAGTACATGAACAAGGCCAGGATGCCCCCGAGAGATCGGCTCAAATTTCAGAATTCCTTCAAACTCTCGTTCAAAGGTCCGCTCGTCACTAAAGTCCTCCCGGTAGACGATCTTAACCGCCCGCATCGCACCCGTGACACCACGCGCCAACCACACCTCACCATAAGAACCTCCTCCGATTTTCCGGAGAACTTCGTGGTCAGGGATGATCGGATCCGGCCTAATTTTCTTCACTATCTTTGTCAAACTTCGCCAATTCTTTCTTCAAGACCGAGCCAACTCGATGCTTCGCTAGATAAACTTGAGCCATGCTGACGCCCAGGTGCTCCTGCACTTTTTTGGCATCCCACTGCTTAACGACGTAGTAGTCAAAAATCTGATACTGCTTTGGCGAAACCTGTCCCTTCACCTTAGTGAGAGCCATATCTGCGATATTCTTCTTCCACTCGACGTCCCACATCCGCCCCAACAGATCCCCTTTGGGATCTTCAAATCGGTCAATGACTGCCGTCTTGCGTTCATCGTCCCATCCTCCACCCGGCATCGCTGTATCCTTTTTGCGCTTCCGGAACTGGTCATTAATTCTCCACCGCGTCATGTTCATCAGCCACGTTTTAAATGAGCCCTGGTTGGGGTCGTAAAGATTCTTTTTACTCTGCTTGGCAATCGAAAGAATGGTCTCCTGTACTGTGTCGAACGCTTCGTCCTGCCTGAGTCCCGCCTTGATCCCGACCGAGTAAATAAGCTTCCAGTAGGTCTTATAAAATTCCTCCCAGGTTCGCTGATCTTCCCAATTTTCCAACCGCGCAATCAGACTCTTACGCGTCTTTGCATAGCCACTCGAGAGGTCTACCTCGCCTTTCTTGAGCTTCTTGGTCGATTTCTTTGCCACTTTCTTTGCCATTGTTAAGCAGATTATACCACAGGGAGACCCAAAAGTCTTTCGTCACCTATTGAAAAGATCAAACACCCGGGAATTCTTGGGATCATTAAGGACACACGATTGTGTTTTCCTCCGTGGCAAACACTCTCTAGAATCTCTTACTAATCCTTCTTCCACTTCTACAAGGTTCCTCACCCTTATGGATTTCGTGAAAGATGAACCCCAAACGATGCTGCGACTATGTCAACTTCTCTGCTAAATCCTGCTAAACACGTCGAGCGGATTCGAGAAATCATCATGGGCCGTGACCTCAATCAGGTTCACAGCCGGCTGAAACGTATTGAGAACGATCTCAATACCGATCCACCTGTGCTTCAATCACACGTCATTCAGCAGCTTGAAACGTCTTTTTCTAAGCTTCAAGACGAGTGCCACCGCCTCAGATCTGAGCTTCATCAAGAGAAAATTATTCGCAAACAACAACTTGCGCAAATTGATCAGTATTTCCGCGAGCTGACTCATCGACCTGTTACCGTAACAACAATCAAGAATTCGGACGAACTCGCATCTAAAATGACCGCGAGAATCGATGCTCGTTTTCGAGAAATAATGAGCCACCTTCAGACTGAACTCCTCCAGTGGAGAGGCCAACTAAACCGAGACATGCAAGCACTCAGGAACGACAAAGTGGATCGCCAAGACGTGATGAATCGTTTTACTAGAATCGCAAGTGCTGCGCTAGCAGACGACGAAAACAACTCCAAAGACGGCTATCTTCTGTAGCTCGGATAAGACCATGAGCAATCAGCCAATGACTGGACTGCCCCCCCCCGATCGGCGGGCACAGCTTGCTACTATTAACGATCTACTTTCAGAAAACCCGCTACCAGCGATCACCAGTGAGCTTCCTCCAATCAAGGATCTCATTCCGCTTTTTGCGCGCCTCCCAAAGGTCTCCCCTGTTTCTCCCTCTCCAAAAGAAATAACCAAATTTACTCCGATCCCTCCCGATGCCTCTCTTGCAGACAGAGTTGTGAAGACCATGAAAGACTCGAACAAAGGCTTTGCCACTTCAGCGCCGCCGCTGTCCGCTCAATCTAGTCAGCAGACAAGGGCCAGAAAAGTCCCAGGGTTTCCACCTTTACCAAAGAAGGACGATTCTCCAATCCAATCGCCTAGCAAGCCTGTTCCCTCATCGGAGATGTCCTATCCAATTCCTTCTCCCCTCGAACCGAAGGAAGAGAATCTTGAACTTGCTGGTGAAGATTCAGCAGCGCAAATAGGGGCCCTGCCATCACCCTCTGATCCTACAAAAATCTCTTCTTTACCTGGAACTGATGAAGAACTCATTGAAGCTCTTCAACCCCTTGTTGAATTGACGCTCGAGAAAGCCCTCTTCACCCCTCAGACCGGTTTACACACTTCCTTGGAGCCGATGCTCCGAAGTACTGTCAGGAGGGCTATTGCAGAACAAATGCAAACGACCCATCATTTCGGGAGTATCAGCACTAGGGATCGTCTCATCTGGCGTATCAAAGCGCTCTTCACCAGTCAAAGTTTTGACGACATCGTCTTTGACCGGACCCATCGCTATCAGGTAGAGGAAGTCTTCCTGATGCGACACCACACCTTTTCTTTAATCAGCTACGCCAGTCATGATCCCTCGCGGCATGCTAACGCGAAGAAAATTCGATACGACCTCAGACACCTCATGGCTGAGATCAAAGATTCCGAAGGAAAGCTAAAAGAGGCAGTCGACCTACCTAAAAAGAGGAACGCCCTCGTGCGCCGTGGCAGACATGGCTTTCTTGTCGCCGTTATCCGAGGACGAGCAAATGAACACGTGTGTGCTGACCTCGATTACACTCTAGAGCAGGTCGAACAGCGCTTTAAAAAGCGCCTCCGTGCAGAAGGACAACAATTCATCCATGTCCTTCAACCCCTTCTTGAGAGCTGCCTCTTAATCCGATCTCTAGCTCCACCACGCTAAAACAAAGGAAAGCGACAACTAGCGACCAAAAAAGCTGCCGATCTTCCAAGAATCAACAGGTCTCAAAAATTAGAGATCTTCAGTTCTGAGCGACCGCAGCTACGTTTTGGGCAGTCTTAGTCTTGTCAAACGCAGCTTTGCTTTGCTCTTTGGCCCAAGAGGAGTAGGCCTTCTGACTGATCACTTCCATGAGTCCCCTCATGTTTGCATGGCCTTCTCCACAGAGCTGGCCGCAAACCACGTAGGTTTCCAGCTTCTTGATCGGTTTAAACCACATCGGAATATCTCTTCCCGGCATCGCATCCTGCTGGATTCGCATCGGAATTATGGCGTAATTATGAATCACATCAGTCGAAGTGATCTGAAGAATGGCATTCCGATCAACAGGCAGCTTAAGCACTGGTGCAACAAAATCATCCCATCCGTTGGGGTCATGAGGATCGATACAAGGATCACCAAGCCCACTGACCAAGTGACGGTCAATGCGACCAAACTTACCATCTGAACCAGGATAGTGATACTGAAAGCCAAACTGATAGCCAATTACCCTTACCCTGACCGGATCGGTTTTTTGGACCTCGTCAAATTGATCGGTCCGCTCCCACCAAAGTGGGAAAGCAAAACCGAGAAGGAGAACGGCTTCGATAACCACAACCCCGATTTCCAAGTGAGAAGAAACGTGACTTGTGACCCCGTGGTAGCTCGCTTTGGGATTTTTCGATGCCCTAAATCTCCAACAACAAACGAAGAAGAAGAGCGTCCAACCGATAAAGAGTGCAGCCATGAACCAGTGAACGATATCAATCAGGTGATCGACATTGCCACCGTGCTCGGAGAAATTTTCAGGAATTCCGAGCCATTTTGACCAGTTAAGAGGAATGAACATGAGAGTGATAATTAGGAATTCAAAGTAGATGGCACGTAGTCATCCAGATATTTAGGATCGAGACCCGCACTTTCGCGACGAGCGAGTCGGATCATGAAAAAAAGAACAGCCGACGCGAGCGGGACAATGGTAAAGAGCATAACCGCAATGGCCCAACCTCCTGCATCTCCTCCTGCATGTTTGAAAGCGCTTGCGCAGGTGGAGCAAGCTAAAATAGAAAAATCCGAGATCATGATTTAAAAAGGTTAGACGATAATGTTTTTTGACTTCCGGTAGAAATACCCAGCGTAGAATACGAGTCCGATTGCAACAGCCAAGGTTACCACGCCAATCGCGATCACCTCCTTCCCTGAATCTCCCTTATCAAAAAAGAGAGCCCAAGCACCGAAGCTAGCGCAAAAGATCGCGGCGATTGAAATGAAGATAAGGTGAAATCCTTTGAGAGACATAATTAATACTTTGCTTCGGTTTTTGAGTGGACGTCGGAGGCCGGCTTCTCAGGATTATAAAATCCATCTGCCTTCGTGCTATTTCCATACTGAATCGGATCGCTCTTTGACCAGCCAATGAGCCACACACAGAAGAAGGCCATCACGAGGCCTAATGCGAATAAGAAGTAAACCATAGGCTTCTCATTATTGAGGTGCATGAAGATAATCATTACCAAACATGCCTTAAAAGAGGCAATCACGAGACCGATGATAGCATCAGCGGCACCAAAGCCATGCCCGCCGAAATCCAAGGATTCAATCGTGGCCACAGCCACGGTAATACCGGTAAAAAAGAAGAGAAGGAGCCCAATAAAAGCGTAGAGCTTTTTTGCTTTCTGAATTGCTTCTGGAGTATCAGCCATTGCTAAAAGGTGTTCTAAATAAAAAGGAGAAGAGTAAAACTACATCAAGTAGAGGATTGGGAAGAGGAAGATCCACACAAGGTCAACGAAGTGCCAAAAAAGGCCACCAATTTCGACTCGGTTCGCAAGCCACTCAGGATTGCTTTCATACATTTTGCGGCCGAAGAAGAGATAATATCCAAGAACGATCATTCCGCCAATAACGTGAAGACCGTGGAGTCCAGTAATCGTAAAATAGATCGCATAATAAGTGTTCCACTTAGGTGTAAAGGAAGATTCAAATCCAATCTTGTCACGAGGCACAACAATCTCAGGAAAGGCTTTCAGAAACTCAACGTTGTTGTGATTCGGTCCTGTGAACCCCTCGATCCAATTGGGCTTCTTGAGTTCACCGTTCTTGGCCTTTTGGTAAATGTCTGTGTATCCAGCACGCTGATAGGACACCATCTGATCCCAGTTCACCCGGTATCTCTCACTCTCGGTAGGCACGTAGGCGTCTTCACCTTCCCTACCCTTATCCTTACTCTTTTTATCAAGGTACTCGATGTGGGCCCGAAGCCACTCCTGGTGTGCATCCCAAACTTTCTTCACATCAGGATCTTCGAGAATCCAACTCCCTGCGATCATTACGGCAGGATCAATCCCTTCTTCCACCGCCCTCTGAGCGGTGAAACGGAGGTCAATTCCGTCAACAGCCATCGGCAGTGAACTTCCTTCGACATCAAAGACACCCCTTATGGTGGTATCGTCACGGAGCCTCAGCTGCTCGTCTGAATGATTCACCACCGCGTCAGGGTCAAAGTGGAATAGGAGAGGAGGATCAATCGTATAGGTCACCGAACCGGCAGCTCCAATCAGGTGGCCCTTCATCTTTTCCGCTGACTCCCTCTGAATCTCTTTCCACTCGTCGGTCACAACAACCTTCCAACCAGCATCTTGATTTCCGGACTCACGAACGGTATCCCAGTCACTCTTCAAAAAAGCAGTGCGAATCTTTGCATCGTGAGACTTCCCACCAATGAAACCCTCCTCGGCGAGGTCAAGATTATCAGTGTTGAGCGGAGCACCTTCTTCAAGAATCACCACCTCATCGCCAGATTCGGGGTCTTTCACAGCATAACTAGCTGCAAGCTTAAACTTATCTTCACCGCCAGCCTGTTCAATAAGGTCAGTGACATAAGAATCGTGAACCGGTCGAGTGAGCGCGAAGGTCAACTCGCTCGCTTTAATCGCGATGCGGTTCTGCTTGAAAGCACCCTCATCATTTTTATCAGCATGGTGAATCTCACCATGATCAAGCTTTGCGTAGTGCGTGTGGCCTTCAATGATCGCGAAATCGTTTACTGGACCATCATCGAGGATTCGGACCGCCTGGTGATTAAACTTAGCGTCATATTCGAAACCCTTTAGCACCATGAACAGCAAGGCGCAGATTAAGGTAATCGACATATAGACTTGGAACTTCCGCCACTGACGCATCTTCAACGCTGCCCATGCAAAGACCACTGTCACCGATGATCCAATCAGGATGAAGGTATTCAGAAGTCCAGGAAGAATCGGAAGCGTCCGCTCAGGCCAAGGGTAATCGGCATAAATACGGAGAAAGAGATAACCGGAAAAGAGACCTCCAAAAAGAGTAACCTCTGACGCAAGGAAGAGCCAAATACCGACCTTAGAGTTGTTGAGACCGGTGTCCTTACGGGCGTTGACGACAAATGGGATTTCCATGGATTGAAAAAGGTGCGCGATTAAGCTTGGGGCTCTTCTTTTGCAGGAACCTCATTAGGCTCTGACATATTAGTAGTATCACGCTTTGGCTCTTCCCACTGCGGGAAGAAGTCAGCATCGTGATCCGGACGGCTATATTCGTAGGGTCCGCGATAGATCGAAGGTTCGAAGGTGAAATTTCCGTGTCCCGGAGGCGTTGGAGTAGCCCACTCAAGAGTCGTTGCATCCCAAGGGTTGTCGCTCTTGATTTTCTTACCCCAGAAGTAGCTGAAAAACATATTGAAGAGGAAGGGCAACTGAAAGATGGCAAGTGCGATCGCTGACACGGTCATCACTTCATTGAGAGAAATCTTCTCAAGAACAGTCAGACCAAAGACATTAACGCCATCATTTGCGCCGAGTTTTTCAATATAAGCGTCTCCCCCGTTATACCAACGACGGTGGAAGCCAGCCATTCCTTGAGTCAACATTGGGAAGAACAGGAAGTTCATGCAGATGAGCGATGGCCAGAAGTGAAGGTGCCCCAGGAAGTTGTCCATGAAGCGACCCGTCATCTTCGGATACCAGTGATATACTCCCGCAAAGAGTCCGAAGAGAATTCCAGGTGCCACGACGTAATGGAAGTGACCGATGACATAGTAGGTGTCGTGAAGGTGGAGATCAGCAAGGTTGAACGCCAGAGGGAGCCCAGTGAGACCACCAATTCCGAACATCGGAAGGAAGGCAGCCGCCCACAACATCGGCATCGTGAAGCGGATCGACCCACCCCAGAGCGATATCAACATCGACGTCAGGAGAATCACCGAGGGCACCGAAATCAGCACCGTGGTAGTCTGGAAGAAGGTCGAGATAACCGGTCCCATTCCTGTGAGATACATGTGGTGGGCCCAAACGATGAAGGAAAGGAATCCCAGCGCAATCACACCCCAAACCATAGGCTTATATCCCCAGAGAGGACGGCGCGTGTGGACAGGAATGATTTCCGCGACACAGGCGATTGCAGGAAGAAGAAGAACATAAACCTCAGGGTGTCCCAAGAACCAGAAGAGGTGCTGGAAAAGAAGAGGACTACCGGAACCAGAAATATCCATTACTCCATCAGCCTTCGAATAGAGTCCTGTTGGCAAGAAGAAGGAAGAACCCGCAACCCGATCCATAAGCTGCATGATCCCCGCGGCTTCAAGAGGTGGGAAAGCAAGGAGGAGGAGGAAACCTGTGACAAGCATCGCCCAGACAAAGAACGGAAGACGCATCCAAGTAAGACCTTTCGCACGAAGGTTGATAATCGTGGTGATAAAGTTCACCGCACCCAAAAGCGAGGAGGTAATGAGACATACCAGACCAATCAACCACTGAGTCTGCCCAGCGAGAAACTGGTTCACGATCTGGGAGTCGGCATAGCCTGCCAGTGGGGAGTAGTTCGTCCAACCAGATTTCGCGGCACCAGACTCCATGAAAAAGCTCATGCACATGACTAGACCACCTACAAGATACACCCAGTAACTTGCCATATTCAGCTTAGGAAAGGCCATATCGGGGGCACCGATCTGGAGGGGTGTCACGTAGTTACCAAAGGCAGCAAAGCCAAGAGGCACCACGCCCAGGAAAACCATGATCGTCCCGTGCATCGCACCAAACATGTTGTAGGTCTCCCCCGTCACTTTTCCGTCCTGTAACCAGCGAGCTTTCCAACCATCCGTGAACATCCAGCTTAGGTAATCCGGAAGAGGCTCATGAGGATAGGCAATACTCCACCGCATGACGATCATCAGAAAGAACCCGAAGAGCAAAAAGAGCCCTGCCGTCAGTCCGTATTGGATACCGATTGTTTTGTGGTCGGTGGAGAAAACATATTTCTTCCACCAGGAAATCTCGTGATGATCGTGTGCTTCAGCGCTCATAATTGCGGTGTTTTGCGATAAAAAATTTATTCGGCAGCAGGCTGCTCAACAGGCTCCAGAGTTTCTGGATCAACAAGGGACTCGGGCGAAAGAGGCTCACCAGGGAGCATCTTGTCATGATTGTTTTTGAGTTCAACGACGTCGACCTGATCAGATCCACGCAATTTAGCGATTTCGAGGGCAGCCGCTCCCATTTCGGGAGTAACAAGAGATGCTTCATTCCCCCACTCATTCCGGATGTAGGTCATGATGAAGGCGAGTTCCTTGGGTCCAAGTCCCTCACCCATTGCAGGCATGTTATTATTGTAGTCCACACCAGCGACGCTAACTGGGCCCTTCAAGCCGTGGATGATGATTTGGGAAAGCTGATCGGTATTCCCTGTCACCCACTCGGAACCAGCTAAAGGAGGAATTCCATTTCCACCGGCACCATCGGAGCCATGACAACCAATACACTTACCATAAACCTTCGCTCCTTCTTTGGAAAAAAGAGAAAGAGCAGGACCAGGTGGCAGAACAATTTCCTCCCCGCCAGGTGCTGGAGCGCGCATATAGCCCTCCTTAAAAAGTTCGTTGTAACCAAATAAATTTCCTCCTTTTCCCAGAACAGATCCGCCCAAGAGGAGAATTAAAGCGCATGGGATCAACATGATTAGCCCCACAGGCTCCATGCCATTCTCACGAATCGATTTTTCACGTCCGGCAGCGATAGAATCGTCACGCAGTGCGGCATGCACCTCGGGAACATTGATACTTTCGTCTAAATCAGGGTGATTAGGAGAAGGATTGGCCATAACTTATTTAGCGACAGGCTGGATTGGATTGTAATTTAGATCCTGTGGAACGGGCTGCTCCAAGGTATCCTTTTTCAGAGAAACGAGGTAGCTTACTAAGGCCCTTGCTCGATCACTTGGGACAATAGCCTTGCCTTCGGGTGCGGCAACCGGAAGAGCATCAAAACCTGCAATATTTTTCGAAACCTCATTAAAAAGACCAGGTTTGGAAGGACAAGCAGATCGTTCTTCCCTATCCTGTGAGTTTTTTCGGTAAGGGGCAATTCCACGTGGGTTGTAGAGATGTAAAAACATCCATGTTTCCGGAGACAATTGCGTCCCTTTAAGATTGGTCTCCAAACGACGACCTAAATTAGAGAGATCATGTCCCACACGCATAACGCCAATATGAGCGATTTTTTCGCCATCGTAATCAGTAGAGAGAGTTTCGCGACGGGTATCGGGGTTATCAGCTGACTTCTTAAGACCACCCCAGTCGGCACGCCACACGTCACTTCCTGCGTAGGTCGGACGAACCAGTTGAGTATGACAGTAGTAGCAGCCCTCTTGACCATAGACGTCAGAACCTTCACTAATTCGACCATCTCGTTTTGGAATATAGATGCCTTCTCCACCATCGATTTCTATTCCGGCATATTTGGCAGGGTCCAGACTTCTCATCGTCGAGAAAGGAACAACAATCGCCAAGAGCCAAGGAAGGCCGAAGCTGGCAAGGAGTCCGAAAATGAATGCTTTAAATTTCATGGATTAAGCAGTGGCAGAGCCGTAGTTGTCGACCTCGCCTTCAGGTCCATGCGGACTTTCCGCGTGGTTCCCCTTCAGAAGAGTCGGGTGTGAAGAACGTCGACCCAATCGAGCCCACATCAGAAGAAGATGAAGACTAAAGAATAGACTTGAGAGAAGGATTAAACCCCAAGCAATCGTGACGCCCCAGCCATAGCTCTGAGCCCGTCCGGCTCCGGCTAGGAAGGACTGATTCCAAGCTTCGATGCCCTCTCCCTGGGAGATTCCACCGACGATCGCGCTGATCGCCACCGTAATCACGCCGTAGAGAGATAGGTAAAAGTGCCAACTGATGAAACGACGTGAGAGCCACTCTCTACGAGTGATCCGGGGAACGATGAAGTAAATCGCACCGAAGGCACATAGTGAAAAGACTCCGTAGAGACCTAAAATGTCGAATCCATAATCAGTGTAACTGAACTGGACCAAGCTGAAACCAAAGGCGTGAGTTGCTGCTGATAGGACTCCATAGGTCAGGAGACCCACCACCCCTGCAGCGGTAAATCGCAAGGCGGGGCTTGCCGTAACCGTTTCCTCATGACCACTAACTGTCTTTAAAATGTTGATCGCCACTGCAATCGCAGGAACCAAGATGAGAACCATTGCAGCTGCTCCGGTATAAGGGAGAAACTGAGGAATCGGCGCCCCAGTGAGCTTTTGCATCCCTGCCCATGGCCCTACCACTGCAAGAGTCCAGAATCCGAAGAGGGCAATATTATAACTGTAAACCGGACGACCTGTCACCTTTGGCGCAAGGAAGTAAGCACTTGCGACCGCTACGGGTAGGAAGAAGAGAAGGAAGAGAGTGCCTTTGAACCAAGAGGCGATTCCGGCAGCCATGAGTGGATTGCCATCGAATACAAAGACGAAGAGGTTCGCCGTCATGTAGATCCATGGGAACCAGAGCATTGCCGCTAAGAGATACCATTGACTGACATAAACGTGTCCTGCGTCGCGAACTTGAAATTGAATTAACGACCAGATTGTAATTAGCATGTAGCACAAGAGCAGAACAGGCCAAACCGCCGTAGGGAATTCCATCCAAGGAACGCCCGTGCCCATGCCCAACATGATTCCAACAACCCCGAATAAAACCGCAAAATTCCAGAGATGCCCTGCCACGAGGACGATTCCTGAAGAAGTGCATTCCTTACGAGAAAGACGGGCCATCAGCCAAATAATCATTCCGAAGGCGGCCTGAAAGCCCCAGCCGTAAATCAAAGCATTAATGTGAGCGGCATCGATCTTACCCGCATCGAAAAGAGAACAGCCACCGAGAAACTCGGGCATGTGTTTTTTTGCTGAAGCAATCAAACCGAGAACCGCAGCAACAGCGAGCCATAGCGCTCCACAAGTGAAGAAGAACATCACCGGATGACGCAGCGAACGGTCGATCGAAGACCGCAAGGCGATGTCGTTGGCATCGGCAGAGGAAGGAGTCTCAGACATGGAAAATTATTTGGTTGGAGCGCCCGGAAGCGGCATCGCCCCCTTTGAAGGAGCTTGGTTGAGAGTTTGCGCTGCGGACTTTAAGGTTTTCTCAAGCTTATCGGAATCGAGAGCTGCAGCTTGACTTTTCATGATCTCAGATTTTGTCGCAAGCCGGGCATCACTTACCATCTCATAGGCGGTATCTACCTGACCGTGGGTCAAGGGTCGTAGAAGGACGCAAGCAATGCCAAAACAACCGACAAGAAGGAGGGCGATCCAAAATGCAGTGAAGCGTTTGAGCGGATTATCGCGGGTGTGATCCATTACTTAGTTCGTGAGATTTGCGGACTCGAGGATACGAGGATCGCGGTGTGGATAAAGAGCAGCGGAACCAAGGTTACGCAAATAGAAGAAGAGGAAACCTGAGACAACGATGACGAGGGCTATGATGTCACCGAAGAAAGAACCGTTCAGCCATAGTTGAGCCTGATGACCAATAACCAAACCCACCGAAGGTCCCCTTTCAGGAATGATCATGTGGTAAACATCAGCAAGGTGCACAAACAAAATGTAACAGCTTATAAAGATGAGAAAGCCTGGCTTCTTCTTCACGTCGGAACGAAGAAGCAACAAGAAGGGCAATCCAAAGTGAAGGAAGACAAGACAGAGACTCAGCACGTTCCAATTTCCAGTATTACGGAGAATGAAGTAGCGGGTCTCCTCAGGAATATTGGCATACCAGTAGAGGAAAAACTGCGAAAAGGAAACATAAGCCCAGAAGACGGTGAAGGCGAACATGAGCTTGCCCATGATATGGTGGTGTTCAGGGGTAACGACCTTTTTGAGGTAGCCCATTCTCTGGAGGATCACCGAAGTCAGGATCAGAACTGCCATGGCGCTCAACGCCGAACCAGAAAAGACGTAGACTCCAAACATCGTGGAAAACCATGAGAAATCGAGCGCCATCACCCAATCGATAGCTAGGAAGGTCATGGAAACTCCAAAGATAATCATGCCCCAAGAGGAATAAGAACGTGCTTTGAAGAGGTTTTCAACACCCGGATCTTTTTCATTGTCCTGGGTGATCGAGACTTTCCGAAGGAGCCAAATCACAAAACCAAGACCGATAAAGTAAAAGAAGAAGCGGAAGTGCCAAAAACCAGGACTAAGATAGAAGGTTTTTTTGGCAAGGAGGTGGTTGTGAGGATCAGCACTATGCATTAGTGCCTCAGAAGCATTCGCACTATCACCGACTGTTTCACTGAACATCGTCATCCATTCCCAAAGATACTGCTGAACCCCAGGATCCTTGGCATCCCCCCCAATTAGCAGAGGAAGGGCAAAGAGAATCATAAACGGAAACACAAATCCCAAGTTTTCCATCAAGCGACGAACTGAAGTTCCCCACCCTGAATTGGAAAGGTTGTGTAGGAGCGTAAAGAAACACCCCCCAAAGGTGATGGTCAGGACGAAGAAAAGCGCAAACAACCACGAGAACGCGTAGGAACCATGGGCAGATCCACTTCCAAAAAGGAAGAATACGATACTGCCAATGAGACCGATTGCAGCGATGCCGCCCGTTACCATCTTGGGAAATGCGAGCTTCCCCTTGTCGAGGTGTTCCCCATTGGTAGGAATGTCTTTCGATGTGACGAAATGAGCCATGAAATCAGACAGTAGAAATTATTTGGCCGCAGCCTGGAGGGTTCGAACGTAAGCAACGATAGCCCAACGATCACGCACAGGGAGGTTATGCTTGTAGCCCCCCATGTTTCCCTTGCCATTGGCAATTACGTGGTAGATGTAGCCATCAGGATGGGACGACTGAGGAAAATTATAGAGACTTGCAACGACGACATTTGCCTTGCTGAAATAGTGACCGACGACACCTTTACCATCGCCTGCATCCCCGTGACAAATTGCGCAGTGGACACCATACATGTCTTCCCCGCGTCCTAACAATGCAGTTGAAGCAGACTCGTCGATAAGCACCAACTCTTCGGGCATTCCGTTTCCGTAGGTCCCTTCGTGAGCGCCGCTGTAATAGTAACCGTCTCTGCCTTCAGAGAACTCAACTGGGAGAATACCATTGTCACCAGAATTTGGAACAGTGCCGGAAATCGGCTTACGAGATCCCATACCATCTAAAAAGAAGCCGCTTGGCTTCTGAGACTTGATCTTATCCTGCTCATCCATGTCAGGGAAAATACGGATAGGTGGCTGGGAAAACTTGTCTCCACGGAATCCAAAGACCCCCACGACGAGAAGACAAATAACGATTAAAGAAAGGAAGAAATATTTCATGGTCTACTTGGAATCGTCCTCCACAAGTTCGATGTTTGCGCCACCAATTTCGACAAGAAGCGCTTTCGTTTCCTCGGCGGAAAATTTGGCGTCCCTTGCCTCGATCGCGATGAAAAACTTGTCGTCAGTCGCCCTCGAAAACTGCTTGCTCGCGAAGAGCGGGTGGTTCCAACGAGGCAAGCCCATCAGCCCTAGCAATCCAAAGAGCACTGTAAAGCCTGAGAATAAAATCGTTAACTCAAACATCACCGGAAAAAAAGCAGCGGTCGTGAAAATGTTGGCCGGCTTCCCAGAAACGATCGTAGGATAAAGCCCAACTTGGGTCGAGTATGCCAAAATAAAGGCCGTGCAAAAGCCCGTTAGTCCTCCTAAGAAAACAAAGTAGGGCAGGATAGAGCGCTTGATGCCCATCGCATCGTCCAAGCCATGGATTGGATAAGGTGAGAAACAATCCCACTTCTTAAACCCGGCGTCGCGGACCTTTTCCGCAGCCTTGTAAAGCTGGGAAGCATTATTGAACTCGGCTAAGTAGCCGTAGACTCTGGAAATTCGAGTGCTCATGCGTCTGCTGTCTTTGAGTTACCCTTGGAAGCAGCATCCTCTGCAGCGTCCTCGGAACCCTCTTGAAGTTCGTATTGATAAGCGGGAATGGTGACCACTCCGTCGTCGGGATGATCGATCTTATCTTCGTCGTGCGGATCGCTTTCAAGAAGCGTCCACTTCACCTCGGCGATATTGATACAAGGAAGGAAACGAAGGAAGAGAAGGAAGAGAGCGAGAAACATTCCGATTGTTCCCACGAAGGTCAGCACATCGACCGCACTTGGGCTATAGGTTTTCCAGTCACCAGGGAGCCACATCCGGGCCAGCGTGGTGACAATGATCACGAAGCGCTCAAACCACATGCCGATGTTCACACACATCGCGACCGCCATTACGACCCAGAGATTCTCACGGCATTTTTTGAACCAGAAGATCTGAGGCGAAAGCACGTTGCAGGACATCATTGCGAGGTAAGCCCACCAGTAGGGTCCGGAAAGACGGTAGAGGAAGGCAGCGCTCTCGTATTTCGCACCCGAGTAGAAGGCGATAAAGAGTTCCATTAAATAGGCATAACCCACAATCGTTCCTGTCAACAAGATGATCTTGGCCATGTTATCGATGTGCTTCATCGTGATCATGTCTTGCAAGCCGTAGATAAAACGAGCAGGAATCATAATAGTCAGCACCATTGCGAAGCCACCGAAAATGGCGCCGGCCACGAAGTAGGGTGGGAAAATCGTCGTGTGCCATCCAGGGACCACCGAGGTGGCGAAGTCGAACGAAACGACCGAATGCACCGAGAGAACTAGCGGCGTCGAGAGAGCAGCAAGAAGGAGATAAGCCATCTCATAATGACTCCACTGACGGTTACCGCCCCGCCACCCAAGGCAGGCGATACCATAAGCGAACTTACGAAGGCCAGGCTTACACCGATCGCGGATGGTCGCGAGGTCAGGAACCATTCCCAAGAACCAGAAAATCAAAGAAACAGTGAAATAAGTGGAAACCGCAAACACGTCCCACAGAAGCGGTGACTTGAAGTTCTGCCAAATCGCGTTGGCGTTAGGAATCGGAGCGAGGAACCAAGCCATCCAGACTCTTCCCACGTGGAAGGCCGGAAAGATACCCGCGCACATCACCGCGAAGATGGTCATGGCCTCAGCAGCTCGATTAATCGAGGTCCGCCAATTCTGACGCGTCAGGAAAAGAATCGCTGAAATCAGAGTCCCCGCGTGACCGATACCAATCCAGAAAACGAAGTTCACGATGGGCCAGCCCCACATGACACGATTAGTGTTCCCCCAAACTCCCACACCTGTCGAAACAAGGTAAGTCAGTCCTCCAACCACCCCGATGAGGGCAATCAAAGCGCTTGGGATGAAGAGAATCCACCAAAGCAAAGGCTGGCGGTTTTCAATCACGCCGCAAATACGTTCAGTGATCCACCCATATGAGCGCCCTTGAAGAATTAACTTCTCGCGCTCCAAGACGGGAATTTTAACCGCTTTGGCGTTAGGTTCAGAATTTGTTGCCACTTCAGACATCAGAAATTGTTTCTACAGAAATTAGTGTGTGTTGATTGTGGCTTGTCCGAGGAACGCTGAATCCGGCATGTTTGGATTCGGGTTCTTCACACGCGCAAGATAGCTCGTACGAGGACGGGTATTGACGTAGTTGAGGAGATCGTAGTTTCGACCACTGCCCTCGACCTTGAAATTGTTCCACTCCTCTTCGCTATCGAACATGCGAGCAATGGAATCGAGTTGATTGCCTTTCGCCTTAACAATCTTCGATTCGCGATCGAGAAGGTTCCCGAAGGAAATTGCGGCGGTTGGACAGGCTTCCTGACAGGCCACTTTGACACTGTTGGTCGGAATCCTGAGATCGACAGCGCGATCTACACCGACGGCAGTGGATGGAAGTCCTGCTGCGAGCGTCTTTTGCTTCTGCTGCTGCTTCTGCTTGATCTTGGCTCCTTCGAGGCGTTGGACACAGTATGTGCATTTCTCCATGACTCCGCGCATCCGAACGGTGACATTTGGATTGTGCTGAAGGTGTGGTGCTTCGCCCACTTTTTTCTTACCTAAAGGCCCTTTGTAGAGGTTTCCTTTGATAAGCGGATTGCGTTTGTTGTAATCGAAGAAATTGAAACGACGCGCCTTGTAGGGGCAGTTGTTCGCGCAGTAGCGTGTTCCGATACAGCGGTTATAAGCCATCGAATTAAGGCCTTCCTCAGTGTGAACGGTAGCATTCACCGGGCAAACTGTCTCGCAAGGAGCCATTTCGCACTGCACACAAGCGACAGGTTGAGGAACCATTTCTGGATTCTGCTGAACCCAGTCAGGGGTTGGTGTATCGCTTGAATGTCCACCATGCACTTCAGTCTCCATTGCAGAGAAATACCGGTCCATGCGAATCCAGTGCATCTCGCGCCCCATCGCGACTTGATCTTTACCGACAATCGGAATGTTGTTCTCGGCCTGACAAGCCACGAGACAAGCATTACAGCCGGTGCAAGTGTTCAGGTCGATCGCCATCCCCCACTGGTGAACATCATCGGAGATATGTGACTTTTTCTTGGCGTCATCTTTCGACCAGATTCCGCCTTTGGGATCGTAGAGACTGATGTTCACCGGAGCATGGGCATCCAGCCCCTGCTTCTTCACTTCTTTGACCTGCTCTTTGAAGTCGCCTTTTCCTTCGAGACTATTCGTAGAGACTTCCCGAGCAAGCGCGCGGCCATACATCGAGTTGTGCTCCTGAGTGAGAGCGACCTTGTAGGAATTCCCCGTGAGTCCAATTTTCGCACCAGCGGCAAAGTAGGGAGTGTCACTAGAGCGAAGTGGATAGACATTGAATCCACTATTGAGTCCGACGTGACCGACAACTGGCTGATCAACGTCGAGAGCGATCGCACCTTTTCGCCCGTCATCAGAAGCCTGACCGTATCCGAGAGGAATGGTGATGGCAAAGTCGGCGTGACCGAAGGCAATCAAAACCGGGACCGTGATTTCACGATCTCCAATGGAAACGTTAATAAATGGTGCTTTTGCGTGCTCGCCCTCACCGATGTGAGCCTCAGCAGCACGCTTAAAAGGATCACTAAAAGCAAACTTACCCTTTGGCTCTAAAGCGATCACTTGGTCATAAATACCAAGTGCTTTGGCTGTCAGCGGAGATACTTGAGCTGCATTGTCCCATGTCAACTTAGTGACGGGATCGGGAGCTTCTTGTAGCCATGCGTTATCGATAAAACGACCGTCGAGGACGGAAGCATCCGTTGAAAAGACAACCTCAATGTTGTCAGTGCTCGGAGCGGCAGACTCCGGAATCTCGATCGTGCCTGCAGGGGCGGCACCAGCGGCGTATGCAGTATCAGCGGCGAAGCCATTTTTGAGGCCTTCGCGCCAAGCGACATCACCCGACTTACCAGAAAGAGCCGCGAAGGTCTTCTTCACTTCGCCCATTGCAGGAGAGAAATCGCCTTGGGCAAAATCGCCGCCATTGAGGACAACAAGCAGCTCCAGCTCTGATACAGCCTCGTAAGGCATGAAGATCATCGGCTGAATGAGCGAGAGAACGCCGGAAGCAGAACGTGCATCGCCCCAGCTTTCAAGGAAGTGGCGCGATGGAACATGCCAATTAGCGGCCCATGCTGTGAAATTTGTGCGAATTCCGAGATGAACGATGACCTTTGCTTTCTCTGTGAGAGCCTCGAAACCATCGAAATCGTAAGCGGGATCAGAAGGAGTTAGGAAAACGATGTTTTCCACCGCCCCAGAAGCAACCTTGCCTCCAAGGTCGGCCATCGTGCCATACTGACCAAGATCAGTAGAAACGGCGCGAACAGCTTGAGACTGAAGAACGCCATTGATCGCAGCCGCGATTTGGTGAACCGCTTTGGATTGTCGTGAACCGACAATAACAAGCGTTTTTGAAGCGGCTTCCTTGAGATCCTTCGCACACTCAGAAACCCACTGATCAAATTCAGCAGCAGAGCCACCTGGGAAAAGAGCCGCTTTATCGTCATTATCAAGTCCGCTGGCAGGAACCGAAGCTCCAAGCGCAGAAGCAATCTCTGCGGCAACCATTGCCACTCGACTAGGAGCGACGCGAAGTCGGTGATCAGCCATGCCACCGGTGATGCTGAATTGAGTCTCCACTTGGTAGAGACGGCTCATTTTAACAGCGTCAATTTCCCCATTGTATTCCGAATCACCACCCATGCGGCCCTTCGAAAATTCGCGACTGTTGCCGATTGGATCAGCACCGAGGAAATCGGCGTCGAGTGAAAGAATGCGAGAAGCCTTTGAGAAGTCGACGACAGTCGAAACTCCAGCACCAAGACCGTCTCCAGTAAGTGCTTCGTATGAAACCAATGTGGCCCCCTTCCCTGCCAGCTCTCTAGCAAGGCGATTACGGGTGGGAGAATCATCGGAACCAAAAACAAACGCCGTCTTGGAAAGATCGAGCGACTTAAGACCCTCAAGAAGAGCGGCCTGATCACTCACCTTGCCGTCCTTCAGGATATCTTGAGAACGGGACGGTGAGTAGAGATCTAAGATAGAAGCCTGAACAAGCGCATCAGTGCCGGAAGCATCCGGATGATCAGTTGCCGGCTCTAGCTTACGCGGACGACCTTCAACAGTCGTCACAAGAAGAGGAACAGCTCCACCCACGCGCGGCATGGTGGAAGCGTAGAAAAGTGGCTTACCAGGGATGACCCATTCAGGGGCCTTCTTGTAAGGGACAATATAGCTTTCTGGCCGACGACAAGAGGCGAGTGTCAAGCCAGCAAGAGCGGAAGATGCCCCCATGAGCTTGGTGAAACTCCGACGAGAGAGTTCCTGCTCTTCCGCATTAAGGGTATCGCCATTTGGAAATTCACGATCGAGATCGTTACGGAAAGACCGGGAGCCTTCCTTTTCGCCGACACTACGCCAAGTGGTCACGGCATCACCCTCTTTCGGGGGCTGTGGGTGGTTCAAGACACGCTTCATGTAGTCTAAGATCGAAAATTAACGGTGACAGGTTGAACAGGATTCTTTTGGACGGATACCCCAGTGGGCAACGAGAAACTTACCGAACTCCTCAGGATCGGTGATACGCTTGTCTTCTTCATCACGAACGTCGTTTTTCTTGAGATACTTCTCAGCATCGTAATCAAGATTGAAGACTTCTTCCAGCGGACGAACATGCTTCTCGGGAGCCCGGTGACATTCAAGACACCAGCCCATCGAGTGGGACTCGGCCTGGTAGACCTTTTCCATCTTGTGCACGTCACCGTGGCAGCTCTGACAAGAAACTCCGCGATTTAAGTGAGCGGAGTGATTAAAGTAAACGTAGTCGGGAGACTTATGAATACGAACCCACTGAATGGGCTTCCCTTCGACTGGATTTCCAGCGGCATCTTTTATCGGCAAATGGTTTTTATCGACAGCCATCGCGTCACGAAGAGCGGCAAGCTTGGGTGAGCCCTTTTGAACGTGCTGGTGGCAGTTCCAGCAAGTGTTCGCGGTCGGAACATTGGCATGACTAGAATGTTCAGTAAAGCTGTGGCAGTAACGACAATCCATCCCCAGCTGATTCACGTGCAAATTGTGATCGTAGGGAATTGGCTGTGTTGGCTGATAACCGACCCGCTGGGCCTTAGGTGTGCCGTAATAAGTGACCCCCGCTACCAAACTGGCACCGACGGCCCCCAAGCACACCGCTATTTTTAGCGGAAGGAGATTAGCCCAACGAGGAAAGATGTTTGCCATGAGCGGCTGAGTTTTAAGAGCTTGTGAAAAAATTCACAAGCTCTATTTGTGAAAAATTTCACAAGCTCTTTAAACCCTTATTCATCATTGCCTACAGGCCCATCTAAGATCCAGAATTAGGACCCTCCTCGAGCACCTTTTGCGCCCACTCTTTAAGGAAACAGAAATAATAGAATTCAAGAGAGGTCTCCCTCCCATCGAGGCTCGATGTCAAAACAGCAAAAGTTCAAGTGATTTTCTTCTAGGAACTCTAGTGATTCCGCGCGGGCGCGGGCACGAGCACAACCTCCATCCCCGCTGCACGAGCTCCCTCAGCTCCCGGGACAGCATCTTCGAAGACCACACATTTCTCGGGCACCACTCCAAGACGCTTTGCTGTCTCCAGAAAAATATCCGGCGCAGGTTTCCCATTGACCACGTCATTTGCGGTGACCACCGCGTCAAAGAGCTCGGAAATTCCCAGCGTCTCCAAAGTTTTCTCAACCACGATTCGCCCACCCCCACTTGCAACAGCCAAAGGAACCTTCCCCCAATGCGCTTTCGCAAAATTAGCAACCTCAGCGACGAGCTCCACCTGATCCAAGCATTTTAAATAGTGATTCTTTTTCGAAAAAGAGACTGCATCCGGATCGAGATGCAAACCCTTACTCCTATTAAGAATCTCCACGATATCACGAGTCGGCCGCCCGCCCATTGCATAGAAAGCATCTTCGGAGAAGACATTTTCAGCACCTTGATCTGCGAGCGCGAGACACCAGCAGCGAAAATGCGCTGGCATCGAATCAACCAAGGTTCCATCGAGGTCAAAGATAAGAGCTCCAAATCCGGGCTCCGGGAACAAAATTTCAGAATGAGTCATCGATACGGTTGGCGAAGGTTTTATTACTAGAATTAAAAGTCGTAGGCTGCGTTGCCTTTTTATTATCCATGCCAAATTTTATTTTTATAGACCCCGGCTGGCACTTGAACAGTCGCCTCTCCCTCATTCTTAAATTCGACCTCCCCGATGACCTCAACGGTATCCGCAAAAGATAAAGGACCACTAATCGTCACCTCTTCCGCACCAATCAGCGAGGGCACTCCCAGTGAACCCATGGCATCAACAAGGCGATAGTCGGCAGACAGTTTAACCACCGGAGGTTTCCCATTCCGGGAAGACACCAAGCTGATACATCCATCCTCGCTCAACTCATACGCATCAGACCGAAGTGCCAAGAGATCACCCGTTGACTTGACCGGCGCAAAGCGGGAGCGCGGAACATTTACCGCAACTGATCCATCGAAGCATTCAATCGCTGACCCCATGGCCGTCTCCAGCTGATACACCGGCATGCTTTCTGGATCTCTTGGATCGACCGTCTTTGTATTTTGAATCACCGGCAGTGAGAAAACACCATCCGAAGCGGCAAGTGCGTCCTGCAAAGCATCAAGATTCAGCCAAACGTTATTGGTATTAAAAAACTGATGCTTATCGATATCCTGAAATTGATCTAAATCCTCCTCGGCACATTGCGCGACTTCACGAAGAATCAAGCGACCATCAAGATCCCTTTTCGCCAAATGCCCTCCCTTCCGATCTACATTTGTGCGTCGAGTCACCTCCATCATAAACGGCGCACCGCTCGACGAAAAATAGGAAAGCAAGGTCGAGTCGAGAACCGCTCCAAGATTGTCACTATTGGACACAAAAGCATACTTTACTCCCTCAACTAAAAGACGATCAAGCCACCCGCTCCCTGCAAGCGATGGATAAATATCAGCGTGTCCTGGAGGACACCATTCGAGCTCCTGGTTTTCAGGATAATTGACAGGAGCAAGATCACTCTGGCAAAGCTTAGGCGCCCAGTTCTGCATCAACTCCAACTCCCTGGCATCGCCAAGCTCAGGAACCGATTTTGCGAGATGATCAAGCGTGTCATCGCTCGTCGCTTGGCTATTCATGAGCATGAAGCGGACATTTTTACCGGATTGGGCCCGAAGCGATAGAATTTGCCGCGCCATCAGATCGAGAAAGTTTACTCCAGGCCTCACCTCCAAGAGGCTTTTTACCTTCTCCAGCCCCATTCCCGTTCCCAAACCTCCATTAAGTTTTATGATGACCGTTTGGCCCAAAAGCTCAGGATCAAACTGCGCCTTTTCATCGAGCTCTTCATAATTCAAAACACCCTCAGCGGGCGAAATCTGCGCCTCCGAAATTTTAGCACTCACCCCACTCGACACTGCTTCGAACGATTTCTGGAATGAGCGAATCGCTAGATCGATCACTCCCTTATTTTCCATCTTGGCACGGATCCCGTCGAAATCTGACTGCATAAGGGCACATTTAGCAAAGTCTGACCAAAAGCTCTAAGAAAATCAAAAATCTCACTAAACAACCGCTCTTCAACAAGCTCAAAATAGACAGATATTGCGAATGGCACGTTTTCTGCTTGGTTGTATTGTGTTTGGTCAAAAATAGTCTATAAAAAGCCCGTAATTCCATGGCCAACGTCGGACTCTCCCAATCGCTCTCTCAGAGCCAAACTCTCGCACCTCAAATGCGCCAGAGTCTTGAGATACTTCAAGCCAACACTTTGGAATTGGGCCAGCTAATCACCCAAGCACTGGAGACCAACCCTGTCTTAGAGGATCTCATCGACCACGAATCACTCGATGAAATTACGGACACGGAAGCGGTCGACACCGATGATTTTGACGACTGGCAGGAGTCATACGATGACGATGTCCGCGAGCTCTCGATCATCGAAAGACGCAATCAAGGGACCGATCACGACGACGCCGAACGGCGGGAGCATTTCTACAACTCCATCGTCGCTCCTCTCACTCTCCAAGAGCACCTTGCCGAACAAATCCGAGAAAGCGGAGCCACCGAGCAGCGGCAAGCCGACGCCATTGTCGTCGTGGGAAATCTCACCGACCACGGCTTCCTCGATAGCTCGATAGAAGACCTCTCACGGGGCGTTCAAATTCCTCTGAAGCGACTCGAAAAAGGACTAACTCTCGTCCAGACTCTCGACCCTTCAGGAGTGGGGGCCGAAGATCTCAGGGAGTGTCTTCTCATGCAACTCTGGCGACTCGGCCTTGCAGGAAGCCTGGAGGCAAGAATAGTCGATCAGCACCTCGCTGAACTTGGAAAAAATCACTACCCGCAGATCACCAAGGCCCTCCATGTCCACATCGATCAAATTACGGAAGCCGTAGAGCACATCCGTGCACTGGATCCCTCCCCTGGCTCCCGCTTCCTCTCTGGCGGAAATCCCTACGTGCAGCCAGATTCTCGTATCTTCAATGATGGAGACGGTGGATGGAACGCTGAATTGACGGGCAATTACCTCCCCCGCCTCCGCATCAACGATCAATATAAAGACATCCTCTCCAACTCCGCAGGAGACAAGAAAACCCGGAACTACCTACGGAATCAAATTCGTGACGGGCGCATGATCATTCGAGCCGTTGATCAGCGGCAAGAAACGATCCTCGCAATCACGCGTGAGATCATCGATCGCCAAGGTCCCTTTCTGAAAAATGGAACCCGCTTTTTGCAACCCTTGACCATGAATGACATCGCGGAGGTCATCGGAGTGCATCCCACGACGATCTCTCGTGCCGTCGCCGGAAAATATATCGACACGCCGCATGGCATGATGGAGATGCGCAAGTTCTTCGCGACGGGATACCAGACGAGCGATGGATCAGATATTTCAAACGAAGGCGTGCGGGAGTCCCTTCAGGATCTTATTGAGAATGAAGACAGCAGCAAGCCACTCTCCGATTTCAAACTCGGAAAAATGCTCATAGAGCAAGGAATCACAGTCGCCCGGCGCACCGTGGCCAAATATCGCGAGCAGCTTGGCATTCTTCCCTCTCATCTGCGCAAGAAATACTAGCGCATTGCTTCTTCCTAGCTAACTTGCCGCCATGACGAACGATGAATTACGCGCTACTCTTGCGAAAGTAAGCTACCCTGGCTTCTCCCGTGATATTGTCTCCTTTGGCCTACTGAAATCCGCCGAGGTCGTGGATGGCACTGCACAGGTCCAACTCCAGATTCAGACGCGCGAGGCAGAGGTGCCCAAAACCATTTTTCAAGATTGCCACAAGATCCTCGATCCTCTTTTTGGCGGACCTGAAAAAGTGCGTATCGAAATCGATGTTCAGGAGCCACAAGGAGCCCAGGGAAGTGCAGCTACCGGCAGTCAAAAGCTCCCAGGCGTGAAGCGCATCATCGCCGTCGGCTCTGGAAAAGGAGGCGTCGGCAAGTCCACCGTTTCCTCAAACCTCGCCATCGCCCTCTCCGCGCAGGGACTCAAGGTTGGTCTTCTGGATTGCGACCTCTATGGCCCCTCGGTCCCCCTCATGATGGGAGTTCCAGACCACCAACCACAGGCCAACGATCAGGATCAAATCGTCCCCATTGAAGCCCACGGTTTGAAACTCATGTCGATGGGGTTTCTTCTCAGTGATAGTTCCCCGGTGATCGTCCGTGGACCGATGGCTACCCGCTACACCCAGCAATTTCTCCAGCAAGTCGCTTGGGGAGAGCTCGACGTCCTCATTCTCGATCTTCCCCCTGGCACCGGTGACATCCAACTCACCTTGGTCCAGACCGTCGCCCTTGATGGCGCAGTCATCGTTACAACTCCACAGGAGGTCGCCTTGATCGATGCGCGCAAGGCCGTCTCGATGTTTGCCAAGGTTAACGTCCCTATTTTAGGCTTGGTCGAGAACATGTCTTACTTCGAGTGTGATCACGGTGAACGTTACCACCTCTTCGGAAAAGGCGGTGCAGAGCGTGAATGCGAACGTTTAAAGGTTCCCCTTCTCGGTCGAATCCCGCTCGAACCAGCAATCGGTCAGCGCTGCGATGGCGGCGAGCCCATCGCAATACTGAGTCCCAGCGAGTCGAAATCGTCCGCAGCCTTCCATGAAACTGCGGATGCGCTCATCAAGCACGTCACCGAAAACTAAATTTTTTGATGATCCAGGGCCCGAGGAGACCCACGGAAAAGGAGGATTCACGGGCATGCGGAACTCCGCAATTGAGCTATTTCCCCTGGATCAGCCAGCTCTTGATGCCGCGAAGCAAAGTTCAGAACATGGTGTGGAGACCGGAAGCAACTGGCCGGCCATCAGTTCTAGTAACCCTCTATCTGGCACAGAGCTTAAAATTCACTCCGGCCAATAAAACAAAGAGGTACAATCGGGCAAGCAGTAGATTTTAACTACCGGAACAGAAGAAAATGTGATCACGATATCATCGCCATTTTTGACTGCGCTCAAGATATGAAAGGGCGAGAAGAAAACGTTGAGAGTCACACCTTTGAACCTTCATTGGGGAAATATCTGGATATGTTGCTTCTGGATTTTGGCGAAAGCAACAGGCATTTTCGCTTTCCCAATCGATCGACCTCTCACAGTCTCTCCTTGTGACGGAGGAATTGGCAGAGATCCTGAATCAGACTGAAGAGGCAGTTGAGAGACGCAATGCGGCCTCGGTGATTGCACTTTGTAAAGGGCTGCATCCTGCCGACCTCGCTTCAATTTACGAAGATCTCAATAGCGAAGCCCGCGAATTCCTCGTCGATACGGTGGGAGCCGCTGGCTTCTCCGATGTTCTTGCCGAGATTCCCGACACCTTGGTCGAGGGAGCCCTTGATCACTTCGAACCGAAGGAGCAGCGCGAAATCCTCGAATCTATTCCCGATGATGACCGGGTCGATATCCTGCAAGACGTCAGCGAATCTAAGCGACAAGATTTCATCGACCTTCTTGGCGAAGAAGATCGAGATCGAACTCGGACCCTTCTCCGCTATGGCGAGGAAACTGCCGGGGGGAGGATGACCACCCAGATCGGTAAGGTTTTTGCCTCGATGACCGTGAAAGAAGCCATCGATCACCTCCGGCCTAATCTTGATCTGGTGGAAACGATGGCCCGCATTTTCGTCATCGATGTCGAGCATCGACTCATCGGCCTCATTCGACTACGAGACCTCGCTTTCAATCCCTGGGATACCCCAGTAAGGGATATTCTTACTCCAGAAAAACACACTGTTTTGGCGACAGCGGACCAGGAAGAAGCGGCCAAACTCCTTGCCCGCTATGACATGGCCCTCGTTCCGGTCGTTGATGAGGCACGCCATCTTCTTGGAGTCATCACGCCAGATGACGCCATCGAGATTCTTGAAAAGGAATCCACCGAGGATATCGAAAAAAGCGCCGGTATTGCCGGCGAACAGTCCGAAGTCACCTATCTCAACACTGAGGTGATGGTACACTTTAAACGACGTTTCGGCTGGCTCCTCGTTCTGGCATTCCTGGCAATCGCTTCTGGTTACGTGATGCTGCGCTTTGAAGCAGTTCTCAACGAGGCCTACCTTCTTGCCCTCTTCCTCCCCATGGTCGTCGCTGCCGGAGGAAACACCGGAGGTCAGGCTTCCACCATGGTCATTCGTGCGATGGCCCTCGGGGAACTTGACCCCGAAGACACCAGACGAGTCGCCTGGAAAGAACTTCGTTTAGGTCTTCTCTCAGGCAGCGTTCTCGGAATCGCCATCGCTATTTTCACCATCTTCATTCTCCCCCTTTTCCGCCCCGAACTTCCCGCAGGTATCTCCTTTGGCATATTCGGACTCGCAGTGGCAGTCGCTCTTTTAGCGCAAGTGGCCTCTTCCACGGTGCTCGGAGCGCTCCTACCCATTGGAGCGAAGTCCATTAAGCTGGACCCAGCGGTCATCGCGGCACCTGCGATCACCACGATTGTCGACGCTTCCGGAATGGTCATTTATTTTACAGTGGCCCGTGCCTTGCTCGGCCTCTAACATTGCGCCGTGAAATACTTAACCATCTTCCTGCTCTCAATATCACCTCTTTTTGCTCACGAAGGTGCGCATCATCCGACCACTGCCGAAATGACGAATGCCGCTTCGGTCTTCCTTAAGACACTCGACGAAACTCAAAGCAAGAGCGCCAAGTTCGAGTTTAAGACCGAAGAACGTGAGAACTGGCACTTCATTCCTATGGACAATCGTAAGGGTGTCCGCTTCAGCACTCTCAAACCCCACCAGCAGCACCTCGCTCTCGGACTGCTTGGAACTGGCCTGAGCCAAAAAGGTCTCCTCACGGCGACTCAAATTATGACCTTGGAACAGGTCCTCGCTGATCGAGGAGGAGATCCTGAAGTAAGGAATACGGAAAAATACTATTTTGCGATCTTCGGAGAACCTTCCCACGAAAAGCCTTGGGGATGGCGTTTTGAAGGGCATCACCTTTCGCTCAATTTCTCCGTCATCGGAAATCGGGTCATCGGAGTCCCAGCTTTCTTTGGCACGAATCCAGCGGAGCTCAAAAAAGGCCCACTCAAAGGCTTGCGTCCCCTCGGCGAAGTGGAAGATGCGGCCCGCGCATTGGCATCCTCTCTCCACGCCAAAGGCAAGTCTCCCGTGTTCACCGAGAAGCCCCCAAAGGAAATCCTCACCGCCCAAGATCGTAATGCTAAAGCTCAGGAGAATCTCGGCATCCTCTCCAGAAAACTCGCAGGGGATGAAGTCACCGCCCTTTTGAGCATCATCGATTTAGTCGCCAGCTTTCAACGGAACGACATCAGCGCCGATGCCCTTAAGAAAATCCACACCATGCAGCGTAAAAAACTCAGCTTCGCCTGGGCCGGAACATTGGAGCGTCATGGCGCACACTACTTCCGCATTCAAGGACCCGACTTCCTCATCGAGTACGCCAACACGCAGAACGATGCCAACCATGCCCACCTTGTCTGGCGCGATCTCAAGAACGACTTTGCGCGTGACCTTTTAAAGGCTCACTTCAGCGAAAAGCACTAAGCTCACTCTACAACGAGCACCGTCTTTAGGCGGAGATTTTCCTTTTCCCCAAGCGCTTCATGAGGTTTTTCATGGAGCGTTTTTCTCATTACTTTGACTCTTTATACCAAGTAGTGTTTCAAAAGATTCCAATTCCTAGGTGATTTCTTGAAAGGGCAAGGCGGGACGAAGGCGTGGTGTCATAGTAGCACACTTGAGGGTCCGAACGCCCCCTTCGTTTTCTCTTTGCCCCCGCCCGGAAGGCATCTCTAAAATCTTTCGCTTGGCGGAGCCAAGCGCAATTCCTAAATTGCGGATCTTTTTTAAGGCGTTGGCGCGAAGCTCGAATGACAAGACAAAGGAATATTATTTACGACCAAACTTACGTTCTAATTCTTGAAACGAAATCTGCACCAGAGTTGGATGCCCGGCAGGATCACAATACGGAAGATCACAAAGAAAGAGCGTTTTCAAAAGCCCGTCAATCTCAGCAGAAGACCATCCCATTTGCGCAGCTCCAGCCTTCGCCACCTTGGCCGAAAATCCTTCATAGGCCAATCGCTTGACGCGCCCTCCGGCATCGTGATCCAAGATCGAATCCACCAACTCTCTCAGAAACTTCCTCGATTCCTGAAACTTTAAAAATGCAGGGACACTCGAAATCTGAATCGTCTGCCCTCCAAAGGACTCCAGCGAAAACCCCGCGTCTTCAAAGTGCTCTTGATGACGCATCAACAGATCAGCATCCCGCGCGTCCAACTCGAGTAACTCGGCGACAAGAAGACCTTGGGATTCCACTTCTTCTTTTCCATCCAAGAGCTCCTCGTAAATGATGCGCTCCTGTGCCACCTTAGGCTCTAACAGAACAAGTCCCTCTTCCCCTTCTAAAAGAACGTAGCGATCTGCCAACGAGCCAATCACACGAAACTTCGGCCCCTCTTCGACCTCAAGCTCCGAAACAGGCAGCTCTTCCTGATGCTCATTCCGCCACACCAGACGTGGCGAAGAAGCGGATTTGAGTGCCGGAGCCAGAACAGGACTTTGTTCCTGTCTGTGTTTCTCAGTGCCCTCAGGAAATGAGGGCGGCGGCATCAAGATCGGACGTGCCTGCTCTTTGGGCTTCAGCGAGATTTCGACAGCTTCCAGGATCGCCAGTCTAACTTGGGCGGCGTTGCTGAAACGCACCTCCCGCTTCGCCGGATGAACGTTCACATCCACTTCCCGGGGATCAAGGCTCAACCAAAGCCAGGCACCAGGCTGCATTCCTTCGCTCAAAGCACCCTTAAAGGCTTCTTTAAGCGCTCGAGAAATGATGGCATCCTCAACAGGCCGTCCATTCAAAAAGACAAACTGATGCTTCTTTCCCTTCCTCGCAAATTCAGCTGGCAGAACGGCTCCTTCTACCACGATTCCCCGTCCCTCCCATCTCGGCACTTCGATAAGTGCCCTTCCGGACTCAGTTCCCGTCATCGCCTCGATGCGCACGCGACGATCCTTCGTCGCAGGAAGATCAAACACTACCCGTCCATCCTTCCTCAGCACCCAGCCTACATCAGGCGTGCAGAGTGCGTGCAGACGAATCTGATGATCAACGTGAGCCGCCTCGGTCGTCTCAGCTCGCAAAAATTTCTTCCGGGCCGGGACATTAAAAAAAAGGTCCCTCACCTCGATACTTGTCCCCACCGAGCAACCAATCGCCCGTGGCTCATGCAGATTCCCTCCATCAACTCTAATTTCAGTCCCTTCCACCGTGTCGGCTTCTCGGGTCGACATCGTGAAGCGTGAGACGCTCGCGATACTTGGAAGCGCTTCTCCGCGAAATCCCAACGTCAAAATTCTGGCAAGATCATCTGAGGTCCGAAGCTTGCTCGTGGCATGCCGCGCAAGCGACTTCACCGCATCTTTCGGACTCATGCCACAACCATCGTCCCTCACCCGAATCAAAGCCACTCCGCCACGCTGGATCTCGACCTCAATCTTTCGAGCTCCCGCGTCCACACTATTTTCGATCAATTCCTTAATCACGCTGGCGGGACGCTCGATCACCTCCCCCGCCGCCACTTGGCTGGCGAGAGTCTCAGGCATCACCTCTACAGTCGGCATGAATTCAACATAGAGTTCCTCTCAACAGGGGCAACTCTCAACCGCCAATTTGTCGTGTAGGCTAAAGCCACACATTCGAAATCTGCTCAAATCGATCAATCCCGACACTACAAACTGGTCAAATTCGAGAAATCCGCCCAATCTCACTCTTGTGAGTCGCACCGGAATTCTCCTCCTTGTCTCCGGACCCTCGGGTTCGGGAAAAACGACCCTCTGTCGTCGACTCGCCGATGAAGAGGAAGCCCACTATTCTATTTCTTGCACTACCCGGGCACCGCGCGATGGAGAAGTCAACGGCAAGGACTACCATTTCTTGGATCGGGACGACTTCACCAAACGCATTCAAAACGGAAATTTTCTCGAGCACGCTGAGGTTCACGGAAATCACTACGGCACTCTTAAATCTGAAGTGCTCAACTACATTTCAAAAGGAGTCGATGTCGTCATGGATATCGACGTGCAAGGAGCTACCCTCGTGCGAGCCTGTGAAGACCCTGAAATCCAGACCGCCCTCACCGATCTCTTCGTCATGCCCCCCAGCAACGGAGAACTCCGCGCCCGCCTCACCGGCCGAGGAACCGATACCGATGATATCATCGCTCTCCGCATGAAGAATGCATTGGATGAAATCGAACACTGGCCCAGCTATTCCTATCGCCTGCTCTCCGCGACTCGCGAAGAAGATTATACCCGCTTCAAGTCCCTCATCATCTCCGAGCGCCTTAGGATTTCCCGCCTCATTGCTTAGCTATGAAATTTATTGTCGAACTTTGGAAACGCGCTGAGGAGAACTCGGAATTTGGCACAGTCCATCCGTCTGTTAAGATCGTAAATTGCATTACTCAACGATTGGCGGACAAGCATAGCAAAGGCTGGCCCCTCACGCGCATCGTCTCGGTCTCGCATGACAGCACGCATGGGAATAGGCAGGCCTACTGCCACTTCCACCGTCCAAATTAATAGAAAAAAAGAATCGCGTGCTCTTCAATAGCTACCAATTCTGGGCCTTTTTCGCGCTCGTCATTCTGATTTACCGACTCCTCGGTCATCGCAGCCAGAACCTCTTTCTCCTCCTCGCGAGCTACTTCTTCTACGCCTGCTGGGACTGGCGCTTTCTTGGGCTCATTCTTCTGACGACCACGATCAACTTCGTCGCAGCGCTTAAGATCTCCCAATTCGATCCCGCTTCGCAGAAAAAATGGCTCTCCCTTAGCCTGATTTCCACCCTCGGAATCCTCGCCCTTTTTAAATACGCCAATTTTTTCATCGAAAGCACCACTCAGCTTCTCACCACTTTGGGCTTCGAGGCTCACCCAGAAACCCTCGCGATCATCCTTCCGGTCGGCATCTCGTTTTACACCTTCCAAACGCTTTCCTACACCATCGACGTCCTACGAAAAGACACCGACCCCACCTCCTCTTTCTTCGACTTTGCCCTCTACGTCGCCTACTTCCCCCAACTCGTCGCGGGCCCCATCGAGCGCTCTTCAAACCTCCTCCCTCAGATCACCAAGCCTCGCTCCCGGAGCGCAGATGACTTCACTGTCGGGCTCTCACTCGTCCTCGTCGGATTGTTTCTGAAAGTCGCCCTCGCCGACAACCTCGCCTTTGTCGCCAATGGCGTCTTCCTCGCGCCTCTCGAAAAGATCAGCGGCACCGATGCTCTTGCCGGGATCTACGCCTTCGCCTTCCAAATCTACGGCGATTTCGCGGGCTATTCCTTTATTGCCTGCGGCGTCTCTCGATGGCTCGGCATTCGTCTCATGACGAACTTCCGCCGTCCTTACCTCGCCCAGAACCCCTCCGACTTCTGGGACCGCTGGCACATCTCCCTTTCTTCCTGGCTCCGCGATTACCTCTACATTCCACTGGGAGGAAATCGTCAAGGCACTCGCAAAACCTATCGAAATCTCATGCTCACGATGCTCATCGGTGGGCTTTGGCACGGAGCGGCTTGGACCTTCGTTATCTGGGGAGCCATCCACGGCCTGGTTCTCTGCCTCTATCGGGTGTTCTCCGGGCGGGTAAGAGGTCACCCCATTCTAGCTTCGATATTCTTCTTCCATCTCGTCTGCCTCGCTTGGCTCTTCTTCCGGGCTGACTCACTACAGCAAGCGACCACTCTCCTGAGTAAAATCGTCTTCGAACAAGGACTCACTCCCTTTTCCTCCTATGCCTTTGGCTCGCTAGCCTTCTTCTGCCTTCCTCTCATCATCGCAGAAATTTGGAGTGATCGACACGAGACGCGCCGCCTTCACCACCTTCCTTGGCAAGCGCGCGCTCTTGTTTACTGCTACCTCGTCTGGATGATCATTTCCTGTGCCCCCACCGTGCACAGCGACTTCATTTACTTTCAATTCTAATGACTCCTCCCTCTGTGACCAACTTCTGGCAGGAGCTCAAAGTTCTCGCTGTTCTCGCCCTCTTTCTCCTAGGCCTCGAACTCTTCGCTCGGACCATCTCCCCTCATCTGGATCGTGATCGAAATCACATCAAGCAGTTCGATAACATCCTCGCCTCGCTTCCGGAAAAAGAATCCGGAACGATCCTCGGGAACTCGCTCCTCATGGACGGCCTCGACCTAGAACTCCTCCAATCAAAAAGCCTTCTTCCGCTCATCAGAATCACGCCCGTCTCCACTGCTATTCTCGATTGGGAGCACCTTTACGAGCGCTACTTCCATCCTGCTCAGAAGAAACCAGACCACCTCTTCCTTGGCTTCGTCGCGCACCACGTCAATGATTCAGAACCGGTCAAGCTCCGACGCTTGGCGCGCCACTTTGCCACTCTCGAATCCCTCCCTACCCTTTGGAAAAACGAGGACCTCAATTTCCACCAACGCACCCAATCAATCCTCGCGCATTCCACCGCCCTCATCGGAGATCAACCCGCCCACCGCGAACGTATCCTCGACTACTTCATCGACTGGTATCGTCTCGGACTCCGCACCAATAAGGACTTCGTCACCCTAGAACCTTCTCCTCCATCCGCTCAAAGCTTCCTACGTTTTTCTCGCTTCATCGAAGACTGCCAGCGTGATGGTATCCAGGTCTGGCTCATGCCCATGCCTCAGCCAGAAATGTGGGAATTGGACCCCAAATTTATCAAGCTCATCGATCGTGAAAACCTCATCCTCCTCGACGCTCGTAACATTGCCGGAATAACCCCCGCAGACTTCTCCGATGGCTACCACCTTGGAGAAACCGGCGCCGAAAAATTCACACTGTGGCTCGCCTCAAAGATTAACCAAAAGCTTCTCGAAAAAAACGAGTCGCATCAGGCTCCGTCACCCCCGACACTCCCCTCAAGATGAATATCGTTCTTGGCATCACCGGTTCCATTGCCGCCTACAAGGCAGCCGATCTCACCAGCCAGCTTACCAAGCTGGGTCATGAGGTTCACTGCGTCATGACCAAAGCCGCGACCGAATTCATCACGACCCTGACTCTTCAGGTTCTCTCCCGCAATCCCGTCCTCGTCTCGCTCGAAGACGAAAAGAACTCCTGGAAGCCCGGCCACATTGAGCTCGCCGACAATGCCGACCTCTTCCTCGTCGCCCCCGCTTGCGCCGACACTCTCGGCCAGTTTGCCAATGGCATCTCCCCCGACCCACTCTCAACAATCTACCTCGCCCTCCCCCGCGAAACCCCCACTCTTATCGCTCCTGCCATGAATGGCAAAATGTGGCACCATCCGGCCACTCAGCGAAATCTAGCCCAACTCAAGGAAGACGGAGTTCGATTCATTGACCCCGCCGAAGGCGACCTTGCCTGCGGCTACCAGGGAACCGGAAGGCTCGCCGAAATCGAAGATATCCTTGATGCGGTCAAAGCCCTCTCTCAAGAACTTCAAACTTCAAACTGAACACTTGAAACTCTTAATCACCGCTGGCCCCACCCAGGAGCCCATTGATCCCGTGCGCTACCTCACGAATCGCTCGTCGGGAAAAATGGGCTACGCTCTCGCTGCCTCTGCCGCCAAGCGCGGCCACCGCGTCCTCCTCATCTCTGGACCCACCGCCCTCGATATTCCAGAAGGCGTCGACTACCTGCCAGCCGTTTCCGCCGCTGACATGTATTCCGCGGTTGAATCTCATATCGAAAACCAAGACATCGCGATCTTCGCCGCGGCCGTCGCCGACTACACCCCGGCCCAGGTTTCCGATCAGAAGATCAAAAAGGACGACGACCAACTCGTTCTCACCCTCGAAAAAACTAAGGACATCCTCGGCTCAGCCCGTTCCAAAATGAACTTTAAAGGCGCTATCGTCGGCTTCGCTGCCGAGACCGAAAACCTCGAAGAAAACGCCCGCGGAAAACTGGAGCGAAAGAGCTGCGATCTCGTCATCGGAAATGATGTTTCACGAAAGGACATCGGCTTTGATTCCTCCGAGAACGAAGTCCTCCTCGTCTACCCCGACCGCACCGAATCTCTCCCAAAGGACAGCAAGGAGCACCTTGCCTACCATCTCATCGAACTCATTGAAGACCTAGTCTAAGTAAAAGGACCTAGGCGTTCCGCCCCGCTCATTCAATCCGGTGGTTGAACACGGCTTCTTCTCAATCACCTACTTTATAGCGGCTGCTTCCGCGAGATCGCTTGGAACCCGAAACCCGTATTTCTTTAGCGCTGTATTCTTACTCATCGGCGGCCACGCACCTTGGCTGCATCCTCTCAACTTCAACAGCTTTTCGGACAGCTCCAGGCGACCTTCTTTATCGATCCAAAAATTCACGGAAGCTTCCCTCATCCGGCGGGTGCAGCTAGATATTGGCCAAAATTGGACTGAGGGGGCTGGAGTTAGAATTGCATGGAGAGTTTGCAGAGAGAGAGAACTTACCTCAAGATACGAGGCAGACGCCACAAGATGAGTGAACCTGAACCCCCTCCTACCTCCCGTCACCGCCGCCGCTCGGCCTCGTCGTCACCGGACTCCAGTGCCGGGAGCGCTGAGTCAGGTGACCAAAAGAAAGCCAAGAAGCAAACCAAGCTGCTGGGACCCACGAAAGCTGAAACGTCAATCTTACCCCCCTTCCCCGGACTTTCACCCGACCATATCCACATACCTACGACCCGTGTCGAGTGCCAGAACGCGGTCGACGAAATTCTCGCCGCAAGGACTGGTGGATTTGACACCGAAGCCAAGCCGACTTTCCGAAAGGGACAGAAATGCGATGGCCCCCACGTCGTGCAATTCGCCCTCACCGACAAAGCCTTCATCTTCCAGCTTCATCGGAGTGAGTGCCAGAAGGCTGCCGCCGATCTTATCGCCTCCAAGCAAGTCCTCAAGGTGGGCTTCGGCTTGAAGAACGATCATAAACAGATCCGAACCCGACTGGGCATCTCGCTCAACCACGTCCTCGATCTAGATCAAATTTTCCGTAAACTGGGATACTCGGGACAAATCGGCGTCCGTGGAGCCATGGGAGTTCTCCTCATGCAGTGCTTCAAGAAATCCAAATCAACCACCACGAGCAATTGGGCACTTCGCGAACTCACCCCTCGCCAATTGCTCTACGCTGCCAACGACGCCTACGCCGCCCTCAAGATCATGGAGGCCCTCCAAGCGGAAGGCCACCTCGAGCGGTAAGAGGACCCAGAGAGTGGTTACGTTCACGACGGCGCCTTTTAGCAAGACGCAATCCCCCAACCTTACTGCTTTTCCACTCGGAAGTAGCCCCTTTCCAGTAGGCCAAGGTCAGAGATATCAAAGATCCTCGTGGTGCTTTCACCTTCGTCAGCCTCCACCCCATCATCGATGTCGGAGTCCCAATTGATCAGGTCAGTCGAATACTTGACGGCATAGACGTCGCCTTTGCGTGAGTTCCAAGTCAGGCTAATTTCGCCATCGCCCGGATTGTAGTCGATTGATTTGATGGCTAATGACTGCCCTGGTGCCAAGACAAGCGGCCCTCGGGCATATACGCTCATGACCTCTTCGGCTGTCAGCGCTTGATCCCAGATCGCGACGTCATCGAGGATGCCATCGAAGGTCTCTCTGCCCCCGCGCAGGAACAAGGGAGCTTCGACATTGTTCACCCCATCGCAGTAACCACCATCACCGGCAATACCCGTCTTCGGATTTAGTGCGCCATTGGCCGGGAGCTCTCCGTTCACATAAATGCTGGCGGTATCCGTGGCGCTGTCATAAGTGCAGACGATGTGCACCCATTCGCCATCCTTATACGCTCCGGCAGGAAGACGGCACTCCGCGCCCCACCCGCCGTATGACTGCCAGCCACCAATACGGAAGCGGAGCGGGCTGTCTTCAGCATCAGGTCGGACAAGGATATCGTATCCGAATCCGCTATCGGTGACGGATTTATCCATAATGGTGCCGTAGCTTCCGCTATTGTCGATCATCCACCACGCCAAAGTCAGGTCCTCGGTGGAAGGAGAGGCCTCAGTCCCGCAGTTGATCTCGTCGGCACCTGCTCCTTGAAAAGCCCCCACCCCCACTTTACCGGGCGTGGACCAAGTTCCCCCGACGATTATGGCATCGAAGCCACCAATAATATCTTCGGCGACGTCGCCGACACCTTCGTCAAATGGCCAGTAGGCGATGAGATCTGCATTACAGACGGAAGTAAAAACGCAAAGTGAGAGCGCTATTTTAGTAGGATTAAAATGTTTTTTTCTCATGGTTTTATTAGTGATCGGTAGTAACCCGTGTTTGCTATTATACTAAATTTGCAGCTCAACTGCTAGCATTCTCCATCCCGGAATTCCGAATCGGTTCTCCAAACCACTCAAGAATTGGATTCTTTCCCTGAGCCGCCCATATAATTTGACACAAACTATTCGACCAGGACCTAACGAGGCATCCAGACGATCAATGGCGATAGGGTGATTACCCAACCACCGGGCAGGATGTCCTCATGAACAACGGCAGCGTGGCGAAGTTCAACAGCAGCAGCGTAGGCAGTGGAGGGAACGCGACACTCCATAACGGAACGTGGAATAGCAAGGTGGAGCTTGCCATCACTGTCTCAACCATGAAATAAGCTTATATGCTAAGTCTGCAAAACTTTCTCTCGCTAGCCGGGTTGGTATTCGCGGCGGCTGCCTCGCAGGTCTATTCTCAGGCGGATAAGAATTGGTGGTCACTACAAAAGGTAGAACGCCCGGAACTTCCTGAGGTCGTCTCCAAGGAGTGGCCACGTAATGCAATCGACCACTTCATCCTCGCAAAGCTCGAAAAATCCGATCTCCAGCCCGCACCAGAAGCCGATGCACGCGCGCTGAGCAGACGATTGCACTTCAATATAATCGGCCTGCCTCCTGAACCAGGCGCGGTGGGCGATATCGACGCACTGCTCGCTTCGCAGCATTACGGTGAACGTTGGGCACGGCATTGGCTGGATGTATCCCGCTTTGGCGAGAGTCAGGGATTCGAATACGACCAGCTACGCGAAAACGCCTGGCCTTTCCGCGACTGGGTGATCAACGCTCTCAACGACGACATGCCCTACGATCGCTTCGTGCGATTGCAGATTGCCGGCGATCGAATCGAACCAAACAACCCGGACGCGATTACCGCGACCAGTTTCCTGGTTTGTGGATCGTTTGACGGACTCAAGCCCAACGGCGACAAACAGCGCAAGATCATGCGTCAGGACGAGATGGAGGATCTTGTCGGCACGGTGTCGCAGACCTTTCTCGGGCTCACCGTCAATTGCGCACGCTGTCACGATCACAAATTCGATCCGATCACCCAGATCGAATATTTCCAGATCGCCTCCTCCCTCGCCGGCGTCCACCGCGGTGATCGAAACGTGCCCGCCGGTGGCGACCCAAGCGCGTTAAAAAAGCAAATCGAGGCGCTGACCAAACAACTCAATCAACAAGACGCAAGAATCCGTAGAACGATCCTAGCCAGGCAACCCGACGATTCGGCAAAGCCAGCCGCGCCACCTAAACCAGTCTCGCGTTGGACCTTTGACAGCGATTTCCGAGATCAGATCGGCACGGCTCACGGAGAAGCCAAAGGCGACGCGAAAATCGTCAACGGCGCGCTCGTCCTTGACGGAAAAACCGCTTTTGTCTCCACCGCGAAACGCCAATCTGATCTCAAAGCGAAGACATTGGAAGCCTGGGTCCAACTCGACAACATCGGCCAGCGCGGCGGCGGCGTGGTCAGCGTGCAGAACCTCGACGCAGGTCAATTTGACGCGATCATCATCGGCGAAAAAGAACCCGGCCACTGGATGGCTGGCAGCAATGGCTACGCGCGCTGGCAGAGTTTCCACGCGAAGCCAGAGAACGAGGCAATTGGCAAATTTGTGCACGTCGCGATCACCTACACCGAAGACGGCACCATCACCGCCTACCGCAACGGACTTCCATATGGAAAAACCTACAAGACCGGTAGCTCGAAATACCTCAGCAACAACCACCAAGTGATCTTCGGATTGCGACACGGGACCACGGCGGGTGACGGGAGAATGTTGGCCGGGAAGATCGACCGCGCCCAGCTCTACGATCGCGCCCTGAGCGCCGACGAAATCGCCATTTCGGCAAATATTATAATTGTCACCGAAGCGCAGATCGTGTCGAAACTAAACGAGAAACAGAAGGCGGACCGGGAGAGTTGGAAAAATGAGATCGCGCAACTCAATGGCGAGTTTGTTAAGATCAAAGAGAAGAAAGTCTACGCGGTGACGCCAAAAAAACCCGGCATCACCCGACTACTGGTGCGCGGTAGCCCGTTCGAGCCAGCCGGTGAAGTCGCGCCCGGGGGGATCGCCTCAGTCGCTTCCGCACTATCGGCAGACTTTGGTCTCAAACCGGATGCACCGGATGACCAGCGCCGCACGAAACTAGCCGAGTGGATCACGCACCCAGACAACCCGCTCTTCGCGCGCGTTATGATGAACCGTCTGTGGCACTACCACTTCGGCCAGGGGTTGGTAAAAACGCCAAACGATCTCGGTTTGAGCGGCGGTAAGGCATCGCACCCCGAGCTACTCGACTGGCTGGCAGCGGAATTCCGCGCCAGCGGCTGGAGCCTGAAGAAGATGCACCGCCTAATTTGCGATTCCGCGACCTACCGGCAGTCGTCGCAGGCAAATTCACAAGCGCAACAGATCGACGCTGGCAACGTGCTTTTGTGGCGGCATACCCCGGCGCGACTCGAGGCCGAAGTAATCCGCGATTCCATCTTGAAAGTTTCCGGCCAGCTCAACCTGAAGATGAGCGGTCCGGGCTACCGCGATTTTAAAATGTATCAGCACAAGGGCTCGTGGGTCTACGATCCGATCGATCCCGAGGGACCCGAGTTCAACCGGAGAAGCATCTACCGCACGTGGGCGCGCGGCAACGTGCACCCCTTGCTGACACCACTGGATTGCCCCGACCCGAGCGCCGCCACGCCCGTTCGCAGCGTGACGACGACACCGCTGAGCGCACTCGCTTTGATGAACACCTCGTTCTCCTTGCGTATGGCCAACACTTTTGCGCAACGCCTCAAAACCGAAACAAGTGACGGCATCCACACCCAAATTAAGCGCGCCTACCTGCTGGCCTTCGCGCGCGAACCGAGCGAGGCGGAGCTCGTGCTAACAAGCGATTTTGTCAAAAAGAACGGCCTTCCCGCCTTCTGCCGCGTGCTCTTTAATTTAAATGAGTTTATCTATCTCAACTGACCCACGATAGACAGACAAGAATCTCCCCTCCCCAAATCCCATGATCACCCGACGCAACTTCCTCGACTGGACTTCCACCGGACTTGGCACCGCCGCAGTATCCTCGCTCATGCTTCGCGACAGCTTCGCCGCCGCTCCGACACCGTCACACCGTGCGCCAAAGGCCAAACGCGTCATCCACATCTGCCTGTGTGGAGGCTTGAGCCAGGTCGACTCCTTCGACTACAAACCAAAGCTCAAAGAGCTGCACGGGAAATCTCTCACCACCGATGAGAAACCCGATGTATTTTTTGGCAAAGTCGGCCTACTGCGGCAGAGCGACTGGGAATTCAAACAGCGCGGCCAGAGCGGGCTGTGGATCTCCGAACTTTTCCCTCACATTGCCAGCGTCGCCGACGAGCTCGCAGTGATCAACTCAATGGTCGCCGAGTCGTCGAGCCACACGCCAGCGACCTTCCAGGAGAGCAGCGGCTTCCGCCTCAACGGATTTCCCGTGATGGGTTCTTGGGTCTCTTACGGGCTCGGCAACATGACCGACGACCTACCGACCTACGTCGTTCTGCCCGATGCGCGCGGCCTGCCCGCCGGTTCGACCAGCAACTGGACGAACGGTTTTCTCCCCGCCGTCCACCAGGGCGTCCCGTTTCGCACCAGCGGCGAAGGCGACGTGATCAGCAACCTGTTCCCCGCTCGAAAAATCGACGCGCGCATCGAGAAAGAGAGCCGCACCCTCTTGGAAAAAATCAACCGTCTGCATATCGAAGAAAACGGTAACGAAGACGCCTTCTCCGCCCGCATCTCCAGCTACGAACTCGCCGCGCGCATGCAGCTTGCGGTTCCCGAGGTCACCGACATAAACGCGGAATCCGAGGCGACGCGCGAGCTCTACGGACTGAACGGCAAGGAGACCAAAGACTTCGGGCGCAGTTGCTTGTTAGCACGACGTATGCTCGAACGCGGAGTGCGGCACGTGCAACTTTTCTCCGGTGGCTCGTTCGGCTCGCCGCGTATCAACTGGGACGGCCACGAGGACATGAAGCGCAACCACGGCCGCGAGGCCGCGCGTATCGACCAGCCGGTCGCCGCCTTGCTCAAGGACCTGCGCCAGCGCGGCATGCTCGACGACACCCTTGTCTTGTTCACCTCCGAGTTCGGACGGACACCCTTCACCCAGAGCGGCGCCGACCAGATCGGCACCGGTCGCGACCACAACCATGTCGGCTTCAGCGTGTGGATGGCCGGCGGAGGCGTAAAGGGAGGCATCAGCTACGGCACAACGGATGAGGTCGGCTACAAATCGGACCTCAATCCGGTGCCGTGGCACGATTTTCACGCCACCGTCCTGCACCTGTTAGGGATTGACCACACCAAACTCACCCACTACCACAATGGAATCCAACGCCGCCTGACCAACGTACACGGTGAGGTGCTGAACAGCATCATCGCCTAGCCGGAACTCTCCTGCGGCAAGATGCGTCCCTCTGATAGAGACTACAGTGGGCAGTGGTAGGCGGCAGGTTTCACATGACCGGCCGGCTTGCGGTGCAACTCCCTCAGACGCCAGCCCATCATAAGGAGCGGACACCAGCGGAGATCGATCGGTAGTAACTTACACTCCGAATCAGTCAGAGGCCTTCTCTCATTGTAAATGAGAGAAATACTTGTGCCAGGTCTGGCCTCCAATCTTCCGCCGGAAAACAGAATCCATGGATGGCCATGGTGACATCGAACAGAAAAACGTCCTCGCAGGCATCTTCGAAATCAAGGATCGCCACCACCTCTCCGTCCCGGAAAAGCGTGTTGTCGGTAAAAAAATCACTGTGGATCAAGCCTCTAGGAAGTGGCTCATCCAAGCGGAGCTTCGATCGTTTGAACTCTTCGAGAAAAAACTGAAAGTGAACAGAATCATCGGGCTTGATGCTTTTCACCAATCGGTCGACGGCTTCCCGACCGTTCGGGTTCTCACGCCGCCCCCATCCACCGGACGAGGTGGCAACTGATGGAGATCGCTATGATCACCACGCCGCGGACGTTGGTTTTTTGAAATCAGATGGCGATGGAGTTTAATCGACGGAGATGACCTTAGTTTTGGACCAATTGTCTCCGAATCGTAACCCAGCTTCTCGTTTGCCACTACGTGTCAGAATGATGACGCATTCGGCGAAGCCCGCCAATGGGATCGCTAATAAGATGTTGCGAGTCGCACCAGTGATGCAGTCTTCGGAAAGGGACGAGCCGTCTTCTTTCACTGCTTTGGTCTTCATGACCTTTTTCCCGATGCTTTGCCCCTCAAGGATAGGGAGGCTGTCCCTGGTGAGGATGACCAGGCCCCAGGCAAGATACGGCAGAAAGGCTGACCCAGTAATGGTCCCAACGATGAAGGCGACAGTCCCGGCGACGAGGGCACCAATGAGTGCGCCAAGAAAACGTTTCACCAGATCGGTTTCAACGACTTTGGACGCTGATGTTGGAGGTTCCTATTTTTTGACCCCGGGAACCTTTGGTCTCTCGATGTATACGGAAATCACCGGAGGTTTTACAGGTGGGGTAGTTCTAATTGTGGGTTTTTGAATGAAATTTCCTTTCTCGTTAATACCTCCATCAGAACACGATGGCATGGGGCTGGTCGAATTTTGATAACGGGCAAATCCACTTTCACGATCGGAGCTGGTTCACCCAAAAAGTATTTTGCGACATCCCGATTGTTCCACCACACATCGTATCATGATTGGCCTCAGGTGGCGCAGCGGCATCACTGATTCTTTTTGGGATAGGGTCGCAGCCCGAGAAGTATCTCAGCCCTTTCGGTGAGCGGCTTCGCCGCAAGTTCTTTGTCGGTGTATTCGGCCAGGTTTTTCGATACCAGATCGTAAACCGCCTGGCGATCGTGACTTGTATCTACCGCGAGGCACTTGTTCTTGCTCTTGAAGAATTCAACGGTGGGAAGAGTTTCCGCCTTAAATGTTTCGAATCTCTTTTTGATACTCTCCACATTGTCATCACTTCTGCCGGAGTATTTGGCCCGTCCTAGAATACGCTTTTCCAGCACCTCGAAGGGACACTCGAAGTATAACATTTTGGGCAGGTCAGCTTCCTCTCCGAAGACTTCCCACCAACCTTCGAGGTTCTCCATGGAGCGAGGGAACCCATCCAGAAGAAAATTCACCTTCCCGGTGGTTCGTGTAATGATCTCCATCGTGTTTTCGAGAATCGATACCATGATGGCATTGGGAACTAATTTCCCTGCATTCATAAACTCCTCAATCATCGCCGCGTTAGGTCCACTCGCTTTTCGTTCGGCGCGCAGAAGTTCACCCATCGACAAATGCGTCCAACCCAGTTGGCATTCGGCAAGCTCACACATCGTCCCCTTTCCCGCTCCGGGGCCTCCCAAGACAAAAATAACATTAGGCTTGGGGCAGGCTTCTCTCGGATCAAAATGATAAAGGAAAACCTCAGGAGCGGGTGTCACGCCCTTTTTATAGACGTGCCATGCCCGGTCTGTGGGTGGGAGATCATCCTCGGAGGTGACATCATAGGCAAGATGACCATCAAGACGACAGATTCTCCACGACGTGTAGCTGTTAGAATAGGAAAGAGCCGGGGTTCGAGCTGACTTTCCATCCGCTCGATCCCACGCCATCTTCCCATTCCAATAGCCCAAACTAGATACGGTCCCGGACTCGGATTCGGCAGGTGGCGCGGTGGATGGAACAAAAAGACCATCGACCTCGGGAATGCCGGATCCGGTCACTTCGAGGTAGAAGGTATTTGGTGGGAGCGCTTTAATTTCTGCCATGATCGATTATGTGAAAAATTCAACTCAAGGATTGCCGCCACGCTCTTTTTTGCAAGGTCTCCTAGATTTTTCTCTAGGCCGAGCCTTCAGTAATGGGTGCCACGAGATCATCGCTCAACAGAATGAGGGAATAATTTTCCGAGCATACTACGCCCCCACTATCCCTTGAGGAGTCTGGGCTAGAAACCACTTTTTTGGGTGTTTATCGGGGGAGATTGGTAACTCCTTTCACCCCTGCAAGGCGGACGTTAAGGGACACGCTTGAGAGGCTTCTCCATTTCGGACCTGGTAACGTCCAAGAAGTTTCCGTGATCTCTCGGCCAGCATCCTCCTCACCTCTCGGCGGGCTCCTTTTTCACGTGGGATCGTCATATGATCATAGGCCGTCGTTTGATGGCGCATCCATGCAACGACTGCAGCTTCAGCACGTCGCTCAATGGGGATTCTCTGTGTGCGGGCGACTGTTCCACTTCCGACTGGAATGGCGTGCTCAGTCACCGTTTTGGCGAGCGTATTCGCGAGGTTGATGTGATCCTCATGGAAGTCAAGAAACTGAAAGATCACTTGCTCAAACTCCTCGGCATAAACTTGCTCTGCTTTCGCACGACGCGCCCGTCCAGCCACTAGCTTTTTTTGATATTTCGGGTCATCTTTCTCCGCCTCCCGATCAGCTTTAAGCATCGCAATACGCTCAGCAGGCGCGAGAACTCCATGAGAGAATCGCTTTCGGCGCTTGATCTCGATGACGGTCCAACTGGGACCCTCTTGTTTCACCCGACGACTCAAAGCGGCATCCCCCGGAGTCAACACTTCCCATCCAGCTGGAATTTGCATGGGCTTCCCCGCGAGATTAAGAACGTAGCCTTCTTTCTCGCCGAGGCGGACCTCGATCGCTTCAGGATTTGACTTGCTCATTAAGACTGGAAATTACTTGCTGAAGGAGTTCATCGTCCATCTTGAGAAGATTTCCTTCACTTGGAAAACTCCCGTCTTTCACATCTGCGATGTATTCACCGAAAGCCGCTATTCGTTCCTCCTGAAGCCGCCGATGCTCGGCGGCGAAGTCCCGATAGGCCCTCGCATGGCGAGGCAATCGTTCGTCGTAGTCACCCAGGATATCGTCCGAGAATAAGAACTGGGTATCACATCCCTTTCCCGAACCAAGGGACATCAAAATCATGGGAGTTTGCGATGCCATAAAGCTTGCGAGATTTTCCGGTACGCATTCCAGTTCTGCCGCATAGGCCCCCGCTGACTCCAAGTCTTTCATCTGCCGACAAAGTGCCGTCGCTTCTTCAGCCGTCTTACCAATCGCGCGATAATTGGTCCATGTCACATGCCGAGGAATCATCCCCAGGTGACCAACCACAGGAATTCGCTCCCGCGCCATTCCTTCGATGATAAAGGGACTGGCAGAGCAATAAAGTGAACTCGCTCCCATTTCCAAAGCCTTAAACCCGATCCGAATTGCCTCCTCCTGCGTCGCCAATCCATGTGGTGTGGCACAGGAAAAGAAACTCCTCGGCGCAGCTTCCACCAGTCTTGGCAATCGCTTCTGGGCCTCCGGCGAGTCAAAGCTACAACTCATGATATCGATTCCAGCCTCCTCTGCTGCGGCGGCTTCTTCGGGAGACTTTACGTGAATATGAGTTAAGCAGCGCTTCCCCTTCAACTTCTGCAGATCATAAACTGTGTATTTTTTCCGAGGTCGCAACATGACAAAGAGAGAATGGCAAAGGCCGATTGGGAAAGAAAGAATTAGGAAGACAAAATACAACCTTCTCCCACAGTCCCAAAAAACTTAATAACGATCAAGAGTCACACCTTGTCGCTGTCTTAGCTTGTCTGAGCCATGACCTACACTTTCAGATCCAGTAGCTCTTTCCAGATGTTCACATTCCTCCGATAGAACACCAAAATCTGATCTGTAGTAAGTCCAATGGTGTTACGCCGGATCATCGGATGCCTGGGATTGGCAACAGGGTTCCTTTGGGGAGCCGAGGATTACTGGGCCTTTGCTCCGGTGAGCAATTCGACGCCTCCCACAGTCGGTAACAGCAATTGGGCACGCGAAGATCTGGACCGCTTTGTCTTGGCTGGAATTGAAAAAGGAGGCTACCTCCCGACCAAAACCGCCGAAAAGAGAACCCTCGTGAGACGAGCTTACCTCGACCTCCACGGCCTCCCTCCCACGGCCGCGCAGATCACGACCTTTCTTCAGGACGAACGAGAGGATGCCTGGGAAAAACTCATCGGCGAATTACTGGAATCTCCCCGCTATGGCGAACGATGGGGACGCCACTGGCTTGATGTCGCCCGGTATGCCGACACGAACGGCATGGACGAAGATATCGCTCACCCTTCTGCCTGGCGATATCGAGATTATGTCATCGCCGCTTTTAATGAAGACAAACCATTTGATCAATTCATCATCGAACAACTGGCTGGCGATCTCCTCCCCGCAAAAGACCTTGAAGAAAAACGGGCCCGAACCGTGGGCTTGGGCTTCCTGTCCGTCGGTCCGAAGATGTTGGCATGCGACGATCCCGACAAGATGCGGCGCGACATCGTCGATGAGCAAATGGACACAATGGGACGAGCCTTCCTTGGCATGACCATTGGCTGTGCCCGTTGCCACGACCACAAGATCGATCCCATCTCAATCAAAGACTACTACGGACTCGCCGGGATCTTCATGTCTACCAAGACGCTTACAAAATATTCCGTTGTTGCGGAATTCCACGAGCATAATCTCACTGAGGAACACCACAAAAAAAGGTGGCAGGAAGTGAATCGCCTCGAAGCCGTGAGGAAGAAAAAGGAAACATCCAAGGAAGAGAAGAAACGCCTCGGCAAAGAAATCGCAACCCTCACAAAAGACCTCCCCGTGCCCTTCATGGTCATGGGCGTGAGCGAATATCCCACTCAGAATATCAAAGTCCACCTTCGCGGCGACTACCTTACGCTGGGCGAAGAAGTTTCCCGTGGTGTCCCCTCCGCTTGGACCGATGGAAAAAAAATCATTATGCCCGAAAAACAAAGTGGCCGACTTGAGCTCGCCCGCTGGATTGCTTCCGCTGAAAACCCCCTCACCTCCCGGGTCATCGTAAATCGACTGTGGCGCTGGCACTTCGGTCGAGGCATCGTTCCCACCCCGGATAACTTTGGCGGCTTGGGCGAGCGCCCCACCCATCCAGCACTTCTCGATCATCTCGCGCACAAATTCGTGAAATCAGGTTGGTCGGTCAAAGCGATGCATCGGCTCATGATGAACTCAGCGATTTATCGCCAATCAACTCAGGCAGACCCCGCTCTCTCGAAAGATGATCCGGAAAACAAACTCTTCGCCCGCTGGCAACGCCGACGGGTGGAATCAGAAGTCATCCGCGATAGCATTCTCATGAAATCAAATCGCCTCGATCCCACGGTGGGGGGATCGATGTTGGTCGTTCAACCCTCAAAGTATGCCGATCGCGGCCATCTCAAAGCCCACTCCCTCGTCCCGAGACGAACCGTCTACCTCCCGGTTTATCGAAGCTCCGGATACGATGGGCAAAAAGCGTTTGATTCCGCCGACTCAGCCGTCTCCGACGGAAACCGCCGCAGCTCCACCGTCGCCGGACAAGCCCTCTATTTAATGAACAGCGAGTTGATGCACGAGTCGTCAAAATCTCTGGCCGAAATCGTGATCAGCCAAGACTCACCAAATCCCACTTCCTGGTTAATCAATCACCTTTTGGGCCGCGAAGCCACTGAGAAGGAATGCCTTCAGGGCGAGAAGTTTGTGAATGACTACGGCGATGAAAAGGAAGCTTGGTCAGCCTTTGCGCGAGTGCTATTTTCCAGCAACGAATTTTTATATATAGAGTAAATTATTGTGAGCTTATTTGGTTATCAAGCGGGACTCCCACTTTCCCGTCGGGAAATGTTATTGCGATCTGGAACCGGATTCGGCGCTCTCGCACTCCAGGCGATGCTTGCCCGGGAAGCAGCCGGAAAAAGCAACGCTCCCCCGCTCCCCGGCACCGCCAAGCGCGTCATCTTTCTCTTCATGCACGGTGGACCATCAACCGTGGATTTATTTGACCCAAAGCCACTCCTCTCACGCGACACCGGAAAGCCCTTCCCTCTCAAAGCTCCCCGCATCACTTCCCACAAGTCAAAAAACCTCCTCCTAAAATCTCCCTGGTCCTGTCAACAACACGGCGCTAGCGGAGCCCAAGTCTGCGACTTGCTCCCAAATATTGCCTCCATCACGGATGACCTGTGCTTCGTAAAATCGATGCATTGTTCCAACTCGCGACACGGCGGGGCGCTCCTGGAATTACACACTGGATCCGACACCTTCACCCGCCCGTCAATGGGGTCGTGGATCAACTACGGTCTCGGCAGCGAAAACGAAAACCTCCCCGGCTTTATTACGATCAATCCCAGTGGCAGCCACGGCGGCGCAGGCGCCTGGTCCTCGGCATTTTTACCTGCTAAATATACCGGCACCCACATCAGCGGAAAAGGGACGGAAATGAAAGTGCCCTTCATCGACAACCCTCTTCACGACCAAAGCAAACAACGCAAAGAACTGGATCTTCTCGCATCCTTTAATAAAGAGCACCTTACCCAGAGAGGCGCGAACAGCGAGCTGGAATCGCGTATCGCCTCCTACGAGCTCGCTTTCAAAATGCAGATGGAAGTGCCCGGCGTGCAAGACATCTCCAGCGAACCAGCGCACGTCAAAAAACTCTACGGCGCTGACGCCGACCCCACCAAATCCTTCGGCGAACAATGTCTCATGGCCCGCCGCTTTAGCGAGGCCGGCGTGCGCTTTGTGCAAGTCACCCACCGCTACTGGGATTCCCATGGCAACCTCAAGAAGGAGCACGAAAAGCTCAGCGCGGAAATGGACAAACCGGTCGCCGGTCTCATCACGGATTTAAAACAGCGGGGCCTCCTCGATGAAACCCTCGTCCTCTGGGGCGGCGAATTCGGACGTACCCCCACCGCTCAGGGAAATGACGGTCGCGATCACAACCCGCACGGTTTCACCATGTTCATGGCCGGTGGCGGGATCAAACCGGGCACGGTTTACGGATCGACTGACGACTACGGCTACTACGCTGAAGACAAACCCGTTCACTTTCACGACCTCCATGCCACCATTCTCCACCTCATGGGAATCGATCACGAGGAATTCACCCACCGATACGCCGGCCGGGATTTCCGACTCACCGACGTCGAAGGGAAAGTTGTTCGCGGAATCATCGCATAATTAACATCGCGACCTCGAAATCTCTACAGGAGTAGGGCGGACAAAGCCCTCGTCGAGTTGTTGATTCACCTGAGCGACCACACCGTCGCCAACAATATTTCGATGAGCTCCATCCCACCGTTTTTTGGAGGAAGTGACAGGGTCTTTACACAAGGACGAGGACTTCTTAGAGGTAGCTCTCGTCGTGGGCGGCGCAGAGTTGTTTTTTTGTGAGGCTGCTGTGATCGATCGCTTGCTTCAGCAAGCGTTGAAGGAAATTCTGCGTAAAGTTGAGAGATTTTTTGCGGCATTTTTTGCCAACTTAATTATGATCTTCTTGAAAGAGGGTATCCAAGACCCAATACCAGCTATTCTCTCCGCGCCAATGGGAGCGAATATATTTCTGCATTTTCTATGCCTTCGGTTTTTTCAAACTACTCATATAGTAGTAAATTTCACTCCGACATTCTTTCCCTTTTTCTAGCGCCTGACATTCTTCCAAGGTGACGCTTTCCAGGCCTTTCCAAGCCGCTCTAATTTTCGAGTCCATTCAATTTACGGTTTGGCAAACAATGGTCACACTCTTTCCCAAACGTCCTCGATTCTTTCCTTCTTCGGTGTGGATGATCCAGTTCTTTGGGGTGCTCTTTGTCAGATTCAAATGACGAGATGTGAATTAAAATTGATCAATGAGTTACTCGTAAAGCCTCGCCGTCGATGGCGGATTTCTCGTCCTCAACTTCAATTCCAGCCAGTTCTAAATGGGTGATGAGACATTGCGCAAAGAGCTGGGGAAGCAACTCGAACTGGACGGGAAACCGCGAAGCCTGGAAAGCAAAAGCCCTAGGCAGCAAATGGCGCGGAAATTGAAGGCATTCTTCCGACTTCGGATCAGTCAGAAAATTTAACCAACTCCCACAAGGGAAACCTTCGCTTCACAGCAGAGTTTCTCAACTTCATCGCGTCCAAGAATAAGCGTGCGCCCCGCTTCTACCGCAATCGTCTTCACGCCAGCTTCACAGCAACTTTCGATCGTTCTAGGCCCAATCACAGGGACATCAAAACGCATATCTTGATCAGGCTTGGAGACCTTCACGAGGGTGACATCCTTTCCGTTTCCGAGTTTACCTCCACGCTGAATACAGGCATCGGTGCCTTCAAAGGCCTCCACCGCAAGGATGGTGCCATGTCGCACCACGATACTCTGCCCAATATCGAGCGCGCTTGTCTGCTTCACGATGGAATAGCCGAAAGCGACATCCTCCCGACCCCGTTCTGAGAGCTTGGGGCCAAAGATATCTCCTTCCGTCGCGAGCTGATTCTCCAGAAAAGTCGTTGCTTTTAACAACTCGATACCATCCTTGCTGAATTCCGCAGCAATTCCTCCAAAGAGCGATTCGGCATTTCGCCGCTTCACCGAATGAAGAACTTTCAAGGTCCGCATATCAGGCCAAAGATCAAAAAGGTTTCGAGGGGCAATCTGCCCAACCATGATCGCCTCCTCGACTCCGTGTTTTTTGAAAAACTTAATAATCCCCCCCAGTTGCCCCACCCGAAACCAATGGAAGACATCGACTTGCTCGGCAAGATTGTCCTTCGTCTCTCCTTTAAAAGCCGCAACAACGAGCCTCACCCCTCGCTTACGAGCTGCCACGATAAAGGTTTCCGGATAAATTCCGCTTCCTGCGATGACGCCAATCGTCCTTTGCCCAGTGCTCACACCGTGAGCTTCCTCTCCTCGGCGAGAAATTCAAACTTCAATTTGCATCAAAGCTCCTAACAGTTATGGTCAGACAATGAATACGCTCATTCAAGGTAATCCCCTTCCTCTCATTATTGGTGTTATTGGAATCCTCCTCCTCCTCTCCGTCGTCATTGTCTTCTTCAATTTCTTCGGGCTCTGGATCCAAGCAAAAGCAGCAAGTGCCCCAGTGAGTGTCGTTAATCTCATTTTGATGCGCTTCCGGAAGGTAAATCCCTCCATCATCGTAAACAGCAAGATCACGGCTGCCAAAGCAGGCCTCATATACAGCACCGATGAGTTGGAAGCTCACTTTCTCGCGGGAGGTGACATCATCAACGTTGTTTTAGCTCTCGTTGCTGCCGAAAAAGCGGGAATCACCCTTCCATTTAATCGCGCTTGCGCCATCGACCTCGCAACCAAGGATACTGGAAAAACGGTTTTGGAAGCCGTGCGAACCTCGATCAATCCAAAGGTGATCGATTGCCCTAACCCCTCCGGTGGTATCACCAAGATCACCGCCGTGGCAAAGGATGGTATTGGCGTCAATGTCCGGGCTCGTGTCACTGTTCGCACCAACCTCGACCGCTTCGTAGGCGGCGCCACCGAGGAAACGATCATTGCCCGGGTCGGAGAGGGTATTGTTACCTCTGTCGGATCCGCAGCTTCATACAAGACCGTTCTTGAAAACCCTGATTCTATCTCCAGTCTCGTTCTCGAAAAAGGAGTCGATGCCGCCACCGCCTTTGAAATTCTCTCCATCGATATTGCCGATGTCGATATCGCCGACAACGTTGGAGCGCGTCTCCAAACGGAACAGGCCGAGGCCGACAAACAAGTCGCTCAGGCAAAAGCGGAGATGCGTCGCGCAGCAGCAGTCGCCACCGAACAGGAAATGTCAGCCCGGACGCAGGAAATGCGGGCCAAGCTTGTTGAGGCAGAAGCCACCGTGCCACTCGCCATTGCAGAAGCCTTTCGCAACGGAAATCTTGGTGTAATGGATTATGCCAAATATGAAAATGTTGTCGCCGACACTAAGATGCGCGATTCCATCGGTGAAGAAGATTCCGAATCCCATTAATCAGAGTTCTTCATGTTTTTAGCCGAATTTCCAGACGGGCAGGTCATCGCGGTGATCTTGATGGTCCTCTTTGCGGGGATCAAATCCTTGATGGAAAAAATCAAGAGCCAACAAGGAGGAAGTAGTGACTCGGAAGAGACTGACTACGATCCCATGGCGGAGTTCTACGAAGAAACTTCGCGCCAGCTCCATGAGCAACGAGAGACAGTCTTATCACGACAACAAGGTTTTGTGGAGGCTAGTCCACCACCTCTTCCTCCTGTCTACGTGGCCCCGGCCCCGGTTAAGAGGCCTCAGATTAAAAAACCAACTCTATCTGCTCTCGAACAAGAAGCGTTGAAAAATCTTCAAAAACAGAAGGTTAAAGAGCCTCTCAGGAAGAGACCAAGATTAGGGACGGCCAGAGCACGTGCGCTCCGTGTCCTTTCCAGTCCTTCCGCGGCGAGAGATGCTGTCGTTCTCTCCGAGATTCTTGGCCCACCAAAGGGACAGCAAAGCTAGCGCTTCTGTCGCGCATCTTACCTCCTTCCCAATCAATAGGGTGATGGAGATGCCCAAAAATTAGGCAACTACTTACTTAGTTTGGGCTATCGCCAATTTTCACCTCACTAAATTTAATTACGTGATGGTGTGTAACGACAGAAACTTTTCCACGTGAATCAAAGTGGGGCGCTTACTTACTAGAGAGTTTAACTTCTCCTTAAAATCGCGCCTCTTTTCAGACCATGACACCCAATAAGCTTACAGCATGCATTTCTCTTAGCTTTTACGCTAGGAGTCTGTCGGACTGAAGAAGGAGCTGGGATTGAGTTTTTTGGGAAAACTGCTGCGATGATATTTCTGCTCCCCTGAATCGCGACATTAATCAGTAGGCCTTGCAAATCAGCAATCCTGAGACAGGGCTCAACATGAATTTCTTCCGAATCGAAATGTCGCTGTCCTCTCCTTGACACCTCCCTATTCTCTGGCATCCTCTACCCTAAATAAGACAGGGGTGTTTCACCATTCACGGTGATCCTGAGATCATACCCTCACCACTCGGCCAATTACTTCCGCGCCGAGGAGTCAGACCAACATCTTTCTCACGCCTGTCGCGCTTTAGCTATTTAGCCGGCAGGCTTTTTCTTTGTTTCTAATTCAAAATTCCGACCATGATTTCTCCAGACGAAAACGGCATCACCCCTAAAAACTCCAAACAGCGCTCCGATTACACCGGGAATTTCATCGAGGATATCGATAATTCCGAGGAACTTGCGGCCATGGAAAAAGACCCCACCATTTTTCCAAACTCAACCCGGGTTTACGTTGAGGGACACATTCACAAAAACATCAAAGTCCCGATGCGTGAGATCCGACTCTCCGCTACGGAGCATCCCAATGGGAAAATCGAAGAGAACCCCCCCATCCGTGTCTACGACTGCGCTGGTCCTTGGGGTGATCCTGAATTCAAAGGTAATGTCAGGGAAGGACTCCCTGCCCTGCGCCGTGATTGGATTCTCGCACGCAACGATATCGAGGAATACGACGGCCGGGAAATCAAAGCCAGCGACAACGGCTACCTCTCCGAGGCCCACGCCGAGAAATACAACGAGAATAAAGCGGCCAAAAACAAGCTTAAGGAATACCCCGGCCTCAGAAGAAGACCTCTCAAGGCCACCGGAAATCCCGTCACCCAAAAATGGTATGCCGACCAAGGCCTCATCACTCCCGAGATGGAATACATCGCAATCCGAGAAAACAATGGCCGCCTAGAAGAGTTCAAGACGATCCACGACCGCTACCCCACTCCCGACGAGCTTCCCGATGACGCCTCCGACAGGATCAAGGAGTTCGTGCGCCAGCAAAACTCGACACCTGAGGGCTACGAAATGCCCCGCCCGAGTGATATTAACCCTTACAAGCAGGTCTCACGAAATGTCATGAACCACCAGCATCCCGGTCAGACTTACGGAGCCGAAATCCCGAGACTCATCACTGCTGAGTTCGTTCGTTCCGAGGTTGCCCGCGGTCGCGCGATCATCCCAGCCAACATTAATCACCCGGAAAATGAGCCCATGATTATCGGGCGAAACTTCCTCGTTAAGATCAATGCCAATATTGGGAACTCCGCGGTCGCTTCAACCATCGATGAGGAAGTTGAGAAAATGCAATGGTCCACTAAATGGGGCGCTGATACCGTAATGGACCTATCCACCGGGAAAAATATCCACGCCACTCGCGAATGGATTATCCGCAACTCTCCGGTCCCCATCGGCACTGTCCCAATTTACCAAGCCTTGGAAAAAGTGAACGGGAAAATCGAAAGTCTCACCTGGGAACTCTTCCGCGACACTCTCATCGAGCAAGCCGAACAAGGAGTCGATTACTTCACCATCCACGCAGCCGTCCTCAAAGCCTTCGTTCCACACACCGCTCGTCGCATGACCGGAATCGTTTCACGAGGCGGCTCCATCATGGCAAAATGGGCTCTCGCTCACAACGCGGAGAATTTCCTCTACACTCACTGGGATGACATTTGCGACATCTGCGCCGCCTATGACGTTTCCTTCTCCATCGGCGACGGCCTTCGACCTGGCTCCATCGCGGACGCCAACGATTATGCCCAACTTGCTGAACTTGAAGTTCAAGGTGAACTCACCACACGCGCTTGGGCCAAAGGCTGTCAGGTCATGAACGAAGGTCCCGGCCACGTTCCGATGCAGCTCATCGAAGAAAATATGCAGAAGCAAATTGATTGGTGCCATGAGGCCCCCTTCTATACCCTCGGACCACTCACTACCGATATCGCTCCGGGCTACGACCACATCACTTCCGCGATTGGTGCGGCCAACATCGGTTGGTATGGCTGCGCAATGCTCTGCTACGTGACGCCTAAAGAGCACCTCGGTTTGCCCAACCGCGATGACGTGCGCGAAGGGGTAATCACCTACAAGATCGCCGCCCACGCCGCCGATCTCGCCAAGGGTCACCCAGCCGCTCAGGAACGTGACAATGCAATCTCGAAAGCCCGCTTCGAATTCCGCTGGCGCGATCAATTCGCCCTCGGTCTCGATCCAGCTCGCGCGATCGGTTTCCACGATGAGACCCTCCCTGCCGAAGGCGCAAAGACCGCGCACTTCTGCTCGATGTGCGGACCGACCTTCTGCTCTATGAAAATCACCGCTGATGTGCGCAAGTACGCCGAAGAAAACGGCTACACTGGAGACGACATAAAGGAAGAATTGGCCGAAGTTTAATCGCCCAACACACAGATCTTGAAACCAAAAAGAGAGTCTCCACGAGGCTCTCTTTTTTTGATTTCTACCAAGTGCAGCTTTACTCCCACTCGATGCTTGCGGGAGGCTTGGTAGAAATATCGTAGAGGACACGATTGATCCCAGAGACCTGATTAAGAATATCCTGACTCGCCTCTCGAAGTAGCTGCGCTGGCAGATCAACCCACTCGGCAGTCATAGCATCCTCACTAATAACAGCGCGTAGATTGGTGGCCCACTCATAGCTTCGCTCGTCCCCTTTGACTCCGACAGTCTTCACCGGAATAAGGCCGGCATAAGCCTGCCAAACCTTGGAATACCAACCGTGTTCCTTGAGCTTCCCGATGAAAATGGCGTCGCAATCTCTGATAATTTCAAGCCTATGTTCATCAACGGCACCAGGACAACGAACGGCAAGGCCGGGTCCCGGAAAAGGATGACGTCCTAAAATATCTGCTTCAATTCCCAAGACAGTTCCGAGTTCACGGACTTCGTCTTTGAAGAGCTCAGCGAGAGGTTCGAGGACCTTTCCTTGCGCTTGAAGTTCAAGGATCTTGGGGACACGATTGTGATGGGTCTTGATGACCGAGGCCTTCGACTTGGCATTTGAAGCACTCTCGATGACGTCTGGATAAAGAGTCCCCTGCGCAAGTATTTCCGCATCGCCAACCGCATCCCAGAAGACTTCGATAAACATGTTCCCGATGATCTTGCGCTTCTCCTCGGGATCTTCCTTTCCGGCCAAAGCAGAAAGAAACTTCTCGGACGCGTCCACCGTTTCAATCGCGACATTCATGCGCCGGAAATTCCCCTGAACTTCGGCTGCTTCATTTTTACGAAGAAGACCATTATCGACGAAGATTGCCCGCACGTTCACTCCGGCCTCTTTTAGAAGCACGACTAATACCGTGCTATCGACTCCCCCACTCACTCCACAAACAACTTGCTTCGTCCCGACCCGCTCGCGAATACCCTCGATCAACTCTTGCTTAAAGTCATCGATATGGAATGGCTGCAAGTCGCTAGCGTGAGAGAGGAAGTTCTGAAGAATTTGATTTCCTTCGTGGCTATGGGTGACCTCGGGATGAAATTGAATCCCAAAGAAATTCTCAGGCCACTTTAAACTCACGGGGGTTCCGTGTTGATTCACCGCGATGACCTCGGCTTCAGGATGAAGGTTCTCCACAGTATCCGAATGGCTCATCCAGACCTGGGATTCACCAGAAATCCCGGTATAGAGATTTTCGTGAGAAGTCGGCTTCAGCATCGCTGGACCATACTCCCGCTTATCACTGGCTTTCACACTTCCGCCAAACTTGATGTTAAGGAGCTGCATTCCATAGCAAACTCCAAGAACGGGAACGTCAAACGACTTTAACTTTTCAAAATCGACATCTGGAGCGTCCTCTTCGCTCGTGCTCTTTGGCCCGCCGGAAAGGATGACCGCACCGGGCTGGCCGATTTCCGTGATATCATCTGGAGAGTAGAGTTTCGCATAAAAGCCCAGCTCGCGCACCCGGCGAACGATAAGTTGGGTGTATTGGGAGCCGAAATCGAGAACGGCAACGTGGTTCGTCTCTTGCATAATCTTGTTAAAAAATTAGCTCGCTGGCTGGTAGTTGGTAGGCTCCTCGGTGATCGTGACATCATGAGCGTGACTCTCACGTAAACCTCCGGCCGTGATCCGCACGAATTCAGCTTTTTCCCGAAGCGCTTGTAGATCCTTCGCCCCGACATAGCCCATGCCTGACCGAAGTCCACCCATGAGTTGGAACACCACGTCAGCAAGAGGACCCTTGTAGGGAACACGACCTTCAACCCCTTCAGCGACTAACTTGCCACTGGAGTTTTGGCCGTAGCGATCGCCCGCGCCCTTGCGCATCGCTCCGATCGATCCCATGCCGCGGTAAGTCTTGAAACGGCGACCTTGGGAGTGAACCGTTTGTCCGGGAGACTCGCGCGTTCCCGCTAAAAGGGAGCCCATCATGACGAGATCTGCTCCAGCGGCGAGTGCTTTGGTAATATCGCCCGAGTAGCGAATTCCACCATCGGCGATCACTCTGACACCGCGCTCATGAGCGGCATCCGCAACAGTCTTCACGGCGGTGAATTGCGGCATTCCGACACCGGAGATCACTCGAGTGGTGCAAATCGAACCGGGACCAACACCAACCTTCAAACAATTTGCGCCCGCATCGATCAGGGCGATCGCGCCCTGAGCCGTCACGACATTTCCAGCAACCACAGGCACCCCACTCAACTCGCGAAGTTTTGCGACCACCTCCATCACTCGAGTAGTGTGGCCGGTCGCAGCATCGATAAAGAGTGCATCGGCTCCAGATTCGATGAGTGCCTGAGCTCGGTCATAAAACTCGGGTCCCGGACCCACCGCAGCTCCGCAGCGGAGTTGGCCATTGGGGTCCTTAGCCGCATTGGTAAAAGTGATTCGCTTCTCGATATCCGCACCCGTGATCAGTCCAGCGAGAGTGCCATCGGAATTGATGAGCGGAAGTTTCTCGATACGGTTCGCGTAAAGAATTTCACGAGCCTGCTGTTGATCCATTTCCGGAGCAGCGGTAATCAACTTTTCAAAAGGAGTCATGACATCTTCCACCAGCGCGTCTCCACTTGGAACGTGCCGGAGATCTCTTCCGGTGACCATCCCTTGTAGCTTCCCGGCCTCATCCACTACTGGAAACCCCGAAAACCCCTCCACCTCCATGATTTCACGGACCTGCTCTACGGTGTGCTTGCGAGATACCGTCAAAGGATGCTGAATCACTGCATTTTCGGAACGCTTCACCTTGGCGACCATCGCGGCCTGCTCTGCGATGGAGCAAGCACGGTGAATCACGGCAATCCCACCCTCTCGGGCCAGTGCCATTCCTAGCTCACTTTCTGAGACCGTATCCATCGCCGCCGAAACGACCGGAATATTGAGAGGGATATTATCCGTAAGATGACTCCGCACATCAGAATCGGATGGGAGCAAGGAGCTCAATCCAGGCGTCAAAAGGACGTCGTCGAAAGATAGGGCCAAAGAAAGTTCCGCCATGCACGAGTCAAGGGAAATGGGCTGCCGAAATCAAGCGTGATTCCAATTTAAGGGAAAATACTCAAAAATTTTCACCATCCAACCCTCTCTGAAGTTTTTAATCGGAGAAATAGACAACGATCAACAGAATCGCCGCGCACTCGCTCAGAATCCAAAAGCACCTACGCCTTTCAGTCGTTACTCAGAAAAACCAAATGACACCCTCTAATCCAAAAAAACAATCTTCCCTGGCTCGCCCTTTTCAGCAGCTTCTGCAGCGGCCTGAGCGACGTGTTGCTCGGGTGAGCAGGAGGAATCGATCGAGGCATCCGGCTCATCCGCGCTTGCTTTGACGAGACCTTTCTCGATAAGGAAGGCTTCCACTTCCTCGCCACTCACGTCAGGAAGCATTTCGCCATTCACCTCGACACAAGGGCTCAGAGGCTGTCCGGTTTTCTGTTCCATTTCCCAACGGAATGCTGGATTCTTGATGATATCCTTTTCGGCGAAATTGAGATCATACTTCCGCATAATGGCGCGAACACCTTCGCTCCAACCACAAAATGTCTTCAAATAGGCCGTAATCTGAGGGGCTTCGTTGCTCATGAGTAGGACAATAACTCCGCAGAAGCATTTCTCAAGTTTTCTTAAGGCTCTCGTTACGTTAGCATATCAGCAATGGGACTTCGCGTTATTCTGAACTTCGCCTTGAGTGCTGACGGCAAAATCTCGACCAAGGGGAACTCGCCGGCTCATTTCACCTCAAAGGAGGACTTAATCCAACTTCATGAGATTCGTAAAAAAGCGGATGCCCTTCTCGTTGGTCGAGGGACTCTCGAGGCGGATCGAATGACTCTGACCACAAAAGGAAATGAGGGCCTCCGGCGTTGCGTCATCTCCCACTCGGGGAACTTCGACTACCAACATCCCCTTTTCCGTTCCAAGGGAGGCCCCATCCATCTCATCTCAGATGCTTTACTAGAGAACGCTCCCGATGGCGTGACCACACATTGCCGCCCTTTGCATGAATGGCTAGTCGAACTCGACAGTGATTCAAAAGTCGAAACATTGCTATGCGAGGGAGGCGCTACACTGGCGTATTCTCTTCTAAAACTAAATAGAGTTGATGAAATTCATCTCACTTTGGCGAGTCACAGCCTCTTTGGAGGGAAAAATGCTCCCTCCCTCACCGGAAGAACTTCGCAATTTCTGCCCAAAACCCGTAACTTTGACCTTATTTCGATGAAGGATGTTGGATCGGGCGAGTTTTTTTTATGCTACCAAAGAATAAGTTAAACTCCCCCAAATAACTTAATTTTATTAAGAGAAATTAGCACGATGAAAGAGGAAACGGCCGTGACCTTCCTATGTCCCTCCTGTGAAAAGGTAATTTGCCTTTCGCGACAGCAGGCTTCATGACCCTGCCCGCATTGCAGCACGGAGATTCAAGCACTTTCCGACATAGCGGTTATTAACAACTCTTCGGTTCACGGGGGCCCGAGCGAAAAACGCTACGATCGGCGATACTTTTGGCCCGCAGGAAACAGCCCAGAAGACAATTAGCGATCGCAAACACCACGAGCCCGGTGATTGGAGAAAATAGCCTCTTTGAAAAAAATCCCTTTCCTTCCGGCGATCTCAATGCCTAAGTCCGCCGCCGTGTCTAAGACTCTGATAATCGCCGAGAAGCCCTCTGTTGCTACCGATCTGTCCAAAGCTCTCGCCAAATCTCTTGGTAAGTTCGAGAAAAAGGGCAAATCAAGGGACGCACAGTATTTCGAAAATGACAAAGCGATGATCACCTCTGCGGTGGGTCACCTCGTTGAGCTAAAAATGCCCACGGGACCTAACGGAAAAAACCTCCCCTGGAAGTTCGACGTTCTTCCGGCAATCCCCAAGAAATTTGAGCTCCAGCCAATCGAACAGACGGAGGGTCGGCTTCGCCATATTCTTAAACTCGCCAAATCAAAGGCCGTAACGAAGATCGTCAATGCTTGCGATGCCGGTCGCGAGGGCGAACTCATCTTTCAGTATATCATGGACATTGGGGAGATCGATAAGCCCGTCGAGCGCCTCTGGATGCAATCCATGACGACCAACGCCATCCAAGAAGCATGGGGACACCTCCGGGACGGGAAGGAAATGGCGCCTCTTTCCGATGCCGCCAAGTGTCGTTCGGAATCAGACTGGCTCGTTGGCCTCAACTCCACCCGCGCACTCACCTGCTTCCGCTCACGTCACGGTGGTTTCAACATAACGGCTGCCGGTCGTGTTCAGACTCCCACCCTCGCGATTCTCGCTCGTCGTGAACGAGAAATCCAAGCGTTCAAATCAAGCCCCTATGCCGAGGTTCACGGGACCTTCGGCGTCACTGCAGGAGAATACGAAGGCAAATGGGTCGATCTCGAATTCAAGAAAAACGAAACCAATCCCCACGGACGCGCCGAGCGCATCTGGGACAAGGACTTGGCCAGAAAGATCACTGACCGCTGTCAAAGTAAAACGGGGACCGTCACAGAGAACAAGAAGCCGACCAAACAGATCGCCCCTCAACTCTACGATCTCACCACCCTCCAAAGAGAAGCCCCCTTCACCGCGAAAAACACCCTCGGTTTGACCCAAGCTCTTTATGAGAGGCACAAAATGGTCACCTATCCCCGGACCGACTCTCGCTATCTTCCCGAAGATTATCTTCCGAACGTGAAGGCGGTTGTCGCGGATCTCGCAAAATCGAATTCCGATCTCGCCGAGTGGGCTCAAGACGCGATCAAAAACGACCGGCTACAGTTTCAAAAGCGCATTTTCAACAATGCAAAGGTCTCCGATCACTTCGCAATTATCCCTACCGGTCGCGTCGTGAAAATCAACGACGCGGAGTCCAAACTTTACGACATGATCGTGAAGCGCTTCCTCGCCGTCTTTTTCCCCCACGCGGAATTCGAGATCACCAAGCGCCTCACCACAATTGATCACGGCCAAGAAAAGGACACCTTCCGAACCGACGGGAAAATCCTCGTCACTCCAGGCTGGTTGGGAGTCTACGGTCGTAAAGTCGGTGTCGCTTCTGGAAAGGACGAACTCGTACCGGTCATCGAAGGTGAAAAGGCGGAAGCGGTCGAAATCACAATGGAGGAAAAGGAAACAAATCCTCCGGCCCGCTTCACCGAATCGACGCTTCTTGCCGCTATGGAAGGAGCCGGAAAACTCGTCGATGACGAAGAACTCCGCGAAGCGATGTCGGAGCGAGGTCTCGGAACTCCCGCAACACGGGCGGCTACCATTGAAGGCCTCATTCGTCAAAAATACATCACCCGGGACGGACGTGAATTGATCGCCACTGGCAACGGAGTGCGCCTCATCGATCTTCTTGAAGATATGGACATCAAGGCCCTCACCTCGCCTTCCATGACTGGTGATTGGGAAGCAAAGCTTCGCAGCATGGAGCAAGGAAAACTCGACCGATCCACCTTCATGTCGGAGATCGCGACCTTTACCGAGAACGCAGTCTCCAAAGCACGGGCGCACTACGATGCCGCCATTTCCAAGCCCTTTCCTGATCTCAAGTGTATTTGTCCGAATTGCGGTGCCCCAGATCTTAAGCAGACCGACGCCACCTACGAGTGCCGTGAAGCGGAGTGCACCTTCCGTGTTTCAAAATACATTGCCGGCCGCCACATCACTGAAGAGGAGGCCAAGACTCTCTTCACCACCAAGTTCCTGGAGCAACGGGAGGGATTTATCTCGCGCTTCAATCGCCCCTTCGAAGCTGCCCTGGAATTAGCGCAAGTCGTTTCCAAGACCGGCAAAAAGGGCAAATGGAAGACCAATTTCGTCTTCGATTCTGATTTGGAATCAGCCGAGGACCTCACTGAGGATCAACTTCTCAAAGAAGTGACTCTCACGACTGGCAAGCAGGTCAAACTCTACGAAACCGAAAAGGCCTTTATGGTCCCGGCTCTCGTCACGAAAGACAATCCCGATGGATTCAGGCTTGGGAAAACAATCCTACAAAAAGAACTCGCCGCGAGCGATGTCGAAGAACTCTTCACCAAGGGCAAGACTCCTCTCCTCCACGGATTTGTCAGCAAGCGGACGAGGCGCGCTTTCTCGGCTCATTTAACACTCGATCCCGAGACCACTAAAATTGGTTTTGAATTCGCCGCGAAAAAGGCGGCCAAGAAGGGCGCTAAAAAAGCCGCTAAAAAGAGGCCCGCCAAAGATTAAACCAAGGGCTGCTTCATGCTTAGCTTTCGACTGATACAGGCCGTGCTTAGCGCTAAACCTTGAAATCACCCTTATTTCAAAAAGGTCTGTCGATTCTCCGACAGGCCTTTTCTTTTGCCTTTTTCCCAACTTCAACTCACTTTCCAAATATGCTTAATTTTACTCTTTTCGGCCTTCCTATTCGGGTAGAGCCCTTTCATTGGCTCATCTTGGGCTTTCTCGGAATGCAGAGCTACGGACTCTCAAATCGCGGGGAAATTATGCTTGTCTTGGTATTCATGGCGGCAGGATTCACTTCGATTCTTGTTCATGAGCTAGGACATGCTCTCACCGGAAGAAAATTTGGAGCACAGGGCACCCAGGTTGTTCTCCATGGCATGGGCGGAGTAGCGATCTTCCCTCACGCCCGATTTACCCGTCCTCAAAATTTTCTAGTTACTGCAGCGGGTCCTGGAATCCAAATTCTGTTAGGTCTGGTTGCCATACTACTAGTTGTGAAAACCCCCACCGGATCCTATGCCCAGCAATTCTTTGAAGACCTGATGCTTGTGAGCTTTTTCTGGGCTATTTTGAACTGCATTCCGGTCTGGCCACTCGATGGAGGACAAATGATGGGAGCCATCCTTGGGCCAAAACGCAAATTACTAACACACAAAATAAGCATTGGAGTTGCGATCGTTTTTGGTTTGCTCGGGCTTTATCTTACGAGTATGATCGTCTTTCCAATTTTTCTCGGATTTATGGCATATCAGAGCTGGCAAATCATCCAGCAAAGCACCTTCCGCTAGCCCGCAAACATCAGGCGCATCCCAGCTAGAATCGCGAATCCCACCACCATCCACTCAAATACCTTCTGCGAAATCAGGCCCAGCAGGTGTTTCCCGAAGAAAACTCCCACGAGGATGATTGGGATAAACTTGAGATTGAGAAGAAGCGTTTCTGGGGTGGTAAAGTTCAATCCCCCCATAAACGGGAGCTTGATAAGGTTGATCAGCAGGAAAAATCGGGCGCCAATTCCGATCATTTCCATTTTAGGAGCTCTTTTGGACAGGAAATAGAGCTGAAATACTGGGCCCGCCGCATTTGCCACCATCGTGGCCAGTCCAGCAAAAACACCCGCCGTATATCCAAAGCCTTTTGAATGGGCCAATCGATCAAAAGGTTCCTCACAAAACTTCCTGATCATCTGAATCACCACCATGAGAAGGATGACCGATCCAATGGCAGGCTTTGACCAAGCCTCAGGCAGCCAATCGAGCAAAAAGAAGCCAGCCACCAGCCCTACCAACGCTGGCGGCAATAGGCGCCAAACAGGCCTCCATGATGCATGTTTCCTGAACATCGGATAAACACTCAAGTCAGCAACGATGAGCATCGGCAAAAGAATTCCCACCGAGGCCTTCCCAAACAACTCGGCCATAATGAACACCGCGATCAAACCCAAACCAGAGAATCCAGCCTTCCCAAGACCAACGCACAAGGCCGCAACGGACATGAGGATCAAATCAGTGGACTCAAGAGACACTTGGCATTCTCTTCCCAATCCTCGTTAATAACAAGCTACCAGCACCTCAAAGCAGGTAATTTCGTGCATTTCTTGTAAATCGTGGTTCTTTAGCGGCGTGAGTGATCTCGATCCCTATGCCCTGCGGCCTGATTTTCCGATTCTTTCCCGCGAGATTCACGGAAAACCATTGGTCTACCTCGATAATGCCGCGACTTCGCAAAAGCCTTTTGCTGTTCTGAACGCCTCTCGTGACTACTACGAGTCCTACAATTCGAATATCCATCGAGGGGTTCATCATCTTGCACAATGCGCGACAGCAGGTCACGAGAAGGCCAGAGAGACAATCGCCAACCATCTCAATGCGACCCGCCCTGAGGAAATCATTTTCACTTCTGGAACTACTGACGCCATCAACATTGTTGCCTCCTCTCTTGGAAGATCGAATCGACTAAAGGCGGGGGACGAGATCATCATCTCCGGCCTGGAGCATCATTCAAACACCGTACCATGGCAAATGCTCTGTGAACGACTGGGAATAACCCTGAGAGTGATTCCCGTCTTTGATGATGGGACTCTCGACCTAGTAACCTACGACTCGATGCTCTCCGAGCGCACTGCCCTTGTTGCCGTCAGTCACATATCCAACGCTTTCGGCACTGTGAATAACGTTATTCATATTTGTTCACAGGCTGAAAAGCACGGAGCTTTATCCCTCATTGATGGCGCCCAATCAATACCGCATCAACACATTGATTTAAAAGTTATTGGGTGTGATTTTTACGTATTTTCAGGACACAAAGTTTACGCTCCGACCGGCATAGGAATTCTCTTTGGACGCTACGATTTACTCTGCGAATTACCGCCTCCTCGTGGCGGTGGAGAAATGATTCGTGAAGTGACGTTCGAGAACACCACTTACAACGATCCCCCCTTCAAATACGAGGCCGGCACCCCAAATATTGAAGGAGCAATCGCACTGGCAACTGCACTGGATTATGTGAACAACATAGGAATTGATCGAATCAGCGCTCACGAACATCGACTCATCCAGAAGGCCGCAGAAAGAATCTCAGCCCTCGATGGAGTTACCCTTTACGGTCCCTCTGACCGTGCGGGAGCTCTTTCCTTCGGATTCTCAGGAATTCACCACTATGACCTCGGCACGCTTCTCGACCAAATGGGATTTGCTCTCCGCACTGGACACCACTGCTGCCAGCCTCTGATGGCTCGCTTTGGCATCACCGGCACGCTCCGAGCCTCCTTTGCCGCCTACAACACAAACGAAGAGGTAGAGCAGCTTGGCGAGGCTCTTGAGAAAGCTCTTCGGATGCTTCGTTGATTTTTCCCATTTTCTCCCCTACCTATCCGCCGTGAACATTTCGGAGAAGCAACAAGAGCTAGTCGAAGAACTCGAACTCTTCCAGGATTGGACCGAGCGGTATGAATATGTCATCAGCCTGGGGAAGAGACTCCCAGCAATGAACGGCGATCTCCAAACAGGGGATCGACTCATCAGAGGCTGCCAATCCCAAGTCTGGCTCGAAGCTGACTGTGTCGACGGGAAGATGAGCTACCTAGCCGACTCCGATTCCGTCATTACAAAAGGAATGATTGCCCTTTTTGTCCGTGTTCTCAATGGAGAGACGCCTGAGGACGTCATCCAGGCCGACATGTCATTTATCGACAGAACAGGCCTCAGAGAGCACCTTGCGCCCACTCGCGCAAATGCCCTGACCCTCATGGCTGCCGAGATGAAGAAACGAGCCACCATCGCACTTTCTTAGCTGATTCATTGAGAAATCGAAAGGTGGAAGGTCATCACTTCGATTAAAGAAGCACGATGATCAAAGCAACAACCATCAGGACAGCCCCTCCCGCCTGCCTTCCCCGAAATTGATGATCCGCCTTTTTTCCAATCAACATCAAAAAAAGCACCGCCATTACCCCTCGTGACGAGTAGACGACATTGCTCAGCGTCGGCTGCTGGTATTCACTGAAGGCAATGTTCACCCAAAGGGACTGCAACCCAAGCGCAAGACCTGCGCCGAGAACTACGATCCCAAGAATTGGCTCCTTTTTCATCAACACGAAGGATTCACGCCGACGAAAGACAAAGCCCAGGGACACCAATCCCGATGTTCCAATCATGAGGCACATCCATCGACCTGTCCCGACCGACTGAGCCTGCCACCCTGTCAAAAAATCATTGGTTCCGAAAAAGAGACAGGCCACCAGGGTCAAACCCACCGTCTGCCGATGAATCCTCCATCCTTCGATACTTCCGCCTGCCACAAGAAAAACTGCCAGGACCGCCAAAACCACTCCCACGACCAAGCCAAAGGAGCTCATTTCTAAGCCAACCAACATTGAAAAGAAGGCCACAATCACAACCTTGATTCCCAGTGCCGAAGAATGCACCGCTAGATCCCCTGACTTCACGGATTGAATCGAGAACCACTGTCCTAGAAAAAACAGGAGGCCGTTGCCTACGGCCCACCAGTCTTTCCCGACAAGGCGCAGATCGAATTCGGGACGAAGATAGGCGATAAATATGGTCGCCGTGATGAGGTTCGCGATCCCCACGATGGCACCAAGACGCACTCCTCCAGCCGAACCGCGCTGCACACACCATCCCAACAAAGGATGAAGCGCAGCCCCGAGAAACGGCAACCAGACTGCGCCCGAGAGCCCCAACATCTATTTGCTGAGTTCGACGGGCGACGTCTTCTCAGCAGTAGGGAAATTATCAGGCCAAGCGATGGTGACCTCTTCTCCGGCAACCCATTCTGCACCACGCTGAAGCGTCGTGTAGAAGCCCTGACATTTCATCGAGTAATCAGCATGACCAAGCGTGGTGTGGAAAACACGGCCCTTGCCGTAATCAAGCGCCATCATCATGGGCTCATCGCGATTCGTGCTTTGGCTAGGGGAAGTTGCCAGAACGGTCATGTTTTTCGCAGGTCCGCGAAGCATGTCATAGAGTTCGTCTTTGGTGTGAAGCCACTTTTCAGGCATCCCCTTGGTAATTGGGTGATCAGCTTTGCGATTGGTCACTACGAATTCATGCTGAGGCCCATGATTTCCGCCCTTACCTTTCGACTCATCACGGACGGCTTTTCCGTCTTTAAAGTAAACATAAGGACCAGACTTCTCGTTGCGTCCGCCCCAGCCGCCAAGGCCGATCATTTCGTTATATTCAGGCCAAAGTCCAAAGGCATTGTCTGCGGCATGAACCACCACAAATCCGCCGCCGTTCTTCATGTAACTAACGAAAGAGCTACGGACGTCACCTGGCCACATCTGGCCGTTGTAGTTCGTCACAACGAGATCATACTCGGAGAAATCAGGACGCCACTTGGCCCACTCCTCTTCCGTTCCTTTATTTCCAGGAGTTGTTGAGACATCAACTGAGAATCGGCCGCTTATTTCCAGAGCGTCGACCATCACGGGGGTGGTCTCCTTCCAAGCATGATTGTTTTGTCCGTCAAGGATCAGGACCTTAAGCTTGCCCTCCGAGGGCGAAGTGGTGGACTTAGCGAAGCCCAACCAAGCGAAGCTCGCGAGCGCGAGAACTGAGATAGTAAGAGTAATGCGGTTTTTCATAGTATTGAGATGACAACTTTTTGCCCGAACAATGCCAAGACTAAAAGATTCCTTAAAACGCTAAATTCGCTATTTCTCTTTCATGAATTCGGTCATCGAGCTTCTTCAGGCCCTCATTCAAATCCCCTCCGTCAATCCCGACGGAGATCCGGGCCTTTGTCCTGAAGGCGAAAAGAAAATGGCTCTCTTCATTGGAGCCTTCCTCGAACCCTTGGGGTTTCAAATCAAATACGAGGAGGCTGAACCCGGCAGACCCAATATCATCGCGAGAGCACCAGGCCCCGTAAACCGGCCCCGTATCCTTCTCGGCCCTCACCTCGATACCGTCAGTGTAACAGGAATGACCGTCGATCCCTACGCCGCAAAAATCCGGGACAAGAGAATCTGGGGGCGCGGAGCATCAGACACCAAAGGCCCAATGGCCACTATGCTTTGGGGACTCAAAGAAAACGCCCATCGTCTTGCAGATCTCCCGGTGGCCGTCGATTTCGTTGGTTTCATGGGCGAGGAATCAAGCCAACCCGGATCGCGCCATTTCGCAGAGCACCACGCCAGTGACTACGAATTCGCCATCGTGGGCGAACCCACTTCCCTCGAAGCAGTCCACTGCACAAAGGGCTGTCTGTGGGCCACTCTGGAATCGAAAGGTAAAGCGACCCATGCCTCCCAACCTCAACTCGGAGAAAATGCCATTCTCAAACTGATTCGCGCTCTCCATCGAATCGACACCGAACTCGCTCCCGCCCTTTCTCACTATCATCATCCCGTTTTAGGAAGAGGCACCGCTAATATTGGAACGATTAGCGGAGGCAGCCGGACAAACATCGTGCCCGACTTCGCCACCGCGACTGTCGATTTTCGCACCGTTCCGGACATGATTGAAGAAATTGACACCTTCAGTCGCGTTAAAGAATTCCTTGAGGGCTCGGGAGTCACCATCGCTCCTTCTTTCGAGTATCCCCCGATGGACATGCCCACTGATCACCCTTGGTTGAAACGACTTCAATCGATTCAACCTGACCTCAAGCTCGCCGGCGCTCCATGGTTCTCAGACGCAGCCCACCTATCCGATGCTGGCTTACCCTCAATCTGCCTGGGACCGGGATCAATCGATCAGGCGCACACCGCCGATGAATTCATTCACATCAAAGACTTGGAAGAAGGGGCAGCATGGTTCACGAAGTTCATCCAAGGGCTCGCATAGTTGAGACAGCAGATTTCCAGCAAGGCGCTCCTCATACACCTATGAGCGATAGTCCCCCATTTCAGGAGCGTCGGGATTCACTTCGGGCCCGAAATATCTGAGAAGGACGAGCGGTTCAGTGGCACTGGTATTTTCAAATGTGATTCCGTCCTTCGCAGCTTGCTCAGTTGCGAAAAACTCATCCTCCGAAAGTTCATCGAAACGCAAGAGCTTAGGACAACTCAAGCGAAGCTTGTTCGCGCTTCCTTCTCCTTGGACCACGATCGCTGAATAAGCTCCATTGTCCTTGATGAGTGCCTTCTTGCCAGGTTCCACGGTGAGTTCCTTCGCCGTGAAATACTGAAAACCATCGACCTTCCCGTAAACGATCCATCGATCGTGAAAGCCATCCCCTTTCTCAGAGGTAACGGGTTCAAGGTAGTGCTTGTCCTTAAAATTTGGATCGAGATTCTTCTCCCAATCGATTTGATCAATAATGAAATCGATGTCCTGATGGCTCTCCTCCGGCATGTCCTTCACGAGGAGCGACCACGGCACCTCACGCCCCTCCACGAGATTTTGGTACATCCCAAAAACATCCGATCCCCACTGGGGCTCGTATGTGCAGAGTGACCCTGGCGCATGAAGAATGCAGGGATCGATGAGCCAACCGGTTCCGGGCTGTAGCTTGTATGCCTTTGATAGCTCCAGGATCTTGTTGTCACCCTTTTCCCAATTCGCGATGCAATCGTAGACTTGTTGACGGGTCGTCCCCGGTTCAAAGCCCATAAAGGTATAGGGGAAATTATTTCCCACGTTATTATGCTGCGGAGGAAAATAATAGGACTCGGGTTTCCCTTCCTGCCCAACGAGAGTGGCCTGCTCGAAGCTCTGATGAAGGTGGTGGGGAATGGGGCCCATATTGTCGAAAAATTTAGAGTAAACCGGCCACTTGCGATACCTCTGCCAAATTGACTCGCCGATGATATCGGCACCGCATTCCTCAATCACATCCCGAAGAGTGAATCGCTCTTTCCCAACCACCACATAGGAAAGCCCCTCGTCCTCAGCGCGCCCTTCATTGGCGGTCACGGTAGTCGACCCGAACCACCGTTCATCAATTCCACCTCGACTTAGTCCATAGGCATAGGTGTCATCCGGATGAAGTTTTAGACGCAGCCCCGGCTGAAGGAATGATCTTGGAACCCAAGTCGGAGAAAGCCGAAGCAGCCCCCCCGTTTCTTCAAGGTGAGCTTCAGTAGCACCACGAACATTCTTATTCAGGGTGTTCAATTCGTGGGTCTTGGTTGCTGGCTTCATCGGAGAAGAAACTATTCTTATCAATCCGAAGGGCCAACTCTTTCCTCGGCAAAAATCTAACGAGCAGGATTCGAAGCCGTCCCTCGATATCCCAGTCCAAAAAGGAGAAGCGACAGGAGACAAAGCCCCGATAAAACGCCCCAGTATGTGCCCCAGCCCGCAGCACCCTCAGCGAGAACAAAATGCTGATGAAGAAACTTCACCGTGAAGACTCCTAAAACTCCAGCCACTCCGCTCGTCACAAAACCCATGAGAGCTTGTGCCTGAGTGCGAATTCCTCGCTCGACTCGACGGTCGACAAAAACCCTTCCAGCCTCCACAAAAAAGGTCCAGGTAATCCCATGAAGCATCACTCCAAAAATGAGCCAGCTCAGGTGGTCAAAATGCGCACCCATCGCGCAAAGCCCATAACGCAGCACCCCTAAGAAAAGAGCGGTAAAGAGAATTTGTTTCACCCTAAATCGGGCAATCACCGTTCCCATCGCAAGCATCGCCACAATTTCTAAGATCTGCCCCGTCGACATCATGGCGCTCACGCGAACCACCCCCATTTCTTTAAAATGAACAGGAGTGTGTAAATAAAACGAAGCAAGCGGAATATAAAATAGAAAGGCCGTCAGAAAGTAGACGCGCTGATCGCGATCCTTGAAAATTCGAAAAGCCCCGAAACCCAAGGCATCAGAAAGCGACTTAGGAGGTCCACCTTTCGGCTTCACCGGTTTAAGAAAAAAACACGCGAGTCCCGCGATAACACGAAATCCAGCTGCTAACTTCCCCGCCATGGGCGAAAAATCCAAGGCAAGGAGACTCACCGCGATTCCGGCAATCATCCAACCCACCGTGCCCCAGACACGAAAGAGCCCAAAGCTCTTACCGGGATCCTCAAGGCTCGCGAGAGCCACGGTATTCAAGAGCGACCACGCCGGCACACTGATGAGCGCATTGATCGCAAAGAGAGCAAGAAAGGCTGAGCCCCCCCAACCTGCTTCAATCGAATGAAAGGCGAGAAAAAGAAAAACTGAACCGCTGAGCATGATCCACCCCAGAACCTTCTGAGCTTCGAAGCGTTGATCAACCTGAGCTGCAAAGACCAAAGGCGAAAGGATCCCAGCGATGCTCGGAATCATAAAGGCCGTTTCCTTAAGCTCCCCTAACCCGCCGGAAATGAGAATATTGCTAAGCGCGGGGAACCAGAAGCCCGGCACCCCGGCCACCATAAAGAAGACCGCCGCTAGCCAGTAAGGGTGTCCTTTCCAGGGAAAGCGACCGCTCACAAAGTTACCCTTTCTTCGCCCATGAATCCCGTAGCGTCACGATGCGATTGAAGACCGGTTGAGCTGGATCGTGGTCCTCGCTATCGGTGCAGAAATATCCAAGCCTCTCGAATTGGCAGTGAGTTCCCGGAGACATTTCCGCTAGACTCGGCTCAACCTTCGCCCCCGAAATCACTTTCAGACTGTCAGGGTTAAGCGCGGAAATGTATCCACCTTCCGCATTGTCTGGGATCTCTTCAGTAAAGAGCCGATCATAGAGCCGCACTTCGGAATCGATCGCTTCCTGACAGGCGATCCAGTGAATCGCCGTCTTGCACTTGATTCCTTCAGGAGCAGATTGGCCGATCGTGTTAGGAATCAACTCACAATAAATCTCGCTCACCTCTCCTGAATCATCCAGTTCGTGTCCAACGTGCTGAATAATATAGGCACCACGTAAACGAACGGCGCCTTCGGGCTTCAGGCGGAAAAACTTCTTCGGCGCATCGATGAGAAAATCCTCACGTTCGATCCAAATCTCTCGAGCAAAAGTCAGCTGACGAGTTCCCGCGCTTTCATCCTGCGGATTATTCGGAAGATCCACGAGTTCGCTCGCGTCTTCGGGATAGTTTGTGATGACGATCTTCACCGGATCCAGCACCGCCATTTTTCTCAAAGCGACATTGTTGAGGTAGCCTCGAACTTCGAATTCAAGGAGCGCGAAGTCGGAAAGTGAATTCTGTTTTGTCAGTCCCACCTTTTCAACAAAAGTCCGGATCGCTTCGGGCGGATACCCGCGTCGACGCATTCCGCTCAGCGTCGACATGCGAGGATCATCCCATCCTCCCACGTGATTCTCCTCAACCAGCTGAATAAACATCCGCTTACTCATCACAGTGTAGCCAATATTCAAGCGCGCGAACTCGATCTGACGCGGCTTCGATGCCACCGGACAATTGTCTACGACCCAGTCGTAAAGGGGCCGATGATTCTCGAATTCCAACGAGCAAAGCGAGTGCGTAATGTGCTCCTTGGCATCTTCAAGAGGATGCGCGAAGTCATACATCGGATAGATGCACCATGCGTCACCAGTCTTGTGGTGCGCCGCATGCAAAACACGATAGAGAACGGGATCTCGCATATTCATATTACCCGACTCCATATCGATATTCGCGCGAAGAACTGCACCACCGTCTTCGATTTCCCCGCCGCGCATCCCCTTAAAGAGCTCCAGATTTTCATCCACCGAACGAGCGCGATGCGGAGATGCCGTTCCCGCTTCATGAACTTTCCCACGCTGGGCACGAATCTCTTCAGGCGTTTGGGTGTCAACGTAAGCGAGTCCTTTTTCAATCAAGGCCACCGCGCATCCGTAGAAATACTCGAAGTAGTCACTCGCAAAATAAAGGTGCTCGCCCCACTCATAGCCAAGCCATGCGATGTCCTTTTTAATGGCATCAACGTATTCGGCATCCTCCTTCACTGGATTGGTGTCATCGAAACGCAAGTGGCAACGCGCCCCAGCCTCGGCATATTCTTTTGCGAGACCGAAATTGACGCCGATCGCTTTAGCGTGACCGATGTGCAAGTAGCCGTTGGGCTCCGGAGGAAATCGCGTGATCGGAGCACGATGTTTCCCGCTCTCCAGATCGGCCGCGATGATTTCGCGAATAAAGTCTTTTTGATCGTCACTCATTACTTGGCAAGTTCACGTAAAAGGGCGCGGCTCATTTCGATTCCTTTCTCGAAATTCTCCACGGAGAAATTTTCATTGGGCGCGTGGATTTGGCAATCCGGAAGCGCCAGCCCCAACATCAAAGAATCCGAACCGAGAATCTCTTTCATATCTTGAATAATCGGAATACTTCCTCCTTCTCGAATTAAAACGGGCGCACGACCAAAACTCTTTTCAAGGGCAGCCTGTCCAGCTTTCCCAAATTTAGAATGAGGATCGTTATGATAAGCCTTCCCGGAGTGGCCTTTTTCAATCTCGATTGAGACCCCCGGAGGACAGTGGTTTTCGAGATGAGAGATCACTTGTTGCTGCACGATGTCGGGATCTTGTCCAGGCACGAGACGGCACGAGAGCTTGAACATTGCCTCAGCTGGAAGAACAGTCTTCGACCCTTCCCCTTGGTAACCGGAACCGATTCCATTCACCTCCACCGTAGGACGCGCCCAAAGACGTTCGGCCATTGAGTAGCCGGGCTCACCAAAAGGCGCCGAAGCGCCCGTCGTCTTCAAAAAATCGTCATCGGCTGCTCCGGGAACTTTCGACCACATTTCACGCTCCCACTCCTCGAGAGGAATCACGGCATCATAGAATCCCTCAACCGCGATTTTTCCATCATCATGATGCAAGCTTGCCACTAAGCGCGCTGCCGCCGACGCAGGATTTGCCACTGCTCCGCCATAAACTCCGGAATGAAGATCGCCTGATGGCCCTTTGATCTTAACTTCAAGGCAGGTAATTCCACGAAGACCGTAACCGAGAGTCGGCACTCCTGGCGCCACCATTCCGGTGTCGGAGACCGCAATAATATCGCAGGCCAAATCCCCTTTATGCTTTTCGAGAAAAGGCACGAGATTCGGAGAACCGATCTCTTCTTCTCCTTCAATGAGGAAAATGACGTTGAGCGGCAACCCCCCTTCTTCTTGAATCGTCTTTTCGGCACCAAGGAGGTGTACAAAATGCTGCCCCTTGTTATCAGCACTTCCTCGGCACCAGATCTTACCGTCGCGAAGCTCAGGTTCAAATGGAGGCGAGTCCCAAAGCTCTATGGGATCAACTGGCTGCACATCGTAGTGCCCGTATATCAGCACGGTTCTTCGCCCCTCCTCATACTCATTTCGAGCGATCACAATCGGATGTTTCGGAGTCTCGTGGAGTTCCGTAGCCAACCCTATTCCTTCGAACTGGCCCTTGAGCCACTCCGCATTCGCTCGGACATCATCTGCATGGGTGGAATCGGTTGAGATACTGGGAAATCTAAGATGCACAAAAAGGCGCTCAAGCTCAGCTGTCATGCTTGATGGATGAGGCCCCACGCCACGACTCGCAAGTCACAAATCACTCTTCAGTCTGATCCTCTTTTCCAAGCTCCAACTTGGCTCTCTCCTCCTTCACCACCGAGAGCGCATCGTAGAGAGCCAACAGAGCCAAAAAGAGAGCCAAAAAAGCACAGCCTCCCAGCCAGAGAAACATCAACCAAGGAGACCCACCCAACCACTTTGAAAGCGGCCAATTGCCCAGGACAAAGATTACTAAGAGCGCAACCAAAACTCCTGAGATCAACTTTCGTCTCCGAGCGCGCTCCATGAGCGTCACCTTTGCGATCGCAATTGAAAGGGCAATAAGGCTGGATTGACTATTCATTCAGGAAAGTCTTTTGAAGCTAGAGGAGAGCATAAAAAACCCACTCAGCACAGGGCAGAGTGGGTTTGAAAACATGTTAAAAAGTTGCTTACTTAGCAGCTTCGAGCGCAGCAACCTGCTTCAGCCATTCATCACGCTCGATACGACCTTTAAATGAAAGGAGGTCATCGAAGGAGGCAATGTTTGCCGGAGTCCAAGCTAAAATTTGCGCGTATGTGTAGATTCCCAAACCGTGAAGCTTACCTTCAAGAGCCGGTCCAACACCGCTGATCTCCTTAAGGTCATCAACGCTATCAGGAGCCTTATCATAGACGAGTCCAAGATCCTGAGAGGCTGCAACCTCTTTAGCAGCGGGCGCCTCTACTTTCTCAGCAGCAGGTGCTTCTACTTTCTTAGCAACCTTTTTGGCTGCCTTCTTAGCTGCCTTCTTAGCTGCCTTCTTAGCTGCCTTCTTCGCAGGAGCCTTTGCGGGCTTCGGTGAAGACTTTTTGACGGCTGCGCTAGCGCGCGCCTGCTCCTTTTTCCGCTTGAGGTAATCCTTACGGCGGCGACGCTTTGTGTTGGTTCTTAATTGCTGGCCCATAGCTTTGGTTCGGAGGACTTAGGCCCGGATCGGCACTTGTTCAAGTGAAAAGGGGTTCTCATGCTTGATCTTAGCGCTCCGCTACTCTTGTCTCACCCCATGGCAGGCATTATTATTAAACCGAGATCTAGGATATTTCACGGCCATGATTGGGTTTACGCCTCGGAAATTCAGAAAACCTTCGGAAATCCGGAGCCCGGGGATCTCATTTCTCTTAAGGACTTCAAAGACCGGCCTCTCGGCTGTGCGATATACAATCCAAATTCACAGATTGTCGCCCGTCGCATCTCCCGAAGGACTCAAAATCTCGACGAGGAGTTCTTTGCCCGCAGAATCGGCCAATCAATCGACTACCGCGCATCGCTTGATCTAAATAACCAGCTCTGTCGCCTCGTGTGGAGCGAATCTGACGGCCTCCCCGGTCTTATCGTCGATCGCTACGGCGATCACTTAGTGATGCAGACCACCACAATTGCAATGGAGCAGCGACAGGACATCATCGCCAAGACTCTCCTAGAGCTCCTCTCACCAACCTCGATCACCCTACGCAATGATTCCTCCATGCGAAAAGCCGAAGGTCTCGAAGAGGAGATCAAAATGATCCACGGCGCCCAACCCGAGCCTTTTACAGTGGAGCACAACGGTTCGATTTTCGAAATTGACCCAGCTAACGGGCAAAAAACGGGCCTCTACCTCGACATTATGGACAGTTACGCCCGAGTCGCGAAGCATGCTGAAGGAAAGAAAGTCCTCGATGTCTTCTGCAATCAAGGCGGCTTCGGGCTCGCTTGCGCCAAAACAGGAGCGGATTCGATCCTTGCCGTCGACATTTCCGAAAGCGCAACCGCAGCCACCACACGCAATGCCGAGCTGACTGGAGTCGAAATCGAAACAGTGACCTCCAACGCCTTCGATTTCCTCCGTCGGCACGAAGGGACTTACGATCTGATTATCCTTGATCCCCCCTCCTTCACTCGAAACAAGAAGTCGGTCAATGATGCCATGAGAGGTTACAAGGAAATCCACCTCAGAGCTCTTGCGAAACTTAACCCCAGCGGAATTTTAGCCACGTTTTGTTGCTCCCATCACGCGACTCGCGAGATTTTCCTGAGCAGTGTGCAACGAGCCGCGGTAGACGGACGACGTACCTTGCGCATGATCGATTCCCATACCCAGCGCCTGGATCACCCCATCATTACAACCCTTCCGGAAACGGAGTATCTTAAAGGATTCACCTTCCAACTCGCACCCAATCGCTAAGATGTCTCAGCGCTTTTCCCTGATCATCGGTCTTCTCATCATCGTCATCGCAAGTGCATTCTTTTGGTGGAGAAGCCAATCAGAGCAGCAAATAAATCGTCAAGTTGACCTATTCATCGAGTCCATTGAATATCGAAAGCTCTCACTAGACAGCAAAGAGGATCGCCATGTTTCCTATCGGGAGCTCTTTGCCCCGGTCGTTGAGGTCAGCACGCCTGCCCCTGGGCCTACAGGCAAGTTCTCACTCATTGAATTGATCGAACAGATTGATCAGCTTCAATCCTTCATCAGCTACTTGGAAATCAGCGAAGAATCCCGCAGAATCATCCTCGATGGTGACTCAGCGCAGGTTCATATTACCGGGAATTTTGCCGCAGCATCAGGACCTAATACTCGATTCGACCTCAACGGCACCATGTTCATAATCTTGGTTCGAGATGACGATTGGCGCATCGAAGCAATCACTTTGGAAGAGGGATAGTAACAGCGAGGCAACACAAACCCGATGTGATGAAATCGCACGATGTTTCAAATTCCACACTGTATTTGAGAATCTACTATCCCACGATGAAAAACCTCTTCATACCCCTCATCCTTGCTCTTCCAATGGTTGTTCTAGGAAAAGATTTTAACGCACTAAAAATATTCTCTACCCTGAGAACAGTCGCTGGGACGGGACTTTCCAAGGACGACAACTTCTGGGTCCCCGGATTCGAGGGCGCGGATCCAAAACAAGTGGAACTTTCCAATCCTCACGACTGCGGAACCGATGCCTGGGGCCGAGTCTATATCGTCGATAAGGAATCGCATAGCGTCCTTCGGGTGAGCGCCGACGGATCCACCATCACCACGGTCGCAGGCACCCACACTAGTGGGGACGGCCCTGATTCTCCAACCCCAGCGACTCAAGTTGATCTATCCAACCCCAACGGACTTCATGTCCTTGGCGATGGGACATTTTACATTCTTGATACTGACAACAAAAAGATCCGTAAAGTCACTCCATCGGGAATGTGCTCCACCATTCTCAAGCATGCCCCGGGCTTCTTCGCTGGGCGAGGTTTGTGGGTCAGCGACGATGAGCAAGTGATCTACTTTTGTGGAGGAATCATGCCATCCGGTCTTCAAGCAGTGATGAAGCTCTCAGCTATTGGCGAACTCACTGACTACGCCTACGTCTCTCCTGGAAACCGTGGATTGGGAAACATTGATGTCGCCCCGGATGGGACCTTGGGCGTGACCAGCGTCGGTGACCATCGGGTTTATCGCATCACCAGTGACGGAGCCACTCCCCTCGTCATCGCGGGGAACGGCTCGGAAGGAAATGGCGGCCCCAGTGGAGTCCCCGCCACCAGTATTGCTTTGGAGCGTGTCAGAGGAATCAGCTTTCTTCCCGATGGCTCCTATTTTCTAGCCACGCAAAAGGGTGGCGACGTGTGGTGGGTCGATCTTGAGGGAAATATCCACCTCTTTGTCAGTGGTTCAAGAAGTGGTAATGTGAAAGCTGGAGATGGCTTCACCCACGACTCTGCAGGCGAAAAAATCTCTGAACCTCGGGCCATTCACTGGGCCTCGAATGGCGACCTCCTTATCGTCTCCAACGACACCGGCATTATAAGGGCCGTTACAACAACAGCTGGCCCCCAAACACCACCGTTAGCCATCACAAAAGGTCTCTTCAACCTTACCCTGAGTTTCCCCGCGAGAACAAAAGGCCGCTACCTCCTTGAATCATCGACAACTCTTGCACCCCCGAGATGGATCCCCGAAGCTGGGCTCTCAAGCGAAAGTAACATGATCTTCAACCACTTCGTATCGAAAAGCGGAGATGCTAAATTTTGGAGAATCAACGTCCCGACCCAAGCCGGAGGTAATTAAGCCTCAGTCCACTCCCCAAACTTACGGAACTTTTCGTAGCGTTGATTAAGAAGGTCTGCGGTTGGCAAGGCTTTGAGTTCCTCAAGCCGCTTCACCAATTCGCTGCGAAAAGCCATTGCCGCAGCGCCTAAATCATGATGCGCACCTCCGGGAACCTCCGGAATCACCCCATCAATAAGACCTAGCTTTGCAAGATCTGGCGCGGCAATCTTCATCGCTTCTGCCGCCTCGGGGGCGAACTTGCGATGTTTCCAGAGAATGGCGGCACAACCTTCAGGGCTAATCACCGAGTAATAAGCATTTTCCATCATGAGCACCCGGTCGGCCACTCCGATCCCGAGCGCCCCACCTGAACCACCTTCACCCAAAACAACAGCGATGATGGGCACGCGGAGAAGCATCATTTCGCGAAGATTGCGGGCAATCGCTTCGGCGATGTTGCGCTCTTCCGCTCCAATCCCAGGATAAGCTCCTGGCGTATCAATCAACGTCACAATCGGTAGTGAAAATTTCTCCGCCATCTGCATCAGTCGGAGAGACTTGCGATAGCCTTCGGGATGTGCTGACCCAAAGTTCCTCTTGAGGTTTTCTTTCAGGTCCCTTCCCTTTTGATGCCCTAGAACGACGCATCGTTGGCCTGCAATGGTCCCGAAACCTCCAGGCATCGAGTGATCGTCTCCCAGAATCCGATCGCCATGAAGCTCAGTAAAGTGATCAAAAGCTTTGGCGACGTAGTCCAACATAAAAGGACGTTTCGTATGGCGAGCGATCTGAACACGCTGCCAAGGTGAGAGGTTATCGTAGATATCACGCCGGGTTTCCACCAGCTTTTCCTCAATTGAGGAAATTTCCCCACTAAGATCAATTTTCTGAGAAACAGACTTCTCCTTAAGGAGGTTCAATTCATCTTCCAATTCTACGATTGGTTTTTCGAATTCGAGCAATTCCATATTATTTTTACGACTAAAGGCTATCACTTGGCGGGCTTTATTTCCACTTCATTCCCAACACGAATGAGCATTGCGAGCTCTTCCATCGTCGAAACACTGAGAAAAATGCCATCTCCCTGATCGACATCATCCATCTTGAGCAAGGGGCGAAGCTGAAGATTTCGTCGGGCCGCTTTCATACCAAGAACTTTCGTTCCATTACGGTAATTTAAACGAATCGGCTGGTAAGACCTGCCATTCACCTCACCCACTTTGGAGCTGATCTTGGTATGAATTGAATGAGATCCAAGATTTGGAAGATTGAATTTTAAAATGGGATACCCCTTCGCAAAGACATGCTCCTTCCTATCCAGATCCCGATGAAATAGCGCGACACGCATTCCAGAAAGATCCACCACCAGCTTGTAATCAAGAGACATGACAATCATTTCGTCACCAGGATGGAGTTGTTTTGCATCAAGCAGTCCATTAAGAAACATTATGCAATCCAGCGTGGTGCGATGCTGCTGCGCGATTTTGATATACGATTCGCCGGGCTTGACGGTATGAATCTTTTTATTTGCCATGTTCTCAACCGAGAGCAACTCATCGAGGTTGATTTCGCCAAGAATTCGCCGGGCTTCATACCCAAATTCTGAATCTGCGTGAAGATTCAGAATAAACAGGAGTTTCTCTCGCGCATCATCGAGACGCTCCATTGCAATCAACTCCACCGCTCGATTAAACTCGCGTTCTCCACGCTTGAAAGTGCTCTCCTTGCTCTTCTCTATTAAATTTCCCAATCGTTCCTTACGATCCTCCATCGGCTGGGCGAAATCTTTCTGGAAATTCCTCAGGAATAGAATCAAAGCTCCAAGAATCCCCAAAACCGAGAGCACGGCAAAGATCTTGATGACAGTAATGATCCCCTTCATTTTACCGGCTTACATGAGGCCTCTTCGCTTGAAGTCGAAGCGATTAATTTCGGAGGATTTCATGATCATATCGATGGTGAATTTCATCACCCCCACTTCCCAACTATCATCGATCGCCTCAATCACAACCAGAGAGGGATTCCCCGTCCTTCTTACGTTCTCAAGCGCTTTCTTCTTCACCGATTCCATATGATCGTGGACAATTTCTTCCGCAACTTCGCTTCTCTTGAACTGAAATCCGTAACGCAAGAAACTCAGATCGACTCCGTTCTGCTTCAAGTGCTCAATCACCTCGAGCATCTGAGGATTAAACCCTTCCAGCTCAATATCTGAAAACCCTTCCGGCTTAATCAGCTGAGGTTTCTGCGCTTGCACTTCTCCTCTCCGGACTCTTACCGAGCCCACTGAATCCATGGGCTCGCTGAGAACCTCAAACTCGAAGCGAGTGGAACCAAAGGTATCGATCCGACGAGCTGGCTCATGGAGGACCTTGCTGGCCTCCATTGCATATTGAAAATCATCAGGATTAGGCATCTCAGCGTTGATAGAAGTCTCGCTTAGATTGGTCTATCTGACCAATAAAAAAGGCAGGTTCACCGAGGAACCTGCCAATTTCGAAAAGGTGCTAAGAAGCGTCCTACGCGGTAGCCTTCTCCACATGTGCGGTGATATCGCCCACGGCAGCCAGTTTTTCCGCGTCTTCGTCGGCAACTTCGATGCCGAACTCTTCCTCAACAGCCATCACTAACTCGACTGCGTCGAGAGAATCAGCTCCGAGGTCCTCGATCAATTTCGCCTCAGGCTTAACCTGATCTGCGCTCACTCCGAGCTGCTCCACAATGATCTCTGTGACTTTTTCTTGAATGTTATCTGCCATGTCGTTTTTAAAGAACTGGTAGAGAATTAATGCCCCTCAAGGTATTTGGCAACTCTTAAAAATCAGCCAAACAAGGTTTACTCGCTACCCTTTGAGCTTTGACGCGCCTAATTTGAAGAGTCTTCCTTGGAATCTCCCTCCTCGTCAGACGCTTCGGAGGGGATATCAGCTTCTTCATCTTCCTCTTCATCTTCCTCTTCATCGACCACAAGCTCGATCAGTTCTCCTTCGAAGTTTACCAAGATATATTGAAAGAGAGCTTCTGCAGGTGCGCCATTCTCTTCCTTAAATTGCCCGTAAACCATTCCATCGACTTTCACCTTCGACGAAGTCCCGTTCTCGTCGGAATAAGTAATGGTCGCCAGCCCTTTTGTTTCCCACTTTCTCTTATCGATCTGAGTCATCTTGTCAAATGGAACCTTGGCACCATCAGGCGAATAGAACGCCTCGTCGTCAACCTTCATTGAGCGACCCTTCGTTCGAACAAAGAAAAAGAGAGTGAGGCCCGTAAGAAGAAAACAAACGCCCGAAGCATAAAGCTGCTGATCAATCTTATACTTGGACATAAAGTCCTCTTGCGGGTCGACTTGTTGCGACCAGCCCTTTTCTCCACTAAAGGTCTTCCAAAGTCCTTCGTCATCACCTCCTTCCATCCCTTCCTTATCGAAGAGAATCTCGGGCCACTTGGCTTCGAAATCAGTATCTGGCGGGTAAAGAGAGTGATCCTCCTCAAAGGGAATCTGCTGCTGCTTGGCAAATTCTTCCCAATTTCCTCGATTCACGGCCCATGCGTCCCCAGCTGCACTGAATGCTTTATAGTGAGCAATGATAAAGTTCTTCTTAGGATAACCGAACTTCCAATCGTAGAGAAAATACGAGCCAAAGCCGCCGAACATAACCAGCATGAGAATAGCCCGCCAAATGAACCATTTAGTCGCTTTGCATTCTAAGGGAATTATAGAACTCATCGTATTTTGAATGGAGTAAACCGCTTGCTTCCAAAAAGGCAAGCATTCCTAAGTAATAACTAACTCCCTATGCCTTTTTCCCGGGCCTTAACCGCCAGACGAAATGCTACTTGGTCACCATACCGCATCACGGAGAACTTCACACAGCGACGACGTCCAGGCGAAGGAGAGCAAGTCGCCTGCCAGAATCGATACTCGGCACCATTGGTCAACACCGTAACCTGTGAGACCCCCACCACTCCGGAACGATTCCTTGAAGAGCGAGTGCAAATCCTCGCCTTTTCACCTTCTTTAATCTTTTTCAAGAGTAGGTTCCGCCATTCCTTGGCCACAAGAAAGGCATTCTGATGACTTCCGTATACGCGATCACCGAAATACTTAGCATACTTCACCCTCCGGCGTTGCAGGCGCACCTGCCAGCCATGAGTGCCCGCACCAGGGAGGTCGATACGAGCAAAAGCGAAGCTGTCGTTTGGCGCACTCACAGTCACCAATCTGAAAATGAAGCCAGTTAAGTGTCAATGACTTAAGTGTCACTTAACGACCGGGACCACTACTACCCCCCTATTTGCAACCCTACTCAGGAAGGTCCTTTCTTCTTACGATCACTCACCCCGGCTCATAAGACGCTCTTTCATACGATCACTCATCGAATCCGAACTTTGAATATACTCTTTTGCGGGCACTGGATCTTCATTCACCCAACGAAAAGCAGCCATTCCAACGGCTCGGTCTCTCGAGCCATCGTCGCTGATCGTTTCAGCAAGGACTAGACTCTCTTGAGGAGAGCCCGTGCGATCGTTAAAAACATAAGATTGCACCGCAGCATCGCGAACTCCGCCCTCGGATTGTTCATTGATCCAACCAAGTGCAGCCCCTTTATCCTGCGTAACCCAAGCCTGCATGACATCTCCAACAGACTCCTTTTGAGCGTCTTCGTTGCCGTTGTCCATCACCCAGCTCATTGCGCCGGAAGCATCAGTTTTCGCCATTTCACCGGAAACTTCCTCCATGGCATTGGTGCGGGCATTCCCTTCAGGAATCGCCAGAGTCTTTTGCGCAGCAAGCGTGGGATCCGAGGCCGCTAACGATTTGATTGCGCTGCCGAGAGCCCCATCCTGCTGATCGGCAGGAAGCCCTGAGATCCACGACTCAGTCGCGCCCCAGTCCTGCTTAGCCCATTCACCTGCAATCGAAGCATAGGCCTGAGCACGGCCGTCTTCCTCGACTTCTGAAACCATGGATGCCGCCTTGGCAGGATCGCTTTTGGCAAGTTCGGAAAGAACTCCAGAAGTTGCACGGGCACCGTCCTTCCCTTCCAACGATTTGGCCCATGTAAGCGCTCCATCGGAATCCTGCTTAGCCCACTCTCCGGCAATGACAGATGCTCCCGAGTCGCCACCGCGTCCACCGCGTCCACGTCCCATCATTCCCATCATCGCGAATTCGCCCTTATTGGACTCGTAATAAGAGGCTGTTGCACTCGGGTCGGTAGCGGCCCAACTCTGCAAAACAGTGGGTTTTACGAAATTTCCAGCAAAGCCCATTTTGCTGTTAGCGTGATCCATCGCGTCAATCGGAGAAACTTCAGCCCAAGCAGCGAAAAGTAAGTAGGCAGCCAGGATCCGCTCTGAAAAAGGAAGCGTATCAAGCTTATCAGCCTCGTCAGCGTATTCCCCTGGGCTTAGATTTGAGTACAGATCGACAAGACCTTGTATGCGATTCATCTGGCCCGGTTCTGCCGCAATTGCTTCATAGCTCTTTGCTGAAGTATCCTCTCCAGACCCACCGCCAGCAGAACGGCGATCCCGATCAGAGAGTCGAGTAGTCGAACTTTCGGCTAAAGCTATTGGCTCAACTTCATTTCCCGCTCCGAGAAAATACCCTAGAGCTCCTCCCGCTAACAAGCAGCTTGTTGCAATTATCACAGTGTTTTTCATGATTTATAGTCTACAGTGCTCGCCCAAAATATACGAACCCGCAACAAGAAAGTTTCTCATTGCGGGTAGATTTATTGAAATAATCAGCAAATTCGACTTAATTGAAGCCAAAGGCATCCCGTCCCGGGATTTGGTAGCCCGATGTTTTACGTTCAATCTGGGACTGACATTCAACCGTGAGGCGCGCAAATGGAATTGCTTCGAGACGTGCTTGGGGAATTTTGGCACCCGAGGACTCACAAATTCCGTAGGTTCCCAACTCGAGACGCTGGAGGGCCTCCTTAATTTCATCGAGTGCATTCGCCTCTTTCGAGAGAACATTCAGCGCAAAATCACGATCATAGGAATCAGTGCCCGCATCCGCCTGATGCATTCCACTCCCATTGGCCTCTGAGCCTTCGGCCAGATTCTTGATCGTATCCTGCTGCATGCCATACATCATATCCATAATCTGATCCCTCAGATCCATAAGCTTTTTCTGCTGCTTTTTCTGAAAAATTGTCAATTTCGCCAGTGTCTCCGGACGAACATAAGCCCGCTTCACCACGGGAGGCGGGATCACTTCTTCCTCAGCTTTTTTGCGCGCCACGGCCTTACGGGCGGCCTTCTTCGGGGGAGCCTTCTTCACCGGTGCCGCTTTTTTCGAGGCGGCCTTCTTCGGGGAAGCCTTTTTCACCGGTGCCGCTTTTTTCGAGGCGGCCTTTTTCGGGGAAGCCTTTTTCACCGGTGCCGCTTTTTTCGAGGCTGCCTTCTTCGGGGAAGTCTTCTTCACCGGTGCCGCCTTTTTCGAGGCTGCCTTCTTTGGGGAAGCCTTTTTCACCGGTGCCGCTTTTTTCGAGGCGGCCTTCTTCGGGGAAGCCTTTTTCACCGGTGCCGCTTTTTTCGAGGCGGCCTTCTTTGGGGAAGCCTTCTTCACCGGTGCCGCTTTTTTCGAGGCGGCCTTCTTTGGGGAAGCCTTCTTCACCGATGCCGCTTTTTTCGAGGCGGCCTTCTTTGGGGAAGCCTTCTTCACCGGTGCCGCTTTTTTCGAGGCGGACTTCTTTGGGGAAGCCTTCTTCACCGGTGCCGCTTTTTTCGAGGCGGACTTCTTTGGGGAAGCCTTCTTCACCGGTGCCGCTTTTTTCGAGGCGGACTTCTTTGGGGAAGCCTTCTTCACCGGTGCCGCTTTTTTCGAGGCGGACTTCTTTGGGGAAGCCTTCTTCACCGGTGCCGCTTTTTTCGAGGCGGACTTCTTTGGGGAAGCCTTCTTCACCGGTGCCGCTTTTTTCGAGGCGGACTTCTTTGGGGAAGCCTTCTTCACCGGTGCCGCTTTTTTCGAGACTCCCTTTTTCACCACCCTTTTTGAAGGCACTTTCTTACCAACCTTTTCCGCCGGAGCTGATTTAGCAGTCTTCTTTTTTGCAACTTTCTTGGCCATGAGAGATTGGTGATTTTTTTAAATCCATCGATCAAGGCAGTTAATTAGTCAACTATCACGAATGGAAAGCGGCATTGATTAGTCACTTTGAGGCCATGGCGCAAGCCCATTTTCCGCTCCATTTCAAAAGAAGAGCGCACGAGGGTCTTGAAATCCTCATTTTGCAACCTAATCTACCCACTCCTCCAATGGATATTTCTTCGATACTAGAATCCCTCCTCGTCGCTTCTGAGGCGCCTCTCCCCTCGTCCGAGCTTGCCCGCTTGATTCGCGCCCGGGCTGCAGAGCTATCCGATGACTCGATCACTGAAAACCCGGAACTTAGGGCCGCTCCGAATAGCCCCGAGAGCAAGCTGGATATCCCCCTCCTTACAAAAACTTCCGAAGATGAGATCAACACCGCCATTGGTGAGCTCAATCACAGCTACAAAATCACTGGTCGCTCCTTCATCATTGCTGAACGAGCCAAAGGATGGAAAATCTACACCCTTGCCGAGTATTCGGGCTTTGTTCGCCATCTTTTCCCTGGCCGCAAACCCGAGCGACTAAGTGCTCCTGCGATGGAGACGCTCGCGGTGATCGCTTACCGACAACCGGTGACAAAATCGGCAATCGAAGCCGTCCGTGGAGTCTCCTGCGACGGAATGCTCCAAAAACTCCTGGATCGTGAGCTCGTTAAGATTAACGGTCGCGCAGATCTTCCGGGACGCCCTCTGTTGTATGCAACCACCGAGCTCTTCCTTGAGCACTTTGGCATCACGAATATCGAAGACCTGCCAAATATTGGCGAACTCCGCCAGGTTAAGCTCCCCGATGGGACGGAAGATGAGGAAAAGGAAGAGACGATCGATGCCGAAAAACAACTGGCCCTCAGCGCTGTCGAATCTCCCCCTGCCCCCGATGAGAGCGAGGACCCATCAAGCAATAGCGAAGACTTTGCCAACCTCGAACCCTTCGGAGGAGAAAAATAATGCCACTCAACGACATTCGAAAGAAGATCGACGCGCTCGATACCGAACTCCTTGAACTTCTCTCTCAACGAGCTGACCTCGTTCACGAAGTAGGAGAAATCAAGAAGAAGGAAGGTCTGCAAATCTACGCCCCAGAGCGTGAACACGCCCTCTTGGATGCCCTATCGAAAAAGAACAAGGGGCGCCTTCCTGACAAATCGATTCATGCCATTTATCGCGAGATTATGTCGGCTGCGCTCGCGCTTGAAGATAATCTCAAAATTGCCTATTTAGGACCCGAGGGTACGTGGACACATCAAGCGGCCATCAAGAAATTTGGCCACTCCGTGGACTACCATTCATTAGGAAATTTCGCCGAGATTTTCGATCACGTCACCAGGGGACATGCCAACTATGGCGTCGTGCCTATCGAAAACTCTACCGAGGGAGCCGTCTCCCACACCCTCGACCTCTTCGTCGAATCCCCTCTCCGGATTTGTGCTCAAATTCTCCTGCGAATTGAAAATGGCCTCATGGCCTCAATTCCTCGCGAAGACATCAAAACACTTTATTCCCATCCACAGGTCTTTGGTCAATGCCGCTCTTGGATTCTCCTGAATTTTCCGGAAGCGGATCTCGTTGAGGTTTCCTCAACCACCAAAGCGGCGCAGCTCGCAAAGAAAAACGCAGCAGAAGGAGCGGCAGCTCTCGGAGGCACCCTCGCGGCCGAACTCAGTGAACTCACAATGCTCGAAACATCGATCCAGGATCGAGCGACAAACACCACACGTTTTCTCGTCATTGGAGAGGAGACCTGTCCACCCACTGGAAACGACCGCACTTCGCTCCTATTCTCCGTCCACGACAGACCAGGCTCACTGGTCAAAGCTCTGCAGGCCTTCGACTCCTTCGAGATCAACATGTCGAAGATTGAATCCCGCCCATCCAAGCAGAAAGATTGGGAGTATATTTTCTACATCGATCTGGCCGGTCATTGTGAAGATCAGGGCATCAAAAAGGCGTTAAAGGATCTTGAAACCCACTGCTCAGTTGTGAAAATTCTGGGCTCCTACCCCGATATCGAACTTTGACACTGGGCGGAACGCTTCGCCAGCAAACAAAAAACCTGTCCAGAAGATCCAGACAGGTTGTTGAAATTTACGTTTCCCTAAGGGGACCTTCCGTCTAGCGGATAAGGTTCACCGCACGTGCCCGCTTTATCTCGCGGGTGATCGTACGGTGCATTTTTGCCGACACACCGGTCACCTTGCGTGGAAGAATACGGCCGGTTTCAGTAGTGAACTTGGAAAGGATCTCTGGATTCTTGAAGCTGATCTTTTCGAATGGAAGGTCGAGACGCTTAGTGGTCATCGACTTATTGTGCTTCCGAAAATTAATTCGGCGCTGAATGGTCTTAGGCTCAGACATGATATTTAGAAGGTGAATTTAGCGAAGTTCGCGATGAAGGGTGCGCTTGTTAAGAAAGCGATTAAATTTAACTTTCTCCAAACGGCCTGGCGTGTTGAGGCTCTTCTTGTTGCGGGTGCTGGTATAACGTGAGGGTGGCTTTCCTAAGCCGCGGGCCTCGGTGCACTCCAGAATAATGATGTCTCTTGCCATGATATTGCTAAATCGGGACGCGGAAGCTATGAAAAATAACCCCTTCGTCAAGGGAAAACCAAGTAAAGTTTACGATCACGATGCTGTGAAAAAATCATTGCTCTTTCAAGATTTCGCGAACATATTAGCTCCGTCGAAGGCAGCAAGCGTTCCTCGCTTAAGCCAACTCTCTGTTTTGAGAGTTTCCCCATGACCTCGCTGTGAGACTCAGATTCTCTGACCAATGCTTCTTGTGCTTGGTGGGATATTTGAAAACCCGGCTTCCTTGTGGAATCTCCAACAAACACTCTCTACTGGTAGCTGGAAAATAGGAATCATTCCTAGAACTTCCAACATTCTGCCAACGAGCCCCTTCCCTAGATCAATATATCTCGTATGACACCACCCGATTCCGATTCAACGGGCGCTTCGCAGCAGCAAAATTCTTCTGGGGACAATGGTCGCCAGCAAAATCGCCGCCGACGCAACAACCGTAACCGCAGGAACAATAATGGCGGAGGCAAATCAAGAGGCGGTCGACAGGACGGCTATGGTCCAAGAAATGGGCGGGATCAACGAGAGAACCGGGATCAACGAGAGAACCGGGACCGCAAACCTTTTGAATTCACGAGTGAGGAATTCGCGGTCAAAGGACTTTTTGAAATGGCCACCAAGGGCTTTGGTTTCATCCGCCGACCCGATCAAAATTTTGAGCAAAACAAAGATGATGTCTTCATTCCGCCCGACATCGCTCGTGAAAACGGCCTCCGCTCAGGCGTCTGGATCAAAGGAAAGGCGAGAGACTCAACGCGCGGACCACAGCTTACGACAATCGATTCCATCAACGATCTTCCACCAGAAAAAGCCCGAAAGCTCCCCTTCTTTGAAGAATTAAAAGCGGTCAACCCCAACAAGCGCATCGTTTTCGAAACGACTCCTGATCGCTACACCACACGAGTGGTGGATATCATGGCACCTGTGGGCCGGGGCCAGCGTGGACTCATCGTCTCTCCTCCACGATCCGGAAAGACAACGATGCTCCTTCACATGGCGGAAGCAGTGCAGGAGCGCCACGAAGAGCACATCCACCTCATGATCTGCCTCGTCGACGAACGTCCCGAGGAAGTTACCGAGTTTCGTCGTCAGCTCCCGGATGCTGAGATCTATGCGAGTTCCAATGACGACTCTCCGCAAAATCATTGTCGCGTGGCTGAACTTTGCATCGAACGGGCGAAGCGGCTAGTAGAGGCTGGTCAACATGTTTTCGTCCTCATGGACTCCATCACGCGTCTTGCCCGTGCCTACAATAACAACATGGGTGGAAGTCGCGAAAGCAAGGGCCGCGGCTACCAGTCAGGAGGAATTGTTGCCGGAGCTCTTGAAATGCCACGACGTTTATTTGCCGCGGCTCGGAATACCCGCGAAGCCGGCTCACTCACGATCGTAGCGACCGCTCTCATTCAAACTAACTCGAAGGCCGATGAAGCCATCTTCCAAGAGTTCAAAGGAACGGGGAATATGGAACTCGTCCTTGATCGCGCCATCGCCGAGCACTACGTCTATCCGGCCGTCGATATTTTCAAATCAGGCACTCGCCGAGAAGAACTCGTCCTTCCCGAGATCACGCTTCATAAACTCCACATGATCCGCCGAGGTCTTTCTGGTCACAAGCCGATTGAAGCCATGGAACGCCTTCTCTTCTTTATGAAGAAATTCCCCAGCAACGCACAGATGCTATTGGAGATTAAAGGCTAGTCCTATTACTGCTCCCACGAGAGCAGCCAAGATCACCACCGCCCACACTGGAATCACTTTCCGGTGGAGGATGAAAAATAGGACCACCACTCCAAGCGCATCCTCCCAGCCCATGATCGCTCCTTCTGTGGCCATCTGAATTAAAGCAAGTCCGAGGACTCCCACGACGGCTGCATTGGCCCCTTGGATTGCCTTTTGCGCCCAAGCCTTGCCACGAAGTCCTCCCCAGACGCTCATAGTGCCACTCAAAAGGAGCATCCCCGGAAGAAAGACGGCAATCACGGCCATTCCTGCTCCGAGCAAGGCGTTCCCAAAAATCTGTGTCTGCCCCCCTAAAAAGGCCCCGAAGGTAAAGACCGGCCCTGGCACCGCTTGCGTGGCGCCATAGCCGCCGAGAAAAACATCTTTGGGCATGTGACCTCCACCAACCATCGTCTCCTGTAGCATCGGCAGGACCACATGACCTCCACCGAAAACGAGAGCACCGGCTCGGTAGATCCCACCCAGTTGTTGCCAATCTGAGTTGGACGTCTGCTTTAGAGAAAGAAAGAGAAAAATGAAAAAGACCACGATCGCAACCATTCCCGCGAGTCCAAAGGACTGATTTCCTTTGGATTCAGGAAGCTTTCCTGAATCCAAAAAGAGGATTCCCAAGACTGCCGCCACTGCGATTACGAGGATTGTCATCCATGCTAGCGAAGTAATTAGAAGAACAAGTAAGGCGAAAATCGCGATCAGCATTTTACGCATCCCGGTTGCAAGAGACCTTCGCATTCCGATCCAAGCGCCCGCCACCACCGCAATCGCGGCCAGCTTCATTCCGTGAAGCATCCCTGGAACAAATCCCCCACTCAGAGCATCAATTCCCATAGCCACAAAGAGCAGCACGAGAGCTGAAGGCAGCGTAAAACCCAACCACGCGGCTAGTCCTCCAAGAAGCCCCGCTCTTTCGTGACCAATCGCGGCCCCCAACTGACTGCTCCCGGGACCGGGAATAAACTGACTAAGGGCCATTAATTCTCCGAACCGCTCCTCACTAATCCAATTCCTTTTCGAGACATATTCGTCTCTAAAATACCCCACATGAGCGACGGGCCCACCAAAAGAAGTCAGACCAAGTCGAAGGGCTACAACGAAGCATTCTAATGCGTTTTTCATTTCCGAGCTCAAGAAACCATCTTCTCACTCCACGTCAATCACACGCATTTAAAATACAAACCTTGAGCAAAGGCCCGACTTCGCTTAACCACCACATATGCGTTTCGATGAGCTTGGGCTTTCAGCCCCCGTATTACAGGCTGTGCAAGAGTCTGGCTACGAAAAACCCACCCCTATTCAAGCTCAAGCGATCCCTCAGATCCTTGACAGTAAAGACCTCGTTGGAGCCTCCCAGACCGGAACAGGAAAGACCGCAGCCTTCGCTCTCCCCTCTCTCTGCAACATCGAAGCCAACGGCAAAACCCAGATACTCGTTTTGGAACCCACCAGGGAGCTCGCCCATCAAGTGGCCGAACAGTTTGAGCACTACGGCAAGCACACCGGATGCACCGTAGCCCTTCTCTTCGGGGGCGTCGGCTATGGCGCACAGGATGAATCGTTGAAAAAAGGCGCGGAGATCATCGTCGCCACTCCCGGCCGTCTCATCGATCATTTCTATCGTGCAACCGCTCGCTTCGGAAACATTAAGGTTCTCATTCTTGATGAAGTCGACCGTATGCTCGACATGGGCTTCCTTCCCCAGGTCCGAAAAATCATCAACGTCTGCCCTTGGAATAACGAAGAACAATCTCGTCAGACCCTCTTCTTCTCGGCCACCATGCCTCCGGTTATCAAAGGCTTTGCCGACTGGTGCCTCACCGATCCGGTTTCCATCGAAATCGCGCGCGCCGAAGTCGCCTCAACCGTTTCCCACGCCTTCTATCCCGTCGCGATGACTCAACGCGACGAACTCCTCTGCGGAATCATTGAGAAGACCGACTACAATTCGGTGATGATCTTCACGCGGACTCGTAAAGAAGCCGATCTTGTCACCACGATGCTCAAAGGGCAGGTCGGCGACAAGGTCACTGCGATGCATTCGGACATCAACCAAAGTGACCGAATGAAAGCACTAAAAGGCTTCAAAGAAGGCAGATACGACATCCTCGTCGCGACCGATGTGGCCGCACGTGGAATCGACATCTCAGACGTTACCCACGTCATCAACTACCGCGTTCCAGAAAATCCCGAGGACTACGTCCACCGTATCGGCCGAACTGGACGTGCCGAAAAAGAAGGTGACGCGTTCACCATCCTCACCGCAGACGAGCTTGAATACGCCGAAGCAGTTGAACGCTTCCTTGATAAGAAGATCAAACGGGACAAGCTTGAAGGTTTCGATTACCTCTACACCGCGATGTTAGACGATAAGCCCATCAAATCGTTCAAGAAGCCCAAACGCGGGGGCGGTAAGCGCCGACGTCGCTAAAAGCCACCCTTCCATGCGCACCCTCGGCATTGACCCCGCCATCCGGAACACCGGATATGCAATTCTCGAGGGTGATCACGCCACCGCCAAGGCGCTCGACTACGGAGTCATTTCCATCCCGCAAAAGGTGCCTCAATCTAAGGCTCTCGACGCCATCTACAGCCACATTAAAAATCTCATTAAAAAATGGGAGCCTGATGAAGTGGCCGTCGAAGGAATCATTTACGTCCAATCCCACCGCACCGCCATCACCATGGGAGCAGCCCGCGCAGCCACCCTGATTGCAGCGGCCGGATTCAGCCTCCCCATCTACGAGTATGCCCCACGCAAAGTGAAGCAAGCTGTCGTAGGAAATGGCACGGCCGACAAGACCCAGGTCGCCTTCATGATCCGCGCCCTCTTGGGACTCTCAGAAACGCCGCCGTCCGATGCCGCAGATGCTCTGGCCATCGCTCTCGCCCATCTTCAAGCCTCAGATCCCCGTCGGCCCGCCACTTTGGACCGCAAGCAGATTTGAAGGATTAGCATTTCTCCTTCATTCCGAAGGCGTGTTACTTGAGGAAAAGAACAAAGAAAGAAAATGGCTCCGCTCAAAATTGAAAGTAAACTAACTCTTCCCTTCGAATTACTCGCCCCGATATAAAGAAAAATGAGATTGTATTTGGCTCCAAAATCCTCCCTTTTCCTCTTTTCACCTCTCTGCTAGCGTCCCTGCCCCATGACACACCTACGTCATCTCATGGCCTTCCTTTTGGCAGGTCTGCAACTTCTGGCACCTCTGGGCGCGCAGACCCCGGCCGAACTTGCCTCACTCGATCCCTCACACCTCTACTTCCAGGGGTGGGTTCTCGCTCGTGATAGTGACACACTCATCGGGAAGGATAAGTATCTCGATGCCTATATAAAACTAAAAAAGGCGAAGACGATGTTCGACACCGTCGCCATCAACCACCCGACCTTTAAGCCTGACCTCGTAAAGGGCCGCCAGGAATCCACCCGGGAAACAATGGATGCCATCTACATCAAGGCATCGACCCAGCAGGAGGAATCGAAAAAGAAAAACGGCTTTATCGAAGGCGAAGACCCCGGTGAGAATCTTATCATTCCGCTGGATCCCAAAGCCGATGCAAAGCGCATGGGCGACCTCAACTCGATGCAGCGCAAGATTGAGCAACTGCAGCGACAGCTCAACGAGAGCAACAATGGCCGTAATGCGAATGCCGCGAAACTTCGCGAAGCCCTTAAGAATCTGCAAGAAGAGCGCAACGACATTGCCTCCGCGCCCCTTCGCTCCGAACTCGAAGCTCTCAATAAGGAGATTTCGGGACTCCGTCGTGAGAAAGACGCACTCTCACTCGCCCTAGGGAAAACAAAGGCTACTCTCCTAAAAACCCGGCAGGAATTGGACTTCACCCAAAAGGCACTCGCCGAACTCCAACGCCGGGGTCGGGAGCAACAGGCCATCATCGAAGAACAGCGCACGATCAATGGCAGCGTTGTCAAAGGACAACAGGATCAAATCGACAAATTACGTCGTGAAATGAAAATGAAGGACAAGCTTCTTGCCGTGGAACGAGAAAAAACCAAGCAACTCGGCACCCAACTTGCGCAGTCCCTCGCGATGATCGATGACCTCCAGCTCGAGTATAATGATCTCATCAAAGAGAAGGAACAATTGAACGCACTCCTCAAAATGACCGTCCCGGACCAAGTGCAGAAACTCCTCTCGCAAAACGTTTCCCTCAGCAAGGAGTTCACAGACGCGAAACGGCAAGTCAAAGCCTCGATGGAAAATTCCAATGCCTCAAAAGAGGGAATCCTTCTGGCCCAACGCGCTCTAACCTTAGCCCGAGCCAAGATCCGCGATACTCAACGAGAGAACGCCCAACAAAAAATGCGCGTCCACGATCTCGAACGCCGCCTCAAGATGGCGCAGGAGGACATCATCTCGCAGTCCGTAAACGGTAATCTTGATGAAACGAAACGCCAAGAACTCGCATGGCTCCGCGAAGTCGTAAAAAAGCAACGCGATGATTTCGAAGCGGCACAGAAAAAAGGTGAGCTTCTCGTGGCTCAAGCAAGACGAATGGGTATCGAAGACCCACTCTGGAAGCAAGCGATCGCTCAATTCGATGATTCTTTCAAACCTTCGATCACCCCTGAGGAGGATGCCATGATCGATAGGGTCCGTGCTGACTTCACCGTGACCAGCAAGTTCGAGGTAACTGCCTACGAGCGCCGGGTCGCAGCCGAAGAGCTCGGCCGCCGAGAGGACGATCTCAACAAGGTGGCCACCCGCCTTTACTCAAAGGATGACCTCGAAGCATCCCGCGGAATCTTGGAAATGATCATCGAGGAAAATCCCGCAGCCTGGGATGCCATGGTGAATCTAGGCATCGTCAAACTTCGATTGGAACAACCTTCAGAGGCAGCAAAGCACTTTGAGCAGGCCATCCTCTACGCTGGTAACCGCAAGATCCCAGTGGCCCACTTCATGCTCGGTGACGCCTACTATCGCAGCCAGGTCTTCCCAGAAGCCGAACGCGAAATCAATATTTCTCTGGAACTTGACCCTGAGAATGCCAATGCCCATGTCATTCTTGGAAACATGGCTGGAAAAATGGGCCGGGGACCCGAGGCTAAAATCCACTTTAAACAGGCCATCAGGATCGACCCCAACATCTGGGAACCACACTTCAACCTCGCCTACATGGCAGCCCGCTCCGGCAAGAATGATCAGGCTAAGATACTCTATCAAGAGGCGTTAAGGCGAGGTGCCCCTGCACGCCCCGATTTCGAACAGCAGATCGGCCTCTAGGAATCGAGACCCCTGCCTCCAAAAATGTGACAATTTTGTCACATTTTTGTCTTTTTCGCTGGCCAAATGTGGAGTTTTAGATCCCTTTATAGCTCCGTTATTTAGATTCACACAATGGCAACCGCACTGCAAATTCTAGGCGCCCTCGGCGTATTTCTATTCGGCATGAAAGTCATGTCCGAAGGTGTCCAAAAGTTCGCTGGCGCTCGCATGCGCGCAGCGCTCGCCTCCATCACAGGGAATCGCTTCAAAGGTGTTCTCACCGGACTCTTCACCACCGGCTTGGTTCAATCATCCTCCGCCACCACCGTTCTCGTCGTTTCATTTGTCAATGTCGGCCTCCTTTCCCTCACTGAATCCATTGGAGTGATCATGGGGGCCAATCTCGGAACGACCATCACCGCATGGATTGTCGCAACGATTGGTAAGTTCAGCCTCACTGGAATCGCGATTCCAATCGTGGGAATCGGCTTTCCTATCTTCTTTGTCGGAAAAGGAAAATGGAAGTCCATGGGAGAGTTCATTGTTGGATTTGGTCTTCTTTTCCTGGGTCTCAGCCTTTTAAAGGAAGCAGTACCCGACCTCAAAAGCGGAATCGCCAAGGAACAGGATGCTAGTGCCGTTGAAGCAATCCGTCATTGGATTGGGTTGATTGGAGGAAAAGGCTATCTCTCTTATGTGTTCTTTATGATCGGCGGAATCATTTTGACCCTGATTGTCCAATCTTCATCCGCCGCCATGGCAATCACTATTACCTGCGCCATCAATGGCTGGTTTTCGGAAGATGCCTTTGAATCATTCCGTATTTCCGCTGCCGTCGTGCTAGGAGAAAATATTGGAACAACGGTCACTGCCTGGCTCGCCTCTCTTGGGGCCAATACCGAGGCAAAGCGAGCCGCCCGAGCGCACTTCCTATTCAACGTCATAGGAACTGTCTGGATGCTCATCGTATTCATCCCCTTTGCGGGGATGGTCTGGGAAATCGCCCAGCATCTCCCTGACAGCCTAAAATCAGCGAAGAAAGAATTTGCCTCAAGTGAAGTTGCTTTCGCTACCGCGATCTTCCACACGACCTTCAACCTGATCAATATCGGTGTCCTCGTTTGGTTTGTTCCTCAGATCGCCAGCACCGTGAAGAAATGGGTTCCATCTGAAAAGGATGACAAAGGGCGCAACACGACCCGCCTCCGCTACATTTCACAAAAGTTCGTCGATCTGGGTGAACTCAACATCGTCGAGGCTGAAGGAGCCATTCGTAAAATGTCAACTCACTCCCAGGAGATGTTCAAAGGCTTCCGGAAAGCCTTTGATAACCCCTCCACCGACCTCTCCTCGAAAATCTCCCGCTTGAAGAAGATGGAAGAAGAGGCCGACCTCATGATGCAGGACATCACGGAATATCTCGTGCAGTGTTCCGCCCGGGACCTGACTCCCCAACATGCAGGCAACATCGCGGCCATGATTCGCATCGTCGGCGAGCTCGAAGAATCAACCGACTGCACTTACCGCCTCGTTAAACTAATCGAGCGGAAATACAACAAAGGTCACGATTTCACAGATCACCAGACCAAACGGGTTCGAGAAATCGCAGACGTCGTGGGACAATCCCTCAGCGCCGTCGACAACTACCTCCTTCAGCCTGTTCCGGCCGACGTCATCAGCTCGGTCAAGAGCCTCGAGGACCAAACCGACAACATGCGTAAGAGCTTCAACAAGGAAGCAATCAAGCGCATGGCAGAAGGCGATATCCGCATTGAGATGCTCTACACCGACATCAACAACCAGCTTGAGTCCCTCGCCAATCACTCATTGAACATCATGGAAGCAAGTAACAATGCCACGATCAAGCGGGTCTAATTTAGTATTCTAAGTTCTCAAACGCTCCTGATTCGTCAGGGCCGTTTTTTTATGCTCTCATTTCACTGTGATTCAATTCTTGGCAGCGCTTGGACTCCTTTCTCTGGGAATGGGCTCCCTACTTGCGATGGCAGGCATCTGGTCCTTATGGAAACATCGTAAAAATGGGGCCTTCTTTTTGGGAATGACCCTCATCCTGATTGGCATTATTGTTCTCTCGCTTGCCCACCGCATCAGCACGTCCGTTTAGAAAAATCGTTCCCTTTTTTCTGCCCATCTCCTTCTTGGTTTTCTAGCCTTCCGCCGTGGCCAGAACCTATCTCGATACTAACTTTCTCCTCTTGAGCAAAATTGCGGAGCGCCTCTTCCATGAATCGGCAGAGCATCAGCAGATCATCGATTACCATACTCATCTTCCTCCCGACGAAATCGCCAAGGACAAGCGTTGGGAAAATGTCACCGAACTCTGGCTCGGACACGACCACTACAAATGGCGCGCCATGCGAGCAAACGGAATCCCTGAAAGCCATATCACAGGCGACGCTTCCCCTCGTGATAAGTTCCAGGCCTGGGCCGAAACCATTCCAAACACTCTCCGTAATCCGCTCTACGACTGGACCCACCTCGAGCTTCGACGTTGCTTCGGCATCGAGACCCTCCTCAGCCCTGACACGGCCGAAGAAATCTGGAATCAGGCCAATGAGCGACTGAAAGACGCCGACTTTTCAGCACGTGAGTTGATGCGCCGTTTCCGCGTCGATGCCGTTGGCACGACAGATGACCCCACAGATGATCTCTGCCATCACGAGAGTGCCAACAACTCAGACTGCCCGACCAAGGTCTACCCCACTTTCAGGCCCGACAAAGCTCTCTTCGTGGATCGCCCCACCATTCTCAACCCATGGCTTGATCAGCTCGGACAGAATATCGGCTCCTTGGACGACCTTCTTACCGCCCTAAAAAATCGTCACGATTTTTTTCACGAAAAAGGATGCCGCATGACCGACCACGGCATGCGCTATGCCCTGGCCAACCCCTGCTCCGTCCGGGAAGGGGATCAAATCCTTAAGAAGGCCCGACAAGGCACCGCTGCCTCCGCAGGAGAAACCGATGCCTTCGGCGCTCTTCTCATGTTTCACATCGGACAATGGAACGCCGAAAGGGATTGGACCATGCAACTTCACCTTGGCCCCAAGAGAAACCCCAACACCCGACTGTTTAAGCAACTCGGCCCCGATTCAGGATTCGACACCATCGGCGATTGGCCTCAGGGAGAGGCGATTTTCTCCTTCCTCGATTCCCTCGCAGCGATTGATCGCCTGCCCAAGACCATCATCTACAACCTTAATCCAAGAGATAATGCCGTCCTTGCAGCGGCCTGTGGTTCCTTCCAGGAAGCGCCGATGCGCGGGAAAGTTCAGTTTGGATCCGGTTGGTGGTTCAATGACACCATCAAAGGAATGGAGGATCAGATCAATACACTCTCTTCCATCGGCCTCCTCGCCCATTTCGTAGGAATGTTAACCGACTCCCGCTCTTTTCTCTCCTTCCCTCGTCACGAGTATTTCCGCCGTGTTCTTTGCAACGTCATCGGTCAAGATGTCGAGGATGGCAAACTCCCGGACGACCACCAGCTCCTGCACCATTTGATCGGGAACATCTGCTATCACAATGCGCAGGCCTATTTCGGCCTCCCGCATCACAAAGAAAATCTCCTCGCGTAGTCCCTTAGCGCCTTTTCGGGAGAATCAGGACCTCAGGCCCGAGCTTCTCCCAAGTGGTGATCCCTTTCGTTTCAGGGAGCTCTCGAATCGTAATCTTTCGATACCGCGCTTCGAAGCTCTTGCCGCTGTGTGCCTGAAGCGCAATGAGGCCTTCCAGGGGGATCTTGGGATCTTCCTCGGTGAAATCTACTGTTTGAATGCCATTGAGCCAAATCCGGATACGAGGCCCTTCACAGCGAATGAGGTAGTTATTCCATCCCTTCCGAACAGCCTTTCCCACATCAGGTTTCAGGTAGTCTCCCACCACTTTGCGGCGACGCGATTCATCGTAGATTTTGCCCCAGTAGTTTTTACCAATATCGGCTTGGTAGCCGATCATCTCGTGATGACCGATGATCCGCTCGCTTCGAATCTGAATCCCGGCGTTGGGGTTTGTGCTTTCGTAAACATCGATCTTCACCTGAAGATTCAGTTCAAAATTACCATAGCGCTTTTTCGAAGAAGCAAAGGTGTTATGCGCCACCTGCCCAGTAGCAGAACCACCGACAATCTCACCTTCGTCAACACGCCAGTAATGTTGCTCCTTCTCTTGCACGACAAAGTCTTTCATCGACAGCTCTTCCGCGATGAGTGAGCCGATCAGCGATAGAAATAAAATTGCTTTCATAGCCTAAAATCCAACCTCAGTTCCGAGTTCCGCCACTTCAACCTGTTCTCCATGAACTTCTCTCAACGCATCACAGAGCGCTTCTGAGTGGGTTTTTTCCCCATGCACAAGCCATACCCTCTCTTTCGGTCCCTTGATGCTCTCGAAATAGTCCATGAGCTCGGAATGATCAGCGCGCCCTGAAAAGGAATCCTTCCGCCGTCCCTGATACATACCATAATCGAGGGGAATCCTCTGACCATTAACTTCGAGAAGATGCTGGGAGCTCGTCGTGGTGCCAGCGACACCGCAAAATTTCAATTTCATAAAGTAAGCTTTCTAAAGGATTAAACTAAACTTGTATCCATGGCCTGACCACGAAAAAGGACAGGGACAAAAAAACTCCGTCCCAACTGGAACGGAGTTTTTGAAAAGCAATTTGCTTGAGCCGCGGAACTTTAGCGGGAGTAAAGCTCGACAATCAGCTGGAGGTTGACTGGTGAGTCGACATCTTCAGTTTCCGGAAGACGAGCCACAGTTCCTTCCATGTTCTCACGGTCAAGAGTGACCCAGTCGACCAAAGGCACTGACTGAGTCAAATCGAGCATGCGAAGTCCAAGTTGCTGGGAGCTGGCGCGTGCGCCAACCTTAATCTTGTCCCCTGCACGAACTTGGTATGAAACGATGTCGAGCTTCTTGCCATTCACGAGCACGTGGCCGTGATTGACAAGCTGACGAGCTCCCTGACGCGAATTTGCAAAACCGAGGCGGTAGCAAACATTGTCAAGACGGGTCTCAAGAAGGTGGAGAATGAGGTCACCCGTGATACCACGACGACGACTTGCTTCCGCAAAGTATCCACGGAACTGCTTCTCGAGCACTCCATAGATGAACTTAAGTTTCTGCTTCTCTCCAAGCGCAATCGCATACTCGGACTTCTTGCGACGTCCCGAACGAAGTCCGTGAGGACCCGGAGGGTAATTACGACGCTCAAGTGCCTTCGAAGGTCCGAAAAGTGGAACTCCAAAACGGCGGCTAATTTTATCTTTTGGGCCGGTGTAACGTGCCATTGATCTATTCTAGTAAAAGGTTGTTAGATGAATTATACACGACGCGCCTTCTTCGGGCGGCAGCCATTGTGAGGGATAGCAGTCACGTCCTCGATCGTGTGGACATCAACACCGAGAGTTTGGACAGCACGAACAGCAGATTCACGTCCAGCACCAGGGCCTTTGACGCGGACATCCACTTCCTTTAACCCATGAGCCATTGCCTGACGACAAGCATCTTGGGAGACAACTTGCGCAGCATAAGCGGTGCTCTTGCGAGACCCCCTGAAACCCATCTTACCAGCTGAAGACCAGCCGATCGAGTTACCACGCTCGTCAGTCACGCTGACGATAGTGTTATTGAAAGTAGCGACGACGTGGACAATGCCCTTAACGACGTTCTTGCTCTTCTTGGATTTGTGCACCTTGACTTTGTCAGGTGACTCTTCACCGAGGAGCTCCGCGAAAATATCGCGCTTCTCCTCAGTCTTCTTTACTGGAGCTTCTTCACCTCCAGTTGCATCACCCTCAACTGGAGCACCCTTAGGTGCCTCAGGAGCTGCTTTTTCAGCAGCCGCTTCAGGGGCTGGAGTTTCCGTAGGAGTCTCTGCAGCTGCAGCGACGACCTCGGGCTCCTCATTTTTATTTTCTTCTTCAGCCATTGTAGTGAATCAGTTTGCGTTCTCGTTCAGAGAGACGCGGAAATTACTGAGCAACACCAACCGTGCGACGCTTACCCTTACGGGTCCGTGCATTGGTCTGGGTGCGCTGACCGCGAACAGGAAGGCCACGCTTGTGGCGAATACCACGGTAGCAGTTAATAGAAGCAAGACGCTTCATTTGTCCCTGCTGTTCACGACGAAGGTCACCTTCGATGGTGATTTCTTCGCTTTGAATTACGGTCGCAATCTTCACAAGCTGCTCTTCGGTCAGCTCACCCGTGCGGATGTCTGGACTTACGCCAGCGTGCTCAAGGATGCGTGACGCCGTAGAGCGTCCGATACCGTATATATAGGGAAGAGAAGCTTCGATTCGCTTCTCATTCGGGATTTCTGTGCCAAAAAGTCGTGCCATGGTAGTCTATTGGAGCAAGTCATATTAAACGAGAACCAAGGAAGTTCCCGCTCAGGGGCGAGTTCTGTATCAAAGATACATCTTCTGACAAGCGAAATTCGACAGTTTTCAGGGAAAACAGCCTGTTTACTTCAGTAAACCAAAACAAACAGGAGGAATCGTCCAGAATTCTCTACTCTCGACCGTCAGAACCGCAGCCGGGAATCAAGACCTCACGAGGTTTGGCACCATCGCTTGAACCAACCACTCCCCTTTCTTCCAAAATATCAATCATGCGTGCGGCACGGGTATATCCTAGCCGCAGACGACGCTGAAGAAGAGAAGTGCTAGCTTTCCCCTCAGCACGGAGAACTTCCATGCAACGCTCAAGAACCTCTTCGTCAGCATCCGAGACATCCTCATTTCCCCCACTATCGCCGGATGCAGCACGCTCAATGCTCTGCTGAATGCTTTCTTCAAACTTCTGCTCACCTTGATTCGAGCAAAATCCAACGATTGCCTCAACTTCCTCATCGGAAACGAAAGCTCCCTGAGCACGCTCAAGTTTAGCGGAACCCGGGGGCAAGAAGAGCATGTCCCCTTTTCCAACGAGTTTCTCGGCACCTTTACTATCTAGAATCACACGGGAGTCCAATGAAGAAGAGACCTGGAAGGCAATTCGACTTGGAATATTCGCCTTAATCATCCCTGTGACTACATCAGCCCGTGGCGTCTGGGTTGCTACGATCAAGTGAATTCCAGCGGCACGTGCTTTCTGGGCAATCCGGCCAATCGCGACTTCAATATCCGCGGGAGCGGTCTGCATCAGGTCGGCAAGCTCGTCGATGATGATGACGATATAAGGGAAACGGTCCGGGACCTCGTCACTCTCTTCCTCGATCTCCTCAGCCGTCGCAATGGGCCCCAAATCTCCGTCCTCGAAAGCTTTAGCCATCGATTCGATGGCCTCTTCATCGACGATTGATTCCACATCTGCCTGCTCCTTCCTTTCTTGCTCCTTCTCCTCCTCCGAGGGGACGACAAGCTCAGGCCGCTCGCGACCATTAAAACTATCAAAATTCCGCACCCCTATTTTGGCGAACATCTTATAGCGTCGTTCCATTTCATTGACACACCAGTTCAGTGCACCAACGACCTTTCGAGGATCAGTAACTACAGGAACGACCAAGTGAGGTAGTTTGCTGTAAACCTGCATTTCTACCACCTTCGGATCGACCATGATAAAGCGAAGCTCATCGGGACCAAATTTGTAGAGGATACTCGTAATGATCGAGTTGATACAAACCGATTTTCCTGCACCAGTAGCTCCTGCTACCAGGCAATGGGGCATTGCCGCAAGGTCCCCGATAACAGTATTCCCGTAAACGTCTTTTCCAAGTGCGAGCGGGATCTTGCGCTTAGAACTCCGGAAGCCCTCATCCTGAAGGAGTTCACGAAGAGGAACAGCCACCTTGTTGTCATTCGCAATTTCGATCCCAACAGTGTCCTTGCCTGGAATAGGAGCAAGAATATTGATCCGTTCAGCCTTGGTCGCTCTGGCTAAGTCCGCCTCTAATTGAGTGATTCGACTCACGCGAAGTCCGACGCTGGGGTAAACCTCATATCGAGTAATGGTAGGCCCACGGGTAATATCCCCCGCCGTTACCTCCACACCGAAAGCCTTACATGTCTCAATGATGATTTTTTGAGTGGCCAGAAGCTCTTCACTAAAGTCCTCAGGAGGCTCTTCATTTTCTTCGAACTCAAGCAAATCGAAGCCAGGAAGCTCGTAGTTCTCAAATCCGTCGGTGCTAAGCCCCGTGTGCCCCGGTTTCTTCTTACGCTCAAATGGCCGTGCTCCCATTTCCTGAAGGGGTCTTTTGCGCACTGAGGAATCGATAATCTGCGGAATAGGAGTTTCGCGCAAAGGAAGCGTCACCTGGCCGTCATCCTCCACTTCTTTCATCTTGGACTTCTCCTTCGCGGAAGCCGTATCACCGGAAGCAGAAGAATTGCTCTGCGGAACACCCGTTTTACGAGAACGCTTGCGGGCCGAGGGAGAATAAATTTTTTTGGTGCTACTTGACTTAGAGGCCTGCCAGTTGACCCACCAAATAGACACTGTTCCTGCCGTATTCCGAACAAACGAAAAAGGATGAAGACCGGTTAAGAGAATCAAGCTCGATACATAGAGCCCCACGAGAATGATCGTGGCTCCCACAGAGCCCAAAAGATTCTTAAAAACGTAGTGCCCAATTCCCTGCCCGAGCAATCCCCCCGCCCAACTCACATGCCAATATCCCTCAAACCAGCCCCGAACGTTAAAAAGTGAAGCACTGGCAAGCATCAGAGCACCAAACCCAATAAAAGTTCTCCACCCGAGATTACTCTTAAACCAAGCAACGGCAAATCCCAGCCAGATCACCGAAAGAGAAACGAGATAAGCGGCAGCCCCAAAGAGACCAATAAAAACAAATCCCAAAAGTGCCCCTACCGGCCCGATAAGATTCCGGGTGGGCTCATCTGCCGCGCCTTCAGGAGCAAAGCTTCCAAAAACCTTCCACCCTACAAAATCGACCGGCGTAAATCGAAGAAAAGAGATGAAGAGTAAGATACCAATCAAAATCATCGTCATTCCGATCATTTCTTGGCTGCCCTCACGCGCCAGCACTACTGACTGCTTGGTAACTTTTTTCTGCCGTTTGGCCATGGATTTGGGGACACGGAACATCCGTGTTGAGGAACTGTCGCACGAAGAAGCCTTATAGAGCAAGAGTGAAGTTTTGGACTCATAAATAGTCAATTAGCCCAGAAATTCACTCTATCCTTGATCCCCCGAGCACCATTTATCACCCTACTCTCGATTTATGGAGCCGATTTCCTTCCAACCCATCTACATGACCCGCGTCTGGGGCGGTCGCACTCTTGAGGACAACTACCAGCGAAATCTCCCCGACGAACAACTTTACGGAGAATCCTGGGAACTCAGCGACCGCGAGCACGAACAATCGGTCGTCTTATCTGGCATTCATGAAGATCGAACCCTTAACGAACTCTGGACGAAAAACCGTGAAGAAATTTTCGGGTCCAATCTAGATGGTGATCGATTCCCCCTCCTCATCAAGATTCTAGACGCCCGCGATGACCTCTCCATCCAGGTCCATCCACCTGCGGAGATCGCCCCTCACCTGGGTGGCGATCCGAAAACAGAAATGTGGTACATCGCCGATCGCGATCCCGAAGCAAAACTATACATCGGCTTTAAAAAAGGCGTTTCCCGTGACCAATTCGCTAAATCACTCGAGGACGGCTCAGTCGAGGATAAAGTCCACGCCGTTCAACCAGAAATTGGCGAATCCATCTTCATCCCCTCAGGCCGCCTTCACGCCATTGGCGCTGGATTCCTCATCTACGAAATTCAGCAAAACTCTGATACGACCTACCGGGTCTTTGATTGGAATCGCGTTGGCCTCGATGGCACCCCGCGTGATCTTCATATCGAGGAGTCGATGAAATCCATTAATTTTGATGACTTCGAGCCAACAATGGACGAGCCCCAAGGCGACAACCTTGCTCAGTGCGAATACTTTCAGGTAGACCAGAAGGACCTCGAAAAAGGAGCCTCCTTCAGCAATGGGCGCGAGCGTTTTGCCGTCATCACGGTTATCTCTGGACTGATCATCTCATCTGAGGGATCACAATTTAGGCCCGGGGATTTCTTCCTCCTCCCAAAAGGAGCCTCTCCCATTTCTGCTGACCGTGAGAGCAAAATCCTCGTCACCACGATCCCAGTCTAACCTCGACAAGCGAGGGAGGAAAACGACACCATGAGAGGATGAACTTTACAACACGTCGATCATTTTTAAGCAAGTCTTCCCTGCTGGCGGGAAGTGCCCTTTCCTTCCCGAACAGCGTCACCGCCAAGACAAAGAGCACCATCGTCGGCGAAGGTGAGCACCAATACGAAGCCATTCACAATTGGCCTCGTCTCCCGGACAAGTATTCTTGGCAAACCACGCACAACGTCGCCATCGACAAGGAGGAAAATCTCTACGTCATCCACGAAGGCCTTGCCGCGCAGAAAGAGCACCCTTGCATATTCGTTTTTGACTCGGTCGGGAAATTCATTCGCGCCTTCGGTGCCCAATTCCAAGGAGGTGGCCACGGCATCGAGGTCCGCACCGAGGGGAAGAATCAGTTTCTCTACGTCACTGCCTATCAAGGCGTGAAGAGCTTCGCCAAGATGACCCTCAAAGGTGAAATCGTCTGGTTCCGCAGGGCCCCGATGGCCTCAGGTCGCTATGCCGATGGCGAAGACACGAGCACTTCGGCTAACTGGAGGCGCCAAGGCTTCCTTCCCACAAATATCGCCTTCCATCCAAGTGATGGGAGCTTCTATCTTGCAGACGGCTACGGAGCCCACTGCATCCATCGCTACGATAAAGACGCCAAATACCTATCCACCTTCGGAAGCCCTGGCAAAGCTGACGGACAATTCAACCTTCCTCACGGTCTGGGAATCGATACCCGTGCTGGCCGCGCTCCTTCGATTTGTGTGACCGACCGCGCTAATGGCCGGCTCCAATGGTTCGACCTCGATGGCAAGCACCTCCGCACCCTCAGCGAGCCCTTCATCCTACCCGCTAATGTCGACGTCCACGGCGACCTTCTTTTAATCCCAGATCTCTCCGCACGAGTCACCCTCATCGACAAAAACGATAAAATAATCCACCTCGGCGAAGACGAAAACTGGAGAAAAGAAGTCCTTGCAGACAATAAATCCCTTCGCCAACAACCCAAACGCTGGATCGACGGAAAGTTCATCCATCCACACGATGCCTGCTTCGACGCCCAGGGAAATATCTTCGTTGCAGAATGGGTCAATCCAGGTCGCGTCACAAAATTGCGAAAGCTATCGTAAACTTCTTTGACAAGACGGGTGGAGCAAGAAAGACTCAAGCTGCTTTCAGAAAGCAGCCGGTGTGGCGGAATTGGTAGACGCGCTCGATTCAAAATCGAGTTTCTTAGGAAGTATGGGTTCGATTCCCATCGCCGGTATTTCTTTAAATTTAAAGGTCATAGAACGAGACCGGACACCTCTCTGTTGAACAAGCTAGTGACCCCGAAGCCCGTCCAACTTCCAGCGATTCGCAGGAGTCACTTTTTTGAGGGCAACTAGATTCAGCTTTATAGTGTCAAAGAAGGAATCTAAGAAATAGGGAAGAATATGAAGAGGAGGGACGTTGAGTTACTCATTGTGCAATTCTAGGAGGTTTGCCGCGTAGATTCCATCGGCGAAATCGAAGCCATATTTCTTAATCTCATCACACCAAAGTTGGTGATTGCCCCGCATCTTTTTACTCACCACTGGATCACGGGGATCGGCATTCTTCGAATAGCTCCTCAAGGGCGAGTCCTTCTTGCTCTTTAACCAATCATGACGCACGACATGGGACTTCCCTCGGCTCGCTCGCTGAACGACTCTACAAAGTCGTTCAGATCTTCCATCGTAAGTTCGAAAGTTCCCTTTTGGTTTTTGCACCGATAACCCTAACCCAAAAAGATAGGATCCATCCGGTTACATAGCATCCCCGCAGCAGGACCAAGCCTGGCAGGAGGGACGCCGGTTTCCATCCCCCATTTCACCTACCACCATGAACATGAAAGACAACGTAACAATGTCAATCGGGATGGCGATTCCTTCGACGATTTTGACAATCCCTTCGCTGATGATCGCAGCTTGAAGCGAGGCCCCAAATAGACTGCCGACAAGAATGAAGGTGAGGAGCTTCATTTGTTGCGACGACTGGAGGCCTGGTCCTGTCTCATCTTCAGGACGCGGCGGAATTCACCCAGTCGGTGATCAAGATTATCCCGGTTTGCTAGATTCACTTTTTCCTCGGGATCATTGGTGAGGTTGTAGAGTTCCTCGCCGTCGTGCCACTTCCCGTAACGCCACTTCTGATTGCGCAGGGTGTAGCCCATTTTCTTACCACGCTTCACTACACTGTAGGCATATTTTTTTCTCCCGAGTCGCTCGGGGTGGTCGAGCAATGGTCGAAGGGAAGCCCCTTGCAGATGTGCGGGACGCTCAAGGCCAGTGAGCTGAACGAGGGTTGGGTAGATGTCGATCAACTCGACCATCGCTTGCGATTCCGTTCCGGGCTTGGTGAGGCCAGGAACCCGGATCATGAAGGGAACCTTTGCTCCGATATCGAAGAGGCTGACCTTCCCCCAAAGGAAATGATCCCCCAAGTGATAACCATGATCCGAGGTCAAAATCACGATGGTATTTTCCGACTGGCCGCTTTCCTTGAGCGCGTCCATGACGAGCTTCAACTGGGCGTCCACGAAGCTAATACAGGCATGATAGGCCTGCATGTATTTGCGACGTCGTCCATCGTCTTCCTTTCCGAGTTCGAAGCCAAACTCCTTAAAGCGACCGTTGATAGCTCCCCGGGGGATACTATCCCAAAGGTCAGGCTTATCCGGAGAATAGACAATCTGATCGAGCGGATAGAGATCGAAGTATTTCGAGGGTGCTAGGAATGGCACGTGTGGTTTCTGTATACCACAGGCGATAAAGAAGGGTTTTTTGCCATTGGGTTTCTCGCGGAGCCAGCCCGCAACCGTGCGCGCGTTTTTGCCGTCCTTGTGTTGCTCATCCCTAAGACCGCTTCGCCCGTATCCGGGAGGCGTTTGCGCATCGAGCTTGGCTCCTGCTTTCTTGGAAAGCTCGCGCCAGGCTTTCCGATTTTCTCGCAACTCCACTGATCCGTTTTCCTCCTCGAATTTCTTGCGAGCTTCCGCAACGACCGGTAGTTCGTCATTTGCGTAAAAGTGCGACTCGCTCCAAGCCACTTCCCCCGGGTTATTTTGCGGATTATGGAAAATTTTTCCAACCTCACCCGTCCAGTAGCCATGATCCTTAAAATACTGGGGCATTGAAACTGTACCAGGACGCGTCTGGCGAATATCAACCCTATTATCGAGAACACCGGTCGACTCAGGATAGAGACCATGGAGCATCGAGGCGCGTGATGGACCACACACGGGATACTGGCAAAAGACCCGCTTGAAAGTCATGGCCTCGGCAGAAAACTGCGCCATCGTGGGAGATAAGATCTGATCGTAGTCGGAGGGTGTGACGTGCGTATTGAGATCATCACAGACGATGAAGAGGACGTTCTTCTTTTTCTTCTTCCCCGCAGTTTTTTTGGGAAGCGATTTGGTCGCAGGAATCTTCGTCCCCCCCCTCTTCCAATGGAACGATTCACCTTCAATGATGAGGTCTTTCTTTATATTCCTCTTCGGATTGGCAGGTGCGAATCCTTTCGGTGCAGATTTGCGCAAGACTGCCTTCCTCTCGGCATACTTGGGTTTCTCCGCAAGGTTCTCCCACTCGTGGGGATCGCTTTTCAGATCATAGAGCTCTTCCCCGTCCTTGCCATAGGAGATATAGCGCCAGTCTTGATTGATGACCGCGAACTCACCGGGATCCATATAGGGCAGATAGACATCGCGGTCCTTGGCCTCGCCGGGTTTCGCGAGGGTCGTCACCAACGAAGTTCCTTCGAGCTTCTGGTGAGGCTTCGGTAATCCGCACATTTCGACAAAAGTAGGATACATGTCGATGAGACTGGCGGTAACCTCGATCTTCGAGCCTTTGGCCACTCCCGGACCAGCCCAGATGAAGGGAACATTTGAGGTCCGTTCCCAGAGGGTATGCTTTCCCCAATCGTATTTTTCGCCGTGATGATAGCCGTGGTCGGACCACAGTACGACGATCGTGTTATCAGCGTGAGAACTTGCTTCCAAGGCATCAAGAACGCGTCCCATCATGGCATCGGCGTAACTCATACAGGCGAGGTAACCGTGGATGGCATCCTTCACGGCACCCTTCTTCTCGAGCTCCTTATGAATTTTTGAACGACCTCTCTTGGCCCTATTGATCCGCTCGGGTAGGTCATCGAGGTCGTCCGCTTTATAGGGAGGCAACTCAATCTCATCGCGATCGTAGAGATCGAAATATTTCTGCGGGCAGTAATTGGGAAAGTGCGGCGCGTAGATACCGCAAGCGAGAAAGAAAGGTTTATCGTGCTCCTTCTTCAACTGATCCACCGTCCAATTGATGCGAATGGTATCGGCCATCTCCTCTTCCTTTTCATTGGGCAAACCAGCCCACTCGAGGAAAAGCCCACCCGTCACCTTCTTGCCTTTGTTGAAGATACTGGCCGGAAAAGGATCAGGAAAAGGAGTTTCCTCGCTCCAGGAATCAAGAGCCCAACCCGCGAGACGTTGCGATTGCTTCCGTAAGAAGAATTCGTCCCAACCACGAACATCGATACTGCCCTCACGATGGTGAAAGAGCTTGCCCGCGCCCAAGGTAGTGTATCCCGCTTTCGAAAAACTGGTTTGCAGACCTTCGATCTCAGGATGGTCTGTGAAATAATCTGCCGATTGATAGCACCCAGTCGTCGAAGCAAACTGGCCCGAAAAAATCGCCGCCCGCGCCGGAGCGCAATAGACCCCTGGAGTGTGGGCGTTTGAAAAATTCACGCCACGCGCTGCCAGCTTGTCAATATTCGGAGTGATCGCACCCGGTGTCGTATTTAAGCAACCGATCCAGTCGTTCATGTCATCAACCGCTAAAAAAATGACATTGGGCGGCTTCTTTGCGTAAACCGGAGAAACGAACAGGGAGGCGACTAAGGCAACCCTTAACCAAACGATGGTAAGAAGATTCATAAAAGAAAATGACGAAGAAAACCTTTCAGACGTAAAATACCCAGCTCCAATACATCGACAAAGCTCTCGCGGAAAGCCCTGAGGTTCTCGCGGCGGAACTTACAGATCGTATTGTGATCCGAGTGAGTGCCCGCTGTCAGGTAGCGGATCGCCACGTCACGGTGGGTGGCGATTCTAGGGAATGTTGGTGAGGCTTATTACTTTTGATAGAGAGGAGGCTTCCAGCCTTTCGCCGGAGTGCCTTGAGGGCGAACGCCAAAGGATCCAGCTGGGAATCTTGGTGTCTGCGGCGGTCCGAAGCGGAAGGGCGTCAGGGAGGTTTTTGAGGAGGATATTGCGGAACTGGATTTCCATGGCGGGACCGACGTGGACTTGGAAGCCAAGGACTCCTTCGAGGGCGCGTCCTTTTTCATCGAGGTCGATGAGGTCGGCGGTTTGATGGCCGTCGATCCAGTGTTGATGGTGGTTTCCACGAACAAGAACGCGGTAGTCGTGCCAAACGTCGGGCTCGAATTTTTTGACGGGTATTTCTCCGACAATCCAAGATTTTCCTTCCTCATCGATGACGACTTTTTGTCCCGTGTAGGCGAGAATTCGTCGGCCACGTTCGTCATAGACCATGCCGTTTTGGTGCGGTGGGTTTTGCATAATGTCGCATTGGTAGCCGGAGACGATGTCGAGATCGACTTCAGGGCGCATTTTGCCACGATATTGAATACCGCTGTTGGCGCGGTCGCTGAATTTGACTTTCACCTGGAGTTCGAAGTTTTGAACGGTTGAGCCATTCCAAGTGATAAAGCGGTTCATCTTAAGCGAGCCATCAGTGACGCCGGTGATGGCCTTGTCTTTGACCGACCAGTATTTCGAATTACCAGTCCAGTTGCGGAGGCTTTGTCCGTTAAAGAGGCGAGTGAAGCCTTCGGCGTTACTTGCTAATCCGACGGCAGCGGAGGATTCAGGGTGGGGAGCGGTTGAGGCGGTGAAGGAACCTTTGAGGGGATCGAGCGGGCCGCCAAGTTCCTTGATACGGACGTCGGTCCGTTCACGCATTTCAGCGAGCTTGGCTGAGTATTTGGGATCCTTGGCGAGGTTGACGAGTTCATCAGGATCGTTCTTGAGATCGTGGAGGAACTCGGTGTCGTGGTCGAGATAGCGGACGTATTTATGGGTGGAAGTCCGGATTCCTTCGTAGGCCGGAATACGGTTTCGGACCGCGAAGTGTTCGTGAAAGGTTTCGGTGCGCCAGTCTTTAGGAGTTTCGCCTTCGACGAGAGGCTTCAGGCTGCGACCATCGTAACGCTCCGGGGTTTTGATGCCGGCCCAGTCGAGGAAAGTGGCTGGGATGTCGATATTGAGAGCGGCGGCGTTAGTGACTTGGCCCTGTTGATCTTCGGAGACACGGGGGTCGGCGATGATGAGGGGAACTTGAATCGATTCCTCATAATGGGACCACTTACCGGAGAGACCGCGGTTGGCCATGTGGTAGCCATTGTCGGCTGAGTAAACGACGATGGTGTTTTCGGAGAGACCGGCTTCATCGAGGGCTTTTAAAAAACGCCCGATGGCATTGTCGATTCCGGTGACCATGCGGTAATAGGCACGCATGTTAGTTTGGTATTTTTCGGGAGTGTTCCAACGCCAGAAGTAGCGCTCGCGAGTGATGCTGGTTTGGAGAAAGTCGGGGAGAGCTTCGAAGATCGCGGGATCAGCGAGGCGGGGCGGTCCGATGTAGCTGTCTTCGAAGAGGCCATTGGCGGATTGGGGCCAGGCGAAGTGGCCGATGCCGGGGCGCTTGTCGCCATCTTCGGCGTGACAGGCATTGAACCACATATTGAGGGCAAAGGGTTTGTCCTTGGGTTGAGATTTCAGGAATGCAATGCCGCGATCGACGATTAGATCGGTCTCGTGGCGGAGGGAGCCATCGGCTTGCTTTTTGAAGAAGGGATTGCGGCCGATCGCTTCGAACTCGTCGAAGTGAGCTTTCTGGTCATAGGGTCGCGCGCTGAAGTGCCATTTACCGTAATAGCCGGTGCGATAGTTGTTTTCGCGGAGAAGATCTGAGTAGAGAACCGAGACGGATTTTTTAGTGGCGCGGTCTCCATTGCCGGGTTGGCGAAAGCTGCGAGCAGTAAGGCCAGTGAGAATGGAGGTGCGGCTGGCCCAGCAAATGGGGTGGCTGACGAATGCTTGTTGAAAACGAGTGCCGCGTTTGGCGAGGGCATCGATATTGGGAGATTTGACGACGGGGTTTCCGTAGCAGCCAAGGGTGCTGATGGTTTGGTCGTCCGTGAAAAAGAAGACGATATTGGGTTGTTTTGCCGAGATGGGAGCAAGTCCGACCACGATGGACAGGAGCGGAAGCGAGATGAGAAATTTGAGGAGTAGGCTCATAGGATTCATGAAGCTAGCAGTCTGTAAAACTTATCCAATCCGGCAAATCGACTTTTTAATACGCCCTTCTTTGAGATCGGAATGGGCTTCCTTAAATCATGATGGAGATCCGCGAAATACCTTTTTGAAACACCCTTCTTTGCTCCGGTCCAAAGCCGGTTTAAAAGCCCTCCCGCCAAAAGAAAATTCCTAGAGGTAATCTTTTACACCTGAGGCTGTTACCTCAATATTACAGCTTCCCTACTCCATGAAAATACGATAAGTTATAAATAAGACCTCGTTATAATGACACAAACAGACAAACAATCTAATGTTCAGACGTTCCATGCATTCCTTGGAAAAACCGCCCTTACCGCCCTTACCGCTCTGATTTCTGGGACTCTGAGTCTCTCTTCTCAAGCCGAAGACGGCCAGGATGCTGTCCTTCTGGACGATCCTGATATCTACTGGACGATGGGTAAATTGACCAGTGGGATGGACAAAGTATTTGCCGTGCTTGGCAGCGATGAAAATGGGTTACCTCTCCATGCAGAACTGAGAAGCAATACAGCCGTCCTACCGATGGTAGTGGACGGAATTGTCCCGAATTCAGATGATGGCGCCATCATGTTCGATGCAGCCGAATCACAAGGGCTGTTTGTTCCCAATTCCCCGGCCTTGAACGTCGTTCCCGGCAATCCGGGGACCGCCAATCGAACCTACGAATTATGGTTTCAACCTCGCAATCTACCGGTGACCGGCCGAGAAAACCGGCAAATTATTTTTGAAGAAGGGGGGACCACACGAGGCATCAGTATCTATTTGGATGGAACCCAGGAGGCTGACCCCACGGAGGCGGAGCTCTATATCATGACGACCAATCTGGCGGAAACTCCCTGGGGAGGTGAGGCTGATCCCGGACTAATCGATCCTGATTTCGCAATTAACACGACGGTCTCAGCAGGGGAGATTTACCATTTGGTCTTCGTCATCGATAAGCCGGATAACATTCAAGAGAATCTCAATGGAGATTTGGTGGCATATCTCAATGGTGAGGAGATCGGACGGGTCGAGGACAAAGTCGGATTATGGTATAATCACACCGATGCCATCGGGATCGGGCGCCGTTATGCCGAGTCCGTTTTTCACGACGGTCTGGTTAGGGGAGCGGATCCGACCTTTTTTTATGACGGAGTCATCGATGAATTCGCGATCTACGACGGAACTTCATTAACCGCCGACCAGGCACGTCTTCATTACCTGACCGGGATTCAATCGGACATGGTGCCCATTAAAAGTTTCACCTCAGACCAGGTCCGAGTGGCTTCGGGAGATCCGGTCATTCTATCGTGGGAAGTTAATGATTTTGACAGCTTATCCATCGATAACGGGGTGGCTGATGTCGCGGGCATGACGGTCAATGGAGCGGGTAGCACCACTGTAAACCCAACTGGGAGCACGACCTACATTCTCAATGGAACGAGTGATTCTTTGGACCAGCGCGCATCGGTCAGGGTGCATGTCGGGCCCCCGGTCATCAGTAGCTTTACGACGATTGGGGCTGACACAATCTTGAGCGGGAATTCGGCAACTCTCGTTTGGGAGGTTTCCGGGGAGGCCTCGCTGTCCCTATCCCCTGATGTGGGAGATGTCGGAGATCTCGACAGCGCTGTTGTTAGTCCGGTAGCGAATACCACCTATATCCTCACCGCGACCAATGAACTTGGTAGCGTGACGGAGGATGTCACAGTGACCGTTTCGAATAATGTTCCTCCGACTCTGGGTTGGAATGCCAAGGATGTCGTTGATTTGGGAGTGGAGTGGCAGCCAACCATCAATTCCACCGGAAATGCCGGAATAGTCTGGATTGGCTCGGGCACGGTTGAAACCGGTAGTTCAAATTTTGGAAACATTACCACATGGATCAATTCTCCCAATCTGGCTCTCATGAGCAATCCTGCCGATTCGTTTCAAGACGGGCTGGGCGACCCGGTTACCAAGGCGGACGTTAGTTGGGAATTCATCTTCCGCCCCGGCGACTTTGAAGGTCTCCATACCTTGTTCAATACAGGTGGAAATGGTGCTGGAACGGCCTTTGTTCTTAACGGCAGCGTATTGGATTTTCGATTTCAGAACGCCAATAACGACTCCCAGCGGGTGATCGCTTCCTCCGACCTTGCCGAGATTGGAGCGGCCTCGGATTTCTTTCATGTCGTTGGTGTGGGAGATGTGGATTCTGCGACAAGCGGGACAGCCAGATTCTTTGTGAATGGTGAGCTGAAAGCCGAGGTGACGAGTACCGGGGCCATTGAAGATTGGGATGGTGGAGATTTGGCAGAGTTGGGAACAGGGAATAACATTCCCGGTGGAAACCCCTTCAATCCTGAGTCCTTTAACGGTGATATCGCAGTCTTCAACTACTTCCAGGGTATCTTGATTACAGAAGAACAAGCACAGGCCTTGTTTTTAGCCCAAGGGGCTTCCGCGGGAGCATTGGAAATTACTGAAATAGAGGTCATGGATCTTTCGGTGGAGCTGAGCTGGAACTCTAGCCCCGATCGTAATTACGCAATAGATATGGCGACATCCCTTGACGGAGACTGGATAGAATTGGCTGATTCACTGGAGGCGGGTGACGGCCCGGAGTCGACCTACACCGCTAATTTTTCTGAAGGGAATCCGCAGCCTGTCAAAGCCTTCTTCAGGGTTCGGGAAGAATAAGGCAAACATTCCTTACCTCGTAGGCGTCTCGCAGGAAAACCTGCGGCACGCTTCAGTTCGAGGATGGGAATGGCCTCTGATGAAACTGTCGGCCCACACCCCGTTTCATCGATGTCTTTCCCCAGGTAAACCCGGGAGGGTGGCTGCTAGATGAAGGGATTGGACAGGGAAAGAAAGGGGGTTGCTTGTTGCCACCTTAATGGCTTCTTTATTGAGCGTTTTTTCCTTTTTCCATTCCAACTACGGCTCCGATTAAGCCGTGCTAACAGCGAGAGCTGCCGTCGTTGGAGGTCTGGGAATAAATAGAGAATCCACCAATCATTTATACAGATATACCTTGATGGACTTCTGTTAGGTCTTACTGACGAGTCTGTCTGGCCAACGGATTTCGATCCCTCGCTTGACGAGGGTATCCTGAAATTCATTCAGGTATTTTTTGTCCTTATGAAAATGCTCAGGATTAGTGGATTTCGCTATCGATTCACTGGCAAGAACACCGGCAACTTCTCCGATATTCCATTCGACTGGATGGAGCCGGTAGCAGCCGTTGGTCAGATGGGTTGTCCCGATATTTTTTGATGCTGGGATGAGGTTTTTAAGGCGGCGAGGAATGAGTGCTCCAAGTGGGATCTCAAATGGAAGTGTCGCGAAGTCGATGTAGTTGTCGCCTCCTGAGCTTGGGTGGAGATCAATTTGATAATGTCCAATACCAACTGAGTCTGGATAGCGCTTAGCGCTAAGACTCTTGGCGTCATTTAGTCCCAAGATTTTCATTCGATTTTCTACGCCGCAATGCTGCTCTAAGATAGTTGTTAGGGCTTTGATGCGACGGGATTCTCGAACGTAGGGATACTTAGCAAGTCCGTCACTGGTCCCCATAATATCACTCCTTAGTCGCAGCCCTGGCCAACCTTGACCGCCATCATCACGTGGAGCTTCTGTTTGCAGCCAATAGAGCAGCGAAAGGCTTAATTGTTTTGCGCGGGCGATGTGTGTTTTTTGTTCATCGCGATTTACATCAACCAAGTTTCCTAGCAGATAATCGTTCTGTGGCCAATTGATCAGGCTGATGTCCTGCAAGCCACTTTCAGGTAGGAAATTTTTAGCGGCTAAAATGCGTCGATACGTCCAAAGGTTAATAATGCCCTTCTTCTGTGGGCCAGTTGGATTAAAACCTAATCGTTTAGATAAGCCACTGGAGGGGTGGGTGTATTTAAAGTCTAGTAGAGGTCCCGGCCAAGGGGGCGTAATTTCGGGTGTGAAGTTTTTCCAGAAACTATATTCACTAGGTTGGTCAATGGTATGATTTTCTCCTTCGTTGTGATCAATGGCGAAACACATAGTGAAGGCCTGTTGATTGGTTCTGGAGGCTTTCTCGGGCATGTGTAATTCACCAGTGACGTTTCTACCTTCTGTGCCCACCACATGCTCGCACTTGGCCATTGGTAAAAGATCACCCAGCTCTGTCGCATCAGCAAAATAACGGCCATGCAGAATCAAATGGTTATTGCTCTCGAGATTCAACACCTCGACTGATTTGACTTCATCATTGTTGGCTTCGACTGCTATCGGAATAGTTTGTTTTAATAGCGTCAGCTTACCAGAGGAGATGAAGGGTTCCAACTTCGCCTCGAGGCAGGCTAAGGCCACTCGGGGAGTGTGGCAAAGACGGGAAACTGAACCGCTACCAGGGTTTAGGGTTTTATTGCCACGGGCATCTGCAGTGAGTTGATAATTCTTTTTGTAATGGCTGCGAATTGCGTTTCTCAAATCGCGATATGTTTGCGTGCAACCGAAGCTTTCGATCCACTGATGTTCATCCGGGGGAACGCCCTGAGAGGTTAATTGACCACCAATCCAGTTAGTCTCTTCGGTCATGATGACTGTCAGTCCAGATTGGAGTGCTGATAAGGCTGCAGCGCATCCCCCAAGACCACCACCAATCACTGCGAAATCTGCAGCCAGTTCTTTCGGTGAGCTTTTGGCGTTATGGCACCCGGACAACCCCAATGAAAAAGCGGGTAGACCAACTCCTAGCGTAGCGAAGCTTTCTCTCCGGGTGATTTGATGTTTTCTAAAAGCCATTCTGAGAAAATAAACCCGTGGGAATGTGTATCAAGAGGTAATTAGTGAATCTTTGCTGTTGATGTCACTGTTCAGAATTTCCTTTAACTAGAAATACCATGGCCTTTGGATTGGACTGCTAGGAAATTGCTTCAAGGCCTTCCCTCCAAAAGCAAATTCCTAGCAGTAGCAGTCGGTAAGTGAGGGATCGACAAGCGGATCGGCGCATTCCAAGATCCCCCGAATAACATCTACATTAACTTCACCGACAATATGAAAAAAATCCGACTTTTACTAAGTGCGTTCATCGGTTCACTAATCTTGATCTCCCACTCCCAAGCCGCTTCGCCCTTCAACGGCAAGGACCTGGATGACTGGAAGACAAAGCCTCGAGGCAAGAATAAGGATTGTTGGTCAGTCGGCGTCGCCGCAGTAAATCCCGAGAATCCAAATGAATTAATTGTTAAGGATGGCACCGGCGAAATGGTCAACGCTCCGTCAAAAACCGCAGGCAAGAGCCTCGACATCTACTCCACCTTCACTCACGGCGATGCTCGAATCGAACTTGAGATCATGGTACCGAAGGGTTCAAACTCAGGCATCTACATTCATGGAGAATACGAAATTCAAGTACTAGACAGCCATGGACGGACCAAGCTCGGGATGGGCGACATGGGAGCCATATACGGGGCCAAACCACCCGCCATGAATGCCAGTAAAAAGCCCGGCGAGTGGCAAAAGTACCAAATCGTTTTTCATGCCCCCAAATACAAGGACGGCAAGAAGATCAAGAATGCCTACATCGAGAAGGTAGTTCTCAACGGCAAGGTGATTCAGGAAAAGATTGAGCTACCGAAGCCCACTCCCGGAGGATTGACCGGCAAAGAAATGGCCAAGGGACCCATTATGTTCCAAGGGGACCACGGACCCGTCGCCTACCGCAATATAAAGATTACTCCGCTGAAATAACCAATGTTCCTTCATTGCTTCCAGACGCTTTGGAATTGCTGGCGGGGGGATTGAAGTATCTTGGCATGCTGAGTTGATTTATCCAAGTTGACGAACTGCTTGGGATCCTTCTGCATATCGTATAGTGCCTCGGAGCTGTCACCATATTTCATGTAGGCCCAATTAGAGGTGCGCATCGAAGTGCCTTTGCCGACACAACCCCCTTTCTCCCCCCTCCGCTCCGGTCCAAGGGCGGCTTCAAGGCCCTCCTACCAAAAGAAAATTCATAGCAGTCAATCGGAAGGATGATTACTGTCCTCACTCCGGTAGATTACGAAAATTTCTCGTAGGAGGAGTAAAAGTGGGATGAGCCAATGCGGGGTGCGGACGAGGGCCTCGATCAGCCATGGGTCCAGACCGTATCGAGGGAGTTCAGAATCGTAGTAGGCTAAAATGCGAGCGAGGGTGGTCAAGCCTCCCCAGCACACCATGTATGCCAGGCCAGCCCGCCGTGTGATGGGCAAGAAGATGAGCGCGACGACGATAAAATCGAGCCAGCCGACAATTTTCAAAAACATGAGGCTAGCCGTTTCCGAAAGAGGTAAGATTTCGGTTGTCATCATCCGAAACTCTAGAGGTATGCTGTAGTAACCTATTGCATAGAGTCCGTGGCCGGTGAAGGTAGAAGCGGCAGCGATGAGGAGAATCCACTTTATGAGATTTTCACGTCTTACCGAGGTGTTCTCTGCCCGCAGGAGAATGAGGAGGGCAATGGGGGTGGCAATCTGGAGGGCGTATTCCATTCCGATGCCAGCCTGCATGTCTTTTGCGATCCAGCGTGAGAAGGCGTCAAGGATGACAATGACGATTCCAGGGAGCAGGAGCCATCGCGTCCAGCGTAAACGTGAGATCCCGGAAAGCCACGGAAGGAGTGCGGAAATAACTAGGAAGATCCCGATTGCATCCAGGGCGGGGCTGATCCAAGCATCAGAAGTGCGCGCAAAATGACTCCACGTGATGTCAAAATTTTTAAGGACCGGAGTCCACCAAGCTTCTTGCCAAATGAGTTCGCGGATGGGGCTATCCCAACGCCAGGTTAGCCACCCTCGCCCAAAAAAAATAAGGCTAACGACAAGCTGTAAGGCTCCTTTGCTCAGAAGGTCCGTTTTATTCCTCATGATATCCTACACTCAGTTATGTAGAAAAGGGACCATGCTTTCTTCGGTGGTTTTTTAGTCTGCTAGAATGGTCAGGACCTCATCGCCACCGCGAGGCGCCCAGAGCGAAATTCCCGCAGGGTTCTCATAAGGCTTCTTAGGATCAATTTCCCCGATTCGAACGACGTTTTCGACCTTCACGGTCTTGTCATACATCGCCTTTGGAGTGACGTGAATCCAGTCGAAGCCGTTGAAAGATTCCGCGCCTACCGTCCAGGGGAAGGCAACGTCTGCCTTGCGCAATGGGGCGCCCCAACAACCTTCACCGAGATAGGTGGTCGCATTAGGGTCATCGGGAGCTGCCTTAAAGCCACCTTTCCCCCCGGCGTCAGGACGAATGGGTAGGGTGCGTTTCATGACATGCGAGTCGGACTCCATCGCCAAGTCCAAGCCTGCTTCATAAAATGTCTTGGCCCATTTGGCGGGATTTCTTCCAAGTGCTTTTCCGCTGGTATGAGGAAGCATCGGCTTATGATATCCAGCGACGAGGTGAGTCACGCCATTGGCATTTTTTTTGAGGTCATTGGAAAGCCAGGCGCCCTGGGTTCCGTCAGCAGGGATTTCGCTATTTAAAATGTAATAGCGGAAAAGATCACTACCAATGGAAAAAGCAGCGTAGGAGTCCTCAGGCATACCAAAGTGTTTAGGGATGGATTCGGGGCGGGCCTCGTGATTGCCTCGATGCGGAGCGATGGGAAGGAGGTGGCCCTTTTCGCTGATGGTCAATTGCCAGTCATCCAGCCAATGACTCCATTCTTCAGCGTTATCTTGGTTGATCATATCTCCGGTGAAAGCCACGAAAAGAGGGGCCAGTTTTCTACAGAGAGTATTCGCGGCCTGCCGGACGTCTCGGAAGTTCCGTGAATCGCCACCGCAGATGAAGGTGAAGGCCTCCGGCTTGTCAGGTGCGGTCTTGAAATAAAAACGGCGACTGACGCCAAAATCATCACCGAGACACATGAAATACCAGCTATTTGGCACGAGATTTTGCAAGCGCACGAAGCAGTTGGTCATGCCATCATACTTGACGACTTGATTTACCTTAGCCCGGTTGGAATATTTCCCTTTCTGACGCTCTTGATCTTTTAGACCATAATAGAGGGTCGCGGGATCTCCTGCAAGCTGGTTCCACACGAAGGTTGCTTTGGTAGTAGGATCCTCAAACCACACTAGCCGATATTTTTCAGTTTGAGATGTGTTGGTATTTCTTTCTTTTGTCTGGGCGCTGGCGGGAGCGGCCAAATTCAAAGCACTCACCAATGCGAGGAGAATATATTTACGAATCGGCTGAATTCTTTTTTGAACGTTCATCTTTTTGATTTATTATTTTTACGACTGGTAAAGTGACTTGGGCGTTCTTGCAAAGCAAAACATACTATTGACCGATCCTAGCTAGAACCTTGGCCGATTGAGACAAAGACCTTTTCTGATTAACAACAGTTTCTACGGGACTAAGAGCGTGTATTTTTCTCTGAAAGGTTGGTCGGGAAACTCAAAGCGTCGCAACCGCCTACCATGTATACCCTTCTTAATCGCCGCCCTCTCTCCTCCCTCCGCTCCGGTCCAAGGGCGTGCGGATTCAAAGAGCTAAGGAATATCGGGGCGGTGCCTTTTTTTATCTAATCTCTGGTTGCTATTGTTAGCCTCTCTTCGCAGATTTTCGAGGCACAATGACGAGGCGAGCTTAGCGAGGCGAGGAATGAAGTTTTGTAAATCTGCGAAGGCCGCGCCTCAAGGGAGGATTTACGAGGCTATCAGTTCGTGGAGGAGGTCATTGGGTGATTCGTAGCCCAGGATGTTTCGCGGTCGATTGTTGATCTCATCTTCGACTTCTTGAAGCCGCCCTTCTATTTATGTGTGTTTTTAGAATGAGGCTGCATGCTTAAAAGTTTTTTAGGATTTTTCTTTTGATAAGTAATAATAATTCTCATTTCATCATAAGAAGAAAATTCAATAGGGTACTCACTTTTACCTTTAACGCCAAACTGACTAAGCTGGTTATTAGAAATTGTCAGGTGAGTCTCTAGCTTACCCTCTCTAAAAACAAGATTACAATTAGTTGGTAACTCAAAAAGACTAGATAAGCTCTCCTCAAAACGTTGATTGTAGGAATCAACCGACTCTTTGCCCACACAGGCACCATTACATGATTTTAGCTGATATTTAAAACAGCTTTTAGTAGAGAAATCTAAGCCATTCAGCTTTTCGCAAAGCGTAAAGCGATTGGATAATCGACCTAAAAAAGAAAGTGCCTGTCTCTTACCCATGAAATTGAGCAAGGAAGAAGGATTTGTTTCGGCTACATAATAAACTAGATAGGAATACTTATTTACTTTCTGAAAAATAGAAAAGGAATTTCTAGACCTACGCAACCGCCTATTGTAGCGGGGAGTATAGCGTTTAATCTCCTGAGATTCCAAAAGCAAAGCTTCTAATTCTGTATGTAATTTTTTTATTTTTAGCTTTTCAAAAGCTGCAAGCATGCGCTTCCTGCCTGTTTTAAAATGCTGATCAATACGTTTTTTGATATTAATACTTTTTCCAATATATAATATATTATCTTGGGCATCCATAAAGTAGTAGATTCCTACTATTTTATCAGGTATACATTTCCTTAGAACTTGATGTTTATCGAAAATCATCGGGTAACTATTATTCGGATAATCTTCATGAACGTAAAATTGAATTCATAAAAGGCAACAAAAATTAGACAGTAATATAACTCTAATTTTTATTGTGATTAAATGCTTTCAAGTAAAAAAATATGCCTCTCTTGGATTCAAAGTGGAAGTGTGCAAGTCGGTTTAAAAAGCAGGCGAGGAGCTAATTTAATCAGCTCTGGTTCCGCCGTTTAAAACCGAACCAATATACAATGTCTTATCAAGACCTGACCTACGAAAAGCATCATACCACTTCTACTTTACGACGTAATGGCTCAAAGCCTTCTCACATCGCCTCACAACTTGGTCTGCACGTTTCCACGATCAATCGGGAACTTCGTCGTAATGCCACTCTGGAGGGAGGCTATCAATATCGATACGCTCACTCGAAGGCACGGCAACGTTCCCTTCTAGCTGATTGACGGACAGAGAGATATGCTCGGTCGAGTTGTGAGCCTTTCTGGTGATTCATATTTTGTGCCGAGCAGTGGAGTCTCTAGCAGATAAGGGACGAGCTGCCAAAACGCCACTTACCTTCGATCAGTCACGAGACGATCTATGCCCGTATCTACACAGACAAGCGTCACGGAGGATTACTTCACCAGCACCTCCGCCATAAAGTGAAATCTTACAAAAACAGAAGTCTTCAAAATGATCGGCGTGAATAAATCAAAGGAGCGATCTCCATCGAAGAACGTCCCGCGGTTGTTGATTTACGGACCCGCATCGGAGATTGGGAAACTCGATACCGTCATTAACAAAACCTCCGGATCAGTTCTCGTTACGATGGTCGAGCGATACAGCCGTTTTACGATTATCGCAAAAGCTCCAAGTCGATCTGCTGTAGCAGGTTTCTATGGCGATTATGACCAAGCTAGTCCAATATCGTGACAAGCTCTACACCCTCACTTTCGATAATGGAAAAGAGTTTTCCACTCACCCCTCTGTTAATGAGATCTTCATCAGCAACTGACTCGCGCACTTCCGGGTTAAAACCATATCCTTCGTATTATTTATCTTCTTTATATTGCCGCCTGGATCAAAAATTTTCTCCCCGCTTCGGTCCAAGGGTAGCTTCAAGGCCCTCCTGCCTATAGCAATTTCTAGCAGTTCGCGTTGTTCCTCCTGAAGCGGTAGCCACTTACGACCGAGTTACACCTTATAAAAACCCATAGCAAGTCGAGCAATCCAACTGTCACACCCGCTGCTGTATCTCGTGACTTATTTACAGCCCTCTTTGATCCCTTCAATGACACCTTCCAGCAAAAATCCCCAGCAGTCGTAGCTTTTAGAACTTATAAGAAAGCCCCGTGATCAGCTTGAGATCATTCCTCTCTTTACCTTCAGCTGGATTACTCTCGTATCGGTTTTCAAAGCTCACTTTGAAAGCGATCGTTTCCGTGATTTTCGTTTCAATACCCATTTCGAATTCAATGCGGTAGTCATTAAGATTGTCGAGCCTAGGAGAAAATGTGAAATCTTGGTAGAACTTGGCACTTTCATTGAACTTGTGCTCGAAATGCTGATCAAACAGTCCATTGAGATGAGTGGTGTCACCAAAACCTTTATCCTCGGTAGTGATACCTAGACCTAACTCCGTCGAGAAAACTGTGGTTTCTGTATTCATCCAATAATAACCGGAGGTTGCATTGACAGACAATCGGTAGCCGATGTCAGCAAAGGTGTCGCGACGAGCATCTACCCGCAGACCAATAAAATTCTTTCCAGAATACGTATGTTTCCAAGTTGCTTTCCCAAGAATTTCATCCTGAGTTGCAGAAGACTCCTCTTCACCATACTTGTAACTTGCGCTACCAAAATATGCATCTGGCCCATCCTTTTTTTCGGTCTGTAATCCGAAACGTAGGAAGAGATTATCCGTGTTCCCTTTTGACAGGCTCAGCCCAAAGTCCAGGCTGTTCTCCCACTGGCTTTCTTCCTCAGCAATAGCTGGAGCCATTGTCACGACGCTCGTCACTAGGGCTAATATCACATGTTTTTTCTTCATCGTTTATATTTTATTTTTTATGAATGTCAGAACGCTAACGACCAACTTTTAGATGTCACGCGCTATTCCGTCACAGAAATATCAAATGACTGTCTGACTCTACGAACTCAGAACATCCCCCTTTTTGCCCCACTCTGAGCCTTCCGACCACTCCTTCCAGCAGTCCACCCAAAAAGAAAATTCCTAGCAGTCAGTCAGTCAGTCAGTCGGGGAAAACGATGGCCCGTTGATCATCGATGATCGTACGGTCGTGCACGTGATAGCGGATTCCCTTTGCCAAGGCCGAGCGCTCACAATCCCGGCCGAGGCGGACAAGATCATTCACCGAGTGGTGGTGCATCACCGGTTCGACCTCTTGGTCGATAATCGGCCCGGCATCGAGCTCCGAAGTGACGTAGTGGCACGTCGCCCCAATCAGCTTCACCCCACGCTCATAGGCCTGACGGTAGGGGTTTGCGCCAATGAAGGCCGGAAGAAAGCTATGGTGAATATTGATCATCCGTCCCTCATATTTCTGGCAAAGCCAGTCCGGCATGATTTGCATGAAGCGAGCCAAAACAACGAGCTGAACATCCTGAGCTTCCAGCAAACTCTCGATCTCCCGAAAGCCTGTTTTCTTGCCCTTCTTCATCTCGATGTGATGAAATGGAATTCCTGCATTGTCAGCCATTTCCTGGCAATCCTCTCGGTTACCAATGATAGATGTAATCTCGATCGGCATTTCCCCCAACTTGGTGCGCCAGAGAATCTCGTTCAGACAATGATCGGTGCGTGTCACGAGAACTGCCGTACGCATTTTGTAAGGAAGACGGCGAAAGTGCCAATCTGCCTCCACTGATTTTCCAAGAACGTCAAATCCCGCAACAAAATCATCAACGGAAACCTGAAGTTTGGAGGTGTCGATCTCCAGACGGGCAAAGAATCTCCCGCGTTCACGATCCGTAAATTGGTTCAATTCCACTAGATTTGCTTCAAACTCGGAAGCATAGCACGCAATTTGCGCAACCAGTCCCGGTTTATCGGGGCAGGAGAGTTTTAAAATGAGTCCTTCGTCCATGGAGTCGCTGATTGCCTTAGATTAGGAGATAAATCAAGCCAGACTCTTGGCATGTTTCTGTGCTGTTGCCAAAAACCGGGTCACCAAAGCCTTTGGCTTTCCTTGATAGAGGGCCCCTATCACCAAGGGAGGGAACTCCTTCAGAGGAATCGCCCTAAGCCCCTTCGGCAGCTCCACTCCGGGGATCATCAGTCCAAGTCCTATTCCGAACCCGCGGATAACATAGTCGCGAATCACCTCCATCGAGTTGACCTCGACACTGGTGGTCCAGGTGATCTTTCGCTGTTCAAACTCGTTCTGAAACAATTGCTGAAGCACTTCATGGGGCGGCAGTCCCACCAAGGGTTCCCTGCCGATTGATCGCTTGGGGTTGTAAGGATCCTCATCAACCAGGTCGCTCAGCGACTTTGCCTTCAGCGATGAGGGAACGAGCAAGGCGACCGGAATCTCCACCAATGGGAGGGAACGAAGTCCCTCCGCCAACTTCCCGGCAAGCACGCTCACCGCGATATCGACTTGCTGGCTCGTTAGTAAATGATGGACATCAGAGGGATCCACCTCCTTCAGTGAAAGTCGTAAGTTCGGCTCCTCTTTTTTGAGATCTTCTAGAACATCCGGCAGATGATTCCGAAGCGTTAATGCGGAAGCGGCCAATCGTAGATGCTGACTCTCTTCTCCTCGCAAGCGCTCTTCCACATCACGTAGACGCGAAAAGAAAGGATAGCAGTAGTCGTAGAGTTCCTCGCCCGCAGGAGTAAGAGCAAAGGGCCGACGGTTGAAGAGTTTCACCCCGAGTTTCTCCTCAAGCTGGAGAAGCTGACCACTCACCGCGGGTTGCTGAATCCCATAAGGCATCTTGCGGACCGCCGCGGTAATGCCCTCGAATTTCGCGACATAGAAGAAGAGCTCCAGATGATGGATATTCATAAGGGTGGACATAGCAGATCAAACCATCGATTCAATCAATGAATTAATCTCTGTTATCGATTCGAAAGGGAGAATGACCCATGGCAATCTGTATGAGTGGAATCTCTGAACAACCGAATCGCGCGAGCCGAAGAGGATCTGCAAAGGCTCCGGCAAGAAGCCGCCCGGCTGGGCTCCACCCTTTCAGAAATCAAAAGAGACTCGCTCGCCGCGAAAACCCAAGATCAGAAACCAGTCCCTAAGGCCGAAACCCCAACAGTCACCAAACCTCATATCCCGACTCCCCCGCCAATACCAATCGCGCCCGAAGGACCCAAACCACAAAAGGAAATCTCTGCACTTCCTATGCCTCCGGAGGTCAAGCCCCCTTACCTACCCGCTTACTCAGCGGGATTTGAAATGCAACTGGGCCGGGTTTGGTTCGTGCGACTTGGAATCATTCTCCTCACCACCGGCCTCGTTTTCCTCAGCTCTTACACCTATAAGAACTACATTCATGATCTGGGGCCAGGGATTCGTCTTGGACTCCTTTACCTCTTCACCGGAATGCTCACCAGAGCCGGCCTCTTTTGCGAACAATGGAAAGATTCGCTGAAAACTTACGGGCGCGTCGTGGCCGCCGGAGGACTCGCTGGTCTCTATTACGCGAGCTACGCCGCATCCAATGTCGAGGCACTCCGGGTCATTCATTCTCCCGTGATTGGCTCACTTTTACTCATTCTAACGGCCATTTTCTGCGGTGCCGTGTCCCTTCGGAAAAATTCGCGTCTCATGTTGGGGGTCAGTTTGGCGCTCGCCTTTTATGCCGTATCCCTCAATCCACTCGGGTGGATGGTGGGGCTCTCAGCCTTGATTCTTTCGATCGGAGCCTCCTTTATTGCCCGCCGAAAAGATTGGCAGGAACTCCACTTCCTCGCCTTAGCCGGGAGCTATTTTTCTTACGCTATTTGGGCCTTCACCGCTCCGTTCCACCACCCTGGAGCCGCGTATTTCCTGATCGTCTTCTGGCTTCTTTTTGTGAGTCTGAGCGTCCTTGAGAAGATCCCAAAACATCGCGCCTTCATCTCCGCCAATCATGGCATCTTCTTTTTTCTCTATTCCATCAATCCAGTCACTCGAAGCTGGATTGAGGGTCACTGGCTCTTCTGCCTCATTCTTGGTAGCGCGATCATCGCCATCGGGATCCTCGCGCGAAACCGCTTTTCGAAGCAGTCGGTCTTACTCCATCTCATCAAAGGCCTAAGTCTCATCACCCTTGGCATCATTTTAAAACTTTCCGGATATCATCTCTTCCTCACCTTGCTTCTCGAATCGGTCATCTTGATCGCTCTTCATCTTAAGATTCCGAATCGCTTTCTCCCTCTTGCCTCCTATGGCATCGCCGGTCTCTCTATTTTTGTGACCTTGGGGCAGAACTCCTTTGCTCCAACCTGCGCTTGGGCAATCGCGGCAGCCCTTTGGGCTGCCTTCGCCCTTCTTCACCGGCTGGCCGAAAAGACAGAGGCCTACAAAGCCTGCTTCGCGAGTCTCATTGGATTTATTGCGATGTTCCTGACGATCTCTTTCGGAGCCCTTCAAGATTTAGAAGCTGGGAAAACGATGCTCTTGATGGGAAGCGTAGGAATTGTTTCGGCGCTCCTTCATCTCCGAAAACTTCAGCTCAAGCTCTTCTTCGATTTCTACTGGGTGAGCCGCCTGGCATCAGCATGCGCAATTCTAGGATTGATCTTAAACGAGCGGACCGCCGCGATCCTGCTCACTGGTGGAGCGATGGCCTTCGCCCTTTCTTTTCTCCACCAGTTAGAAAGTAAGCATATCTCAAAACCGTCCGAGAGCGAAATTCGATTCCACCTGAGCATCCTCTTCTTCGGATTCGGACTCGCCCTATCCGCCATGAGTATCCACTTTGGGATCGCAGAATCGAGTATCCGCATGCTGCTCTATCTCGTCGTTCCCATCCTAGGAACTTTGCTCGCAAGAAAAACGGGCTTCAGCCTCCATGCCAGCCTCCCTTTTCTTTTTCATCTAGGACTCCTCGAAGCCTTCACCTTCGAGATTGCCCCAATCCTATTCGGGCTCGTGATCCTCGTGAGCCATCTCGTCATTTTGAGAAAACTAAGTGGGCGTATAGATCATAAGGCACTGGAAAACTTCACCTTCCTACTCGCCACAGGATTCTGGTTGAGCTTCATCTTATTCCTCTTCAACGATGGCTCCGAACCTTTTGTCCTCGCTGCCTGGAGTTCCGTAGCGCTCCTTCTTCTTGATCGACTTTACCCCAGAAAACTGGTCTCCAGCTGTGCCGTTCCCTTTTATGTCATCGGAGTGATGAGTGCTCAAGCGGGAGGCTCAAGCGTAGGACATGTTTACCTCGGTTTAGTAGCCCCCTTTGCCTTGCACCTCTTTTCCTGCCATCAGGATCGAGATCCCAAGCACTACCTCCTTGGGGTCATTTCCCTCCTCGTCCTTTGGCTGACGATTACGGCAGAAAACGATTCATCAGGAAGAGCCGCTAGCTGGGCAATCCTTGGAACCCTCGCCCTTCTCACCGGCCTCCTTTGCAAGAGCCGCCCCTTCCGAGTCACATCCCTCATCATTCTTTGTGCCACTCTCGGGCACGTGTTGTTGTTCGATATCATCCAACTCGATCCGCTTCCCCGTATCTTGAGCTTCATCACTCTGGGATTAGGACTTCTTGGGCTGGGATTCGTCTACAACCGCTGGCAGGACAAAGTAAAACAGATCTTGTGATCTTCGAAAAAAATGACTCACTGCACCCATGCGTGTCGTTCTCCAGCGAGTGAGTAAAGCCTCGGTTTCGGTAAATCAAAAAGAGGTATCGAAGATCGACGCGGGCTTCCTAATTTTTCTAGGAATCGAAGAAAGAGACACGGAGGAAGATGTCGCTTGGCTGGTGGGAAAGATCACCAAAATGCGCGTCTTCTCCGACTCCGATGGTAAGATGAACCAAGCGCTCGTAGATCAAGATGGAGACGCTCTTGTGGTGAGTCAGTTCACCCTGCACGCGAGCACAAAAAAAGGAAACCGCCCCAGCTTCATTAAAGCGGCACACCCCGATCAGGCGATCCCTCTTTACGAATCATTCTGCGAAGAAATATCCGTAGAAATCAGAAAGAAAGTAGGCCGGGGGATCTTCGGTGCCGAAATGAAAGTCACCCTCGTGAACGACGGCCCGGTTACCATCACGCTGGATTCAAAAAATCGCGAGTAAGATCTACCTTCTCAGCCTCACCGAGGTCCCGCAATAAATACAGCGGAACCAGTGAAACAGGATCATGTGAATGCTCGTTGGGATGATATAGCCAAACATTCGAGACCGATGCGCTTTGATGTGCTTGCGGCAGGATTTTGGTGAAAACACAGGCTGCCCACAAACGCGACACTTCATCCGAGAGGCGACCGTGAGATAGAAGAAAAAGATAACGAGGAATAATGCTGGCACGACGAACCACCAAAGATTCTTCGTTTTCATCACCATGCCCAGAGCGGTGAGACTTGCAGGCATCAGAACAAACATTAGCAAAGTAATGAAAGAGGAAATCCGCATTCTCCAAATATGGGGATTTAAGACACCCCTGATAAAGGTTCGTGAATGCATTTTTTTTCCCTCGTTCAGCCCCTTACTTACGGAAACGCGGACGTCTTGTTTTCTCATCGACACCAAAGGGGCGATTTGCGGCTTTTCCTCGGAAATCGCAAACGAATTTCTTTTGCTGGCCGGAGGACCTTCGGTGACGTCTTGAAGAAGAGGAACTTCTTCGGGAATCGCGAACGAATTCCCTTTGCTGGCCGGAGGACCTTTGGGGACGTCTTCCGGAATCGCGAGCGGATTCTTTTTGCTGAACCGAGGACGTTCCGGGACGTTTCGCCGAAGAGGAACCAATTTCTCTGCAGGGTCGGCATCCGGCCGAAATTCCCTTTTCGGATTCGTGATCGGTGGAGTTCTGGGGAGTGTCTTCTTTTCCTTCATTCCCGAGACAACTGTTTCCATCACCGGAACATCGGTCACCTTGATCCCTTGCTCGGCGAGTCTCCTCCCATGAACTGGAATGGCCACCAGCATTTCTTCGATCTCTGCGAGTTGATCGAGGTCCGAATCAAAATGGGCGCCTTCGATCCCCGTGATTTCCCGGGCGCTCTCAATCCAGCTGATCACCTCCTCCAGCGATGGAGAGCTCTCCCGAAGGACCAACACCTCATTTGCCTTTGTCAGATTTAAATGCAGGATATCGGGGTCAGCTTGGGCGAGCTGGGAGGCATTTTCGACCTCCACGGCGCCGAGCAAGTCAATGCTAAACTTCCCTAAGCCAGGAATTTTTGAGATGGCTTCATCCATTATCATTTCTCACCCGATTCAACTAATTCACCTACACGATGAACAGATAAATTTTCACTATCCCAGATCGGCGCGCATTTTTTCAAGCTGAGCAAGATTAGTCTGCCACTCCTGAAGTCGTTGGCGCTCAACTTCAACTACTTCCGGCTTGGCATTGGCGACAAATCTTTCATTTCCGAGTTTATTCTGACACTTGTTGACTTCTTTTCCGATTTTTTCGACTTCCTTATCAAGACGCACTTGCTCTGCAGCCACGTCAATCAAACCATCAAGAGGCATGAAGAGTTCCCCTGCAGCAGTCACCGCACCTGGAGTTCCCTGCTCCGGCAGGTAAGATTCATCACGAGTGACGCCCTCAGCCCCCACAAGGAGCGAAAGGGTGGCAGCCTCTGCTTCGAGCCAATCAGGACCGCTCTTTGCAATAAAACGAACGTCCTTGCGCGCCGCGAGACGGTATTCCGCTTTGAGATTTCGAAGTCGGCTCGCTGTTTCATACACTGCGCTAGCCTGCTCGCGTCCCGCCCTTACAAGGTCCGGTGAGATTCCAGAAAGAAGGGTTTCCGTCGGTAGCTCTTTTTCCATCAGGAAATCTCCTTCGGAAATGTATCCCATACGCGCCATCAGCTCTTCAGTGAGGTGAGGCATGAACGGATGAAGACACTGAAGAAAACGAGCCATCACGGCATCAAAGACCGAGAGCGTGGCCCGCCCGGCTTCCTCGGTAGCATCATCACGAAGGTCCCCCTTCACCGCTTCCAGGAACTTATCGCAGAACTCAGCCCAGAGAAAATCGTAGAGCAAGGCTCCGACTTCATTGAAACGGTAATCCGCATAGGCTTGCTCCAGTTTCACTGCGAGATCATCGCAGCCCGCGAGAATATCGAGATGGTAAGGGCGCAGCGTCAACGTGCTAAGGTCCGTCTCTCCGAACGACTCACTCCCAGCCATACGCCGGAAGCGGCAGGCATTGTAGATCTTATTGGCGAAGTTACGGCCCTCCTCGATCTGCGCTTCGTCGAAACGAACATCGGAGCCCACGGGCGCAATGCGCATGAGGCCAAAGCGGAGCCCATCAGCGCCATACTTTTGCATGAGATCAATCGGATCCGGCGAATTACCGAGCGATTTACTCATTTTACGACCTTGAATATCGCGGATGATCGCCGTGAAGAAGACGTTCTTAAACGGAAGCTCATTTTTAAAGCGATAGCCCGCCATCACCATGCGCGCGACCCAAAAGAAGATAATATCCGGACCCGTCACGAGATCATTTGTAGGGTAGAATTTCTTCACCAAATCAGACTCCTCGCCCACGTTTTGCATAGTGGCAAAAGGCCAAAGCCAAGAACTGAACCAAGTATCGAGAACATCGCCATCCTGAGTCCAGTTTTCAGGATCCGCCGGAGGCTCGGTGCTAACATGGAGATCTCCAGTTTCAAGATCAGCCAAGGTGAGGGATTCCGCATTCTGCAGCTCCCCTTCTTTCTCCTTACGATACCAAACGGGAATACGATGACCCCACCAGAGCTGACGCGACACGCACCAATCCTGAATGCCATTCATCCAGTTAGCATAGGTCTTGGACCAATGCGTCGGACGGTAAGAAATATCACCCTCGGCAACCGCTGCCTTCGCTTCTTCCACGGTGGGATACTTCAGGAACCACTGCATCGAAATACGGGGCTCGATCGGCACGTCGGCACGCTCAGAAAAACCGACATTATTATCGTATTCCTCCACTTTAATCATCAACCCCATTTCCTCGAGCTTGGCCGCTGCTTTCTTACGAGCCACAAAACGGTCGAGGCCATCAAGGTCAGGAACCTTGGGGCAATTGACGGTGCCATCGGGATGGAAAACATCGATAATTTCGAGATTATTGCGCATTCCGATTTCAAAGTCGGCTTTGTCGTGGGCTGGCGTGATCTTGAGCGCACCCGTCCCGAACTCGGGATCCACGTGCTCATCGGCCACAACCGGAATCTCAGCCGCCGGGAAAGGTCGCTTCACTTTTTTTCCAATGAACTTGGCGTAGCGCTCGTCTTTTGGACTCACCGCTACGGCCACATCACCCATGAGCGTCTCGGGACGCGTCGTGGCAATTTCTAAAAACTGTCCGGGCTCATCGACGAGCTCGTATTTCATGTAGAAGAGCTTCGACCTCTGAGGCTTCATGATCACCTCCTCATCGGAAAGCGCAGTCAGCGAAACCGGGCACCAGTTCACCATGCGTTTGCCTCGGTAGATGAGACCCTCTTTGAAAAGATCGCTGAAAACTTTCGAGACCCACTTAGAATATTCGGCATCCATCGTGAAACGCTCGCGACTCCAGTCACAGGAACAGCCGAGTCGCTTGAGCTGATTGATGATAATTCCGCCGTGCTTCTCTTTCCAGTCCCACACCTTTTCAAGGAAGGCTTCGCGACCCACATCACGGCGCGTCTTGCCCTCTTCATCACGAAGCTGACGCTCGACCTTGGTCTGCGTTGCGATACCAGCGTGATCAGTTCCCGGAAGCCAAAGAACCTCACAGCCCTTCTGGCGGGCCCGACGTGCAAGGATGTCCTGAATGGTGTTATTAAGGACATGCCCAAGGTGAAGAATCCCCGTCACATTTGGAGGAGGGGCCACAATCGAGTAAGGAGTCTTCTCCGAATTCGGATCTGCTTCGAAACACTGGGCGTCGAGCCAAGCTTGATACCAGGACTTCTCAACTTCGGTGGGCTCGTAGGCCTTGGGCAATTCAGACATCGCGGGCCGGAAATGACAGAGGCTCCTCCCTTTTTCAAGCCTACCCTTGTATGATCTGCGACTGGCCTTAAATTCCCATCGTGAGTCAATTCGAAGATCGTGCCAAAGAAGCCCTTTCCAAGCCCCAGAATGTGGGTGAAATGGCGGATGCCGATAGCGTCGGCACCGTCGGTTCTCCCGATTGTGGCGACATGCTCCGGATGTGGCTCAAATTCACGGAGAAGGATGGCAAGAAGGTCATCGACCGCGCCTCTTTCCAAGCCTTTGGCTGCCAAACCGCGATTGCGGTCGCGTCAATGGCCACCGAACTGCTCAAGGGCAAGACCCCCGAGGAAGCTCGTAATCTACAGCCTAACGAACTCTCCGGCGACCTCGGCCCTCTTCCTCCCATGAAAATTCATTGCGGTCAACTCGTTGAGCAAGCCCTCAAAAGCGCTCTCGATGGCAAAGACGCTCCGCAAAAAAAGGCCAGCGACACTCTTCTGGGGAACCTTCAGCCGCAAAGCGGCAAGATCAAAATCGTCCCGCTCGATGAGAGCAATTCTTAGTATCCTTCTCGTCGGCTTGCTTCAGGGTCAGGAATGGCCCCGCGGATTCAAGCCCGGACCCTCTCAAGGAAAGTATCAAGATCTCGGCGTCAAAGATGGCCTTCATCATTATCGCACGAAACATTACCGCATCGATAGCGAGCTTGCACTCAAACCGTCACTGCTACAAAAATTCACTCAAAGCGCGGAATCGGTCGCGATCGTTTTAGAGAAAATTCCCCTGCCTCTCTCAGCTCCTCCAAAAGCTGATCTCCCGCGCATCCTCATCTGTGCCGACGAAGAATCCTTTATCAAAGCCGGAGGAACTCGAGGCGCAGCCGGGTTTTACAACGGCCGCAGCAAAGCCGTCCTCCTTCTCTGGAGTCAATTCTACCCCGATCCAAATAGCCGTTCACGCCTTGGCCCGAAGGCAGACTACTCCATCCTCGTCCATGAACTCGCTCACTTGCAAATGCATGAGTTCCTCTGGCGGACCCGGCCTTGGTTCTTCGAGGGCGTGGCCGAGTATTTTGCGGCGACCCACGGAAATTCCGGCACATTCGACTTCACCAAAATCGAACAAAAAGTCCGGGATCGCATCAAGAAACATAGTGACCCGCAGATCCCGGGAAATCGCGTCATTAAGCTATCCACCTTGCTTAATCTCGATTGGCGGGGCTGGAACCAACTCGTTGCGAAACGAGAGAACTACGAAGTGATGGAACTCTATTCCTCGTCCCTTCTCTTGACCCACTTCTATTTCCATGGCGGAGAGAAGCGACGCACCGAAGTCCTAAATTTCCTCGAAACGGCGAAAAAGGTGAGAGACCACCGAGAAGAGCTGCCCCGACTTCTCCTCGCTGAGCAAGCCGGCGTAATCGAGGCCAAGCTCGTGAAATACTGGGCTCCAAAAGGACTCAAACTGCAGTTCCAATAATGAAAGTTAGCGGGCTGCTTTGATGGTATTTTTGATCAACATCGCGATCGTCATTGGGCCCACCCCTCCGGGAACCGGTGTGATGGCGTGCGTCTTGTCAGCGACCGCCTCGAAGTCAACATCTCCGCATAGACGATAGCCGCTTTTTCGCGAAGCATCTTCCACTCGATTGATCCCGACATCGATCACGACAGCGCCGTCTTTGATGTGCTCAGCTTTGATGAAATCAGGGATTCCAACCGCCGCCACCACGATATCCGCGCGACGACAGACCTCAGCAAGATTCTTAGTTCGGGAATGAGCAATCGTCACCGTGGCATCACTTCCCTTTGCCACCAAAAGAAGCGCCATCGGCTTACCAACAATCATGCTACGACCGACAACAACCGCTTCTTTGCCCGATGTCTCTACGCCTGCCGCAGCAAGAAGCCGCATGCAGCCTGCCGGGGTACATGGCACAAATCCGGAAGAATCTTCGAGAGCCAGTTTGGCAACATTTTCAGGATGAAAACCGTCGACATCTTTCGCTGGATTGATCGCCCGCACGATCGCCGCTTCATCGATCTGAGGGGGCGGTGGTGATTGAACCAAAATTCCGTGGATCGTTGGATCGCGATTGAGCCGTTCCACCACAGCGAACACCTCCTCCTGAGTTGCCTCTTTTGAGAGAACGATTTTTTCAGAATGAAGTCCCAGCTCAGCGCACTTCTTCACCTTGGAACTCACATAAACCTTCGAGGCGGGATCTTCTCCCACCAAGACGACGGCGAGGCCGGGAGTAATCCCTTGAGATTTCAGCTCAGCAATTTCCTGCGCGCACTCGGCGAGGACCTGGGCGGCTACTTCTTTTCCATCAATGATTGTCGGCATGATCTTCTATGAGGTCGTCGATTCCTTCGAGCAGGATCTTTTGCAAATTCAAGCGCGCGGTCTCGAACTCATCTTCACCAAGCTGACGGGGAATCTCAAGCGGTTCCCGAAAAATGAGCGTCATTTTACTGAAGGGCTTGGGAATGACAAAGCGATCCCAAGTCTTCAGACGCCAGCAGTTTTCAAAAAAAAGTGAGATGGGAAGAAGCGGCAGTCCTGTTGTTTGCGCCAGCTTAATGACACCCGGCTGCATCGAATACCGCGGACCACGAGGGCCATCGGGCGTGATAATGAGATCCTTCCCGCTCTTCGCCGCCTTCTTGAGCGCGATCAAGGCAGCAACCCCCCGTCGACTGCTCGATCCTCTCACCGATCCGACCCCGTAAACTCCCACCGCAGCTTCGATGGCCGCGCCATCCTTGCTCGCACTGGCCAATACGACGGTCTCCCGCGTTTTGAATCGTTTCGTCCAAAGCGGAAGGAGCCCGCAAATCCGGTTGTGCCAAAAGACATGAATGAGCTGACGATCAGGATCGGCGAATTCATCACGCCACCCTTTGACCTCTACCCGAAAGGTAAACCCCAAGAGGTAGATCAGCCAACCTGCGAGCTTTCCGCCGTAGATCGTTTTCCAATTCCCTCTGATATCATTGCTCATCGCTACACGAGGAATCCTGACCCTATGAGGGTCTCGGCGAGATACTGCTGCTTGGAAAGTTGATTGAGATAGAACTGATGACGACCTTCGTCCGGCTCGCACCAACTTTCCTCGTCGGTGATCACCGCGTAGGCTGCCATATCCGAAAAGCTAAGACCTTCTCCAGTCTGCTGAAAATATGCAACCGCAGCATGGATCGCTGCACCGAGCGCCGCCCCCTCTTGATTCTTAAGCGAGTAGCTTTTCACTCCGCAGACATCGGCAATGAGCTGCCTCCAAAATTGGCTATCCGCTCCCCGTCCAGTGACGCAGACCGTCCCAAAATCGATTCCCAATTCACTCATCCGATGATATCCATAAGCAAGTCTTACCGCGATTCCCTCCAGCGTCGCACGGGCCATATTACTCGGCGTGAAGTTCCTCATGGTGATCCCATAAAACATTCCTTCACCGTCTTGATGCTTGGTCCCGTGTCCCAATGGAAGGGCCATAAGGCCACCCGCTCCTATTTCCGAAGAAGAAGCTGCTAATTCCATTTGTTGCCCGTTCCAGCCGTAATGATCCTGCACCATTTCCAGAGAAGCAACGGCCTGATCTTCTTCAAAATGGGCCAACCACTGATGCGTTGCATCACACCACATCGACACCTCATTTCGGGGATCAACGTGAGGTTGAGCCGAGAGTCCCCACACCGCACCAGTAACCCCGAGTTCGAGCACCGCTGTTCCCAGGCGGGAACTGCCACTTGCCAGCGCACTCATCATCACACGCCCACTGCCTGCACTCACCAAGATTTCCCCCGAGAGGCCCCAGCTTTGGAGCACTTCCTTACGAAGCCCGCCTAGGGAGAGAGCATCACCACCAAGTGGCAGAAGCATTTTAAAAAGGCGCGGATCAATGAACTCGATGATCATCTCATGCCAATTCCCCGTCTTTACATCGAGAAGCCCAGTCCGGGAAGCATCGCCCATCTCTGCACGACGAACTCCCGTCAGCCAGTAGTTGAGAAAATCGCGCGGCTGCATCACCGAGGCCGCCTTTTGAAAATTGAAGGGCTCACGTTCCTTCAGCCAGAGAATTTGCGCCGCTAGCCCATCCTCATCGAGTGCATTTCCTGTAAGTTCACAAAATCCCGGAGGTCCTCCAAACTCTCTATTAAATTGGTCAACTTGTTTTCCGGTGGAGCGATCACCTGACACCTTTGCAGGGCGGATAATTTGGTTTTTCTGATCAAGAATGACCATCCCCTTCGATTGGGCACCTACCGCCATTGCCACAACCTCGTCTTTCTTAGGACCCAGTTGCTGTAGGCAGCCACGCACCGCTTGATCAAGGGCCGTGACCCAACCTGCCGGATCCTGCTCGAGGTGGCCTGCGGGCAGGCCTTCGATAAAACTATGAGGAGCGGTCGCCGATGCGACGACGCATGCAGAATCGAGATCGACTACGATTGCTCGTGTCGCCCGTGTTGCTGATTCAACCCCTAGAAAATACATTGAGTAAAACTTTTCAGAAGTGAAACGGTCAAAGCGACTTCTGACAAGCCGGATCACGGAAAATTCAAGGTGTTGTGAATAAAAAGAACGCTGGAACTCCTGCTTACTGGCCTTAGGCTCTAGCCAAGAAAATTCAAATGATCACCGTCACCGATAAAGCTGCTGAAGAATTGATTGCGCTCCTCAAAGCAAAGGACGCGCCGGAGGGCTCGGGCCTACGACTAGGTGTAGAGCGTGGAGGATGCGCCGGCTTAGCTTACACCATGCGTGTCGGCGTAGTTGAAGAAGGCGATGAAGTCATCGATTTGGCAGGAACCCGTTTTATTGTAGCCGCGGATTCCTTCGATTTTCTGCGCGGTTGCTCAGTCGAATTTACCGATTCCCTCTCTGATCGCGGATTCAAGATTTTCAATCCAAATGCCGCTCGCTCATGCGGCTGCGGAACTTCCTTCGAGCCCAGCGAAGAAGGCAAGAAGCCGGAATACGACCCTGCCCTCGATGGCACTCAGTGTAAGTAAGGGATGGCCAAGCAAGAAATCGAAGAATTTGTAAAGAGCCGCCCACCTCTCTTCTGGTGGCTGCTCGCCAACATTCTCGCCATCGCCTTCGCGATCACCTCCTGGGTTATTTGCCTCAACTTATTTCGTGATCCAACCAATGCCAAGAGCTATCAACTCATGATCAAAGTGGGCCGACTAGACCCACTCGAAAAGTTCATTCCTACCTCAGCGCCCAAGCCCCGTCGGACGGCTGATCCTCCGGAACTTGAAGCGGAATTCGAGCGCTTTAAAAATGAAGACCTCCAGGCTCTCAACCACGAGTTACTTCGGGCTTACGTCACAAATTATGACAAATCAGAGTTCCTCACTTACGTGAAGGGCGAATTTAAAATCCTCTCCACCCGGACACTCACCGACGAGGACTTCCTGCCATCAGGCATCGTGGTGAAAGCCCAGGCGCAGGTAAAGCCGGACTCGCTGTCGGACCCTCTCGATTACCCCGTATTTATTGAGTGCATTTTCCCAACTGATGACGACGCAATCGCACTCTTCGCCCCTGGCGACTCACTCGTTTTAGAAAAGGTGCGCGACTGCGCCGCTATTCTTCATGTAAGTTCGATAGATTACGAAGGCGACGGGGTTCTTTATCTTACCGTCATCCCCCTATGCGGGGACAACTATCCCCTTCCAGATGGAAAGCAAATCAAAGTTAAGCCTCCTGAAACAGCAAACGTCGGTGCACCTCTGCCCGTCATGCGCTAATCCCCTTTCCCGATGAGCAGCTGGAACTCCTCGGAGCAAAGAATGCGCGGAATCATCTGGCGCCAGAGGTTCCGACGCGTCTGGGAATTCACTTGGCGTAGCTCACTCACCCTTCTGATTCCTGCCCTCTTGGTCGCGGGTTGGTTCTTCTATCAAGCGAGTAAATACAATCTGGATGAAGTCGCGAAGATGCCAGCCCGCACCGTCCTCTTCGATCGCGAAGGCCGTGAGTGCGGAACCGTCCATGGAACCAAGCGACGGTTGGTCGATGCCAAAGAACTTCCTACTTTTTTCAAAGATGCACTTTTTGCCCGCGAAGACGTTCGCTTCATGACCCACAACGGAGTGGATCCACGGGGTCTGGGAAGAGCCACTCTCCGAAACATCATAGACTTCGATTTCACCCAAGGAGCATCGACTCTCACAATGCAACTCGCGCGGAACACCTACGACCTTCGGGCCAAAAAATCGCTCAGCCGTAAAGCGCTCGAAATCGCACTCACCTATCGGATCGAATCAAATTTCAACAAGGATGAGATTCTCACTCACTATCTCAATCGAATCTATTTCGGTGCTGGCTGTCACGGACTGGAAGAGGCGGCTCTCACTTACTTTGGAAAAGATGCCACTCAACTCAATCGCGGCCAATCTGCCTTACTCGCTGGAATCATTCGAGCGCCCCACGCCTGCAGTCCATTCCGTAATCTGGAAGGAGCGACCCGCCAACGTGACGAAGTTGTGGAGCGCATGCTCGCCATGGAAAAAATCGACCTAACGACGTTGGAAGACATCAAAGCAGAACCTCTCGAGCTACGCGACCCGAATGACGAACTCCCTTCATCCGGCCACGCGGAACGAGCCTTGAGAAGACCTCTGGAAATGGTCCTCGATTCCTCGCAAATCACCGAGGGCGGTCTTAAAGTCACCTGCTCGCTCGACCGCGACCTTCAAAAGAAGATCGAAAAAACCTTAAACAACCTCCCCCTTCCCCGAGGTAGCCAAGCCGCTTCAATCGCTCTCGATCACCGCAACGGTGATATCCTCGCAATCGTAGGGTGCTTAGGTGAACAACCGACCGGATTCAATCGAGCCCTCGATATGCATCGAGGCTTGGGTATTTCCCTTGCAGAGCCCCTGATAAACGCCGCTGCCCTGGAACGCAGTCAGCTCCCGGTTCCTGGAAAACCAGTCACCACCGGTCGGCAACTTGGAGAAACCGAAATGATCCGACTTCTCAAGCGCTTCGGACTCGATGGACAATTCGGCAAAGGCGACGATCTCTACCGCGGAGATTTTACCGTCTCCCCCCTCGAATTGGCGACCGCCTATGCCACGCTTTTAGGAGGAGGTCAGCGCCCGACTCCCCGCTTCATATGCAAGGTAGAGAATAGAGTAAGTGAACTCTTCAATCGTCCGGCCGCCTTCTTTCCTGCCTTTTCACCCGAATCGGCCCCCAAGACGCTTTCCGGCATCTTGTCTGGTTATTCAATCGCAAGGTTCGATCACTGGAACATCTACCTCCGCGAAGATCGAATCGTGATCCTCTGGATTGGCTTCGACAAACCGCAGCGACTTCAATTGACCCGCGAACTCACCGACTTACTCGAGACGCTTACTTTTTGATCCCCTCAGCAGTGAGCAAGATAAGACCCAAAGCTTAGCGGGTATGAGAATCGCTCACCTTTTCGAGAAGAGCGTTAGCCAATTCGGCGCTTTCCTCCCATTCCCCATCCTTAACTCCCTCATTCATGACTTTCGCAAATCGGGCCATTGTCACCGCAGTCTCAAAATGGAGTGAGGGACTTTTGCTCTCTCCTGAGATTGGAGGGTAAGAACTCTTTGAGTCACCCCCTCGACTGCCGACCTCAAAATCAATACCCACCACTTACTTTCTCGATATCCTGCTGATAAAGCCGAATAAAGATGTCCTGCACGATATCCTTCGCACGGTAAACATCATGGAGAAAGGTGATCGCATACCCGATCAGCGGCGACTCAAACTCTTTGAGCGCCTGCCTCACTAAGTCATCGCGCATCGTTATCATCTCCACCTCTTCTTGTGCCATACAATTTTGAATTACCTTAGGAACGATCCTCTCGCCATCTTCCTTAGATCTATTTTCCTACGATTAGACTCTTCTATTCTACCGCTACATTTTTTCTTAAGAGATTAATCACCCAAAACGTCTAATAACCGGAACAATTTGCAGGTTTTTTAAGAAAATCTAGTATTTTTATTAACAAATATTAAAAATAAAGTTGACCGTTATTCGAACCTTGGTTTAGAGTCCGGCTCGACATGAAAAAATTTATTCTCACTTCAACTCTTATTGCAGTGCTCGCTCTCACAGCAGCTGGAGAGTCCAAGTTCAGCATTCTGTCACAGATCTCAGCTAAGGAAAAAGAGCTCCATCGTATCCAAACCGAAATCTCGGCATTGAAAGGACAGCTTACCGGGACCTCATCCAACAAGACGACCTACACCGTCAAATCAGGCGACACTCTCAGCTCAATCGCTCGCCAGAACGAGATGAGCTACACTCAGCTCATCAAGTGGAACGAGATCTCCGATCCTTCCCTCCTCCAAGTCGGACAGGAACTCATTGTCGGAGAAAATAGCAAAGTGGCCTTCGCAAAGACCGCTACTGAGAAGAAGGCCGCCACTCCAGCGAATCCCCTTAATCACACCATCAAGAATGGCGACACCTTTTACAGCATCGCACGCGTAAATGACATTTCCGTTGGTAAACTCACTCAGCTCAACCCTGGCATAGACCCCACTCGTATCATGAGCGGTCAAAAACTAAAAGTTTCCGGTTCACCGGCCGCTGCAGCTCAGAAACCCTCCAGCTCCCCTAAGAAATCTTCGACAAGTGCACTCACCCGCAACGTCACCTCCAAGAAATCCACCGCAACTCCGATCTCGACTCGCAAGAAATCGACACCGCTGCCGGCGGCTAAAATGGGGGCAACTCCGGCCCCGACTCCGCCTAAGATGGAGGAGTCGATGTCGGCCACTCCGAGATCCGTTTCCTTGGTCTCTTTGACCAGCGAAACAACATTCTCAGACTTCGCTTCCAAGCACCACACCTCCACTGAGGAGCTGAATTCACTCAACGGGTGGAATTACCCCCGCGCCACCCTCCTTGCACGGGACTCAGTGATCTACGTGCCGAAGTAAGATTTTCCAAGGCAAGAATATGGCAGATCGACACCCGGTGGTTCTTTAGTGGATCACCGGGTGTCACTTTTTGCGGAAATGAGTTTTGCCTTCAGTCTGGGCCAAGCTCTCCCATAGTCGCTCCGTAAATCCACAGCCCCAATCGCGCTTACGATAAGGAACCATCCTTCGACCTACTGAATGGCCTGCGAATATCTTCAAGAACGAGGTAAACAGACGGCAGCAGAATTAAAGTAATCGCCGTCGCGAAAAGGATTCCGAATCCCAATGACACCGCCATCGGAATCAGAAACTTCGCCTGCATATCGGTTTCTAGAAGCATCGGCATGAGCCCCGCAAACGTGGTGAGCGACGTGAGAATAATCGGCCGGAAACGACGGGCCCCCGCTCGGGTAGCGGCCTCGTAAACCGAGAGACCTTTCTTACGATGCCTGTTCACATAATCGACCAGCACAAGTGAATCATTCACCACCACTCCCGCAAGAGCCACGATGCCACACATCGACATGATACTCAGATTTAGCCCCAGAAAAATGTGGCCAGCGATTGCTCCCACCATACCAAAAGGAATCACGCTCATTACAATCAAAGGCTGAATATAACTCTTTAGCGGAATGGCCATGAGCACATACATGAGCATAAGTGCGCCCACAAAACCGATACTCATCTCGCGCATACTTTCGCGCTGATCACTTTGTTCACCCTCATAGGTGTATCGAACCCCGGGGAACTTATCGCCGATGACATCGAGCACTTCCTTGGTGTAGCGACCCACGATTTCATTCGAATTGTAGCCACCAGCGAGATCGACATCCCCTTTAAGACTGATCGTGCGGAAGCGATCAACCCGGGAAATTGTCGCTGGTCCCCGACCATAGTCAGGCTCAACGATCTCCAAGATTGGGACTTCCCCACCCTTTGGAGTGCGCAATTTCATTTGCTCAAAGTTCGCTAGTGAACGCCGCTCTTCCTCGGGATAACGCACCATCACCTTCACCTCGTCCCTCCCGCGTTGAAGCCGTTGCACTTCGTTTCCATAAAAAGCATCCCTAACCTGTCCCATGACATTCGCCAAATTAAACCCAAGGGCTTTCCCTCGCGGTGTCAGCTCACGAACGATGAGTTCCTCACGTCCCCGACGATCCGAGTTCGAGATCTCAATCACGCCCTTGTATTCCCTCAGTTTCTCGGTCGCCCACTCGGCTGCATCCTCAAGCTCATCGCTGTCGTTTCCAGTCAGATTGATATCGATGGCATTGCCACCACCAGCAGTCTCCGATTTAAAGCTAAGTGCCACCACGCCCGGCAGGTTCCCAACGAGTTCCTGCCAGATCACCTTGATCTCCCCTGAAGAAATATCGCGATCCTTGGCCGGCGTCAGCTCCAGCGTAACTTCACCCAGATGGGTTCCTGTCGGAGGTCCACCCGGAGAAAACCCCCCTTGAAAAGGTTGCATCCCGGAAGTCGCAAGAACATTCACCACGATCGAGTTCCCCTCTCTGTCCTTGATTTCACTACCCAATTGCAGTGCTGCTTCCTCAAGCTTTCGAATCACTTCCTGGGTTTCTGAAAAGGGCGCGCCCAGAGGCATCTCAAGTTTCGCCGAAAGGATTTCGCCTTCTACCTTCGGGAAGAACTCCCAAGGAACCCATTTATTGGCGACCAAAGCAACGGAGAGAATCACCAGCGAACTAAAAGCAACCAGAACGATGTAGCGAAAACGTAAACAGAGCGCCAGAAATGGGGTATAAACAACATCCACAAACCGCAGCAAGCCTGAGGAGATCGCATTTTGGAGTTTCGAAAGTGGATTCCGTTTGGGCTCGGACGAAGTGGGCTTCAAAAGTGCCAAGTGAGCCGGGAGGACGAACTTCGACTGCAAAAGCGAAAAACCAAGAACAGGAATGACCACCAGCGGAATGTTGGGCCAAATTTTTCCACTCACTCCACTGAGTCCCAGCATCGGAGTGAAGGCCGCCATCGTCGTAAGAATTCCAAAAATCACCACCACGCCCACTTCATGCGTCCCTTTCCAGCTCGCTTCGCGCGGATGCTCACCACCTTGAATGCGCGTGTAAACATTCTCACCGACCACGATGGCGTCATCGACCACGATTCCAAGCACGAGGATGAAGGCGAAAGCCGAAATCATATTGATCGACACACCCAGCTCCGGCATGAGCCAAATGCCACCGGCAAAGGAAACAGGAATTCCCAGAGCAACGAGGAAGGCCAAACTAGGACGAAGGAAAAGCGCAAGCACCAGAAGAACTAGTAACAAACCCCAACCAATGTTCCTCTTTAGGAGATCAAGGCGGCCCTGCAGCATGAGGCTGGTATCATTCCAGACTTCCACTTCAACTCCGGGAGGCTTGTCCATTTGCGCGAGATATTCTTTCGCGAGAGCAGCAATCGTCAGAGTGTCCTGCTCCCCCACACGGAAGACATGAAGAACAACAGCCTCCCGCCCATTAAAGGTCGAGGTGAGTTCCACATCTTCGAAACCATCGATCACCTCGGCAACCTGATCCAGTCGAATTTCCGAGCCATCGGGAAGAGTCCTTACAATGATATTTTGAAAGTCTTCTCCGCGATAACGTTTACCCACGGCCCGCACAACAATTTCGCCCGATGACGTTTTCACCGAACCACTTGGGAGATCCAACGAAGTCCCTCGCACAGCGGCAGCAACATCATTCAAGGACAAACCATACTGGCGCAATTGGTCTTCGGAAACCTCGATGGAAATTTCGAAGGGGCGGATCGATGCCAACTCCACTTTCTTGATTTCAGGAGCCCCTTTCAGAGAGCGCTGAATCTTGGCAGAAAATCCGGACGCTTTTTTACTCTCATAATTCAACAAACCATCGCGAATCGACTCGGCATACTTTCGCAAGCTCGCCTCGTCGGTCTCCGCACTGATCGCCAAGCTAAGGATCTGGCGATTGACGATGAGTTCTTCATGGACTGGACGTTCGGCATTTTCAGCAAAGTTGCTGATTGCATCGATCTTCGTCTTCACGTCATCCATGACATTGCGCGTCTCGTATCCGGTATCTACCTGAACCGTAAGCGCCCCAATATTCCGACTGGCATTTGAGGTGACGCGCTTGATTCCCTCGACATCCGAAATCGCTTCTTCCATCGGAATGATGACGCCATTGACCACCTCTTCGGGAGTGGCATTGGGATACGGGACACTGACAACGACGGCATCGAAAGACGTCTCAGGAAAGATCTCTTTCCGAAGCTGAAACCACGTCGTGAAGCCCGCCACAACAACGGCGAGCATGAGAAAGTTGGCCGCAACATGATTACCACTGAACCATTTAATCGCTTTTTCCATAGCTTACTTAGGCTGGGATTCTCCGGTTGAAGCGGCCTCAAGTTTCATCCCAACCACCGGGAGTTCCTGCTTCGTTAAAATAACACGTTCCCCCGCTTCTACACCCTCGGTCGTGTAGACAAAATCAGCGGAGCTCCGCCTGATTTTTAAGGTTCTCAACTCGAGTTCATTTTTCTCATTCAGCACGGCGACCTGGTCTCGCCCACGCACCGCATTTCGCGAAACCGGAATCACCCCTTTCAGCTGAGCTCCGCTGACCAAGGCCCGCACAAACATTCCAGGAAGCGGGGTCCTGAAAGCTTTAGGCGCTTCGGGATTCGGTTCAATTTTAGCGATAACATAGGCCGAAAGAGTGGTCCGATCCACGGCGCCTTCCGTACGGATAATTTCAGCATCCCAGTGATATTCCGTTCCACCAAGCGTCGCGGAAATCTGCACCTTCGCATCGGAAGGAAGTTCTGAAAAATCGGTAAGCGAAAAGGGAAGACGCACCTCAAATCCAGAGGTGTCGTAAACCTCACCAAGTCGTGTACCGGTTAAAACAGTCGCCCCGATATCGAAGAGAGCTTCGCTAACTCGACAATCAAAGGGAGCTTGAATCCTTGTTCGAGCCAAATCCTTGTTTGCCTTTTCAAGCATCGCTTCCGCGGAAACCTTACGAGCCCTTGCACTCGCAAGAAAAGGAACCCGGCGAACCATCTCGCTCGCTGGCTGTCCATTACCAATCTTCTTCCAATCACGCGCCGCTTGATTGCTCTGGGCCTCTTCCTGTTTCACCAATAGTTCAGCGTCGGCTACCGTCGCTTTCGCCTGCGCTACCGCAGCCCGATAATTAACTTCATCGAGTTCAAGAATGACGTCGCCTTTCTTAAACTCCTCCCCCGCTTTAAAGCGGGGATCAACAAAGATGATTCGACCCGTGACCTCTGTAGTAAGCACGGTATCACGACGAGGCGAGACGAGTCCCTCGCTGCTAAGCAGGAGATCAACATTACCTTTCTGAACAACCTCGACTTCGACCACCGGAACGATGATGACGTTTTCCTTTTTCTCTGCTTCTGGAGCCATTTTCTTGAGAAACGAAATAGTAGCCCCACTCATCAGGGCGATGACGAGACAGACAATGAGCGTGATGGCGACGACAGATTTCATGGAGATTTTTTCCCTACGCGGTAATCACCGCCAAGTGCAAGGTGGAGACTGACCCGATTGTCGAGACGAAGTCTCCGTAAGGTGACCAGTTGTGAGGCTAACGTGATCCGGTTTGATTGTGCGGTGATGAGCGTCAGTGCATCGCCGGTGCCACCGGCATAATCGGCATTCGCTGCCTCCGCTGCCTCGGTGGCACTCTTTAAAGCTGCTGCCGTTGCCTCTCCCCGCTGGGCCATGAAGCGGTCCGCTACAAGAGCCTGCTCGACTTCACCAAAGGCATTAAGAACTGTGGATTGCAGACTTGCCAGTGCCGCGCGGTCGTCGGACTTCAGTCGGGAATATTCCGAGCGCAAGGCTCCCCCCGCCCAGATCGGTTGACTGAGCGCTCCCGCCAATCTCCATACTCCAAAATCTGAATTGGTAATATTACTCAAAGAGTCCGTTGTCGTTCCGCCACTCGCAGTGATTTTGATACTGGGATAAAAGGCCCGCTTACCTTGCTTCAACAGACTTCCCGAAGAAGCAAACCGGCGCTCGGCAGCAAGGATATCAGGCCGACGTAAAAGAAGTTCCGAGGGCAATCCCGCAGGAGGCATCGGTGGGATCGACGGAAGTTTTTCCGAAGAACGAATCGCCCCGGACGGATATCGTCCCAAAAGAAGCTCGAGCTGCCGAATCGCTTGCTCTCGCTCCCCCTTCCTCTGAGCCAAAGTCGCCTTACTCGACTCAAACTGACTCTCCGTCAGGCGGAACTGGGAAGCCGAACCTCCTTTTTCCGCAAGTGCGTTGGTGAAACGATCCCGAACAATATCCATCGTTTGTTCAAACAGTCTGGTCGAGGTCTCCGCAAGCACGATTTGCTCGTTCCCCTCGGCAAGGGCCAACCATGCCCTGATTACTTGAGCTGCCAGTGAAGCACGCGCCGCGCGATAATTTTGCCCCTCGGATTGCGCATCAGCGATGAGTGCAGACTGCCCAGCGCGCGCGAAGCCCCAGATATCGGGTTCCCAATTTACCGACAGGCTTGCCCCGTAATTTTCAGAAAGTGAAGAAGGAACCGAGCCATCACCGAAAGGAAATCCGACAAAAATTTGTTTAGATCGAGCCCCGTTCGACCCCGCCTCGACCGTTGGTCTCATCGCCGCCCCCGCTGTCCTCGAAGTGGCAATCGCACGATTCACCCTCTCCGCAGCCATCCGCATATCCGGGTTGGCCGAGAGCGCTTCATCAACTAATGAGGCACCACGGCTTCCACCGATACGACTGACCCAGCGAGTATCGATTCCCGCCCTTCCCTCATGGGTGGCCGACCATCTCCTTGGAGCTTGGTCCCCGGCTTCCTTCATGCGCGATTCAGGCACCGTCACGGCGCAGCCCACCAGAGAGCAGCAGACTAAAGTGAGAGGTAATAATTTCATCCTTGGCTTCCGTTTAAAAATCCTGCCTCACAAAAATCAATCGCCCTCTCCATCGTCCGCTCCATTTCCTCCCGCTCGACAAGACCCTTGGAAATCTTATTCAGTAAATCACCATGCATCAGGACATTCGACATCACTCCAAAAGAGAAGTGGATCGACCAAAAAATATGCCTGGGATCACTCCCTCGAATCGCCTGCTGAAAGGCCGGGACATAGCGACCAGCGACCTCATGAAACTGCGCCATCAGGATCTCGGGCAACTCGTAGGATCGCTCGCTGACCAAACGCCCCATAAGTTTGAAGAACAATTGCTCACTGAGGGCATTTGCGTTGAGCCGCGTGAGCAAAGGGTCAAAAAAACCATGCAGAAGCTTCCTTACTGACGGATCTCCCTCTCTCTCTAAACAATCAAGGTTCTTCAACCTCGCTTGATTTACGGGAGAGACCAGTTCGGTCACAACCGCATCCACAAGCGATTCTTTGGAACCAAAGTGATATTTCACTGAAGCAACATTGGCTCCGGCTCGGCCGGTGATCTCTCTGAGAGAGACATTCTCAAATCCATTCTCCGCGAAAAGCGCCGCGGCAGCATCGCGAAGTGCTCTCTTCGTGCCAACATATTCCTCCTCTTGGGCTGCGCTCATCAGTTTCAAGCAAGTGCTTAAATGCCTTCTCAAGATTTTCAAGCAGATGTTTAAAATTTTTTTCTCCCTCATTCACTTTCCTTGGGAGATCATTTCTAGGTGATCGAACTCCAACACCGAGATTGCCTTGAAGGCTTGCGCGATATGCCGGAGGCCTGTGTGGACGTCGTCGTGACTTCTCCTCCCTACAATCTGGGAATCAACTACTCGACCTATGACGACACCGGAGATCGCGACGGCTTTCTCTCTTGGTGCCAGGAATGGGCCACAGAGATCAAACGTGTCCTCAAACCCGATGGATCGTTTTTCCTCAATGTCGGAGCAGCTCCTGCGAATCCCCTCATGCCTCACCAGCTCGTTCTCGCGCTGACGGAAAAAAAAACTGATTTCGTCCTCCAAAACACTTTTCACTGGGTCAAATCGATCACGATTAAGACGCGAAAAGGCGAAGAAATTTCGGCTGGTCATTTTAAGCCGATCAACTCCGAGCGCTTCGTCAACGACTGCCACGAATATGTCTTTCACCTCACCGCTAGTGGTGCAGTTCCCCTTCAGCGTCGGGAAGCCGGAGTCGAGTATGCCGATAAATCAAATATCGCACGCTGGAAGCACACCGGCGGCAGTGACAAGCGCTGCCGTGGAAACACTTGGTTCATTCCTTACGACACCATCAAATCACGAGACAATGATCGCCCCCATCCCGCGAGCTTTCCCGTAGACCTCGTTAAACAATGCCTCACACTGCACGGACTTGACGAAACGACTCATTTACTCGACCCCTTTCTGGGCATTGGCACCTCGGCGATCGCAGCGCATCAACTCGGAATCGATTCCTTCACCGGATTCGAGGTCGACGAAGGTTATCTCGAAGTCGCCCGAGAACGTCTGGACACCCTTAAGAACGACCGCACTCTTTTCTAACCACAACCTCATGGAACAAGCATCCGTCGAAGAATTCACCATCGTTGAATCTATTTTTCTCCGCGAAAAAAACTGCCTTCTTTTGCGGGCAGAATTCACCCCCATCTATACCGACTACTATCTTCACTTGATGGAGCTTAAGGAACGCCACCCCGCAGGACTCGATTCCACCCTCAAGGAATTGCTCGCGGTCCTCACCTTGCATCTCACCGCCCGACCTTGGGCCGAAACCATCGCCTGGACCGCCAATCTTCGCGCCCCCCGTGCTAATTTTTTCGCGACCGGCTCTTCGACCAGCGAGTATATCACCGGCCGCCTGTTCACCGAGGATGTCCGCGAACCTAATCGTAACTTCCTCTACTCTCAAACCACTGTCCCCGGTGCCGAGGCCTCGCTTTCAACCATCGAGGTAGAAAGCAATTCACCCTTGGAATGGCTCCAACATTTTTACGAGCAATCCGAGCAACGCCCCGCCAAGGCCTTCCAACTTTCAGGAGATCACTTTGCGTTGGTCGCAGCGCAACCAGACTTCGATGAAGAATGGTTCGCCCAACTCAGCGCAAAGGAACTGGAGACAATCACCGATTACGCTGCGCATAAGGTTTTGGAAACTCGACGATTCAAGTTTACTTGCGGCTGCACCTTGGAAAGAATCCTTCCCGTCCTCAGTGCTTGGAAAGACAAACCCGATGAACTCTTCGGTGACAAAGATACCATCTCCGTTCAATGTCCCCGCTGCGCCAAGAAATACTCCGTCAGCCCCGGAGACCTGAAAGGTGATTAAGCTACTCAAGCTTTCCATCAACCACTTTTAGGACAGGCAAACTCTCGCTGCTTTCCCACCAATCAAGGTTCGTCGTCGTGATCAACTTCTGAGAATCGGTCGGAAGCCTCTCCATCAGCGCGTTCCGACGCCCAGGATCCAGCTCACCAAAGACGTCATCGATGAGGTAAACCGGCTTCCGTTTCCCCCGATCACGGAGAACTTCTCCTTGAGCGAGTTTGAGCGACAACGCCAGAGTCCGTTGCTGGCCCTCGCTACCATAATCGCGGGCAGATCGTCCCATGATCCTCAGCGTTAAATCATCACGGTGGGGCCCAGCGAGCGTCACTCCCCGCCTCATCTCCCGCTCCTCCACTTCTTGAAAAGCCGCCTCAAGATCTCCTTTTGATCGATCCAGATAATCGATTTCCAATTCTTCAGCTTTCCCACTCACCCCGGCATGATTCTCTGCCGCTCGTGGAGTAAGATCCTGACAAAGAATTTCACGACGTCGGACGATTTCCGACCCATGCTCGATGAGCATACGCGTGTAAGCCTTCACTTCGGGCTCATGAGGAGAGAGACCCTTGAGATACTTGTTCCTGCCCGCGAGCGCCTTTCGGTAGCGCATCAAGTGGTCGCGGTATTCCGGGTCCACTTGCGATGCAAGAAAATCAAGATATCTTCTTCTGCTTTCTCCGCCTCCACGCACCAAATCGAGATCATCGTTTCCCATCCAAACCACCAAACCGCTTTCCCTCAGGTAGTCCTTCCTAGCGAGAGCGTCATCCCCATCGAGCTTCATCGAGAGACCCTTCCGATCTCCCCGAAGCTGTAAATCCTGCCCATTTACCTTTCCCGCTATCCCAAAGCCCGCCGCGCCATCCCTAATAAGCTGCCGAACTTGCCGGGCACGAGGCGACTGCAGCCGCAGTAAAAGACAGACCGCTTCAAGCATTGACGTTTTTCCCTGTGCATTCCCTCCCACAAAAATTTGCCCCTTGGGAGCAAGTGACAGCGCTACCCGCTCAAAACAGCGAAAATCAACCAACCGTAAGCTCTCAATCACTTCCTAATCATCCCTGCCGTGTCATATTTTGGCAACGCGAAATAATCTCTTCTTTTTTTCTAAGCAAAATTCCGCTTCGCCGTTCCTCTCTCACAGAAGTGGCCCTTTTCTTTTCTGGCCAAATCAGTTCCATCTACTAAATTCCCTAAGACCCAGCGAAAATATTGACATGAGTCTTCACGCACAACTATCTCCCGAAGCCCAAGCGCGCCTCCAGTCTCAGCGCCGGACCTCCACCATCAGTTCCCTGGTCATCGCCCTCCTTGTGATGGCTCTCGTCGCTGTGATCCTACTGATTATCGGAATCAGTCTCGATAAGAAAGATATTCCCACCATCGTCAGCTATAGTGCTGGAGCGGAAACGGAAGAAGATCTCGATCGTCGCAAGGTGAATACCAATACCCAGCGGAAGCCTTCTTCTCCCTCCTCTTCTATGGCGAAGGTCATCGCTTCCACCACTGCTTCTCCCACTGCAATTCCAGTTCCTGAAATTGATGTCCCTGATCCAAGCACCAACTTTGGTGACGGAGATGACTTCGGTTCAGGGTGGGGGGACGGGGGCGACGGTGCCGGTGGCGGATTTGGCAACATTCCAGTCACCATGAAACAGCGCTGCTCACTTGCCGATCGCCTTTCTCGTCTTGAATCCAATGGCGGCACCAAGGAGTGTGAAGATGCCGTGGTCAACGCGCTTCGCTGGTTCAAGGAGAAGCAAAATAAGGACGGCTCTTGGTGTCGAAGCCGCAAGGTGTCCATGACCTCCCTCGCCCTTCTTGCCTTCCTCGGCCACTGTGAAACAGCCCAGTCCGAAGAATTTGGCGAGACCGTTTTCGCCGCTGTCACCTTCCTCGTCGACAAGTCGATGAAGAACAACGGCAAGCTCGCCGACGACTTCAAGGATGACCACTGGTGCTACGAGCACGGCATTGCCGTCTATGCCCTTGCTGAAGCATACACCTTGTGCGTGAAGTCATTCAGTGAGAACATTCCTAATCTTGAAGATGCCGTCCAAGCCTCTGGTCAGTTCATGATCAACAGCCAGCACCAAGGTGGTGGCTGGGAATATGCTTACAAGGAAGACAACACCCGTGGCGGAGACACCTCCATCGTCGGTTGGCACGTTCAGGCCCTCAAGGCCCTCGAGCACACCAAAATTGAATTTAAGAATATGAGCAAGTGCTCACGTCTCGCCCTCGACTACATGGAGAGCAAGCAAATGAAATCTGGTGCCATCGGCTACTCAAATGCATCTCTCCATGGTGAACAAGACGGAACCACTCTCGCCGCTGTTGGAGCTCTTTGCTTCCAAATGTGGGATAAATCCTCTCACGCGGTCGCCCGCAAAGCCTGCCGCTTCATTAGCAAAGAAATGAAGTTTGAGTGGGAAGGACCTGACTCGGACATCTACGGCCACTACTATGCAGCTCAGTGCATGATCAACTATGGTGGTGACTATTGGAAGAAATACAACACGCTCTTCCGCGATCAAGTCCTCAACAACCAGAAAAAGGATGGTTCTTTTAAGAATGTGAACACTAACGGCAAAGGAAAAATCAAAGCCGTCGCAGCTGCCTTCGCTGGAAATGGCGACGTCTCGGATCACTACCGCACCGCCCTTGCGACCATGATGCTGGAGGTTTACTACCGCTTCCTCCCTTCAAGTCAGAAGACAGGAGGCTAAATCCCTTGCTCTAATGAGCTTTCACGCCCCGGTGGTGATTCACCGCGGGGCTTTTTCGTAGCCTCAAGCCGCTGCCCTTAGGAATTGAGATCCCTCACCGCTCTCCTGACAAGATCAAGAGCACGATGACTGGACTGTTGCTTGAAATCAGCACGGCTTCGTGGATGACATTCGAGAAAGGTTTCAACCCCGGTGGGCGTTGCGATGCCAAAACAAACCGTTCCTACCGGCTTTTCTTCCGTCCCTCCCGTGGGTCCGGCAATTCCTGTCACGCTAATCGCAAAATTAGCTCCACTGACCCGCTGGGCTCCCAGTGCCATTTCTCTGGCCACTTCCTCACTAACCGCCCCATGCCTCCGCAGAGTTTCTTCCTGAACACCGATCAATTGATGCTTGGCCTCATTCGAATAAGTCACAAATCCGTGGGTTAAAACCGCACTGGCACCTGAAACATCAGTGACACGACTGGCAATCAGTCCCCCCGTGCAACTTTCCGCCGTCGCAAGGGTCGTCCCCTTCTCCGTCAGCATCCGCACCACCACTTCCTCAAGAGAAAAACCCTCGTCACCGATCAAAAAATCACTGAAAGCCGACTCTGCAATCGTCCGGCCTGCAAGAATGGCCTCTGGAGATCCAATAAGGCGAAGATCGACCTCTCCCAACCGAGCGCAGTAGCCCACTTCGAGCCCTTCGATCTCAGCCAACTTTTCGTCAATCCCCTCGTGAAAACTACTTTCGCCAATCCCTACGAATCGCAACTCGCTGACTTCGGAAATTGTCTCTACACCAGAAAGCGCCTTTAGCCGAGGTGCCACCTCCGCATGAAACATGGGATAGAGCTCCCTCGGCGGTCCGGGGAGAAGAAACAGAGCACAATTCGCCGAACCACTGAGTCGCGGCGGCGTGTAGATTCCCGGCGCAGTGCCATTTGGATTAGGAATCACATCCGCTCCCACCAAAACTTCTGCCTGCCGAAGATTCGCTTTCACCATCGGATATTTCCTCTTCTCAAAAAATTCGTAAAGCGAGCGCTTCGCACCTTCGTCCACCATTAGCTCCACATCGAGAGCCTTCGCAGCAGCCTCGCGTGTGATGTCGTCACTCGTCGGCCCCAAGCCACCGGTTACTAGCACCGCCTCGCTCCGCGAAATGCATTCCGCGAGCGCTTCCTCAATCGCGACTCCATCCGGAACGGTCGTCTGACGCTGCACGCGCAGGCCCATTTTCGCCAATTCCTGACCCATCCACGTGCCGTGGGTGTTTGCCGTCGATCCCAGGAGGAGTTCGCTCCCGGTGTTGAGAATCTCAATCTTCATCGTCTTCAGGCTCAGGACGCCAGATAAGCTGCTTCGCATCCCCCCAAAGATCCTCCAGCGCATAAAGTTCACGCATTTCAGTATGAAGGACGTGAACCATGACATCGACAAAATCCAAAACAACCCAACGTGTCGAGGCCTTGCCCTCAGTGCGGAAAGCATACTCCCCCGTCACTTCTGCCACTTTCTTCTCAATATCACGGCTTATCGCCTTGAGGTGCGGCATTGACGCCCCCGAGCAAACGATCATAAAATCGGTGATCGTAGAAATTCCACGCACATCGAAAATTCGAATATCATCGGCCTTCGTCTCATCGGCTGCATGTGCGCAAGCCAGCGCTAATTTTTCTCCTGAGTCACTCATTCTATCTTGGATCGAGAGGATTACAGCGCCAATTAGACGCCTCCGGTGTTTCTAAAACAAGTGATGCAAAACCCTGTGGTCCCACCTGCTTCCCGAATCACCAGCTTTTGTTGCCAATGGGAAAACTGGTGGAGCGTAGCGGATTCGAACCGCTGACCCCCTGCATGCCATGCAGGTGCTCTACCAACTGAGCTAACGCCCCTTTACCAATGTTTCAGGACGCGGATTCGTAGGGGCGGAACGCCGCGCATGCAAGGAGAAAAACATTCGTCGTTGGCGAAGGTTCATGAAGTGCTAGCTTAAGCCCAGCCCCCAAAAAGGCTAAATGACGATATGGCATGGCTTTCACTCATCCTGGGCATCCTCCTTCTTGGAATCGGAGCCCACACTCTCCCCACCCCTCCGGCCACTCCCGAAGAGGTTAAGGCCACCTCCGCAAGCCTCGCAATTCTCTTTGGGGGCTTCTACGTGATTTGCGGCATCTTCTGCCTTAAAATGGATAAACACGGGCGTATTGCGAGTTCCCTCATTTCCTTCGCGGGCGTTCTCCTCGCCCTCTACGAACTCGTGCCTGCAATACTTCGTCATGAGCCCCTTCCCGCTCCTCTCGTCCACGGAGGACTCCTCATTTCTTCCCTTATCATTGTCTCTAAGGCCGTCATTGCATGGCGCGGCAACCGTGGCGTGAAGGTCGTTTAAAGTCTGACTCACGAAAAAAGCGGCGTCCCGAAGAACGCCGCCCTTGAAAAATGAATGAATCCAACTGATTCATTTTTTAGCCTCAACAACTATCGCTAGCCGCTGGACCACGACCTTTGAAGGTCAACTCAGCAATACCCGACTTATCGAGCTCCCCAAGGCCTGAGGTCACCATCTTGTCATACTGAGCCTTGGTGGCGTCGTTCACAGGAAGGCTTAAACCCAGTTCTTTCGCGATATCCCCGGCAATCCCGGAATCTTTCGCTGCGTGCTCAGCGGAGAACCAGCACTCGTGATCACGATCGATCATGTCCTCGGAATCCGTCTCAAGCACCCGACTGTTGGCACCGGTTTGAGAGAAAATATCGCAGACCATCTTGAGGTCCAGCCCAAGCGCGTCAGCAAGACCAAGACCTTCGGCAAGACCAGCAGTATTGATGTTCATCACCATATTCACGAGAGCCTTCACTTCCGCAGCTTTACCGATCGGACCACAAAGACTCAGGTTCACCGAAAGTTCTTCGAGAAGCGTTTTGTGCTTATTGAAGACCTCTTCATCTCCCCCGATCATGAGGAAGAGTTTGCCTTCACGTGCCTGGGAAATCGAAGACGCCATTGCTCCTTCGAGCACTTCAGCACCCACTGCTTTGCCCGCAGCATAAACCTCTTTATGGATCCCCGGTGAAAGGGTAGCGCAGTTCACGAACGTCTTCCCAGCCGACCCGGAAAGCAATTTATCTCCCTCACCAAGGAAGATCGCCCGCATCGCGTTGTCATTCGTGACCACCGTAAAGATGATTTCTGCGGTTTCGGTCACTTCCGCAAGCGTCGCGCAGTCCTTGGCTCCGAGCTCACCTGCGATCTCTGCCGAGGCTTCTTTGTTCACGTCATAGACAGCGGTCACGTCGTGTCCACAATCCAACTGAAGGTGTCGAGCCATATTGGCTCCCATGCGGCCTACGCCGACAAATGCTACTTTACTCATAGTAATATGTGTTTATTTGAATTCTGGATAGAAAGGATTGTGCGCTTTTTCTTCGCCCACAGAGGTCATCGGCCCGTGTCCCGGACAAATAACGGTTTGGTCTTCGAGGGTGAAAATCTCACCACGATTGGTGGCAAGCGCATCGTGATAGGAAACCACCCCACCGCCCATCGATTGAGCAAAAATGGCGTCTCCCACAATGGCAACCGGACGACCCAAGCCATGCACCACATAGGTGGTTCCCGCTGGCGAGTGACCCCAGGTTAAGCGAGTGGAAACACGGAGCGTCCCGACCGAAAATGAATCACCCGAGGCAAAACGAGTTGCGCCATCAACCGGTTCCATCCCATTGACATAAACCGCCGCATTCGGATACGCAGCCGTCACCTTATCCCGATCTATAATGTGATCGATGTGCGTGTGAGTGAGGAATAGAAACTTCAAATCAAGCCCCAACTCACTCACCGCAGCCAACGAATCAGCAGCATTGGCGCCGGTATCAAAAAGAGCCGCCTCCTTAGTCTGCGGATCCCACACAAGGTAGGAATTCACCGTCATCGGATCTTCGGGATCGTCATCGAATAGCGTGTTAAACTGCTTCAAGCCCTCGAGCTCCACGACCTCAGGACGCCACGAACCATTGGCTCGCTCGACCAAGGTGTTCCCATCAAGCCCCAACGAAGGAGCAATCGCCCGCACCGCTGCTTCGTCAAAATCGCCGCCCTTCAGCTTTTCAATGACATCCGTCTCCACTCCCGTAAGGAAGGAAAGGATACCGTCTGCCATCCCCGTGCCCCGCAGGGTCTTACCGATGATGTCGTCAAAATTATCTTCGAGTTGAATCATAAATCGTTGTTTTCGTGAGAATCTATTTCAGAGGGTAAAGAGCGATGACCCGCCCAACCTTGCTGTATTCGGTGCAAAAAAGCTGACCCTGCGGGCCAAACTTCACTCCATGGGGAGCCGAAAACGCCGAATCGTGCAGGTCCTTCGCCGGAACACCGTTCGTCGCCCACTGCTTCTTATTCGGATTATCCAGAAGAGCCGAAACAATTTTTCCGTCTTTATCCATCAACACGAGGCGACCTTCGATATCCCCCACCACCGCCAAATCACCCTGCACATCCACATCAGCTGGACGTCGAAGCGGCTGGGGTCCGTAGAGACCAATCCACTCCAGATCCATCGTCAGGTGCATCATCCGACGACCATCCCGATCACAAACCAGAAACCGTGGCTCGTCATACCGTAAATCAATCGCCGCACCGTGGCAGGCCGTAAACTGATCCTTCCCCGTTCCAGCTCCGCCGTAGGTCTTCACCAAAGTACCATCAGATTTCAGGCGGTGAATCTTCTTCGAGCCATATCCCATGAAAAAATAAACATCACCACTGGGTCCGACCAACGTCTCGGTAAGCCCATTCATCCCGCCCTCAAGCTCACCCGTCTTCTCGTTCGGAAGAGTTGTCACGACATTCCCCTCCAGGTCAAATTTCACAGCCCGACTCTTCCCCGTCTGCGATCCCCAGATAAATTCCTTTCCTTTTTCCTCGACCGTCGTGAGCGAGTGCATCCCGTTGAGTCCGTTCTTCAAGGTCCGGACAAACTTCCCAAAGCGGTCAAACTTCACCACCCCGGGTCCCCCAATCGTCGCCACATAAACGTTCCCCGCCTTATCAAGAGTGAGATCGCCGTGCAGCGCACCAATGTTCTTCCCTTCAGGCATCGCGCCCCAACCAGGCACCGTCACATATCGATGACCCTCCGCTCCCGTTTCGGTCGCAGTAGTAATCACATAACCCACCCCCCCCGCATGGTCATGCCCTTCATGGGCTTTTGCAAACGAACTAAAAACAAAACAAACAATGAAGGAGGCAATTTTCATAACTCAACTATGCTGTCCGACAGCAGACACAGGAAAAGGAAAAAACCTCCTAAACTCCAATCGGATGCCAAGTCGTCTTAATTTCCTGGAAATCAAGAATGTGATACGGGCTTTCCTTCAAAGGTGCGTCCTTCTGACGACTCACTCGTTTGAGGTTCTCAGCCGATTCCAGATCAAGCAACTTCTTCTCATCTTTATCGTTCGAGCAGAGCAGCACCGCATTCACATCCATATGCTTCGCAAACTCAGGAATCAACTCGGCGCGCTTCCCTGTCAGAATATTCACCACGCCTGCCGGCACGTCTGAGGTCGAAAGGACTTCTGCAAAGGTAATCGCCGTCAGCGCATTCTCCCCAGCCAGCACAATCGCGGAGTTTCCTCCCACAATCACCGGAGCCAAGGCCGAGACCAATTCAGGTAAACTTCCCCGCCTTGGAGCAATAATCCCCACCACCCCGGTCGGCTCGGGAACCGAAAAGTTAAAGTGCGACGACGCCACCGGGTTCGCCGACGAAAAGAGCGCCTGATACTTATCGCTCCAACCTGCATAGTGGACCAAGAGATTGATCGCTTCCGAAACATCCTTCTCAGCTCTTTCTTCAGAAATCCCGTGCGCAACAAGTTCCATCACAAACTGGGCACGCCGCCCTTCGAGCATCTCTGCGATCCGATAAAGAATCTGCCCCTTAAGATAAGCCGATGCCTTTCCCCAGCCACCGCTCGCCTTGCGCGCCGCCACCACCGCTTCACGGAAATCTTTGCGGCTCGCCCAGGAGGCATTCGCCAGGAGCTCGCCATCGCGGTCCGCGAACGTCGAGCACGCGACCGGACTCGGTCCGGGGAAACTTTCCGCCAATAAAAAGCTTGTAGGTTTTTTTGATCGTCATGTCGGAAGAAATTAGAAGTTGAGATATGCCGCCAGCCCGTGGACACCGCCTTCACGGCCAATGCCACTTTCCTTGTAGCCACCAAAGGGCGAGGTCGGATCGAATTTATTAAAGGTATTGGCCCAGACCACGCCAGCCTTCAGCCCGGTCGTCATCTTGAAAATCTTGGAGCCCTTGTCAGTCCAAACGCCACCGCTCAAACCGTATGGCGTGTTGTTCGCCTTCTCGAGAGCCTCCTGCGGAGTCCGGAAGGTCTGAATCGCGAGCACCGGCCCGAAGATTTCCTCCTGCACAATCCGATGACTCTGCGCGCACTCTGTAAAAAGCGTCGGCTTAAACCAATTCCCCTTCCTCGGAAGTCGCCCTTCCGGCTGCCAGATGCACGCCCCCTCTCTCTCACCCGCCTTCACCAGCACCTTGATCCGCTCCAGTTGCTCCGCCGAATTGATCGCACCGATGTCGGTATTCTTATCAAGCGGATCACCCACGATGAGCGTTTCCATGCGCTTCTTAAGTTTCTTGATCACCTTGTCCGCAATGCTCTCCTGCACAAACAAGCGAGAGCCGGCACAGCACACATGGCCTTGATTGAAAAAGATGCCATTCAAGATCCCTTCGACCGCCTCGTTAATCGGAGCATCTTCAAAAACAATATTCGCGGCCTTGCCACCCAACTCGAGGGTGAACTTCTTATCCGTCCCCGCAATCGCCCGGCGAATCGCCTTGCCCACTGCCGTCGATCCCGTGAAGGCGATCTTGTCGACATCCGGATGCTCAATCAACGCCTGACCCGTCTCACCAGCACCAGTCACAATATTGACGGTTCCCGGCGGAAGTCCCGCGTCCTCAAAAATCTCTGCCAGCTTCAGCACCGTCAGCGGCGTCGTCTCCGCCGGCTTCAGCACCACCGTGTTTCCACAAGCAAGCGCCGGAGCAATCTTCCACGCCGCCATCAGGAGCGGGAAATTCCATGGAATCACCTGCCCCACCACTCCAAGAGGCTTCGGCTTCACTCCCGGGAAGGCGTAGTCGAGCTTGTCCGCCCAACCCGCATGATAGAAGAAGTGGGCCGCCACCAAAGGAATATCGACATCGCGGCTCTCTCGAATCGGCTTCCCGCCGTCCATCGACTCCACCACCGCCAGTTCACGCGAGCGCTCCTGAATGAGACGCGCAATCCGAAAAAGATACTTCCCGCGCTCCGCACCCGAAAGCTGACCCCACTCGCCCTCGAAAGCCTTGCGCGCAGCCTTCACCGCTTGCCCCACTTCCTTCTTCCCGGCCTCACCGACCTTCGCGATCACTTCACCCGTCGCCGGATTGATCGTTTCAAATTTCTTGGACGCTTTCACCCACTTGCCGCCGATGAAAAGGTCGTAGCTCTTCTTAATCTTAAAGTGATCCTTCGACTCTCGAGCCGGAGCGTAATTACCGAAAACGAAATTGTGTGGTCCTGGTTCTGTCTTAGCCATCTTCTTAGTCCTTCGTAAAATAATCCCCGCTCTGGTAACGACCGGTTTCTTGTTTGCGAATCTGCATTAGCAGATCGTTCGTCAGTGAGCTCGCTCCAAAGCGGAACCACTTATTTGTAAGCCATTTCTCGCCCAGCACTTCACGCACCATCACGAGATACTGAATCGCGAGCTTCGCATTACTGATGCCACCCGCAGGCTTCATCCCCACCATCTTACCCGTGCGTTCATAATGATCTTCGATCGCCTGAAGCATCACCAGCGTCACCGGAAGCGTCGCCGCAATCGGCACCTTCCCGGTCGAGGTTTTGATAAAGTCAGCTCCGGCGGCAATCGCGATATCACTAGCCCAACGTACGTTGTCATACGTCGTCAGCTCACCTGTTTCTAAAATCACCTTCAAGTGCGCACCTCCGCAGGCTTCTTTACAAGCCGCCACCTCATCAAAGATCGCGCGATACTCGCCCTGCAAAAACTGTCCGCGCGAAATCACCATATCGATCTCATCCGCTCCTTCACCCACCGCATAACGCACCTCCGCAAGACGTTCCTTAAAGCGCATCTGCCCCGATGGAAACTGCGTCGCCACTGACGCCACCAGCACACTGGATCCTTCGACCGCTTTCGCCGCCGTCTTCACCATCCTCGGATAAACACAAACTGCCGCCGCTGGCCCCACTGAAGAATCACCCGGGAGAGGCTGCATCGCCTTCTGGCACATCTGCCGCACCTTCCCCACCGAATCCGCTCCTTCCAGAGTCGTCACGTCCAACATCGTCACCGCGAGTTTCAGAGCAGACATCTTTGTCCCCTTCTTAATGCTCCGGGCACAAAAACGCTTCGCACGCTCTTCAACGCCGACTTGATCAATCGTCGGACTCTCCCGCCGATCAGGGAAGTTAAGAACTCCTGCTTTCACAGCGAAGAACCTACCGCCGATCCCCCTCAGAGCAATGCCCGATCTTTCGAATCGTCGGCAACCAAAAAGAAAAACTCATGGGGACTCCTACAATAACTCTCACAATAATTTTATTCATTGGTTTCACTCCGACAAGGTGCTCAGGGGTCCCCATCGAAAAAGCAAAGGAAGCCAAGTAACCCATTCAATACTTAACATTCCGCCTCTTCCGGTCCGGCTCTGTAATCCCCGCCCGCTTCCTAAGCTCCTTGATCTGATCCCGCAAGTGCGCCGCCTTCTCAAATTCCAGCCGCGCCGACGCCTTCTGCATCTCCTCCTCCATCTCGCGAATCACCTCAACCGCATTATAGATCATCTCGTCCTCCGCCACCATCGACTGGTTCATCTTCTCCCCCTCCGAGGTCCCTTTTCCTCGCTCGTGTAAACTTTTCTGTACCGCCCGCACCACACTCTCCGGCGTAATCCCATGCTTCTCATTATGCTCCTGCTGCACCCGCCGACGATGCTCCGTCACATTGATCAACGCTTGGATCGAATCCGTCACGGTATCGCAAAAAAGCACGCACTCCCCATTCAAGTGACGTGCCGCCCGACCCGCCGTCTGAATGAGGCTTGTCTCGTTCCGCAAAAATCCTTCCTTGTCCGCATCCAAAATACAAACCAAAGACACCTCCGGCAAATCAAGTCCCTCACGCAACAGGTTGATTCCAATGAGGATATCAAACTCCGCCGCCCGCAGTGCCCGCAGAATTTCCACCCGCTCAACCGCATCCACATCCGCATGAATGTAGCGGCATTTTAAATCCACTCCCTGCAAATACTCCGCCAAGTCCTCCGCCGTCTTTTTCGTCAACGTCGTCACGAGCACTCGCTCCCCCTTTTCGACCCGCTGCCGACACAGCTCAATCGTATCATCAATCTGTGCCTTAAGCGGCAGCATCGTCAGTATCGGATCAAGCAGTCCCGTCGGACGAATGATCTGTTCCACAATCAATTGCTGACCCGCACGACTCACATTGAAATCATCCGGGTCCTGCGCCGAACCACTTGCTTTGATCGTCCGGTTAAGACGTTTCGCAAATCCGGGATCAAACTCGGGATCGTTACGGCCCTTGATCGGAATAAACTTGGGATTATCCGGTCGTGAATTCACGATTTCAAACGGCCCCGGCGTCGCACTCACGTAGAGACGCTGGTTCGTCATCTTCATGTATTCATCAAATCGTAGCGGCCGGTTGTCCATGGCACTCGGTAAACGAAACCCGTGATCAACCAAAACCGACTTCCGACTCTTATCACCCTCAAACATTCCCCGCACCTGCGGCAGTGATGCGTGACTCTCATCCACCATCAGGAGATAGTCATCCGGAAAAAAGTCCAGCAACGTGTATGGACGATCACCTTTTTTTCTCCCAGTGATATGTCGCGAGTAATTTTCAATCCCCTGACAAAATCCCATCTCCTGCATCATCTCCAGATCATACTCGGTGCGCATTCGAATCCGCTGGGCTTCGACCAACTTATTATTCTTCTCAAACCACGCAATTCGATCATTCAACTCCTGCCGAATCCCCACCATCGCGGTCTTGAGCTTCTCCTTCGAACTCACGAACTGCTTCGCTGGATAAAAGACATAGTCCGTCACTTCATCGATTACATGTCCACTTATCACATCGATCGCGGAAATCCGGTCGATCTCATCGCCAAAAAATTCCACCCGAATTGCGGTATCCTCCAAATAAGCCGGCCGGACTTCCACCACATCTCCCCGCACCCGAAAGTTCCCCCGCTGAAACGCAATATCGTTCCGCTCGAACAACAGGTTCACCAACTCGTGTAAAAACTCATCCCGCCCGATCTCCATCCCCTTCCGGACGCCATACATCATGTCCTTGTAATCCTCCGGATTTCCCAAACCATAGATACAGCTCACCGACGCCACCACAATCGTATCCGGTCGCGTGATCAACGACCCCATCGTGCTCAACCGCAGTCGCTCAATCTCCTCGTTAATCGACGAATCCTTCTCGATATAGGTATCTGACCGAGGAATATAGGCCTCCGGTTGGTAATAATCGAAATACGACACAAAATACTCCACCGCATTGTCCGGAAAAAAGGCCTTAAACTCGGAATAAAGCTGCGCCGCCAGCGTCTTATTGTGACTCATGATCAGCGTCGGCCGCTGAATCTCCTCAATAACATTCGCCATCGTGAAGGTCTTACCCGACCCCGTCACCCCAAGGAGCGTCTGATGCCGATTCCCCGCCTTGACCGAGTTCACTAGCTTCGCAATCGCCTGCTCCTGATCCCCCTTCGGACGGTAATCACTAGTCAGTCGAAAATTCACTCACCAAACCTAACCAAGCTCCCCCACATGTCCACTCCCGGCAGTCCGACCCTCGAAAGAAGTCGCGACGCCCCACCGCTTAGCTTCGCGAGCCTCCTCAATCAGGTCTCAGCTTCCTCTATGTTCTCTGTGAACACCCTTTTTACCTCCCTTCACACAAGTCGGACTACCTAAGCTAAGCTTGCTACTTGCCCCCTTCAAGACTCCCTAGTAACCTCTATCCCTTTAAGGTGTCTTAACCAAAGACAGTCTGATCTTATGAGAACTCTCCTCCTTCTCCTCACCTTCTCAGCTAGTGCCCACGCCCAACTTGCGAATCTCTTCACCATCGGGGTCGACGACGGCTCCACCAATGAGTTCTCCCAAGAAGTCACCGACACCAACCCGCCTTCCGCCACTGCCCTCGACGACCACTACTATCTCGCCGGAACCGACCCAGCCGATCCCCCACGCCTGAACGATGAGGAAGTCACCAATTTCGAATGGGCCATCACCACCTGGGGGCCCTCGAACCACATCCACTTCCCCCTCACTGCCCTCCAATCAGGAAACGACGGAATCATCACCGTCAACCTCGACTTCATCTGGTCCGGCGTGAGCGGCGGAGGAACACCATCCAGTGAGGTCGCGATCAGCTTCAATGGCGGCCCTGTTGTTTACACCACTCCTTCTTTCGAAAGCTACCGTATCTTCTCCTTCTCCGTTCCCACCAGCACCATCACTTTAAACAACGGAGCGAACTATCTAACAATGACCCGCTCCGGCGGCACCAACAATACTTGGCTCGCCATCGACACCCTCTCCATCGACCTCGACCCCACCGCGCTTCAAGACGCCGATAACGACAGCCTCCCGCTCTACTGGGAAACCCTCTACCTCCTTTCCGACAATGACGCCTCGGACGCTTCCACCGACTTCGATGGCGACACCCTCACCGCCCTTCAAGAATTCACCACCGGCACCAACCCACGCTTAGCCGACACCGACGCCGACCTCCTCACGGACCAACTCGAAACAACCACCGACCCTCTCAACCCCGACTCCGATTCCGACGGTATCCTCGACGGAAACGAAACCACCTCCAACCCCGCCCTCGCCGATTCCGACACCGACGGTGCTTCCGATGGCTGGGAGATCGCCACCGGATTCAACCCGCAAGATAACTCATCCACCCCGCCCGCCTGGGCCGGTTCCATCGGTATCAATTTCCGCTCCGGAAGCGAAGAAACCCGCGGCCTCTGGCCCGCAGTCTCTCCTAATGGCCTCATTCCACAGCTCAACTGGAACCACACCGAAACCCTCCGCTGGTGGCGCGTCTCAAGTGGCAGCCCTCTCCTTTCCGGAGACACCACCAAGATCGAGCTCCCCATAGCTGGAACCATCGTTAACTCCGCGGGCGTCTCCACCGCGATGACCATCAACTACACAAACGATGGCGTCCGCACCTCCTCAAACTTTGGATCCCCCGCCGCTGACCTCCTCCACAGCTACCTCGCCAATGACACCACCTTCCCCGCCACACTCAACCTCAGTAACATCCCCTTCGCAAGCTACGACCTCTACCTCTATCTCTCAGCCAACTATATCGGCGCCATCAGCAAGCTTCGCTTAAATTCCGACTCCAACACCGACCAGACCTTGCGCTCTCGCTCCGTCTCCCCGGTCTCCACGTTCATCGAACCCATCGCCTCCCCCGGACCCGGAAATCCCTTCGCTAACGTCGTCCGCCTTTCCGGCCTCTCCGGCGCCACTCAGGCCCTCGAACTCTTCCAGGTCGCTCCTGACAACGACACAACTGGCATCGCGGCCATCCAGATCGTCAACACCAGTATCGACACCGATTCAGACAACCTCCCCGACTACTGGGAACTCCGCCACAAATCCAATCCCGGCGTTTCAAATGCCACCGATGACCCCGATGGCGACGGCCTCAATCACTTGGCCGAATTCACCGCTGGCTCGAACCCCAACCTCGCCGACTCCGATGGCGACGGCCTCAACGACCTCAACGAAATCAACACCGGCACTATGGTAAACTACGCCGACTCCGATAATGATGGCCTCTCCGACTTCGACGAACTCAATAACACCTTCCCCAGCAACCCGCTCCTCGCCGACTCTGATTCAGACGGCATCAATGACGCCGCTGAAGTCGTCTCACATTCCGACCCACAGTCAGCCACCTTTTCCACCCTCCCCATACCCTCCTTCCGATCTTCTCCCACCGGACTCCTCTGGGAATCCACCGACCTTCAGTTCGTCATTGATCATAACTCTCCTCCCGAGATTAAAGGTGGCCACACCCGTAACGCCATCGAATGGCACGTCCTCAACCGCCTCCAAAACAACAACTGGCGAACCTTCCGCATGCGCCTCCGTCAGGTAAATGACGGCCTCGGCTACTCCTTCAATTCTTACAACGATGGCGGCTTCGCCAAATCCGGAGGCGGGAACAACAACATCAACAACAACGCCAACCTGACCGCGGCCCTCGGATTCAGCGGCCACGGCCCTTGTGACACCTCCGACCCCCTCACCTTCCGCATGCAGGCCACGGAAACAGCGGGCTCTTGGAGTCTCACCTTCTCCATCATCAATCAAACGACCGCCACCACCGTCGCGACACACACCTTTTCAAACGTCACTCCCGCCTCCACCATCCTCGATCAAACCGCCCTCTGGTCATCCGATGGCGACAACGACCAATCCGACTTCAATCTCGCATACGGCGTCTCCCTCTTCCGTAGTACCACTCCCATCCACCAACTCCCCGGCATGGCCCACTGCGCCGATGCCGATAACGATGGCATGAGCGACGCCTGGGAAACCACCCACTTGCTCAATCCAAATGACACCGCCGATGCCGCACTCGACCCCGATGGCGACAATCTCACCCACCTTCAGGAATTCCTCCTCGGCACTCTCCCAAACAACCCCGACTCCGACAATGATGGCGTTAATGACGATGTCGAAACCGACCAGTTCACCAACCCACTTCTCGCCTCCAGCAAGCCCCACTTTTTCACCAGTCCTCCCGCTTCCACCTCTGACCTCAACGGCAACGGCTTCTCCGATGTCTGGGAAACTTTCTTCCAGACCGGCCCGCTGAACCCTCTTCTCGATTCCGATGGCGATGGCATCTCAAACCTCCGCGAAGCCCTTGCTGGCACCGATCCGCTTGATGCCACCTCAAATTTCCGGCTCTCCATGACACCTTCCTCCACGACAGGTTTCTACGACCTCCAGTGGCCCAACATACCTAACAAAGCCCAGTCACTCGAGTTCTCCACCAGCCTCACCGCTTTCGGCACCCACTCAGAGTCACCCGGCCTCATCGGCAATACCTACACCCTCACCACGGAAACCACCGGAAACAGCCAATTCTTCCGCGTCTCCATCAGCGATCGCGACACCGACATCGACGGCCTCTCCGACTGGGCTGAAAACATCCTCGGCTCCTCCGCCACTTCTGCCAACTCTCTCGCCCGCTCCGTCCCCATTGATACAAATAACGATGGCGTCCCAGACACCACCGTATTCGGTGACCTCGCCTCCTTCCACTCTCGCTACCAAAACCAAGGCGACTTCGCCTCCGGCAACACGCCCTCCACCACCACTCCGCACGACGCCGCACGCCTCCTTCTCCAATCCACCTTCGGCCCCACCATGACCGATATTGAAAAGGTGCGCTCCATGGGGATCGGCGCATGGATCACTGACCAGATCGAAACCCAACCTGCCACCCACCACCGTGACTACATCGAGAAAATCATGGCTGACTTCGATGGCCCCCGCACCAAACTAAAGCACTATTCGTACAACGCACTCAGCGACGTCGTTAACGGAAACAACGTCCAAACATCCTTCGCTCGCGCTGCCATTTCCGGCCCCGATCAACTCCGCCAGCGCACCGCCTTCGCACTCTCCCAAATCCTCGTCATCTCACGTCGCGACGCGGGCCTCAAAAACCGCCCCCTCGCCGTCTCGAAGTTCTACGACCGCTTCGTCGACCAAGCCTTCGGCAACTACTATGACATCCTCCTCGACGTCTCCCTTGACCCCTGCATGGGCCTCTATCTCTCCCACGTCGGTAACCAACCACCCGACCTCGCCCTCAACCGCTTTCCCGATGAAAACTACGCCCGTGAGGTGATGCAGCTCTTCTCCATCGGCCTCTGGGAATTAAATAACGACGGCACTAAAAAACTTGACGCACTCGGCAACCCTATCCCCACCTACACCAACTCCCAAATCACCGAGATGGCCCGCGTCTTCACCGGCCTCTGGTATGGCAAGAACCCCTGGGGCTCCGGCGGTTCGCAAGACAACGATTTTCTCGTCCCCATGGAGATGTTCGCCGACCAGCACGATTTTAGTGAAAAGATCCTCCTCAATGGCTTCGTCATTCCGGCCCGCCCTGTCTCCCAAGCCAACGGTCTCCAGGACATCCGCGACGCCATCCGCAGCCTCGTCGAGCACCCCACCTGCGCGCCCTTCATCTCGAAAGGCCTCATTCAATTCCTCGTCACCAGCAATCCCACTCCCGCCTACGTCGAGCGTATTTCAAATATCTTTATCGATAACGGCAGCGGCGTCCGCGGCGATCTCAAAGCCGTCGTCACTGCTATCCTCACCGACCCAGAGGCCCGCGACCCCGGCATCGCCGCAGGCGAAAACTTCGGCCTCCTCCGCGAGCCCGTCATCCGCACCATGCACCTCGCCCGCCTCGGAAAAATCAACCGCTCCGGCGAAGCCCTCTGGTGGGACAACATCTTCCTTGAAGAGACCTTTCAGGCCCCCTACTCCGCCCCCACCGTCTTCAACTTCTACCGCCCCGACTACACCCCGCCCGGCGCGCTCGATGCAGCTAACCTCGACGGACCCGTCTTCGAGATCACCAACTCCTACACCGCCGTCTCCGTCCCCAACACCCTTTGGGACATCATCGATGACGGCTTCGAAAGAGGTAATACCTACCAATTCACCCCCGACTACAGCGACCTTCTCCCCCACGCTCAAAATCACGAAGCCCTCATCGACAACCTCAACCTCCTCGTCTGCGGTGGCTCCATGTCCGCCACCACCCGCACCAAAATAAAAACCGCCCTCGATGCCATCGACCCCGATGACCACTCCGGCCGAGTCCGCCTCGCCATTTACCTCGCTATCATGTCCCCCGAAGGCGCAATCCAACGCTAAAAACAACTAAGCCCCTCAACCTTCACAACTCAGGGTTTCACCACTCACTCTTCACAACTCGCCATTCGAATGACCCCTTTCCAATCGCTCTCCCGTCGCAAGTTCCTCGGTGAATCCGCCTGCGCCGCCCTTGGCTCCTCCGCCATCATGTCCACTCTTCTCAACCTGAAGATGGCAAACAGCGCCGTCGCCTCCGGCCTCCCCGCCTCAGGCACCGATCGAAAAACTCTCGTCTGCGTTTTCCTCCACGGCGGCATCGACTCCTTCAATCTTCTTGTCCCCAACGACGCCCGTTACTCCGAATACACCGCTGCCCGCGGAAACGTCGCTCTTTCCAACACCTCGCTCCTCGGGCTTAATCAGGTCGCCGGCGGCGATGATCTGGGCTACGGCCTCCACCCCGCCACCTCCGGCATCCAAAGTCTTTTCAATGGCCTCGGTGGCGACACCGCCAAACGTCGTCTTTCCTTCCTCTCCAACGTCGGCACTCTCGTCCAGCCTACCGATTTAACTCAATACCGAAGCGACTCACATCCGCTTCCACGCTCCCTCTTTTCCCACATCGACCAAGCCGAGCAGTGGCAAACTTCCCTTCCCCAAGGCGACAACAAACTCACCGGTTGGGCCGGCCGCATCGCCGATTGCCTCCACTCCACCCACAACCAAGATTTGACCTCCATGAGCTTGTCCTTCGATGGAAATAATATCTTCCAAGTCGGTCAAAACACCAAGCAATTCGTCATGACCACCAATGGCGCGCTCACCTTTTCTCAAAACGACGACAACGCCAACCACCCCTCCTTCCAAAAGAATCTCGCCGTCCGCTCCCTCATGGAACAAGAGTATTCCAACATGATGGAAAAGGCGTTCGCCGAACTCACAAAGGACAGTGTCGAGCAATCAGAGATTGTCCAGCAGCACTTCGACGCCGTCCCTGACAATTTCATCTCCACCAATATGCCAGACACCAAGATCGGCCGCCGCCTCCTCGGCGCCCTTCGCATGATCAAGCTCCGTCCCGAGCTCGGCCTCCGACGCCAAACCATCTTCCTCTCCATGGGCGGCTGGGACCACCACGCAGCCCTCCTCGAGCCGCAGAATGACATGCTCGGCGAACTCGCCCCCGCACTCGAAGCCTTCCAAACTGCGCTCGAAGACGACCTCGGTCTCGGCGACTCCGTTGTCACCTTCACCGCCTCCGACTTCGCCCGCACTATCCAGTCAAACGGCTCTGGAACCGACCACGCCTGGGGCGGAAACCAAATGGTCTTTGGAGGACCCGTCGATGGCGGAAAAGTCCTCGGCCAATTCCCGAATCTCACCCTCGGCGGACCCGACGACACCAGCTCGCGCGGACGCCTCCTACCGACCACCTCAGTCGACGAATTCTTCGCCGAACTTCTCCTCTGGTTCGGTCTCTCCGGCACCTCCAACTTCGAAACCGTCCTCCCCAACCTCAACAACTTCTTCGACGTCTCCACCGTCGTCCCCACCAACAAATCTACCTTCCCCCTCGGCTTCATCAAACCGAACACCTTCTAAAAGGAGTCTCAGTGCCCCCACTGCTGAGCTTCGCAGGAAAAACCTCAATCAAGTTTCGTGTATTTCGTGATTTGAAAACCTCGCCGACCAAACCCAGCGGGGCGACATAACGTAGCCCAAGACAACGCCCTGGGTATCCCCACTTTAAAGAAGAGGACATGCCCAGCACTCCACCGTTTCAATCAACTCATCCATAGCCCTCAGCTTCCACCCCGCCTTGCAAACAAAGATTAGGCCAGATCCGCAGTCAAAACCATCCCAACTCAAACTCCACAAAAAATCGGCGTTCATCTGCGTAATCTACGGATAAATACCACCACTACCCAAGCCCCAGTTTTCTCTGTCTTCTTTGTGGTCAAAAACCCTCAACCTCCAATGCGCAAACATCTTCTCCTCATCCTCACCACCGGCTTCATCCTCGGTCTTCTCTGGCTCCTCGTCTATTCCCTCCCTGATTCAAAGCCGACCCCGGAACCCGAACCTACCCAGAAATCCGTCCCACCGCCCACCGACCAAATCCCTCCCACCCGCGAGTATCCCGAGCAAGCCATGGGCGACCGTATCCTCGCCGACTACGCCTCATTTTCCTCCGACGGAAAAGAAGACATCAAACTCTTCTACAACTACCTCACCAACGTCTTCCTTCTCCTAAAAAGTCGCGACACCCGCCAGTATGCCATCAACGAAGACCTCGCCGACCTCCTCCGCGGCAAGAACGACTACAAAACCCCCTTCGTCTCGCCCGACTCTCACATCTTCAACGAGGAAAAAATGATCATCGATCGCTGGGGTATCCCCATCCATATTCACACCATTTCCCACGACCGCTTCGAACTCCGCTCCTCCGGCCTCGACAAAAAAATATTTACCGAAGACGACCCAATCTGGCCCCTTCCCCAACCCGAGTAGTAAAGGAGTAGTGGCGCCCTCGCCGCTTAGCTTCGTGAGTATCACGCCTTGGCTCACAGAGCGAAGGAGAAAGCCCCAAAATCACTCCAACCACCCCACGAAATAAATTTACCACTCCTCCTCTTCACCGCGATCTTAACCATGGTAAGTTGTGAAAAAGGAAATCCGAAAACACCGTCGGCACCCAACGTAAAACGATTGCTTACAAAATAGCCCGAACAATTCGATACAGCTTTGGTCATTTCATTCCACCTCTGTCCATCACTCGGAAAAATGATATTGCATCGCCAACGACCACAAAGAACCACATCTTCCCCGACCAAGCCGATCATCTCTCGTGATCGAATCTCAAATTTTATCACGCATGCACCAACAAAATAGAATCCACCGCATGATCTTGATGTAAAATATCAGACACCACCACCAAAGGCGTCCCCTTCGCCACATCCCGCTGACTCGTCAGTAATTTTACTGCACTCGAAATCGTATCCCGCGGCATCTCCGAAAACGGCACTTCAAACGCTCTCACGCCACGCGATAATGTAAGCGCCTGGCATACCTGCGCATCCGGCGTAAACGCAAAAATCGCCGACTTCGACCTTAACAAGGCTGCCTGATGAGCCGTTGCTCCGGATTTGGTAAACACTATCACCAGCGCATCCGGAATCGAATCCGCAAGCCCCAGCGCCGCCTTGATCGTCTTCTGCTTCTCCGTCTTCAGCGCCGCCTCGTCACCAAACCCCAACGCACCCGATCGTTCGATCCGCCGCGCCACCCGGTCCATCAGTTCCACACAGCGCACCGGATATTTCCCCACCGTCGTTTCACCTGACAACATGATCGCGTCAACTTCCTCGTAAACTGCGTTCGAAACATCCGTCACCTCGGCACGCGTTGGGGTCGGACTGTTGATCATTGATTCCAGCATATGCGTCGCCACGATCACCCTGCGCCCAATCTCATGGCACCGCTTAACAATCCGCCGCTGAATAATCGGCAGTTCCTCCACGTGCACCTCGATCCCCAAATCACCCCGCGCCACCATGATCACATCCGACTCCTGTATGATGTCATCTAAATGCTTCATCCCCTCTTGATCCTCAAGCTTCGAAACAATCTGCGCCGTCCCGCCCTCCGCCTTCAGCGCCGCACGCAACTCACGCACGTGCCCCGCATCCCGCACAAACGATCCTGCCACAAAATCAGCCTTGCACTCCGCCGCTACCTTTAAATCAGCATGATCCTTCTCCGTCAGCGCCGGTAGATTCAAGCGCACCCCCGGTAAATTAATGTGCCTCCGCGACCCCATCGACCCCGTCGTGAGCACCTCACAAATCATGCGATCCTCCGCCATCCGGGCCACCTTCATCAGCAACTCACCGTTATCCACCGTCAGCTCGTCTCCCTCTGAGACATCCTTCATCAACCCAGTATAATTCACCGTGGTCGACTTCTCGATCGATGGCTCCGATCCCTCCACCCGAAACTCCACCTGATCCCCCTTCGTCAGCTCGATCTTCCCTTCCACATCCCCCGTCCGAATCGACGGCCCCTGCAGATCAAAGAGAATTCCCACCGTGCGCCCAACTTCCCTCGAAGCCTCGCGTATCCGCAACACAATTTCACGACACCAATCGTGCCGCGCATGGCTCATATTGAGCCGAAACACATCTGCCCCCGCCGCAATCATCTCCTTCAACTTCTCAGGCGACTCCGTAGCCGGCCCCAAAGTACAAATAATCCGCGTCTTCCTCATTTTCGGCATACCCAAAACCTGCCACGCCTTCAAATATCTAACAAGACTTCCCACCATCAATCACCTTCATCACCCTTAGCAGCAGAAGCTCTTAGCATCTAATTCTCCTCCACCGAACTTTAATCTATCTGACATAGAAAGACGACGCATCCCTGCGTATCCTCCACCCAGCATGCGCGCCTTTAGGTGAACATCCCTTCGCTCCTAATTTCCCAGGGAGAAAAAAGACCTCTTGGTGACGCTTCAGTGATCTTTTGATGACCGACGTCGCCAAATACTCGCGAGAAGGCTCCCGATCATGCAGTGATAAAACGCCGAGATCGCACACGGAGCGGCGGCCAGCAAAGTAAAATGGGTCTTCGCCAATTGCGAACCAAGCCCTGAGTTCTGCATCCCCACTTCGATTGAGAACGTCCGACATTCCTTCGCGTTCAGTTTAAACAACCACCCCCATAGGTAGCCCATCGAAAAGCCCGCAGCATGAACAAGAAAGACCGCAGGAAGAAGGGTTTTCCAATGACTAAGAATACTACTCTTTGTCGCACCCACCACCGCAGCAACAATCAACACGATCACCAGAACTGAAATCAAGGGTGAAACCTCTTTGATGCGCGCCAATTTTTCCCCGGCGACAGAATTCAGAATCAATCCCATCAAGATCGGAAGTAAGACGATCATCACCATCGAGATCACCATTGGGATCGCCTCGAATTCAAAAACCGCAGAGGCGTAGACCTTCGTCAAAAAGGGAGTTAAGCCGATCGCCAAAAGCGTCGAGCACATCGTCATCATCACGCTCAAGGCGAGGTTCCCCTTAGCCAAATAGGTCACAACATTCGAAGCCGTCCCTCCCGGACAGCAGCTCACCAAAATAATCCCCAGCTTAAACTGATCCGGAAGCGCAAATAGAGTGGCCACACTCCACCCAATCAAAGGCATGATCAAAAACTGGGCCCCTACTCCCAACGCCACCCATTTCGGCATCTTTAGCACCTCCCGGAAATCACGAAAAGTCAGTGTCATTCCCATTCCCAACATGATGACCCCGAGCCCCACCGGAATCCATTTCAACTCCGTTCCTGGAATCGCATTCAAAAACCAAGTGAAATGCGCAGGAAAAAACCAAGACCACGCCGTTCCTAGAAGAGTCCATAGCCAAAAAAGATTTACCACGCGTGAAACCATCGGCGATAGTCTCCTAAACATCGGCACGCTTTAACATGTAAATCTCTCTCTTTGCTTATCACAGAAGAGTCGATAGATTCCCGGCAATGAAGCCGCTATTCGCTCTTTTACTCCTCCTTCCTGCCTATGCCGAAGACTGGCCCCAATGGAGAGGAATCTATCGCGACAACAAAGCCTCGGCTCAAGTGGTTCCAATTACCGAATGGTCAGCCGAAAAAAACGTCCGCTGGAAAACCGCCATTCCCGGTCGTGGCCATTCCACTCCCATTGTCGTTGGCAACGAGGTTTTCCTCACCACCTGCGATCTTGAAGAAGAACGCCAATCATTGATCGCCTTCGACCGAAAGAGCGGGAAAATCCTTTGGAACAAGACCATTCATCAGGGAGAACTCCCCACCAAAGTCCATGTTGAAAATAGCCGCGCATCGGCAACGGCCCAGTGGACCGGCAAACACCTCCTCACCACCTTTGAGAACGGCGGTAATATCAACGTCTCCGCCGTCAGCCGGACCGGTGAGATCATCTGGTCCAAATCAGTCGGTTCTTACAAGCCCCACTTCGAGTTTGGCTACGGCTCCACTCCCACTCTTCACAAGGGGCTCTTCATCGTCTCCATCGGCACCATAAAAAAGGGCTTATTGATTGCCATCGACGCTGACAACGGAGAGGAAAAATGGCGTACGCCTCGCGAAGGACACGACAATTGGTCTTCCCCGGTCGTTGCCAAGGTCTCCGGGAAAGAGCAACTCTTCATCTCCGGAATCGGAAAAATTCAAAGCTTCGATCCTCTCAGTGGCAAATTGAACTGGGACGCCCCTCTCAAACCCCTCTCGACCTGCGGCACCATCGTCTGGACCGACGATGCGGTCTTCGCCAGTGGGGGCTTCCCAAAAAACGAAACTGCCGGAGTGAAAGCCGACGGATCCGGAGAAGTTCTTTGGAGCAATAGCGAGCGATGCTACGAGCAGTCGCTTCTTGCCCACGATGGTTACATTTACGCCGTGACCGACAAGGGCGTAGGATTCTGCTGGCGTGCGCAGGACGGCAAAGAAATGTGGAAGGAGCGCCTGGGTCGCGGCGGCGTAATGGCCTCCCCCACTTTTGCCAAGAATCTCATTTTCTCGACCATCAAAACAGGCGTCACCGTGGTTTATAAAGCAAGCCCCGAGGGCTTCCAAAAAATCGCTGAAAACAAGCTCGGCGATGACACTTATGCCTCTCCCGTCATCGTCGAAGACGAGATCTTCATCAGAGCGGGCTTTGTCAATGAAGGCGACCGACAGGAGTTCCTCTACAAGCTCGGAAAATAATGCCTTGCGCTCCGGCGTGCATCATCGAATCTCATTCCATGAACGAAGAAGTTAGCCTGACCCGCGAAGTCATCGCCATCCAGATCCCCTCCGGTGACACCATCACCCTCCCGGCCGGAACCCCCGTCGTTATTACCCAAACCCTCGGTGGCACCTACACCGTCGCCACCTCTGCTGGCCTTGCACGAATCTCCTCAGAAGATACCGATGCGCTCGGAGTTAATAAGGAAGAAGTCGCCGCGCAGCAAAAAGAGCAAGAAGCGATCCAAGACCTCCCACTCGAGGAACAGGTGTGGCACCAAATGAAGCAAGTCTTTGACCCTGAAATCCCCGTCGACATCGTCAATCTGGGCCTCGTCTACGATTGTAAACTACAGGCTCCTGAAGATGGCGAAGAAGGCACCGACGTCCTTGTTAAAATGACTCTCACAGCACCTGGCTGTGGCATGGGGCCCGTCATTGCGGCCGACGCACAGGCGCGCATCATGAGCCTCCCCGAAATCAACAATGCCGAAGTCGAACTCGTCTGGGACCCGGCTTGGAATCAGGATATGATTTCCGAAGAGGGGAAAATGCAGCTCGGCATGGTTTAAGTTTAACTATTTCTCCACCGTGCTTGTGATGCTTCCGCCGTGGACCATCGTTTCCAATCGTTCCCCAGGTGAGACATCCGTGGGATCGTGGATGATGTCACCGCTCTCGGAAAAGGTGATCGAGAAGCCACGTTCCAAAGTCTTCCCCGGGCCATAAGCCTTCACCAGTGATGCTAGCTTCGCCACCTTCTCCTCACGGCCTCGCAAGGCCTCTTCCACTGCGCGCTCGAATGCTTCTTCCTTGATCTTGAGACGCTCTTCACGAGCGCGGAGCATTTCGAGCGGGTGAAAATATCTCCAGTTCGCTTCGAACTCCGCCACGCGAATTTCACGTTTTTTGAACGACTCCTCCGCCGTTCTTTCGAAACGACCGGCTGCCTCATCGAGTCGAAACATCGGCTCCCTTAGCAGTCGCTCAGCCGACTGCCCCAGAGGTCCCTTTTCGAGATAGGAAAGTCGTTCGGAATTCCGCTGAAGTCGATCGGCCACTAAGTGAGTCACACGAGCCTTTTGATCCGATAACTTCTTCAGTAACTCAGAACGATCGGGCGCCACCAGCTCGGCAGCCGCACTGGGCGTGGGAGCCCGGAGATCTGCCACAAAGTCGGCGATTGTGAAATCGATCTCATGCCCCACTCCGCTGATCACTGGAATCGGAGAAGCGGCGATCGCACGAGCGACCACTTCTTCGTTAAAATTCCACAAGTCCTCCAGCGATCCTCCACCGCGAGCCACCATAAGAACCTCAGGTTGGGGTAGACCTTCTTTCTCTGCTTTTCCGGCTCGTTCGATGGCCTTTGCAATTCCCCGCTCCGCTCCCTTTCCCTGCACCGCCGCCGGAAAAACAACGACCGTCAACCAAGGAGCGCGACGCGAGAGAACGTTCTGCATGTCTTGCAGCGCCGCACCAGTCGGCGATGTAACAATCCCAACCACCTTTGGAAAATAAGGAAGCTTTCGCTTTCTCTCAGCCGAAAAAAGCCCTTCTTTGTCCAACTTACGCTTTAATTCTTCAAATCGCGCCTGAAGGTCTCCAACGCCCACCGCTTGCGCTTTGCGAACGATGAGCTGGGTGCTTCCACGCGCTTCATAAAAACTGGTCTCGCCAAAAATCTGCACCTTTACGCCGTCCTCGATCACTTCTGCTCCCTCCCGGCGACGAGCACTGAACATGGCACAGGAAATTTGTGCGCTCTGGTCCTTCAAAGAAAAATACCAATGCCCACTCGACTGCTTCCGTAAGTTGCTCACTTCACCCTCTACCCAAATCTCACCGATCTCAATCTCGAGAAGATTACGAATCCTCCGCGAGAGTTGGGTCACCGAAATTGCTTTGACCTTACTCACGACAAATCCCCTACATTCTCAAGGAGCTCTGCAAAGACCATCTGCCCAGCGCTCGTCTGCAAGGTACTAATGACCGTGACATCCTGTGTGGTCCCAATTTTGGAGATGGCGTGATTCACGACAATCATCGTTCCGTCCGGTAAATAGCCTACCCCTTGGTGATCGTCCTTACCGGTTCGTACCAGCGCAAGTCGCACCGTCTCACCAACGACAACCTTGGGACGAAGCGCCTCCGAAAGATCGTTAAGATTGATGATGCTCGCTCCTTGAAGATGGGCGATCTTAGTTAAATTTTCTTCTGTCGTGATGAGCCGGGCACCAAGAATCTTAGCAGCTTGCACCAGACGCCCCTGGAACGAATCATCCTCCGCCACTCCGGCTGAGTCATGGATCGAAATAGGAATACCGGGATTGGTCTTCATCTCCTCGAGAACTTCGAGTCCGCGCTGTCCGCGCTGACGTTTTCCGGGCGAAGGCGAGTTTGCCATCGACTGAAGCTCATCGAGGACAAACTGCGGTAAGATGAGACGGCCCGTGAAGAAGCCAGCGATCATGAGCGGCCCCACGCGACCATCGATGATGACCTCGGCATCTAGAAGAAGAGGCTGACCGGAAGCTGCGTCCTGTCGGAAACGAACGTAAGGAATAATAAAGGCAAAGTCCTCTCGATTACTCCGCAGCGCTAGGACTGCCCCGATAAAGGCCAGACTGGCATAAATGGTGACATTCAGAGCAAGTGCTAGAGCCTCACCGAGATCGCCAGAATCTCCGCCGATATCGCGCACCGAGACGAGAACCAGTTTTTCAATCCCTACTCGGTTCAGGAGAAAGGCGCAGAAAAGACCAACCGCGAGGCCAAAGGTCGCTGTTGAAAACCCTCGCAAGGTGAAGCCCTTGGAAAGACTCTCCACAAAGATAAAGAAACCCGCCACCATCAAGCCGCCGAACAATCCTGCCCACAGGGGGATATCCGGAGAACTCAGCGCAATTGCCAAACCTGCCAGCTCGCATAGCACGAGATAGAGCAGACGCGCGATGTTAACCGATGGAGGCGAGGGATTCATCTGAATTACAATTTCGATTACTCAGCGGGCGGTGGCCAAACTAATCTGGCGTCCTCTCCACCGGAACTACCCGATGGAATACTATCGCCAATATCCTTGGTCGTTATGAACAACATGAAGGAGATGAGAGTGAGCGCGAAAACGGTTTGAACGACCTCGAGAACTCGGCCCTCCATCGGACGTCGGAAGATCAGCTCGCCAATCGCGAGCACGATGTGTCCCCCATCCAAAACAGGAAGCGGAAGCATGTTTAGCACCGCAAGGTTCACGTTGAAGAAGACGAAGAACCAGAGCACCTTGAGCCATCCATTGGGGCTACTAAGAAGCTGGAACTTTGCTTTGGCAATACCCACAGGTCCAGCTAACTGGTCAACTCCGACATTGGAGGTAGATGAGGTCACCGCTTTCAAGGTCACCGCCATATTGTTAAAGCTGTCTCCGATCTGCTCAAAAGGAAGTGGGTTGGTGAAGATAGTAGAGAAGATCTTATCCATGTCCCAGACGATGCCGAGCATCGGACGGCCCAGGCTTTTTGGCTCAAGCGGCACCAGAGGAGTGATCGGAATCTTGAGAGTCTCACCGGACCGAAGCACGGTGAGCATGACTTCAGCACTTCCTTTCTTCTCCAACAAACTACTGAAGTGCATCGGTCCGTAGATCGCTTCTCCATCGAGTTCGGTAATCTGGTCTCCCGCCTCAATTCCCGCACGGTCCGCCGGACTTTCATTTTCACCTTCACTGAGAGCCTTTACGATGAGCGGTCCAGAATACGAGATTCCTACTTTTGGAAGCGCTCTCCGCTGATAAAATGGAGTCTCCGCTATTTCGAATTTCGAGATGATTTCCTCGTCGAGAACCTTGCCATCGCGTTCGATCTTGAAGCTTATCGTGTCCCCCTCGTTCAGCATGATACGCTCGGTGATCGCTTCAAAATCTCCCGCAAACCAAATTACGGGCGCCCCGTTGACTTCGAGAATCTTGTCCCCGGGAAGAATTCCCGCCTTCTCAGCCGGACTATTCTTTACGACTCCACCCACCACCGTGCTAACAATCGCATCGGTCGGCTTGCCAGCCTGCCAGACGATCAATGAAGTCAGGAGCGCCAGAAGGAGACTAAAAAGCGGCCCAGCAAAGGCGACGATGATTTTATCGAGTGGCTTGATCTTCGGAAGATTCCGTCCCTCGCTGTTTCCTCCTTCGATCGACTCCATCGGAGCCATTTGAGGCAAGGCCACAAACCCTCCGAAAGGCAGCCAGCCAAGACCATATTGAACTCCATTATACTCCTTCTTCCAGATAGGCTTACCAAACCAGATTTGAAAACGGTCTACGTGCACTCCCCGCCAGCGGGCAGCAAGGAAATGGCCCAATTCGTGAAAGAAAATGATGAAGTTGAACAGCGCGATAACAACGAGGATCAACAAGGCGGCTAAAAAAAATTCTCCCATAGGTGTGACTTCTGCGAAAACCTAGCCCAGCTTGACAATATCGACCAGTGAGATTCGTCAAATTAGGCTATTTATTGTTTCGTCAGAAAAATGTCACCACCCCGACATGCTATCTCACGAGAAACAATTGGCGATTCCGAGGGGTCGAACACTTTATCGACGGAGCAATCGGCAAAACAGCCATTTCGCTCTATAGGACATAAAACCGTCGACCTCCTGGCCGATTCGCTGAGCGAAACGAGAAAGACGCAGGTCCCGGTCAGAGGTGCCCAAACTCCTGAGGAAGCAGCTCAATATCGGAAAATCTTACCGCACTGCTCACCATGCGCCAACGGATCACTACGAGCTGGGACAGCGGCGACCTTGATCAGCCAACCGCAGTGATTATTTCTGAAGAAGCACATTACTGTCTCGAACGGACCGTGAACATTATAGGCTGGGGCGACGCCGGAGTCATTCAAGCCAAAGCCGATCACTCCTATCGCATGCGGTTCGCATCTTCTTCCTCACACGGTGAAGGAAGCCCAAAAACGCGGTGTCCGGGTAATCGGAATTATTGGAAGTGCCTGCCCCCCTGCCACGGGCAGCTTTGATCCTCTCGATAAGATTGCCGACTTTTGCGAAGCCGAGAATCTTTGGTTCCATGTCGATGCCGCTCACGCCGGGAGTTTCGTCCTTTCAAAAAAGCACATCCCCTCCTCCAGGAAATTGAGCGAGCAGACTCCGTCCTCATTGATTTCCAAAAGATGCTTCTCGGTTCCAGCCTCCTGACAGCGGTTCTCTTCAAAAATGGTAAATATTCCTTCGAAAGCTTCGCTCAAAAAGCCGACTACCTCTGGCAAAAAATGAGACCCCTGAATGGTGGAATGTCGGATGCCCCGCCCCATGCTCGGACTTCGCGCTTATGCTCTCTTAAAGGCGGGGCAAAACGGGTTCTTCGAGAACTACCTCGATTACAGTCTCGAAATGACGCGCTACTTTGCTGATCTGATCGAGGCAACCGATGACTTCGTTCTCCTTTGTGAGCCAGAATCCAACATCGTCTCCTATCGCTATCAACCGAAACAAGGAAACGACGAGGACATCAACCAACTCAATCAACGCGCCCGAAAACAACTCATCGACACCGGCGACTTCTTTATCGTCCAAGTCACAAAACATGGACGCACTTACCTCCCTTCATCACTCCCGAGATCCTTGAAGCTCTCTTTAAAAAGATACGCTCACTCGTCGCCCAAATCAAAATCGGTATTGGGACGACGTTTCCGAACTGAAACCCTTCCTCCCCGAGCCCGACGAATGGGCTCGAAGACATGGTCTGCACCCGTCGACTTGATTTCCGAAACAATCGCCATCAATTCCCCAAGCCGCCCCTTTGGCCAGCCACGTTCCATGAACCAGCCAAAATATTCCGGCGACAAATCGGTGAGCGGCACTCCTCGGGGCGGATAGTCTTTTGGACCATATTTTCCAAAAGGCATGTAGGCACCCGCAATCTCGTTTAAGAGGTTGCGGAAGTCGTCGCGGTCGATCTCGGTGAATTGGCCCATGAATAAGGAATCGTCAGGAAGAAGCTTGCGCCCTTTCCTCCTTCCTTGGCAAGTCGTAGTTCACCTCTAAAAGCATGGAAAATTCGACGACAAAGTGCCAAACCAAGTCCCACCCCGGGTTTCGAGAGGGCCGTAATCCCCTTACCCTCGTCACTGACTTCGAAAATCAATCCTCTCGTCGTTCCTTGCGCATTGAGGCTGATACAACCTCCACCCTTGTTTGGTAGAACATATTTGCAGGCATTATCAATAAGGTTGAAAAGGATCTACACTACTGCCGTAACATCGGTTTTTAGACTTCCCAAATCGTCATCAAGATCAATCGAAATTACTGCGTTGACCTGATCCATTCGCGAGCTTGCCTCCAGAGGACCGCAGTATGACTTCTCTAACCTTCATATCAAAAAGACAATAGATGCCAGTCGGAGCACGCAGTCCTTGTTTCACGGAAGAGAGCAATCCGAAACCTTTGGAAAAACTACCACCCTCAGAAATACCGATTCCCTTCTCCTTCAGCTGTTTCCTGATCTCCTCAGGAATTTCACTGGAATCATTCTTCGGGCCCTTGGCCGCATGCGCCCCTTGAATCCCTTCGAGAGTCGTATTCCACAAGGAGGGAAATAAAAATATCTTATCGAAGGCTTGACGCTTGGGTCGTCATTAGCAAACAGAAATAAGAGCGGGAAACGAGAGGGAAGCCGTGTTTAACTACCTATTAAATTTTATTTCAATGGCGGAATACCTAGTTGCGCAGGCAACGCTGTTCTGGGCCTCCATGTCAATATTTCAGGATCCCCTTTTGTGATCAGAACAGTGTGCTCGAAGTGACTCGAAGGTCGACGGTCTGACGTCACGACAGTCCAACCATCATCCAACCAATCGACGCTCCCCACTCCGGCATTCACCATCGGCTCAATCGCGAGAATCATTCCAGCCTTCAAAACGGGAGACTTCCCCGGAGGACGATAATTTGGCACCTGGGGCTCTTCGTGGAGCTGGCGTCCCACACCATGGCCAACGAGATCGCGAACGACCGTGAATCCATGTCGATTAATATACTCCTCCACCGATCCGCAAAGATCTGAGAGCCGCGCGCCATCGCGTGCATGGCTGATTGCGATGAATAGTGATTCTTCGGTCGCTGCAAGGAGCCGTTTTTGCTCCCCATTGATTTTCCCTACCGGAACCGTGACCGCATTATCACCAATCCAGCCTTGCAGCTTAATTCCAACGTCAATCTTCACGAGATCCCCATCCTTAATCACGAGGTCACCTCCAATTCCATGAACCACTTCTTCGTTCATCGAAATACAAATCTGGCCGGGAAAGTCACGGTATTTGTAGAAGGCACTCTTCGCTCCCAACTCGGCAATCTTCTCCATCGCGAACTGATCGACTTCAAGTGTCGACTTTCCTGCCTCAATGAATTTAGCCGTTGTTTGCAAGACCTCGCTCGCAAGAGCTCCAGCAGCACGCATACGATCAATCTCCTGAGGGGTCTTAATTGGAATTCTAGATTTCTTACCCATGGTAGTTGGCTACAGTAAAATTTTTAGACGAAGTTCCGTGTGAATGTCCTCGGGGGAACCGAGTGCTTCGATCAAAGTGAGTCGGCCCCGCTCTTCATAGAAGCGGACTAGCGGGAAGGTCAATCTTTCAAACTCATTGAGACGATTTTCAAAGCGGACCACCTCGTCATCAGCACGAGGAGCCATCTTTCCTCCGCATTTGGAACAGACCTCAAAAGCCCCGCGAGAGGTCACCCAATGACAACTGACACATTCGAGCCGCCCGGTTACGCGACGGCGAAGTTCTTCATCAGGAACATCAAGAAACACCGAATGAGGTAAAGGATGTCCCATCTCAAGATAAGCCGTATCCAGTGCCTCAGCCTGCGCTAAAGTCCGGGGGAATCCATCAAGAATTGCGGCCCCCTTCAACGCACCGAGCCATTCAATCACCATAGGAAGCATCACTTCATCGGGAACATACTCGCCCCGGTCAAGAAAGGGCCGCGCTTCCTTTCCCAACGCCGTTCCTTCACGGAGAGCAGTCCTCAAGAGTCCACCGGTGCTTAAATAAGAAAACCCGCCAAACTCAGCGAGTCTTCTGCCTTGTGTTCCCTTCCCCGACGCCGGAGCTCCGAGGAAGACAAGGGATTGTGTTGGCACCTTTCCTATTAGTTGTAGAGCGAAGCCACGATAGCCACGAGGATAATGACCGCCAAGATAGTCCAAAGATAGATAACTGAGGAACTAGAAGCCTGCGCCCCGGCAGCAGCCCGTTGATTGCGCCCCTTAATCTTTCCCTTACGAAGGAAACCGTCGTAGTGCCGCTGAAGAAGATGGGTCTCAATCTGACGCATCATGTCCAACAGCACACCAACGAGAATGAGTAGACTGGTGCCACCAAAGAACGAGGTCACGAGACTGTTAGCCCCAAGATCGAGAGCGAGCCCGATAAAGTAAGGAAGCATGAAGATGAGCGTCAGGAAGATAGCACCCGCGAAGGTGAGACGCGTCATCGTGTAGTCGAGGAAATCGGAGGTTGGCTTTCCGGGACGAACACCGGGAATATATCCTCCGCCTTTTTTCAAGTTCTCGGCAATCTCACTGGGCTGGAACATCGTCGCAACCCAGAAGAAACTGAAGAAGAAGATCATTGTTCCAGAGATAATATAGAACCAAATATCGTTGGGAGACAGAAGATCCATCATCGTGCGCACTGCATCACTATTCGGGAACATTCCACCGATAATCGTGGCTGGCAGCTGAAGAATAGCAGTTGCGAAAATCACGGGCATCACACCAGCATAGTTCACCTTTAGAGGAAGATATTGAGTACCCCCTGCCATCTCACGACGGCCAGCGACCCGACGGGCATACTGCACCGCTATTCGCCGTTGAGCTTGGGTAATCGCGATCACCGCCGCAATGACGAGAAGGAAGAGAACCACAAGAAGAACAATCAGAAGCGGACTAAAGGCATTTCCAGCGCGCTTGACTACGAAGGTATCCCAGAGAGTGACGATCACACCGGGAAGGGCCGAAATAATATTCACTGAGATGATTAGGGAAATTCCGTTTCCAATACCACGCTCCGTAATCTGATCACCCACCCACATGAGGAAGAGTGTTCCGCAAACGATAATGAGAACCGTCATCGCGATAAATCCAGGACCATATTCGGGAATCAAAGGTGATCCGACCTGAGTAATCGCTTTTCCGATACCCTGAAGGAGGAAATTACTTTCTGGATTATCGAGAGACTTTGCGAGGAAGAAACCCTGTACTGTCGCAATGACGATGGTGACGTAGCGAGTATAAGAGTTGATCTTCTGCTGTCCTCCATCCTGCTTCTTAAGGCGGGCCAACTTGGGGACCACCGCGCTCAAAAGCTGCATCATAATCGATGCTGAGATATAGGGCATGATTCCCAGTGAGAAAAGTCCCATAGCTTGGAGTCCTCCACCCGAGAAAACGTTCAGAATGGCACCAATCCCCCCCCCTGCACCGTCCGCGTTGTCTTTCGCCTGGATATCAAGCCAGGTGGAGATCACCTCCATATTCACGCCAGGAAGCGGTATGGCCACGCCGAGACGGACGATAACAATCATCGCCATGGTGAACAGAATGCGATCCCGGAGTTCGGGGATCTTCCAGGTGTTTGCGAATGCGGAAATCATATTCGTTGGGAATCTTTGAGAATTAATTAGGGACCTCCCTCCCCTGCTACCGCAGTGGGTTCGTGGAGTCCGGAAAGTATGTTGGAAATCTTAGGTGAAGAATGCTCGGAACTAAAAAAGGCACTTTGGGCCTCGAAGAAGACCTTGTGAGCTTCAGACAACTCGGGGAGAGCAGCAAGTTTCAATTGATCTTCTTCGTTTGGTTTGGGAAGTCCTGCAAGAGTTGATCGATTTGCTTGAAAAGCAGTGATCAACCCTTTGAGCTTTCCCTCTCCTTCATTGATCTGATCATCAAGAGACATCTTCTGGAGAATCAAGGCCATTTCCTGATAGATCCCGGCCTGCTCTTTCATGAGCCCTTGGTGAGATACTTTCTTTTCGCAGGAAGTAGTCAATAACGAGAAAAGTAAAAACGCAAAAAACGCTGCAGCCCGAGAAACCGGGCCCAACGTTGTAAAGCGTGATAAGGAAGTGTTCACAAGGTTTGTGAATCGCCAGCAGCCTAGAGCTCGACGGAGCCCCCTGCTTTCTCGACCTTTTCCTTAGCGGAAGCACTTGCCAGATCAACAGTGACCTTCAGCTTCTTGCTGAGTTCACCCTGACCAAGAAGCTTGATCTTATCAGCCTGTCCCTTAATGAGACCAGCATCACGAAGAGCGGCCTCGTTGACGTCGGCACCATCATCGAAAAATTCCTCAAGCTGAGAAACGTTCACAATTGCAACGGTGTCGCGGAACTGGAGATTACTAAATCCACGCTTAGGAAGACGACGATGAAGGGGCATCTGGCCACCTTCGAAGCCAGGACGAACACCACCACCGGAGCGGGACTTTTGTCCTTTGTGGCCACGACCCGAGGTCTTACCAAGGCCAGAACTTTCACCGCAACCTAAACGCTTACGGCGGTGTTTTGCCCCAGGATTGGGAGAGAGATTATGGAGATTCATGGAAACGAATGATTGAATATTTTACTAATGAACGATTGAGAAATCCTCTAATTTAGATCGCTTTCTCATTTTTGGTCCTACCACGAAGGGCAAAGACTTGATCGCGGGTGCGGAGTTCGCTGAGGGCCTTGAGAGTTGCCTTCACCACGTTTGCGTGATTATTGGAACCGAGAGACTTTGCGAGAACATCACTGATTCCCACTGCTTCGCAAACTGCACGCACTCCACCACCAGCGATGACGCCAGTTCCTGGAGAAGCAGGCTTAAGAAGAACCTTCCCGCCGCCGAATTCTGCGTAGATTTCGTGAGGGATCGTTGTTCCGCTGAGATTCACTTTCTTAAGGCTTCTACTGGCAATGCCAGAAGCCTTCTTAATACATTCTGCGACTTCGTTTGCCTTGCCAAATCCTACTCCGACACTTCCCTTGGAATTACCGGAGACAACTAGAGCAGAGAAACTGAAACGACGTCCACCCTTCACCACCTTGGAACAGCGATTAATGAAAACGACCTTTTCCGTAAGCTCGTTTCCATCCTTATCAGTAGGTGCTGGGGGTGGTTCGCGGCGAGGACCACGTCCACCACCACCACGATTAAATCCACCACCGCGGTTGGATCCGCCACCGCGGTTGAATCCGCCACCACGGCTGTCGCCACCGGGGCTATTGTCACCGCCTGCTGGTGCTGCTGCGCCTGCAGGCTTTGCGTCACCTGTGGGCTTTGGAGTTTCGTTAGTTGCCATTATATTTGGAGCGATAATTAAAATTTAAGACCACCTTCGCGGGCAGCATCGGCAAGGACCTTGACCTTACCATGGAAGAGATGACCACCGCGGTCGAAGACGACAGCATCAACCTTGGCGTCCTTGGCGCGATCGGCGATGAGCTTACCCACTGACTCAGCAGTGGCTTTACTTGCTCCTGTGGCTTCGATCTCTTTATCGAGAGTCGAGGCAGCGCAGAGGGTATGACCAGCGATATCATCGATGACCTGGGCATAGACGTTTTTGTTCGAGAAATGAACCGCGAGGCGTGGCTTGGCTGCTGTGCCGCTCACTTTCTTACGAATACGACGGTGCACCTTCTGGCGGATTTTCTTACGATTGAGAGTACTCATGGAAGTAGAATAGTTTTTAGATTCAGGTTACTTCACGCTCTTACCTGCCTTACGGCGGACGTATTCACCAACATAGCGGACTCCCTTGCCCTTGTAGGGCTCAGGCGGATAATAAGAACGCACCTCAGCGGCAAATTGCCCAACGAGCTGCTTATCAATTCCCTCAACCTTGATCTTGGTATTTTCCGCGACCGTTACAGTCAAACCTTCTGGGATCGGGTGGAGAATTGGGTGAGACTTGCCGAGGCTGAGGTCGATCGCCTTGCCTTTTACAGCAGCACGGAAACCAACGCCTTGGATCTCAAGGTCCTTCACATAACCCTGGCTTACCCCCTGGATCATGTTATAAATAAGACTGCGAAAGGTGCCGTGAAGGGCACGGATGTTGCGAAGCTCGGAAGCTCTTGCAACAGTAAGTTGACCGTCCTCCTCAGAAGCCTGAAGGCTATCTGGAAGATCGAGTTCTAGTTTCCCTTTAGGACCGTCGACAACAACGTTTCCGCCGTTAATCTTAACGCTGACCTTTTCAGGGATGGTGATGGTAGCTTTTCCTACTCGTGACATGGTATCTGTTTTCTACGAGGGGTTTACCAAACGAAGGCGATGATTTCTCCACCGATGTTCTCTTTCTTAGCTTGGGAACCGGTCATTACTCCACGGGAAGTGGAGATAATCGAGATACCCATGTTATTGAGAACACGAGGAATGTCTTGTGAAGCGGAATACTTCCGGCGACCACACTTGGAAACCCTTTTAAGGTCAGTCAGTGCGGGAACGCCATCAACGAACTTGGTAGTCACTAGAACCTCAGGAAATTTACCGGAGGTGTTGACTTCGTAGCTGATGATGTATCCCTCTTCTTTGAGGATGCGGGCGAGTTCAACCTTCATTTTTGAATGAGGCGCAGTGAAGGTATCATTACCTGCACGCGACGCATTCTTGAGGCGAATCAGAAAATCGGCGATTGGATCAGTGAGAGTTCCCATGAATTTATTTATTTCTACGTTTCGATGGGTTAGGCGGCACTTTCAGCCTTCGCTTTATCGCGAAATGGCATGCCGAGGGCTTTCAGGAGGGCTTTGGCACCCACATCCGACTTGGATGAAGTAACAAAGATAAAATCGAACCCGATTTGACGCTTAATCTGATCAAGCTCAACTTCAGGAAAAATCGACTGATCGGGAAAACCTACCGCGTAATTTCCGCTTCCATCGAAGGACTTAAAAGGAAGTCCACGGAAGTCACGAATGTTCGGGCAGGTGATGTGGATAAAGCGATCTAGGAATTCCCACATGCGCGCCCCACGAAGGGTAACACGGGCTCCGACTTGCTCCCCTTCTCTGACCTTGAAATTTGCGACACTCTTACGAGCGAAGACAACAGCAGGCTTCTGACCGGTGATTTTTGAGACTTCAGCGACGGCATCTTCAACAGCGGCTTTGCGCTCGTTGACATAATGTCCGACGTGAGAATTCACCACAATCTTTTCAAGACGTGGCACTTCGTTGACGTTCTTATAGCCACCTTCTTTCTGAAGGTCGGCGATAAGCTGCTCTTCATAGAGCTTATGTAGTGTTGGTTTCATTTTTTGGCGGGTCAGCGGGTTGCTTAAGCGCTCAGTCAGATCTTTTCAGAGCTAACTAGATTTTCTTAACGTTTGAAATATGGATAGGACCATCCTGCTCCTCGATTCCCCCATCCGGGTTCAGCTCGGTTTTGCGTATGGCCTTTTTGATTTTCCGGACATCTTCGACGATGACCTGGCCTTTGTCGGCATTCACGGAGAGAACAGTTCCCTGCTTCCCCTTGTGGTTACCGGCGATGACTTTGACTTCGTCGCCTGGATTCACGTGTGTTTTGATTTTCATGTCTGAAAAGAGTAGATGTTTCTGGTCCTAGAGAACCTCGGGAGCGAGAGACACGATCTTCATGAAATTCTTTTCACGAAGCTCACGAGCAACCGGCCCGAAAATACGAGTCCCCTTTGGATTCCCGTCCTTGTCGATGATGACGATCGCATTTCCGTCGAAACGGAGAACCGAACCATCAGGACGACGAACAGGATATTTGGTGCGAACGACGACAGCCTTTACCACAGCCCCCTTTTTGACAGAAGCCGTTGGGATCGCCTCACGAACGTGGGCAGTAATGATGTCACCAATCGACGCAGACTTGGAACGAGTTCCAAGAACGCCAATCATTTTAGCCTGACGAGCACCGGTGTTATCGGCTATCTCGACTTTGGATTCCATTTGGATCATGGCAGTTAAATATCGTTTAAATTGTTAAGTAAATTGAGGTGCCTATTAGTGACTCAGAACCTCAACAAGTTCCCAGCGCTTAAGCTTGGACAAAGGACGAGTTTCGCGAATACGAACCTTGTCACCGACTGCAGCTGTTCCTTCTTCATCGTGAGCGTAGAACTTCTTCGAACGCTTAACGATTTTCTTGAACTGCGGGTGCGGAACACGGTTGATGTATTCGACGACGATGGTCTTGTCCATGCTGGTGGACTTTACAAGCCCAACGCGGACCTTTCTGTTCTTTTTTTCCCCATTTTCTGAAGGGACAAAATCTTTCTTATCGGACGCTTCGCTCATGATGTCGGAAGTGGTATATATTATTGGGTAGCTTAGGAAGCAGACTTACGCTCAGTGAGCAGAGTCATGACACGTGCAACCTCACGACGGACGTGACGACGACGGGCCGTGTTTTCAAGCTGGCCGGTGGCCTGCTGAAGACGGAGATTAAGGGCCTCCTGCTTGAGATCGCGCAGGCGGGTCTGGAGTTCATCGGAGCTTAGCTCACGAAGTTCGGTAATTTTAGTCTGGGGCATGACGAGATGTTCCTAATAAGTTTTCAGTAGTGGGATTAGCCACGTGCGACAAAGCGAGTTTCAAAACCAAGCTTATACGAGGCAAGGCGCATCGCTTCGCGAGCCTGGGACTCAGGCACACCGGCGACTTCGAAGAGCATGGTGCCGGGACGAACCACAGCTACCCAAGCATCGACAGAACCCTTACCCTTACCCATCCGAGTTTCGGGCGGACGACGGGTGATTGATTTATGAGGAAAAACGCGAATCCAAACCTTCCCCTTACGCTTAAGGAATCGGTTAATGGAAATACGGCAAGCTTCGATTTGACGATTGGTCATCCAAGCACGACCAAGCGCCTGTAAACCGAAGTCGCCGAAGCTGACATCTGTTCCACGCTGGGCATTGCCGCTCCGGCTCCCACGATGGGTCTTCCGGAACTTGGTTCTTTTGGGCATTAAAGGCATAGTATTGTCCTCCTAAAGTTAAGTTAAATTGAGTAGGCTCCTTAGGATGCTGGTTTAGCGTCCTTGGTTTCAGCTGGCTTATTGTCAGAGTTATTATCGGGGCGAGGGGGACCACCAGGACCTCCACGGCGATCTCCACCACCTCCGCGGCGATCTCCACCACCTCCGCGGCGATCTCCACCACCTCCGCGGCGTGGACGATCAGTTCCGGGAGGGCGAGCACCCTTGTCAGCATCAGAATCTTTGTTGATCCAGCATTTGACACCGATGATCCCGTATACGGTCTTGGCCTCAGCGAAACCATAGTCGATGGGAACACGAAGAGTCTGAAGAGGCACTTTTCCTTCACGATACCATTCGGCCCGAGCAATATCTGCTCCTCCGAGACGTCCACCACAGCGGATCCGGATCCCATTGGCACCAAATTCCATTGCAGTTTGAACAGCACGCTTCATCGCACGACGGAAAGCAATCCGGCGCTCAAGTTGCACGGCAACGTTTTCGCAAACGTGCTGAGCGTCGAGTTCAGGTTTGCGAATTTCAATAATGTCGATCTTCACTTGCGAACCACTACAAATCTTAGAGATATCGTTGGTCATTCTCTCAATCTCCGATCCTTTACGACCGATGACGAGACCAGGGCGAGAGGTATGGAGAGTAATACGAACACTATTCCATGCGCGCTCAATTACGACACGGGAGATCGCTACTCCCTGAAGACGCCCAGCAATATAACGGCGGATTGTAAGATCCTCGTGAAGCTTGTTGGTGTAGTCCTTGCCCTCTGCATACCATTTGGAGCGCCAATCTTTGTTGACCGCGAGGCGGAATCCAATCGGATTTACTTTTGTTCCCATGATTCTTTAAGTGAAAATTGTAAAAGTTAATTTATTCAGCGTCCTTGGCTGCTTCGTCAGCGGGAACTTCCTCCTTAGCGGGAACTTCCTCCTCAGCGGAAACTTCCTCCTCAGCGGGAACTTCCTCCTCAGCGGGGACTTCCTCCTCAGCGGGAACTTCCTCCTCAACGGCAGCCGCAGCCTTTCCGGTAAAGAGAGACTTGATCGTGTCGCGCTTCCTCGCCTTCGTGGAGCTCTTCTTTTCTTCCGGAGCTTCGAACTCGTCGGTGAGCGTGATAAAGATATGACTAGAGCGTTTACGGATGGCACCTGCGGAACCCCGAGCACGAGGCTTGAAGCGTTTCAGAGTGGGGCCATCACCGATGGTTGCCTCCTGAACGATTAACTCGTCAGCTGAGAGTTCATGATTATTTTCCGCGTTAGCAATAGCACTTTTGAGGGTCTTGCCAATCAAGTGTGCAGCTTTCTTAGGAGTATAGGTAAGCGCATCGAGAGCGTCAGAGACGGGAAGTCCTTGAATCTCACGAGCGACGTCGCGTGCTTTCTTCGGAGAGATCCGAGCGTATTTAGTAGTCGAACGAACTTGCATCAGTTTGTCGGTTCAGAGGTGTCGAGAATGATTAGAGCAGTGTCCTTTGGGAGCACTGAATTTTCTGGATTTTTCAGAGATTGAATAAGGAGCCCACTAACGTCGGCCCTTGAAGCGGCGACGACTGCGTCACCTAGATATGTGCCCGAACGCTCAAGGCGAAAACGCATTCCTGGGCGGACATCGGCGTCCCCACCCGCGTTGATAACAACAAGACCGGATTCAGCATCCACGCTCACCACCGTCGCCTCAGCGGCAGTCCCCTGCTTCACTTGGCGCCTAGGTTGTTCGCGGTAACCGAGATCGACCTGAAGTTGGCGCATTTTAGCTTCGACCATGGCGCGAGCCTCGGGATCTGAAGCCACTACAGTGCGCAGATAATCCCGCATTGTAGAAACGAGAGCCAAAGACGACATTTCCAACTTCGAGAGCTGTTCACGTGCCACCTGGAAGTCAGCGACGGCGGAAAGAACTTTCTCGTTCCCACCCTCAAAGAGCCCATTTCCAAACAAGGCCAAATTCTCCTTAATTTTCTTAAGGGACTTGGTCTTGGCCGCATCACGTTCAAGAGCGGAAGCATAGCCCTTATTCAGGGTTTCAATCTGAAGACGGAGAGAGCGGTTCTCTCTCTCAAGCTGGGCAATACCCCCCACGTCCGACTCCTGAGCAGCGGCAAACGAACCTAGGAGACACGCTCCGGTCAGAAAGATTACGCTGGTTGAGAGAATGGACATATTGTGTGGGGATGCGATTGCTTCAGGTGAGCGAAAGATTCAAGTAAATTACTTCTTACCGATACCACCGTGAGCCTTAAAGATCCGAGTGGGCGAGAATTCACCTAGCTTGTGGCCCACCATGTTCTCAGAAACAAAAACGGGGACGAAGGTCTTGCCGTTGTGAACTGCGAAAGTGTGACCGACAAAGTCGGGAGTGATCATGGAGCGACGGCTCCAGGTTTTGATCGGCTTCTTATTTTTAGATTCGACGGCCGCATCGATCTTAGCGAGAAGCTTTTGATCGACGTATGGGCCTTTTTTAAGTGAGCGAGCCATGGGTAGAAATGGTCAGTTGTTAAATTGAATTGGAATACTAGCGCTTCTTTTTACGACGCTCCAAAATGAAGGCATCGCTAGGATTGTGCTTTTTGCGAGTCTTCTGACCCTTCGTGTGTCCCCAAGGGGACTTAAGGTGCTGACGACCACCACCGGACTTGGACTTACCCTCACCACCACCGTTGGGGTGATCCACTGGGTTCATACACATCCCGCGAACGGTCGGGCGAATACCCTTCCAGCGTGAACGTCCAGCCTTACCGGAAACCTCGTTCATGTGATCGCGGTTTCCAACAGTCCCGATTGTGGCAAAACAGTTCTCATGGAACCTGCGAAGCTCACCAGACGGCATCCGAACCGAGGCGTAACCTTGATCACGTGATGCCAAGACCGCTTGTTGACCAGCGGCACGAGCAACCTTGCCGCCGCATCCAGGGCGGAGTTCGATGTTGTGTATCGCAGTTCCGAGAGGAACGGCCTTAAGAGGCATGGCATTGCCAGGCTTTGGCTCAACGCCTTCCCCGGAAACAACCTTATCTCCTACCTTAAGACCGGCAGGTGCAAGGATATAACTTTTCACATCATCGGCATACTGAATGAGCGCGATGCGGCAAGTGCGGTTTGGATCGTATTCAATCGTAAGAACATCGGCGACGACATCAATCTTGCTGCGTTTGAAGTCAACTAGACGATATTTACGCTTGTGTCCCCCACCGATGTGACGGCAGGTGATACGACCTTGGTTATTGCGTCCACCACTCTTCTTAAGAGGAGTAGTGAGGCTCTTTTCGGGCTTATTTGTGGTAATCTCCTCGAAAGTCGGCCACATTTTGTAGCGATTTGAGGGAGTTACGGGCTTAAAACTTTTCAGTGGCATTGGAGCAATCCTTTCTGACTAATATTTTCGTTAGAAAAACGGGGTTTAGACGAGGTCGAGGGAATCTCCATCCTTTAGACGGACGATTGCCTTTTTCCAGCGAGCAGTACGACCGGCATCAGCGCGGCGACGGCGTTTCGCTTTCCCATCATAATTACAGGTATTAACAGACACGACCTTAACTCCGAAGAGGGTCTGGACGGCGTGCTTGACCTCGATCTTGTTAGCTCGGCGATCCACCTTGAATGTATACTGGTTGTTACCTTCTTGGAGGAGCGTAGCCTTTTCCGACATACGGATGGTGTCGATGACTTGGTAAATATCTCTCATGGCGATGTGTATCGGTTCGCGGTGAAATTAAGCAGTGCGCTTAGCGAGGGTTTCTAGCGCGTCATCCAGCAGGATAACGGCATTTGCGTGGAGGATCTGCTCAACGTTGACGTTGTCGACTCTCTCGAGCTGAACCAGCTTAACGTTGCGCCCTGAAAAGAGGGTGCTTTCGGTGAACCCGTTGCCAACAATGAGAACTTTCTTCGCATCAGTAAGAGCAGAGACCGCCTTGACAAAATCCTTCGTCTTGCCGCTTAAAATCTCAAAAGACGACGCTGAAATTACAGCTTCCTCATTAATCTTATCGCCAAGGACCCTTCGAAGGGCCAGAGCTCGAACCTTTTTAGGAACCTTCTTAGCGTAAGAGCGATTGCGCGGGCCAAAGGCAACACCACCACCGACAAAGATCGGAGCTTTGCGGTCACCGTGACGTGCGTTACCGGTCCCCTTCTGGCGATACATCTTCTTACCGGTCCCGCTAACCTCACCACGGGTTTTGGTTTGCGCGGTTCCTGAACGACGGTTGGCCTGATAGGCAACCACGAGATCGTGAACAGCCTGACTTCCTTTGGAAGCGTCGGCGACGAGTTTGATGTTGGCCTTTTCGGCGTCTTGGAGTGTGAATGCAGACATTTTATTTCTACCTTTCTAGCAATCGAAATTATTTAGTAGCCGTCTTTTTGATGGCTGGACGGACGGTGACGTAAGCACCATTATGACCTGGAATGGCCCCTGAAATTAGTAGGACACCATCTTCGGCGCGCACTTGCACTACCTTGAGGTTCTGGACGGTGCGGTTGTAAACACCGTGGCGACCTGGCATCTTTTGATTCTTCCAAACACGTGCTGGAGTCGACCCGGCACCAATGGCCCCTGTGCGACGGTGCATCATGTGACCGTGACCGTCAGGCTGACCATGGAAGTGGTAGCGCTTCACGACACCCTGGAAACCTTTACCCTTGGTAACACCAAGAACATCAACAATCTGGCCATCTTCAAAGAGAGCAGCCCCAGGGTGACCCTCTTCCTTGTTAGGAAGCTGATCATCGCTCTCGAAGCGAAACTCTTTAACAAGCTTCTTTGCGCCGGTGGCACCTTGCTTCGCTTGGTGAGTTCTCTCCGGGAGATTCAGGCGACGCTCCTTCTGGTCATCATATGCGACCTGAATAGAGCTATAGCCGTGCTTCTCAGAGGTTTTCACCTGAAGAAATTCGTTCCCGTTCACGTCGATGACAGTGACGGGGATCATGCAGCCTGCCTCATTGTCAAAGACACGAGTCATACCTACTTTTTTACCGAGGATTCCGAGGGACATGGTTTTAGATTCTCTTAGAAAAATTAAATGTGGATTTGAATATCAACACCTGCGGGGAGATTAAGCTTTTTCAGCTCGTCAACCGTTCGGGCAGTAGGATCGAGAATGTCAAGGAGACGCTTGTGAGTCCTAACTTCGAACTGGTCAGCAGCCTTCTTGTTTTGGTTCACCGATGCGTTAACGGAGAATTTTTCGATCCGGGTGGGGAGAGGAACAGGACCGGCGACTTTGGCACCAGTGCGCTTGGCAGTCTCAACAATTTCCCGAGTCGAGCGATCAATAGCTCGGTGGTCAAATGCGCGAAGGCGGATACGGATTTTCTGATTCATGGTGTGAAAAGTGTCTGAATTGAGTGATCTTTAAATAGCACCGCCGCGTTCGGCGATGAGTTTCTCTACGAATTTGCGGGGAACTTCTTCGAAACTGGCTGGCGTCATCGAATAGGACGCTCGACCTGAGGAGAGGGTGCGGACATCGGTCGAATAACCGAACAACTCGGCCAGTGGAGCCTTTACAGAAACGTTGGCAACTGGTCCTTTGGTGATGATCTCTTGAATTTGACCACGTCGGCGATTCATATCGCCCATGATGTCACCCTGGAATTCGTCAGGAGTAGATATCTCGACATCCATAATGGGCTCGAGAAGGATTGGTCCTGCTTTACCAAAAGCGTCCTTGATCGCAAAGATAGAAGCAATCTTGAACGAGTTGTCACTCGAGTCGGTGTCGTGAAACGATCCGTCCGTCACGTTGACGTGGACGTCGACTACCGGGTATCCAGCAACGCTGCCATTTGTCATCGCTTCGGAAACTCCGATCATGACGGCTGGGATAAAGTCTTTCGGTATGGCGCCTGCAGTAATGGAATTCTGCGTCGTAACGCCCTTGCCTTGCTCATTTGGAGTCAGCTCAAGAATGACGTGACCATACATATTTTTACCTGCTGTGTCGGCATCGCGAATGAACTTCCCCTCTCCAATAGCGGAGTTCGAAATAGTCTCACGATAGGCGATTTGCGGTTTCCCGACATTGGCCTGAACACCAAACTCGCGCTTAAGGCGATCAATGATTACCTCGAGATGGAGCTCACCCATGCCTGCGATGATGGTTTGGCCAGTATCGACGTCTTTATGAACGACAAAAGTAGGATCCTCATCAGAAAGGCGATCAAGTCCGATGGCCATTTTGTCGGAGTCTGCTTGAGTGCGAGGCTCGACAGCCATGGAAATGACGGGCTCTGGAAAAGTTGGAGGCTCTAAAAGAACACCAGCTTGCTGATGGGAAAGAGTATCACCCGTTTGGACGTTCTTAAGACCGACGAGTGCGGCGATATCACCAGCGAAACAAGTTTCAATCTCTTCGTGCTTATCAGCCTGGACCTGAATCAAACGGCCAACGCGTTCTTTCTGTTGAGTCCGTGGATTGTAGATCATGTCCCCTTTTGAGACGGTTCCGGAGTAGACGCGGAAGAAAACGAGTTTACCGAAGTATTTGTCAGCCCAGAGTTTAAAGGCAAGCGCACAGAACCTTTCGGAATCAGAAGCTTTTACCTCGACTGCCTCTTCCTTGTCCTCAGGATTCAAACCTATCGCAGCAGGAATTTCGGTAGGACTTGGAAGGTAATCGACAACAGCATCAAGGAGAAACTGAACACCCTTATTCTTAAAAGCTGAACCACCACTTACTGGAACAATCTCGTTGGCGATGGTAGCTCGGCGCAGTCCAGATTTGATGTCTGCCACTGAAATCTCTTCCTCCATGAGATACTTTTCTCCCACCTGCTCATCGGCATCAGCGACTGCCTCGACGATCTCGGCATAGGCTTCTTCGGCCAGTGCAAGCTGCTCATCATCTAGATCAGCTAAAGTGTAGGTAGAACCGAGAATATCGTCATCCGTATAGAGAACAGCCTTTTTATTGAGCACATCAATTTGACCACGGAGAGTGTCTTCGGAACCGATTGGAATGAGAATACGAACGGCACGAACGCCGAGTTTCTCACGAATCTCTTTGACCACGCTATCGAAGTCAGCGCCGACACGATCCATCTTGTTAACAAAGACAACACGGGGAACGTTATACTTGTCCGCCTGACGCCAGACGGTCTCTGTCTGGGGCTGAACCCCGGCGACCCCGCAGAAAACAACAATCGCTCCGTCTAGAACACGGAGTGAACGTTCAACCTCTGCGGTAAAATCGACGTGACCTGGGGTATCAATAATATTGATACGTTGGCTGACGCCCGAAAACAGTTTAGAAACACCATTTTCAGGAACTTGGCGCCAGTCACATGTGACTGCTGCGGAGGTAATCGTAATACCCCGCTCGCGCTCCTGCTCCATATGATCAGTGGTGGTGGCACCATCATGCACCTCACCGATCCGATGGATCATTCCGGTGTAGAAAAGAATCCGTTCCGTGAGCGTGGTCTTCCCTGCATCGATATGCGCAGCAATCCCAATGTTCCGTGTCCGCTCAAGCGGTACGGGACGGGTAGGATTGTGAGCGACTTTTGACATGGGGCGAGTGCGTTGGAGATTCCTTAAAAAATTGGACAATTAGAAACGGAAGTGTGCAAAGGCGCGGTTTGCCTGAGCCATTTTGTGGACATCATCACGCTTACGGACGGAGTTGCCTGTATTATTGGCCGCATCCTTAATCTCGTTAGCAAGAGCGACGTGCATTGGAGTCCCCTTTTTAGCACGGGCAAAATTGATGATCCAACGCATTCCGAGTGACTCAGAACGACCACTGTCTACCTCAAGAGGTACTTGGTAAGTTGCACCACCGACGCGACGACTCTTCACCTCAACACGCGGCTTGGCGTTCTCGATTGCACGAGTGAGGATTTCGAGAGGATCAACGGTATCAGTTCCTTCGTTTGCGCGATCGATCGCAGCGTAGACGATACGCTCAGAGAGAGAGCGTTTTCCGTCTCTCATGATCTTACTGATAAGACGACCCACAACCGGGCTATCAAATTTAGGATCACGACGATCGGGCTTTGCGTAAATTCTTTTTCTACGGGCCATGGGAAAATTAAGTGTGCGATTAAACGATTAAATTATTTCTTAGGACGCTTCGCACCATATTTGGAGCGAGCTTGCTTACGGCCATCAACACCTAGGGTGTCGAGTGCGCCGCGAACGATATGATAACGAACACCTGGAAGGTCTTTTACTCGACCACCACGGATGAGAACGATGGAGTGCTCTTGAAGATTGTGACCCTCACCACCGATGTAGGCGATGACCTCGAAACCGTTAGTAAGACGAACCTTGGCAACTTTCCGAAGAGCGGAGTTCGGCTTCTTTGGGGTGCGGGTGTAAACCTGCAAACAAACACCGCGACGCTGGGGACAGTTATTCAAAGCCGGTGATTTCGACTTAGTGACTGCCTTCTTCCGGCCTTTGCGGACGAGTTGGTTAATGGTGGGCATAATGCGATCGTGTTTAGGTTACGATATTGAGGTTTTTCTGGTAAATTTTTCTCTGCTTCAACCAAGTGGATACACTGGGAACTCAGAGAGTGTCCTCTCAAGAGCCTGTTTTCCGGTGCTGCACCCGATAGTTGATTTGGAGTTGAAGGAGCTAGAACAATTGAAGTAACAAGACTTCTTTATCCCAACCCCGATTTGCGGGCCGCGACCCTAGTAAGGAAATTTCATCTGGCAAGAGATAATTTTGAATTATCGTCACTTTTCAATGAAACAACCTATTTAGGGTCATTCGAGGGGCAAAAAAACCGTACAACAGGGTTGATCGGCTATGTATTTTACATCTCCTAATTAATCATTGGTAGCAACGGGTGGAATTGAACCACCGACAAAAGGCTTATGAGTCCTCTGCTCTACCCCTGAGCTACGCTGCCGTTTAATGAGTAATTAATGAGTGATGTTGGAGAGAAGACTCTTTCACCATTCAGCGGACGGTTCGATATCTTTGAGAATTGAAACTGTCCACCAAAAAGCGGTAAGTTTTCCATTTATTTCCCCAGATTATCAATAATCATTAATTTTGAACGCTAAAAAGCCCAACTGGATTTCTCCGGTCGGGCTTTGAAATTAGAGGCGTCGATTCCTAGAGGGAATCACCGAGCATTTTCATGGCCTCAGCAGCACGGTTGGAGTAACCCCACTCGTTGTCATACCATGAGCAGACCTTCACGAGATTCCCCTCGATAACGGTGGTGAGCTCCGAGTCGTAGATGGAGCTATGAGGGTCGCCAACGATGTCCTGAAGGACAAGGGGATCTTCGCTATACTTAAGAATCCCTGCGAGAGCGCCTTCTGCGGCTTCCTTGAAAGCAGCGTTAACTTCCTCTGCAGTAACGTCAGATCCAAGCTCAGCGACGAGGTCGGTTAATGAACCAGTAGGAGTAGGAACACGGAAGGCTCCTCCATTGAGCTTACCCTTGAGCTCTGGAATCACTTCACCAATTGCACGAGCGGCGCCCGTCGAGGCTGGAATGATGTTAATCGCCGCGGAGCGAGCACGACGAAGATCCCCGTGAGGAGTATCAAGAAGACGCTGGTCACCGGTGTAACTGTGAATGGTGGACATGAAGCCACGCTTCAAACCCCACTTATCATTAAGAATCTTAACAAGAGGCGCCAAGCAATTCGTGGTGCAAGAGGCATTCGAAACGATGTGATGATTGGCAGCGTCATACTCATTATCATTGATACCGAGGCACATCGTGAGATCAGGATCGCTGGCAGGAGCGGAAATAAGAACTTTCTTTGCACCAGCAGTGATGTGCTTGGTTGCGCCTTCACGGCTCGCGAAGAATCCGGTCGACTCAAGAATGACGTCGGCATTCCATTCTCCCCAAGGAAGAGCGGCTGGATCACGCTCAGCAGTCGCGTGGATTTTGTGGCCATCAACGATGATGAATTCGTCATCGTAGCTCACCTCACGAGAAAACTGACCCTGTGAGGAGTCATATTTGAGAAGGTGTGCGAGTGTCTTATTGTCGGTAAGATCGTTGATTGCGACGACTTTTCTAAGTTCTTCGTCATTCATCGAACGAAGGACCATACGGCCGATTCGTCCGAATCCATTAATTGCATAATTTGCCATGATTTTGTCGTAGCTTTTTGTTAATTTGCCGAGCCTTTGGACGCGGCGGGCGCATTATGCAAAGGAATGCTAGGTCGTCAAGAAATGGCGCAAAATTTGGGTTTTGCGGGGATTTTTCTGTATATTGAAATATCCCGCTATTTTTTAAGCGGAATGGGCACTCGCTAGGAGTCTGTCGGCCTTAGAATTTATTAGTCTCAAACCATCGCTGCGCGATTTGTTTCCATTGACGAAATACGCCGATGCTTCTGCCTCCGGATCTTCGTGAGTGGGTGCCCGAGGACGACCTGGTCCATTCTGTGATTGAGGCTGTGGACCGACTTCCGCTGAAGAGTTTTCGAGTCAATCACCGGGGCACCAGGGCCAAACAGTTTCCGCCCCACATGATGCTAGCCCTGCTGATCTAGAGCTACGCCAACGTCCTATTTTACTCCCGAAAGATTGAACGAGCCACCCACCGTGACGTGGCGATCCGCTACCTGACAGCAGGCACTCACCCGGATCACGATAGGATCGTGTAAGTTCCGCCGCGAGAACCTCAAGCCTTTCCGCGAGAGCTTTATCGATATGTTGGAGCTGGCCAGCGAACTCAAGTTGCTCAAGCTCGGCAACTTTGAAACGTCCGACGACGATCCCGTGAGACGGACACTCCTTCCTAGTAAACGTCTCTCGCGTAGCGCTTCTCTTTCTTCAATTCTTTGAAATAAGCGATGGCATCTTCTTCGCTGAGGCCTCCGTGCTCCATAGCAATAGTGTGGAGCGCCTTGTCGACATCCTTGGCCATACGCGAGGCATCACCACAGACGTAGAAATGGCCACCGCCATCGAGCCAATCCCAAAATTCCTTACCGGACTCGAGCATAAGATCCTGCACGTAAACTTTCTCAGCCTGATCCCGCGAAAACGCCAAACTGAGGTTATTAAGAACCCCCTCCTTCTGCATTTGGGTAATTTCCTCCTCGTAGATGAAGTCGGTGGCAGCGTGAGGGTTGCCAAAGAAGAGCCAGTTCCGGCCGGATGCTTCGGTTGCTTTCCGCTCCTCAAGGAAGGCACGGAAGGGAGCGACCCCAGTTCCGGGACCTACCATTATGACGTCCTTGCTGAGATCTGAAGGAAGACGGAAGGCCTTGTTATTATGCACAAACACTCCGGGAACATTCTCCTCCACTCGATCAGAAAGGAAGGTCGAACAAACCCCGCCCCGATTCCGGTCGTGGGAATTGTAGCGCACGATCGCTACCGTCAGATGCACTTCGCCCGGGTGCGCATTAGGGCTTGAAGCGATCGAGTAGAGCCGCGGTTGCAACTTCTTCAAGATCCCTACGAATTCCTCGCCATCGGCAAAGTCAGCGGGATGCTCCGTGATGAGATCAATGAGTTCACGACCCCAGCAAAATTCTTCGAAGTCTTCTTTCACAGCGCCTTCCACCATCGCTCTCAAAAAAGGAGAACCTGAGCGGCTCTGCCATTTCTGAACGAGCGTTTTGTTGAGGTTACGAATATCGTAAGAAGTGATCAGCGCCTCGCGAAGAGGTGCCTCACCCCCGCCGGGAAGCGGAACATCGTCTTTCACGTTGAAAGGAAGATTCTTGAGGATCTCATCCACCGCACCTTCGGGATTGTGCGAAAGCACGCCCAGCGCATCCCCTGTTTCATACTCGAGTCCGGACCCTTCAAGTCCCAGTTCGATATGAAAGGTCTCGCGCAGAGACCCCGCCTTATTGAGATCAAAGCTATTGAGAATAGGTGATGGAAAAGGGCGCTTTTTGCCATAAGGTATCTCCTCCTGTGTCGCCTCTTCGACAACCGCAGCGCCGGATCCACCGAGGCCATCCATAACACCAGTTTTCCACTCTTTAAATTCTTCGTGGTAGTCGACATCACAATCGATCCGCTTGAAAATACGTTTCGCACCAAACTTCTCAAGCCGCGTGTCAAACTCGATCCCGCACTGGCAATAATCGGGATACTCGGTATCCCCGAGCGCAAAGACCGAAAAATTGACTCCTGCAAGGCTCGGCACTGAATCCCCCATGATATATTCATGGAGATCGGCGGCGTTGTCGGGTGGTTCTCCATCGCCGTAGGTTGACGTGATAATGAGGAGGTTTTGCTCCTTGGCAAGTTGGGCTTTGTCGTATTGACCCATGTCGATCACCTGAGGATCAAAATTTCCGGCCTTCATGGCCTTCACGAGCTTCTTGGCGCAGCCTTCGGCATTTCCAGTCTGGGACCCCCAAAGGATCGTAACGGGTATCACAGGCCCCGAATCAGCAGCTGGCGAGGCTCCTCCTAGATCATTTTTGGCAAAAAAATCGTTCAACCAAGCCCGTTGTTCGGGGGTGAAGGGAGCACTTTCAGGCACGAGAATTTGCGAACTCATTATAATGGAGCCATCCACTAGGGATGGGCGCGGCAATGTAATGAGCTTTTCTAAGGTTTCAAGCGTGTTTCGTAACTAGCCCCCCGGATGCGGCTCTCACTGGCGATGAACCGGATTCACTAATCCTCATCCACCGTCTCATCTCGTTGATAAATCGGGAGCTGGCGATAAGGCACGGTGAACGCCAGAATCATAATACTGGTGCCATAAATTCGACCTCCTTCCTTGGAATACCAGGAACCATCCTCTTTTTGACCCTTTAAATAGGTGGAATACATCCATGAGGCATACGTATCCCAATATTTACCGCCCATCTGGAACATCGCCTGAGCGTTGTAGTAGTTTCCGTAAAAAGAAAATTGGTCATTCTCGAGACGACGGAAATTTTGAAGAACGTAATTGGCAGCCTTAAGCGTCCCTGGTTTTCCGTGCTCGCCACAAAGTTCAAGACACAAGAGCCCCATTCCGGTGAGCGAAAGCTGATGCTTGTGAGTATCGGTATAGCCGAAATGCCCGCCCTTGGGATCGAAATGCCGGTAGAGGTAGGCTACGGCATCGTCGATCGCCTTATCGGGTACGGCCGCGCCATTGAGCTTGGCGGAACGAAGAGCCATAAGAGCCCAACCACTGCAGGAAGTGTCCGAATCCCGTGAGCCAGGGTGATAGCGCCATCCGCCTTGATGGCGGTCCGATTTCTTCACCGCTTGCGCGCGAAGAATGAGCCCAAGGGCCCGGGGAAGACTCTCGCCGATTTTCTTTTGCCTCTCCGGATCGACCATTCCCGAAACCTCCGAAATGAACAAGGTCGCGATGTTGTGAGCATACATCGGTCCACTTCCACCATGCCCGGCTTGATAGAGCCCCTGCCGATCCTGGTGGGCTAGGATGTAGTCAATGATACGGGTCAACGTTTCTGCATATTTCCCTTCGGTTGGCAAATGCCCCCGGGATAAAAACGCCATTCCGGCCAAGGCGGGAATCCCGGTCGATGTGCCGTAATTCTCCGGAAAAGAACCATCGTCCTGTTGAATGCGTGCCAAGAAATCCAAGCCTCGTTCCACCGAGGGATCTACCTTTTCCTTCCAGCGATTGAAGATCGTTTCGGGAACTTCCTGCGCCATGGAAGTGGCGACTATGAGGAGAGCTAAAAGCGGGGTAAAAAGTTTCATCGTTCTTTGGTAACCTGTTCGAAATATTGCTTCACGAGGCCCCGGTAATCTTCCGGGACTACTGCTCCACGCGCGCCGCCAATCTCGGACTTAAGAGTGGCCTTGATCTTTTCCCAATCCTTCGAGGTCAATCCGAGTTTTGCCAGTTCAGGAGGAACTCCGGGATCGCCTTGCGCCTTACGATCCCCTTCCTGAGGTTCGTCGCCAGGCTGATCGCCCTGAGGCTGACCGTCCTTTCCCGGTTGACCTTGGCCGGGTTGATTTTGAGCCATCGCTCGTCCCTGCCCGGGTTGCTCATTCCGAGCCATCGCTGACTTTGCTTGCTGAGCCGCTGATTTTAATGCTTGGGCCGCCGCTTCCGCTGCCTCAGCAGCATCCTGAACATTGTTCGCTGCGGCCGCTTCCGCACTTTTTTGGAATGCTTCGGCAAGAGGTTTGCCGGGAGCAGGTGCTTGATTCGGATTCGCTTGCTTTTCGGCAGCCTGAGCCGCTTGCGCTTGAAATTGCTCGGCGGCATTGGAAAGAGCCTCGCTCGCCTTTGCAAATTGTTCCGACGATTGCTCATGATGCTGGGTCGCTTGCGCAGCATTAGCATTTGCCTGCGCTTTCATCGCTTTCTCGGCACGATTCGCTCCGTCCTGACTTTCATTCTTGGCCTGTTGCAACGCTTGATTGTAGTCGTTTGCTTCCGGAAATTCCTGGAGCTCCTCCGCGTGAGCGGCAGCTCGTTCTGCTCGGATTTCCTCGAGGGCGGCGAGAGCGGCCCCTGCATCACCTTGAGCGAGAGCTTCGAAGGCTTCCGCAAGTTGCTCCTGTCGGTCCTGCAGGTCAGCTTGGCTCGGAGATTCCTCTTCTCCCTGCGCTAAAGCCTCCGCTGCTGCTTGAGCTGCCTCCGCCGATTGACCGGGCTCCTCGGCATCCCGAGCGGCTTCCCCTTGCGCCACCGCTTCCGGAAGAGTGTTGGCGCGCTCGGCACTTTCAGATCGCGCTTCCACCAGCTCCCCTTTCGCTTCCTTTACGATGGCAGATTGTTCTTCCTTGAGGGCTTCCTCGATCTTCAAGGACTGAAGCTTTTCAAGAACCGCGAGCGCCTCATCCGGTTTTCCTTCCGCAAGGGCTTCAAATCCCTCCGCAACCGTTTCTTGCTTCTCTTTCAGCGATGAATTTTCGGTCATTTTCTCAGCCGCTTGTTCAGCCTTTTCAGATCCTTCCTGAGGCGACGAGGCATCGCGCGCCTCTTCTGCCTTCGAGGCCGCCTCGGCCAGCTGCTCCGATTTTTCAACTAAAGCTGCTTGTTCCTGCGGATTGTCTCCTTCGTTCGCTTTCTCCGAGGCTTCTGCGTCAGAGAAAGCTTCGGCGGACGCTTCCTTCGCTTCTTCAGCCAGTAGCCCCTGCTCTTTCTTAAAGGCATCCGCGATTTGCTCGCTCGTTGGCTTTTCTTTCGCGAGGTCTTTTAAGTCGTCCTGTGATTCGGAAAGGGCAGCCGCTTTTTCTGCCAATTCGTTTGCCTTCTCCGCTTGAGCTTCAAGCGCGGCGGCCTTTGCCTGTGGCGATTGCCGCACCATTTCTCGCAGTTCACCCTTCACCGCCTCCTGCTTTTTCTTCCACTTTTGATCAGGTTTAGATTCGGCCGCGACTTCCCGAGCGAGCGCATCTTGTTTCTGAGAAAGTTCCTGAAGCTTCGCCAAATCCTCGATCCGGGTACGGTCCTGATCAATTTCGTTCCGCTGCTCCTGCAGTTTCTCAATCGCTTCGTTGGAATTTTTAAGCGCTTCTTCAATCTCACTGCGTCGTGATTCCGGAGTATCTTGTAAAGGGGCGAACTCTAGATTCTTGCGTGCCTCGCCCAACTTTTTCGCCGCTGCCTCGATTTCATCGGCTCGATGCGCCTGCACTCCCTTCTCCATCCGCGCCGCCAATTTGTTAAGCTCTTTTTCGGTCTCAGCAAGCGCCTTCTGCGCTTCGCTGAGTTGCTTCTGCGCATGCTCGGGAATCACTTCTTTTTCCAAATGATTCTTCGCCTGATGCATTCGTTGTTGGGCCTCGCGAATCTCCTTCATCGCTTGATCAATCGTTTCACGAATATCCGTCTCCTGTGCCTTATATTCCTGACGTACTAGCGACTGCGCATTCTTATCAAGAGTGACCTCGATCCATTCCGAATACCCCACGCCCGGACCATCATAATCCTCCGGACGATTGTCGCTAATTTTCAGACGTAGACGAAACTTGCGCGCCTTCTCGTGACGATCTAAGAGACTTCCAAGATAGACCATTGCTTCGCCATTCCAGAAGTTCGGCTTGTCATTTAAAGCGCGCTCGGGAACCGCTTCCTTGAGCGGAGGTTGAGCTACCCCATTCACTTCGAGTTCGACTTCCGCCGATGCGATTCCGATCTGCTCGGTCACTTCGTAGTTGATGATGATCTGATCATCTGGGCTCAAACGGAGCTTGCGCTGAATAGGCTCCAAAATCTTAACAACGGGAATTTCATCGAGGATCGAGACAATCGGGAAACGTGCCACTTCCACATCATCGCGCAGCCGATGATTAAGCCGAATCATCCCTTCGCCAACTCCTGCCTCCCCCATCACTAAGGAGAATTCTAGATCTGAACCACTTGCCGAGGGGCTGATCTCCGGATTCATTTCCTCTGACTGACCATCGATAAAAAGCGCGCTCTTGACCTCGGTAGGCACACGAGCTTTGACAACCACCTCTGTGCCGGAAAGCGCCTTGAAGCCAGTATTAAAGTCAGTGACCCGGTCTGGCCATCCTGTGTAGTCGGGATAACGATAGCGAACGGTGGCATTCTCCAGTGTCGGTTCCGGATACACTTTTACCGAGAATTGATCGCTTTCCCCTCGCCCACTCCGCGCAAAGTATTCAAAGGATTCGGATGCCCCGTGCAAACGATACTGAAAATCATGTCGATCTCCATCGCGCTTCACAGGCCGAAGTTCTTCGGAAAGAAGATCGCCGCTCTGGTTGCGGGTGAACAACGAAAGAGGCTCATCAAGGGAACCTTGGTAGGAAAAATTAAGGACCACTTCATCTCCTTCGATGATTTCCAAATTACCGGGATCAAAGGAAAAGCGGTAACCCTCGGCATTGCCCATCGTGGAAAAGGGCGCAATCGCACGCACCAGAAGACGGCTCATCTGTTTGGGGAAAATCGCCAACAAAAGCGCGATCACCGCAGCAAGCGTCGCAAAAGGAATCACCGACTTACGCACTCGCTTGTTAGAAACTTCAACTCGGGGATCTAGCCCAGAGAGGTCGGTCGCGGCCTCCGTCGAAAGCACCTCAATCAGCTCGGCTGAAATGCCCTCAGGACTATCCGAAAGCTCCAAGCTCGTGGAGATGCGCTCTTGCACCTCCGGGTGACGACGCTCAAGCCATCGTGCCAGCTTGATATCGTTAATGGACCTCGCTAGAGGATGTATCAGGCACCTAAATGCGATCCAAGCAATCGCGCCTAACCAAACAAGAAAGATTATCCACCTGACAGTATCCGATAGCGGCGCAAAAACAAAATCAAGCAGGGCCATCAGAAGAAGCCCTCCAAGGCAGACGGTCGCCAGACGCAGCAATCCTCGTGTTAATTGAACACGTCGAATCCGTCTGCGAAGCACCCCAAGTGGGCGGGAGATTTCTGAGTTGTTCGCCATTCGTTTAAATACGACCCTTTTTAGCCCTATTTATCGAGGAGTATTCTATCTTCTTACTTTAACCCTGCCCTCATTTTGGAGACGCCACCGGAGCATAACGTCAGCTTGGTCAGGCGACCTTTTTCTCCAAGAACCTGAAAATTCAATCACCCTCAACTCTGGCTCAAAGAATCAATAAAAGTCAAAATCTACGGGCAACAAATAAGGGTCCACTTCAAATGCCGATCAATATTTCCAAGAGATCTTCGACAAGGATGGAAATCCCGCCGCTCGTCACCATCCCATGCGCGTCAGGCTAAAGCCTTGAGCCCTGATTCCAGGGAAGATAAACGGGAGTTTTTACTCTTGAGAGTGTAGCGGGAATCAGCGCTGAACTCAAACAGCAAGGGGTTTTCCTTTTTAGGTGGACCACTTTTTTGGGTGAACCACTTGAGAGCAGCGCCGATCCATCGATCGCGGATGGGGCTGGGAGCCCAACTAGCTCGCGGGCTATTCAACAAATAAATGATGTCCTAGACATCGGTGAAAATCCATTGAAGGAGATACCACTAACATATTCTGCCGAAAAAGCGGACAAGTGGCTAATTCCTGTCAGATCAACCGACAATCTACGTATCCACAATACCCATGATGAACAAAGACTTCTTATTTAGACTCCTGCTCCTTGTATTCCTAATGACCTCAGGATTCGCCTCTGCCGACAACAAACGCGTCTCCCTGTTCAATGGAAAGAACCTGGACGGTTGGACGGTCATAAAATGCGAAGCCGAAGTGACGGACAACAATCTCCTAATCAAGAGCGGAAACGGTCTGGTGCAATCCAAAAAGAAGTATCGCGACTTTGTCCTGGAATACGAATGGAAAGCGCTAGGTAAGAACAATTGGGACAGCGGCGTCTATTTCCGCTACAACTCTCTTCCTGAAAACCGCCCCTGGCCGAAACGCTACCAAGCCAACCTCCTGAAAGGAAAGGAAGGTAATGTCGGCGGAATTGAAGGCGCCACCAGTAAAGGACTGATCAAAGAACGAGAGTGGAACACATTTAAACTCACATTACAGGGCTCGAAGATCTCTCTTTTGATCAACGGCAAGGAAGCGTGGAAAGCCGACGGACTCGAAGATCTGGAAGCAGGGTTCATCGCAGTTCAAGCAGAAGTCCCCGGAGGTGGGCAGCACCTGTTCCGCAACATTTTCATCACGGAAATCGCATCCTCCGAGAAGTAGCTCACTGGGGAAAAAACGGGGTCGCCTCATTCTCGAAAAAGGCGAGTCCGATCTCATTGGCCTAAAGAGGAATCAGAAAACGCTTTCTAAGAAAGCGTGTCAGAGATTTGAGATGAATAAGTCCACCGGTCTGTTCTACCGCTTGCTGTGTATTGCTTGCGCTTGGCGAGTGTCGCCCCTGACCCGTCTGCGGCGGCCGGCCATCGAGCGTCATCACCAAAGTCGAGTTCGTCCATGAGACGGTCGCTGTGGTTGTAAAGTCTCAAGCGCTCACCACCGTTATCGATGCTCCCGGTGAACGGACCAAACTCACCAGCGCAGGCATCTTGGCAACCACGACGTAGCTATCAGGATTCACCAAGGTGCCTTTAAGGAAGGTGTATCCGATGCCGTCGATCCGCCACCCCGAGATGTCGGTGATGATCCCCATCTGGTTGAATAACTCGATCCACTCGCCGCTCTCATCAAATCCCGTCGGATTATATTGCACCTCATTGAATACCACAACACCGTCCGATGATGCCGAGAGAGGATTATTTACCAGTCCGAGAAAGCTAAGGACTAGCGTGAGAACGAGAGGAAGATTGGAATGGGGCACAGTCGCGCAATAGACCAACGAGGGGGAGAAATACTAGTTCTCAATGGCACTTAATTAGCCTTACTTCTTTGGCTTTTGGTTGTGGGATTCTCGCTACGTCTCTCCGCTAGGAATTTGCTTAGAATCTTTCGACCACCCCTTACCGCTCGCCTGCCCTTCTTCAATCTGCATAGACTGCCTAAACCTCATGAACGTGCCATCAATCTTACAGATCTCGCTTCACTCACTCTCTGTCATGGGGGCGGTTATATTGGCCGTTCAATCTACACCTGCTAAAACAAGCGATATTTTGCCGCTCAGGCTAAACGAGATTCAGGTGATCGGCACTCACAACTCCTATCATATCGAACCGAAGGAAGCCGTGATGGCGTTGATCAAAGAGTTCAGCGAAGAAGCAGCCGCCTCGATTAAATACACGCACAAGCCACTTGATCAGCAACTGGAGAAACTGGGCATCCGACAACTGGAGTTGGATCTCTTCGTCGATCCCAAGGGTGGTCTATTCGCCAACCCAGCAGTCAGAAAAATTCTGAAAGACCGGGGAAACGATCCGGGACCTTCGCACGATCCCGTGGGTGTTCTGACCAAACCGGGTTTAAAGATCATTCACTCACCTGATTTCGACTACCTCAGCACATCGCTCACCTTCGTCGATGCGCTGAAGTCCATACGGACCTGGTCACAGGAAAACCCCCGCCATGTCCCCATTTTTGTTTTACTCGAACTGAAGGAATCCGGCGCACCCAATGGCGTCATACCCCTCAAGTTTGATAAGAAACAACTCGATGGGGTGGATGAGGAAATCCTGTCTGTCTTTGCCCCCGATGAGATTCTCACACCCGACGACATCCGTGGAGATTCCAAAACACTCCGGGATGCGATTATCACCAAGGGCTGGCCTTTACTCGATGAGGCACGCGGCAAAGTCATGTTTGCCATGGACAACGGAGGCCAGCTGCGCGATGCGTATCTAGCCGGACATCCCTCACTCAATAGCCGTTTGTTGTTCGCCTCCGTCGAAGAGAATCACCCCGCAGCAGCATGGTTCAAGATAAACGATCCCATTGGTGAATTTGATCGAATTCAACGTCTCGTTCGTGAAGGATACATGGTTCGTACCAGAGCAGATTCGAACACCACACACGCTCGCCAGAATGACACGGCACAACGGGAATCCGCTTTCGCAAGCGGTGCACAGTTTATCAGCACGGACTACCGGGAGCCAAACCGGGAGTTTTCAAACTACTCTGTGACGTTCGACAATCACATCGTCGCTCGAGCGAATCCGGTGTCTGGTTCCGCTTCCGCGGGCAAGGGTGATTTGGAGAACCTCTCCGGGCCATGGATTTTGTGCGACGGAAGCTACGGCGGTCATCTGCAAGGTGTCGCCACGGATGGTGAATCAATCTTTTGGTCCCACACAGTCCAGTTGGTGAAGACCGACCTTCATGGACGTGTTATGCAAGAAATTGACGTGCCCGATCACCACGGAGACCTCACATGGCATGATGGAAATATCTATGTTGCCGTCGAACTCGGGGAGTTCAACCAACCGCCCGGAAAATCAGACCCCTGGGTCTACGTCTATGACGCCAAAAATCTCAGACTATTACGCAAACATAAGATTCCTGAACTGGTCCACGGCTCCGGTGGAATTGCCTATCACGACGGGCAGTTTGTCGTTGTAGGAGGGTTACCAGGCGATCATCAGAACAACTACGTGTTCGAATACAATGAAGGATTCACCTTCATAGGTCGGCATGTTCTGCCCACCGGTCAGACAAAACTCGGCATCCAAACCGCCGCCAATATTAATGGCCATTGGTGGTTCGGTTGCTACGGAACCCCAGGGAATCCAGGACTCCTCAAGGTGAACCAAAATTTCAAGTTGATCGGTCAGTCGGAAAATGATTTCAGCTACGGTCTTGTTCAATTAAGCGCAAATACAATTCTCCGTGGAGAATGCTTTGATTCGAACACGCGTGGAAAAGTTAAAATCGTTACTGGCGATCTTCCTGAGGTTGAACCGGTTTCCAGTCCCGTCCGAATGGCTGCTTACAATGTATTGTTCGGCATTTGGGCAGAGCCTGAACGAGTGGGTCAAATGTTTAAACCATTCGATCTGGATGTCATCGGCTTTAGCGAAGTGCCCGATGGAGATTGGACTGCCCTTGTCGGAAAGGTTTTGAACATGGACCACGCTTACGTCGGGAAAATCTCGTCGGCAAATCACAAAGACAAATTCAAATCGATCCTCAGTCGCACGCCTTTGTCCGAACTCCACGAAATTGAGATCAACTCCAAGGGCTGGTGCCCCTCCTCCGTGGTCGGAGCAAAAACTACGGTGCGTGGCATACCCATTCTGATCTACTCGACACACATTCCAGGGCGTCCCAACTTCAGCGATACCGCGATCGGTTCAGCGGCCGAGTTTATTGCAGAAACAGTAATTCCAAAGGCCATGAAACAGGCGAAAAACATCGTTCTGCTTGGGGACCTCAACAATTGGTTGGGGGATGCCCCGCTCAATCGAATCGAATCGAGTGGGATGCGATCCATGTGGAACGACTTAGATCTCGATACAACACGCCTCAGCACTCATCGACACATTGAATCTGGGACTGAATCAGGCGTGATCGATCACATCTATTACAACGCCTCCTCCGAAGCCCGCGCGATCAGAGGCGGGGTCATCTACAATGCGTTCAATCCTCATGACGAAGACCTGGAGATGAATCGCTACCAGACTGAGTGGAAGAATTATGGAAAACCGCTTTCGGATCATCGTCCTGTTTGGGCGGAACTTAATTACACCCCTGTTGGAAAGAGACTCCCCTTTTCTCCCCTATCCGATCCCATCAATGACGATGTCAAGCTCCCCACACAAAAGGCAAATTCTAGCAAACCCCTCCCGGGCGCACCCGGAGAAGGACATTGATGAAAACGGGGTTCAGCGGTTCATCTCCACTTCAATATCCTCCGCGACAAGATTGATCATACTCCCTGCATTAATCGTCCAATCTTTCCTCAAATCCGACCTTGCTCTCGCCTCAATCTTCCGGCAGAAAATGGCAATGACACGTGCTACCTTCATCCTGCTCGCCCTCTTCGCCTCACCGCTGCTCGCCGATCATCACGGCAAGATCAAGCATTCCTTCCTTGGACTCGGAAAAGGCGCGCGCACCTCCATCGTGGGTGAAGACGGCAAGGTTGAGTGGCAAATCGATCTCCCCGCCAGCGATGGCTGGGTCCTAGAGAACGGCAATGTCCTCCTCGCAGTCTACCCGTGCAAGGAGTATCCAAAGGGAGGCGTGGCCGAAGTGGAGCGCGCCAGCAAGAAGACGGTATTCTCCTATCAGGGTCAACAGAAGGAGATTAGCACCGTGCAACTCCTACCCGACGGTAATTTCCTCGTTGCTGAACTGGGACCCGAACCCCGGGCCCGCACCATCAATCGCAAGGGCGAAGTGCTGCACGATATGCCCCTCGCATGCCAGAAGTCGAACGTCCACATGCAGACCCGCATGCTGCGCCAGTTGCCCAACGGAAATTATATCGCACCCCATCTCCTCGACTTTGCTGTCAAGGAGTACGATCCTAAGACCGGCAAAGTCCTGAAAAGCTTTCCCACCGACGATCGCGGCCGCGAGAAGCGCGACTGGCCCTTCACTGCAATTCGTCTCGCAAACGGCAATACCCTCATCGGCTGCACCAATGGCAATCGCGTCATTGAAGTCGATGGCGAAGGGACGATCGTCTGGAAAGTCGACAACGAAGATCTAGGTGAGAAGCTCTTCGACGATGCCTGCGGCGTGCAGCGCCTCCCCAATGGCAACACCGTCGTCACCAGCTATCACGCCAGTGGCGACAAGGTGAAACTCACCGAAGTGACCCGCGACAAGAAAGTAGTGTGGAAATACGCCGGTGGGGAAAACGGCTTCCACCACTTCCAGATTCTCACCACCAATGGTAAGCCTCTCTCTGACAACACCCAGAAGTAGCGCAAGGATCACCCATGGGAATATGGGTGAGTTTAAGCTAGCCCATCGGACCGCTATTTCAATGGTCTCTCTTCGAGTCTCTTGGAATAAGATTCAGGGGCAATACGTGACAAGTCCGCCACTCTAATCTAGGCCATTTGAATGTTGACTCAACTCCATCTTAATCGCTGGGCGGAAGTTCTTGTCCGGCACGCAACCAAAGTCAGCCCCGGAAACGTCGTCCGTATTAATGCCCAGTCAGCCGCCGAACCGCTGCTTGAGGCAGTTTACCGAGAAATTCTCGAAGCAGAAGGACATCCGGTCGTGAACTGTCGCCCAGATTTTCTAGTCGAGGCATTCTACGAACACGCTAACAACGACCAGCTCGACTGGGCCAATCCTTTCACGCTCCAAGAAACCGAAACCATCGACGCCTCAATCAATATCGCCGCGATCACCAACCTGAGAGCTTTGGACAAATTCGATACTACGGTCACTCAGCGGGCCGCACGGGCTCAAAAAGATTCGCGCGAATTATTTTTTCAACGCGCGGCGGTCGCTGACGATCCCTCGATCGATTCTGAACTGGCTCCCTTACTATGGTCCACCACCCTTTTCCCTACCAACGCCTATGCACAGGACGCGGGAATGAGTCTCGGTGATTACAGCGACTTCGTGGTCCGCGCCTGTCAACTCAACCAAGAGGACCCGGTGGCCTTTTGGGAAGGCTTAGACAAATGGCAGCATGAACTTGCAGAGAAGCTTATGGCCGGAAGCGAACTGCATTTCCAGACGCCCGCAGGAACCGACCTTAAAGTAGACACCGCTGGAATGCGTTGGCTCTCCAGCCCGGGTAGGAAGAATTTCCCCGATGGTGAAGTCTATTCCGGCCCGAACCTCAATGCGGAGAATGGTGGTGCGGACGGTGTCGTGGTTTTCGACAAACGTTGTGTCTACCAAGGGCATGCGGTTCGCAATGCGCGGATCGTCATGGTAGAGGGGTTTGCAACGGAGGTCACGGCCGAAGAAGGGAAGGATTTCTTGATCGCCATGCTCGATCAGGACGAGGGTGCACGCCGCATCGGCGAGGTAGCCTTCGGGACCAACCGCGCGATCTCACAACCGACCGGTCAGATCCTCTATGACGAGAAGATGGGCGGATCGTTCCATCTCGCCTTCGGCGCGGGCTATCCCGAAACCGGAAATGTCAACAAGAGCGCCCTCCACTGGGACCTCATCGCCTCGCTGGTCGAAGGCTCGGTGGTGACACTCAACGGTAAGCCATTCTGCGTCGACGGACGCTTCGTGGACATGCCGCCGGAAGTCAACTGGCTCCTCTAGGAATTCCGTGCGAGCAAATCATTCGGAAAGCTTTGTCGTTATCTTTACCCCATCCGCTTGATACCCAGCGGATTGAATTCCTGAAGATCGGCTGGAAAGCCGGCATCAGGGAAGCTCTGCCATGAGACCGGGCGGCAGAAGCGGTAGATCCCCATAGTTTTGCCGAATTACTACGTCGATCCGAGTTCGCCGGGAACGGGCCGACGTGCACCCTTACCTGAACAGACTTCGACATCGGTCGAGAAACTATTAAAAATGATCGGTCCCGCGCGTTACTAGGGTGCGTGCGGTAACGAGATTCGCCTCAGCCGCGAACTCTTCATCGGTTTCTTGGACCGCCGACAACCAAAGTTAAACCTAGGATTATTATCTCTGTTGCCCATTTGTTGCGCGAAAGAGCTTAATTCCCCTTTCTTTCCTCCCCTTTCTAGCACCATGAGGAAGGCAAAGGAAATTAGCGTTCAAGAACTGGACGAAGGGAATAGCTATCGCACCGAACGTGGCTACCTCTACCTCGTCGCTGCCCGCATCGGGGGGAATCGCTATCGCCGCTTCTTCCGTCATGGAGAGATCGCCAAGGCTCGCGCCTATGTCTCAAGGCTAAAAGCGAAACGTGACAACTTCGGACAGGCCAAGGCCGCTATCCTCGAAGACCCAAGACACGCAGGAAATGGCCGCACGCGCCGTGCGCAAGCTTACAGAGTCAGGAAGCCCGTTTAAGCTGGAAGAGGCCGTGGACGACTACCTTGCCCGGTTTGTGGCCAATCAGGCGAAAACCTCTGTCACGATCTCCACTATCAGAGTCGAGTGATCCAGTATTACGGAGAGGCGTCCACCTGAGTAGTTCAACTTTTCCAAAATCCGAGTTTCTTCTATGACTCAAACCGAGTCACACTGTCTGTCACCGATTTCGTAACACCCACTCGATTCTGATGATCATCAATCTTCCACCTTTCTCATCACCTATTACGGCCACATTTGTTCTCTGGGCTGGATTAAACTATATCAGTGACGCAATGGCTCAACCTGCGGAGATTCAAGTGATCGACGAGGCATCCGGTCGAGGTGTGCCCCTCGTGGAGTTGACCACTGTGAATCATCTGCGATTTATCACCGACAACGCCGGGCGCGTCGCGTTTGACGAACCAGGCTTGATGGGCAATCCGGTGTTCTTCCACATCAAGAGCCACGGATACGAGTTCCCGACGGACGGCTTCGGATATCAGGGAAAGGCCGTCACGCCGATGCCGGGTGAACCGGTGACCTTGAAAGTCAAACGGCTCAACATCGCCGAACGCCTCTACCGAATCACGGGACTTGGATTGTATCGCGACAGTGTGATGCTCGGGCACGACACGCCTCTCGAACAAGCACTAGGTTCGGGATTGGTTGCGGGGCAGGATTCCACCTTTGCCGTTCCTTATCGTGGAAAGACTTTTTGGTTCTGGGGCGACACGTCGAGAATGGCGTATCCGCTCGGTCATTTTGGAATGGGCGGTGCCACCTCGGATCTTCCAGAACACGACGGGCTTGATCCTTCCACCGGTATCAACCTGAATTACTTCGTCGATGAAAAGGGATTCAGTCGACCGATGTGCCAGCTTGGATTCGAGAGCGGACTGATCTGGGCGGATGGATTTACAACAGTCAAAGATGAGCAAAGAAAGGAACGACTTGTTTGCCACTACGTTCACTTGAAATCGCTCGATGAAATTCTTGGACACGGCCTAGCGATCTACAACGACGAGCGGAAAGAATTCGAGCGCCTTGCGGATCTTGACCTAAAAGAGCTCTGGCGTTGGCCCACGCAGTCGCATCCGATTCATCACGAGATCAATGGCCTTGAATACCTCTTACTCGGTGATATTTACCCCACCGTCCGGGTGCTCGCGACCTTGGAACATTTTAAAAACCTCGATAGTTACGAGGCGTGGACGTGTCTGAAACCGGGTTCAACGAGAGAGAAGCCGCTCGTTGATCGAGATGCGACCGGACAACTTCGTTGGAGCTGGAGAAAGCACGGACTTCCCGTTGACTCCAAAATGGAAACAACCTTGATCAAAAGCGGCCTGATCAAAACCAAAGAATCGCGAGGGCAAGTCGTGGACGCCAAAACGAAAAAGCCCATCAAATTGCATCGCGGCTCGGTCAACTGGAATCCGCATCGTGAGCATTGGGTCATGATCTTTGGGGAACTCGGCGGCAGCACCTCGAACCTCGGCGAGATCTGGTATGCGGAAGCCAAATCACCCACCGGACCGTGGAAGCTGGCGACCAAGATCATCACGCATGATCAATACAGTTTTTACAATCCGGTTCACCACGCATTTCTTGATCAGGACGGCGGGCGCTTGATCTATTTTGAAGGCACCTACGTGAACACCTTTTCCGGCAACAAGGACGCCACCCCACGATACAATTACAACCAAATCATGTACCGCCTCGATCTGGACGAGCCAAGACTGAAGCGCCTATCAAAGTAGGGTCGGCTTTCAACCTGTCTCGTTGCCGCTACGAAAGCGGACCGCAGATTCTACCCCCACTCCCGTTCAGAAAACACTCATCAACTTCATGGAAATTCCGATCATCCTTTCACTCGCGACCTGCTTAATCTCCTTAGGAAGTGAATCCCTGGTCCGAAGCTCGGAGCCACGTTCTCCCGAAGAAGAACTCGCGGCCCTCCATGTCCCGGAGGGATTCGAGATCCAGCTCTTCGCCTCCGAGCCACAGATCAACAAACCGATCAACATAGCCTACGATACCCGGGGGCGAGTATGGGTTTCTTCCACTGTCGAATATCCTTACGCTGCCGCAAAAAATCGCTGGACCGACCCACTCGGCACTCGTGTTCGCGACAGTCGGGATGCCATCAAAATCCTTGAGGACACTGATGGCGATGGTCACGCCGACAAGGTGACCGACTTCGCCGACGGGCTCAACATTCCGACCGGTGTGTTACCATGGCACAAACCGGAACACAAAGACGGCTGCATTGCCTGGAGCATTCCGAATATTTGGTATTTCGCCGACACCACCGGTAATGGAAAAGCGGACCTTCGCGAAGTTCTCTTCGGACCATTGGGTTATGAAAAAGACACTCACGGAATGTGTTCCAGTTTCCGGATGGGACCGGACGGCTGGGTATACGCCACCCACGGCTTCAACAATTTCAGCACTCTCACCGCAAAAGATGGCACGCAGATCGAACTCCACTCGGGGAACGTTTTCCGGTTTCGTCCCGATGGATCCAGCGTGGAGGTCTTCACCCGCGGGCAGGTCAATCCCTTCGGGCTCTGCTTTGATCGACGCAACAACCTTTACAGTGCTGACTGCCACAGCTCGCCCGTTTACCAACTTCTGCAAGGCGGAGTCTATCCCAGCTTCGGCAAACCTCACGACGGACTCGAATTTGCTCCGACAATGATCGAACACACCCACGGATCGACAGGTATCTGCGGCATCGCCTACCTCGACCGTGATTGGTGGGGATCGGATTGGAATGACCATCTCCTGATTGGCAACCCGGTCACGTCACGAATCAACCATGACAGAATTGAATTCCGAGGAAGCACCCCGGTGGCCATTGAACAGCGTGATCTTGTCACAAGCGACGACCTCTGGTTCCGCCCCGTTGACATGTGCATGGGGCACGATGGAGCCCTCTACGTTGCCGATTTCTACAACAAAATCATCGGGCACTACGAAGTCCCCCTCACTCATCCCGGCCGCGACCGGGAACGCGGTCGACTTTGGAAAATCACCAAGAAAGGAAACCCCTCCCCTCATCCCGCCACTCCACGTGCAGAACCTCTTTCCGACGCGATCACATCCCTCAAAAACAACGATCCATTCGTCCAAAGAAAGGCCGCCCAATCGCTCCAACTTCAACCTCGAGAAAAATCTCTGGAACCATTGCTCGACGCTCTCGCCGGCACTCCTGAAGATGACACCCACCTCGTCCACGTCCTACGCATGGCTATTCGCAGCCATCTCATCGCCTTCCCAAATAGCGTCCACATCAAGACTCCTCACTCCCAAATCTTAGAAAACATCATTCCTGCAGTATCAACCGCAGAGGCTGCATCATTCCTGGCAGCTTCACCGAAAAAGAAAAATCATCTCACTCAAATCGCGCGCTACGCCGACGACACCATTATCACGAATCTCATCAAGGACCTCGCAAATCAGGGCACTCCTGAAACTCAACTTAGGGAACTCGATGCCCTCCAGGCCGGACTCGACGAGCGGGGCCGCTTGGAACCCCATCCCGAAATCATCAACTGGGCGCAAGACCTCGCGAAGGCCCATTTAAAAGCACGACAACAATCGGCAAACCCTGAGTGGGTCGACCTTCCCCACCCTTCCCATCCAGAGAGCCCCTCCCCCTGGACCACCCAAAATCGTCGATGTCGGGACGGGCGGGATGTCCCCGTGATCTCCAGCCTACAAATGGGCGCACCGAATGCGGAACAACGCACTGGCATCTTGCGGTCCAAGAAATTCACGACCACAAACGAACTATCATTCTGGATCGTCGGGCATCGAGGCAACCCGAATCAGGAAGCTCAACGCAAAAACCACATCACCCTGATCGATGACGAAGGAAACGAACTCCTCCGCGCAGACCCGCCGCGAAACGACATTGCTCGAAAGGTCACCTGGACGACGGAAGCAGGGAAAAAGAGGCGACTACAGATTACCGATGGCGACGCCGGCGATGCCTACGCGTGGCTCGGAATGACCCGAATCAGCGGAGTCGAAGGTCTCAGCACTGACACCTTTGCCGGGAACACCAACCTCGACGCCCAACTAACAACGCTGGCGGAGATCTTAAAGTTTAATGCTCCTGTGAACCTACGGGACCAACTCAAGCCATGGCTCTCAAAGGACTCTCAAACAACCGTGCCGCAGGTCCTCGATGGGCCCAAGAGCGGACAATTCGAACAGCTCATCAATCAGCGGATTTTGCAATACCAAGCTGCCAAAAAACTTGAGACGCTTGACCCTCAAAAAGGAGCCCATATTTTTCAAATCAACTGCGCTACCTGCCACCAAATCAAACACCAAGGCGGCTTGATTGGCCCCCAACTCGACGGCATCGGCAGCCGTGGCATTCAACGCCTTACCGAAGACATTCTCGACCCGAATCGTAATGTCGACAGCCATTTCCATCTCACTCAATTCACCTTCAACGATGGCACCACAAGCAGTGCCTTCATCACTAGTGAACGCGGTAACGCCCTTCAAATCCGTGATCTCGAGGGAAAGTTCAAACGGCTACAAAAGGCCAAAATCGCATCCCGCCTCACCCTCCCCATCTCACTCATGCCTGCAACATTCGGCAAGGCTCTGACTTCCAAAGACTTTGTGAACCTCATCGAATGGCTTCGGACACAAAGCTAGCACCAGACTCCGCTCGATAGGACCCCAAGGAGTCGCGGCTAAAACAATCCTTGGCATGATGGGTAAGAGGATTACGATTTTGGGTTATGAATCAATACACAAACCGCCGCCGCTTCCTCAAGGATGCCGCCGCCACGAGCGCCGGAATCTGGATTCCATCCTCTCACGCCCAATCACCAAACGGGCGGGCCAACGTCGCGTGCATTGGAGTGAGCGATGGGCTTCCAAAAAGAAGTTCATCTCAGCCGGAATAGGTAGCAGGATGGCTACTACCCGGAGAAAGAGGGGTGCTTTCATGGATTACTACGAAAGGGTCTACGGGGACTTCGCATTCCTCCTTTCGAGAGGAACCTCACAAAACGTCAACGCGGCAATCCCGTTTTCTCCCTTTAACAGAGTATCTTGGCTCCACTTGATTTCCTTGAGATAGGTGATCGTTTTTGCCTCCGTCGCCTCTTTCAGTTTCAAAGTGAGTGTGTTCCCGCTAAGACTTCCCGAGGCGACTTCATCCCCCTCGCCATCGAGATAGAATTGCCCCGCCAAAGCATCATCCCAGACCACTGGCTGATCAAACTCCAGTGAGATTTCGCTTTTCGAGCCGCCAGGAAAAAACGCGCGGTAAAGATTGGGCGCGGTGATCGCCTCGGTGGGAACCTTGCCATAAAAATCCCGCTCGATTAGGGGCTGAATGAGCCGCGCGAACTCCGCCCAGCCATCAAGTGGATAGTGGCACGTACCCGGCGGCTCAATGCCAAGCGTGGACATGGCATCCATGTTTGAGAAGAGAAACGGGAGCGTGCGCTGCTTCTCGCGAAGCCTGTCGCCCGAACCCTCGCGCCCGCCCATGCTGCACGAGTTTGGCCAGATCTGAAAAACATAATACTGCTGCACGTTCGGGAAATCCTCCTTCCAGCTCGCCGCCATCTCAACAAAGAGCCCTTGGTAACTTTCCCAACCAAAACCGCCGCTCGGCCCGGCCGAACCCTGGTCGTTTTCGCCCTGGTGCCATAGGATGCCTCGGATGCCATGGGTCAGCTTCGCCTGCTGCACCCGCCAGAGCATCCGCCCGTATATCGTGGTGAGGTCGGTCGGATCATCAGGGTTACGCTGGTGCTGGTCAATCCGGGTTCCACCGACTGCGGCATTGACGATGAAGATCGGCATCTTCTGGCTCGCGACGAGTTGTTTCGCAAGCTCCATCCCCCACCAGCCAAGCTCCGCCTTCTCTCCATTTTGCGCCTTCCACACCGGCCGGCACCAAAGATTGCCGGGATCGTCATTCGCATTGCGCGGCGCACGTCCGTAACTGCGGATCCACTCGCTTGTTTCGGGTGGCGATTTCGCACCGGTATCTGTCGCGAGCGCATTCGATTGACCGTCGATGATGTAGGCATCGCCGCAGACCAGATCGTCCACCGTCTCCAGCACGGTATCGCCGGTGCCAAATTCCACTTTGTATTTAATCAAGCCCGGCTTGAGCTTCGTCAACAAGGCATACGACTTGTCCGCGCCCACCTTCGCCACCTCGGTCTTCACAAGCTTGTCGTCTGCGTAGAGCCTTAGGAAAACAGAGTCTGCTGCTTCTGCCAGGGTCCCGCTGTAGCGGAGCGTACCCTCGCCTTTTTCGTCCCTCGAATAAAACTGGCCCTCAAGCGGCTTCTCGCTTTTTTCCGGTGTCCGCTCCACCCAGGCGTCGTAGGCGGGCTCCGTCACCTCAATCATCGCGCTCTTCGTGATCGCTTTCCCGCCGTTGCTCAGCGTAGCTGTGACGGTGAGCTTCCCGCTGTTTTGCGTGCGCTTCAGAATGAGCTTCCCCGGAGCGATCTCCTTGATCACTGCAAATGGACCCGCGCTCCATTCCGTTTTTAAATCGCCCGCGCCCGAGGACTTCATCGCCTTCAAATTCGTCACCTGCGGCACCACTTCAATCGTCGATCGCCCATCCCAATTCTCGGGCACGGCGAGGGTGAAGATGGGGTCAGGAATCGCCTCCTTGATCGAGATCGTGATGTCCTGCGTCCGCACCCCGTCGGGATAAACCGCCTGACATTGGAGCGTGACCTCCTGGTCCCCCGCTACGCGTCCGGCATCAAAGGTGAAGGCGAACCGATCCACTTCTACAAGCGATTCCTCGTCCTCGCTTTTCAAGGTCCAATACACTTTCAGCGCACCTCCGGCTTTTGCGATGAAATCCACCTCTTGCCCTTCGGTAACCGTCGCCTTTTTAGGGGTCACCGCAAATTCATCCCCACTCTGCACGATCGGACCGACCAGCGTCTGATGCGGCTTTTGATTCTCAAATTCCAGCCTCACCCAATCCGCAGACCGCGCCACTTTTGCAATACGCACTTCGTCAAGATCACCAACAAAATCGTAGTTATTATACCAACCTCCCAGCCACAAGCGCGACGGCGTTTTGATATCGAGCTTCGTCTTGGCCTCAGCGTCGAGTTTTCCATTGATATAAAGACGCCGCGGCTCCTCACCAAAGACATGCGTGACATGCACCCACTCGTTCATCGGCAAACGGCTCTCGCCTTTGATGTCTGAAAAGTCGCTATCGATGTGAATGTGTGGTGGGCTTCGGAACTGCATCCGCACCTTGCTTCCACGACCTCCGCCCTCGTTTCCCCAGCCAATAATGGTTCCGTTCGGTTGCTCGGCACGGAACCAAAGCGAGGTCGTGTGCGCACTCCCACCCGATGGGTAGTTTGAAATTTTATCCCCGCTAAAAACACCCGCTTTGCCGGGAAAACTCCGGGCTTTCCCGATCATCCCCGCCGTCAGAGTGGTGCCCTTGTCATCCGATTCCAAAGTGCCGACCTCGTCCCGCACGACCTCGCCAAGATGCCACACGCTGACATAGCCATTGGACTCGTTAAACACCGCCTTTCCATTCGACTCGCTGGCAACGTTCGCGTTCCCCCATAACATCTGGATCATCTCCTGCGCGTTCCCTTTGATCGTTGGCAGGCGCACCCAGATGCTCGCCGAACCTTCAGTCGCATTCCAATCTTCGATCTCATATTTTAATGGCTCGCCTTCCCTTGTGGCAAAACGCAGGTCCGAACCATCGGCTTTGGCCTGAGAGAAATCGAACCAATCTTTGTCGATCCTTACCAGCACGGGAAAGCCCTCAACGACCACACCCGCCGGAAGATTTGCGCCGTCCGCCGTGGTGAGAATGGCGAGTTTTCCGGAGGATTCCCAGTCGGCGAAAGATTCCTCCGCGTTGGTTGCGAGCGGAAGTAGCAAGGAGATGATCAAAAAGGCTATTTGTTTCATAAAACTATTGGTTTTTAGGGAGTGCGACCAAACGGAGGCCGACGGCGAACTTGCCACCGCCATAGGTCGCCTCGGTCGTAATGAGACCGAATTCACGGATCGTCGACGTGGACAGATCAAGCTGAACGAACCCGACCATTTCTGCCTGCACAACATTGCTGTCATCTTTGTTGTAAAAAGTATGTTTCATCTTCAACGCGCCACTCAAGCGCAGCGTCGCTGTTTCCTCCTCCCCATCAACCGCAATGACTTTGGCATCGAGTCGCTGGTGATCGAAGACGTTCTTCGAGACGTCGTTGTTTTCGGTAGAGGGATAAAAATGAGTGAGTAACTTGGCCGACACCTCGGGCTTGATCCGCCATCGCTCGCCAAGCTTCGCCACGGGTGGACGAAACGCGGCATACTCTTTGAAAGTCAACTCGATCCAGTTCTCCACCACCCCTCCCCAGGACCCGCCCCCGCCCAGCACACGCGAGACGAGATGCAAGGCGACGGAGTCTTTGGCCACCCCGGCCATCTTTCCGAAGTACTGATGCGTTCTCTGTTCAGTGTTTCTGAATCTTTGTTCCTCGAAGGCGACTGGAACGCCGCCATCTGGCAGGCAAAGAATGACCGACTCACTGATGGCAAAGACCTCGCTAGGGCAGGAAGCAAGAACGACTCCGTCGAGCTGCAGTACCGCCGGATCATGCCCAATGACTCGGTAGCCAGCAGCACCTATGCGTGCTGCTACGACGGAGCCGATCAGGCCGAGACCTAGAATGCCGATGGTCTGACTCATGGTTGTGCTAGATAACGCTGATAGGCGGCCTTAGGATCGTAGCTAGCACGATCCGCCGTGTCGTGTACTTGCACCCCAAAGTGCAGGGTAAACGGCTTGCCTGGCTCGATGACGGTGGTCTTATCGCGATTCTTCTTTATATCGACTGGAAAGGGATTGGCGACTAACAAGCCATAATCTCGGCTGTGCGCCCACATCGGCGGATTGCCTTCGCCTGACATGATCTGCAGGCCGACGCTGCGATCCTTCAGCGTGCCATGATAGTCCCACCACTGATCAGTCTTACCCCAGGTGCCTTTCTCATTCACGCCACCGCTTGCACTAGCAATGCCCCCGGAGCCTTGCTTGACGCGAATCGGTGAGGCCACGCGTAGGGCCATGCCCATTTCTTCTTTCACGCCAAAGGTGATGGCCTTGTCCGAGCGAAACGCATTCTCCATGCGGATCAGGTAGCCTGCGTTGTTCTTTGTGAGGTGATATCTAGCAATCTCTTCGCAGACCGTGGTGCCGTCATTCCCTAAGTAGCGGTTCTTCACCGTGAAACTTGCAGAAGTCTCCGTGACGATGGGCGCTTCCTCAAGACCCTCACTAACGACCACGCCACCACGGTTGTTATGCCAGAAATTCTCGCCATTGATGTTCGCGAAGCCTAACGATAATCCAGGATGCATGTAGGCATGATCCATAGGATCGGTTCCCTCGATGGGCGGGAAATTGCGCGTCACTTGGATGCCCGTTGGCGTCTTCACATGGGCAAAGAACGGGCGCTTCGTTTCCTCATGCTTGAAGAAGTAGCTGAGCACCTCCACGCCATCGAGACGAATGGCAAGGCGCTCCCCGTTGGCCTCAAGATGCCAGCCTGTCTTGGGATCGCCCCAGACTTTGTTCGGCGATTTGGTGGCAATCAGATACGCGGTGATGTCGGCGATCTGTTGCGGGCTCATGAGTGCGCCCAAGGGCGGCATGGCGGAGATCTCAGCAGTTTCGCGGCTGATAATATTCGATTTCAAGACGGTTTCCTGACTGCCGCCGACCTCTCCGAAGGTCAAGGAGCGGCCCGTTTCTTCCAGCACAATGCCGCCGATCGATCCGCCATCCTTGGTCTTCACGATCTGCATGGCGAAGCCTTCCGTGATCTCGGCGCTGGGCTCGAGGATCGCGCGAATGATGAAGGTGGCATCAGCACGTGTGCCAATGTCTGCGAGGTCGGGGGCAAAGGCATTGCCCACGCCTTCCACCTGATGACAGGTGGCGCAGGTCGCTCCCTGAGCACTGAGGAAGAGCTCGCGACCGCGCGCAACTTTGGCCTCAGCGAGCAAGGGCAGCACTTCTTCTAAAGTCGGTGTCTTGCCGGTAGGGGAGAGGAGTGAAGACGCGGAGGTCAGAGAATCATTCTTCAGAGGGGCTCCCTTGATACGTGTCTTAGTCTTGCCACCTAACCATTGCGAGGCCAACGAAGCGATGGTCGAGTCCGAATCGGTGCTCATGACATTGACCTCGCTATCGACCAAAGCATCTTGTTCTAAAAGACTCAACAACGCAGCGCGGCGCACACCGACACGTTCATCGCGCAAGAGCCCTTTCCGTGCTTCCACGCTCATCAAGTCGCCCATCGCACCCCAGGTGGCATAATAGGTCACTCGACCAGTTTCCTTGGCGGCAAGGTTTAACAAAGGGGTGACCTGACTACGATCCTTGGCTTGTCGTAGGGCCAGTACCGCTTCGAGTCGAACGCGGGCCTCGGCGTCGTCTAGCAAACCAGCGATTTCGTCTGGCAATTTCTCGTTACTACGCAACTGAGAGCGATGTGCTAGGATTCTGATAGCCTGTAGACGCAGATTCAAAGCGTCGTGTTGCAAGGCGGCAATAAACCAGGCATCGATTTCAGTATTGTCTGGGGCAAGGCGCCCGAGTGTCCAAGCGGACCATGTTTGCACTGCCTTGCTGGATGCGGAGTCAGTAGCCATCGCCTTCAAGCGTTCTGCAGCGGGAAGGCCCTGTTTCACCAGGGCTTCTTGCGCGTTCGTGCGCCACACGGGCAGGTGGCTAGTGAGGTCTTTCCAAGGATCTCTCGTCTTGTCCCAAGCTTTCGGCGCGGCGGCCTTTGGCCAGAGCTTGTATATGCGACCTTCGTTCTGTTGCTCGCCATTCTCGATGAGGGCACCGTACTGGCGACCCCAGCTTGAGATGTAGATCGCACCATCTGGGCCGATCTCGGTATCAACCGGATCGAAGCTCCGGCCATCGCTCGATCCCATCGAGCGACCGCGTTCCGCATCGGCAAAGACGCCGAGTTTGTCAGTCGAGGACCTCATCCACGCGCCTTCCCATTTCGGTCGATAGACGTAAACTTGACGCTTGATCCAATCGTTGACTAAGAAGACACCGCGGTAGTTGTCAGGATAATGATCGAGTCCCAAATAGATTATGCCTGTCCCTGAGCCCTCAAACAGTGGGCCAGCGGAAGGCGCGGAAGGCCAGTGATCGTTGCCTTCCCACGCATAGCTCCAAGGATGTCCCCATCCAAAGTGCGCACCGTAGAATGGAGAGAAAATCTTGTCGCCATGGTTTTGATCATTGTCAGTTCCTAACCAATTAAAGCCGTCGTCGAAAGAGATGTCGAACGGATTGCGGTGACCGCGCGCGATGATCTCCAACTTGCTGCCATCCGGATCACAACGCAACACGCCCCCGCACAGTCCCCAGTCATCGGAAGGGTGGTGGTAGCGCTTCTGATACTCGCCTTTCTTAAACGTGACTGGTTTCGGGAACTCAGGCGAGCCTTCGGGTGCCGTCATGCCCCACAACTCTAGGAACGGTTTCGGCGCCAAACGATCAGGAGCGTTGTTGAGACCCTTCGAGTTTCCCTTCGACATGTAGAGCTTGCCGTCAGGGCCCCAATTCAAGCCATGCAAACCGTGCTCGAGATTTCCCAAGTCGGTGTAGAGCCTCACATACTCATCAGCCTCGTCATCGCCATCCAAATCGCGCACCACCGTGAGGTCCGGAGCGTTTGCGACCCACAAGGTGTCGCCACGCCAGGTCAAACTTTGAATAGCATTGAACCCGGTGGCGAATTCCTTGCGATCATCGGCCACGCCATCGCCATCTTTGTCTAGCAGAATCCAAACAGAATCACCCGGCGTGTTGGGCTTTGGCTTCCGGTATTGCGGACCCATGCCCACACATAAACGCCCCTGACTATCAAAGGCCAAACCGCAGGGATTCCTAACGAGAGGTTCTTGGGCAAACAAGGCGACCTCGACATCGTCGGGCACGATGGGGAAATCATCGGCGGCCGAGGCAAGACCAGCAGCAGCTAGGAAAATGAATATTCGTTTCATGGGGTTGTATCGGTAGAGGTCCTCTACGTCATAGAAAGCACGGGCTCTTGTCGAAATCTTTCGAAGACTGACTGCTGAGATCAAGCCGTTGAGGTAGTCTTCAAGATTCGTGTAGCCATCGCCATCGGGGTCTATGGTGCCATCACGAGTATCGTCAGGGTTGAGGCCTTTCTCGATCTCCCACTTGTTAGGCAGGCCATCGCGATCGGTGTCCCAGTCTGCGGGCCGATGAATCTCAGGATAGTCTTCCCAGCCACCCACGTCTTCTTGTGAATCTGGGAGGCCGGGCAGGCCAGACTTGCTGCTTTTGTAAGTTAACCCCCTTTCGCCCCCCTCCGCTCCGGTCCGGTCCAAAGGCGCCTTCAAGGCCCTCCCGCCAAAAGCGAATTCCTAGCAGTTTTCATGGCCACCGTCGCCGACATCTTAGATCAAGATCTCCCCGAAGGCGCGGCCGAAGACAGCACCAGCAGCATCCCGTTGCTTGCCGGCGAAAAGACCGAACTCCCTGACCGTCCCGGGGTATCAACCACGACGGCTACAACCGCTTAGCCATCCGAAACGGCCCCTGGAAACTAATTACCGGAATGGCTCCCCAACTCTTCAACCTAGAGTTCGACCCCAAAAGAATCCAAAAACCTAGCCAAAACACACTCCAAACGCGTAACCGAAATGCAAAAGCGCCCAGCCACAATCAAAACCCGATAGCGCGAATCGTCCGAAAACGTGAGACTGATCAGACATTTTCTGTCTCAACATGGAAGACTGCGTCAGTAATCCCGTAGGTTCAAACATCCTCATGAGGTTCCTCCGCCCCACACAGTTCTCCATTATCCTTCTCGCAGCATGGTCCACCGTCCTTGCTGAGGAACCCGTCGACTTCAATCGGGACGTGCGCCCCATCCTTTCTGACAACTGTTTCGCCTGCCACGGATTCGACGCCGCTGCACGCAAGGCGAAATTGCGCCTCGATACGCGCGAAGGCGCCATCGCCAAGGTGATCGTTCCAGGCAAGCCAGAGGAGAGCGAGCTGATCAAGCGGGTAAAATCAGACGATCCCGATGAGTTCATGCCACCGGATGATTCCCACAAAAAGCCACTCAAACCGGAGGCAATTGCGGTCCTGGAGCAATGGATCAGTGAAGGTGTCGAGTGGGGAAAACACTGGTCGTTCGTGCCACCAGTAAAAGGAGGGATCATCAAAGGACCGGACGCGCACCCGATCGATCACTTTGTCTCACAGCGACTGAAATTGGAGGGCCTCAAAATGTCACCGCTGGCTCCGGATCACACCCTGAGGCGCCGACTTGCGTTCGACCTGACCGGATTGCCACCGACCATGGATCAAATCGAGACAGGCTTCGATGAACTGATCGACGAGCTGCTCGCCTCGCCGCACTTCGGCGAACGCATGGCGATGTGGTGGCTCGACGGCGCGCGCTACAGCGATACTGATGGCTTTCAGGCCGACGCGACTCGCAGCAATTGGCCGTGGCGCGACTGGGTGATCGATGCGTTCAACACGAACATGCCCTTCGACCAGTTCACCATCGAGCAGTTCGCCGGTGACTTGCTCCCGGACGCGAAGCCCGAGCAAATTCTCGCCACGTGTTTCCACCGCAACCACATGACCAATGGCGAGGGCGGCCGGGATCCCGCCGAATCGCGCGTCGACTACGTGCTCGACCGCACCAACACGACCGGCACGCTGTTTCTCGGATTGACCCTCGGTTGTACGCAGTGTCATGATCACAAATTCGATCCCATCTCGCAGGTCGATTACTACAGTCTAACCGCGTTCTTCGACAACATCGATGAGGACGGCAAGGCGGGCGGAGGGGCAAAGCCCTACATGGATTATAAATCGCCGTACTCCGCGCGCGCGCTCGCCGAGGCGAAGAAATTTCTCGACCAATCGGGCGCGTCGTTCAGCGCGCTACGTGAGTCGCGTTTTCCTGCCTTCGAGCGCTGGCTTACGACACAGCAAGCAGAAGTAAAAAAAGGATTTGATCCATGGAAAATCGTTCATCCTGTAAGAGTAGCATCGAAGGAGGGTTCTCGGCTTCGAGCGGAGGCTGACGGCATCGTGCAGGTCGAAAAAGGCGTTCCGGTGCAGGACGATTTCAGTGTTTCGACGGGCGAGACCGAGTTAGATCGTATTACTGGAGTGCGCCTCGAAGTGTTCCCGCACCCCTCCCACAAGGACGGTAAATTGTCGTTCACCGATGACGGCGAGTTCATCCTAACAAACGTCAAATTGCGCGTGAGCAAGAAGGGCTCGACGCAGGTGCGGGATCTCGAGCTGGCAAAGGCGGTCGCGGACGTCAATGGCAAGGGGCGTGACAGCAAGTACTCCAGCATCAGCGGCACACTCGACGACGACCCGCGCACCGGATGGACGACGCGTACCCAGCCGGCAGACAAACCTCACCGGGCGGTATTCGAGTTATCCGAGCCGCTGATCTTAGGTGGGGATGAAACTCTCGATATCGTATTGATGCATCGCTCGCTGGAAGAGCGTGCGCTGATTGGAAGATTCCGCCTGGCGCTCACCGACCAGCGCGGTGGCGCTGTCCGCTCCCTCGGCAAGATGCCGATGGAGCAGCTCGCAGACGGCGAGAAACCTGAGGGCGAACTGCGCAACAAGTTGCTCGCTCAATTCCTCGAGGACGACGCGGAATACCGCGCAGCGGCGAGGCATCATGCTGAGGTGAAGCGGCAGTTCAACGAGATTAACAAGGCGAACGGCAAGCTGAAGGTGATGGTGCTCGGTGAACGCAAAGTTCCGCGCAAGTCGCACGTCCTGGTCCGCGGTGTGTGGGACGCTCATGGCGACGAGGTGAAGCCAGCGGTTCTGCCCGTGGTGTTTGAAGATAAATCGGTTCGCGATCGGATTGCGCTGGCCAAATGGATCGTGTCGAAGCGGAACCCGTTGACGGCACGCGTCATCACCAACCAGATCTGGCAGTTGTTCTTCGGAGCGGGACTGGTGCGAACTCCGAACGATTTCGGACTTCAGGGTGAGATGCCGACGCACTCGCAGCTCCTTGATTGGCTCGCGGTCGAGTTCGTCGACAGCGGTTGGGACGTGAAGCATCTTATCAAGCTCATCGTCACCAGCGACACCTATCGTCAGAGTGGGGTTGTCTCCAAGGAGTTGTTGGACAGAGATCCTCTAAACCGCCTGCTCGCGCGCGGTGCTCGCTACCGCCTCCCGGCGTGGATGTTGCGCGACTCGCTACTGGCGGCCAGTGGCCTGCTAAACCGGGCGAAGGGCGGCCCGCCGGTGTTCCCCTACCAACCACCCGGGATCTGGAGCGACCAGTTCATGGGGCGTTTCACCTACCGACCGTCGCTCGGACCCGCGGCTTACCGGCGCACGCTTTATGCTTTTTGGCGTAGGAGCAGCGCGCCGACATTCTTGTTCGACAGCGCTATGCGGCGCACTTGCGAGGTGACGCCGCGGCGGACCAACACGCCGCTGCACGCCCTCACATTGCTCAATGACAAGACTTCGCTGGAGGCGGCGCGGCGACTCGCAGCCTTCGATGTGAAAGAGATCTACCGCCGAGTGCTGAGCCGTGAACCGTCGGAGCGCGAGCTGCAGGTGTGCGAGCTGCAGCGGCAGAAGGCGCTCGCGTTCTACAAAACAGACGCGCAGGCCACAGAAGATTTCTCCGCCGGAGGCAACGCAGAGAAGGCGGCGATGACCCTGGTTGCGAACCTGATCCTGAACCTCGACGAGGCACTGACGCATGAGTAAACAGAACAAGATGCCCCCCAACCCCGCTATTGAATCATGAATTCCACCAGCCGCCGCTACTTCCTCGGCCAGTGCTCCGGGCTTTCGCTCGGGGCGATGGCGCTTGATTCCTTGCTTGCCAAGGTGCCTATCGATATCGCGCCCAAGGCCAAGCGGGTGATCTTCCTCACACAGTCTGGCGGGCCGTCGCAGATTGAGCTCTTCGACCACAAGCCCGGGCTGGCGAAACTCGCCGGTCAGAAATTGCCTGACTCGGTGCGTGGTGGACAGCGCCTCAGTGGCATGACCAAAGGGAAACCGCAGCTGATCATGCCCTCGCACACCGAGTTCGCGCGCTACGGCAAGTCCGGTGCGACCATTGGCGAGTGGCTACCGCACACCGCCTCGGTCGCCGACGATCTGTGCTTCGTGAAATCGATGGTGACCGACCAGATCAACCACGCGCCAGCGATGACGAAATTCCTCACCGGCCACCACCTCACCGGACGCCCGAGCATGGGCAGCTGGGTGAGCTACGGGCTCGGTAGCGAGAACCGTGACATGCCGGACTACCTGGTGCTTCTTTCCAAGATGAAGCGCGGCAGCGACCAGCCGCTCTACGATCACTACTGGGGCAGCGGCTTCCTGCCTTCAGTCTACCAAGGCGTGAAACTGCGCAGCGGCAAGGAGCCGGTCCTTTATCTGAGAGATCCCGACGGCCTGCCGCGCCACCTGCGTCGCGAGATGCTCGACAGGCTCGGCGAACTCAACCAGCTGCGCTTCGAACAGACTGGTGATCCAGAAATTGAAACGCGCATCCAGCAGTACGAGATGGCATTCCGCATGCAGGCGAGCGTGCCGGAACTGACTGACATCAGCGACGAGCCGGAGTCCGTCTTCGATCTTTACGGGCCCGATTCGCGGCGTCCTGGAAGCTATGCAGCCAATTGCATTCTCGCGCGTCGCCTCGCCGAGCGAGGGGTGCGCTTCATCCAACTATTCCACCCGGACTGGGATCACCACAGCCGCCTGAAAAGCTGGTGCACCGCGCGCTGTCGCGATACCGACCAGCCGAGTGCGGCGCTGATCAAAGACTTGAAACAACGCGGCATGTTAGACGATACACTCGTCATTTGGGGAGGCGAATTCGGTCGCGGTGTCGCCGGTCAGGGCAAGTGGGATAGCCCGGAAGGTGGTCGTGATCACCACCCGCGCTGCTTCACCATCTGGATGGCAGGTGCCGGGATCAAACCGGGATTTAGCTACGGCGCGACCGACGATTTCAGTTACAACGTCGCCGAAAACCCGGTCCACGTGCGAGACTTGCACGCGACGGTGATGAACCAACTCGGGATCAATCACGAGACCTTCACCTACCGGTTCCAAGGATTAGATTTCCGGCTGACTGGTGTGGAGAAATCGCGGGTGGTAAACGAGATTTTGGTCTAATACCAATGCTAAAAACTAGCTAATAGAAGTAGCGAAGAGATCTGAGTAAAGTCCGAGGCGGAAAAGCAAATTGATGCGAGTGAAATACCCTTGGGTGCATCTCTTTGCTTTGACAACGAGGGCATTGGCCCAGAGATCGAATGAATTCTACCAGATTATTTTTCAAGTTGGTATAAGCAAAGCGCTGAGGCCCCCGCAAACTCTCATTTCACCACTGCGATCCTCTCAGCGACCAACCCCCTCTTTCCCCCATCCGCTCCGGCCCGGTCCAAAGGCGGCTTCAAAACTAAACCACTTCTAGTGATACGAAGCCGGCCTCTAGCACGCATGAAGGGGTAAGCCGTGCTGTCTTCTTTGGGTTATAAACGCCTCCCCTTATTCTCACTCATCCACGTGAAGATCAGTACCCACAAGGTAAGCGCCAGCGCAAAGAGCGGAACCTGCACCGTCTCCGGCAGCGTGTAGAGCATGCTCGTCACAGGAATCCACACCGACCAACCCGCGAGAAGCGTCGGAAAAACGTGAACATAATAGTAGCGCACATTGAACCGATCCTTTGGCATTCGATACCCCCCATTGCGCCAATCGTAAAGCCACACCAACACCGGCGCCGCGAAAAGCGGATTGTAGAGGAATTGATCCACAAACACCTGCCTCGCCACCACCCCTAATGTTGCTTCGTCGCCGAACCAAACGACCTGATACCGATAGAGGAGATCCACGCACAAGCCCATCACGCACCAGAGCGGCACCGTGAAGATCAGGTTCTTAAAGTTGCGCTGCGTCGCACCACCCCTCTGAAAGAAGGCGACTCGCAGAATCTCCGGCACGAATGCCCCGGCCACAATCCCCACCAGAGCACTATATCCAAATCCCCACTGCGCCTTAGTCTCCGCCATCCGCTCGATAAATTCTCGGGTGGCCGGATGAAAAAAGTAGAGTGCCAAGACCGCTCCCATCACCACCGGCACGATACTGCCGGGCACGAGGTTTGCCTTCGCAGCCCTCCATCCCAGCAACCACGGCGGGGGATTCCCGCATACTCCCTTCTCACGTTCCTTCATCGTGTATTAGCGTAAAGGTGACTCCTCACCCCGACCTGCCAAGCCTCAATTTCCAGCCCAGTATGGAGATATCCACTTTCCCCTCGGCGACCGCAAAGCCGATCGCGGTCGAGGTGAAGCTCTTACTCAAAGAATAGAGCACGTGGTTGTGCTCGACTGAGTAGGGCGCCCACCAGCCCTCGGCGATGACGCTTCCGTGGCGCAGGACCATCACGCTGTGCATGCCATCGATTTTCTGGTCGAGGGTATCGACGAAATCTAGCAGTTGGACGGACGGCAAGATGAATCTTCGACCCGTCCGATCATTTCAGCATGTGTGCTTTACGCCAGAGATAAAGTGAACCTAAACTTACCACAAATGAAAATGAACATTCGACGAGCACTCGCTGCAATCCTCATCGCTCTCACCACCTCGTCTCCAGCCCAAGCGCAGGAGAAATACCGCGTCTACCTAGGCACCTACACTGGCGAGGGGAGCAAGGGGATCTATCAGAGCGAGCTGAACCTTGAGGACGGCTCACTCACTGCTGCGACGCTGGCGGTCGAGACGGCCAACCCCTCCTTTGTCGCATTTCATCCAAACAAGAAGTTCCTCTACGCCGTCAACGAACGGGAGGCGACCCTCAGCGCATTCTCCATCGATGCGGAGACCGGTAAGCTGACGTTTCTCAACTCGCAACCCTCGCAGGGCGCCGCGCCGTGCCACCTGGTCGTCGATCCGTCCGGCCGAAACGTTCTCGCCGCCAACTACTCGGGTGGCAGTTGCATCTCTATCCCGATCGACCCGGATACCGGTATGCTCAGCGACCGATCCTCGTTCCAGCAGCACGTCGGCGAACGCAAGCACGGCCACTCGATCCACGTCGACAAGGCCAACAAGTTCGCCTTGTGCTGCGACTTGGGTCTGGGCAAGGTCGTCGTCTATGCCTTCGACGCTGCGAAAGGAACGCTGACCACGCATGGAGCGTTCGACGCTCCGAAGGGCGCCGGACCGCGCCACTTCGCATGGAGCCCGGACGGCAAGCGCGCCTACATCAATGGCGAGTCCGACCTGACCATCATCGCCTGTGACTACGATCCGGGAAAAGGCACCCTGACCCAGAAGCAGGTGCTGTCCACCCTGCCCAGCGATGTCGAGCGCAAGGGCGGTAGTACGGCAGAAACAGTCGTGCACCCGTCGGGGAAGTTCGTCTATGTATCGAACCGCGACCCGTACAACTCGATCGCGATTTTCTCGCTCGATCCGATGACACGCAAGCTGACGGCAGTCGGCCACCAGGGAACAGGCGTCAAGACGCCGCGCAACTTCGCCATCGAACCGACCGGGCGATACATGCTCGTTGCGAACCAGTCCGGCGGCAATGTCATCGTGTTCCGCATCGATCAGAAGACCGGTTTACTGACGCCAACCAAGGCCAGTGTGAAAGTGCCCAGCCCGGTTTGCGTGCGGTTCATAAAGATTGAGTGAGTAGGATGGGTCTCCGACCCGTCCTACTCGCGCCCATAGAAACTATCCTCCTTCGGGAGCCCTATGACTGGCCAGGCGGCAGGAAAAAAGCGCACAGGCTTTCCCGATCGAAACCCTTCCAGTAGCATGCCACATTGCACCTGGATCTAAACGCCGCTGCATCCGGGGCCAACCGAGGGCCTTGGGGTTGGTGCTAGTCAGATCTTTGAAAAGGTCCGGACCGACACTATCAAAGAAGGTGGTGGTGTCGACCTTTTTCTTGTCGTCTATCGCGGCGATGAGCTCCGGCAAACCACGCTCGCGGATGTAGTTCCGGTGGCGTTCGAGTTGGCGGGCGGTGGCCAGTATGCGGCTGTCTTCGTCCAGCCAGATATGAAAAATTCGCCCCGGACCGTAGAGCGTTACCTAGGTGAGATTGATCTGCCCTAGCTGTCCGACTGCGATGTTATCGAGCGTGGCGAAACACGGTCGTGTTCGAAGTCGGGTCGAACAGCTTCGACTCGCCCACAGGTTTGCCGTCTTTCTGCAGGGTGGAAGTAGGCTTCTTCTCAGCCAGGTCAACTTTGTCGATCTTCCAATGCTGCTGATTCTTGGCGTTAAACGTCAAACCCCTGTTACCATTTCTGCACCGTCCAAAGCAGGCGGGCAAGCCAGGCCAGGTGCCATGTGGCCGAAGAGGTCTTGTAAAGTGCAGCCGCAATAATCACGGCGATCGCGAGTAGGACGAATCCCTTCAAGGTGGAATCAATAATCAATGACGTCATCATCTTAGTTGCCCTCCTTTTTCGATTGTTCGATCATCGCCATGAGCCTCTTGCGCTCCGCTGCACTGATGCCCTTCTTGCTTGCGACCAGATGGGTAACCACGGCGTTCTCGAGAGAGCCGCCGAAAAATGTTTCCAGCACCCCTTGCAAGGCACTTTGGCCCGCTTCAGCCTTGGCCTTGCGAGGCCGATAAGAAACCTCACGACCTTTGCCCTGACCTTTCTCGACGAGGATGTGTATTAAACGACGCACCGACATCGAAGTCGGCGGATCCGGTATGGTCTTGACGGTCGCTTCCCCGAGGGAATAGACAGCGTCCATTATTTGCCGTTCGCGGCGGCTAAGATCAGAGGGGTCAGACATCGTGGCGTTCCTTCCGTTAAAATATTAACGCGCTCTGCCGCCACATCCACCGAGCGCAAGAATTATTCGTTAATTTTTTAACGACCACCAAAGAGATCGAAAAAAAATCTCAATTTTTTGTCCAATAATCCGCCCTTCCGTGGACCTGGTGTAAAGCTTACCTTTATCACCATGCCCGCGACGGACTTAGACGACGATCACGAACGCTTTACCCGCTTACTTCTCGAAAGTGAGCCGGTAATGCTGCGCTCGATTATCGTGACGGTTCCGCATCGAGCCGATGCCCGGGAAATCATGCAGGAAACCGCGGTCGCCCTGTGGCGGCAATTCGACACCTACGACGAAGCCCGCCCCTTCCTTAACTGGGCCATGGGCTTTGCCCGCATCGAGACCCGACGCTTTTTGGCACGCGAATCACGCCGGGCCCAACTCTCGGAGAAAGCCATCGAGGCCCTCGAACTCGAAATGCAGCACTCAGCGGAATTCGATCATACCATCGAGTCGCACCTCGCCACCTGCCTGGGCAAACTCAGCGAAAAATCCCGTCGTCTGATCAAAGGCTACTACCATGAAGGGCGCAGCCCCGAGACTCTTTCACAACGCGAAGGCAGGACGGTCGAGGCAATCTACAAAACGATCCAACGTGCACGCAGCGAGCTACAAACCTGCATCGAAAGACAAATTAGAAAGGCCCAAGCATGACTGACTCACCCGATTGGAAAATCCTCATTCAAAAGCACCTCGATGGTCAAACCACCGAAGAAGAAGCCGATGCGCTCTCGAAAGAAATCGAGACCAACGCCAGCCTGCGATCCGACTACCTAAAAGCCGCCCGCATTCATGGGGCTCTTGGTGATGAAGTCATCTCCTTGGATCTGGAATCCACCCCGCCCCGCTCTTCCGGGACTCCTTCCATCAGTTGGCCAAGACCTCCCGCCGCCGCCGTTGTCGCCGGAGCATTCGTGGGACTACTTGGAGTCGGAGTGGTTTGGGCGATCAGCTCACCCAAATCAGAAAAACGAATAATCTCTGTTTCGAATGGTAATTTTGAAGAATCCGCCGGTCAGATTCCACTCGGTTTCCCCGCCGAATTCGGCAAATGGAGTGGCGACCCGGCCGAGGTCATCGAGGAGGATGGAAATCGGATTCTGCGCTTTCTTGAAACCGCCAATGTCACCGACAAGCCCAATGGCGGAGCTTCCGCCTGTAATGTCTTTCAGCTCATCGACCTCACGTCTCTCCAACAACAGTTGAATACAAACGACCAAGTCACTCTTGAACTCTCAACCAGATTTCATCGAGAAGTCGCTCCCAATGATGCAGAGTTACCCAAGATCAAGGGATCGTGCACCATTCACCTTTACCAATCCGAACCCGGGGCGATCGGTAAGGCATGGCCACTCGTGATCAGCGATGCCCTCGCGCTTGGGAATAAAGTCATCAAGCTCAACCCCGGAGATGAGGCTACAAGAATTTCAGCTTCCTGCATCCTCGATCCAGAAGCCACTATCGCGCTCATCTCGGTAAACGTAAATACGATGACAGGGACCAAAAACCCGATCAAACTCGGCGGCTACTATGCCGACGATGTGAGACTCACGCTCACCAAACGTCCAAACCTCCCGATTCGAATCGTAGAGTAAACCAAGACGACTCAAACCTACTTTTAAGAAATGAGAAATCAATTCAATCGCCGTCACTTTCTTCGTGGAACCGGAGCGCTCATCGCGCTACCCACGCTTGAGTCCATCGGCTTCCGTCAATTCGCTTCAGCGTCGGTCGCCAAGCAGGGTATACCACCGAAACGCGCCGTCTTTCTTGGCACGGGGTTTGGAATGACCAAGGAGACCTGGTTTCCGGATACGGGCAAGACCGGCAGCGACTACGAACTTTCCGAGGGACTCTCTCCGCTCGCTCGTCACAAATCCGACATCACCGTGGTGCAGGGCTGCTCCAACCAATTCGCCAACGAGGCGCACTGGGGCAGCACTTTTTGGCTGACGGGAGCGAACCGCTATTCCTTACCCGGCCAGAACATGGCCAACAGCATTTCTGTCGATCAAGTCGTCGCCCAGCAACTGGGACAAGAAACCCGCTTCTCCTCAATCCAACTCAACAGCTCCGAACTTCAGGGGCACGGCCCCGGACTTTCCATGGCCTGGGATCAACGCGGCAAACCCGTCGCCGGTCAGAACGATCCGCTCCAGGTCTTCCACAAACTGTTTTCCGCAGATGACATGCCATTGGCACAACGTCAGGCCGCCATCGCGGAAAACCGCAGCGTGCTCGACGCCGTCCTCACCGAAGCAAAACGTGTTCAGCGTGGCCTTTCAAAAACTGACACCGACAAGCTGGATGAATATTTTCAAGGCATCCGCGACATCGAGACGCGACTCGGCAAAGACGAAGACTGGCTTGACGTCCCAAAAGCCAAGGCACCCCTCGACGAGCCTACTCCCGGTTTGAAGGGTAAATTTGAGATGGAGATCATGTATGAACTCATCGTTGCTGCCTTGCAAACTGACAATACCCGTGCACTGACTTATCGCCTCCCAGCCAACACGCTCCTGCAGAGCCTCGAAGTCAAACACAGCGCCCACAATGTCAGCCACTACTCCCCCGGCGATCGCATGGAAGCTTCCAAAGCCAGAGACAAGGCCCATTCGCAAATGCTGGCCGGGCTGATCGACAAACTCAAAGCCACGAAAGAGGCAGACGGATCGAGTTTGTTCGATCATACCACGGTGGCTTTTGGGTCGAATATCAGTTCGATCCACTACCTCACCAATTGCCCGACAGTTCTTGCCGGTCGAGGGGCAAATTTGAAATTGGGCCAACACCTCGTCCTGCCGAAAGACACCCCTCTTTGTAACGTCTGGCTGACAATGCTGCACGGAATGGGGATCAAGGCTGAGCGCCACGGCGATAGCTCTGAAATCGTGAAGGAACTTCAGGCATGATTCGATTTTATAGAGCCATCAATCCGGCCGTTTGTCTTCTAGGAATTCTCGCTTCTTTTACCGGCGCCCAGGCAGAGGAACGCACCCCAACCTTCCCCAAAAAACACGCTCCCTTCATCAAGAAGTATTGCTTCGAATGCCACGATGCCTTCAGCGAAGAAGGCAAGGTGAACCTCGAGGATCTTCCTTATCAAATTACAAACATCAAGGACGCCGAGCTGTGGCAGAAAGTCCTCAATGCGATGAACTCCGGCGAGATGCCTCCAGAGGACGAACCGCAGCCAAAGAACGAAAAAAAAGCCGACTTTCTTCATGACCTCGCCAACACCATGGTCGCGGCACGCAAATCCCTTTCCGACTCCGGCGGCGAGATTTCGATGCGCCGACTCAACCGGCGGGAATACCGGAATACCATCGAGCAACTCATCGGCGTCAAAGTCGACACCTCCTCCCTGCCATCCGATGGCGGCTCCGGATCGTTTGATACGGTCGGTGCCTCCCAATTCATCTCCAGCGATCAGATTGAGCAGTATCTCAAACTCGGTCGCAGCGCGATTGACGAATTGTTCGAGCGGCAGGCTGCATTGACCCAGGAATCGCGAACTTTTCGCGTCGAACCAGAAAAGACGGTCAACGTCCAGAGCCTCAAGAAAATGGCGAAGATGGAGGAAACCAACAAACGCTATCTGCTTTGGAAGGCCGAAGTGGATAAAGCGGCCCTCGACCCGGAAAACAAAAAAATCATGGACGAACTTCGCAAGAAGTTCCCCGGGCTCGATGACAGATGGCGCCTCCGGCTCTACCAGAATGCCGACCTTCTGAAGAAAGGACCCGATGCCAAAAAATTCGGATTCCGCGATGCCAATGCCGCCTCGTTTTCCAACCAGGGTGGCTATCAACGATCATACAACTACATCAAACATTACGCCGAACTCCCCCACAGCGACCGGGGCACTTACCTGAAGCTGGCCTGGGAAATCCAGCGCATCGACGTCACTCCCAAGCCGAAGTATCTTACCCCGGGAACCTACAAACTGAGAATCCGAGCAGGAGCGGTGGAAGGTTCCCCGGCCTCCCGACATTTCATCGAGGTCGGCCATCCGCAGCGGGTGAATCAAGTGCCTGCCGGCTTCGCCAGCCTCCCGCTTAGCAGTCACCAGGTCACCGGCACCATCGAAAACCCGGAGATCATTGAGACGACCGTCGAAGTCGGAACCAATACCCCACGCGAGTTTGCCATCCAGGAGCGACGCCCGACCGATAGAAAAAGTGTTCGTGATACCTTCAACCGAGGCAAAAGAGAGAACGGCTACGGAATTCCTCCCGCGATCTGGGTTGATTGGGTCGAGTTGGAAGGTCCCATCGCCGCCGCGCCAAGCACCAGTAAACAGCGACGCGAAGTCGAAGAGCATGCCAACCGCAAAGTTGGCGGCACTTACAACGGCTACTTCAAAGGAGGCCATGATCAAGCCAAGGCCTTCTTAAAAACCGGTCAGCCGCAGAAAGGGATCGTGGACGAGAAGGAAGCGAAGTTTCGCATCAAGCAATTTGAGGAGCACGGCCCGAGCTACCGCCGTTACCGCAACAATCCCCTCACACAGACCGGCTCTTTCCTGACGATCTCGGACGTCAATAAGAATGAGACTATCGCGCTGCCTCCGGAGCACCCATCCGGCTGGCTAAAAACAAAGCACGTGGTCGAGACCCTTCCGCCCGGCGACTACAAATTACGCTTCCGGATCGGCGCCGTTGAAGGCACGCCAACGGAGCGCCATTTTGTCGATCTTGGCGCGTCTCCCGATAAGAACCAATTTACGCACCTGAAAACCTTTCAAGTGACGGGATCAACCGACGCACCCCAGACTCTCGAACTACCGATTACTCTCACCAAAGACGGCCCCCGCAAATTCGCTCTCCGCGAAAAGCGTGACCCTAAGAACGACAACAAGCGGTATCAGGCGGCTCGAAAGGAAACCGGCGTGGGCCCGGATCCCACGCTGTGGATCGACTGGGTCGAGTGGGAAGGTCCGCTGGGATCATCCGATAGCACTTCTAACCAGCTGGACTGGTTGGTCAGCAGCGAAGCCGACCCGAACGAGTCGTCGCGAGCCCGGAAGATCTTCGAACAGTTTGCGGTTCAAGCCTTCCGGGGCGCTCATCCCGATCGCGACTTTATCGATCGCTTGTCCGTCATTTTTGAAGCCCGTCGCGCCAAGGGGGATCCCTTTGATGTCGCGATTCGATTACCCCTCAGCGTCATTCTCGCCTCGCCCGGATTTCTTTACCTCAATGAGCCCACCGGTGAGTCCAAACACCGAACACTCACTGATCGCGAACTGGCGGTTCGTCTTTCCTATTTCCTCTGGAGTGCCCCGCCCGATCAGGAACTACTCGCCTTGGCGGAACGGAAGGAACTGAGCCAAGTGGACATTCTTCGTCAACAAGTCGATCGTCTCATTGCCGATCCCCGCTCCGATGAATTCGTCTCCGGCTTCGTGCATCAATGGCTCGACATGGAGCGGCTCGACTTCTTCCAGTTCGACGTCTCCCTGCATCGCGAGTTTGACGAGAGCACCCGCTCCGCCGCCCGCGAAGAGGTCTATCAATCATTCGCCCACCTCCTTCGCGATCCCAAAGAGGGCCGGATTGGCAAACTCCTTAAGAGCGACTACGTCTTCATCAACGGCCTCCTCGCGACCTACTACGGCATCGAGGGGGTGACCGGCGACGAGTTTCGGAAAGTTTCCCTCCCGGCCGATTCCCCACGCGGTGGCTTGTTGGGCATGGCTGCGATCCACGCCATGGGCAGCGACGGCGTCGAAAGCAGTCCGGTCGAACGCGGCGCCTGGGTCCTTCGTCACCTCCTTCACGATCCGCCACCACCGGCGCCCCCGAACGTGCCTCAGATCTCGCGCCTCGCCGACAAACCACTCACCACCCGCGAGCGTCTGGCAGCCCATATGGAAGAAGCCCAGTGCGCCAGCTGCCACCGCAAGATCGACCCGATCGGATTCGGCCTCGAAAACTTCGACGCCGCCGGCAAGTGGCGCACGACAGACAGCCACCGCACCAAAGACAAAAGTGGCAGGAACTGGAGAAAGTGGAAAACCTGGGAGATCGATCCCTCGGGCGCCTTTCACAAAGGCCCCAAGTTTGCCAGCTACCACGAAATGCGCGACCTCATCGCAGCCCGTGAAAAAGACTTCGCCCGTGGCTTCACCGAACACCTCGTCGAATATGCCCTGGGCCGTCCGTTTGGATTTACCGATGAAGATCTCGCCATCGAGATCACCTCAAAAGCGAAAGCAAAGAACTACTCAGTGAACGAATTCATCCAAGCCCTCGTTCACAGCGAACCTTTTCATCGAAAGTAAACATAGGATGCCCCCATTCCCGCCATGACGATCCATCCAAGAAGCTAACCGAACAGAAAATCGAGAAAATAAAAAGCAAAGCCGAAAACCTAAAGCGGCACCTCGAGAAGGTCGAAAAATAGACCTCCAGCTCCGCCAATATGGAGCGTGGGTTTCCAACCCTACGTTTTTTCTCTGTCCTCGTCCTTTCTCCCGCCCCAACGGGGCAAACCAACGTAGCCCACGGGCAGAGCGAAGCGCGCCCTGGGTTTCCCGCCCCCGGATGGCACGAGCCCTGAAAAGGCGATCTAACTCCTGCGCTCTTCATCAAATGTTGATCACTGCAGGCTTTTCTAATCACTCTGGCTTAACTGCAACTCCTCCCGATCGATTGATGAGCTTTTGATCAAAGGAATAAAGCTTAAGCCCAAGGTCCTCCGCCAGGGTCAAAAACTGGCTGTCGTAGGCACTGCAGCCAGTCCGCCTCGCCGTTGCCAAAACCCGCTGAGCGGGGACGTCATAGCTCCGATCTTCCATCAGCTCGATCGCATCGCTTAAGATCCCATCGGCTTCTTGGGACTCCATTTTCCCAACGCGCTCAATCGTCGCGAGGACATTGAGAAATTCATCGAGCCAAAGACGGGGAGCAACCCAATCTGAATCCTCGATCAGCAACTGCTCGACTCGCTCCGAGTGCTCCCCCTGGATTAAAAGATATTCCAGAATATTGGTATCGACGACGATCACGAGCGATCCCCCTCAATCGCAGATTGCATGAACTGATCATCGATCATTCCGCCCATCCGCCCCCGGCGCTTCCGAATCCGGGCCAGCAAATCTTCGCGAGAGGACTTCACTGGGAAGAGCGTTTTTTCCAAAGTGAAAATGATCTGACGATTGATGCTCCGGCCAGATTGATCCGCCGCCTCTTTGATTCGGGCATGGAGATCAGCGGGGACCTCTTTAAGAGTAATGTTCATGCCACCAAAATGGTGCCAAAACACCATTTCATCGAGCCGTTTTCCGGTGAAATCACCAAAATCGAGCGCCTCAATTAATATGGAGCGTGAGCGTCTCACCCTACATCTTTTGTATGCCCGCAACCATATTACCTGATCGAGCAATAATCCTCCCTCCATTCGCTCCTTATTATTAAAATAAACCATTTTGAATAATAAGAACCCTTTTCCTCTCGGTTATTCTCCATTTGAGTGATAAACATCCCCCGTGAGCGATCTTATTTCACGATCAGGGCATTTTGTAAAACAACGTGAAGGCTACTCGGCCTTCATCCCGTCCCCACTTCCCCCGGAACCTCCTCTCGACCAAGATCAGGAGATCGTCCGCCTATTGTCTGATGCCGACCGCGCCCTCGGCCGACTCGATGGCGTCTGCTCCGTCCTTCCCAGCCCGAATTTCTTCGTCGCGATGTATGTCCGATACGAGGCCGTCCTCTCTTCACAGATCGAGGGCACCCAAAGCACGCTCGAAGACGTCATCGACTACGAGTCCGGCGAGCAAGGCACGCCCAAGGACGTCGAGGAAGTCGTCAACTACATCAAGGCCATGAACCACGGGCTTGCCCAAATCCGCAGCGGCGACCTCCCGCTGTCCCTCCGCCTCATCCGTGAAATCCACGTCAAGCTCATGGCTGGCACCCGGGGCAGCGAGAGAAACCCCGGAGAGTTCCGCCGCTCCCAAAACTGGATCGGACCTGAAGGCTACGCTTTAAAGGATGCTACTTACGTCCCACCGCCTGTCCACGAGATGACCCAGGCCCTCGGTGATTTAGAAAAATTCCTTCACGCACCCGGCGATCTCCCCGCCCTCATCCACTGCGCTTACGCTCACGCTCAGTTCGAAACCATCCACCCCTTCCTCGATGGCAATGGCCGCGTCGGCCGACTCCTCATCACCTTCCTCCTCTGCCACCGCGATATCCTCGAGTTCCCCCTCCTCTACCTCTCCCACTACTTCAAGCTCCACCGCATGGAATACTATGACCGCCTCACCGCCATTCGCCGCACTGGCGACTGGGAAGGCTGGATTAAGTTCTTCCTCCGAGGGGTCGCCACCGTCTCTCGTGATGCCGTCACGACAGCTCGTGAAATCATCTCCCTCCGCGAAAGGACCCGCCAGAAGGTCGCAGATACTGTTGGCAATATGAATGGTGCCCTCCCGCTCCTCGACTACCTCTTCGAGCATCCCGCTGTCACTGCCAATCAAGTCAAAGAACAGCTCAATATCTCATTTACCCAGGCAGGTAAAATCCTCTCCCGCTTCGAGGAACTCGGCTTGATCAAAGAAACCACCGGCCAAAAAAGAAACCGTCGCTTCCGCTTCGACCCTTATCTCGATATTTTCCATTCACCCGAGGGCACTCCCTCCGATACCATCCCTGACACCACGCAGGCCTAATCAGTTCCTGACATATTTTCCATTCCCACCTTGGCAAAGCAAGACTACCGCAATCTCACCAAGGAACAGCTCATCCGCCTCCTTGAAGCCCGCGAACGTAATACGTTTCGCCTAGTCTGGGAGCCTGACTCCATCGAGCAAGATCGACCCGATCGGATTCGGCCTCGAAAACTTCGCCGCCGCCGGCAAGTGGCGCACGACAGACAGCCACCGCACCAAAGACAAAAGTGGCAGGAACTGGAGAAAGTGGAAAACCTGGGAGATCGATCCCTCGGGCGCCTTTCACAAAGGCCCCAAGTTTGCCAGCTACCACGAAATGCGCGACCTCATCGCAGCCCGTGAAAAAGACTTTACCCGCGGCTTCACCGAGCACCTCATCGAATATGCCCTGGGCCGTCCCTTCGGCTTCACCGACGAAGACCTCGCTCTCGAGATCACCTCAAAAGCCAAAGCGAGGAACTACTCGGTGAACGAGTTCATCCAAGCCCTTGTTCACAGCGAACCCTTCCACCGAAAATAAATATAGAATGCCGCCATGCTTTGAAAATCAAGCCACCTCCTTCCACGAAGACCCCGCACGGAAACTCACCGACCAAGATCAGGAGATCGTCCGCCTTTTGTCTGATGCCGACCGCGCCCTTGGTCGACTCGATGGGGTCTGCTCCGTCCTTCCCAGCCCCGATTTCTTCGTCGCCAGTCCACCCTCACCATTGCCCATTCTAAAATCTCCAGTTCCAAAGGGGCAAACCAACACAGCCCGGCGGCAGAGCGACTTGTCCGCCGGAGCTCGGAGAACGAAGGAGGAAGCGCAGCCCTGGGTTTCCCGCCCCCAGATGACTTTCGCTGAAAGCGGGCATCCCATCTGGCGAGATGAAACAGCCGGGTCAGGCTTACTTAAACAATCAAGCCCCTTTCACGCCCCTCTGCTCCGGTCCAAAGGCGGCTTCAAGGTCCTCTCGCAAAAAGCAAACTCCTAGCAGTTTTCATGGCCACCGTCGCCGACATCTTAGATCAAGATCTCCCTATTCCTACCATGACTGCGGTGCTTGCTCAGAAAGGACAGATTGTCATTCCAAAAGCGATTCGCGATCAGATGAAACTCGAAGCGGGGGATGACTTCGAGTTCTATCTACTTGATGGCGAGATCGTTCTGTACCCGCTCGCAAAAGCGAGGAAGATCTCCCTGAGCCGTTAAACTTCGGCGAATGAGCTACCTGGTTGATACCAATGTCTTTTCCGAAACTCTCAAGCCTCGCCCGGACGCCGAGGTCGTCGAATGGCTTGTAGAGAATGAGTCCGAACTCTTCATTTCTACCCTAACGATTGCCGAGATCCGTCGAGATATCGAGCGATTACCTCAGGGTAAGCGGCGCGATCAGTTCCAACAGTGGCTCACCTCACTCAACTCGACCATGGATGGTTCCATCCTCAGTTTCAATCGCGCCGCCGCCCATAGCCGGGGACAAATGCAAGGGCAGCTGGATCTTAAGGGCATCAGAATATCACCGTCCGACGGCATCCTTGCCCCCACAGCGATCCGACACGTCCTCACCGTGGTGACACGAAACGAACGCGACTTCAAAGACGCACCTGTTAGGATGTTGAATCCGTTTCGTTAAAGCTTCTCGTGTCGAAAGTCACCACTCCCGGATCTTCCGCAAAATTAGTTCACTTCCATGAAGAACTTCCAGATCTCTTTCACCGAGCTGATCCCGGCGCCATTGCGCCTGTGAGGGAAACGGTGCCCAAACTCTTTGATCTTGTAGTGCCAGATCTGGTTGCCGTTCACGCCGTCTTTGTAGTAGTGGGCGGTGGTCTTGTCTGAGAGTTTCACCACTTCTTCTGTCTTGGTCTGGTTCAGCCCTTTCCAGAATTCCATGATGTCGTCTTGGTTCGGCGCGCCGCCCCAGCCGCCCTTTGGAGACATACTGCCGTCGTAGGGAACGATCTCGTCGTGAAGCCCTGAGATTTGTAAGATGGGCACGGGCTTGATCTGATCCCGGTGTTCCCAGGTGTAACCACTCATGGTGCCGATGACGGAGGCGGCGGCTTTGAAGACCTCTGGTTTCTCTGCCACCAAGGTGTAACTCATGAAACCTCCATTTGAAATGCCGCAAGTGAAGGTCTTATTAGGGTCGAGCTTGTGTGTTGACTGCAGATGGACGGCGAGAGCTGAGAGGAAACCGATGTCGTCGACCTTGCTGATCTTGAATCGGGCATTCCAGTGCGGGATTCCCTTGCGATCTTTCTCTCCCTGAGGATAACAGACCGCGAATCCGTTCGCGTCGGCCACGCGATTCATGCCCAGCTCCATGTAGCTGCGCGCATCACCCCGATAGCCGTGGAGCAAGAAGACGAGGGGTGCGTTGTCTGGGAGATTCTTGGGACGGTGGATGAGATAGCGTCTCTCGACCTCGCCGTGATTGAATGTGAGGAAATTACTGGGGACGTCTGTCCTCTCCTCCTCAGACGCTGCCTGATTGCCAGGCAAGCGCTGCTTGAACAGCCATTTTAAGAAATCGGGTTCGGGATCGCAGCGTTCTCCACTCATGAGTATGCTACCATTATCTGCGCCCGGAATCATCTTTCCGGCGATGCCGTGTCCGTCGCCTTTGAAGGTGGTGAGCTTCATGTTGCCACCCAATTCCTTCAGCTCATTGAAGAGTTCCAGATTGCGATCGTAAGGGCAGACCTTGTCCTGATCGCCATGAAAGGCCCAGATTGGAACGTCTTTCATCTTGGAAGGATCGATGAACTCTTCCGTCCGCTTCAATCCGGTGCCGGCGGAGGGAGCGATGGCAGCAAAGTACTTCGGAGCGAATTGTATGAGTATGTTAGATCCATGACCTCCCATAGAATGGCCCATCATGTAGATGCGATCTTTGTCGACCCCTGGGAGCTCGGCGATGACCGCCTGGATCATTCTCAGATGAGTTTCATCCCAGAGCCCGGTGGATTGAGGTGCTAAGACATAGCAGGGGTAGTCTTTACGAATCTGCTTCTCGGCAAGTTGCTGATTCCATTGCTTCAATTGTTTGCGATTGTCAGTGCCCTTCCCACCACCGCCATGGAGGGAGACGATCACGGGGTAGCGTTCGTTGGCGTCGAAGCCCAAGGGACTCATGAGACGATAGGGCAAGTCGTCATGAACCTTGGCTTCGTAAGCGTTCACCCATTCGCTCGCCGCTTGGGCAAGGGCCGCGTGAGGCGCCATGATGAGGAGCGTGACAAGCAGCAGGGTACGTGAGATGAAAGGCATGCGCGACGATGGCATAGAAGAGAAGAGATGAGAAGTTGAATGAGCCGTTGTGGCTATTGGCCGCCGTCCCTTGGGAAGAAGGCGGCTTCAAAAGCCTCCCGCCAAAAGTAAATTCCTAGCAACAATGAAAAAACAGATTCTCTCCTTCCTGGCTCTCGCCTGTTCTGCCTTCGCGAACGCTCAGTCACAGCCAAATTTTGTATTCATCATCGCCGACGATCTTGGCTGGGCCGATGTGGAGTTTCACGGTGGGAACACTCCGACTCCCAACTTGAATCAGCTGCTGGCCGAAGGGATCGAAATAAAACAGCACTACGTCGCTCCTGTTTGCAGCCCGACACGAGCCGGCTTTCTCACTGGAAGGTATTGGAGCCGCTTCGGAATCACCACCCCGATCAATAATCAGGGCTTGCCGTTCGAAACTGTGACCGTGGCAAAAGCACTCGGCGAAGTGGGCTATTCCACTGCCCTGATCGGGAAATGGCACCTCGGATCAAAATCGGAGTGGGGCCCGAATCATTATGGGTTCGATCACAGCTACGGCTCTCTGGCAGGTGGGATTGCGCCCTACAACCATCGTTACAAAAAGGGCGATTACTCCGTCACCTGGCACCGGAATCATCAATTGATCGATGAAAAAGGCCACGTCACCGATTTGCTGACAAATGAAGCCGTGAAGTGGATCAACGAAAAAACTTCCGCAGAAAAACCCAAGCCATTTTTTCTCTACGTTCCATTCACCGCCGTCCATCTGCCCATTCGCGAGCCAGACGAATGGCTGGAGAAGGTCCCAGCGAAAATCGTGGGCAACGTCGCCCGCCAATATTCAGCCTGCATCATGCACTTCGATGCCTCAGTCGGTCGGATCGTCGACGCCATTGATGAAGCCGGGCAAAAAGAAAACACCCTCATCGTTTTCACCAGCGACAACGGCGGCTCCACTTCGCAAAATAACGATACCAAATATCCCGACGACGACTGCCCCAATGGCAAGATCCCCGGAAACAACCTCCCGCTCCGCGGCCAAAAGGGCTCGCTCTATGAGGGCGGAATCCGCGTCCCGACCATTGCTCGCTGGCCCGGCAAATTGAAGCCCGGCGCTGAATTCGAAACGCCCGTTTGCGTCGTCGATTGGATGCCGACGTTCTGCGCCCTGGCTGAAGTAAAAATAGAATCAGCCGAACTAAAATGGGACGGCGTGAATTTGTGGCCCGCTCTGAACAGCGAAGCACCATTGCCCAACCGAAACCTCCACATTACGGGCCCCGGCGGAAATCGCTGGGCACTCCGAAATGGCGACTGGAAGCTCATTCTCACCGAATCCAAGAATCGCGACTCGCCCGACATGCCAAAAGCCGAACTCTTCAATCTCAGCAACGACCCGAATGAGAAAACCGACGTCGCTGGAAAGAATCCAGAAAAAGTAAATGAGCTAAAGGCGAAACTCAAAAAACAACGTAAGCTGGATATCGCTTCAAAAGGCGGACTGTAAACAAACGGATTACGACGCTAGCCAACACCCTTTCTCTCCCTCTGCTATCCCTTCAACGGCACCCTCAAGCTCCTCGCCCCAAAAGAAAATTCCCAGCAGTAGCAGTCATTTTCGCTGTGGTCCTCTGCACCTGATGGCTGGGAAGTCCTTGATGATATTGTTGAAAGGTTAATCCAGCCTTCGGGTATTGATGATGCCTAGAAGAGCTTGTTGGGATGTCGCGATTCTGGGCATGATCTCGATTCATCGATAGTTACTGGTAAAATGAACATGAAAACGATCACCGCTACTTTGACGGCGGTTCTATTTGTAACTCTCGGACGTTCGTCGAATGCCGAGAGCGAGAAGCCCCTCGCCGAAGGATCCTTTTTCAACGGCGAGGATCTGACTGGCTGGTCCGGCAATGAGGGGTTCTGGTCCGTGAAGGACGGGGCGATCATCGGGCACTCTGACAAACGGGTGGCGAAGAACGAGTTCCTCTGGTCGACGGTGCCAGTGGGAGATTTCCATTTCGTCGTCGAAGTGAAGCTGACGCCGGACAATCGCAACGCGGGAATCCAGTTCCGCTCGAAGAAGGCGAACGCTCACGGTCAGGCGCATGGATACCAGGCAGACGTCGGCGCCGGGGTTTGGGGAAAGCTCTACCACGAGCACGGGCGCGGGAAGCTGGACTGGAACAACCGAGCCGCCAAAGCGGTCAAGCCGGGCGAGTGGAACCGCTACGAAATCTTGGCGGTTGGCGACCGCATTTGGACGGCGATCAATGGCACGCTCTGCGTCGCAGTGCGCGATCACGAAGGCGAGCGCTCAGGGCAGATCGCGCTACAGATTCACAGCGGGCCACCACAGACGGTGCACTACCGGAAACCGACGCTCACCCACGATCCACCGGTGCAACTGGCCGGGTTGGGCGAAGCCGAGTTGGACGCGAAGTTGGTGAGGGTCGGGCAGCCGGCCGCAGAGCCCACGAAAAAGCCTCGGATCAAACCCCGCAGCGACGCGGCGCCGGCAACTGGAGCAGCCATCGACTGGTCAAAACGGATCGCGGCCGCTGACCCGGGATCGAAGGGCGAGGCTTGGGCGAAGCCGGACTTCGACGACAAAGCGTGGAAGACGATGAAGCTTCCGGGGCATTTCGAAAACGCGGGACTGCCCGATTACGACGGCGTGGTTTGGTTCCGCAAGACGGTCGAACTCAGCGCCGCGCAGGCCGGGGCGAAAGCGTCAGTCCACCTCGGGCAGATCGACGACATGGACGTCAGTTGGGTGAATGGGAAACGCGTCGGCGGATATGAAGTCCCCGGGGCTCACTTCACCGTGCGAAATTACCCGATCCCCGCTGGCGTGTTGCGCGCGGGCGAGAATACTATCGCGGTGCGCGTGATGGATCACGGCTCGCCGGGCGGCATCGCCGGGAAGCCGGAGGAACTCGCGTTGCGCGTCGGGGCGGAAAGCTTCTCGTTGGCCAACCAGTGGCGCTACGCCCCCGGCGCATCATTGGCCGTCCTTAACAAGGTCGTGGAAAGAGCGATCCCTGCGGCGCCGGAACTCGCTACCCAGGTGACGAAATTCACCGATGGTTTCGCCTTGGAAGAGGGGGACGTTCTCGCCTTCCTCGGTGGATCAATGATGGTGAAGCAGATCGAGTCGGGTGCCCTAGAAACGTATCTCACCCGTGCGGCCGGCGAGCGGAGCGTCTACTTCCGCGACATCTCTTGGCAGGCGGACACGGTCTATCGTCAGCAGCGCCCGCGCAATTTCGGCACCCACGCCGAGATGCTCGATCGGATCGGCGCCACAGTGGCGGTGGCAGCTTTCGGGCAGGTGGAAGCGATGGACGGTGTCGAGCTCTTGCCGGAGTTCATCAGCGCCTACGAAAAATTGCTCGAAGCAGAAGTTCGGCCGCGCACCGAGAAGATCGTTCTGGTCACGCCGTTCCCCTTCGCCCGCGCGGAGGGAAACCCGCATCTACCAGATCTGACGAGGCACAACGTTTCCATCAAAGCTTACGCCCAAGCGATCGTGAAGCTGGCGAAGCGTCGTGGTTGGATCGCGGTGGACCTGAGCGGGTTCAATACGGGCGGGTTGACCATCGGCGGTTTGCAACTCACGCCGTCGGGCCACGAACGTTGGGCGTCGCTGGTCACCGAGCAATTCACCGGCGAACCGACGCTGGTACTGTCGACCGGTTGGGATGCGGTCCGGGAACAGATCGGGCAGAAGAACTTCCTCTGGAGACGCCACTGGCGGCCGACCAACTGGGCCTTCCTCTATGGTAACCGCCAGACGCAGCCCAGCAGCAAAGACCACCGACCCGGCAAACCACGCTGGTTCCCGATCGAGGTCGACGCCATCATCCCGCGCATCGAAGCCGCGCAAGCCCGGATTTTTGAACTGAGAGAGAACGTCAAATGATACGACCAACCTTAGCCAATCTAATTACTGGAGGGCTGTTGTGGTCCGGACTTTCTTTCGAAGCCCTTGGGCAGAACCCGCTGTCCGTCGCCCCACCAGAGAAAGACAATTCGGCCGCTGCCGAGCTGAATTCGTTCGAGCTCGCACCCGGATACCAAGCCAACCTCTTCGCGGACGAGACTGACGGGATCGCCAACCCGGTGTGCATGAGTTGGGACGCGGCCGGACGGCTGTGGGTACTTTGCACTTGGGTTTACCCTCAGGCCTTCCCCACTGATCCGCCGGACGACAAGTTGCTGATCTTGGAAGATACCGACGCAGACGGACGCGCCGACAAAACGACGGTGTTCGCACGGGGTCTCAACATGCCGACCGGGTTCGCGATTGGCGACGGAGGGGCCTATGTCGGCGAGGGCAACGACCTGCTACACCTCGCGGACACTGATGGCGACGACGAGGCCGATTCCCGCCGCGTGTTGCTCACCGGATTCGGCACTGGCGACACCCACCAGAACATCAACTCCTTCACCTGGAGCCCGGGCGGCGAGTTGTTGTTTTGTCAGGGTCTGCACTCCTTCTCGCGCGTCGAAACGCCATGGGGCATCAGGCGGCTTGATGAGCACGGCTCTTGGCGACTGCGCCCGAAACGTCTCCAGCTCCATGCCCACCGGCGCACCGCCGGCGGCGGCAACCCGTGGGGGATCGCCTTTGGCCACTGGGGCGAGCCCTTCATCAAGAGCAACGGCCCGGGCATCTCCGAACTGTTGCCAGGCATGGTGCAGACCGAGTTCATCAGCAGCCAATGGGGCGGCGGGATGTCCATCGGCAAGACTCAGATCAAATCGATGATCATCGAGTTCGCCGAGTCGCCGCACCTTCCGGACGATATCCAGGGCGATATGCTGATCGCGGGTTACTTCGGACACATCATCGACCGCCTCGGCTGGTCGACCGATGGCTCCGGCCACCGCCTCTCCAACAAGCCGCCGCTATTGAAAACCCCCCACCGCGCTTTCAGGCCGGTCGATATCCGCATCGGCCCCGATGGCGCGATCTACGTCGCCGACTGGATGAACCCGATCATCGGCCACTACCAGGCGTCGTTCCGGCACCCCGACCGCGACAAGACGCACGGTCGCGTGTGGCGCATCACGGCCAAGGATCGCCTGCTTGCCAAGGCACCCGATTTTTCAAACATGGGCGCGCCGGAGTTGTGCGAACACTTGAAATCAGACTGGCGCTACCAGCGCTACCAGGCAAAACGCCGCCTCGCCGACCTTCCTGCAAAGCAGGTCATCCCGGCGCTGGAGGCTTGGATCGCAGGGCTCGATGCGAAAGACCCGGATACCGAACATCATCTATTCGAAGCCCTGGGCGTGTTTGAATCGCATGAGGTCGTCAACCGCCCGCTGCTCGAAACGCTTCTGGCTGCGGAGGATTACCGTGCGCGTGCCTACGCGACGCGCGTCGTCGGGCGATGGAGCGATCGCCTGCAGGCACCGCTCGAGTTGCTCGACCATAGCATAGACGATGAAAACGCCCGCGTGCGCCTTGAAGCAATCGTGGCCTGTAGCGACATTCACAGTGCCGGGTCGATGGTGGTTGCCGCCAAGGCCACTGACAAGCCGATGGACCGCTTCACCAATTATGCGCTGAGCCAGACCGCGCACGCGCTAGCGCCGCATTGGCTCCCCGCCTTGAAGAATGGCAAAATCCAGTTCAAGCGCCCGGCAAACCTGACCTTTGTGCTGCGCGCCTATGGCGGCAAAGACGTCGTCGCCCAGGTTCGCGGGCTACTCGGTGGCAATGAATTGAATCCCGCCGCATTCAACGGTCTGATGACCCTGCTAGTCGAGATCGGCACCCCGGCCGATCTGCGCTGGGTGCTGGATCGCGCGGCAGACAAGCCGTCGGTGCTCGACGCGCTCGTCGGAGCCAATCGGGTTCGAGGAATCAGGCCAGCCGGCGAGCTGGCCGAGCCCTTAGAAGAAATGTTAGTGGGTAAGAACGTGGAGGTCCGCACACACGCCATCCGTCTGGCGGGAGAGTGGAAAGCGAGCGCATTGACAGATCGGATCGGCAAGATCCTCTCCGACGTCGATGCCCCCGCCAAACTGCGTGCCGCAGCGGTCGAATCTCTCGGACAGCTTCGCGGTGTGGATGCCCTCGATACGATCTCCAAAGCGGTCGGGGATCCCGCGCCCGAGATCCAGCAGGCCGCGCTGCAGGCGCTTTGTGAAATCGACCTGCCCAAGGCGGCGCAGCAGGCCAGTGCCCTGTTGCGTAGGGCCACCGACGATGCCCCGACGCGTCTGATCGTCACCCCCTTCCTGGGTCAAAAGGGCGGCGCAGCAGCGTTGGCGAGCGCCTTGGGGACGGCCCCGATCAGCCCGGAATTGGCGACCCGAGTGCGCGCCGTCCTGGGCGCGGCCGGCCGCTACGATCCAGCGCTCGACCGCCTGCTGCGCGACGCGGCGGTAAATGGTAGCGTCGGGATCCCCCAGCACAGCGAGGCCTATGTCCGCGCCTTGAGTTCGGAGGTGGAAACCCGCGGCAACGCTGCCAACGGCGCTAAAGTCTACGCCTCCACCGGCCTCAGTTGCATCGCCTGTCACAAGATGGGCAACGCCGGCGGCGTCCTCGGACCCGAGCTGACCGCCGTCGGCGCAGGTGTGCCGGTCGAGCTGCTCATCGAAGCGGTGCTGTGGCCGAAGCGACAAATTAAAGAGGGCTACACCGCGACCACGCTGACGACCAAAGCCGGCAAAGTGATCGGCGGATACGTGGACACCGAAAACAAACAACGCATCGTGATCCGTGACGCGGCCACCGGCACCACGCAAGCCATCTCAATCGGCCAAGTCGCCGCTCGCCAAGACGCGGGCTCACTGATGCCCCCCGGTCTCACCGCCGGTCTGAGCCGCGCCGACTTACGCGACCTGATCCGCTTTTTGGCGGAACAGAAAGGACAGTGATCAAACGGAGTTCAGGATTCCAGTTTCATATGAGCCATTCAGCGACGCCAAAGTGATCACCTCCCCTTCTCCGATCTCCTCAACCAACCGCCTTTGGACCGGAATACATAATAAAGAAGTAGGTCCAACAGCACGAAAAATAATGCCCTTCAAAAAAGGCAAAGAAAATTATCGAGTTTTTCATGGAGGACTAATTTTAGAAAAGCGAATAAATAAACGGGGCAGCACCTGTGCTTCCAAGAACAAGAAGAATACCTAAAAGAAGTAGACATATCACAATTGGGGTCAGCCACCATCTTTTGTTCGTCTTAAGAAATCCGATCAGCTCGGAAAAAAAGCCGATTTCAGCACTTTTACCAGCTTGTTCAAATTCGTTTTTAGCCTTTTGAGGGTCATTTTCGCTCATGAAGTTCGGTGTTTAGATTTAAACTTTTTAATATTGTTTAAAGCGCTGTGAGACGGGCATTTCTTCATCTCGAACAACCCAATAGGAGGCCGCGTTCGGGTCAATTTTTCGATTGAGCGCATCTCTGCCGATAATCTTAAAAAACAAAGCGAGAGGTGTGAAAACAGCGTAAAAGAGAAGTGCCAGAATGACGTTGCTTATGACAAACCCGACAGGAAACGCAACGACCATAAGAAGCACAAAAAGAGGTCGCAGCACTTTAGGTTGAATAAAGGAAAAAAGAAATGAGAAGACAGCTAATCCCCACAAACCAAAGCTCAATTGCCACAGCTCCCATTTTAGAGCTGAGACTAGCCCCATAATGCCAAACCCAAACAGGGAAAAAAGGCCGAACTCACGCAGCATTTTCTCATCGGGATTAATATTTAAATCAGAAAGTTTCATTGCGATTAATCGAGGGCAAATTCCTCCAAATATTTAGAATTATCTAGATCCCCCTGATTAGGTTGATCTTCTTTTTTGAGAATAATGTTTCCTAGAACAAGAACATCCATATCGGTCCCCATGAAACATCTGAAAGCATTTTCTGGAGTGCAGACGATCGGCTCACCTCGCACATTAAAACTCGTGTTTATGAGGACTGGCGAACCTTCCTTCTCGTAGAAAGCTTTGACGAGCTTGTGATAAGCATTGTGCCGTTCATCAGCTGTTTGAACTCGAGCCGACATATCGACATGAGTGATTGCAGGGACAACCGAACGCTTCTGATTGAGCTTAATCAACCCTTCTAGAGCAGCATCTTCGTCATTGAGCTTCGTTCGTTTACTTTCCTGAACAGGAGCAACAAGAAGCATGTATGGACTGTCTTGGTTCGGCTCCATCTCAAAATACTCATCAACTTTCTCCTTGAGAATGACGGGAGCAAATGGGCGGAAGGACTCGCGAAATTTAATCTTAAGATTCATAGTTCGTTGCATCTTCTCGGAACGCGCATCACCAAGAATGCTTCTTGCTCCTAATGCTCGTGGACCAAACTCCATACGATCCTGAAACCATCCGATCACTTTTTCATCTGCAATAAGCTGCGCCACTTTGTCACAAAGGTCATCTTCATCTGCGCAAACTTCGTAAACTGCAGTTTCTTGATCCAAAAACTCTTTCGTTTCTTCAAGACCAAAGGCCGGACCAAACCAGCTATTACCCTGATCGCCTACTCCTCCAGCGATACGCTCATTATCAAGGTAATGGAACCAAACTAACTGGGCAGCGCCTAATGCACCACCGGCATCTCCTGCAGCAGGCTGAATCCAAATTTCATCGAACGGCCCCTCTCTTAAAATCTTTCCGTTAGCTACACAGTTGAGTGCAACTCCTCCTGCGAGACAAAGCTTGTTTTTACCTGTCAGTTTTTTCGCGTGACGAGCCATGGCGAGCATCAGCTCTTCAGTGACCTGTTGAACGCTTGCAGCCACATCCATGTAAAACTGATCAAGCTCGGCTTCTGCCTTACGTGGAGGACGACCAAAGAGTTCGTGAAATTTCTTACCAGTCATAGTAAGACCCTCACAGTAATTAAAATACTGCATATCCATTCGGAATGAACTATCCTCTTTGATATCTAAAAGATGCTTCTTAATCTTTTCTGCATAGATTGGTTTTCCATAAGGAGCGAGACCCATGAGTTTATACTCACCACTATTGATCCGAAAACCGCAGTAGTAGGTAAAAGCGGAGTAAAGCAATCCAAGAGAATGAGGAAATCTCTGCTCCTGAAGAATCTTAAGCTTATTGCCCTCACCCACAGCGATCGTAGACGTAGCCCACTCGCCAACACCATCAACGGTAAGGACAGCAGCTTCATCAAAAGGGCTTGGGAAAAAGGCGCTTGCTGCATGAGCCTCATGATGCTCTGCGAATACAAGAGGAGCAGTTAAATCTTTCCCTAAGCCTTTCTTAATGACCCTCCGAGTATGGAGTTTTTCTCGTAACCAAGCTGGTATGGCCTGTCGAAAACTGGCGAATCCGCTCGGCGCGTATGCAAGGTATGTCTCTAGGAGGCGCTCAAATTTGAGATATGGTTTTTCGTAAAATGCGACGTAGTCAATTTCCTCATGAGTAATTCCAGCTTCTTGAAGACAATACTCAATTGCTTTTACCGGAAAAGCTGAGTCATGTTTCTTTCGGGTAAAACGCTCCTCTTGAGCTGCTGCCACAATTTTGCCGTCGACGATCAAAGCAGCAGCCGAATCATGGTAAAGAGCTGAAATCCCAAGGATATTCATACAGAGTGGGGCGGTAAGTAAAAAAGGCTCTTATTTGTTTCTCAGTAAAACCTCCAGTAAACGTCCGGTGGGTATAATATATGTTTTAAACCTAGGGATCGATCAGCATTTAAAAAAATTAATGGTTAGAGGCCGACGAAAGGCTGATTTTAGCATCTGGATAGCTACAAACTCAGTAACGCCCGAATCCCTTAAACTGAACCACGATTCGTGGATACGGTGAGAGGGCTTCAGGATACAGGGATTCGATGTCTCCCCCATCCGATTCCCCCATCGAATCCTCTACCCCTGATCCCCGAACCTTGAGTCGTGATTCATGGTATCTGGCAAGGGGAACAAGTTCTCAGGATACGGTGAGGCGGTAGTAGTAGTTCTGCGGGAGGAGTGCTTTTCGCCGAGTTTGGGTTTACAACCTTAATAACTAAAAAATATTCTATTCTAAAAACTACTACTACCGGTAAGACTCCGCTGGCTGGCTGCGCCGTTGCGCCGTTGCGAGAGACTACTTCTCCTTGGATCGAGAGCCGGATGGGATTCTCGCAAGTGTCTCCAGTTTCCTCAACTTCATCGACGCTCGATCCAAAGCGCTTCCAAGGAAGCGCACTCCATAACGCGACTCGCTCACGAGTTTAACGGGATAGAGATTCCCATACTATTCCAAAACCCAGCTTCGTGTCTTTGTGTGAGAAACCCGACAGGACACCTACTTAGTGCGGAACGATTCACTCTTCACCAGTGCGACAATCAGATCGCGAAGCCCATGCTGGTCTGGATCCAGTTGATGGACAATCTGCTCCACCACGCGGCGATCTCCGAAGCTCAGCGGTCGACCGGTGGCAAAGACGAGCAGTTTTTCCGTCAGGCATGTTGTGAACAAGTCCATGTTCTCCACCAGATAACGTTTGAGATCGATCACCGATTCCAAGCGGGTGCCGTCTGGCAATTGCCCGGTCGCATCAATGGCAGGCCCGCGACGCGTGGCGGGGCCTTTGTTCGCGTAGAACTCTTCCTTCAAGCGTTTGGCGCCATCCTCGGGCTTGGTGTAGACCGGGTAATGATCGCGCCAGCGCCCCACGGGGTCAAAGTTCTCGAGGGCCATGCCTAACGGATCGATCCGGTTGTGACAGCGGGCGCAACTGACATCGGCGCGATGCGCGTTCAGTTGCTCTCGCATAGAGCGGGCACCGCTGGTATCAGGCGCAATGGCAGGAATGTCTGCTGGCGGTGGTGGTGTGGGCGATCCGAGGACATTCTCTAGCAACCACACCCCTCTTAAGATCGGTTGGGTATCAACACCATTGGCGGTGGCCATCATGACCGAGGCCAGCCCAAGCACGCCTCCGTGTTTGCCGCCGCGTTCCAAAGCCACTCGCTGCATCTCACTCCCTTGCAGATCTCCCCCATAAATCTTGTTCAGGTTGGCATTGCGATAGCTAAAATCGGGATCGATGAAGTTCACGAGCGGATGGTTCTCTTCTAGCATTTCGGTGAAGAAGAGTTCCGTCTCCGCAATCATGGCTCGCCGATCTTGATCATAGAATTGCAACAAGCGTGGATCCGGCATGATGTCTTTCAACATTCGTGTACCTAACCATTGGCCGGTGAAGCTACGCACGAAATTCACGCTACGCTCACCTTGAAGGAGACGTAGGCTTTCTCGCTCCAACACCTCAGCGCTCACTTCCTCTAGTGATGAACTCTCTTCTGGTGGAGACGATGTTAGAAAGTAACTGAGACGGGCCGCCAGGTCTGAAGTATCGAGCACCCCGGGCCGCAGCGAGCGGTAAAGGAACTGTGGCGAGACCAAAGCGCGGCGGACGGCCAAGTGCAGTCCGTCTTCAAGACGCTCTGAACCTTGCATGGCCAGGTTCACATACTCCTGCAAGGTATCGTCGTCGATCGGGCGGCGAAAGGCGCTGGACAAGAAGCGACGCAGGACGGTCTCGACGAAATCGCGGTCGGCCACTTCAGCGGGGCGATCACCTAGAAAGAGGGCAGCACGCGCTTTGCGTGCTCGACTCTCATCATCTTCAACCAAGCTCAAGGGGCCCTCGATCTCAGCAGAAAGCACATCCAACGCCGGACCATGCCGATGCATCTCCTCGAGCACGTAGGCTTTGATCCAATTGTGTGGTGCATCCGATAGTCCGCCACCCCAATATTGTGGCAAGGCATCCAATTGCGAGTCTTTCAGATCGAGATCGTCACCCGCGATCAAGGCGTTCATCTCTTCGTAGTACTCGGACTGGGTGATGCCTCGTCGACCACCTTTGAGTTTGAGCATGGCCGCGTAGAAGCGTCGATTCTTTGTCAGGCGCTCGGCCAGGAAGGTCCTCGAATAGGCGCGAACCTGTCCATCGGAGTAGGCTGGCCCGTCAGCCCAACGCAGGCCGAAGATCTCGCCTTTAAAGAGAGTCACTTCACAAGTGAATGTCTGGGGCAATGCTTGCTCAGGATCGACTTCAAAACTCGCCAAGGCACGTAACTTATCGAACACGTCATACACTTGCTCCGCACTGCGCCTAGCATAGACCTCCAATTGCAATGACTCTTGACGTTTCTGATAGAACATCTTGTCGGTTTGGAAAGGCGTCGCAGTGATCGAGAGTCGATACACACCACTCTGCGCAGCCTCGAATCGTGCGGGCCATGCGGCCGAGTTGGCCATGTTGAGCGAGGAGGCCAAGCGAAAGCGATCCTTGGAAAAGGCAGCGCCTGCGCCGGTGTCTTCGGTGAATCCGTCAGGCTCCATGGCGTATTCTTGAGGCTTGGCGACGGCGGGGCCTGAGTCTGGAGGCAAGATGTCATCGGCAATCTGGGTCGCTAGTTCCAGATACTGTGCTAGGAGAGGTGGTGAAAGCACCAAGCCTTCGCCGACATTGTCAAAACCATGGGCCGAGTCATCTGCGGGGAAGGCATTCGACACGGCGAAGTCAGGATCGTGGAACAGATCACGGATGGTGTTTTCATACTCCTCGCGATTCAGGCGGCGTGGCACCGTGCCGCCAATCTTACCATGCTCCGTGAGTTCGTTGCCTAACCAATCCAGCATCGCTTGGCGCTCTTCCGCCGTGGGCTGCGGCTCGTCGTCCGGGGGCATCTCTTGGGTCTCGAGCATGTGATGCACGGTTTCCCATCGGCTAACCGTTTCTGGTGACTGCCAATCGATGAGCGTTCCGCTGAGGTCCATGTCTCCATCCGGATCCTTTCCAGAATGGCAATCCATACAGTACTTCTGAACGAGGCCCTCATGGGCATTCGTTTGCGCTTCTCCATGGAGCACGGTTCCTAAAAGCCAGCCGACAAGAATAATCCAACGCCTCTTCACAGCAATGCTTCGTTCAAGTTATGCTTCGCGCCGGCGAAGGAATCCACCTTCACGCCCATGCGCTGCATCAGTGTCAGGTAGAGATCACCTAACAAGCGTGTCCCCGCCTCGCGATCAATCTGATGATGCGACCCATGCCGCCAACCGCCGCCGGCCAACAAGGTTGGGAGGTTGCTGTTGTCGTGCGTGTTGGAATCGCCCATGCCACTACCAAACAAGACCGAAGTGCTGTTAAGAAGTGGTTGCCCATCGGCATCTCGATGCGCTTTTAGGTGATCTAAGAAGCGAGACAAGCGCTTCACATGCTCTTTTCCGACCAAGTTGTATTCAGCCACTTTGTCAGGATCATTACCATGATGCGACAGCCCATGATAGCCTGCGCTCAGCTTCCTGCCATTAATATCAAACACCTGACTCCACCCAGGCACCAGGAAGGTCAGGACACGCGTGGAGTCGGTCGTGAGCGCCAGGGCCATGAGATCGTACATGATGCTCTCACATTCCAAGGACAGATCAGGCGCCACGGGATCAAACTCCGGCAAGGTGTAGTCGACTTTGGGTGTCGGTCTATTGAGCCAAGCGCGCTGCTTCTGCAGTTTCTTCTCCACATCACGCACGGATGCCAGGTACTCATCCATCTTACGTTTGTCCGAAGCCGACACGCGTCGTCGCAAGGACTTGGCTTCGTCCAGCACGCCATCCAAGACACTGGCATTGCTATTGAGCAAATAATCGATACGCGCTTTGTCAGAGCCCGAACGGAAGAGCGTTTGATAGAGCACACTTGGACGACCGATCATGGGGAGAGCCACGCCTTCGCGCGTGTGACTCAACCGGGCACCGCTAGGAGGTCGCCCACAAGTGAGTTGCAAGGAGGCGAAACGCGTCTGATCCCCCACCGCATCGGCCACCAATTGATCCATGGAGACACTGCGAGCCCCGTTGCCTGTCATCCAAGCTTTCCAACCTTCGTGGCCATTGCGCCCACGATGATCCAAGCCTGAGAAGATCGACATCTCATCACGAAATCCAGCCAAAGGCTCCAGCACCGGTGACAGCCCGTAGTCGCGACCGACTTGATGAGGAAAGAAATCGCTTTGGTGAAAGCCCAAGTAGGTACCGACCACGACCAAGCGTTTGGGTGCGGCCGCTGGCGATGCCGCACCAAGCGACTCCAGCATGGGCAGAGTCAAGCTCACCCCGAGGCCTTTGAGAAAGGCCCGGCGATCTCGTGTTGTGTTGATGTTAGTTTTCAATTTGTTCTGCCGGAACTGTTGATAGGTTAAAAAATAATATTAAGGCTGCAAGGTATTTCATATGTATCTCTACTGCTGGAGACTAGGGAGATTCTTTAGGAGAACCAAAGAGGGTTTATTCCATCTCCATAACAGCGAAAAACCTTCTCAGATCACTCACCGCGATGGAGTTGGAATTGAAATTCACAACCACTGTGGTCATGGTCTTTTCTCCTTCGATCGTGTCGTCGATTTCAAACCACGAGGGCACTGGTAAGTCGAGGTCAGTCGACGTAAGCAAGGCGTAGGTCGTCCCGACCTTCGAGGCGAAGGTCAAGGTGACAATGATGTTGCCGGGATCAGATTTATCATCGAACGAGATATCGCTAAACTGAAGCGGGGCTTTCGGCGTCGCCTCCGAGATTTCCATGAATCCGAGGTAGGCATAGCTGCCACCGGTAACGACAGCCTCAACTTGCAATCGACCCATCACGTCCGGCTGGATGTCATTGAACTCGAGGAAAGTGTTGTCATTTCCACCTGACAAGCCGTCCTCACTGACCCCCCCTCCTGATGTCTGGAGCGCCTGCGCGACAGCTGCACCGGAGCCCGTAATAGAGTAAGTCGTTTCGCGATATTCATTAGTATTGCGAGTTCCGAAGATGCGCAGTTGGTAGAGAACTTGGGGATCGAGACCCGATACCTCTAACGATCCAGCGTTCCCGCCGTAGGTGTAGAAGTAATCCTGGGTGACGGTGTCAATCGCATACTCACCCAAGAGGGCCGAACTCGGATCGAGCAGCCCACCGTTATTGATACCGTTAGCATTCCACCCGTTCCCCATCGTCACCTTGATCGCGGTAGGCAGATTGCCGACCGTGAGCAAACTGGACAACGAAAGCCCTGGGACGACCCCACCGTTGGCGGAGACGTTATTCCAGTAATTGCCAGCTGAATCCGGGTTGGCCGTCTCGTTGCCCTGAGTTCCATCGTTCGGCCCGAAGTCGATGCGCACCGTGCCCGAGATCGGTCCTGAGGCTGGATCTAATGGATCTGTGCCGTCAACGAGTTCGTCGCCGTCGTTGAGGCCGTCGTCATCAGTGTCGGCATCGAGTGGATCGGTTCCGGTCATTGTCGCACTGACGAAAGTGCCGCCGCCGTCCTCGACACTGTCGGAAAGACCATCCATGTCCGTATCCTGCTCGTTCGGATCCGTGCCACGCTGGCATTCTTCCAAATTTAAGGAGCCGTCTTTGTCTGCGTCCTCAGCCGCGTCAGCAGCGAGTAGCGGATTGTGGCCGTTATCGACCTCATACCCGTCGCTCATCTCGTCACCGTCGGTATCGGGATCGAGCGGGAGGGTGCTCGCAGCGATTTCGGCTCCGTCATTGAGGCCGTCGTCATCGGAGTCCGCATCATTCGGGTCCGTGCCGTGGGTGTTCACCTCATCACCGTCGGTCAGATCATCGTTGTCGCTGTCGGCATCCATGGGGTCGGTGGGATTATCACCGCCGTTCCACTCCTCGAGATTGGTGAGTCCATCGTTATCAGGATTCCCGGCAGAGTCATCGACGGCGGGATCGAGGCCGTTCGCCGCCTCCCAACCGTCGTCCATACCATCGCCGGCCCCACCGTTCTCATTATCATCGCCAGTCACCACAGAGAATGGTATCACGCCATCGGCAAGTTCCTGAATCTGGGCATCAGTGAGGATCGAATCCCAGACGGCGACGTCATCGATCAAACCGTTGTACCAGGCGTCCCCCCCATTGCGGCCGCCGATGATAAGGTTACCGGAGCCGTTCGGGCTCGCCTTTGCCGTGGGATCGCTGTCGGCCTTGCCGTTCAAGTAGATCGTTCCGAGGTCAGCGGCCCCGTCATAGACGAAGGTCGCGTGCACCCAGTCGGTGTCGTTCAGAATTGTGTTGGCGTAGTGGTCGTTGCTCCAGTGCGCTTGATGGAGGCGTCCGTTTTGACGCAAACCGTTGTGAATCCCCTGACTGGACTGCCCAAAAAAGAAGCGATCACCGGTCAACGAGGCCGCGTCAGGCTTGATCCAGGCCACCATGGTGTAACTCGCCGTATCTACCCCTCCTGCGCCGTCGCGTTGGCCCAAGAGCGCCGGGACATCGAAAGTGGTCACGTCGAGTATGCCGTTGGTGAATCGCGCGGCACCCAAGGGAGTAGCGCCCCCCGGGGCACCACCTTCGCCGAAGGTGACGGAGCTGACGACGGTGCCATCGTAGCCTTTGCCAGTGCTGTCGACGGCCACGGTTGCGCCGATGGCTTCGTCGAGAGGGAAGTATAAGAGAGGTTCGGGGAGCTGCTGGCCAAAAGCCGTGAGCGCCATCGCCGAAAAGACCGCGAGGCCCGAAGTAATCATTTTAGAATGAGGATCTATTAATGGTTTCATCTGTTAATTGTGTGCGTGTGTAAAAGTGGTAGAGAAAAACAGAAGTGGTAATACTTGAAGAAACCTCTTCATTTTTTGATTTGTTGCTAGGAATTATTTGTAAAGACTTGGTAAAGGGCCACCACGTCTGGGTTCGATTGGTCGGTAACGGCATGAGCGGATTGGCGCTCAGCGAGGAGATGAGAAGCGATCCCAAAGGCACTCCCAGAAGTCTTATTGCGCGATTGTCCATCGGAGATTCTTGAAGGTAGGCTTGGCGCCCTTCCAAGGTCCGCCGAGAGAGTGCATCTTCTTACGATCCTTGCCGTTGCTAGGAATTTGCTTTTTGCGTGGGGCGCTTGAGGGCGCCGTTGAAGGGATCGGAGATGGGGAGAAAGGGGGTTGATCAGAAATCGCTGCACAATATTCGATGTGTATTTAAAAACGCCTAAGTTAAAAAAAAGTGACCGTCAATAAATCTTTCCCTCGAAATACTTGTCCTCTTAATGAATAAAATTCATATCATTATAAACTATTAAATATAAGTGCTTTAGCTAATCATCCAATTATTAAAACATTTTGAAGTGGTCCCAGGAAACGGAGCCAGTGGTTTATTGACGAATTGAGCTGGTTTTTGAGGGCGACCACCCCGAAATAAAACCAAATGAGCAAACGAAAACGACGGCATCTAAGTGCCGAATTTAAAGCCCGCGTCGCCAGAGAGGCGATGGAGAACCAACGAACTGAAAGAATGGGCTTCTAAGAAGCCCCCCGGCCCACATGGTTTCGATCGATAGAACTATCAAAATATTCGATTGGGAGAATGTTGGGCTTGCGACCATTCTCCTGTCATGCAAAACAAATCGATCATCGCAGCCCTCGATATGAAATCCACCTCGCCACTATTCATCTCGGCTGCCACTGGGGCGTTGTGTGCTCTTGCGGGCCTGCTCTTCGAGATCATTGGAGGCACAATTGCGTGGACCGTATTTAGGGGGGTGCAGGGCATCCTCCTCGCGACGGCAGTTGGTGGATTTGCCGCTTTCCTGATTCGCCGATCAACCAACTGGCCTGCCTCTGCCGTTTCTGGCACCATCGGGGCATTTATTGCGTCTTACTTTACCATCTCTTGCATGGAAGTGTATAGACCCGGCAGCTTAGAATGGGCAGTCAAGGGCGGCCTCTACGGTGCCGCGTGGGGCGTGCCGTTTGCCGTGATTCTTGGACCGCTCGGGCTCTTGGGCCGCAATCGCAAAGCCGAACAAGGCAGTGGAGGCAACGGCTAGCGCCGCGCCGCACTTTTGACGTTCGCCTTCGTTGATTGGAAAATTGCAAATTCCTAGCAGTCAAAAGTTCACCTATCCCAAGGATTTGCGCTTTTCATCTTTAGTGGCCTTGGCGGAACGTGGACATTGACAAAACGTCGGGCATTCGCTCCTATTCCTACAATGAAAGTGCTGTCCCTTGCGATCATCCTCGTTGCCCAATCTCCGTTAACCTTCGCCCAGTCGGACGATTTCGATGATGGAGACTCTACCGGCTGGACCGAGGTGGACGTTCTCGAAGCAGCGGGCGCGGCAGGAGTGTTTTCCTTTCCCGGTGGAAATTCCTATCGAATGCAGGGTGCCGCTTCTCCGAACCAAGATACCTTCGGCCCGTCGCGAATCGGGGCTTTGCGTGAAGAAGTCACCTACACCGACTTTTATCAATCGATTGATGTCGTCAATTTCGATGAAGCGCTGGACCAGAATATCGGAATGCTCGCCCGGGTAAAAGAGCCCGGCTTGGGGACGCTGGACGGATATGGGTTCACCTACAATCCACTCGATCAGCAAATGTTTTTTACGGTGATCACCGATGAGGGAGGAACCAACTTGGTCGAGGAAGAAGTGCTACTCGATCCAGGAACACCGGTGCGACTTGTTTTCCAGGGAATAGGCGACACCTTCATCTGCAAAGTCTTCGCTCTGTCTGACCTCACTGCACTGGTGGCTACAATGGAAACAACCGACAGCACCTGGACCACGGGGACCAGCGGAATTTTCGTGGTCGCCGATGAAAACGATCTCGTCAGTCCGACCGACTGCACATTGGACAACTATTTCGCGGCTGCAGAAGAACCAGAGGTATCGACAGATATTTCACTGCTCCGATTCGACGTCGAGGGGGACGAGTTGGTTCTGGAATTCACCAGCCGCGCAGGCGAGAGCTACGCGGTTTGGAACAGTCCCGACCTGAAATTTTGGCAAGAGGTCACGGACGCTATCCCAGGAGCCCTTGGGCCTACGTCCGAGGTGAGAATCACGAATCCGGAGCCCGCAGCGACGAAGCAGTTCTTTGAAGTAAGGCTGGAATAATAACCCCCTTTCGCCCCCTCCGCTCCAAAGGCGACTTCAAACCCTCCCGCCAAAAGAAAATTCCTAGCAGTAGTAATATTATTGATTTTATAGAAGAGATAAAGAAATGAAGAAGAACTATACGCTACCTGGAAGTAAGAGACTCACACCTAAAGAGACTTTGGAGCACTTAGCTAAGGTTGCTTCAGTTGAAGAGAGGCAAGACTTCTATGGCGGCGGTAAGCTCATCGCTGATTTTGAAAATGAGATGGCAACACTCCTAGGTCATGAGGCAGCAGTCTTCATGCCATCAGGAACTATGGCACAGCAAATAGCCCTTAAAATATACTTTGATCAAAATGATAGTAAGCCACTTGGCTTCCATCCGTTAAGTCATCTAGAGATACATGAGCAAGGTGGCTATGAAAAGCTTCATAGTATGAGCTCAATCCTTATTGGAGAGCCTCATCGAGTGATAACGAAACCAGACCTCATTAAGAAAGACCTTTCAGCTCTACTCTATGAGCTTCCCCAAAGAGAGATTGGCGGCGTGCTGCCAACTTGGAGTGAACTGAGAGAAGTTCTAGCTCACTGTAAAGAGCAAGAGATTCCTGTCCATCTAGATGGTGCGAGGCTTTGGGAGTGTACCAGTTATTACAACAGGCCACTTGATGACATCTCGTCTGAGTTTGATTCAGTATATGTTTCTTTTTACAAAACACTCAATGGATTACCAGGATCAATTCTTACTGGAAGTTCAGAGTTTATAAAAAAGTCAAAGGTATGGCTTAGAAGACATGGAGGGAATCTCTTTACTCAATTCCCCAATATTATTTCTGCCAGATCAGCTATTCAAGATACGCTGCCTAAAGTTCCAGAATACTGCGCGCGAGCAATAGAAGTCGCCAAGGTGATTAATAGCTTTGAAGGTATCTGTACCTATCCTGAAGTTCCTCATACAAATATGTTCCATGTACTCTTTAAAGAAGCTGCAGAGGTCATCAATCCACGTTTGAAAGAGTTAGACGTAAAACATGGTTTTTACGTATTTCATCCAACGTCTAAGAATGAATATTTAGATGATAATTTTCAATCTAAGACTGAAGTTTCTATTTGTGATCATGCCCTCCATTTTCCTGATGAAGAGCTAGCAAAGTCATTGGAAATTCTTCTTTCAAAACAACCCCATTTCGCCCCCCTCCGCTCCGGTCCAAAGGCGGCTTCAAAGCCCTCCCGCTAAAAGGAAATTCCTAGCAGTCAGTCAGTCGCAAGTGCGACGGAACAGAGATTCAGCGACAGCTGACTACCGGGAACAGCTCCTTGGCCAAGCGCCGGCTATTCCACCAAAACCCTGAAAAACTGGGCTCCCTCACTGGATGTCGGTTTTGCGGTGAAGCGAATCTCGCCACCACTGCCTAGGAACAGTTCAACTGCTTCCCATGTCCGGAGATTACCTGTCGCCTCCACAGTGTAACTTCGGCCGAGCGTGGTGTTAAAACTAAACCCGAAAGGTTCGCTGGTGAGCTTGAACACTTCGAGTGGTTTGCTTGTTTACTCCACCTAGTTAAAGGCGGTATTTTTAAGTTTTATCCGTTGTCGGCGGCACGCCTTTTTGGACTTCGGGCTTAGGAGCGACCGGTGCGGCTACTTCTGTTGCTTGTGCTACCTTGCCCTCGGCGATTTCGCCGAGGTAGGCGGGGAGTTCTATGCCAGCCATACCTGCGACTTCATGCAGGGGCGGGAGACTTTTCACCATGCCCGAGAGGAAATTGGCGGTGTTGGTTTTGCCGTCGGCACCACCGTTGCCTGAGTCCCACACGGTGACCTTATCGATCTTGATATTGCGGATCGCTTCGACCTGCAACCCGACGATGTCTTCGATTTTTTCAGTCATCAGCAGGGTAGCGGCTGCTTTGGCATCGCCGTTACAACCTTCGATAAGGGCGAGGTAGCCAGCGGCCTTACTGTCGAGCACCTTGCGGATACCGTCAGCTTCGGCGGTGTATTTAAGCAGGATGGCGTCGGCTTGACCTTTTGCTTCGCGGCGTGTGCGCTCGGCTTCCGCTTCGGCAGCAATCTCGACTTTCTTTTTGTCAATTTCTTGCCGGGCGATTTCTGCCGCATTCAAGCGTTCCGATTCCGCCTTATATTGAGCTTTCTGAATTTCGACTTCAGCTTCGCGTTTGGCGACTTCACCCGTTTGCAATGCGGCCGCTTCTTTGACGGCCAGCGTTGCATTGTAGGCTGCGATGTTGGCAGCGGCTGTATTTTCACCTTCAACCGCGTTGGCTTCCTGAGCTTGAACGAAGACGCGTTGATTGGCTTCGGCTTCTTTTTTGCCCTTCTCGGATTCGGCAACATTTTGCGCGACTTTAATTTCCCGTTCTCTGGTGGCAAACGATTCGCCGATAGACCCCATCTTGTCCTGTTCGGCGACATCGACCTTAGCTTGGTTGATCGCTTCCGATGCTGCTTTTTTACCAATCGAATCGATGTAGCCCGATTCGTCAGTAATGTCGGTGATGTTTACGTTGATTAAATATAGACCGATTTTGTTTAACTCGACTGATACATTGGTGCGAATCGAATCTAGGAAGCTTTCGCGGTCCTGATTGATCTGCTCAATGGTCAGTGATGCTACCGTTAAACGAAGCTGGCCGAAGAGGATTTCCTTGGACATCTCTTCGATCTCTCTTTGGTTGAGGTGCAGCAAACGTTCGGCGGCGGCCGTCATAATATCAGGTAATGTGCTGATACCTACCGTGAAAGTACAGGGAACGTTAATGCGGATATTCTGCAGGGAGAGTGCGCCTTGCAGCGGAATACCGATGGTCATCGGTGTCAGGCTGATGTAGGCGTAATCCTGAATCAGCGGCCAGATGAAGGCACCGCCACCGTGGATACAACGAGCGGATTGCCCTATTCCGACTTTGCCGTAGACCACTAGGATCTTATCGGAGGGACAACGTTTGTAGCGCGACGCCAGGAAGATGATCGTGACGACCACGACCACCAGTAGGGCGGAGAACGCTATGATATATAAGTTATTTTCCATAATACTATTATTGATTGAGGGTTAGAATTTGATTTTTTCAACTATGAGCACATTGGCATGAACTTCTAAAATTCTCACCGGTGTGCCGTTTTCCAGTGCTTTGCCGTCCTTCGTGCGCGCCTCGCAATCGCGCGACATGCTGGGAATGGTGACACGACCGGTGCCGTCTTCTGAGATGTTGATATACACCGTGCCGGAGCGGCCGACTGCTTTTGAAGTGGCTAAGGTGCCACTTGATTCGAGGCTGCCGGCTATCTTAAAGAGCTTCCCGATTATCCAAACTGCGATAGAGCCAGCCAGCGCGCCACCGATAAGGGAGGGAACAAAGCCCGTCTCGCTCTGGCGGTAAAGCGCCAGGCCAATCAGGCCGAACATCATGAAGAATGCGCTGATCGTGTGCAGTGAAAGTATTTTGAAGCCAACATCGACATTGGTGTGGTCCAGATCGAGGTCTGTATCAAAGGCGTCTATCTCGCCGCCAAAGAATTGGAGTATCATGCGCACCAGAACAAAAAAGCTACCGATGCCGGCACACACAGCGTAAAAGGTTTCGACTCCGTTAAGGTCTGAAAAAAAGGCGATCATAGTTATGCTTTCGTTGAGATTGTTAGAGTGATTTCGAGCAACCATAAGATACACTGACTGCCCGATGCCCTCTAGTATAATTCTGCTCTTTCTTTGTAATCAAGTAAACTGGTTGTTAGGATTTTTGTTTTGGCGGCAGGGCTTTGAAGGCGCCTTTGAAGCCCTGCCGCCAAAAGAAAATTTCTAGGAGTTAAGTCATGCTGACATCAGAGGATCAAGTGGGCTTTCTAGGGTAGCCGTGGAACGGTCGCCTTTCAGAAAGGAATTCAGGGCAGGCGTCTGGCTGAACTCGAAGGAGGGTGGAAAGGCGGTGGTAGTTTTAAGCTAAAGATTTCCCTCTCCGTGGCTTCCGAGAGAGGGGAAATCATTAATTCAGCCTACTGGGTTGGCGATCCAACCATAATAAAACCGATGACGTAAAATGGAATCGCAATTAGACCTTTAAGAAATGGAGATTTTGCCTTCTCCCAGTGCATGATCACAAAGATCAGCATAACTAAGGGAATGATAAGGGAGCCGATGAACCACACGCGGGATTCTTTAAATGCCAAAATAAGAATTTGGAGCGCGAAAATGAGGCCTATGATAAAGCCAATAAGGATGAGGATGATGCCCATGATATTTTATAGTTAAGGTTATTTATTATTAATTTTAGGATTTAATTGAAATAGATCAAATACGTTAAATTATATAATCTGTTAGAATAACTTATTTGATTCTCGTAGCGAGCTTAAACTAAAAAAAACCTTTCGCCCCCCTCCGCACCGGCCTAAATGCGCCTTCAAAGCCCTCCCGCCAAAAGCAAATTCCTAGTAGTAGGAAAGGTGTTACTTTCGTTAACTATCCAAGAAAGTGATGACTTAGGAAGCACCTGGATAACTCGGGAAGAACAAGCAGCAATCGAGATCCCTTTTGATCCCGAGAAGAAATTTTTCAGGTTCTCGGTAAAAGAGGACGAAGGAGCCCAACAACCCCCTTTCGCCCCCCTCCGCTCCGGTCCAAAGGCGCCTTCAAGGCCCTCCCGCCAAAAGCAAATTCCTAGCAGTAAAAGCACTTATCGTCATTGGCGACGCCGCAGAGACTGTCGATACCCTCGATCCTTATTACCGGTTACAGGAGGCAAACATTCAACCGGTCGTGATTGCGCCGGAAAAGAGGCTCTACCAGATGGTGATGCACGAAGTCCGTCCCGGGTGGACCATTACCAATGGAGTGGGAGGGCTACCAAACCCAAGCCGACCTCGCCTTTTCTGAGGTCAACCCGGAAGAGTATCTGGGCATTCTATATTCCGGTGGCCGTGCTCCGGAATATATCCGCGAGGACGAGGATCTCATCAAAATAACGCAGTGGTTTTTTGATAACAACAAACCTATTGCGAGCGTTTGCCATGCCATGGAAATTCCTGCTCGGGCAGATCGGGTCAAGGGACGCCGGATGGCCACGGTTGCCAAATGTCAGTTCGATCTCGAGACCTGTGGAGGAATCTATGTGAACGAGCCCTGCGTCATCGACGCCGATCTTGTCTCTGGACGAACCTATCATGACAACGGTCACTACGTTGGGCCGTGGATCAAGATGCTAGAAGAAGCTGCGGGCTCATAACGCGACAACAGAATTTCCACATCGATTGAAAAGTATCTGTCCGCACACGCCGTAGTCTTTCCCATGCAAGATCCCACTTCTTTTTCCCGCCGCCGGTTTATCACTGGTGCCACAGCCGTCGCCGCGTTTGGCCCCTCACTGTCGCATGCCGCACCGGCTAACGAGCGACTGAACATCGCCTTTATCGGATATGGCAAACGAGCCTACTCCGTGATGGGCGAAGCGCTACGACAGAAGGATGTGCAAGTCGTCGCCGTGTGTGAAGTTGAAGGGACACGACTTGCAAAGGCAAAGGAAGTTGTGGAAGAACGTTACGCGGCTGAAATCAAGTCCGGCAGCTACAAAGGATGCAAAACCTATATTGACTACCGCGAGCTACTGAAGCGCGATGATCTTGATGCCGTGGTGATCATGACGCCTGATCATATGCACGTGCACACGGCGCTCGCTGCTGCGAACAAGAAACTGGATATCTATTGCGAGAAGCCACTGACTCAAAATATTGCCGAGGGCAGACTGCTGGTGAATGCGGTGAAGAAAAACAAAATCATTTTCCAAACGGGAAGCCAACAGCGTAGCGAGTATGGTAACCGCTTCCGGACGGCCGTCGAAATGATCTGGGCGGGCAGAATTGGCGATCTCAAAACCATCAGGATCGGTGTGGGTGCATCACCGAAACCATGCGACCTCCCAGCACAGGAAAAACCTGATAATGTAAATTGGGATCTCTGGTTAGGACCTGCTCCACAGCGCGCCTACAACGAAATTCTTTGCCCCAAGGGACTGCACAGCCACTACCCCGCCTTCCGTCACTACGAGGAATATGCTGGCGGCGGCCTAGCAGATATGGGCGCTCATCATTTCGACATCGCACAGTGGGCAATGAAAATGGACAGCAGTGGACCAGTTTCCGTTGAGCCTCCAGCCAAAGGTAACACCGGTCTGAAGTTCATATACGCAAGCGGAGTCGAGATGTTCCATGGCGGACCGGACGACTGCACTTTCGAAGGCACCAAGGGAACGATCCGTGTGGGTCGAGGCCAGCTCAAGAGCGAACCAGCGGAAATTCTAACCACACCAGTGGGCAAGGACGACCTCCGCGTCTACCCTTCTAACAATCACTTACGCAACTGGCTCGACTGCGTTAGATCCCGCAAGGAACCAATCTGCACGGCAGAAACAGGTCACCGCACTGCCAGCGTATGCCACCTTGCCAATATCGGTTACAAGCTGCGCCGCAAGCTCACCTGGGATCCTAAGAAGGAGAAGTTCGTCAACGATCCCGAAGCCAATGCGCTCACCACCCGCAAAGCCCGTAAAGGTTGGGAATACGCGTGAAGTCCTGAGTAGATCTAGAATCCGAGCTTTTCGGATTTAACTAACATCATCGACTTGCATCTCTTGCCTATGATTCCCACTCAACTAAAAACCCGATGATTTCATTACGCCAATGCCTGTTTGGCTTTGCGGTATCCGAGCTGTCATCCAATCCCACATTTGACTTAGTTCTAGGGAGATTCAGGTATGCTGGATAGCCGCCCTGTTCATGATTCATACCCACATCACCCCCCTTTCGCCCCCTCCGCTCCGGTCCAAAGGCGGCTTCAAAGCCCTCCCGCCAAAAGCAAATTCCTAGCAGTAATACTACTTCAGTCCTAAACTAGCCATATCCACTTTGACGTAAATGTCGCCTACCTCTTTCTCTGTGACCCCGAACTTCCTAGCGGCTTCAGCCGTGACCAGCTCGTCATGCACGTCGGGATTTTAGCCTGAAGGACTTTCGGCAAGTGCCGTCCAACGCGTCTTCATAAACTCGTAAATCTCGATTTCCTTTGGGGAGAACTTGGCTTTCGCCTGATCTGAACGCGCCTCTACCTTCTGCCTGTGCGCCTCGGCAGCAGCTAAGTTCTTCTTCCTCCATGCGTCTGCCTCGTTCGGCGTAATCTCACTTGTCCGCCCCTGTGAGATCTTTTGTTCCGCGCTTGCAACCGCTTCCTGCTCGCTTGCCGCCGCTTCCTGCTCCTCGCACCCAACAAAAACCAACAGAGAAGCTCCAAGAAGACACAGGCATTTTATTTCCTTCATAGTGAGTTTGTCACTAAAGACATCGCTTAAACTGAATCAAGCTAATTGCACCATTGCGCGAGGAAAGTTTTACTGCTAGGAATTGATATTGACCAGCAGAAGGTTATGTCGATTCACATAATTCCCATTACGCGTCGCCGGTTCCTCCACGTTTCGGCAAGAGGCGCAGTCGCCGCCATCGCCGTGCCATCGGTTCGAGCGATTCCGGGTAAAGAAGTTCCAGTTGACCGGCACCGCTTCGCGTTTATCTCGGACACCCACATCATGGCGGATCCCGCCGCTGTGGCGCGCGGAATCAACATGGCAGATCACTTACGCCAAGTTGTCGCCGAGATCGCCGCGCAAACCGCTAGGCCGGCCGGCGTCGTCGTCAACGGTGACTTGGCAACAGATGGTTCACCCCCAACAACGGGCGCGTACCGACATTTAGCCCAGCTTCTTGACCCGCTCACCAAACGAGGGATGCCGATCCATCTCACGATGGGCAACTGCGACAGGCGCAGTCTCTTCGCGGAGACGCTGACCGAGATGCTACCTGGAACGCCGCCGGTCGCCGGTCGGCTGGTCAACGTGCTTCAGACAGAACGTGCAAATTTTTTCCTCCTCGATTCGTTGTACAACACCGAGCGGACGGTCACGGAAGGAGACTTGGGGATGAAGCAGATCGAGTGGCTCGCGCGGGCCCTCGACCAGCACGCCAAAAAGCCAGCGATCGTCATCTGCCATCATAACGTCAACCAACTAGAAGCCAAGTCAGGTACGGCACAGGAGGGGGGACTTCGGGACGGGGCGGCGCTGGTCGACGTCCTGCGTCCGCGCAAGCACGTCAAGGCGTTTATTTTTGGGCATACGCACGAGTGGCGTCGTTGGGAGCTCGATGGGATTCATTTTATCAACCTCCCGACCACCGCTTACATTTTCGACCCCGACGAGCCGCGGGGCTGGGTCGACGTACGGCTCGAGAAACGCGGGATGAGCCTAATGCTCGAGTCTCTCGATAAGACGCACCCCAAGCACGGGAAGAAGCTCGTTCTCCGCTGGCGAAAAGAATAAACGTTTAACTTGTATTGCAGCACTACTCCGACTTTTCGGAAGTGTCGTTGGAGATTCTCTTTTTCTCACGCCATGCAGCCAACCCCCTTTCGCCCCCTCCGCTCAAGTCCAAAAGCAGCTTCAAAACCCTTCAGCCAAAAACAACTTTATTACAGTAATGAAATGAGACGATTTACACACGCAAAAACCTACATACTTTTGGCTTTGCTGTTCTTTCTTGGACACGCAAAATTCTTACTTGCGGACGAAAATACAAAGCAGGAGCTAGCCCGCCGACCCATCGCTTTTGAAGCACCCACTTTGGATTCGAAACCACTTAAAATCGGTTCACGCAGAGAGCTGTTCGTCGACAACTACATCCTAGGCTCCCTGAGCGGCAGCGCTAAGAGACGAATGTTTGCGATGACTCCCGCGACCAATAAGACCACGGATGTCGCCATGACTCATGATGCCGATTGGGAGGGACCTTGGTGTCGGTATGCAAAGTATATTCAGGACAACGGCGTAATTAAAGCATGGTATATGGGCCACCACTCCTATGGGTGGAACAAAAAAATGAAAATTGCGGGTGGCCGTCTCTGTTACGCGATCAGCAAGGATGGCCGCACCTTCGAAAAACCCAATCTTGGGATCTACGACTGGATTGGCTCAAAGCAAAACAACGTCCTTTTTGACGATACCACTTTTAAAGCCAAAGATAGCGGAGACTGGATCGCTACCCATCAATTCAACCCATTCATAGACACGAATCCGGCAGCACCGGCCGCGGCAAGATACAAAGGGTTTAGTGGACAGGGGCACCATTGCGGGAAGACTGGCCTCTATGCCTACCAATCCATTGACGGCATTCACTGGGAAGTCGCAAGCGACGGGCCGATTGTGAGCAGCGATTATTCTTTAGACTCCTGTAATCAGGGGTTTTGGGATACGGAACGAAAACGCTACGCCGTCTATTTCCGTCATCTCCGTAACGAATCAGGCGAATCAGGAATCAAGGCTCCAGGATGGAAACGCGATATCCTAGTGACCTTCTCCAAAGACTTCATTAACTGGACCGAGCCACAGTGGCTCATCTATCATCGGGACGACGGACGGCCGGGAACGGAGCTAGAGCACCTCTACACCAACGAGGTGAAGCCATATAAACGTGCACCACATATTTACCTCGGCTTCCCGGCGCAGTTCAATGGTTCGGTCGACCCCATGCTGATGGCGAGTCGCGACGGCCTCCACTTCTATCGCTGGATGGAACATCCCATCATTCCAAAATCGGCACCTTCTGATCGCGACAAAATCCGCTCCAACCATCTTTGGCAGGAGATGGTAGAACTCCCAGAAGAACCAGATAAACTCTCCATGTATGCAAGTGAGAACTTAGGTATAAAAGGCCCACACGAGGACGGTAGCTTCCCTCGGGTTCGCCGATTTACAATCCGCAAGGACGGTTTTGTCTCTGTACGCGCTACGGCGGAACTAGGAGAGCTCGTCACCAAACCATTGATTTTCGCTGGTAACAAATTAACCGTGAATTACAACGCACGACTCGGGGAACCTGGGGAAATTCGTGTTGAAATTTTGGATGGTGAAAAACACCCGATCCCAGGTTTCGCTCTGGAAGACTGCGATCCGCTCTCAAACGATGACATTGACGCTGGAGTCAGATGGAAAGGTGGAGAGGAGTTAGATAATCTTGCAGGCAAGCCGATTCATCTTCGTTTCGTCCTGAATCAGGCCGATTTATTTTCGTTCCAGTTCACGGAATAGACGAAGAACGACTGCTAGGATTCTTCAGGGTAGAGCGGAAAGATCAGTAGAAGAGGCAGAACAATAACCCTTGTTCCCCCCAGCACTTCTAGTGACACAAAGCCGGCCGCTAACACGCATGAAGGGTTAAGCCGTGTTCTCTTCGTTATAAAGTCCTACTCGGATTGTAATGTCTCGCGGCAGGTTACTTCGACATAATCACACACATCTATGAAATACTCTAAGCTCTCTAACAAATCCTTTACCGCAACAATGAAACACCTACTCGTGATGGCTTTCGCTATCCTAACGATTGGCTGTGGTGAGAAGAAGTCAGATGGTGTTAATTCTGACGAATTGGAAGACAGAGAGGGTGTCGCTTATCTCAAAAACTCGAATAGTCCTTATACAGGAAAATGTTTTGAGTTTCACGACAACGGGCAGAAAAAGTCAGAAGACAACTTCAAAGACGGCAAGATGATGGCCTCTCGTTAGGTTGGTATGAAAACGGGCAAAAAGAGACAGAAGGAAACTTCAAAGACGGCAAGCATGATGGCCTCTCGTTAGGTTGGTATGAAAACGGGCAAAAAGAGACAGAAGGAAACTTCAAAGACGGCAAGTTAGATGGCACTCTCGGGATGGTATAAAACGGGCAAAAAAATTGAGAAGAAACTTACAAAGACGGCAAATCTGATGGACTTCGGTCTTATGGCATGAAAACGGGCAGAAGAGGCAGAAAGAAACTACAAAGACGGCACGCCTATTTCTGAAAAATATTGGAACAGCAAAGGTGAAGAGGTTGATTCAGTAGAAGAGGTAGACCAATAACCCTTGCGCGTGTTAGGCTTTTTAGCGTCACTTCCCTGAACGCTTCCACCATGGGGACGGAGAAGAAACATCCAGAGCTGAGTTTAAGAACGGGGAATGAGACTTCTCACAAAGGCGGCTTTAAAACCCTCCCGCCAAAAGCAAATTCCTAGCAGTAATCCGCCGGTTTATAATCTGTATGTTTTATCCTAAAATTCTCTTCACTTCTTTTCTGGCAACAACGACTCTGCTCAGTGCGCAAGTAGCACCTGCAAAGCTACCACCTGGTGACCACGTTCTAATGATCACCATTGATGATCTTAATGACTGGATTGGCTGTCTTTCTGACCCCGCAGATCCAAAGAAAGCTAACGGACATGTCACTGGTCGAGGTCATCCTCAGGCAAAGACGCCGAATCTAGATCGTCTTGCTAAGCGCGGCATACTTTTTACCAATGCCCACTGCCAGGCTCCAATTTGCCGTCCTTCACGCGCGAGCTTTATGTCAGGACTTCGACCCACGACCACGGGTCTTTATGGAAATCGCCCTCAATATGATGGCAAAGGTAAGTTGCAACCAGGTAATCAGGTACCGTGGATGACACAGCGTTTTGAGCAGGCTGGATACGAAGTTTTCACGGCTGGCAAACTTCTTCATGCAAGTCGAAATAAACCACTAGGTGGTATTCCTTGTTTCAAGACTAGTCAGGGTCCTTACCCTCCCAAGAAGCTTGTTGTTCCGCCAGAGGTTGCAAAGCCTAGCATTTGGGACATCGGTGCATTTCCTGAAAAGGAGGAAGACTATACTGATCTGCGCATTGCAAAATGGACAGCAGGCAACATCGCTAAGCCATTGAAACCAGGGGATAAACCACGCTTTATGGCTTTAGGGTTTTACAATCCTCATTTACCTTTATTCGCGCCAAAGAAATGGTTTGATGCTGCGCCATCGAAAAAAGATGTCATATTACACGCCACACGAGCTGATGATATGGACGACCTCCCGCCGATCGCAAAGCGCATCGCTTCCCGTGTTTCATTTCAGGAAGCTGCAGATTGGGCACGTTCCTCAGAAACTAACCTACGCACATTAACACAAGCCTACCTTGCCTGCACAACTGCTATGGATGACGCACTAGGGCATACTCTAGATGCACTCGATAAAAGTGATATGGCGGACAATACTTGGATTGTTGTTTTCTCTGATCATGGTTGGCACCTAGGTGAAAAAAACCATATTGCTAAGCAAACTCTATGGACTCGTTCTACTAGTGTACCGCTCATTATTATCCCTCCCAAGCGTTTGACAGACACGCCACGTGGAGCTCGCTGCGAAAGAGCCGTTGAGTTGTTAGATATCTATCCTACTCTCGCAATAGCAACAAAACTACCTTCAGCTAAAAGCGATAAACTTCTTGATGGGATGAGCCTCATGCCTTGGATCGAAAATCCTTCTGCTAAGAAAGAACGCCCAGCAATCACCACGATCTACGCGCATAATCACAGCCTGTGCGATACTCGCTGGCGTTATACTCGTTATGCAGATGGCAATGAAGAACTATACGATCGCCAAAAGGATCCTCACGAGTTTGATAATCTAATCAAACAGAAGGAAAACCGCGCTGACTTACAGACTGCGGTGAAAAGACTCTCCGCGTGGATTCCTAAAAAGGAACCTCGTGGACCAGATTTGGTTGATGATAGGGTGAAGAAGTAACACAGCACTGAGTGATAAATCCAAAGGCTGATACAGATTTTAGCCACGGTAAAAGGGGTAAAAGTCATCGCACCCCCCTTTCCCCCCCTCTGCTCCGGTCCAAAGGCGGCTTCAAAGCCCTCCCGCCAAAAGTAAATTTCTAGCAGTAGAGATCGACGCAGCACAAGCGAGAATCGCCGATTAGATCTGGACTTGCCAGAGTAGGTCTCCCCGTCTGACTGAATCCTGTTTAGAATCACACAGCGTGAGTCAAAATCCCCAACAAGGCTACACTTGGGAAACGCGCAAATACCCACCCCTTCGAGAGCGAGCAAATTACTGAAAGCATTAAAAAAACGGTGAACTGTCAGATCTCAGAAAATCTGGGCAGCAGAGATTGAAAGTGTTTTTGGCCCTCTGAGAGCTAGATCAGGTGGCTATATGTGGTAACGGAATGGTAACCATCAAAACACACAGGGAAACGAAAACTCCTGCACCCCTTATTCCATATGGAGCCGCTGGTCAGAATTGAACTGACGACCTATTCATTACGAGTGAATTGCTCTACCCCTGAGCTACAGCGGCTTTTACACAGTAAAAGCGGGTGAAATGTCGCTAGAACCATTGATGAATCAATGAACTTTTTCGACATACGTTTCTTAGCAGACCCGCTCCATGACGCAATCGCGATTTTCTGGTAACACTTTTTTTCTCCAGTTTCCACGTATTGACACGCATCCGAGTGCTACCCAAATTTACTAGCCCACGAGCAATTCACTCAATCGGGCATTTGCGGGTAAAAACACGCCATTTTTTGGACACTCTACTAAGTATTTTATGGGCAACTTGATAACCACCGACCTAAACCTCGGGCACTAACCTTGGCTAGGACTAAAATCGTCCTTCAAAGCGCTCAGCAATCGGATTCTTTTCTCGGTTAGTGCTGATAAATCGAACCTTATTTTGATCCGGAAATTTCATCCGATCGAAAACGAAGAGTAGGTCCGACCGGGGCGCGATAGCGAGAAAAGGAATCGCTTAAATCTTCGAATGCCGGAATACCAGCGCTCTTATTTTGAGCACTAAACAGGACGCTTCGTTTAACCTGAACGTCGGGATGCGAGAGCGGAGAAAGTCCATCGAAAGCGACTGGATCGTGGAATTGATCGCCATCGGCAGCTCTTGTCGACATCAGCAAGATGTAATCTGTGTTTTCGCTGAGCATCACAGGTTTCTTCAGCGGGAAGTATCGGAACGAGTTGAGTAACTGGCCGACTTCTCCAGCAGTAATCTCAATTCGAGCAATCTCAATCCGCTCGTTTGATTCTACTTTTACCAGTCGCAAAACGTGCGGAACTTTAATCTCCCGTCGGTTCTTTTGATTCAAAAATCTAGGAGGCTGGTCGCGCTCGTTTTCGTCTGGAATTGCCCGTGCTGCCCGGACGGCTCGGTCTGTGTCGTGATCATCCCACATGCCAAGATGGGTAACCTCTTTCGTTCCGCTTCCCTTGCTCAATTGAAATTCGCACCCAATTTCTCCGCTAACGTCGTTTCGTAAATTGTGCCAACCGGGATCAACAAAAAATCCTCCCCCCCCCGATAAATCTAATTCTCTGGCGTAACCACGATTGTGAATCTTCAGGAGTGTCGCAGCCAATTGATCCACGATACTCTTCAGCGGCTCTCCTTCAGAGTCATCATCTTCATAGAGATTGTTCTCTAGGTCGTAAAAGACGCTTGGCAGAGAATCACCTCGTGATCCGTCTTTTGACCAAGGCATTACCAGACCACCGCCAACAATGAGCTTATGAGTCCCCTGCCGGATCGCCAAGGCGTCATTGGAATAGGGAGGTCCCAGGTGACAGAAGAACACCCGCGGACGAATGTCAGGTGACTGAGAAGTGCCCTTCCAGTATGCGAAAACGTCGTGACTATCTTGAGCTTCGTCAGGTGCCAAAGTGTGCCCCACAATACGAGCGAGGGTCGCGTAGAGATCAGTCAATGAGACAATGGAGCGGTTCTGTTTTCCACTCCCAAGAACAGCTGGCCAGGAAACGATAAAGGGAACTCGGATGCCGCCTTCCCAGAGTTTCGCCTTCTTGCCACGTAAACCACCACTTTCCTGATTGCGTCCAAGGTTATCACCGACGTTCGGACCGTTATCACTGGTAAAAATGACAAGGGTGTTTTCGATCAGCTTGTGGCCGGGCCAGCGAGGATCGGCAGCCTCCTTTAATTGCTTCAGCAACTCTCCAAAAGCGACATCGTTCTCCAGGATCATGTCCTCCCGATCGCCTGCCTCTTCGGCATCGCTGAATCGACTTTGGCCCTTGATTGGTATTCCTGCAATTTCATCGGGCACGGCGTAGTCTCCGTCGGGATTCCGTTGGAAGTGGTTCGCATTCGGCACGTAGTAGAGAAAGAACGGCTGGTCGGCCTTTTTTGATTGTCGATTAATAAAGGCCTGAGCCTCGTGCAAATACAGGGGACCAAGATTTCGTAGATCCCAATCGGGGGCAGTAAGGATTTGTCCTGCGCGCTGCTTCAACCCGATCAGCTTCATTTGGCTACGGTCCGTGAAGGTGAAAAAATCGTTGCGAATCAGGATGCGCGGTTCTGTGTCGAGTGGATCTTCAGTGTTTCCCGTTACCCCAAAATATTCGTCGAAGCCGTGATGTGTCGGTCCATCGAGCAGTGGCTTCTTGAAGTCCACATCGTGAAAGTAAAAATCGTCAGCAGCCTTGCCCTCTCCGTCATCGAATGACATTCCGACATGATACTTGCCAATTCCTGCCGTCCGATAACCGTTGGCCTGCAGCATTTCGGGCATCGTCGTCAGAGCCTTCTGAATCATGGGCATATTTGGGCCATGAGGCAGCCAACCTTGATACTTGAGGTAAGAGCGATGAGCAAAACGACCTGTCAGTAGGGAATAGCGCGTCGCGCTGCACATGGAGGCTGGTGCGTAGCCGTCGGTAAAAATGATGCCGGATCGTGCAAACACTTCGAGATTCGGAGTTCGCAGCGTTCTTTCAATCGGAGGAGTCTTTGGGCTCAGGCGCAGTCCGAGATATGCGCTAGTGTCTCCGATTCCCATATCGTCTACCATCATGATAATGATGTTCGGCTTCGAAGGACGTTCGGATCCCTTCACCAGCTCAGATTGAACTAGCAACAACCCAACCGCCGAAGCGAATGTGCAACGGAACGTTTTTGTCGGCAGGATTCTCATCAGGAACTTCTTACGGATTTGATTCTGTATCTTGTCATCAAAATTCGACTTTCCTTAACATCGCTATCGAACCTTCTCTATCCTGAAGATTCGCCCTGCCCAATGGGTAAAATATCGGACTTTTAACCTCTCCTAACTCAGGGCGGCAACCAGAACTCCTTTTCCCGCATGGCTCAGCGGATCACCACCGTCGACCTTCTACATGTTCCTAGCTCCTAGTCATTTCACAAATTTTACAGCGTTTACCTGAATCTAGTAGGTCACACTGGCTCGATTTCTACAAAAAACGGGCCGAAATCTCGAAGCTCCGCCCTCGCCCGTCGATGGGTTTTGCGCTTTTCTCAGCGCTGAACATCTATCAATACAAAACTATGAAAACATCTTTTAAAACACCGATTGCTTCCACCCTTATTTGCGCCTCCATCGTCAGTATGGGACAGGCTGCAGTGATCGGTTTCAGTGAAGATTTCACCAGCTCGGCCTTGGACGCGGAATGGAATGCGGGCGGCACTGGTGGTAGTTTCGACGCCACAAACGATCACTATCAGATCACAAATGTCAATGGGGGCGGAGGGACCAAACTAACGCGGAATGAAGGAGGGACCATCGGTTCTTTTTCCTCCAGTATCACAGTCAACCTTCCTACTTTCTCAAACCCAAGCACCGGTGCGGACTTTAAGTGGAAATTCTTTGGTGCCGGATCATCAGTAGTCGGTTTCCTGAACAGCTTCGGCAATATGCGCATGTACCACAACGATTCGGACGGCGGCGGCGGCAATATCCAACCCCAAACCAGTATCGGCCTGACCGGCACAGATGATGTGCTGGTGTTAACGCTGCAATATCTCGCCGCCATCGATGAGGTCGATGTCTCTTATTCTCTCAACGGAGGGGGCAGCACTCCATTCTACTCGGGCGGCGGGATCGATGGTCCCGTTGGCGACTTGGTAACAAGCTTTGTTCAGGTCGAGGTTTTTGAATTCGGCGCTGGCGCTCCTGTGCCCGTCATTCAGATCCAAGAATGGAACCTGTCACCTGCTACTGCCATTCCCGAGCCAAGCACATCTTTGCTTCTGGCAGGCTGCTTCGGCCTCCTCTCGATCAGACGTCGCCGATAGTTCTCCTCACTATTTACAGCTATTGAGCTCGGGGCTTCCCGGGCTTAATTGGTTGCAGGGGCGATCAGATTCAAGGTCGGCTTGGAAAATTCCATCCCTACAGATCGGTATGCACATGAACCGCTGCCCTTACTAAAAAATCCATGGTTACATTCTCTCGAGGACGAGGATCCTCTTTCCTGCCGCTCCTTCTCTCAAGTAGCCTTTTCATGAGCACCCCTGCCCTCTTTGGTCAGGACTTGCCCACGATTACCTCCTCGGTCGAAGAGGCCGAGGTCGGATCGCTCCTCGATGCCAACGAGCCCTCGTCCTCCTCGGACTATCGCATTTCGCGGCTCAGCTTTCATCCCAAGAGAGGAAGCACCGAATGGGTGCAATACGAATTGCCGGCCGCAATACGGATCGAGAACATCGGAGTCTACTGGTTCGACGAAGCGCAAGCTGGCGCCTACGTCCGCAACGAGCGTAAGGAAATCCTTCCCCGCTCTTGGAAGCTCCTCATTTGGAAAGACGATCAGTGGCAAGCTGCCAAGACCACAGAAGATCGACTCGGCGTTGAGCGAGATTACTACAATGTCGCCAAACTCACCGAAGCGGTAACGACGACCAAGTTCAAAATCGAAGTCGAACTCCATGACGGACTCTCCGGAGGAATCCTCGGCTGTCAGATTAACAAGGCGTCGACCCCCGAAGCAGAAAAAAGCTTCACCGATCCCGATCAAGAATTGAAACGAATCAAAGCAAAGGCCAGCAAGACCTTGGCTTTGGATGTGGATGAGTTCAACGGCTACTCCCACCTCAATGGAAACCGTCCAGAGTTCGACGGCTGGCTCAAAAAGGACAATAATGGGGAATTCCTCGAGAAGAACGTTCCCAAGTTCCTTTGTCCGAACGAAGACTTCACCGAGGTCTTCAACTACCGCTGGTGGATGATCACTAAGCATCTCAAGGAGTGGGAGGAGGACGGCAAAAAATTCTACGTCTTCACCGAATTCCCGGGGTTCCCCGGCTGGGCCGCCAACAGTGGCGCGATCCCCGCTCCGGCAGGTCACCAGTTCTACGACCTCCGCTGGATGCGCGACTCGAAGTATCTCAAGTCATACGCCGAATACTGGCTCGCCGGACCGCCCTCCCATAAAATGCAGCATCCAGAACAATTGCTGGTTGGGAACCCTCCCAAGGCCCCAGAGCCATCACTACACCAGTTGGATGGTCGATGCCTCGGAGGCAATGCTCAAGGTTCACCCGGATGCCGAGTGGCGCGACCGACTCCTCCCGGCGATGGAGAACCATCAGCAAGTTTGGGACAAAATCTTCCAAGTGGAGGCTCCGGGCAAGACAACGGACGGGCTCTACAAGTGCCTCGACATGTATGACGCCAACGAGTTCACCATTTCAACCACCCTGAGCTTGATCGCATCTGAGGGCGCGTTCTCTAAATACACCGTCGAAATCAATCAGGAAGAACCCTACAAAGGTCAAGAGCGCTGGCGGCGCTACTTCACCGATGGGAAAGGCTGGCACCTCGCCTTCGACGAAGGGATGAAAAGCGAGCCCCTAGTCTACCCCCAGCCATTTAGCCTTGAAAACTACGATACTGTTCCTCAGCCCTTTGGCGGAAATCACGATTGGTATATCGACAAGGACGGAGAGCGTAAGAAAAAGACTCCTAATAGCTATCCCAACTGCTTCACCGTTCGCCCCTCTCTCAACTGCTACATGTTCGGAAACTACCAGTCACTCGGGAATCTCTACGCGCAAAAAGGCGACGCTTCCAAGGCGAAAGAATACGCCGAACGAGCCGAGAAACTTCAGGAGCAAATCGTGAGCGCGCTCTGGCATAAGCCTGCCCGCAATGACAAGCACGTCTATTATGAGAAGCGCGGCGCTATCAATGATCCCTTTTTCTACTCACGTCTCTCCGGTGATAATCTCTACACTGGAGACGTCGGCGATCCACTCGGGATCATTCGGGAGACGGTTGGTTACACGCCTTGGTATTTCAACATGCTCCCCGAGGATGAATCCAAATACGATATTGCCTGGAAACAGCTAGACGACGAGATGGGTTTCAAGCAACCTTTTGGGATGTCGACGGCTGAATATCGTCACGACTTTTTCAACGAGATGTCCTACGGCTGGAATGGCCGCGGTTGGCCCTTTCAAAACTCGGTCGTTTACAAACCTCGAAACCTCCATCGCGAAAGCTATACTCCGAGGTGACATCTCCGAGGAAGATCGGAAGTTACTCTACCATCACATGAGGCAATATGTGGAACTCCACGGTCGGAGACGCACCATCGGCGAATGGTATCTCCCCCGCACCGGAGGCTACCGCATGCCGGGTGGTGGCGACGTTGTGCAAAGCTCCCCCGCGATGGGCAAAGGTTTCGGTGACGTGCAGGACTACTTCCACTCCACCTTCCCCGACATGTTGATCGAGGATTTACTCGGCTTCCAATCCAAGCACAAAAAAGAATTCACCGTTCACCCTCTGCTCCCTGAGGACGAATGGGACTACTTCTATTTGGGAGACCTGCGCTACCACGATCATGAGGTCGACATCCTTTGGAAAAAAGACTGGGACGAGAGCAAGCCTGGCAATCAATCCAAGCTCATCGTCTGGATTGATGGCAAGCGGGCTGCTGAAAGCTCGAAGTTGACACGCGCCTTGCAAGTTCCACTCCCTTGACGTAAAGCGTTCACCGATAATTCGCTCCGTTTCCTAACTGGTCATGTTACTGTTTAAAATGGGCATCGCATTTGCGTGCCTTTTCTCTCTGATCCTTGGCACAGCGGCAAATGCTGACGAAAAGCCCAAGTTCACCGACTACTGCGAGCGACTCGAGCAAGAAATCCAGGAAAAGAAGCACGGCTTCCTCGCGGGGAACGTGACTTATTATGTCGGCGGGTATCACGCCAGCTGGAAACTTTACGAAGACGAAACCATCGGGCTGACCCACCCTTTTCATCACGATCTCCGCGGCCGTGGTGCCTCCCTCGTTGAAAGCGGGATCAGCGGTAGCGAGAATACCGGAAGAGGAAACGACTTCATGAGCTGGGAGTTCTACAAGGACACCCGCGTTCTCTACGGCAGCGTCATCATCGATGGGAAAACTTACAAACATCCGAAGCCTACGAGCATGCGTTGGCGACCCGACAAGATGATCTGTGAGTATGAAGTCGCCGGCGTTACGCTCAGGGAAGAAAAATTCATCGGCGCCAACGATGCCGCGGCCTCCATCATCACAGCTTCAAAACCGGTCACCCTCCAGTTCTCCGGTCAGAGCTTCTACACTCGAAACAGCGTCTCCTCTTCCGCGACGATCAGACATGATGCCAAAAACAAGGCTCTCGTCATTTCCGAGGGCGGAACGATGAAAGCCCGCCCTGACCCCGATGGCCCTGAGCGCGTCGGCCCTTCCATCTACACCGGCATGAGCACGGTGATGAGCTCCTCTCGCCAGTTCGCGGAATCCCTGGTCACCAAGAGGGACGAGAAAGGCATCCAGCATTACACCTTCTCCGTCCCTTGTGACACCAGGGGCACAGTCGTTTCCTGGGCGATGCATGACGACGAAGCCCCCGCCCTTCAGGCCGCGACAGAGATCATCCAAAAACACCAATCCTCGCTCTCAGCAAAGACCGCCGAAATGAACCGGCAGCTCAATGAGGAGATCCCCTACTTCCGGTGCCCGGACGACAAGTTTGTCGACATCTACTATTACCTCTGGTCGCTCTACCTCATGTATCACATCGAGGTGGGTAGAGGATGGGAACTCGAGGGACACACCCAAACCGCGGTGAACAATTTCCTCGGGCTTCACCGCTATGATGCCGCCTTCCAAATCAAGGTGGGAGCCTGGACAACCGACAAACGCAGGTTCGCCTATGGCAACGTCCTCACCTGGAAACACCTTACCAAGAACAACCGCTTCCGGGAACACCCAAACGGAGCCCGGGAGATTTCTGACAATAAAGGCACCACCTGGCACAGCGGCGCCTACGGACCTGAGACTTCAGAACACGTCCTGGGAGCCTGGCAAATCTACCAACACACAGGCGACTTGGACTTCCTACGAGACGCTTACGAAGACCATTTCGAAAAACTCTTTCGTAAACGCCTCACCGGTTTCGCGATGAACGACTTCGAGGTTGGGGACGCCCTCGAAAACATGGCTCGCGTCCTCGGCAAGGAAGATGACGTAAAGCACTGGGAAAAATTGATCCGCCGTGATCCCGAACACATCCGGCTTATGTTCGACCAGCGTTGGGAATCAAACGGAGTGCCCAACTACTTTGCAGCCCCACCAAACAAGATGCTCATGACCAATGCATTTTGGGCCATGCGCTCTCCTTATTTCCCAAAAGAATACGCGCAAGCGATGGTTGATGACTGGGCTCTCGATCGCGAGAAAGGCTTTTACGGCGAATGGTTCCCGCTCGCAATGGCCAAGGAATCGGCAAAGGCCTTCGCAACCCAAGACGACAATGCTTTCGGCTACACTCCCGACACCGCCTACTTCACGCTCGACGGCATGTTTCGCCAGGGTCTCGTGGCCGAGGCTACCGAGCTGACCCTCAACCACCTCTCGCACTACAACTACCACGACCAATGGGAAATCCCTGTCGCCCCCGAGGCCTACGAGCGGGATCTCACCCTCTTCGGCGACCAATATTCCAACTTTAATGCCGGTAAGATCCTCCTCTACCTCGAAGGCATGGGAGGCCTAAAGGTATCCCTCCCGGATCAAAAACTCACCCTTCGTCCCGCATTACCCAAAGCCTGGAACTGGATGGAGATCCGGCTTCCCATCCAGAATCAATGGACGCGAATCCACTATCGCCACGACGGAATCCAAGTCAAAGGCAGCCCGATTCCTTGGGAATTATTTAAGCAGCCCTGAAGCCACTGAGCCCACTTTCTACAAAAATAAGACCGAACTCTCAATTCCGCACTCTTGCTTGCAAATCCAAGCATTCACTGTAAACCCACTATTCCATGAAATTATTCCATTCTACCTCAACCTTACTCACTGCCCTTCTCATGATTCTAGCTTCATCCTGCTCCGATCCCGAGACTACCGAGACCAGTTTGTCTCTCGAAACAGCCGTCTACGGCACCCTGCCTGACAAAAGCGAAGTGAAAATCTTCACCCTCACAAACTCAAATGGAATGACCGCAAAGGTCACGGAATACGGCGCTATTCTGGTCTCCGTCACCAGCCCCGACAAGAATGGCAAGCAGGCCGATCTGACCCATGGCTACGACAGCCTCGACGGATGGCTCACCAACACTTCCTACTTTGGTTCCACCGTTGGCCGTTTTGGAAATCGGATCGCCAACGGCAAGTTCACCCTTGAAGGAAAAGAGTATCAACTCGCAACCAACAACGACCCCGGCGGAATCCCCTGCCACCTGCACGGCGGCATCAAGGGCTTCGATAAGGTTTTGTGGAAGGGCGAGCCCTTCGAGAAAGAAGGAGCCAGAGGAGTCAAATTCAGCTACGTCAGCGCCGATGGCGAAGAAGGCTATCCCGGCAAGCTCACCGTGGAGACAACTTACACCCTCAACAACAAAGACGAATTAATCTGGGAAACACAGGCCACCACCGACGCGCCCACGATTCTCAATATCGTGCACCACTCTTATTGGAACCTCAGTGGCGACCCTTCGACCTCAATCAATGACCACGAGCTGACCCTCTTTGCAGACCACTACCTCCCCACGAATGCAGGCCTGATTCCGACTGGAGAAAAAGCCCCCGTGAGCGGAACCCCGCTGGACTTCACCGACGGCGACACCAATCGGCAAGCGGGTCGAGGAGGACTTCGAAGCGCTCAAACTGGGCGGCGGCTACGACCACGCCTGGGTGCTTCGTGGCGACAAAGAAGGCGATCTCACGAAGGCAGCTAAACTGCACGATCCAAAGTCAGGAAGAACACTCGAACTCCTCACCAACCAACCTGCGGTTCAGTTTTACGGAGGAAATTTCCTAGATGGAAAAGCCACCGGGAAAAACGGTCATGAGTATCAATACCGGACCGCGCTTTGCCTGGAGACCGAAGGCTGGCCGGACGCACCGAACAATCCCTCAGCTCCGAGCGCCGTGCTTCGTCCCGGCGAAACTTATCGCCACATCATGGTTCACCGTTTCTCCGCAGAATAACTCCCATCTTTGGGGGAAATCAACCGAATGCAATAGCGGCTGGGTCGGTTCAACTTCTACAAAAACTGGACCGATATCTCAAATCCTGAATCTCGCTTGTCGCCGGGCTCTTTATATAGTCTAGGAAGTAGAGCGATCGCCACGACCAGACCGCAAAAAAAACTTACTAAACCATCGACATGAAAAACATCAAAAAGACCATCCACAAGCGGAAAATCAATCCAAGGCCTCCTGCTGTTGGCGACCTTCGCTTCGATCCCCGCTGCCTTAGCACAGGTTGAGTTCTTCACTGAAGATTTCACCGGACCGCTGGACGTCGATGTTTGGAATCAGAACGGAAACGGAGACAACCACACCGGTATCGAAGACGGTTCGTATTTCATGACTGCCACGAATGGAGGAGACGGCACTACGAAGTTTGTCCGTTTTACCGATGGTTCCGCAGGTTCATTTCGACACGAAATCGAAGTGGATCTAGATCCATTCCGCCTTGATGCCAATCCAGGCACCCAATCGGATTTTAAATGGAAAATGTTCGGTCCTGATGGCTTTATGGAGATTGTTCTCAATAGTTTTGGGAATATGCGCTTATTTCACAATTATACAGAAGGTGGACGCGGAGATCTTCAACCCCAAACCAGCATCCCCATCTCGGATGGTGACCGATTGAAACTCGCCTATGAGTATAACATCGACACGGATGAAATCGAGGTTACCTACTCCCTCAACGATGATCCTGAGATCGCGTTTTATTCCGGCGGAGGCATCGATGGGCCGATTGGAGACATCATTACAAGCTTTGTAGAGTTACAAATTTTCAAGTTTGGCGATAACGAATTTAAACCCATTACCGCAATCGACTCATGGAATCTTGTTGATCCGGTCGTCCCTCCCGAGCCCGGACCACTGGTGTTGAGCGCGGACCACGATCCTGCTGAAGACACCTTCCGCTTCACTTGGAATTCGGAGCCGGGAAAAGTTTACGGAATCTACTGGAGCTTCGATCTCGTAAACTGGGACGCAGACGTTTCAGACAGCATTGCGTCCCAAGGCACCACCACGACCTACCCTATTGTCGAGGACCCAGCCGAGCCCAACCCCGGAACCACCGGTGATGGCCCTCCTCAGGTGATCTTCTTCCGGGTCGAGGAGAGCCCCGCTCCTTAACCGGCCGTCTCTTGATCCAAAACCCTCTGCCCCTGCGGACTAATGTGGAAACGAAACCTGCTTTCCGCCTTACTCCTTTTGGGCGCCGGAATAGGGGGTGGCATCGCGACAGCTGCTCCCGTCATTAACGAGATTCACTTCAATCCGCCGGAGAACCCGGTGAGGCAAGAGTTTATCGAAATCTATAACCCCGGGCCGGACGCGGTTGATCTCAATGGCTGGCGTCTTTCGTCGGCAGTAAACTTTGTCTTTTCTGGCCCAACGCCACTTCCGGTGGGTTCTTTCGTCCTCGTTTCAGAAGACCCGGCCACCATGTCGGCGACCTTCGGGGTGTCGGCACTCGGCCCCTGGCAGGGAAAACTCAGCTCCGATGGTGAAACGGTTCGGCTCCGCGACACCACCGATGCCGTAATCGATGAAGCTGACTACAAAGTGGGATTCCCCTGGCCAGTCACAGCAAATGGCGGAGGCCCCTCAATCGAACTGATCAACCCGGCTCTCGACAATGGACTTGGCAGCTCGTGGCGCGCCTCCGACTCCGAGCCAACACCGGGCACGGCGAACAGCGTGTTCGCAACAAACACCGCTCCGGCCATTCGAAAAGTCAGCCACTCGCCAAAGACGCCGACCTCCGGTGAGGACATCACCATTAGCGCGCGAGTCACCGATCCCGATGGTGTGGCCTCGGTCGCGCTTCAATACCAGCTTGTCACTCCCGGAAACTACATTCCCTCCCGCCTCCCTCACCCCATCGTCAGCAGACGTATCCCCGCAGCACTCACTGATCCGGAAACTCCGCTCATTGAGAATCCCGATTACAACGATCCAGCGAACTGGATCACCTTGTCGATGCTAGACAACGACGGTATTTTCAGCGTCGAAATTCCTGCCCAGGCGCATCGCACGCTGCTACGTTATCGAATCACCGTAGAAGATGACTTAGGCCTCACCGCACGCGTCCCCTATCCCGATGATGCCGCGCTTAACTTTGCCTGTTTCATCTATGACGGTGTCCCAGATTACAACGACCATCCTTCATCGGATCTCACCACCCTACCCGTTTACCAAGTGATGATCACGCTGATTGGCGCGATTGCTACGCCTGGAATCCGGCTGAGCAGATCAATCAAGGACAAGGTCACGCCGATCGACATTTCTACAACTGGACCGGAACCTTCGTCTATAATGGCGTCGTCTATGACAATATCCGATACCGTTTACGCGGGGCCAATGGTCGTTACCAAAGGAGCGGAAAACGCTCGATGCGTTTCCGCTTTAACGATGGCAACTACATCCAAGCCCACCGGCAAGACGGCACGCCCTTCGGACAAAAATGGCGCACCTTGAGCACCGGAAAAGGGTTCGAAAATCGCGGCACTTTGACTTATTCACTGAACGAGGCGCTCAACATGTACTTGTGGAACAAGATCGGACTACCTGCGCAAAATACCCTATGGACACACCTGCGCGTGGTCGATAGCGCCGAAGAAGCTCCGGATCAATGGCGAGGTGATTTCTGGGGGCTACAGTATGTCGTGGAAACCTACGATGTGCGTTTCCTCAAAGAACACGGACTGGCTAAAGGAAATATTTATAAATTGATCAACCAAGAGAAGAGTTGGCAAGAGCAGCAGCGATATCAGGGAGCATTCGCACCGACCGATGGATCCGACCATGACACGATCGAAAACACCCTAACGGGAAATAGTAGCGAATCCTTCATCCGCGATCACATCAATCTCGAAAAATACTATCTCTATCACGGGCTCTCTGAAGCGATCAGAAATTACGATTTCTGGCCGAGCGCAAATAAGAACATGGCCTACTATTTCTCCCCCGACTACACAGTTGGCAACGGAGGGAAGGGGAAATTGTGGATCTTACCTTGGGACAGCGATGCCACTTGGGGCCCTACTTTCAATCGCGGCCACGATGTCGTTTACAATTCGATCTTTCCGTCATTTTCCACCGGAGGTGACAACGCCTCCACTCCCGAGCTCTGGCCAGGCTACTACAACACTGTTCGCGAACTCCGTAATCTTCTCTGGCAAGAGGATCAGGTTAACCCGCTAATCGAAGAATTTGCTAAAGTAATCGCACCAATAATCGCTGCAGATTCCGACCGTTGGAAGGGCTCCCCGACTGATGCTGGCAGTTATAATTCTCTGGGTGGAAAAGGCTCGATCTCTCTCAATGCATTGGTTCAAGATCTGAAAAACTTTGCCTTCGCCGGTGGCAACTGGCCTGACGATAAAGTTGGGGTCGGTGGGCGAGCTGCACACCTTGACAACCTCCAGGTCGCCAGCGGCGAAGTAGACCTGATCCCAGACACACCCACGATCACCTATTTAGGCACAGCAGGCTTTCCGAGCGACGGCTTGGCATTTGCCTCTTCACCCTTCGCCGATCCTCAAGGTGACTCTTCGTTTGCAAAAATGGAATGGCGAGTGGCAGAAGTAACCCCGCTTGGGGAAGGGCTCATAACCGTCATTCCTGCTGGCTCAGATTGGAAATATCTCGACGATGGTAGCGACCAAGGTACAGCCTGGCGCGATCCTAGTTTCAACGATGACAATTGGACCACTGGAGCAAGCCCTGCAGGATACGGGGGGATCTCTGGAGTATCCACTTTCGGAACCACTATCAGCTTTGGGAGCGTCTCGTTCGACCGTCACGAGACCACCTACTTCCGCAGCCAAATCAAAATCGATGATCCCTCTCTACTAGAATTTGTCGAATTCGGCTTGCACATCGACGACGGTGCCCTGGTCTACATTAACGGCACCGAGGTCATTCGCGATGGCTTCGATCCGGGGACGGAAATCGCATACAACGTGCTCGCTGATGCCTCTGGAAATGAGGGAGTTTTTGACCACTTTCGAGTCAGTCCTTCGTTCTTTGTCGCTGGCGAAAACACTATTGCAGTGGAGCTCCATCAGGAAACACGAGGCAGTAGTGATTTGGTTTTCGATCTGGAGCTCACCGCCAAAGAACCCCTCGTCCCAGCCGGAGAGAGTTTAAGCATGGAATGGGATGCTCTTTGGGAATCCGGCGAACAGAACACCTTCACCGCATCGCAAACGATCCCCACTGCTCCAATCCGACCTGGCAGCACCTACCGCGCCCGCGTCCGCCATCAAGACACCAGTGGACGTTGGAGCCACTGGTCCGAGGAGCTTCAATTTATGTTGGAAATCCTACCGAGCAACAAGAGCATCTCATCATTTCTGAAATCATGTATCACCCGTCGGAAGCCACCCCGGCGGAAAAAGCCCTCGGCTTCAGTGATGAGAGCTTCGAGTTCATCGAGATCACCAACATCGGAAACTCCAACATCGATCTCTCCGAACTGCGTTTCACCAAAGGGATTGATTTCGATTTCCTCGGAAGCGACATCACCGAACTCGATTCCGGCGCACGCGCTCTGGTAGTCACCAATCGAGTCGCCTTCGAGTCTCGCTACGGAGCGGGCCATCCCATCACTGGAGAATGGGAAACGGGCGACCGCCTTTCCAATAGCGGCGAGCAGCTCAAACTATCTTACGGCGCAGGCATTCCCATTCGTAGTGTTGACTACCTGGACAAATCCCCTTGGTCCTCCTCCCCCGATGGCAACGGCTTCTCCCTCACCTTGATCGATCCCGGATCGAACCCCGATCATAACGATCCTGCTAGTTGGCGATCCAGCATCTCACAAGGCGGCAGTCCCGGTGGAGAGGATGTCAACAGCTTTGCCTCTTGGGCTGCGGGATTCGGCCTTCCATCAGACGATCCAAATCTCGACAATGACAACGACAAAATCGGCCTCTTCAGAGAATACGCGCAAGGCGGTCGACCAGATGCTGCGCTTCCTGGCGAAGGGCTCATTGATCTCAAAATCGAAGAATTCGTCATCGATCAATCCCCCTCTCCTTACGTGATCCTCAGCGTCGCTCGCAACCTCGCCGCTGACGATGTGGAATTTCGCATCGAGCAGAACTCGGGCTCCCTCACCGGCCCATGGCACAACGTCACCCAGGAGTTCGTCTTGCACTCCCACCAGCCACTCCCGGATGGAAATGCCCTCCTGCAATACCGGATCCCCTTGCCGGCTACTCCGGAGCAATATTGGCGATTGCGATTCATCGCCGAGTAGCTTCAATCTCCACCCTTCTCATTCAAGGACGCGAACTCTGTAAAAAGCTCTGCCTGCAGGCATCATCTGATCAAATATTGTGAAGTAGTAGGGCATTGCATCCGATCGGATATCCGTTCCCAGAACTTCCGTATTCCCCATTATTTCATAGCGATAGACTTCTTCAAAATCGTTGGGTTCTAAGCTGACTGATCTCTCAAGCACCACTGCCGAAGCGGAAACAGGTGGACTACCGATTCCAAACTGAATGCAAACCTCGTCAGGATTTTCGTCTGGACTCGGGGCAACGGAGAAACTGCGTCTCAGGATATCAACTTCATTGGGATCCGCTAGTTTGAGTTCGAGGGAGAGATCAATCTGATTTTGAAACTGGTAGGCAATGTGGCTAGACTCAGCAGTGCTGACATAGTTCGCGGGGGCCTCGAGCACTGAAAACCCTTCAAGCCATGGCTCGATATTCAGGTTCAACAGCCTATTGTTTTCAATCTCCAATTCCTTGGTGAGGATCCCGCCCGCTTCGCTTCGGTCAATCTTTACCCGCGTCCAATAGTTCTGGTTGCCTTCTTTGATCGGAATGTATGTTTCCATGAAGGTCCACTCCTGAGGAAGGTTGTCCGCTACCGTGAACGAGCTATCCACTACCGAGTAGGAGAGCCCGCAAATACCTTCGAGGATGTTCAGAATTTTCCCGGCATTAAAGTTGGAGTATTGGTCGCCGTGGAATTCGTAGTCTGCACTGACAGCTTCTGGAGCACATGGAATCCCCCATTTCATGTTGTAGTTTTTCAGGTGTGCGAGTGTGAGTGAATTCGCATGGTCATAGACTCCAGATCGATACATCCCTTGAAGGGCGAAGAAATTGGTATCCGGAGTAATCATGAAGTTCGTGTTCCCTCCGGTATTGATTAATTCCTGCCACCAAACGAGGTCGGTGGTGCCCATTTGTCCTTGGCGGTTGAAACCGACCACATCGTCCAAGGCCCATGTTTCGATCATCTCGCGTGCTAAGTCTTGCGGAAAGTCCTCAAGGTTGAGGTAGGCAAAGGTGGTCCAAGCAAGTTTGTTCGAATTGCCTGCACCGAAGTAGTGCTCGACTCCGTTCTTTTCCCACAGTGAATCGAACCAGTTGTCAAAATTGGCGCTGTTGACGACACCTTGCCAGTGATTGGCTTCACTCTGTGGGTAGCCGAGTTCAAGAGCCATTTTCCCGAGACAGTCCGCTGCTTCATACTGATGCCCCCAGAATCCAGGGATGGTGTTCCACATCAGGGCCCGATAGAAGTCATAAGCTTCCGCGAGGAACGCTTCGTCACGGGAGTGCTCATAAATCTGCCATGCCCCAATGACATGACCAGTGACTCCGCCCGAGAGACCTGAATACCACGCCTTACCAATGTTGTCAGCAGGGATTCGCCCGGTGGTCAGGTCCGCGTAAGGGAGCATGGCCTTCCAAAGCAGGACGTTGCCATTGGCATAATATTCTTTGTCGGCGGTCCAGGCACCAACCGGGATTTGAATGTTCGCATCGTAGCGGTGCGCTCCAAGGAAGTTGTTCACCGCGGATTGAGTATGCGGATACTGCTCGAAGCCCTCATCGACGTCGATGTAGTACATGAGGTAAATCGCCCACAGGTAGTAGTATATTTGAACGATGTCGTTGTCGGAGCAACGAAAGTAGGGAATCTGATTATTGAGCAGATCGTTCATGTGATCCGTCTTCGCCTGGAGTGCTGCACTAGAGTCGGCCAGCACACTCTGTGCCTCGGCGATGGCGGTTGCTCCGTCCGTCATTCATTGACCACACGAGGGAAAGACCGTTGGAGTCGCAAGGCACCGTGAAGCTGTATTTCTGCTGGCCAGTGGCTGCGGTGGTGTTGGTGTAGTTTTGTAATGGCTTCGATGCAGAAAGAATGGTGCTCATCCCATCATACATCATGACCCCTTCGTATACTTCCTCTTGGTAGGGCTTGACGAGATTGACCCCGCCATCAACGACGTGCACGGCGTTGTTCGCAACATCAAAGGTGCAGGTGGCGGTGGTGCTCACCGTCTTGCCGGCGCGGTAGAAGCTTTGCCCTACAAATTCCAGAGTGACGGGTGCATCAGAGGTGATGATAGAGCAGGCAGCATCGTTGAGCGCGATAAACTTGTCCTCACGGATATTGACCCCGCCAACGAGGTATTCGCAGATCATACGGTCTGGGCGCCAATACATGGCGGTTGGAACCGGGTTTATCATAGCGAGTGCCGTTGATGATGACGGTGCCGTAAGCGACCTTGGTTGCCTTGTAGAATTCCCAGCCAGTCAAATCGTGCCCGTAGCCTGTTTCGGTCTGGTTCACCATGCCATGGCCACGACTGCGCAGGTCGTTGTGAAAGGGATGAGTGAAGCCGATGGTTTCATCTTCTTGTTGGTTCCAGACGGGCATGAACCCCGCCGATGTAATTGGTTTTGTTGCCGGCAAGAAAGCCATGCTTCTTGCCTTGAATCTCCTGCTGCAGAAAGACGCAATAATCATTCCACGGCGGCGCAATATCAGGGCACTCGTTTGCGCCTCTCGTAGTAAATGACCAGAGTGGTCCGGCGTTTGTGAGTCCTCCCTGAGTAGCATCGACACGCCAATAGTAGGGTGTTTCAGGGTTCAGCGCGGGCAGTTGATAGCTGGTCGTGCCGCCACCGACTGTGGCGACGAGCGGTGGATTGGGCGTGGTGCCGAAATAGATTTGGAGCGTATCAGCGCCGTTGGTGGATTTCCAAGAGAGCGCACTGATCGTATGGCACGTCTGCAAGCCATCCTGGGGGTAGGGGCGGTCGGCAATTTCGTCGTAGCTGATGACGACAACCCCGGCAGTGACGGTTGTCTGGCCCAGATTGGTGGTATTATAATCGATCTCAATGAGAGCAGGCGCGGTGGTGGTGATGCGGCCTTGGGTGATTGCGCCCTGGACGAGCGTGAAGACATCGCGGGCGATGACTTTGCCGTCCGTAATATGGAGGGTCCCTACGCCACCATTTTCTCCGGTCTGGCCATTGCCGATATGCAAGGTCGTGGCACTGATTATGCCGCCGAACAGATTGAGGTGTCCCTGACCGATATCGTTCGGGTCCACTTGAGTTGAGAATTGCGTGGGAATATTCAGAGCGCCGCTGACCGTGATCTGGCCACCCGAGATAGTTAGCGTGCCATTGCCTCCGTTTTGGTTACTACGACCAATATCGAGCCAGTTGCAGGCGAGTGTACCGCCGGCGATTACAGCGGTATTGCTACTGCCATACATGCCGAGCATGAAGCCTCTGCAGACGGCATTGGTGCCTGAGGGGATTTCTAGTTGAGTCCCATCATTCCAATTCGCAGCGCCAGTGCTACTGTCGCTCGGGACGTTACTGCCCTGCCAGTTGTCGGAATTGCTCCAGAGATGATCACTGCCCGAGTCGGTATAAGGGATGTCAGCAACCAAGCTAGGCGAAGTATCAGCATACCAGCGCAAGGCCCGTTGACAACAGGACACGTAGTTGCTTGCTGTTTTTTTGAAATTGCATATCAATTTTACGATCGTGGAAGCTTTCTGTTCAGTCCGCAATTTTCGCAAGAAAACCCAAGCATAAAAATAGAGTTCACTTGAGGAATCGGGTATTCTTTTGGAGAAAAGGGATATTACTCTTTCTCAGCCTCGAAAGCCGGATCTGCCATCTGCGCGCCGACCGATTTTCGCCACAAGACGAGTTTGGCCTTCATTTCGATGACTTTATCAGGATATTCGGAAACAAGGTTTTTCGATTCCGAAGGATCGTCAGCGAGTGAGTAGAGTTGGAATTCTCCCGTATCGAAATGCTCGATCAATTTCCAGTCCCCCGCTCGGATCGCACCGCCTGATACTCCACCAAGGAAATGATGCCGATCCAAGGGGTAGTGCCAGGCGAGGAATTCGCGCTCAGAGGCTGATTTCGGATCCTTCCAGTTCGCGAGGGTGGAAATTCCGTCGAGCTTCTGCTTGGGATCCGCTTTCACCTCGGCAGCTTCAAGTAAGGTCGGGTAAAAATCGGTGTTCATTGTTGGCACCTCCGAGACTATTTTTTTCGGCACGCGAGCTGGCCAACGGACGATTAGGGGCACGCGAATGCCGCCTTCATAGAGTTCGCTCTTACCGCCCCGAAGGGGTGCGTTGGACGTCACGTTGGATTCCCCACCGTTGTCGCTGGTGAAAATCAGGATCGTATTTTCTGCGATGCCAAGTTCCTCCAACTTCGCCGCGATCTTCCCGACCCCATCATCAATTGACTCCAACATGGCTGCCAAATGAGGATTATGGTCGCCCGCCCAGTGATTTCCGGGATCGCCTTTCCCAAGGCCGGCGTCTTCGCAGAGGTAGCAATTCACTCTCTCCTGATTTTCCTGGCGGATGTTTTTCCCGATACTTTTCAACGAGATCTTTCCGTCCGTTCAAAATCGTGTGAGGCGCATAGTGGCTAAGGTAGAGAAAAAACGGCTGTTCTTTCTTCGCACTCCTCTCGATAAAATCCACTGCTTCTAAATTGAGCCGATCAGTCAGGTATTCCTCTTTTCCGAGCCGGTTCTCCTTTAAGTCGAGCCAGGATATTGGCTGTTTTCGAAACACGTATGGCCAGGTGTTTGCTCCGTTCCCTACACTTTTGATCTCGCTCCCAATGTTCCAGGCAAAACCATGATCATTCGGTCGCAGCTCGATCTCCGCACCGTGATGTTTGTATCCAGTCAGGTGCCATTTCCCGACCATCCCGGTTGCATAACCGTTTCGGGTTAGCATCTCCGGCAGAGTGACATGATCAGTCGAAAGACCATCCGAAGCATCTGGCCTCAGGTAGTCGGTGATCCCCACCCGAGCCGGAACCTGACCAGTCATCAAGGCCGCACGATAGGGAGAACAAACCGATGCTGCTGCGTAGGCATGGGTAAAACGCACCCCCTCCTTAGCCAGTCGATCGAGGTGGGGTGTTTCGTTGAACTCGTTGCCGTAGCAGCCGAGTTCAGCCCAGCCGAGGTCATCGGCGAGGACGAAAACGATGTTTGGCTTTTGCTCGTCCGCAAGAGCAGGGACGATTGCGAGACAGAGCTGGAAAAGGATGAGTTTCATAGAGTGCTACTATTAATTTTTTGGTTTTGAAGTGAGACCATAGGCAACGGCGTCCCCTAATGAGCCAGAGTTCGAAACGAAGATCACACGAAGGAAGAAGACCTTTCTTCCATCCGTAGCTCTCTCGGGGTCATTCCCCGCTCCTTTTTCAAAACATAGCCCAAGTATTCGTGATGCCGGAATCCGCAGCGTTCGGCGATATCCGCGAATGTTAAATCGGTGGACTGGATGAGCTTCTCCGCTCGCAGCAGTCGTCGCTCGGCCAGGAATTCGTGGAGACTCATGCCGACCTCAGCCCGGAAGCGAACTTGCAATCGAGTTCTGGAGAGACCGACCGCTTTCGCAATCGCTTCATTGGTGATTATTTCAGAGAAATGCTCGCGAATGAACTGGATCGCATTTCTCACCTTGGCATCGGAGATACTGCGACAGTCAGAGGATTCGCGGATCACGATTTCGTTTGGAGGAACTAGAATTCTCTCCGAAGGCACAGATTCACCATCAATGAGTCGGTCTAAGAGAATCGCAGCTTCGAAGCCCACCTGCCTGTGCCCTCCTCGGATACTCGAGAGATTCGGCGTTGCCACCTCACAGAGAGCACGATCATTATCCACACCCACCACCGAAATCTCATCGGGCACCTTGATATCCGCTGCCCGGCAAGCCTCAACGAGAGTCAGGCCACATTGATCGCTGCTCGCCATCATTGCGACCGGTTTGGGGAGCGCGAGAAGCCATTTTTTGAGTTGAGAAAAATGGGCGCTGTCGCACTCCGATATCCCTCGAAGTGAATTGAACTGCGCATAAGATTCTCCGCTTGCAGTGGCTTGCCGAAAAGCAACCTCCCGCCGTTGGGACCAGCTCTCTCCCTCGATGCCGTAGAAAGAAAAATGGTCGAAATTGCGCTCTAAGAAATACTGCCCAACTCGGGTCTCCTTTGTTTCTGTTCCTCCAAAATATTGAGATGTAGGTCCAATGTTTATAATAGCTCCCCCGCTCCCTACAATTTCTTCAGAGCTCTCAACATGTTCTCGTCCTGAATACGAGCGATCACTCCGTCGCCGTCCCAGGATTCCAACCACTCAGGAACAACATCCTCAAGACCTCGGGGCGCGTAAAGAAGATCCCAATTGTCGACTTGCCGGGCAAACTGGGAGATCCCCCGAAGAATCTCCCTCCCTGACCCTAGGGAGGATTCAACAAGAAGCGCGATCCGCTTTCGTTTTGAGATTCGAGGTTTCATTTATTCCAAATCGTTGAAGCGATCTTTAGAACCAGCGCTCTATGATGCGCTGTGCTTTCAGCTCTTCGATATTCTTCTCATGCCGCTTTAAATTCTGTAGCGAGGACTCCATTTCAGACTTCAGTTTTTGCCTCTCGGAAGCCTTGAGGTTTTGGCCTTCCAGCTTCTTCCTGTTTGCCGAGATGCGCAGCTTGTCCTTGTCGATCCATTCATCGAGTTCCTCCTGACGGGTGTCGTAAACCTCCTTCATCGTCCACGCATCGACCTTCCTTAGATAGGCATTCAGTTTACGAATCATTTCCTCGGTCTTCTCCGGCATTTCTTTTGAGAGTTCCTTGGACTCGCCCATATCCTCAGCGACATTGAAGAGCTTGACCTCTCCGGTATTCAGTTGGCGCATGAGCTTGTAATCGCCCTCGCGGTAGGAAGTGATCGGCGTGGTATAAAAGGCGGGAAAGTGAAAGACGAACCCGGTGTCCCGCTTGGCAAGCTTACCAGCGTTGCCTTTTTCAAAGACAGGACGGAGGCTGATGCCGTCGAGATTTTTTGGTAATGGGATCTGGCTCCCGACAAGGTCATGCATGGTCGTGAGATAGTCCCATTGGGCGACGGGTTGATCGCATTGCGAGTTGGGAGCGACCCCGGGCCCGGCCACGATCATGGGGACGCGCAAGCCGCCTTCCCACATCTTGGCCTTCCCCCCCTGGAGCGGAGGGTTCTTACTCCCGCCTCCGTTATCCGAGGAAAAGATGACGTAAGTATTTTCGTCGAGGCCAAGCGCTTTGAGTTTATCGAGCACGATCCCGATGGAGCGGTCCATGTCTTCCATCATGGCGGCGTAATTGGCTTCTTCCCAATAGTGCCGCAATTTAGATGACCCATTTTTTTTCTTGGCGTCGGACTTTGGGAAATCGGGAATCCCTCCATCGATACCGTTCCGTTCAGCGATCATCTTCAGATACTTCTCACGGGTGCTCTTGAGGGAGGTGTTACGCACGTGCACGGCGTAATGCGAAATCGTCAGGAAGAATGGCTTTTGATCCCCTGCCCGCTTCTCGAGAAAATTCACCGAGGTCTTCGCAAGGCTGAAGAGTCGCTTGGGGTCATCGTCGGGAATCGGAGTCTTGGTCTGAGGCTCCCACCAGTCGCCGTGTGCGTTACCGTTGGGGTTCGTATGATTAAAGTCGGTGACATCGTATCCGTGATCCTTGAACCAACCCATCGGAGTGCAGCCCTTGCCGAAAAAAGCAGTCACGTAGTCCTTGTTCGCAGTCTTGATCATTTCTGCGATCGACACGTTCTTGCTCATATCGATTTTCCGCTTATTCATCACGACATCGTGAATCGAAATGCACCCGACGCGGGCAGTGGTCATTCCAAATTGAATGCTCGCACGCGAAGGAGTGCAGACGGGCGATGGTGCGTAGGCACTTGCAAAGCGCATTCCGCGTTCCGCGAGCTTGGCAATATTTGGGGTTTGATGAAGCGGATGGGCATACTCCGGCTTCTCCTTCATCATCGAAACGCTGAGTTGGCTGTAGCCAAGGTCGTCAGCGTAAATGATAACGAAATTCGGCTCCTTGTCCGCGAAACCGACGGAAGGAAAAAGGAACAAAATAGCGAGGATATGGATATTGAAGTTCATTGATATCTCTTATTCGGCTTCAACGAGCACCCGAACCTGATCGAGGTGGCCGGGGTTCTCTTGTAATTCGATAATCAGCGTTCTCCGATCAGCTGCCAGGATAAGGGTGTCGAATCCCGGGCGTTCATCACCCTCAGGGCGGGGCTCGATCATCCGTGCGCTTGGATAAGTCACATTGGGAAGCCCAAAAATCGCCTCCGACTCGATCAACACGCGATCATCAGAAATGACCCCAACAATCGGCTTGGAAAAAGTAATCTGCCCGCGAACACTCCGTCTGCGATTGGGATCCTCCCCTTCTGGATAGGCATTCAACTGAAGAAGATAGCTTGTCAGGCGACGCCCCGTCGGCAGGACCGGCTTATTATCATAATGCGAGATAATATATTCACCAGGGTCCACCAAATCCAAACGAAGTTCCTTCTTCGAAACAAAGTCCCTGCGCTCGGGGAAAACAATGATGTGCTGATTATCTTCATAGTTTCCTGGATGGAAATCAGGGCCGGGAGAGACAAAGCGCATCGAACCGGTCGTTTGCAAAACCCCGGAATTTATCGGCCATGCGTTCTCGAATTGAGTCGTTTCATAGGCCACAGAATCAATGGTCTTCGATGGTCCACTGGTTCGAACGGCTTGTCCTTCCCGCACAACGCGAGGAGCCGCGTCTGTCTGATTGGTCACTTCCACTTCGCCGTCAAAGACACAAACATCGGTGAGGCCGTCCTCGCCCACAGAGACTCCGAATGAAGTGCCGAGATCAACCACCTGAGCGGCGGTGGTATCGACGACAAAACCGATTGCCGCCTCAGGAATCGTTGCCGTCACCACTCCGCGATGTAATACCATCCGCATTTCACTCGTTACTTCAAATTGAGCGGGGCCTTCAATCGTGACACGCGCACCATTCAAAAAGTCCAAGCGAAGAAGTCCGCGATCGAGCAACTGGGTTCCCTGCCCCACTGGCTCTCCAACGACATAAGCAGTCCCATCGCCGCGATAAGCACCAAAGACTTGAGTAATCGAAGCGGGAGATTTTGAATCCGTGGTCCAGAGCGAAAGAATTCCGGCAAGCAGTGCCAAGCTCGCCGCGATCGCCACCCCGAGCACGAGCTCTCGCCGGCTCTTATTGGGAACGATGTCGAGAGAAGGAACCTGCTCTCCATCAACAGAGAACCGGCGACGCAACGAAGAGTGAAGGTAGACTTCGTTTAAATAGTGATCGCGAGCTGCCGAATCACCAAGCAAGCGCTCCTCAAGAGCTTGCGCTTCTTCTGCAGTGGCGGTTTCATTTAAGGACTTGTCGATCCAGTTCTGTAATTCGTCATCAATCATTGTGTCACCTCCTCGAGTCCCAACCGACGTTCGATACACTTTTGTAATTTACGCCGCACACGGTTGAGTTGTTTGTAAATTTTGTTGGCTGTCACCCCGGCCTGCTCGGAAAAGGAACGAATCGTCGACCCTTCGCGATAACATCCCTCCACGATTTCATGTTCGTTCGGAGGTAGATTTTCCACACAGAAATCGAGCGCACGCTGCCTCGCATCAAGATCACCTGCGCGTTCCTCGGCTTGATCAGCGAGCATCGCGATGAGTTTTTCGCTAAAGACGTGAACGGACTCGCTTGTTCTTCGACAGGAGGTTGAGGGCTTCATTTTTAGCAATCTGAAACGCCCAAGCCCGAAAGTTCGTTCCCGACTCGAAACGGTCGAAACAGCGCCACATTGTCACACTCGCTCGCTGCACGACATCTTCGGCATCTGCAGTGTGTTTCACCAGCGCCATCACGAACGAAAAGACAGCCGCTTCATTTCTCACATAAAGTGAAACGAATTCTTATGTCGTTACCGTCGTTCGTTTGAAAGGCCATTGCGCGATTTACTCATTTACTAAGTTTGTCTCGAAGAACTATTGGCCAGTTTTCTCAAACTTTTCGTGTTTTTAAATACTCCTATATTCATCCAAACACGAGTTACGCCCGATGGCGTGCCCGATCCAACTTAACGCAACATCACCCTAACAATTCAGTGAAAAGTGATCAGTTCCGAGTGATGATCGTTATTACCAACCAAGCTAATAGCGTACAGATTCATGTAAAATCCCGATAATATGCTACCCAAAAATGTTACCGGATCGCTGTAGACCTTGTCCTTAAATAGCTCTCAGCCATATCGCCATGCTTTACGAGTGAATCGCTCTACCCCTGAGCTACAACGGCGAAACTGTGCATTGAAAGGTGTTTTGCAGGAAAAATTATCGATAGATCGATAGCACCCACAAAAAAAAATTAGCAAAACACCCCGACGAAGCAAACGTGATTTTTTAGAAACACGCAATTAACCCTGATTTAGCCTCGAAACGAAACCCTTCGAGCAGCTCCTATGATGTGAAATTTCTCTTCTTCAACCGCCGTGCATTCAAAATCACCGAGAACGAACTAAAGCTCATGGCGGCACCAACAATCATTGAGCTGAGAAAAATGCCGGCACATCATTGATCCTCTCTCCAGTCATCGCCACGGTCACTCCCTTGGCATTCAATTCTTTAACGATCCGGATTTTTTCAGCAGGATTGAACTCAGGATAAACTTCGTCGATACTGTGCGCTTTGCCGACAGCGTTGACTGAGTGAATATTGTCACCGGTGGCCATGATGACCCAGATGCTCGGGTCATGGAGTTTCTTAATAGCCTCGGCACTGCATTATTTCACGGGATCAGAAATTCCAATGATTCTTGGCCTTGCTGTCCCTAGAAATCTAAGCGGCGATTGCGCCACGTTCTCAAGACTCATTACCTCAAAAATAGGTTCGTCAGGAAACATGAAGCCTCGCTTTCCAGGAAATCCTTCTTCCCCAAGCTGATGATTCGACCGTCGATCGTTCCGCGAACTCTCCCTCCCGTGATTGATTGAAAAATCTTCGCTTCGGAGATCGCCAATCCATCACAAAAAAGGTCCCACCCACCGAGAACAATACCGGTGTCGTGAAATAAAAATCGATCCAGTTCGAGATCTATTTTTCAGACTTGAATGGCTGTTTATTAAGTATCCAGACAACCAATAAACCAAGGCATGCAGGGAGGCCGCAGTCCGGTTTCATGGAGCCTTCTCCACGACGCGATCGCAGCCTGATAAAAAGCCTGGATTCTTTTCTCGGTTAGTGCTGATAAATCGAACCTTATTTTGATCCGGAAATTCCCACATAATCAGATTTTCGAAATGGCCCACGATGTAAGTTAGACCGAAAAGTCCCGTGAGGATGAGCTAAAAACTTCCATCTCGAAGGAACAACATGCTGGAAAACTCGGAAGGAAAGTGGACCTAAATCGAAATGGTTACGTTACAGATTTGTAGTCCCCCAAAATACTGTAAATCGAGAAGAAGACGTTTGACAAATAATCCTACTAATTTCATAATTTCAAAACTATGGAATTAAAGATGGCCGTTCAAACTCTTACCGCCCTCGCTCAGGAATCAAGATTGGAGGTGTTCCGGCTCCTCGTGAAGAATGGTGCAGAGGGCCTCTGCGCAGGTGATCTTTCCCGGGCCCTCGAAATCCCCAAGCCAACCATGTCTTTTCATCTTAAAGAGCTAAATTCATCTGGTTTAATCGATTCCGAGCGTATCGGACGCTCCATCAAATATCGGCTTCGGAATGAAAAGATGCGGGAACTCATGCTCTTCCTATCTGAAGACTGCTGCCAAGGCCACCCCGAGCTGTGCCTGAGTCGAGGCACGGAGAATGAAGCGTGTTCGATTTGTTAAAATCATCAGATGAGTCCCTATGAAAAAGAAAAACGTTTTATTTCGCGGTAACCCCAATTCGGCAAGAAGTCACATCGCGGAAGCAATCTTGAATTCCCTTCAAGACGAGAAATCCCTTGCCTTCAGCGCAGGCCTTGACCCAGCAGAATTATCATGAGCATCAAAATTGGAATCAACGGATTTGGCCGGATTGGTCGTCTTAATTTACGGGCTGCATTTGGCTCAGATGAGCTGGAATTCGTCCACATCAACGAACCGAAAGCCCCCGCTAAATCGGCGGCGCACCTTCTCGAGTTTGATACCGTGCATGGCCGCTGGAATCACCGTATTACAGCGGATGAAAAATCGATTACCGTCGATGGTCACTCGATCAATTATTCCTCGGAGAGCACACCAGGGGCTGTCGATTGGGCTGCCAGTGAAGTCGATATCGTTCTTGAGTGTTCGGGAAAATTTAAAACCCCGACACTTCTCCAACCTTATCTCGACCAAGGCATCAAGAAGGTAATCGTAGCCGCTCCGGTTAAAGAAGGTGCGCTCAATGTCGTGGTGGGATGCAATAACCACCTCTATCAACCGGAAATACATCACATCCTTACCGCCGCATCCTGCACCACAAATTGTATCGGCCCGGTGGTAAAAGTCATCAATGAAACCTTCGGGATTCGTCACGGAATGATCACGACTTTGCACGATCTTACAAATACACAAACCATCGTCGATGCGCCTCATGCCGATCTTCGCCGTGCCCGGTCTGCCATCAATTCCCTGATCCCGACGACAACGGGATCAGCCACGGCCATCACCATGATTTATCCCGAGTTGAAAGGCCGACTCAATGGCGTTGCTGTTCGCGTTCCAATCCTCAACTCCTCGCTCACCGACTGCGTCTTTGAATTGGAAAAGAAAAGCAATGTTGCCGAGGTGAATGCCGCTCTGAAAGCTGCTTCCGAAGGAGAACTGAAAGGGATTCTCGGATACGAGGAACGTCCGCTTGTATCCGCTGATTACGTTAATGATCCACGGTCGGGAATCGTTGATTCCCTTTCCACGATGATGGTCAACGACACTCAACTCAAGTTGCTTGTCTGGTATGACAACGAGTGGGGGTATTCCAACAGAATGATGGATCTGACAAAAATCGTGGCAGCATCCCTTTGACCGTTGATCGATCCCAGTCCCAAATGAACACCAAAAACTACGCTCTCGTCACGGCGGCCTATTGGGGGTTTTCGCTCACAGATGGAGCCTTGCGAATGTTAGTGATCCTGCACTTTCACGAACGGGGACTGAGCGCTATTCAATTGGCCTTTCTCTTTCTTCTCTATGAGTTTTGCGGAATTCTGACCAACCTCTTCGGTGGGTGGTTGGCCTCGGCCAGGGGCTTAAAGATCACTCTAACCACGGGATTATCTCTTCAAATTCTTTCTCTGGTTTTACTTTCTCTCACCAATCTTAGTTGGGAACTTTGGGTTGCAGTTAGCTACATTATGGGGACACAGGCTCTTTCCGGAGTCGCAAAGGATCTCACTAAAATGAGTTCAAAGAGTGCGGTTCGAATTCTTGTTCCCGAAGGTGATGCAGATTCCCAAGCCGGTCTTTTCCGTTGGGTGGCTATCCTTACAGGCTCCAAGAACGCGCTAAAAGGTGTCGGTTTTTTACTCGGAGGAGTTCTTCTCGCGAGCATCGGCTTTCAATGGAGCCTCTGGGCGATGGCCATTGCTTTGGGGGTCGTTCTTCTAAGCACCATTTTAGGATTGAAAGGAGACTTGGGTAAGTCGAAGCAAAAGACCAAATTCAAAGAATTGTTCTCAAAATCGGGGGAAATCAATGTGCTCTCATTCGCACGGTTCTTTCTCTTCGCTTCACGCGATGTCTGGTTCGTGGTCGCCTTGCCCGTTTTCCTAAGTGAGGTTCTCGGATGGGGCTTTGCCGCAGTAGGAACCTTCATGTCGATATGGGTTATTGGATACGGCATTGTGCAAGCTTCAGCTCCCGTTTTGGTGAGAAAGAGCAGAACTGTTTCCGACACGGCATCCTCCACCTTGGGATGGGGAATTGCCCTGACCATTGTCACCGTCGCGATTGCTTTGGGAGTGCAATTTGAATTTCATCTCACGGAAACAATTCTCGGAGGTCTCATCCTGTTCGGCATTGTTTTTGCGATAAATTCGGCTCTCCATTCCTATCTCATTCTCGCCTATTCAGATTCTGATAAGGCAGCCCTGAATGTCGGATTCTATTACATGGCTAATGCAGGAGGACGGCTTTTCGGAACCTTGCTTTCTGGTCTCGTTTACCAATGGCATGGGCTTTCCGCTTGTATGTGGACGAGTTCCATTTGCGTCCTCATTGCGGTGCTAACAACCATCGCACTTCCACGAAAAACCACGAAGTCCCAATGAGCATAGACACCAAATCTATGAGCCTGTTTGAACGAAAACTCACCCTATGGGTGGCTCTCTGCATCGTGGGCGGGATTGGATTGGGAAAGATCGCCCCAAACCTGACCCGCACTTTGGACAGCATGTCGATTATGGTGAATGGCGCGCCCGTCGTCTCCGTTCCCATCGCGATTTGTCTCTTCTTCATGATGTATCCCATCATGGTGAAGATTGACTTTGGGAAAATGGTAAAGGCGAGTGAAAATCTCAAGCCCGTCATCCTGACTCTCGTTGTGAATTGGGGCATCAAACCCTTTACGATGTTCGGCATTGCGACCTTATTTCTTGGAGTTTTCTTTAAGGATCTTTTACCCGGAACCGAGATGATCAAGGAGGGCACCGAGGTCGAACTTTACCGCTCTTACATCTCCGGGGCTATCCTTTTGGGAATTGCTCCGTGCACCGCAATGGTTTTGGTCTGGAGCTTTTTAGCAAAGGGAAATCAAGGACTCACCCTGATCATGGTTGCCGTCAATTCGCTTTTGATGATTGCACTCTATGGCCTCCTTGGAAGGTGGTTGTTGGGCGTGAATCAAATGGCAGTCCCTTGGCAGGCTCTTCTTCTTTCTGTTTCTCTTTATGTCGCCTTGCCCCTAGTCGGAGGATATTTCTCTCGCAAGTGGATTCTACAAGCAAAGGGGCAGGAGTGGTTCAACGAAAAGTTCCTTCATTATCTGACTCCGGTTTCGATCGCGGCTCTCCTCGTAACATTGGTCCTGCTCTTTAGTTTTAAAGGGGAAACCATTCTGCAAAACCCCATGACTATTTTCTGGATCGCCATTCCACTTACCCTCCAGACCATATTGATCTTTGCCATCACTTATCTGGCCGCGAAGCTCCTGAATTTCACCTATGAGGATGCCGCTCCCTCAGCCATGATAGGAGCTTCCAACCACTTTGAAGTCGCTATCGCCACCGCCGTCATCCTTTTCGGGCAAAGTTCCGGTGTAGTTCTTGCAACAGTCGTCGGACTACTCATCGAAGTTCCTCTCATGCTCATGCTGGTGAGCTTCTGTAAAAAAACAGCACATTGGTTCCCTCGAAGCTGATTCCTGATGCCTTTTTGGGGGCAATTTCCTCCTCATGGTTTACCGGATGCCAAGCTTTTCGCGTCGAGGATCATGAATAATACCACTCCACAAAACAGAAGAGACAAATGTTTATTTTAGAGTTCTCAATTCTAGCGCTTCGCGGAGGCGGAGGCCGAATGGGAGAAACTATAAATCCCATTGCTGAATTAAAATTGATCACACAAATCCGGGAGATACTTCGTTTCCGATCCCTCAGACGCCGCCCTCAAGCGATCCACCCAAAAGTAGTCCAAGCAGTGTGCACCTCAAATTCGGAAATTTTAATCTTAAGATTCCAACCGCCGAAGACGTATCCTCTTTCCAAGCTTTTCATGAAACACATCCTAGCTCTCACAATCGGACTTTGCCTAGCTCTCCCAGCAGCCGAACGGCCCAATATCCTCTTCATCTTCTCAGACGATCACGCTCCCAACGCGATCTCCTGCTATCCCGGCGGCCTTTTTGATGAAATCGCCCCTACCCCAGGGATCGACCGTATCGCCAAAGAAGGCATGCGCTTCGACCGATCCTACTGCACCAACGCCATCTGCGGCCCTTCACGTGCCTCCATCCTCACTGGAAAACACTCCCATCTGAACGGGTTCATCGACAACAACTCGTCCTACTTCGACGGACTCCAGACTACCTTTCCCGATCTCCTCCGCAAGGCCGGCTACACCACCGCCATGATCGGTAAGTGGCACCTCCACTCCAATCCTGTCGGTTTCGACTACTGGGAAGTCCTCCCCGGCCAAGGCGCTTACTACAATCCGGATTTCATCCAGATGGACAACAAGCGTAAACGCTTCGAGGGCCACTGTAATGACCTCGTCACCGAAAAAGGCCTCACTTGGCTCAACGAAGCCACCGAGTCCAAGAAGCCCTTCATGGCGATGGTCCAATACAAGGCACCGCACCGCAACTGGGCACCCGCCTTCCGCCATCTCGATACTTTCGACGGCATCGAGATGCCCGAGCCCGACACTCTTTTCGATGATTACTCAAATCGTTCCTCTGTCCTGAAGGAACACGCCATGGGAATCCAGGGTCACATGTCATGGGCCAATGACATGAAGTTCCAGGGACCAAATCTCTTTCCCAGCCACTTCACCGGAGGCTCCGGCAACGGTCAATTCAATCGCCTCTCCGACGATAATAAAAAGATCTACATCAAAGCCTACGACGACGAGAACCAGAAGTTCATCGCCGACATGCGCGCTGGTAAGCTCGACCAAAAAACCATCACCAAGTGGAAATACCAGCGCTACATCAAGGACTACCTTCGCGTCATCCGCTCCATGGATGAGGGAATTTCAAAGATCCTCAAACACCTCGACGACACCGGTCTCGCCGAAAACACCATCGTCATTTACTCCTCCGACCAAGGCTTCTACCTCGGCGAACACGGTTGGTATGACAAGCGCTGGATGTTTGAAGAATCCCTCATGATGCCCTTCGTCGTCCGCTGGCCTGGTAAAATTAAACCCGGCTCCGTGACCGACGCCCTCATCCAAAATATCGACTACGGCCCCACCTTTCTCGACCTCGCCGGGGCCGACATCCCCGAGGGCATGCAGGGCAAGTCCCTTGTCCCCATTTTCAAGGCCTCAGGCACCGCACCCGCCGACTGGCGGGATTCCATTTACTACCGCTACTCTGGCGAAGCCACCCACAATGTCGCCGCTCACGATGGCGTCCGAACTTCCGACCATAAGATCTTCTGGGTTCCAAAAACCAAGGAATACCAGCTCTTCGACATGAAGAAAGATCCGCAGGAAATGAAGTCGGTTCACGACGATCCTGCTTACGCCAAAGTCCTTACCGAGATGAAGCAGGAACTCACCGGCTCTCGTAAAAAATACCGCGCTCACTCCGCCATTATCGGTGTCTCCAAAGATCAAGCTTGGTGGAAAAAACGCCACGCCTCCATGAACCAGCAGGCAAAGAAGCCCCACGACATTCTCTTCATCGGCGACTCCATCACCCAAGGCTGGGAAGGTTCCGGCCAAGCCACTTGGGAAAAATTCTATGGCAATCGCAAGGCCCTCAACCTCGGAATCTCCGGTGATCGTACCGAGCACGTCATCTGGCGCCTCGACCACGGAAACCTCAGAAACCAGAAAAAAGCCAAGGCCGCCGTCATCATGATTGGCACCAATAACACCGGTCACAGCAATCAGGATCCTTCCGAAGTCAAAGATGGCATTGAGCGCATCATCTCCACCGTTCGCGCTCGCTGCCCGGAGGCCAAGATCCTCCTTCTCGGAGTCTTCCCACGTGGCGTCAATCCTGACGACTCCAAGCGTAAAAATAACGACGTCATTAACGACATGATCTCAAAGTTCCACAACGGCAAGCGCATTCACTACCTCGACATCTCCGACAAGTTCCTCACCGCCGACGGTGTCCTCACCAAAGAAATCATGCCAGACGCGCTACACCCGAAGCAAAAAGGCTACGAAATCTGGGCCGAAGCAATCGAACCCATGCTCAAGAAATTCGGACTGTAAAGGAAGGGGCCACCCACCAGGTTTGAATACGCACACATTTCTTTCCCGGTTGGCGTCCCTCCTTAAATTCGTCCACTAACGTCCTCCCCTGCGACCACCGGGCCAGAGAGGACACCTCGTCTTTCTCCAGATTCACTTCGCACGTAACGCCTGAAAATTGAAGCTAATTTAGCGCACCTCATCTCTCATCTCCGACACGAAACAACCAAAGCCTGACCGGCGTCCTGCCACTCTGAACCACCCGTTTCATTGATGAAAAAGACCCTGATTTCAGCCGCGTCTCTCTACAGACAAGAAATAATTCAAAAGGAAAGACGGGAGAAACAAACCAAAGAAATTCCTATTTGCGCAAGTTCAAGAGCCGCACATCCATCACTTGCAACCCCGGGATCTCAAGAGCCCTGAGTGACAGACGTCCTTTTCCCTTCGGCAAATTAATCTTCCCCATTTTAAAGATGCGGAAATCTTTCACCAGCGATTCGTTACGCACGAATCGATCTTGGGCGGCTCCAACCAAGGGAGGATCATGGGCGATGGTCACTTGCGCAGTCACTTTTTGATCTCCGAAACTCAATTCAATCGTGGAGCCAATATCCCTCTCTGGACAGGTGTAATGGAGTTCAACCTCATACTCCCCGGCCGTCACAACATCTACCTCCCAGAAGATGCGATCCTCCGGCTTTGTCCAGTTGAGGAAAAAGGAACAATTCGGATGAATTGACGAGCGCTCGATTCCGCCTTCACTATTGCCATCGCGACTTGGCAATTGGTTGTCGATCCCACCAGGATAGCCAACGAGGAAAGGACGAATTGTCATTCGCTCCCCTTTGTTTGGAAGAGTGCTTCTCCACTGAACCATTTCAGCATTCAATTGATCGATGATTTGAGGGCGCTTCTTTGCTAAATTTTTCCGCTGTCCCGGATCAGCAATCATATCGAACAGCTCACCTTTATCAGAGAGTCGGTATTGAGAAGTCCTCAACGAAAAGCGATTCGCCCAAGTCGAGTAAATCGTCCGTTCCTTCCACTCCGTTTTCTTCTCCATAAGCAATGGCTTCAAACTCACCCCGTCAATCGGCTTCGGTTCGTCCCGCTGAATCCCCGTGAGATCGGCAAGCGTTGGAAAAATATCAATCGCGCCGGCAAGCTTCGCCACCCGGTGCCCTTCGGGAATCTTACCCGGCCAGCGGATAAAAAACGGCACTCGCAATCCCCCTTCATCAGTGGAGCCCTTCTTGCCCCGCATATCTCCGTTCCAACGATGTCCGTTAGGACCATTGTCAGAAAAATAAATCACGATGGTATCATCTTCCAACCCAAGGTCCTCAAGCTGCTTGAGCACTCGCCCGACATTCCAATCGACATTCTCCACCATTGCCAAAGACGCCCGCTTGTGGGCTTGCTTTTCTCTCCTTGCTTCCCGGTGAACCATCTTCAGATCCTTATCCCTAAACCGCTCCCAAAACTCATCGGGCACCTGCATGGGAGAATGAGGAGTGCAATACGGCAAGTAGGCCAAAAATGGTTTCTTTGCCTCAGTTTGCTTCTTGATGAAACCCATCGCCTTCGTCGTCAGGTCATCCGTGATATAACCATCACCCTTCACCACTCGCCCATTGTGATCGAGAGCCGGGCTGAAATAGTGTCCCCAGTGGCCTGAGGTGAAACCGTAGAACTCGTCGTAACCCCGGGTATTGGGATGATTGGGATACTGCGTTCCATTGTGCCATTTACCAAAGGCGCCAGTTGCGTAGCCCGCCTTTTTGAAGGCCTCGCCTAATGTGTATTCATCAATATTGAGACGCTCCCTTCCCGTCGATACTCCGCTCACTCCGGTCTTGGGGTGATACCGCCCGGTGAAAAATTCGGCCCGTGTCGGCGCACAGACGGCACACACGAAGAAGCGATCAAACGAGGCTCCATCCTTGGCCAGTGAATCAATATTCGGAGTATTGAGGTCGGTATTTCCGTGCACCCGCAAATCTCCCCAGCCTTGATCATCGGCGAGAAAGATCACCACATTGGGCGGCTTACCAGATGCAAAGGAATTAGAGACAGCTAGGCACGCCGCGATACGAATGAAGTATTTCTTAAGCATTAGCAAAATAAGCTTAGTATAAAATATCGAGGAGTCTCAGCGACTACGAAAAACGTAAACGCCTTTTTTGTTTCCGATTCCAAGGTCGGTCTTCCCATCACCATTTATATCGGCTGCGGCAAGCTGGGTTCCCGCTCCGGAGTCAGAGTCAATCAAGTGCGGAACAAAGGAGGCTTTGCCATCGTTCCGTTGGAGTTCATACCAATAAAGCACCGCTGCCCCTGCTGAATCGGGATCGTTTCCATTGTGGGCCCAGTAGCGCTTACCGGTCGCGAAATCAGTGAGCCCGTCGCCATTAAAATCGCCAGCAACCAGCGCATGCGCTTGCGTAAACACAACCCCTCCGACACCCGGTTTCTTCTCTTCAGGAATCAACATATGCCTCGTAAAGGAAAGGTCATCGTTCTCAAACCAAGCCAATCCCCAGGCATGAGCGGCAATACTTGAGATCACATCATTGTCCCCATCTCCATCGACATCGTAGACCAGCATCTGTGCCCCACCTTTGACGGAAAAAAGATAGGGATGAAGAATCCACAGCTCTCCGCTGAGTGGGTTCTTCGGCGCCTCATACCAGCCCCCTTTTTCTAAAACATCCACTCGCCCATCCCCATTGAGGTCCCCAAATCCAAGACCGTGGTAATAAGGCGACTTCGTCCGCACCTCCGAAATTGCATGAAAGGTCCACGGCTTCTCCGGCGCACTCCAATCAGGTGAAAAGAAGCCAACCTTACCTCCCTGCATTGCAATCAACTCTTCCTTGCCATCGCCTGTGATATCTCCCAACTCGGGCGACTCATTCCCCATCTTTGTCACCACACGATACTTGGGCCACTCTTCCGATACCGTCTCCGGCTGAAGATAAAGATCGAGATGAAAGTTTCCATCGTGGGCCACTTGAAAGACATCAGCCCTCCCATCGCCATTCATGTCGCGCACCCAACTCTGAAACGAATTGTGTGCATAGCCTTTCGCTGGCACCGCCTCACCGGCGCGATAGCGATGGGAGGTTTTAAAATTAGGTCCCTGCCACCACAATGGACCGGCTAAGAGGTCGGTCGCGCCGTCTCCATTCACATCACCAAAAGAGGCGCCCTCGGTGTAAACTTCTTTATTCAGCACAAGCCGTTCAATCGGGGATCCTCCCTCTTGTCGCGCCGCTACTAAAACCAAAATTAGCCCCAGCGGGCAGAGAAGGCTAACTATTTTCATTACTACTAAAATGTCTTAATTTAAAAGAATCCACGAGAAGGAAATCCTCATTTCTTTTCGACCCGCTCAATCAACACCGGAGCGGTCCGATAGACGGAATTCACTGACACCGTAAACCGTTCACCATCACCTCCTGCCGGCACTTCGATCGAGGCCGCGCCCTTCTTAGGAAGAGGAATCTCCTTTTCTCCGTCGAAAAGATGCATCAGCTGCGTTTCGTTGATCTTAAGAATCACCGGTCCTTCTCCGTCGCCATCAAGTCCGAAACGTGCGACTCCATAGCGATTCTTCCCCCGGCCCAAAACCTTCGGCATTTCATCGGCAGGCAACGCCCCACCCACCATGCTTCCCATGGGAGTCCATTGATAGTCCGCAAAACGCTCCGCAAAAATCTTCGGCCCCAAATGACCCATCAGATCCCTGGTCCGGGCATGCGGCTGCAATACTTTCCAGTTTCGCACAAAGGGCCGGGACCCCACTTGAAACTCCCCGTCCTTCCCCAACTCGGAAAGAAACCGTACGAGATCAACAAATTCATCTTCACGAAGACTCGCAGTCAATCCGGGCGGCATCATCGAGACCGGACTCACGATCTTCGATTTCACATCGGCCTTGGCAATCTTGACAAATCCACCCGCAGAATCGCGCAGCGTGATCTCCTGATCACCCTCGCTCACCAATCCACCGGTGTGTGAATTCCCATCACGAGTCGTCACCAAGGTGGTGTGATACCCTTCCTTGATCTTATCATTCGGATTGAGAAGCGAGGTCACCAAATAATCAAGGGGCGCGCTTCCTCCGATACTCACCAAATTCGGTCCTACAACGCCTCCACTCACGCCGATCGCGTGACACACCATGCACTGAAGTTCCGCCTTCCGGTAGATTCGCTCCCCCTTACGAGGATCGCCTTCACGCTGAACCCGCGCAACCATCGCTTGCATCTCGCCCGCGCTCAGTTGCTGCGCCATCGGCTTCAGGTCACCCGCTTTCTCAAATGCTTTCATCAAATCCAGCGGCGGCTTCCCTGTCGTCCCCGCCCGTTGCACTCCTAAAATAGCAATTTTTCGAGGAAGCGTCATCCCGTCCAGTGCCTTGGCCAAGATTGACGACGCCTTTGGACTTCTAAGAAAGACCCCCAACAAATCCGCCTTGTTTAGGCTGACGTCATCTACCTGAAGGAGATCAACCGCCGCCACCGCAGCCCGAGCTGGATCGAGATTCGCCAGCTCTTTGACTGCAAGCATCCGGGTTCCGCTTGCTGAACTCTCTTTGATGGCTCGCTCAAACAACGCAATGACTTCCGGGCCTCCAAAATATCGAAGGCCCTCTGCGGCCTTACCTCGCACGCCTTGATTCTGACTTTCGTCAAAGAAGACCGACTTCAGATTCCCAAAGGCCGGTTTCACTTTCCACAAGCCAGCTAGTAAAGCAGCCCTGTGAAAAACCCCCTCATCTTGCACCTTCAGAAAATCAACAATCTTTTCGCGGTGCCCATCAGGCTGCAGCTTTCGCACTCGCTTTGCTTCAATGAGTGCATCCAACCCCACCACTCCGAGACCCGGCAGCGCGAAAAGCCGGGTCAAATCCTGCGCCGATCCTACTTTCGCAATTGTGGAGATCGCACCTGCACGTTCCTCTCCTTTGAGACTCCCGTCCTCTAGCCCTGCAAAAACGCCATTGAGCTTCAAGGGCTTCTCCAAGGCCGCAATCGCGAACAGCAAATGCTTCAACTTCCCTTTGAAAGTCAACTCACCCGCCTCAAACAAAGGAACCCACTCCCGCTCGTGCTCCCGCACAATCGACCACAAGGCAAAGTCCAAGGTCTCATCCATCGGTTGATCCAGCACCCTCAGAGCAAAGGGCACCGACGTTTTACTCGGGCGCTGCGCGAGACAACTAACTGCCCAAAGCCGCACCTGGGCATTCTCATCCCCCACCGCCTTCTCAATCATTTGATCCACCTTCGGGATTTCGTGATGACGATGATACACCACCCGCAGAGCGGCCGCCCGGAAGCGAGGATCACTGGAGCGCGCCAACTTCTCAACCAGCTTCACCGGAGTGACATTCAAGGACTGAAAGGTCCACATTGCTTCCACTAATGCCGACTCATTCACTTGCTTCGCCGTCCATGCTCTCAAGGCCGGAAGCACCTCCTTCCCCCGCTGTCTCAGCTCCTGCTTCGCAAAATCACGTTGAAACCGCTCGGGCGACGTCAAGAGCTCCAACAGAGCATCCGTTTCCGCGCCCACGATCTTCACCTTCTTCACCAAAGGACGATCTTTAAAAGTCACTCGCCAAATCCGCCCACGCTGATGATCCCGTCGCTTGTCGCGGAAGTCCACTTCGCCGTGCTGAATGATCGGGTTATACCAATCGGCGATGTAAACCGCGCCATCAGGTCCCATCTTAACATCGATCGGACGAAAAGCCCGGTGCGCGCTACTCAGAAAACCTTCAAGTTGCGTCGATTGATACGAACTCCCCTTCGGCGAAAGCTCATAGCTATTAATACGATGCCCCCGAAAATCCGGTGCCACCATCACTCCACGCAAACTCTCAGGTACATGGCTCCCCGAGAGAATCTCCAGTCCGCACAATTTCGGCTGTCCCGGGTTCAATCCACGAATCACTCGCTTGGCTCCCGGCGAAGTCACCCCGACCGCTCGCGGAAAGATGAAATTGATTCCATCACCTCCCGCTCCGTCGGTCGCAAATGACTGCCCGTAGTCGTCAAACACGAATCCCCAAGGATTCACAAGGCCCTTCGAGAGCACCTCCGCCTGTTGTGTCTCCGGTCGAAAATGCCACACCCCGCCCCCCATCAAACGTCGCACTCCGTGAGGAGTTTCGAGGTGGCTGTGGATGTAAATCGACTGCAAAAAATAAAGCATCCCGTCAGGCCCCTGACTGAAGGTGTGTACCAAATGATGGGTATCTTCGGTTCCAAAACCCGATAGCACCACCCGCCGCTCATCCGCGACCAGATCACCATCAGTATCCTTTAAAAAGAGAATCTCGGTCGAGTTCGCGACATAAACGCCCCCATCCATCGGCAGCACCGCCGTCGGGATATGAAGATCATCGGCAAAGACGGTCCGCTTGTCAGCAACTCCATCGCCATTCGTATCTTCAAGCACCAGCAACTGATCATTTTCCTCCGCACCCGGCACGATGTGTGGATACATCCCACTCGACACCAGCCACAGACGTCCTTCCGAATCCCAATTCATTTGAACCGGCTTGGAAATCATCGGATCGGAGGCGAAGAGATTGATCTCCATTCCCTCGGGCAGATTGAAGGCCGCTTCCTGCTTCCCAGGATCCGGATCAGGGATGTCGCGCAAACCGTTCTGGGCCTGCAGCGCAATTGCCGAAATAAGAAAAAAGAACGTCGTTTTCATTGCGCCACCTCCATCACTCTACCTTTGAGTTCCATAATCTCCGCTTCGCGTGACACGATGATCGCATCAAACTCGTCCAACTCCTTGGCATTCTGCCCCTGCTCGTGTTTTCGAAAGAGCCTTAAGTAAGTCTCATTGGACGGTCGCCATTGTTGAAAGAAGAGCTTGTTCTTTTCCATGATCTTCTCCCTCAAGCCATCGCGCTGTTCGGACTTCAGTGAAACCGCTTTCAGCCCCATCGCTTCCACCAGCTTCGGTGCCACCACCGCATATCCATTTTCTCCAAAGTGAAGCCCGTTCTCCGTGAGCCCCTCACTACTCCCATTCATCGCCCCAAAGAGATCCGCAAAGCGTAGCCCCCTCTTCGACGCCAACTCACGAATTGCATTCCGATAAATTTTAAGCCGCCCGTTCTGCTTCGCCATTTCAGGCATCGGTGCCGGAAGCGTCTCAGCAGGCGGTGGCGACAGCAGAATAACTTCACGTGCGCCCGTCGCCCCTTGAATCATATCAAGAAGAAGGCCATATCCCGCGATAAACTCGTCCTTCTTTTTCTCCCCCTCAAACGCCGCCACTGCGCCATAACAAACCATCACCACTGTCGGCTTGATCCCTGTGAGATCATTCTTAAGACGATCAAAGCCCTCCTTAGGCGTCCCAAAATAGCTCCGCGCCGTCCCAAAGACGGTATCCCCACTCCATCCAAGATTCCGAAAACGCACCTCAGTCACACCCGCAGCCAAAGCCAGCTCCGTCTCGAGATACCCGAACTGCTGGGCCCTCTCGACAAAAGTGTTCCCCAAAAACACGACGGTATCACGATCTCGAAACGAAAATTCTTCAGCCTTAGCAAAACAAGAAAGCAGCAGTCCAAAACACAAAAGTTGACGCATAGAAAGACTCTTACGTCGCAAACAAATTATTCCATTCGAAAATTCACGCAATTGTGTCATCGCTCTTCAGTTTGGCCAACTCAGCCGTCTCAAATTACGACAAACTCCGCCAATGCGCGCTTCCGGAACCTCACCGTCTTCTGCAACAACCTCTGCAAAAATGTAACTAAGACGTCCCATCTCAAATCCCTGCTCATTGATAATTCCCCCTCCATCAGAAAGCCCGTAGCGCACCAGACAACTCGCCAAGGAGCTCCACGCCACACCAGTTTAGAGATCTTCGATGATGCCATACTTCACGATAATGGGCCCCACTCCGAGATCGAAAACAAGGCGCTCGCTGCTCTTCGGAGCCAAAAGACTCTGGCTCAAAATAATACAGGCGGTCCCTTTGATAGGATGCCCGGCCATGGGAATCTCATAACGAGGCGTAAAAACCCTTACCGTGTAATCGCTTCACGGGCTCTTAGATGCTTATAGGAAAAGTCAGGCTCTTGCCCTAATTCAAGTAAGACTGATCTCTACCAAGCGGAAGCGTTCGTTGTAATAGCCGCCTTTCGAATCCTGGCAACACTGGTAGCAGGCCACCCGGCTTTTAAAGCGGCGGACCCGCTCAATCTTAGAGCCACAGGATGGACAAAGGTATTTCCATTGCCGTTTCACCTTCCGACTGGGCAGTGGCAGACGATGCGTGGCGGACTCGCCCGGAATCCCGAGATCGGAGCATGCCTGCTGCCACTGTTCTCCATGCGGACTGCAGTTGCCATGACCCAGACGCTCATAAGTAACCAGGTGAGCCAGCTCATGAAGCAAGGTGCGGAGCACCTCCTCTTGCGAAATTTTGGGAAGATGGGTATTCAGTTCGATCAGACACATAGGCCAGGTGGCTCTTCCCGCTGTCGATCTCATGCGTGGGTTCCATTCCACTCCGACACGCGCGGCAAGATCCGGAAGGTCCTGCATGAGACAGAGCCGGGAGCAAATCGCAGTCAGCTCATCATCGATCCCCATTAAGCGTGAACAAGCTTCGGCAATCCCCACATCATCTTGAGATTTCACCTCCAAAATCTCAGAAGCCACTGGGTGGAATCCAAATTCCATTTGTCGTGCCACCGGGCGCATAACGGAGTATACTACAGAAAACTTTACTATTTCAAGATCTTAACCTTACGATTTATTCACATCTCCATCCTTGAATTTTTAGGAATTTTCGTGATCACGAAGAAGATGTTAGATGATCCTGTCAGAACTGTCTCGATTGCATTCACCAACAATTGTGTTTAGTCACTCCCATGGCCAATTTTGATGAGGCAATTACCCGGCGTGAAACAGGGTCTTTGAAATGGGACCGCCGTCCCGATCTCGATCCTTTGTGGGTCGCTGATATGGATTTCACCTCTCCCCCTGCAGTGATCGAAGCCCTTCGCAAAAGAGTCGACCATGGCGTCTTTGGCTACGGTGTTCCACACGCTTCACTGATCGAGACTCTCCTGGACTACTTGCAACGTCGTATCGGTATACAAGTTTCAGAGGAGGCAATCGTCCACCTCGGCGGACTGGTCCCTGCCCTCTCGTTGGGCGCACGCGCCTTCGGTAGCGCAGGAGACGCAGCCATGACCTGCACCCCGGTCTATCCACCCTTCCTTGGAATTCATCGTGACGCATCAATGGAACTTCAAACAGTCGACCATTGCCTCATCAACGGCTCCTGGTCCTTCGACTGGGACGCCATGGAAAAAATGGTGACTCCAAAGACAAAAATCTTCATCCTGAGTAATCCCGCGAATCCACTAGGCCGTGCCTTTTCATCCGCGGAGATCACCCAGCTTGCAGAATTCTGTGAGCGTCATGACCTCATTCTCCTCTCCGATGAAATCCACTGCGATCTCATTTTCGATGAAGAAAAGACGCCTCATTTTTCGGCCCTCAATCTCCCCGACGAACTCCGCAAGCGCACTATCACCCTTCTCGCTCCCAGCAAAACTTACAACATTGCCGGACTAGGTTACGCCTTCGCAGTGATCCCCGATGAAAAAGTGCGCAAGCGCTTCAATGCGGTCAAGGGTCACACCCTCGCCGAAATCAATTGCCTCGCCTACTATGCGGCCGAAGCTGCTTACAAAGACGGCGAACCATGGAGGCAAGAGCTCCTCGCTTACCTCCGCAAAAATCGTGATCTACTCACTACAACACTCCGGAATGCTCTTCCCGGAATCGCCATCCCGGAAATCGAAGCCACATACTTGGCATGGATCGACTGTCGTCCCTTGGAAATAGAAAACCCGACCAAAAAGGCGGAAGACGCTGGACTCTATCTCTCCGACGGAGCATTTTTTGGTCATCGAAACTGCCTCCGCATCAACTTCGGCACTCAAACTGATCGACTCGAGAGTGCCCTTGAGACCTTGATCGCGGCGGTCCGTTCTTGATCGAATCCTCTCTTCGCGCCATCCTGTCTCCGATGAAGCTTTGGGCTTTCCTCTTACTCTTCGCCTTTGGTCTTCCTGCCTCAGCAAAGGAACACGTCATCCTGTGCGGCGGCCCGGCGCTCCGCAAATGGGAGAATCTTCGCGTCGAGAGTGATCGCCATGATCGTTGGTGGGCCAACTTTATCCGCGCTTCCACCATGCGCATGGACGAACTCCGCCGTGCATACGGAAAAGATGCCTCCATCACCTGGATCGTTTATCGCCCGGGATACGTTCTCCGTGGTCAGGAAGATAGCAAGCCTTACACCACCTGGATCGAGAAACAGGCCACAAAGCGCAAAGCAAAGCTTATCTGGATTAACACGGGAGACCAGGCCATCGCCACGATCAACCGACAGCGCGACATCATCAATTTTGATTTCTTCGGCCACTCAAACAAGCACTGCTTCCTTCTCGATTACGGAAGTGCCGTCATGGCTGTCAGCCAAGCATGGCTTCATGAACGCGATCTCCGCAAAGTGCGCCGGGGTGCCTTCAATAAATTTGCTACCTGCCAGAGCTATGGCTGTCACACTGGCGAAAGCATGAGCCAGGTCTGGAAATCCCAGCTGGGCATCAAGCTCATCGGTGCCCGTGGAAAAACAGACTACGCCGCTCTCACCTTTGGTAAACTCCCCACCGTATCCGGCATCTGGATCCGCTAAATAACTTTCTCTCCTTCACCGATGATCTACTCAGACCTAAAAGCCCTCCATCAGCTCCCCCTTTTCGAACTCATCCAGCGCGCGCGCTCCGTTCACGAAGAGAATTGGCCCGCCGCCGAAGTGCAGCTTTGCACCCTCCTCTCCATTAAAACCGGTGGCTGCTCGGAAGACTGCTCCTACTGTGCCCAGTCGGCCCGCTATAAAAGCGGTGTGGATGCCGAGCGCTTGATGGAGAAATGCGATATCATGAAGCGCGCCGAAGCGGCACGCGATAGCGGCTCAACTCGTTTCTGCATGGGAGCAGCCTGGCGCGGAGTCCGCTCAGGGACCAAACGTTTCGACCAAGTTCTCGATATCATCAACGACGTTTCAGAACTCGGGATGGAAGTCTGCGTCACTCTCGGTGAAGTCGGCCCGGAAGAAGCTGTCGCCCTCAAAGAAGCCGGCGTCACAGCCTACAATCACAATATCGACACCTCGCCAGAATACTATCCGAACGTCGTCACCACTCACACTTTTCAAGATCGCCTCAACACCATCCGCAACGTCCAGGACGCCGGAATGGCTGTATGCTGTGGCGGCATTCTCGGACTCGGCGAAGACACTTCGGATCGGCTCCGCATGCTCGAAGTCGTCTCTGAGTTTAACCCGCAACCCGAATCCGTCCCCATCAATTCGCTCATGCCGATGCCCGGCACGCCAATGGCCGAAAATAAAGGGGTCGATGTTTTTGAACTCGTTCGGATCATCGCAATCGCACGGATATCCATGCCCAAAGCCAAGGTGCGTCTTTCGGCCGGACGCACCAACCTCAGCGAAGAAGGTCAGACGCTCTGTTTCTTCGCTGGCGCCAATTCTATCTTCTACGGAGACAAGCTTCTCACCGCCAAAAATCCAGCGGTGGAAAAAGATCTCGCTCTCATCGACAAGCTCGGGATGACCCCCCAGCAACCCAACCGCAAGCAGACTCCACCAAACTCCGATGATACCCGACCCAGAGAGCCACAAACGGCCTGAAATTGATCTGCGTATCGAGGTCTCAATATCCGAACAGACAGTAAAGCTATCCAAAGAAGGCTCTGTCATTTTCAAAGCTCCAGTATCCACCGCAGCCAACGGCATCGGCTTTGAAGAAGGGTCGAACAAAACACCCACCGGACAATTCATCGTCCGCGAGAAAATTGGAGAGGGCGCTCCTCTCTTTACCAGCTTCAAAGGCCGCCTCCCCCGCCAGGTTTGGCAAGGCGAGTCACGCGATGACGCCATTCTCACTCGAATTCTCTGGCTCGCTGGGCTTGCAGAAGAGAATAAGAATACCTACCTGCGCTACATCTACTTCCATGGGACCCATGCCGAAAACTTGATCGGGCAACCGGCTTCCTGTGGCTGTATTCGCTTGCGAAACAATGATATACTGACTCTTTTCGACATCACTCCGATTTTCACCCCTGTCACCATTTCCCTATGAAGAAAATAATCGCCTTCGATTGCGACTCTACCCTATCTGCCATCGAAGGCGTCGACGAGCTCGCACGCTTTGCCGGAGACGATGTCTTTAAGCAGGTTGAAGACCTCACCAATCAAGCAATGAATGGTAAAATCGCCGTCGAAACGGTGTTTGGCAAGAGATTGGAACTCATTCAACCCACTCAACAACAGTGTGAACAGGTCGGGCAAATGTATATCGATCACATCGAGCCCACTGCCAAAGCTACCATCGCCACGCTTCAGCAAAATGGCTGGGAGTGCATTATCATCTCAGGAGGATTTGCAGCCTGCATCGAGCCCCTTGCCAAAGAGCTTGGAATTAACCGAATCGAGGCAGTCCCACTCTATTTTACAAAAAATGGCAGCTACTTGGGCTTTGATTCAGATTATCCAACTACTAGAAATGGAGGGAAGCCGGAAATCATTTTTCAAATTAAAGGAGAACAGAACCCTGATACAATTGCAATGATTGGAGATGGCGTGAGCGATTTAGAGACCCAATCGGTTGTAGATACGTTCATTGGATACCTTGGTTACGCTGCTAGAGAAAAAGTCCAAGAGGAAGCCAAGAATACTACATATATCCTTTCGGAAATACTAGATATACTAATATAGGTATTAACCTTCTGTAAAAGTTACTATTTCCCATTGCGCGACCCCGTGAAATAAATAACTTCAAAATAGGGCTAGTAAGAAGGGTAAACGATATACCGCTGCAGAGAAAGTAGAGGTTCTTAACTGGGTCCGCCAGGGTGGAGCCGCAATGAGCTCAGGCTCTGGAATTCGGATCGCGCCCAATCACTCCGGAGTCCTTCGTCAACTCGCTGATCTTCTTGATCAGATTTCCGAGCGTGAATCTGAACTTAATAAGCTCCGCAAGGAGTATGACGCTCTTCGAAAGAAACTCTAAATAACTAAATTTTTAGCTCCACCCCCTGAATTCAGCCCCCCCGAGTGTTCGCACTCGGGGGTTTCTTATTTGGGGCACTAGCCTCTCGGATAAAGCTCGTGAAACTTGATCGCTTCCACTCCCAGTGCCGCGGCTGTTCCGAGAATCGTTTCCTCGCTCGCGGTCCGTGGAACCTGGCCCGCCGGACGCTTGAGTCCGCAAATCAATTGCCCGTAATTTTGCGCCCCGCCCAGATGCTGAAGAAGCTTCAGCGATATATGAGCCGCATCCAACGAAGGAAAGATAAGAACATCCGCAGGATCCTTCCGCTCTTGCTCAGGGAGCTTAATTTCGGCAGCCGAGGGATCCAGGGCCACATCAGCCTGAAGTTCGCCATCGATATCAAAGTCCAGTGCAGACACCTTCTGACGCGCCAGCGCCGTCGCTGCCTGCACTTTAAGCGCGGGAGCCGTTGTAGAAGTTCCTTTCGTCGAATGACTCAAGAGAGCGACATGCACTCGGCGACACATGTAGTGCTTTGCCAATTTGCCGGTTTCGATGGCAATAGAAGCCAGTTCCTCCACGTTCGGCTCAGGAACGAGACCGCAGTCAGAAAGGAAAAGGATTCCGTCTTTGCCAAAATTCGGAAGAGTTTCGGAAACGAGAATCGAGACTGCAAAGACGCACTCCACTTTCGGATCAGGAGCGATGAGATGAAGTATGGGACGGAAAACACCAGCCGGAGTCGAGATGTTTCCGCTCAGGCAGGCATCCGCCTGACCATACTGTACCATCATGGCCGCAAAATAATCCGGCTGGGAAATAATTTCAGCAGCATTAATTCCGGTAATGCCACGATAACGCTCAATACGCTCCAAGCGGTCGCAGAAGAGCTTAAAATCAGAAGCGAGATCAGGTTGAATGACGTTTACCAAGTCCATTTTAACACCGAGATCTGCCGCCATTGCCCGGATCCGACCACGATTCCCAAGAATAATCGGAACACCGATTCCCAGCTCCACCATTCTTTCAGCCACATGAAGGATTCTGGGATCTTCACCATTGGAAAAAACAATCCGCTTGGGATGCCGTTTCAGTTGATCAAACAATGGTTTGGTGAAGGCGTTCGGAGCAGAAAAGAAACGGGCTGAATCGGACATGAGAGGTAGGGCTTTGCGCCTTGGGAGGAACTTAGTATAAGGAAGCGTCCGGCGACAACGTCAAAGCACTTATGCCCGCAGATTATCACACCCACACCCCTCTTTGCCAACACGCCGAGGGAGAGCCCGGACAATATCTCGATGCCGCCCTCGCCGCAGGCCTTAGTGAGTATGGTGTTTCAGACCATGCCCCTCAAACCCCCGAACCCTTTGATGACTGGCGCATGCTCACGAGCGACTTGCCCGAGTATTTCGAGTGGATCGAGCGGGCTCGAAAGCATGTCGACAGCCGCATCCCGGTGAGAGCTGGGCTGGAATGCGATTGGCTCCCCGATTGCCACGAGTGGATCGTCAATCTCCACCGCGCCTACGACTGGGATTACCTCATTGGCTCAATCCACTACCTCGATGGCTGGGATTTCGACAATCCCGCATGGCTCGGGCGCTGGGCGGAAACCGATGTCGACGAGGCCTGGGGAACCTACTGGAAGGAATATGCCGAAATGGCTCGAAGTGGCCTCTTCGATTTTCTCGGCCACCCGGATCTCATCAAAAAATTCTCCTATCGCCCCAAAGGCGATCTCAAAAGGTTCTACGAGCCAGTAGTGCAAGCCATGCTCGATGCCGATTCCGCCATCGAACTCAACACCGCCGGATTCCATAAACCCTGCGCCGAACAGTATCCCTCGTTTGAATTCCTGGAACTCGCAGCGTCCGCAAATATCCCCATCACCCTTTCCTCCGACGCCCACGCACCCTCCGAAGTAGCCCGAGACTTCAAGAAAGGGATCTCGCTCCTAAAAGACGCGGGCTTCAAGAGTACCTGCCTTTTTGAAAAGCGGATCCGAAAGCAGGAAGATCTTTAGTCCTCTGCCCGAAGGGTCACCGAATTCCCATGCCCGAAAAGCCCTTCCATCTTTGCAAAGTGCTCCACGTGCTTCTGTGATTTCCTCAGCGCCTTTTGATCCATGCGCACCACGCTAGCCCGACGTTGAAATTGGTCGGCCCGAAGACCGGAAAAACTACGACCGCTTCCTTCGGTGGGAAGAGTGTGACTCGGCCCCGCGAGGAAATCCCCCACTGCGACCGCGGAGTAGTTTCCGACATAAATGGCACCAGCAGTTCGGACTTGATCGAGCCATTTATCCTCCCCCTTCGAAACTAAAACAAGGTGCTCAGGAGCCCAGTCGTTCACGATAGAAATTGCCTCCTTCATCGACTTCACGAGCAGCATGAAGCCCGCCTTCTTCAAGGCTTGTTTGGCGATTTCTTTCCTCGGCAGGTCAGCAAGTTGTTTTTTGACCTCGGCTTGCACATCCACGAGGAGCTTCTTGGAAGTCGTAACAAAGCCCACCACACTATCGGGTCCATGTTCGGCCTGCGCCAAGAGATCAGCAGCGAGGAAACGAGGATTCCCGGAAGCATCGGCAGCGATGAGAACTTCCGAAGGTCCGGGTAAAAGATCGATGGAGACTGCTCCGACCATTTGCCGCTTGGCCTCAACGACAAATTTATTTCCAGGGCCAAACACCTTATCGACTGGAGCAATAGACTTCGTACCCAAAGACAAAGCCGCAATTCCATGCGCTCCCCCCATCTTATAAATCTCGGTCGCCCCCGCTTCGGAGAGCGCGTAAAGGAGATCAGGATTTACCGAGCCATCAGCTCCCGGAGGTGTTGCCGCAATAATTTCAGGCACGCCTGCAGCATGCGCAAAAGCACCCGTCATGAGTGCGGTAGAAACGAGGGGCGCTTTTCCTCCCGGAACGTAAATGCCCACCCGGTCAAAAGGAACAAATCGCTCCCCCACCTCGGCACCTTCAGCATTTCTGTAGGACCAGTCTTTGCGCATCGAGCGCTTGGCAAAGGCGTGAATGTTTTTGCGAGAGGCTGCCACTGCTGCTTTTGTCTCTTTACTCACCTGTAACAGCGCCGCCGCAAGCTCCTTATCACTGACCCGGAGCTGGGATTTCTTGAGGGTCGCCCCGTCGAATTTCTTTGCGAAGTCAACCAGAGCGGCATCACCTCGTTTCGCGACCTCGGAAATAATCGTAGTCACCGACTCTCGCACATCATCGGTGGGAATAGCACGACGTTTGAGTCTCTTGACAAAGCGGGCGTAGCCGGAGTCGTCGTAGCTCAGAATTTTCATTTCTGTTCACTAACCTCTAGCTCGGCGTCAGGCAACACATAGTAGGGCTGCAGCATGAAGTAACAAATCGGGCCGGTCACCGCAACGAAGAGCCAAAGCGGGAATACTTTCCGAGCCAGTTTTCGGTGCTTCTCAAAATTGTTCGTCCACGCATGAACAAAAGTCGTCAAGACGAGTGGAAAGCTCACCGCCGCCGCCAAGATGTGAACAAAGAGAAGAACGAGGTAAATCGTGCGCTGTATTCCAGCCTCTGCCTTCTCAGCATCACTCACGTCTCCGTCCGCATTGTAGTCTCCAAACTTCGTCTCCACCGTCGTAAAATGGTAGGCCACATAACTCAAAAGAAAGAGGCCTGAAAAGCCGAGCGCAGCAGTCATGTAGCGCTTGTGCAAAATGATCTTCTTTCTCCCAATTGCGAACAGAGCAGCGAAGAGACAAGCCGCGACCAAGCAATTCAAGGCCGCGTGCACCTTGGGCAGAAAGTAAAGATCGACGCCATAAGGCAGGGGAATCTTGTAGGGCGTCCGCATTGCCGCCACGAGCAGAAGGACCAGAATCGTAATGACCCACACCCCTTTTTTAAGCATCCGTGCCCGATCTTCCAGAATGGGCTGCTTTAAATAATTCTCTCGCTCGTTCATCACTCTCTATTCTCAGCGTCCAATTGATCCAAGGCCGTCGCCACGATTGCATTGAGTTCCTCCAGTGGCAGACCTTCATGCCATTTCTTAAGAAGGGTATCACCGCGATAGATCTGGATTCCCATGTCGTGCGCCCACTTTCCCTTCGTCTCGATTTCAACGGGGTCCGTGCGTTCCGAAATGTCACCAAAGAGCATCTCGAAGCGCATGTATTCACGCATCTTTTCCTGCTCGGCCTTCACGAACCACCACTTGTCACCATCGACACCAAGTCCCTTTTCAAGATCGGTGAGATGTTCCAACGTGTCCGTTTCAGGATCGATCGAGAGACAAACCACCTTGAAATCAGGGTTTTCCTTGAAGCGATCGTAAACCTGCAGAAGGCGCGTCCCATTCCGTTGGGCGCACATCGGGCAGATCGCATGGAATTGGGCAGCAACCCAGACCTTGTCTTTGAGATCGGAGATCTTCACCTGGCCACCGTCCTGTTTCACTAGATCGAGATCTCTCTCAAGACTCATAATTTCAGTCACCTCAACCTTGCCTATATCTTCGGCATAGGGTCGATTTTGATCTTGGTCCTTCTTGAGCGTCGAGAGCCAAACCGACATTCCAATAATCAACGAACAGAGGATCGCGACGACACTATAAATCAGGACTATTTGCTTCTTCTCGGTCATTTTTGGCCTTTCTCTTCAGGGTTTTCGTATAGGTAAGTGATCGAATTGATCAAAAATTGCGTTAACCGCTCGGTCGTCATTGGGAGTTGCATAAGTTCCTTGTCAGGATCCGAAATCTTCGCAGCCGCAAATTTTTCTTCCATTCCAGCAACAAGACCGAAGGCCCAGCCCTCATTGGAACCAGGAATTCCACGGATCTGCAGGTGGTGATCGAGAAGGACGATCTTCGTGTCGTAAACCCATTCGCCATCGCGCTTTTCGGGGTAAGTTCCAAAACGCATCCGGTTCTTCAAAAAGGCGCGGACCGAAACTTTACCATCCTCGTTGGCCGCAACTCGCCAAACCGTGGTCTCGGCATCAAATTCCTTCAAAACTTCAGCCATTCCTTCGGGCGCTTCTTCCGAACCATCGAGAACAAACACCAAAAGATGAGGCTTTTCCGCCCCTTCGGGAATCGATGCCATCGCCGCCCTTAGCGCCTCAACTGTAGTCTCCGAAGCAACTCCTTCCTCGATCGTCGCGATGAGCGACAAGGTCACCTTCCCTTTTAAATCCTGAATATCGCGCTCTTCCCCATCCGACGTCACCAGTCGACAATCATCGTTGATTTTGTACTCCAGCGCCGGGCGATCGCTCTTGCTCGTGCGCTCCCCGAAGGCGTCGTAGGCCCACAGAATAGAGAAAGCCCCCACGATCATCGCAGCCACCAATAATAGGGCGGTATTTCTGAGTTTGCGGGGATCACGATCCGCAGGTTCCAGCTGGCTAACGTCCATGTGCTGGACGCTAGCTTAGCCCCACGCAAACGCAAGACCGAGAAGAACGATTGGGAGATAGATTAACGTCCCGAAAAAGCCCTTCCGCATATTGCTCCGAACCACCTCTTTGCCATATTTTAGCATCGGAAGCATCATCGCAACGACAATCAAGGCATGAATGCCACCCACCCAGTGGGAATAAAGTCCCATCGAAGCCCCCAAAACTCCCAACACAATGAGCCCTACCGAGAAAAAATTGTAGAGTCGGGCTGTCCGAAGGCCTTTCACGTCGCCATTCGACCACATTTTGTAACCCGCATTCTCATATTCCTCACGACAAAGCCAGCTGATCGCCACGAAATGAGGAAGTTGCCAGAGAAAGAGGAAAGCGAAAAGAAACCAACCTCCGGCATCGGACCAGCTCCCCCCGGCCCCGACCCAGCCGATCATCGGGGGAATCGCCCCGGGAATCGCTCCCACTAGGGTGTTGGAAGAGTGCCACTTCTTCATCGGCGTATAAACAAAGACGTAGATCGCGATCGTCGTCGCCGCCAAAATTGCTGCAACATGGTTCACTTTCGCGGCTAGATGAATACAGCCAAAGGCCGAGAGCCCCCAAGCAATTGCAAAAGCACGCATCACCCCCATTCTCCGTGAAGGAAGCGGGCGATCTGCAGTGCGCTTCATTTGAGCATCATCCTCGATTTCCATCAGCTGGTTAAAAGCCGCCGAACCAAAGGCCGCAGCCGCTGTTCCAAGCAAGGTGTGGAAAAGGAGCCACCATTGATCAGTCATCCCCCCCAAGCCTTTCGCTGCGAGGAAAAAGCCGAAGAGCGTCGTGATCAAAACAAAAGTGTTCAGACGCATCTTGGTCAACACCTGCAGATCATTAGAGAAACTGGGAGTTGCTTCGTCGAAAGATGGTTCTTTTGCAGACAAGACCCACACTTAGCCCTGTTGTTCTAATTCCGCAATACTCACGATCCAAAGATCTAAAAAATAACCCAAATTCGCAGCTTCTGACGATCTGCCGTGCTTTTTTCTTTTCGTCCTGCTCCCACCTCCTAACAGTTGTCGGCCATGAACGATCAGTCCCAACGCGAACTTCAAGTCATCGAATCTGTCGCTGACAAAGGCGGCATCACCAAATTCTTCGCTTACGCGAGAATCTCCGGCCCCGGTTGGCTTCAAGGAGCAATCACCCTTGGCGGCGGCTCGCTCGCCGGAGCTCTCTATCTCGGAATCGTGGCTGGCAACGATCTCCTCTGGGTTCAGCCTCTCGCGATGATCTGTGGCATCATCATGCTTGCCGCCATCGCCTACGTCACCCTCTCGACCCAGCAACGTCCTCTGCAGCTCATCAACCAGCATCTCCACCCCCTTCTGGGTTGGTCGTGGCTCGTCGCCACCATCATGGCGAACATCGTTTGGACCATGCCCCAGTTCTCACTGGGAACTGCTGCGATCCAGCAAAACCTCCTCGGGGTCGAAGGCGATCAATTTCTCTGGCCCATCATCATTACCCTCTTCGGCATCGGGCTTTTCGTCAATTACCTCTACCAAGCCGGAGGCGGCGGAGCGAAGCTCTTCGACCGCATCATCAAGGTCATGGTTGGCCTCATCGTTTTCTCCTTCTTCGCTGTCGTCATCGCCCTCTTTTCAAGCGGCAACATCTCCTTCGGCTCCATCCTTGGCGGACTCATCCCCGACTTCTCTCTCCTCGGCTCCAGTTCACCCACCTTCGCCCCCGATATCGCGGCATCGTCCGATTCAACATTTTGGGAAAACCACATCATTAGCACACAGAAATCGAAGATCTTCGCGGCCTTCGGAACCGCCGTCGGCATCAATATGACTTTCCTCCTGCCCTACACTCTTCTTAAGAAAAAGTGGAGCACCAAGCATCGTGGCCTCTCCATCACCGACCTTTCCATCGGCCTCTTCGTTCCCTTCTTTCTCGCCACCGCCTGTGTCGTCATCGCCTCCGCCTCCTCCTTCCACGGAAAAACGGAAGACGTCAATCCCGTCAAGACCTACTCCACACTCGCAAAGATCGATAGCGTCAAGACCCTCGTCAAAGACCTCCCTAATGGGTCGGATGAAGAAAAAGCGATCTGGAATGACACCGTCGCAACCGCCCCCGGTCTTACCGAGTCCGACTTCAAGCTCGCCGCCATGCTCCACTCGCGTGACGCAGGCGCTCTTGCCATCACCCTGAAGCCCTTCACGGGCGAAGTCGTTGGCCAAAAAGTCTTCGGCGTCGGCGTTCTCGGCATGGCCGTTTCCACCATCATCATCCTCATGCTCATCAACGGCCTCGCCTTCCAGCAGCTCTTCGAGAAAAGTCTTGGCTCCAAGCCGGCCTACTTTCTCGGTTGCGGAATCTCCGGCCTAGCAGGCTGCATGTTCCCCTTCCTCTGGCAGGGCCAAAGCAAAGCTGCTCTCGCCATTCCTACTTCCGTTATCGGAGGCTCCCTCATTCCGATCGCCTACTTCACCTTCTTCCTTCTCATGAACTCCAAGAAGGTCCTCGGTGACAAGCGCCCCGAAGGAACCGCTCGCATCATCTGGAATGTCCTCATGATTTTCGCCACCACCGTTGCGACCGTCGGCACTTGGTGGGCCACCGCCGGCAAGAAATTTGGTGACTTCCCCGCCGGCATGGTAGGCATGTGCTTTCTTGCGCTCCTCTTCATTGTAGGAACCGCCTCTTTTATCGTGAAGGAAAAGAAGATCTAAAAGAAATTGCTTCACCAAAAAACTCAACGCAAAACCCGGGGCTTATCGCTCCGGATTTTCCATCAAGGTCCTTCACAACCTCTTGGGCGATCCAACGGCAGCTTACTTCAGCTCGACGATCCCCATGTGCTCACCCACGATCTGAATGGCATCTCCACCGCGAACCGTCTTCTCCGCATAGAGATACCAACCCCAATTTACGTCATGGAAAAAAGTGCGGTAAAAATCGATCTCCGACGGCTTCCATCGATCTGTCTGGGAGCAATAAAGATCACGCATTTTCCCTTCGTCGCCACCACGCCATCGGCGAGCGTTTGATCGACATCGAGCATCGGTCCGACCGTCACTTCCTTGACACGAACTTCCACGGCGGTCGCCGCAAGTTGCGCCGCCAACTCCCGCGCCAGCTCCTGCCCCTGGGCAAGCTGCACGAAACATCCCATCAAAGATGCCGCCCCGAGGGCCCGTCGAACTGATGTCCTGAATGGTCTTCATCAAGAGTTTTTATGCATCTCAGCGCAAATTTATTCAGTAGAATCCTCACTTTCTCTCTTTCCGAAAAAGGAATAACCTCAGCCCAGCCCATGCTCCTTGCCATCGAATCCTCCTGTGACGAAACCGCAGTCGCCATCATCCGTCGCGGACCCGATGGCCCTTACCTGCTCAGCTCACTCATTTCCTCTCAAATCGAGATCCACCGACAATACGGTGGCGTGGTACCGGAAGTCGCCTGCCGCAACCATGCCCAGCGCATCCGCCCCTTGGTCCAACAAGCGATCATCGACGCCGGAGTCACCCTCGACCAAATCGACGCCTTCGCTGCCACCCGCGGCCCCGGCCTGGCTTCCTCTCTCCTCGTTGGACTCGCTTACGCCAAAGGCCTCGCCACCGCCACCGGGAAGCCCTTCTACGGCGTCAATCACATGGAAGGCCACCTGCTCTCCCCCTTTCTTGAGCTAGGAACCGTCCCTCCGCATCTCGGCCTCATCGTCTCGGGTGGCCACACCCTCCTCATCGATGCCCAAAGCCACGGCAACTACCAGTTCCTCGGCCGCACCATCGATGACGCCGCAGGCGAAGCCTTCGACAAAGTCGGACGCATGCTCCAGCTCCCCTATCCCGGCGGGCCCGAGATTGAAAAACATGCCCGCGAAGGAAATCCCAAAACCTTTCGCTTCCCTCGCGCCCCTCTCAAGGACCGCCCCCTCGACTTCTCATTCTCCGGCCTCAAGACCGCCGTTCTTTACCAGCTCCAAAAGCTCGACGACCCACAAGCGCAACTTGCCGACATTTGCGCCTCCTTCCAAGCCGCCGTCATCGATACCCTGGTCCGTAAAACCCTCCTCGCCGCCGAAAAAACGGGCCACAAAATCGTCACCCTTTCCGGAGGTGTCGCCTGCAATAAAGCGCTTCAGGAAGAACTCCGCCTCGCCTGCCAAAACGAAGGAATTGAACTCCGCCTCACCCGGCCTGCGCTCACTACCGACAACGCCGGTATGATCGCCTTCGCCGGACTTCTCGCCCACGAGAACCGCAAGCCGGACCCTCTAAACATCGGAATCGATCCCAACCTCTCCCTCACCGCTTTAAGGTAGCTGTGGCTTCCAGCCACAGTCTCCATCCGAAAACTGCGCATCAAACATCTGTGATCAAATTATTCGTCTCTGCCCTCCGCCTTCAACTCAATTTCTCTCCTTCGGAGGATTGGGCTCCGGCGCTGCTGCCATCTGGTGAAAAGTCGCTGGCACAGGCGCTTCGAAGGTCATCATTTCCCCACTGAAAGGATGAGCAAAGGTCAGCTGATGGGAATGCAACGCGAGCCGCTTATTATCCCGAATCTTCCGCCCATACTTTCCGTCTCCCACAATAGGCCAGCCCTTATCGGCCACATGAACCCGAATCTGGTTCTTCCGCCCGGTCAGCAAGCTGATTTCTAACAAACTGCGCTCACCTACAGTTTTAATGACCTTGTATTTCGTGTGCGAAAGTCGTCCCTCGTTCTTGTCATTGGTCGAGTAGACCCGACGTGCTGAACTCTCGACGAGATAGCTGGAAATCGTCCCTTCCTCAGGATCCGGATGCCCCTCCACAAACGCGAGGTAGGTCTTCTCTACTTCCTTCCAGGTCGATTGGAGCTTCTCCTTCACCTCCTCCGTTCTCGCAAAGACCAGCGCTCCCGAAGTATCGCGATCTAAGCGGTGCACGATAAAAATGCGCTCCCGAGATTTGTAATTTCCCTTGCGAACATAATCGTCCAAAGCGGCATGAGCTGTCCGACCGTTGTCATTGCCTGTCCCGATCGTAAGCAATCCCGCAGCCTTATTTACCACGATAATATCTCGATCTTCATAGAGAATATCCAGCCCCATAGGCTGGTGCTTGCCGCGCCTTGCTTTCTTCGATTTCTTGTCCCCTGCCACACCGCCAGTGTCACCATATCGCCCGCCAATCACAAGCCATAGAATCCTCAGTCTCGGCAGTGGCGAAAGATAGCAGCTCCAGCGACTTTATTTCCCACAACAATCACCGCTAGGCCCTCGCATCCTTCAAAGTAGAATTCTGCGAATTCCTCGAAAAAAAATCTCATCCACGACGCAAGATACGTATGGGACTAGTCACCTTCCACTCAACGAAGAACCCAAATTACCAATATCACAACGTGGATTAGGATTACGCAAATCCACCCCACGCTAGGCAAGTGACGCGCGCGCTGTAGGAATTCCGGAACTTCATTAGTAATCAAACTCTTACGATACTCCAGTCTTCCAAAAAACCGGTGACGCGTCCAAAAATCTACGCTCTCGCCTTTATCCGTCTTGTTAAAAACTCCTCCACTAGGCGTAATCCAAACCACAGCTAATATCAAAAGAGGCACTCCGATCAACATCGAGAGCGCCGCATCCAACCAGGTCCGATCTAACCAAGCTGGAATCAGGAGTACGCAAAAAATTATACTCATCAATAGTTTGGCTACAACAGGTGAAGCCCCGCCTTCAAGCTCCTTAATGATCCGAATCGGATCAGCTTTCGCTCCCCCCTCTTCCGGTCCCTTTTGGCCCGAGCGCATCAAGGCGGCGGCCTCTACCGCTTGATCCCCATCCATAAACGGCCCAACCGTGAGTAACACTTCTCCCTCGGGATGCCGCGCCGAGACAGGATGCCGCACCGAGACAAAGAGCGCAGCAACATCATTCCTCCCAATATCGAGAATCTGGCTCTTCGTCGTAGGGACCTTGGGCGACCAATGTGTCAGACCAAACCACCGCATCCCCGAGCCAATGCCCACGCGCTCCACTGACCGAAAAACCCTCCGCCCTGCCGCAGCCATCACAAGCACCACCCCCAACCATCGCCCCCAGAATAATCATTTTCATTTGATAACGCTCCGTGACCTGAGGAAGCAATATTGCCATCCCGATCATTAGGCTAGCAAACACCACCCCGGATACCCCACACATCCAGCGCAGAGCCTTCTCAGCTCTCCCCGGGATCAACTCAACCATCTTCAGGGATCTCTCACCCAGGCGAATTGTCTTTTTAGTAATCCTCATTCAAAAAGGGGTCTAAGCATTAATTATCAGCATGTAAAAGAAGCACTCCGTAAACATGACAAAAAGTTAGTAGTGATTGATCGCGAAGTTCCTACCTAAAACCAGCAAAATCATAATCGAAAGATTGGAAAGGATAATCCCTCTTAACGTAAGAACTCAAAGGCAATCGCCTCGCGGTCATTTCTCACCAATAAAATCCGTCCCGCCAGCACCGGGTTATTCCACGTTCGATGCTCCAGCGCATCGAACTCCCCCACAATCTTCTCCTCCTCCGGACTGATCTCCACAATAGAAATTCCTCCGTTCTCAGTCTGCACGATCATGTGATCTCCGACCCCAAGCAGCTGCCCATGTCCAAAATTACTCCCCCGCCACCTCAGGCTCCCATCCTCAAGATTGAGACACACCAGACGTCCCTCATTCAGCCCATAGACGCCACCGTCCTTCACCACCATATTGGCAAATTTCGATTTCAGCTTACGCGAGTGCCACATCTCTTCCGCTCCGAATCCCTCGCCCTCAGCCATGGGCGTAATCTTAATGCGATGAGTCCCGTAGCCATAACCGCTACTGGTAATCACTGTGTCCTCCAAGATCAAAGGTGACGCACAATTCCCCTGCGGATTCCCAATCGGAAACGACCACAAAATTTCACCGCTCTCGATCTCATAACCATCGACCGACTTCTGCTGTATCGCCACGATCTGACGCTTCCCAGCCAACGTCGCCACCACCGGCGAGGCATAAGACGAGCTGTAATCCCCAGCCCTCCAGACCAACTCGCCATTTGAAATATTAAAGGCCGCCAAGTTTTTCTCCGCCTCTTTCCCCAAGGTTACGATCACCTTCCCGTCCACTACCAGCGGACTACAACTCTTCGCCCAAGTCGGTACCTGCTGCCCCAGCTCAACCAGAACGTCTTTCCCCCAAATCAACTCACCCGTGCGCGCATCAAGACAATTCAAAATCCCGGTCGCACCGTAGGAAAACACTTTTCCATCCACCACCGTGGGAGTCGACCGCGGCCCATCATCGCCCATCGACTCTTCAAAGCGCACATCCTCCCCATGCACCCAGACCACATCTCCGGTCCTGAGTTCATAACAAATCGTCGTCTCCTGCTCCCCCCGCTGTTCCAGCGTATAAGCAAATTCACCCGCCACTGAAAACGCCGACCATCCCTCACCAATCTGCTTCCGCCAAAGCTCCTTCGGCTTGGAATTAGACCAGCCCTCCGGTAAGAGCGCCCCCGATACCCAGTTTTTCATCTCAGCTCCCAGAAAGCGCGCAAAGTGCTCCGCCCCTTCCGTCGAAATCAAGGTCCCTTCTTTAGCAACCGTCCCAGTTACCTCAGGCATTGCCTTCGCAGACTCCTTCGTCCACCGCCACGAAAACTGCGGAAAGAAACTCCCCGTGTGCCCATCCATCTTCACCAACCCAAGTAGCGCCAGCATCACCGCCGCCCCAATCAAGCGAACCTTCCACCGAAGCCCACTCAGCAAGAGCAACCAGATCAATGCCACTACAAAAACAAGGAGCACTAGAAGCAAATCAACTGCCCCTCCTGCCCCTTTTTCTTCGATCCCGGGCACCATTTTCAACCCACCCCAAAGCAGCACTAAAATCCCTTCAATCCACACCAAAAGCTTCCACCTCGGCCGCGGCTTCATATCTGAATCGATCTGCGCAAATTCATTCATATCAGAAGCTACAATCAAATCCCGAACCCTCAAGCTCTCATCTGCCCTCAAGAACCAGATCAACTCCGATACCTCCAAGGTCTCAAATTGAGCCCGAAGCCTCATGCCTTCTTCATATAATCGAGGGCGACTCTAACATTCAGCGCCCCGGTTCATACCAATATTCATCACCCGCTGCCTGATCTCTTCCGCTAAATGCGCGGGTAATAAAATCTGCATTCTTCACCAGATACCAATCACCAAACGAATCAAACTTCCGACACGACGTCGTCAGCGCACTGCGTACAAGAGTCCCAAATTTTTGATCCCGATGCTGTCCCAGTTTTTTCAAACGCACTGCAAAATCGACATCCTCAATCGTGACAAATTCAGGATTAAACCCCCCAATTGCCTCGCAAGCCTCCCGCGTTGTCCAAAAAGTACCGAAGCTCACGCGATACTTCGCGAGATATAACGCCGCCACAAAGCCCGTTGCCAAGATCCCCAACGACCAGCGCTCCGGATACACCATCGCCCCTCCCCCCACATAGCGACCCGTCGCCAGCTTCTCGACCACATCAACAAAAGAGCAGGGGTGAAAACGACTATCCGCATCCACCGTCATCACGATCTCTCCCGTCGCCACAGCTAGACCAGCATTCCGAATCATCGCCAGGTTCTTGGCTTCTTCCCTCGCAATTACCGCCCCATGCACGCGCGCAATTTCCTCCGTCCTATCGGTGCAGCGATTCAAAACCACGACGACTTCAACCTCCCCGTCCCACTTCTTCTCCGCAACATCGATGCACGCAAGGCAACCCGGAAGAAACTCCTCCTCGTTATGCGCAGGGATGATGACCGATAGTTTGATTCCCTAATCTGCCTTCGATTCCGATCAGATTCAACAAGAGTGTTCAAAATCAAGCGTGCTTTTCCCCAGCAACGATAACGACAAACATCTCAATATGCCCGCTACCCAAAAGCACGACGTTGGTGGCAGAGGTTGCCATGCTCCCCTCACTGAGTTAAGCCCCTCTAATGATTCGTGAAATTATAGTGCATCCCGGTGGCGCGCATAAGGATGACTTCCTCGCCTGCGCCCTCCTCATCGCCAAATATCCCGTCACCATTTTCCGACGGGAACCCACCGAAGCCGACCTCGCCGACTCGCAAGTCTGTGTCGTCGATGTCGGAGGCGATTGGAATGAGGAGCTAATGAACTTCGATCACCACCAGTTCCCCCGCGACTCCGAACCCCTCTGCGCCATCAGCTTGGTGCTGAAACATTTCAGCCTCTACGAGGACGCACAAAAATTCTGCGACTGGCTCGAAGTCGCCGAGTGGTTCGATACCTGCGGCCCTGTCGATACCGGCAAGTGGCTCGGCGTCGAACGAGAGACCCTCTCCAAGCTCAACTCCCCCGTCGACATAACTCTTCTCCGCCGCTTTGCCTCCTACACCGAGCACAACGCTGGACAACCCATCTGGGAAGTCATGCAAATGGTCGGCGAAGACCTCCACAAATACCTCACCGGCATGAAGGCCAAGCTCGAAGAAGTCGGTCGCCTCGCCGAATGGTGGGACATGGGATTTGGAAAAAAAGCCCTCTTTATGCCACGCGTCGAGCCCCTCAGCGCTGACGCCTCAGCCGGCATGGGACGCTTTGTTGCCGACAGCGAATTCGCCGAAGAAACTGTCGCTCTCGTCTATCCCGATCGCCGTGGCTCCGGCTACGGCATGTCCCGTTTCAACGACGATAAGCGCCTCGAATTCGTCCGCGTCGTCGATGAAGACGATGTCCACTTCGCCCACGCCAAAGGCTTCATCGCAAAGACGTCCGCCACCGACAAAGCCCGCCTCAAGGAACTCATCGAGCAATCGTGGATCGGCTAGAGTGCTCGATCACTTTTAAGAGGAAGACAATTCCAACTCTCTACCTAAAGGTAATCTAAAAACCCTTGAATTCACCACCCCATGATCCGCATCCTCCTTATCCTACTTCTCCCACTTCCCCTCTTCGCCGAGCCATCCAAGTGGGAGAAAGACATCGCCAAATTTGAAGCTGCTGACAAAAAAGCGGCTCCACCGAAAAAGGCCTACCTCTTCATCGGCTCCTCCAGCGTCAAGCTCTGGGACCTCAAAAATTCCTTTCCCGATCTCGTCACGATCAACCGAGGCTTCGGCGGCTCCGAACTCGAGGATTCCCTTCACTTCGCCGACCGCATCGTCCTCCCCTATCAGCCCAAAGCCATCTTCCTCTATGCGGGCGATAACGACATCGGCAAAGGGAAGACCGCCGAAATCGTCGTCAACGATTTCCAAAAATTCGTCAAAAAAGTCCACGCTACTTTCCCCAAGACCGATATCATCTTTCTCCCCATCAAGCCCAGTATCAAACGCTGGAAACTCTGGCCCGAGATGAATAAGGCAAACCTCGCCATCCAAGAACTCAGCCAACAGAGCAAGCGCCTCAACTACCTCGACACCCCCGCCGCCATGCTCAAAACCGGTCAACCACCCGCCGCCGACCTCTTCGAAAAAGACGGACTCCACCTCACGCCAAAAGGCTACAGCCTCTGGAATGAGCTTGTCCGTGAGTGGCTAAAAGGCAGTCAGTAAGGCCCCAACCAGGGCGAGCCTTGCGTAGCCCTAGTTTCACTTACAAAGTTATCATCCGGCCGGACCTTAGAGGACGATCTAACGTATCCTAGGGCCTCACCCTGGGCCCAATCTAGCAAAGCCAAAACAGGCAAGCCTTCGACGACGATTCAAATAACCGCCATCCGCTGGCTGCTATTCGAACCCCGACCCCACCGGACGGCCTGTCAGCATGAATGCTTAAAAGCTACTTCATCAGCGACCCAAGTAGATCATTCATCCCCGCAACAACTCCAGCGGGATTCTTCACGAGCCCCGCCGCAAGCAGCGCATTATCCGCAAGCTGATTGGCAACCTTCGCGGCCACCTCTTCATTCTCGCCCTTCAACGCATGAAGTTTTGCAACCAATTCATGATTCGGATTAAATTCCAAACGCGCTTTCTGCTCTGGCGCATTTTCCCCCATCGCTTCCATCATCGCACGCACCTGACCACTCGGCGCATCCTGCGATTGCAGAGCCACCACCGGGTGTGAAACGAGACGCTTACCAAGCTCCACTTTTTCCACCTTGTCACCAAGGGTCGTGGTGAGCCATTCGACAAGACTGTTTCCATCTTCCTCGCTCAACTTTGATTCACTCTCCACGAGATCATCGAGTTCGATCTCCGCGCGATCCGCACTGACAAGCTTCTTTCCCTTGAACTCACGAAGCGTCTCCATGATGTAGTCATCAATCTGATCAGTGAAAAGAGCGACTTCGATTCCCCGCTTTTGGAAAGCCTCCAGGTAAGGACCAGCCGCCATCGCATCACGATCAAGTCCCACGAGGTAGTATATTTCTTCCTGCTCTTCCTTCGATCGTGTGAGGTAGTCCGCCAACGATGTTTTTTCACCCTTGTCCAGCATGCTGGATTCGAAACGAAGCAGTCCTCCCAACGCCTCGTGATGCTCAGGAGCAGTCGCAATTCCCTCTTTCAAAAAGCGGCCAAAGCGCTCGAAGAATTCCTGATACTTTTCAGGTTCATTCTTCGCCTGACTCGCGAGATGCTTGAGGAAGCGCTTCGTCAAAAGGCGGTTCAACTTCTGGACCAAGGCGCTGTCCTGCATCGTCTCGCGTGAAATATTTAACGGAAGATCCTCGGAATCAACCACGCCTCGGAGGAAGCGCAGCCACTCGGGAAGAAGCCCCTGTGGTTCGGAATCAATCAACACCTTACGACAATAGAGTGACACCCCGGGCTTCATCTGACCGAAGCCAAAGCGCTCGTGGTTTTCGTCGGGCGAAAAGAGGAGCGCGTTTAGATTCAGCGGGGCATCCGTGCTAAAGTGGAGCGTGTGACGTGGCTCATCAGTAGCGTGAGCGCAATACTGATAGAACTCTTTATACTCCTCTTCGCTGATTTCCTTCTTCGACTTCAGCCAGATTGCATCGACCGTGTTGACGCGTTCCCCATTAAGATTAAGAGGAAAGGAAACGAAGCGGGAATACTGCTCGATGACATTCTTGATGGTGGCCTCCGTGGCAAACTCCTTTGAGTCCTCCTTGAGATATACCACGATCTTCGCGCCACGCTGTTGCCCCTCAGACTCGTAAATACTGTAGCCGCTCTGCCCGTCGCTCTCCCACTTAAGGTGCTCAGCCTCAGCATCCCACGAATGGGTGTAAACCTCGACTTTCTCCGCGGCCATAAAGACCGAGTAAAAACCGACCCCGAACTGTCCAATCACAGAAGCATTGGTATCGCCCTTTTCCTTGAGTGCCTGGAGAAACTCCTTGGAACCAGATCGAGCAATCGTGCCGAGGTTGTCCGTAAGCTCCTGACGATTCATTCCGATTCCATGATCGGAAAAAGTGATCGTGTTCGCTTCCTCATCGGTCGTGATATTGATTTCTAACGGTAGATCTCCTTCGAAGACGCTGTTCTCAGTCAGTTGCTTGAGACGCAATTTCTCTAGTGAGTCAGAAGCATTCGAGATGAGCTCGCGCACGAAAATCTCTTTATCGGTATAAAGAGAGTGGATGACGATATCGAGAAGTTGACGGACTTCGGCCTGAAAGGACTGTGTTTGGGGCTCTGAATCGCTCATAATTTTAATTTGTAGGCGCAAAGTAGCGATGAAACCGATCCTGTCAACGACATGGGGAAAAGGTCCTCTCCATGACAAAAAACGACTTCTGTTCATCATTTACCTGAAAAACATTAATTTTTCACCTCTCAAGCAACCTTTGTCCTTTAGAAAATTGCCGAGGGTGGTATCTCCCGCTTGAAATTAAATAAATCGCGCTCACCTATGTCGCAATCGACCGCACCCGCACAAGTACCAACGGACTCATCCTCCTCCGCCCTTCGTAACGCCGTTATTCGCCTCGCTGGAGATTCCCAAGACGGAATTCAATCGATCGGCGCATTCCTTGGCCAACTTGCTGGCTCCACGGCCCAGGAAGTCATGACCTACATGACGATCCCCTCCACCATTTCCGGTGGACCGTCAATTTTCCAGGTCCACCTCGGATCAGGCGATGTTCTTCATCCAGGAGACGAAGCCGACACCCTTGTTGCTTTCTACCAGCACTCCTATGAGAACCACCTGAAGACCGTCAAAGATGGTGGCATCTGTTTCTACGACAGCGATCAGGTCGAGGAAGTCAAAGAAGAGCGCGGCATCATCCACATCGGAGTTCCTTTCACCTCGGCCACTATCGAAGCAATCGGCGGCACCACCAAATCCCGCGGTAAAAACATTTTCGTCTTAGGTCTGCTCTGCGCTGTCTACCAACTCGACCGCTTGCGCATGTCGGAAATCATTGCAGGGAAGTTTGGCAAAAAATCAGAAGACGTCCTCCGCAATGCCATGCTCGCATTTGATGCTGGCTACGCTTGGCCCGTCCATGACATCGAGCACATGCCGATGGCTCCTGGCGAAAACGAAGGAGACAAACGACTTTCCACCGACGGCAACACCATGTTGTCCCTCGGCCTCATTGCAGGGGGCGTGCGCTTCGGCGCCGGTTATCCCATCACTCCTTGGACTACCATCATGGAGTTCCTCCGCTCCGAACTTCCAAAATACAACGGCATGTTCATCCAGTGCGAAGACGAACTTGCCGCCGTGTCCCTCGCCATTGGCGCCTCTTTCTCCGGTCATCTCGCGATCACCGGATCATCGGGTCCCGGTCTCTCACTCAAATCCGAAGCCATCGGATACGCCTGTATGGCAGAAATGCCCCTCATCGTGGTGAACATTCAACGCGGTGGCCCCTCGACCGGACTTCCGACCTCAGTCGAGCAGTCCGATCTCTTGCAAGCAATCTACGGTTCACACGGTGACGCTCCTCGCGTCGTCATCGCCCCCAAGAATGTCGAAGACTGCTTCTATACCGCCATCGAAGCCTGCCGGATCGCGAAAGAATATTCCACGCCCGTTCTGATCCTCTCGGACCAAGCGATCGCGACGCGCCTTGAAGCCTTCCAAGAGCCCGATCTTAGCAAACACTGGCGCGAACCCACTCTCGATCTCTCCGAGCGCGGTGCAGACTTTAAGCCATACCCACTCGATAAGATCACCAAGCACTCTCCTCCCGGAGCTCGCTCTTCCGAAGGAAAGTATCCTGTCGTTACCGGTCTCGAGCACGACGAATGGGGCCATCCTTCCGGCAACCCGGAGAACCACGAAAAGATGACCGCCAAACGGCGCAATAAGCTTCTTAAGCTCGCCGAGAGCTACGGCCCGACCAAAATCCATGGCGAAGATTCAGGGTCACTCCTCTTCATCGGCTGGGGTTCAACCTACGGCCCGATCAAAGAAGCAACCGATCGCATGAATTCCGAAGGTCGAAAAGTGGGCTCTGTGCATCTTCGCCACGTTCATCCTCTTCCGATCGATCTTGACGAAATATTTGACCGCTACGACCACGTCCTCGTCCCCGAAATGAACGACTCCGGCATGTATGGCTACGGCCAGCTCGCCACCCTCCTCCGCGCTCAAACTTGCAACGCGAAGATTCAATCTACCAACAAGGTCCAGGGCATCAGCTTCCGCGTCCTTGAACTCGTAACCGCCGCCGAAAAGCTGATCTCTAACAAATAACACTTTTAGAAAATGTCTGATACCACCTCTGCCGCTCCTGCTGAAAAGCTCACCAAGAAGCAACTCAAAGCCGATCACCCTACTTGGTGTCCCGCTTGTGGTGACTTCGCCGTCCTTGCTTCCTTTTTCAACGTCGTGCAAAAGCTCGGTATTCCTCACGAAAAAATCTGTGTGGTCGCCGGAATCGGTTGCTCATCGCGCTTCCCCTACTTCGTGAACGCCCACGGCATTCACTTTATCCACGGTCGAGCCCTTCCGCTCGCCACGGGAATCTCTCTCTCACGCCCCGATCTCCACGTTTTCGTTTTCGGAGGCGACGGCGACGGCTTCTCCATCGGCGGGAACCATCTGAACCACGCGGCACGCAAAAACGTCAACCTCTCCTATGTCGTCATGGACAATTTTGTCTACGGCCTCACCAAGAACCAGACTTCTCCCACCACCCCTCTCGGACGAAAGTCCAAGACGGACCCCCGTGGAGCAATTGACCGCCCCATCAACCCGATGGCTCAACTTGTCGCAAGTGGGGCCACCTTTATCGCCCGCACCCACGCTGCACAGGTGAAGCATATGAACGCAATGTTTGAACGGGCCATCCTGCACCCCGGCTTCGCCGTCGTGGAAACTCTTTCTGAGTGCACCATGTTCTTCCCGGGAGCCTTCGATGATGGTAATCCACGTAAAGGTGGTGTCTTTGATCTCGTGAACGAAGAAGAGCAAGAAATGGAAAGCACTTCTGCAGCAATGGAACTTAGCCAGGATTTAAGCCCCGGAAAATTCGGCGTCTACTACGAAACGAAACGAGATACCAAAAACGATCTCGAACGTGCTTGGTTGACCGATGCTCAGAAGACTGTCGCGGGAATGAGCGAGCAAGATATCTTGCGCCAACGCTTCGCCTCCATGCGATAGATCCTAAGATCTCAATCTCTCCAATGACCCTGCCTCTGCAGGCTCATTGTTTCATCTCGCTTAGACGAAATAACGTCGATCAACGGCGCTTAAAGGCTAGGACAGTCAAACAGCGAATCCTCTTTCTCCAGCCAAGAAAAAGATAGGGACTATTTCTTTGATCATGATCTCAATCATCGCAAAGAACTAGAGCAGGCCAACGATAGCCGAACCAATCTCACTGAACTCCGATTTGACAAAGCTTCGTGCACAAGGAATCTTCTCCTGCATGAACTGGGACACTCAATTTCTTGATCTCTTCCGCCGCTGCCTCGCTCTTTATCAAGGAGGAAATACTGACTACCTGAACTACTACAGCTCCGAGGACCTTTGTTTTCTTGAGAGTATTGGATACAAGCTCCGTGAACTTTTTGACTTCGTCGAAGATCTTGCTGATGAGGGCATTCCCAGCGAAGCCAGCGCACTCTTGATTGCCGCAGCCCGAAGAGACTACTTTATCAATGTCCAAGGAGGACAGAAAAGCGACAAGGAGATCACGCGCGACGAAATCCCATCATTCGGAGAAAAAATTGGAGGATTTGCCTACTTGCCTCGAATCATTGCCAAAGGGGAAGCAAAGCTGAGAGGTGAACTCCATCCTGACCTCATGTTCAGTTGCGGAGGGGATCGCAAGTTTCTCCAAGAAAACCAAATCCATGCCGCCGACTTCCTACGCCACCTTTGGTCGGCAAACGGAGACTACGAAAAACTTATCTCTTTCGTCAAAGAATCGACAGCCCGGTAGGGCCGTGGCACGCTTCATCCGTGAAGGACTACAAAGGTGAAGAGATTCTCGTAATCCCCCGCTCTCTTTTCGATGAGCTGGGTTCGTTTCAAGGTATCGAAACAAATGTGGACCGCTATCTCGACGCCATTCTCGATCCAAAGAATAATTTTTTCATGGACCGGGCTGCTGCCGAGGAAAATCCAAGGTTCAAGCAGCTCATTCCATACTGCCTTTTTCGCCACGGAGATCATTACCTTCACTACGTCCGGGGGAAAAGTGGTGGCGAGAGCCGACTCCATGCGCAAGGATCAGTCGGAATCGGCGGGCACATCAACCCGGTCGATGAACGAGAAGACCACCTCGGAATGGCCACCTACCTAGCCGGAGTCGAACGAGAAATCACCGAAGAGCTCAACATTATTGGCGGCCACAGCAATCGTGTCGTTGGCTTGTTAAACGATGACAGCAATTCCGTGGGCCAAGTCCACCTCGGAGTGGTTCATATCTTTGACCTTGAAACCGACCAGGTCACTTCCAACGAAGACGCCCTCGCCGAACTCTCCTTTTACGAAGCATCCCAGCTTAAAGGCGATATGCTGGATCATCTTGAAACTTGGTCAAAGAGCTGCGTTGAGACCTTGGTCTAGTCGGAAGCCTGCCTTTCTTTCCGAAAAAAAACGACGACCTCGCGGTCGTCGTTTTTTTAGCTGCTGTGGGTGATCAGTAAAATTATTTTTCCTCAGTATCTCCGTCAGTTTCGCTTTCAGCTTCCTCCTGATTTTCAGTCTCCGCGGATTCATCATCAGGCATAACTCGGGCGATTGCTTGAAGTTTTTCACCTTTGGTGAGAGTCACGAGCTTCACACCCTGCGTGTTTCGTCCGCATTCGCGAACGTCACTCACCCGGATCCGAATACTCTGACCACCATCGGTCATCAACATGAGTTCATCTTCCTCTTCAACAGAGGTGGCTCCAATGACTTGGCCGGTCTTCTCGGTGCACTTCATCGTGATCATTCCGACGCCACCGCGATTCTTTGCCATGTAGTCACCGAATGGAGTGCGCTTACCGATACCATTTTCAGAGGCAACGAGAAGACGAGCATCATCATTGACGACGGCAAGTCCTACCACGAAGTCCCCTTCCCTCGGCTTGATGCCTCGGACTCCAGCAGAGTTACGACCCATGACGCGGGCCTGTTCCTCCTTGAAGCGGGTGCTCATTCCCTTGTGGGTGACAAGCATGACATCGTCTTTTCCTGAAGTAAGACGGACGCCGATCAGTTCATTGCCTTCATCAAGCTTGATCGCGATCGTTCCTGCCTTCCGGTAGTTCCTGAAGTCGTTGAGGCTTGTTTTCTTAACCTTACCCGCGCGGGTCGCGAAGAAGACGTTTCCGCCATCTTCAGAAAAGGTGACATCGTTTCCTTCTTCATCCTTCTTAAACTCAAGTCGCAGCACGGCCGCAATCGATTCCTCGGGAAGCAGGTTGAGAACGTTTTGAAGGCTCCGCCCTTTCGAGGCACGAGATCCTTCTGGAAGACCATAGACTCGTTCAACATAAACACGCCCGGTGTTCGTAAAGAACATCAGGTAGTCGTGCGCTTGTGCGGTGAAGAGATGCTCCACGAAATCGCTCTCGTCATCATCACTTGCATTCGCATTACGTGTCTCCATGCCACGGACTCCTTTCCCGCCACGTGCCTGCACACGATACTCGCTCGCAGCAGTGCGCTTGACGTAGCCTCGATGGCTGAGAGTGACGATCATGCCGTCATTGGAAATGAGATCCTCAATCGCGATCTCTCCTTCATCAGGAAGAATCGGGCAGCGACGCGGTGTCGCGTGCTTTTCTTTGATCTCAAAGAGTTCATCTTTGATAATCGCAAGCACGCGCTCCTCACGAGCGAGGATGTCGAGAAAGTCCGTAATCTCTTCAAGGATCGAGTCATACTCAGCCTTGATCTTATCCCGCTCCATCGCAGTGAGCTGATAGAGGCGGAGCTCGAGGATGGAATTTACCTGACGATCCGTGAAGACATATTTATCTCCCTCAATGCTTGGCTGGCTACGAATCAAGATCCCAAGTGCCTCAGCGGCCTCGAGGGTAAAGTGGTAACCTTTGATCTTCTGGCGCGCTTCATCACGGTTCTTAGAATCACGGATCATCTTGATGAAGTCATCAAGGTGGCCCAATGCGAGAAGATAAGCCTCCAGGTTCTCGGCGCGTTCTTCCGCCTTCTTAAGAAGGTAGCGGGTGCGGCGAATAATGACCTCACGGCGGTGCTCAATGAAGGCATCCAACGCATCAAGGAGACCCAATTGCTTGGGACGACGCTCGTGAATCGCGAGCATGTTAACTCCAAAAGAGGTCTCCATTGCAGTGAGCTTAAAGAGCTGGTTCACCACAACCTGAGGACGGGCGTCGCGCTTCAAAGTAATCTCGATGCAAGTATCGTCAGCAGAAAGGTCACGCATACCCGAGATATCGAGCAGGACTTTTTCGCGAACGAGTTCGGCAATTCTAATCTGCAAAGTCGCACGGTTCACCCCGTGAGGAACCTGGCGAATCATGATCTGGGACGCACCAGTTTTGCTCTCGGTCACTTCCATGACACCTCGCATTTTGATGCTGCCACGTCCGGTACGGAAGTAGCTATCGATTCCCTTAAAGCCGCGAATCTCACACGCAGAGGCAAAATCAGGCCCCTTGATGTGCTCCTTCATTGCATCAATCGTGATATAAGGATCATCGATACGAGCACAAACACCATCAATCACTTCTCCCATGTTGTGGGCAGGGATGTTGGTGGCCATACCGACCGCAATACCGGTACCTCCATTGACAAGGAGGTTTGGAATCGCGGCAGGTAGGACGACTGGCTCGGTGGAGTTTTCGTCGTAAGTGGTTTGGTGATCGACCGTCTCTTTCTCAAGATCGATCATCATGGCAGATCCCATGTGAGTGAGGCGGGCCTCAGTATAACGCATGGCAGCCGGAGCATCGCCCTCCACGGAACCGAAGTTACCTTGACCATTGACGAGCGTCTCACGCATCGTCCATGGCTGGGCCATGTTCACGAGGGTTGGATAGATCGCGCCATCACCGTGTGGGTGATATTTACCCATGGTCTCACCCACGATACGGGCGCATTTTAAATGGGCTTTCGATGCCGACAAGGAAAGGTCGTGGTGCATCGCATAAAGTAAGCGACGCTGGGATGGCTTTAAGCCATCACGGGCATCGGGAAGTGCACGAGAAATGATGACGGACATGGAGTAGTCCAAAAAGGACTTCGACATTTCGTCGGCGACGTTGATCGATTCAACATAATCGCGCGGTGCGTCTGGCTCAGGAATGGTGTCTTCTGACATTAAAAATTAGGCTGAAATTTAAAGGTAAGTGGGCTCCGATTTAGACATCGAGATTCTGCACATTGAGAGCATTGTCTTCAATGAAGCGCTTGCGGGGTTCAACGACATCGCCCATGAGCACGTCGAACATTGTCTCTGCTTCGATTCGATTGTCATCATCGAACTGGACCCGGAGAAGCTGGCGCGTCTCCTTATCCATCGTGGTTTGGTAGAGTTCCTTGGCATTCATTTCACCAAGTCCCTTAAATCGCTGGATACGCATTCCTTTTTTACCAATCTCAAGGACGCGCCCAAGGATCTCAAAAAGACCGAATACCGGAGTGATCACTTCGTTATCCCCCACTCCCTCGACAAGCTCGTAGATGGGCTTGTCATCAGAGAAGAAGGGCTCGCTTTTGACACCAAACTCGGCCAGGCGCTCGAGAAGTTTGGAAATACCGATCGCTTCACCGAGTTCACGACGGACTGCACGACGCATCTTACCCTCGAATTTCTCCTTAAAGGCAGCGTCTTCTTCCTCAGTAATCTCTTCGCCGAAAAGACGGAGATCACGATTCTCAACCGCAAAAGCGCGGACTTCGTCCTCACTCTTGAAGTAGTTTACCTCTTCCTCGTTTCCGGTGCGGACCCGAATCATATAAGTCGGAAGCAAATTTCCATCACGGGCCGCAAGAAGGTCTTTAAACTTACCTCCATGCCCCTCTAGGGTGCGAACAAAACGCTGAAGCTTCGCTAAGGTAGTCAGGACGCTCTGCAAGAGATCCGAGTCAACGGTATTATTAGAGCCAGGCTGTCGAAGAATCACATCATCAGAACCAAGTTCAATGAGAATTTTATTCATCGCTGGGTCATCTGCAATATATTCCTCACGCTTCTTTCTGGTGATCTTGTAGAGAGGTGGCTGAGCAATATAGAGATAGCCAGCCTTCACCATATCGGGCATGTGTCTGCAGAAAAAAGTAAGAAGCAGCGTCCGGATGTGCGCTCCGTCCACATCAGCATCTGTCATGATGATGATCTTGTGGTAACGAACCTTTTCGACATTAAAGGCACCTTCTTGATCCCCGTCGCCGATGCCTGCACCGATCGCAGTGATCATCGCTTGAATTTCCTTGTTCTGCAGGGCCCGGTGAAGGCGGGCTTTCTCAACGTTGATCACCTTACCGCGGAGAGGGAGGATCGCCTGGGTCGTCCGATCACGTCCCGATTTAGCAGAACCACCAGCGGAGTCTCCCTCCACAATAAAAATCTCTGACTTTTTAGGATCGCGCTCAGAGCAATCAGCAAGCTTTCCAGGAAGACCTCCTCCTGAAAGCACAGATTTGCGGACCGTCTCGCGCGCCTTTCGCGCAGCTTCACGCGCGCGCGCAGCATTGACCGCCTTATCGATGACTATCTTGGCAAGGTTGGGATTCTCTTCAAAATACGCTTGAAGGCCTTCGTAAACGATAGAGCTAACCACTCCTTCAATCTCAGTATTAACCAACTTATCCTTGGTCTGAGAACTGAAGCGTGGATTAGGCATCTTCACGCTAATGATACAAACGATCCCTTCACGGACATCGTCACCACTCAACGCAGGATCTTTGTCTTTGAGAATCTTATTGACCTTCGCGTATTGATTGATCGAACGCGTCAGAGCACCTCGAAATCCCGTCAGATGGGTTCCTCCATCAGCATTGGGAATCGAGTTCGCAAAGCAGAGAATCTGATCATTGTAGGAATCGTTATACTGAAAAACGCAATCAACGAAAACGTCATCCTGCATCAGCTTACCATCGTAGTCGATCTCCACCTTGCGCTTACCCTTAATAATCACCGGATCGGGATGAACGAGGTTCTTATTCTCTCCAAGCTGGGAGACAAATTCCTCGATACCCTTGGCATAAAAGAAAGTTTCCTTCTGAGCAGACTCAGCATGATTGTCTTCGAGATGAATTGTCAGCCCCGGATTCAGGAAGGCGAGTTCCCGAAGTCGCTTCGAGAGTCGATCAAACTTAAAGTCGATCGTATCGTTGAAAATTGTGGCATCCGGAAAAAAGGTCACTTTTGTTCCCGTGACACCTGCTGGAGCCTCACCAATGACTGTAAGCTCCTGAGTCGTCTTACCGCGCTCAAATCTGATTTGATGAACCTTCGATTCACGGGTCACCTCAGCGACGAACCAATCTGAGAGTGCATTAACACACTTCGCGCCCACTCCGTGCAGACCACCGGAGTATTTGTATGCACCTTGCCCGAACTTACCTCCTGCATGAAGACTGGTTAAAACAAGCTCGATAGCAGGAATCCCAAACTTGGGATGAACCTCAACGGGAATACCCCGACCATCATCGGTAACGCTACAAGAGCCATCGTCATTAATCGAAATATCGATCGTCTTACAGAAGCCAGCAAGATGCTCGTCAATGGAGTTATCGAGAACCTCAAAAACGCAGTGATGTAGCCCCCTCTCATCCGGGTCTCCGATATACATACCGGGACGCTTCCGGACCGCCTCAAGGCCCTCTAGTTTGTCGATCTGACCGGCACCATATTCTTGGTCTCCAGACACGCTCATCTCATCGACTTCAAGCTCCTTAGAATCTTCTGACATAGACTCGTAGAGTGTCTGAAATTCAAGAAGCCGACACAAGAATGTTCCGACACAAAACACCCCTTTTTTTTGATTAAAAAAAGCAGCGCACTTAAGGCCAAACTCTAAAAAAATAATGAGTTACTAGGGACCTTGAAACTGAGACTTCAGGAGATACCCGACAACAAAATCTACTGCCAAGACGAGCAGTCCAGCAACCAGGATTTTCACAATTACTACGATCTCTACTTTCTCTTGATAGCTTTCGGATAGCCCGGTATCCGGTCTCACCGCCATCTGCCAACAAGAGGAGGAAGAGCGACTCTGACCAGATGATTGAGCCACCACAACGCCACCCCTCATAGGTCCACTACACTTTTTGACAGCCCTCGGCCCAAGGACGATACCTTGAGGATCTACCGAGTGAGGATTACCTGGGGAGGAGCAGTCACATTTCGAGCACACGAAGGACAAGGTCCTGTGACTCCTTCAAGAGACTGATCGACCGTCAGAGAAGCCTCGCATTCACCACACATAAAATAAGATCACCCCACTATTATCAGCTTCAGCGCGTGGCATGAGGTTTTAAATACAATGAAATCTTAACCCAGCAAACTACAGATTGTCTAGATTCCCAAAAGAGTCTGCTGCCAACTTAAAAGGAGATCCTCTGGAGCGCCCCGCTTCCCAACGATTTGCTCCAAGACAGGGCGAGAGGAAATTATTGAAGGTGCAATTTCCAACTCCGCCGCAATCTTATCTCGTCGGGCCATAATCTCCTTCAATTGACTTTCGAACAGCGGATTCTTGTTACGTCTCTCCCTTTTTGGTCGGGTTGGCCAATCTTTCTCGGGGATTTCCTTGGTTTTCTTAACCGCCTCCTTGAGACGCTCTTGGCGGTCTGGACGCAGTTTCGGGGGAATATTGATCTCCCTTCCCTTCGAGAGAAGTTCGGACCACTCGATTAACTGCTTATTTCCAGTGATCATAAAACTAGGGCGATTCCAAACTGCTGCCTCTTGATCTCTCCAACGCCAAAGCTCACGAAGAAAAATGAGACCATCAGAATGTAATTTTCCGCTCCCTCCAATTCTCCAGGACTCTTTTTCCTGAGACTCGCGGGCAAGCACCTTAGATTGGGAAGATCGACATGATTCGATAAACCATTCATAGCGGCCTAATTGGTGTAACTTTTCTTTCAGCTTCGAAGCAAGTGGAAGGAGATAGCGAACATCATTGATGGCATACTCCAGCATCTTGTCACTCAAAGGTCTCTTTCCCCAGTCTGCCTTTTGCGAACTTTTCGACAATTCCACATCAAAGTACTGCTCCACCAAACTGGCATAGCCAAACCGTTCATGCCCCAAGAGCTGAGCTGCGATTTGCGTATCATAGAGCATAGGAGGAACAAAACCCCACTCACGAATCATGAGCGACATGTCGTAATCCGCTCCATGCATCCAAACTTTTGCTGAACGAATCCATTCCACCAAAGAATCTAAGGGGCGATTATCAAGCGGATCGACTAAAGCAACTTCCTGGCCGTAACAAACTTGAATCAGACAAATACGTTCTGAGTGCCTGTATAAGCTATCAGCCTCGAGATCGAGGCCGACTTCCCCATCCCCACCTGGAAGCAGGCTAATAAGCTTGGACGAATCTGAATATTGATCGGAAGACATATATAAAAAAGCGGGGAAGCTTTGCCTCCCCGCTCTTGTAGAACTATTTTTTAGGCACGACAATCTTTGCTGTGCGTAATTCAGAGAATACCATCTCCTTACTTTAGCTTCACATCCACGCGATAGAATCGCTTCGGAGCAGTCGGATCTTCAAAGATTGGAATGCGATAAACTTGTTTGCTACCCTCCTTACGCTCAGGAAATGCATAAGAGGTCTTGGTCCAAGTCAGCATGTCCGTTGACTCTTCGGCAACCATTTCAAGATCCGACTTTGATTCATCGATACCGAATTCGATCCAGGTCGTCCCGAATGCTGAAACTAGCTGTGGTGCATATCGGGGAACCTCAGCTACTGCAGCATCACCTCCGAAGGCATACTCAAGGAGGTTGCTATATCCGTCTCCGTCGGAATCAAGATCTGGATCGGAATATCCTGATGAGAGGAAGTTGGATTGCTGAGTGACTGAGATATTATCAAGCCACACCGCATCTTCACCAATACTCTCACCGGAGAAATCCTTTCGGAATCGAATTTGAACATAGTGACGCCCTTCAGGGAGAACATCAGTTACATTGGTCCAACCCTGAGAACCGGTTCCAATAACAGGAATAGCAAGGGACCCATTTTTAATAAGACTCCCGACAAGATACTCCATTCCGTCTCCAATGACTGTATCGGTTCGGAAATCGAACGAAACTGTAACAGGGCCATTTACCCAGCCAGCAAGAGCGACCGTCTGACCATCACCAATCGCCGAAGAGCGAATCGCCATACCATCAGAGGCCGTTGGATCTGCCACCGGCAGAAAAAGAGTTTTCCCTGTCTGTTCATAATTGAAGCTCAATGGATCCAAGTTTGCTGCCGACTCAACATCATCATTAAATGATTTAATATCGACCAATTTAACCTGATCCACGAAGCCCTGACTGGAGCCGGTCTCCTGAGTAAATCCATCAACATCAAGATCATCTGCATCGCGACTAAAAGTCCAATCTACTCGATTAGAGGTCGCCGGGAGTCGAACTGCAATGGGGGCCCAAGAAACGCGACCACCATCGATAAAGGCATACCACTGGTAAGGGACAGCTCCTCCATCATTGATCCAAAGACGGTCAGCACCGTCTTGAGATGAAACTTTCCACTGGGATACGAGAACCATCTCAGGGAGATTGGCAAATCCGAAGCGAGACTCCGAATCGGCAGGTAAATTTGAAGCACTCGCAACCGCATCGATACCATCAGAAGTGTCTCCAAATTCGAAATTCCAAGGAGCTTGACCACCGGAAGTGGTACCTCGGCTGTCTTGCTCCACCGCTTCTCCTAGGGACAAAGCGACAGGAGAGATAATAAAGGTGATAGGGAACACCTTAGTGCCTAATGGACCAGTCAAGGTCACATCAGTCACGAAGACCCCAGGAACAGTCGGGGCACCACTGATCTTCGAGGAGCCGTTATATGTTAGCCCTACAGGAACATTTCCGATTGTGACTGAAGTCGCGCCAAGCACTTCAAAAGAATAGGATAATGGGACACCTTGGATTGCATTGACCACTTGATCACTGACAAGAAGAGGAGCGGGCTGAATTGGAGCAGTTGGATCATCCACTCCATGAATGATCAGTTGAGCATTATTAAGCACAGCCAAATTCCCAGTCACCTTATCAGTAAGACGGAGAACCCAAACCCCTTGTGAACCTTCGCCCCAGGTTCGAACCGTTGAAAATGTCCAGTTTGTTATCCCTACTTCATCACTGCCACTGTGCGATCGAGCTAAAACACTCTGGGTTCCATTTGGAGAAACTAAAACAATATCCAGGTCGGCACGTCGCTCAGTCGAAATTTTCATTCTGAGCTGAACATGTTCGACTCTCCGGTTGGGCGCTTGAGACAAGTCGAAATTGAGAAGCAACGAATTACCGTTATTATCAGGAATCCCTGCGATCGGAGTCTGGTTTAGGTTGAGAGGTTCATCACGCTCGGCCAGAATATCAGCTCCACGTGCAGTTGCTGCGCTTACTGCTGCCTCCGCGTTCACCAAACCTGAACCATAGCTATGGTTGAAGGTGTAACCCGCTCCATTAGTGACCCAGTCTCCCCCGTTTTGATCATTCTGCGTTGCCGTCTCAATGAGGATCTCTTGAATATCTCTCCAACCTAGATTGGGATTGGCATCCATCATCAGTGACACCACCCCAGCAACAACTGCTGACGCAGCAGATGTTCCACCGAAGTCATTTGTCAGACCATCGATGGCCTCAGCGTCAGCTTCTACTGCAGTCGTGAGAACTCCTTGAGCACCGCCACTTGATGGCCCAGAAACTACCAAGTTTGCCCCTTTTTCGGAATATGCAGCCTTTCTCCCCTGATCAGTAATGCCACCAACCGCGATCGTCTCTGGCAGGTTGGCAAAGCCATCGTAGTTAGAATCATCACCGACTTCGCTTCCATTACCAGCGGCCCAAACGTAAATCGTACCCGTCCCTTCAGCATCACTGCTAATGGCTCTACTTTCCTTTTCAATGGCAGTGCGAACGAGGGTCGATGCGGCTACCATATCAGTATCAAGGTCACTTGGTCCCCAGCCATTCACTGAGATACCTTTGATTTCCCTGAAACCAGAGTCTGTGCCAGGATTTTCATAATCCAATGCGGCAGCGATCAAAGAATCATCAACAGGACCTGCGGTCAGACGCACGCTTACGAATCCACCTTGAGTGATGCCAGTGATCCCTAGCTCATCACGAGCAGCCGAAATAATCCCAACCATCATCGTGCCATGGGTGTCTGTAGGATTTTGATTAGAAGAGTCCAATCCAACCCCATTGAAGTTGTTTCCGAGAATCGGAATACCGGAACTCAACAAATCAGGGTGTTCATAGAAAATTCCGTCGTCGACGATCATCAGTGGAGCACTAAGACCATTAATTGGAGAGCCGTCAGCCTTAACAAGATCCAACGCAGCCTCAAGCTTGATGTCCACCCCAGCGATACCTTGATTTTCTCCCGTATTATTGAGGCCCCACTGATATCCGAGTTTGGTCGGATCATAGGCGTAATAAGCATCAAGAGGAACAGCACGTTTCGATAGTTCACGAATAAAAAGAGGCTCCACGACCTCAACTGCAGCATCTCTAGCAACCGAGAAAATTCGCTGTAACGCATCGTAAGAATGAGCCGCTTCACAAATCAACACACCTTCCGATGGATACGCATTGGTGAAGCCTTCGATACCCTGTCGAGCGATAAATTGTTCCACTTGCTCCGAAGAAGAGAATGATTTCTTAAGCTTTACGACATAACTCGCACGAAGCACATGACGCTTAGCTGCGTTGCGACTCTCACCTACCGGATAGAACACCAGAGATGGGAAGGCGGCAACGGGAGGTGTCCCCTGAGGAAAAAGGAATTGCAGCTCAGCTCCAAAAGCAGCTGGATTGAAGCTTCCATCATAAGACGCAGCAAATGAACCGGCTCCATCAGTGAAGAAATCCTCAATTCCAGCCAACCCTCCTGTTGGAGGAAGTCCGTTTGTAAAGGCGAATTCAGCAGAGAGCACATCGATCACCCCCCGTAATGCGGGCTCAGGATACATCTGGTAACTCACGTCAACAGCAGCCAAATCGGTTACATCGGAGGTAACATCGGCTACTTCAACAGCACTCATTTGGAGATAGTATGGCTGACCAGAACGTTTAAATTCGAAGATCCGGCCGATTGTGCTTAAGCCACCTTGGGCAAAAACATTACTGATCGCCAAAGACGAAATGATGAGAATAGAAGGAAAAAATTTCATCGCAAATTAGATTTTAATAGGTGTGGAAGGGGGAATTTAGTCCTGGGTGATTAGGATGCGGAGAAGGCAGGAAGCTGGTGGTGACTGACGACTTCTTACTTCATAGACTGCTGCATCGTCCTGAATAACCGTCCACTGGGAATCTCCAGGTAGGATCGTTGTCCAAGTATCCAAATCGCTTGTATATTGAACTTTGTAGCTTAGCAGAGAACCAACAAGTCCACGTTTGGGAATCGAAAGGACACATTGCCCTGTTAAATCGTCAAGGAAAGGGGTGATGGAGGGAACTGAAGCGGGGTTTACTGGATCGGTTTGGAGAGCAAATTCCTCCAGATTGGTAAAGCCGTCGTCGTCGTAATCGTAACCTTCAGCAAGAAAAGTGTCATCATCGGTCGGCGGAAAAGCATCCCGAGCATAACCGGGGTAAGTTTCAACAAAGCGAACATTCCATCGGAACTGACGGCTAGAGTTGTCAATTGTCCGCTGTCCAAGATTTCTATTGAAGTCCAGAACCCCAGTCCACTCATCGCCAACTTGTGCGAAATTCGGCCCCAACTCATACCCGCTCGATGGTGTCGAGATCAATTCAGTAAATCTCTGGTCATCTGGAACCGCAAAATTGTAGGGAGGGAAAACCACCTGCCCCGCAGGACCTTCATCAGTAGCATTTGTTCTCTCCATTGAGAAAAAGGTTGTATCGGCATTGGTAATCGTCGTGACGCCATTGAAACCCCGCCACTCAAATCTGAAAAAGAGATTTGGATCCACCTCAAGTGCTCCATCTACCCACAACCCATCGTTGGTCAAAACAAATTCGTTGGATCCCGGCACCTTGGCTCGTCCCGGCCAAGCCTCGATCATTTGCCTATGGCCAATACTGAAAGGGAGAGCGTTGACGGGAACCTCAGGGCTGCTCGGGTTAATAGCTTCATTCAAACGGGGCACCTGGTAAATCCAGACCCCGGGAACGATCTCATCATACTGCCTCTCAAGCTCGGCCGCACTTGCGCCATAAACCCGCTGCGAATCATAACGCGTGATTTCGTAAGAATTAATCGGACGGTTAATTTGATCATACCAAAGAACCAGAGCGCTATCAGACCAATTGGCACCACCAATGGGCCTACTTAGAGACGAGGGAGGCGCAGCAATCAAGCTAATCTGCTCAGGATGAAACGGCTCTATCTGAACCGCACGAGTCACTGAACTCACAGAAATATAAGAATCGACATCAGAGAACCCATCCCCATCGACATCCCCAGATCCGACAAACGCAGTCGTTCCAAGCGGACAGTCAAGGTTAGGCTGAATTAACCGAGCGAAGTTAGCAGAAGGGATAATATTACCGTCGAGATCAATACCTCCACAAGGAGAGGGGACAAAGGATCCGTCTCTAATTGACAAAATTAAGCTGCCGCCTAGAAACTCAAAAAGACGATCATCATATTGACGAAAGGTCTTGTTGTCCCCGAAGGAAAATGAAACTTGGCCGGATGAAAGCAGTGGCGCGAGGGCCAAAGCCCCTAGAAAACTCTTTTTGAAGTTCATGAAGTAGATTGTCGAAGGTGTTTCAAATGTATTTACATGCGCCAGAAAACGGTGGCAAGGAGAAATTACGTCGAAGGGCAGTAAATCCATCCCATTTTAGACGAAAGAGAAAGCATTCTTGGAACTTTTAAAAAGCTAGCGATCACGTAGTAGTTCCGGCAAGCGTAAAATCAACGCAATCCTTTTAAGAGGAGTTCTGCATTGGTTTTCGTCTTAGAAAGACCGCTCAAAAGAGTCTCAATCGCCTCCCCTATCGGCAAAGCTGCAAGGTGCCGTCGAATATCGAGAACCCTGGGAAGCTCATCAGGGTGGTAGAGTCGGTCGTCATTTCGAGTGCCGCTCTGGGGAATGTGAATCGCGGGATAAATTCGCTGTTCCGCAAGAAGTTGATCGAGCCGGACCTCCATATTTCCAGTTCCTTTGAGCTCTTCAAAGATCACATCGTCCATGCGACTCTCCGTCTCGATCAAGCAAGTCGCTAAAATGGTAAGACTCCCCCCATCTTCGACATTTCTTGCCGCGCCAAAGAACTTACGGGTTTCCGTGATCGCCTTGGGACTAATCCCTCCTGACCCGATCGGTCCTCCCCGCATCGAATTATTGTAACCTCGGGCAAGTCGGGTTAATGAGTCCAAAAGAATGATCACATCTTTCCCCTGCTCCACGAGCCGCCGCGACCGTTCCAGCACTAGGCTTGCGACCTGAGCGTGCCGCTTCGAGGACTCATCGAAAGTAGAGGCAAAAACGCTCCCCCCTACCATGTCTTCAAAATCAGTAACTTCTTCCGGACGCTCATCCAAAAGAAGAACAACGAGCTCAGCTTCTGGGTGATTTTTTTGAAGCGACTTGGCGATTTGCTTCAGCAAGATCGTTTTTCCTCCCCTCGGAGGAGCCACAATCAATCCTCGCTGCCCTTTTCCAAGTGGAGCTACTAGATCAACGACGCGAACAGCAAGCCCTTCATCATCCTCCAATTCGAGCACATAGCGCTCTTCAGGAAAAAGAGACGTCAAGAAATCGAACGGAGCCGGCGCCTTGTAGTCAGCGAGAGGACACCCCTCGATTTCGAGGACTTCATCCACGGAGAGATACTTATCCCTCCCTTGAGGAGGACGGATCGACACCCTGAGCAGCTGCCCTTCACGGAGATTCAACTCGCGAATGGCAGTCATGGGCAAATAAAGGTCATCCGGAGAATTACGAAAACTCCTCAAAGGATCTCGCAGCATGCCGAAATTATCATTTGCGAACTCTAGCACCCCCTCACCCACGAGGTGAGTGCCATGAATAGCGTAACAAGATAAAATGGTGTAAATGAGCTGCGCTTTGGTCGGTTGGGTAGGAACGCGAACTGGCAAACGCTCGATTTCCTCATAAAGTTCAACCAAAGGTTTTTCGCGAAACTCTGAAAGGGAGACCGTTTTAGGAACCTCGGGAGGAGGTGGCGGAGGAGCCTTCTCTCTTCTGGGGGGAAGGTCTTTGGGCTGTGCTTTTGTTTTCGCCTTTTCCTCTTCAACCTCCGCCTTTGGGGCACCTCTCGACTCCCCTTTTTCTTCGCATGGTTCCTTCCTAGATGACTTTTCCAAAGGGACGACTTCCTCTTTCATTTCAACAAACAGACCCAGGGGAGCTAGATCGGGCGCCACAACTTCTTCACTACTTTCCGCAGGCATCCTTTTGGCAGCTTTCTTAGCCGCCTTTTTCACTGCCTTCTTTGTCGTTTTCTTAGCTGTTTTCTTCACAGCTTTCTTAGCTACTTTCTTCACAGCCTTCTTGGCAGCTTTCTTTTTAGGGCTGGGAGGAGTGTCTTGATCCAAACCTTCTGGGAGTGGAAGCTCGGGCTCTTGGGCTTCGTTCATGAATGATTAAATTACGTCAAAAAAGTGTTTCAATTGGGACTCCAGCACCTTTTCAGGCCCCTCGTTCCAAAAGACAATGTTTGCCAAGCCAACTTTTTCCGAAATGGGAAGCTGGGCTGCCAGAATTGAGGAAATCATCTCGTCATTGAAATAATTTCGCCTTTTGAGGCGCGAACGTTGTGTTTCCACAGAGGTGGCAACGACGAGATTCAAATCCTGATGGAAGTCGAACCCCCCTTCGAAAAGAAGTGGAACGTCCGCGACAAAGATCACTGACCCACTGGTTTTAAGCCATTCCTGCCGTTTCACAAGACATTCCTTACGAACCTTGGGGTGCAAAATCCCCTCAAGTTGCTTCCTCCTTTCGGGATTCGCAAAAACAAGATCTCTCAGCGCGCTCCGGTTCAACGTTCCATCACGGTACTGAACTTCCATTCCTAGGGACTCGGCGATAGCCGAGACCACCTCAACGGAGGCCAAAAGCCGCTGCACCACCTCATCAGCATCGAAGACGACGACTGATTCGTTACTCTTTTCAATCAACCTCATTGCCGTGGATTTCCCCGTGGCAATGCCCCCGGTCAGTCCGAACGCCAACTTTTTTCCATCTGTCATTGTCGCCATCTGTGCCACCGAGAAACAAAAAAAACGAGGCCCTGTCGAGGACCCCGTTTTGAGAGATTTAAAGAAATCGAATTCTACTGAGGAGGAAGCATCGTCTCAAGACCAGAAACATCATCTGGCTGAGAGTTTGCGGCCTTCACACGACTGCCGGTCGCATCGATAATCTCAGCAGTCACGAAGATGATAAGATTACTCTTGATGTGATTCTCAGCTTTGGTCTGGAAGAGACGACCAATGAAGGGAAGGTCTCCAAGAATGGGGACTTTATCCTCTACTGACTGAACATCTTCCCTCATGAGACCACCAACCGCGACGGTGTAGCCGTCATAAATGGTGATTCCTGTAGCGACCTTACGAGTTGAGAAAATCGGCATTTCGATCCGGTTCTCAGTAATCACTACCTGAACCGGATTTCCGAGAGCATCGGAAGCTGGCGAGGTGATCGGACTCCCGTAGTTCACGAATCCTTCGAATTCCACGATCTCAGGAGCGAAGCGGAGGTCAATTACACTGTCATTGGCACCCACATTAGGTTCGATCTCGAGGATCACACCGGTCTTACGGGTGTCAAAGGTCGTGGGAGTTGCTGGCGTGACAGGAAAAATTCCTGCACCACCACCACCAGCTGCGCCACCACCGACTCCACCGGTAGCACCGACAGAGTTAGGAAGTTCGGGTGGTTCATACTCAGTTGGGTAGATAAACTCACGGATGATCTCAATTGTCGCCTTGTCTCCAGGACGAGCCATCACACTTGGTGCGGTCATCACGTCAGTTCCCTTTTTCTGGGAGAGACCACGCATGATCATCTGTATCTGTCCCTCACTGAAAAGGCCAGTAAGAGAAAGAATTCCAGGAGCCACGTTGGTGGACTGAGCAGTCCTCGATGGATTGTTGAGAATCGCATCAATATTGTTCCGGTTGATTGCGAAGTCACCACTGCGGTTTGCGGCAGTTGCGATTCCCTTAACCTGATCGCCAGAAGCAGCAGGAATTCCAGGAATTGTCGTGAAGTCGACAGGGCTAATGAAGTCCGAGCCGGTGCGGGTGGTTCCCGAACCAACGGTGCCACCACCTGCAAAGAGACGGTTGGTGCCGAATGGAGTGATCACCCAGTCAAATCCAAGTTCCTCGCCGTTCTCCTGAGAGACTTCGACGAACTTAGTGAGAATCTTGATCTGCCTTGGGGTGTCCGAGCGAGCCGCAGTCACAATAGCATCGACGAGCTCAAGCTGAGTCGGCGAATTGCGCACAATGAGTGTCCCGGTAAGAATGTTTGCTGATGTTCCTTCACTAAACTTCACACCTTGTCCCTCAAGGAGAGTCTTCACGGGGAGGCGTGCCTTAATCACACCGCCGCCAGCGTCTCCGGCATCAGCAAATGGATCGATTTCACCACCACCACCACCGCCTTCGGAACCACTTTCAATGAAATTCACGAAAGTCGGAGGGACGGACCAACGACGAGTGACAACGTCCTCGGATTGGTCAGAACTCAGTGGGAGGAGTGTCACCGCGAATTCGTCAACTTTATAACGAAGACGAGCTTTTTCACAGATATACTGAAGCGCAACACCGAGTGGCACATTAGTGATGTTCAGTGAGTCAATGCGATCACCACCGGCATCTGCCGCTCCACCGAGACCACCGGCCTCAGCGTCAATGACCGCATCACCCGCTCCAGAAACGGTAGCACCTTTGACCACAAAGTTGATCCCTTTTTCAGACTCAATGAGAGTGGTAGTATCAAGCTCCTTGGAACGGATACGCAAGAAATCAACAGCTTCCTGAACGGTCGTGTCCTGAAAGTCGATCACTGGAACGATAATCTGCTGCAACTTCGAAGCGATCGAAGTCTTTCCGCTATTCTCCTCAAACTCAAAAGCCCCACCTGGATCTTCGAATCCTACTGGAGGAAGAGCAAGTTCCCAAGCCCGGTCGACTTGCATGAGCATGCGGGCGCGGTTCTCATCGTAAGCAGCGCGAAAATAGTCTGCTTTGATGGTAGCGCAACGCTCAAGCCAACGACGCGCAGCTTTGTTGTAGGGATCAACGCGGAGGACATCATGGAAATGCTCCTCGGCTTTGTCATAAAGACCCAGATCGTAAGCGCCTTCTCCACGATAGAGTGACTGTGTTACTGCCTCGATGCTCTTGGTGTGATCGTAGTTGAGCGCCTGGTTGGTGCGAATAGGATCATCAAGAAACTCCAGTTGTTCCTTGGCCGAGGTATTTCCGGGATCGGATTCAGCTACCTCAGTGAGGAGACTGCGCGCTTCCTCATATTTACCGACGCGGCGGTGCTGCTGAGATAGCGCGACGCTTCCGTCATCTAAGTGCTGGTTGAGAATGGCTCGACGCTCGGTTGTCGCTGTGCCATAGGGCAAGTCGCTGAGTGCCTGACGGTATTTCTGAACCGCCGTTTCGTAGTCTGCCTCAGCGTAAGCCTTACGGCCTTCGATAAGAAGCTCATCGGCATTGGACACCGCAGCTTGGCGGCGAATCAATTCCTGAGCGGGAAGACTACCTTCTCCATGCGCCATGGGCGAAACAGCAAGTGCCGCGAGGGCCATAACTGTGTAATTGGTGAGGTGTGTTGGTCTTTTCTGCATGATCTTGTTGAACAATCGTTAAAATATGAGGAGGGAGGAAGCTTTTTTTCCACTTCTCCCAAAAAATTCGTTACTTTTCTTTAATGTCAGGGTGATTTTACTCGGAAATTGGGATTCGGCGGGTCGATTTTTGACCATTGTCGTCGGATTCCACTATCGCAGCAAGAGGCTTCAAGTTGGGACGTTGCCCCATGTCGATCTTCACTAGCTTATATTCGAGGGTCTTTCCATGGGCAGTCACCTTGAAGCTCGTATTCTCTGGCACGACGATTTCCTTATCCCCTTGCCCAACGGCGTCGAGAATGAAGGTCACGGTGTTATCGAACTGATAAAACCCTGGTTTTTCGTTGCCCTTTGGTCGGAACGGAGCCTTGAACTGATTCTTGCCTTTATTGGGCTTCAGATCCTCCACGAGAGCAAACTTCTTCTCCACTTGCCTCCCCTTTTCTTCGACCATATCAGAGCCCGTTTCGATAACCTTAAAACGATTTTCGACAGGAGCTTCCTGGAAGAATAAATCTCCAGCCTTCACATTCTGGGCGGCTCCCATACGCAGATTAGCCCCCTTACTGTCCGCAAAGCGAAACTGAAGGTTCCCATTCCCGAGGGTTGAATTGAGTTCGAGCAACCAGTAGGTACTATCGATACTCTTCACGACGAGCTTGTTCACCAGAGGGGGATACTTCGTATCATCTGAGGGATCAGTCTTGTCTGTGAATTCCTCGAGATTAGAGAACCCGTCTCCGTCCTTATCGCGATCGAGTGAATCCGAATAGCTGGGATCAACCCGGTTCTCAACCCACCATGGATTGGGAATGGGCAAATGAATGGGAGGCAAATTAGGATCGAGAAGATCGATCGGCTCCTCCACCTCTCCATTGGCGACAAACATATCGACACTGGTGAAGAGATCAACAATTCGACCTTCAGACGTCTTCTTCGCATTGAGCTTATCCAGCACTTTCAAAGACTTAGCGGTAGCATCAACTAGGTCTCCACCTCGAGCCGAAGCATCAGGATTGCCTGTCCCAATGGGATCGGCATCAAAGCTCTTCTGAATTTCCGCTCCTTTGCTCCAAGACAAGTAGCCTACGGCAGCGAGCACGACAACTCCACCTCCAAGGGCGGCTTTATGATAATTTTCTGACATCCAGGACATGACTATTTAATGGCTGGGAATTTAAGGGATTCTTCGAAAAGAAGAAGGTCGAGACGAATGTAGGCAGCGACATCGTTGCCACCCGAGACACGCTGAAGAACTTCGGAAGAACCGGTAGGCGCTTCAGCGACCGGTTCTTCGTCATCTCCTTCGACCACTCCAAACTCGTCATCGACGACCGGAGCTACGTCCGTCGTAGGTGCGGCTTTCTTGATCCCCTGCGAAGAGGGCACCCCAGCATTATTCTTGATTCGAGCGATGCGCGCATCGAAGAAAAATTGATCCGAGTTCGCGATCGCTTCGATCACTTTACGAATGGAGGGCTCCGGACCCGCGATCGTCAATGCGATGGGGAGTCGCTTAGCGACACTCACCGTGGGCAATGATGGCTTGGAGGACTTACTGGGAGCTGACCTCCCTCTGGAACTCTTGCTTCTAGATTTGGGCTTGGAAGATCTCCCTCCTTTTACTGAAGCGCCAGATTTTCCCCAATCTTTCCCTTCCTCGGGAGGGAGAACCTCACGAGTGAAGTTACCTACCTTCGAAACACCCGCTGCGGCAAACTCCCGGAAGAGCCAGTCGATAGCAGCAAGCTCATAGGCGAGAACGCCAGTGGCACTGTTCTTGGGAAGACTTCCCTTATACTGCTCGAAACCCAGGTAAGTCTGCTCGGGAATAGAGACATTCTTTTCCACAAAGAGAGCACGCACTTCGGCGTCTGATTTCTTAAGACGATCGGAGAAGGTGCTGACCGTGATGTTTTCCAGGCTTTCCGGACGGAAGCTATTGAACTGAGCCTGCATTGCCTCGGCTCTTGCAACAACGGCTTTCAAGTTTTCCTTCTTTTCAGCCACCGATTCGATAGTTGGATAAGGAGTCATGCTCTTCATCTTCTTGATGGAGGACTTTCGAACAGCGACCTCTTCCGCTATGGCGTCACGCTTGGAAGCTGTGCTGAGACCAGCGTAGATAAGGAGCGCTGTAAACGCTGAGGTTACGACGATTAGAACGCCGAGGAATGTGTTTTCTTTGAACCAATTCATGGTTGATATCGGGAAATAATTACTTAAGTGAGATAGAATTTTTGAGCGGAATAATGAGCTCGAAGGGCGCAGCGTAATTCCCCTCGGCAGGCGCTGCCTCCAAGGTTTTTACGATTTGTCCTTCCGTGAGATCCTTACCATTCCAAGTGAAGTCAAAATACTCGGAACTACGGAGTTTGGCGATCAAGGCCAGAACGTCGTTTCGATCGCTCCGGTAAAAGCCACGAATGGCAACGCAGTTCGCGCTACTTTGCTCTTTGGGAGAATAGACATTCTTTCCAAAAGGAACGGAAGCAAATGCTTCATTGATGACCTGTTCATTTCCTTCATCCAAGACGGGCGCGTAATCTGCCCGCGGCTCAAGATCGGTGATCCAGACTTGGTCACTGACCATGTAGCCTGAAATATCATCAAGAAGATTCAGCAAGGAGAGACGCCCTGTTTCAGCTCCAGCATAAGAACGAATCAAGGTATTTGACTGATCTTCCATCTTCAGGAGCTTTTCCAGATCCTTGGCAGGACCCGTCAGTGCCTGAACTTCTTCTGCGGACTTCTTAAGGAAAGATTCTCCACCAGAGGTAGTGAGCACATTAAAGACGGGCCACAAAGCGAGACCTCCAAGGAAAAGGGCTGCTGCCGCGATGAGAGTGGGTTTCCGACGAGTGATATCCCGCTCGGCCTGAACAACGTCGGGAACAAGATCGATATCAACGGTCGCCTTGCCCGCAGCACGCACGCCAAGGCCTACGATTTCACCCAACATGTGCGCTTGAGCACCCAGAGCTTCAACATCGACACCGTTTCCAACTGAAATGCGTTGGAGCGGATTGAAGATATCAACCGGTAGATTGAGCTTCTCCTCAAGGAACTCCTTCATGTAGGGGAGGTTTGCACCACCACCCGCAAGAAGAACCCTCTTAGGAGCAGTGCCCCCATGCTGGCTGCGGAAAAGCTGGCTTGTCCGAGCGATTTCCGAGGTAAGACGCGTTAAGCCATTACGAATCACCGTGCCGAGTGCGGCAGTGGCTTCATCAAGCTGGGCCGCGTGTCCCCCACCCAAGGTCACGAGACCGTTTGTGAGCTTAGTATTCTCTGCTTCAGCAAAGGAAACATTGTAGTCCTTGGCAATCGCACTGGTGAGCGAAGAACCGCCGACTGATACCGTCCGCGTGAAAAACTTCTCTCCGTCGGCGTAGATGAGGTTGGACGTTTTGGCCCCCACATCAAGAAGGAGAGTGCATTCGCTAAGATCAGGGTAGTTGTAGCGAAATGCGTTATAAAGAGCCGTTGGAGCAGCGTCTACCAGACGTGTCCCCAAGCCCGTTTCCGCAACTACTTCGTTAAGATCGTTAAGAGAGTCGGATTTGATCGCAACGAGAATAACCTCCGTCTCGATCCCCCCCCCCTTGAGCGCCTGCCAATCCCAGACGACTTCGTCGATAGGAAACGGAACGTTTTGTTGAGCCTCAAAGCGAACGAGCTCATCAACGTTTTCTTCCTCAAGAGGTGGCAGCTTCACAAAGCGAACAAACACCGACTGCCCGGAAAGGGAGTAAGCGGTCTTCTGCTTTGCGAGCTTGAGGCTCTTTGCTAGTTCCTTGATGGCGAGCTGAACCTGCGGAATGCGCGCGGCTTCAGTTGCCGGGTCGGCAAGGATACTTGTTGCTCCCTGGGATTTCAATACCAAGCCTTTCTTGGTTTGGGCAAAAACGCCCATAGAAATCCGTTGGGATCCAATGTTTAGTGCGATGATCGACTGTGAATCAGCCATGGTGGTGTGTGTTCTGCTTACTTTGTCAGATTTTTGCCAGAGTAATAAGAGGCTCAGGCGAAAATGATTAGCGACCCCTCTAGGCCACGGCTCTTTCGAAAAGAGCCAGAAAAATTATTTCTTCGGTGCGATCTCGGCATAACGGTCATACCAGAGAGTTTGAAAAGGTGTTTCGCTTTTGTTGAGAAGTGGAAACTTGGAGGTGCGCTCGATACTCTTGAGATCTTCACGCCACCATCCTTTGCGTTGGCCATGGGTGAAGAACCCAACCATTTCGCCATTGTAAAGAATCTCGCCGCCTACTGCTTCAAGATCGCTTTTCCCTGCGGAGGAGCTTCCGGTGATGCGACGCAAGGTGTTGGGTGAAATATAAACAGAGGCAATCATCTCTTCGTCCACGGGAATATTCACGTGATTCACTACTTTCTCCATCAAATAGGCTTTTCTGTCCTGGCCCTTGACTACGATCCACCACTTGACATCGACAGAGTCGAGATACTCGTCCTTAGGTGGACTCTTGAGTTTTTGAACCTTAAATTTGACTTCAATCTCAAGCCAGTCCTTGGATTTAAACTTCTTGTTGACGCCCGTATCGATACTCGGTGAAGGAAGCTCAAAGAAATCAGGATTTCCGACTGCGAACTTATTGTCCTTGCTCGCCTTAATTTCATCAGCCTGGCCGAAAACAGAGGCCATGGTGAGGCCGAGAACAGCAACTGTGTTTAAAATTTTATTCCCCTTCATGTTGTAACCGATGTGATTTCCATCAAACTAGGGAATCGAATGATGGGTCGGCTAGCAAAAAGCTGAAAAATGGTGATATTTTTCGCGATTGACAGCGTAAGCCGAGTCTGAACGCTGCTCGTTTGACAGTCTTGATCTGGCAGCGCAAAGTGCCGTCGTGCAGAGAAGAAAGATAATCAGTGATGCCATTAGATCTCGTAGGGCGCTTGTGGTCGGGGCCATTTCGGAGGCCTCCACCCTCTCTCTTTCTCATGATACTTGTGATGTCATTGAGCTCCGTTTGGACTCACTCGGGACAAGTGGAGAAACTTTAAGTTATGCGAAACAAAGCGCTATCCCTCTGTTAGTTACCGCAAGAGGGGCTCTGGAAGGCGGTGTAAATCAGCTCTCAATTTCTGATCGTATCGAAGCCTATCAACGGCTCATGCCCTATGCCGCGGCCATCGATATTGAACTCAGTTCATTCCCGGAATTGATGGGGGTTATCGAGCAGGCGAAACGGGAAAATGTTAGCGTTGTGGGATCCTTCCATGACTTCCAAAAGACCCCTCCCCTAGACGCTTTAAAAGCGCGAATCGGAGCGGTGGCCGACCTGCATAAATTTGCCACCATGGTGACGGAGGAGAGCGACCTAGACGTTCATCGTACACTTTTAGGAAAATTCCCACCACTTTCCGTAATGGGCATGGGGCCCCAGGGAGCGGAGGCCAGACCTGAAATGATCACCTTGGGCTCCGTCCTGAACTATGGATATCTGGGTAATACTCCCACCGCTCCCGATCAGTGGCCCGTTTCGAAACTAAGGGAATGCCTCCGCGATTAATCGACGATTTTAACTGGAGCATTCGGCAAAGCAGCTAGGAAGGTTTTCCCATAGCGCTTAGTCACCACTCGATTATCGAGGATCACGACCATCCCGCTGTCTTTTTTTGATCTGATCAATCTCCCTACTCCCTGACGCAGCTTAATGACTGCCTCAGGCACAGAGTAATCCATAAAGGAATTCCCCCCTTCCGCCTCGATCTCCTCCAGACGGGCCGCAGTCAGCGGATGATCAGGCACCGCGAAAGGAATGCGAGTAACGATGACATTGCTGAGCGCTTCGCCCGGAACATCGACCCCTGCCCAGAAGCTATCGGTGCCAAAGAGCACGCTATGGATATCCTCCCGAAAGGTCTCCACCATCTTCTGCCGGGGCATTCCAGCTCCCTGTGCCAAGAGCGTCCAACCGTGATCCTCGAAAAAATCTTCCATTTCTTCCGCGACTGATCGAAGTAAGCGATGACTGGTAAAAAGAACAAAAGCTTTTCCTTCCGTCTTAATCAGCACGCGCTCAATCCAATGAATGAGCATCTTCTCGTAATCGTCGTCGCGAGGATCGGGCATCGATTTAATAACATAAATCGACATTTGTTTTTGGTAGTCAAAGGGACTGCCAATCTTCACCGCCGGAACATGATCGGCCCCTACTCGTTCACGAAAATAGCGCAGTTGTTCGTCACCTGTTCCTAGGGTAGCACTCGTCGTAATACAGGACTTGTCCGGACCAAAAAGGATCGGGCGCAAACGATCTGCAATGTTGATCGGAGCAGCATTGAGGCTAAATGAAGTCCCCTCATTTCCTCCCTTCTCGACCCAGTAGACACTTTCATCGTCCTCTTGATCCAAAAACATTTTCAGCCCCCCGTGAAGCTCGCGCAATCGTCGGGCGCCATCCATGAGTTCATTGCGCTTGGTTTCATCTTCGATCCCTTCAGCAGCCTGCTCGATCGCACTCCAGCACTCTCGCAGGGGCTCGGAAAGGGTGTTATCCACGATCTCGGGTTCACGCACCCGGAACTCGCGGGACCAATCTTTAAAGGTCGCCTCTTGCCCCACCGATTCGAAGAAGATCTCCGACTGCTCCAGCACGTGCCGCGCCGCATGCATTGCATCGGTCGCCCCGGCATATTTCAAAAGACCCTTCCCCGTTTTGTGGTGATAAAGCCGTTGGAGATCGAAGCGTAAACCCGCCTGGGTGACCCGCAAGCCCAGCGATTTGGCCGCCACACTTTCCAAAGTATGCGCCTCATCGAAAATGACGAAATCATTGGGCACTAGGAAGCCAGTTTCCTTTTCGTGCCACTCGTCTTCCGGATTTAAAAGAGAGAAAAAGAGGCTATGATTGACGACCAGAACAGTCGCCGCAGCCGCCCGTTTCCGAGCTTCCTGAAAGAAGCAATTGCCACGCGGCGCGCAGGTCTTCTGCGTGCAGATGTGCGCCTCACTGCAAACCTGCAGCCAAACCTTCGGCGCGGGCTCGAAATCGAGATCGCTCCGTGTTCCATCGTGAGTCGTTTCCGACCACTTCCAGATCGCCATGAGTTCCTCCCGCTCACTCGTAGTAAAAAGGTCCCCACCGTTGTCCATCGCCCGACGCAACCGCAGCGGACAAAGATAATTCCCTCTTCCTTTTAAAAGGGCGGCGTCGAAATCGGAGGTGAGGAGCTTGCGGACAATCGGAAGATCCTTTCCCATCAGCTGCTCCTGTAGATTGATGGTATGAGTCGAAAGCACGGCTTTCTTCCCATTCCGTATCGCATATTGAATTGCAGGAATAAGGTAGGCCAGTGACTTGCCGACCCCTGTCCCCGCTTCGATCACAAGCGAGCGCTCCCCTTCCAGAGCCTCCGCGACTTCACCCGCCATTTGCTGCTGCTCCGCACGATATTCGAAGTCAGGAGATTTCGACAGAAGCCCGGTCTCCGAGAATATCTCCCGGATCTCATCTCCAAAGTTACCACCTCCACCGAGCGAAATCACGCACTTCACTACTCCCTCTTCCGCTCTAGATCAATCGCCATTCAATAATGCTATTTTTCCAACATTCCCATTGCGGTTTTTCCAGCAACTGATAAAAATAAGTCATGAATCGTTTGGAAAAAGGTCAAGTCTCCCGCCGCGAGCGTCAGATCCTCGATATTCTCTATCGTCTGGGAGGAGCCACCGCCCAGGATGTCCTCGAGGAACTCCCCGATCCTCCTTCCTACTCGGCAGTGAGGGCGCTCCTTGCCACTCTCGAAAATAAGGAAATGGTGAAACACACCAAAGATGGGCGTCGCTATCTTTATGCACCTATGATTACCGAACGCAAAGCAAAGCGCACGGCACTCAAAGGTCTCCTCCACACATTTTTTCAAGGAAAACCACAAAACCTCGTCGCCGCTCTCCTCGATCCCTCGGATCAAAATCTCAGTCGCGAAGAAATCATCGAAATCCGTAAGCTGGTAGAATAGCCGAATCATGTTCCTTCCTTCGCTCCTCTTTTCCCTGCTGACCGCAACGACGATCTGGCTTCTTTCGCGCCGTCACCCCGCACGAGACCCTCGTTTCGTCGGAGGAGCGATGACCCTCTTACTTCTTCTGCCCGCCCTCAGCTTTTTTCCAAAGGTGACGATCGCCGTCTCTTCGGCGCCCATTGGAGAAAGCTCGACCTCTTGGCTCCTTCTCGCTTGGATCGCCGGAGCCCTCTTCTTCTTAGTACGGAAAATTTCCGACTTCTCTGCTTTACTTCGTTAAAAAAGAGAAGCGAGTCCCTGCGAATTGGGCGACCTTTTTGAAAAGAGCCAACGTGAACTCGGCTTTCAAAAGCCCACGCAAGTGCGCGTCCACCCTGAGTTCTCGTCACCGGTCGTCACGGGTTTAATCTCCCCCACTATTTTCCTCTCCACCACCTGCCACCAATGGTCCGAGAGCACTCTTAAAATGGCCCTCCTCCATGAACTTTCGCACCTTCAGCGTCGTGATCTTTGGATGGCTCTTCTCGCCGACCTTGCCTGCATCGTTCATTGGTTCAATCCTGCCGTTTGGTGGATGCGCAGCGACTTATTCTTCATCGATTGCCAAACGTTCACGGACCCAGGAAAATACCTTTTCGGCTTCGCCGACCTGACTTGCTCGATCACCAATAACAACAGGCTGTTCGTCCTCGGGGACTTGGTCGCGACCGTGGGAGCCCTTCACTAAATTTGCGTCGAGAGAAATGACATCCATGAGCCCACGGAGACCCAGTTTCTTCTTCAGAAGGAAGCCTCCGATCTTCGCGACGGGAAACTTGATTTCCGGATCAAGGAAGAGTTCAACGGGGTCGTAGCCAGGCTTGCGATGGATATCGATGCAGCGGGCATAGTCCGGCGCTTTGGCATCATCATCCCAGAAGTAATACGTGAACCAGGCATCGGCTTCCGAAACTGCCACGAAGTCTCCTCCTCGCTCGCGTCCGATTCCCTCGGACCAAAGGTCACTTCCTTCACGGATCTCCTCCACCCCATCGGTGGCGAGGACTACTCTACGAACTTCCTTTTCGATGACAGAATCGTTCACGTAAATATGCGCTACTTGATGGTCCGCCACTGCGAAGGCCCGGCAGCCGCCGCAGTCGAGCGTCTCGAGACCGAGTTCGTCCTTCACTTGGATCCATCCCTTCTCTCGAAAAACCCGGTTAAGATGAATCGCTTTCGAGACTTTCGAAATGCCATACTCCGAGAGCACGAGCACCTCGACTCCGGCAGCTTCGAGTTCCTCTATGAGGTCGCAAGTCACCTGATCGATCGCTTCATATTCGGCCGCCATTTCAGGCGCACCGGGTCCAAATTTTTGGAGGCCATAATCCAAGTGCGGCAGGTAGACGAGATTGAGATCGGGCTTCTCCTTTTTCTCAATCCACTTCGCGCTTTCGGCGATCCACTTCGACGAGGGAATCCCGGCATTGGGGCCCCAAAAAGAAGGAAAGGGAAAGTCCCCAAGGTCCGCCTTGATCTCCTCCCGCATCGCCATGGGCTGGGTGTGGATATCGAAAGCCTTCCGGCCATCGGCAGGATAAAGCGGACGCGGCGTCGCGGCAAAGTCGGCACTGGAATACATGTTATACCACCAGAACATCTTGGCACATTTGATCCCAAGATTCTCCCAAAGCTTTTCGCCTTTCACAAGGAGGTTGCTTTGCTTCCAAAATTTCACCTCGGCCGCCTCTCGATCATACCAACCGTTTCCGACGATTCCGTGTTCTCCCACCGATTTTCCGGTGAGGTAAGAACTTTGCGCGGTACAAGTGACCGCTGGGAAAGCAGGCTTAAAACTCTGAACCTCGCGTGACTCCGACCACGCTTTAAGGCGCGGCATCTCACGAAGGACACTCTGAGTGAGGCCCACGACATTGAGAACAGCGACGCGTCTCATCTAGGCGGTCGCGAGCGCACGCTCCTTCAGTTCCTCCGCACACGCTTCCCAAACTGCTTCGGTGATCTCATGGGCATCGATCCCCGTTCCGAGCTTCTCCAAAAGGAGCACGGTGAGTTCTCCGCCAAGATGCTCGCGAAATTCCTCAAGCCCTTTGAAGACACGTCGCTTCCCGTTGGGATCACGAAGCTCGAGAGCCTCATGCCAAAGCGGAAGACCGAGACCTTCGACGACTTTCAAAACCCGTTCGGCATCGGCCTCGGGAAGAAGGCCAATTTTAGCAGCGTAAAGAGTATCCAAGGCCAAGCCGACCGAGACGGCCTCGCCATGGCTGAGTTCAAAATCGGTGAGCTGCTCCAGCTTGTGCGCGGCCCAATGCCCGTAGTCAAGCGGTCGACTACTCCCCAGCTCGAAAGGATCACCACCCAGCGCAATATGACGGGCGTGATGAACGGCGGAGCGCTGAACCGCTTCTTCGAGCACCAAAGGCTCGAGCGCTCGGAGTTCTTCCACATGGCTTTCCAGCCAGCTGAAAAATGCGCCATCTTTCACGAGGGCGACCTTGACCGCTTCGATCAAGCCTTCACGGCGGATCTGCTCAGGCTGGGTGTGGAGAAATTGGAAATCATTCACGACTGCATAGGGTACGGCGAAGGAGCCAATAAAATTCTTTTTGCCAAAAGCGTTGATCCCATTTTTCACCCCTACCCCGCTATCGTCTTGCGAAAGCGTCGTGGTGGGAAAGCGCACCAACCGCAAGCCCCTGTGGCCGGTTGCCGCAGCATAGCCGATGACATCGAGAAATGCGCCGCCGCCAATCACGATAATGTAGGAGTGCCGGTCGATATGATGTTGCTCGATGGCCGACATAGCCTTTTGGTATACCTGATCGTCCCTTTTCGCAACTTCAGCCCCCGGAAGCCATTCGACTCCCGTTAAGCGGAAGTCATTGAGATCAAAAAAATAGTCCTGAATCTCGCCCTCAAGCTGCGGAAAGTGCTCTCGGAGCCCATTTTCAATGAAAACGAGCACCTTACTGTGTCCCCTAGTTTCCAGTAATTCCGACAAAAGGTCATTCCCCAAAGAAAAAGCCCCCCGGGTAAAACGAATGCGGTGACGAAAGCTCACCTGAATGTCAAAATCTTCGCCTTTCATGTTACAGTCCATGCTTCTTAATTCAGACTACGGAGAATTGCCACCGAATCTTAGAAGAGTAATGTCTCTTTATGGAAATAATTTCTCACTTCGAAGGCCGCTACCTTTCGCTCCGTGAAATCGACGACTGGGAATTCACCACCCGCCCGAATGCCACCTCGGTCGTCGGGGTGCTTGCGATGACTCCAAATCGTGAATTTATCCTGATCGAACAATACCGTCGACCAGTCCAAGCGCGGGTCCTGGAGATTTGCGCCGGACTCGTGGGCGATGAACCCGAATTTGCGGGCGAATCCCTAGCAGACACGGCCCGTCGGGAGCTACTCGAGGAGACTGGCTACGTTGCCGAAGAAATGATCCCCCTTCTTTCCTCGCCCACTTCAGCAGGAATGACCGACGAAATGACCCATCTATTTTTCGCGAAGAATTCAATAAAGTCGGGACTGGGAGGTGGCGTGGCAGGCGAAAAAATCATCACTCACCTGGTCCCCTTCGATAAACTTAAAAAGTTTCTAAAAGAAAACCTTAAAAAGGGTCTCCTCATCGATTTTAAGATTCATGCCGCTCTCGCTGCGACAAACTGGCTCTAGTTCCCGCGAAATATCTGTATGACTTCCTCAAAATCATCGTAGAATCAGCATTAATATGAAGTGCTGGATCACCCTTCTCCTCACCCAACAGGCTTTCACCGCGATTCCTGAAACTGTCGACTTCAATAACCACGTTCAGCCGATCTTGTCGGAATATTGCTATCAATGCCACGGGCCTGACTCTTCCACGCGAGCGCCAACGTCGGCTCCCCTCCGTCTCGACCGGGAGGAATTTGCCTTCGAGGTCCGTGATGGACGTCCGGTTATTATTAAAGGCGTCCCCGAGAAGTCCGAGCTCATCAAACGCATTACGACCAAGGACGAGGATGACATCATGCCTCCGCCCGATGGTCATAAACCACCTCTCAATCCCGAACAAATCGCTCTTTTATCCAAGTGGATCGAGCAAGGTGCACCATACGAGGAACACTGGGCCTTCCTCAAACCGACTCGCCCGGTCGTCCCAAAGAAAAAATGGGGCTACAACACGATCGACGCCTTCATCTCTGAAAAGCACGAGGAATTCAATCTAAAGCCCAACGAACCTGAAGAGCCCCATCGACTGATTCGTCGAATCAGCTTCGACCTCACCGGCCTGCCCCCCACTCCGGAGCAGGTGAAAAATTTTCAAGAGGCAGGCTCCATGGATCTCGGCACCGCTGTTCAACTGGCAACCTCCGAGCTTTTAGGAACTGATGCCTACGCCGAGAACTTCTCACGTCACTGGCTCGATGCTGCCCGCTATGCCGACACTCACGGAATCCACATCGACAACTACCGCTCGATCTGGCCCTACCGAGATTGGGTCATTCAGTCCTTCCGGAAGAACCAGTCGTTCAAAGACTTTACTATCGAGCAGATCTCCGGCGACCTCCTTCCCAACCCAAGCCTCGATCAAATCGTAGCCACGGGATTCAACCGCTGCTTGCCCACGACCGGCGAAGGCGGCGCAATCGACGAGGAATACCTCGCTATTTATGCAAAGGATCAGGTGGAAACAACTTCCGCCATCTGGCTCGGCCTCACTACCGGATGTGCCGCATGCCACGATCATAAATTCGACCCCATTTCACAGAAGGATTTCTACGCCCTCACCGCCTTTTTCCGAAATTCCACCATGCCCGCGATGGATCGGAACAAAGCCGATCACCCACCTACTACCTTCGTCCCGCTGCAAGAAGACCGCAAAGCATGGGATGCTCTCAAGGGTCCGATTGAAGCAAAGAAGAACGAAATCAGCGCACGCCGAAAGGCGGCCCACCCCGACCACGACACCTGGTTGGCCTCGCTCAACCCGACAGACGTCAAATCTCTCGCGGAGCATCCTGATCTCGCCCTCCCACTTGATGTCGTCAACGAGAAACTCAACCTCGGCACCCGCGAGATCGACTTTAACAAACCAACCGTCACAAGCGACACCGGAGCTGCCCCTCAACTTCATGACATCAATCTTGAACTCGGAGATCTCGCTTCATTCGACGCCCAAGATCAAGTCACCTTCGGAGGTTACCTTCGGCTTGGCGAAAAGTCGCGTGGCTCCATTATTTCCCGCATGAACACCGGGAACGATTTTCGGGGTTGGGATCTCTGGCTCGAAGGCTCCCGGATCGGAAGCCACATCATCGATGCATGGCCCACCAAGGCTATCAAGGCCATGACCAAGAAGGAGCTCCCCCTCAACAAGTGGCTTCATATCATGGTCACCTACGATGGAAAATCCGAAGCAAAGAAGAGCCTCACCGTCTACCTCGATGGCACGTCCATACCCATCGATTACTCCCATACAGGGAATGTCAACTCTACCATTTCCACCGCCCCTCTCCGTCTCGGGGGCCGTCATCCGGACAGCCCTCTCAGCGGGAATACCGCCTTCCATGATTTCCAATTCTACCAACGCGTGCTCACTGCCACCGAGGTGGAGCAAGTTGCCAAAAAGAGCGACATCACTCACCTCCTCTCCCTCGCCGTTGAAGAGCGCTTACCGAAGCAGAGGGAAGCGATCTACTCCTATTTCTTGTCTCAGATCGATCCCGTTTCCAAGCAGCTAAAAACCGCAGAAAGCGAGCTTCTCAACAATCAAAGCACCATCAGGAAAAAAGGTTCGCTCACCCTCGTCATGGAAGAGAAGAATGAAGCCGCCTTCGCCCACATTCTCGACCGTGGCGAATACAGTCTGAAGAAAGAAAAGGTCGACGCCGCCATCCCGGAACTCTTCCAAGGTGATGCCGCTTCAGCACCTCAGTCCCGCAAAGAACTCGCGGAGTGGTTGGTGAGCGAGGAAAACCCTCTCACCGCGAGAGTAACGGTAAACCGGATTTGGTATTATTTCTTCGGCCGCGGTCTCGTCGAAACGACCGAGAACTTTGGCATCATGGGTGCCCGTCCCACTCACCCCGAACTGCTCGATTGGCTCGCCGTCGAATTCATGGAATCAGGATGGGATCTCCAGCATATCATCAAGTTGATCACCGCCTCAGCGAGCTACCAGCAGTCTGGCAAAGTCACCTCAAATCATCGCGAGAAAGATCCCACCAATCTTTACCTCGCCCGGCATCCTCGTCATCGACTCGAAGCAGAACAAATCCGGGACCTAGCGCTCTCTGCCTCCGCTCTTCTTTCTCACAAAATTGGAGGACCCTCGGTGAAGCCCTATCAACCGGGTGGAGTCTGGGAAGCGGTCGCCATGAACCAATCAGACACCCGCTACTACAAACAAGGGAGCGGGGATGATCTTTATCGCCGTTCTCTTTATACCTTCTGGAAAAGAACCGCACCGAATCCCGCCATGGAAATCCTCAACGCGCCCTCTCGCGAAGTCTTCTGTGTCCGACGCGATCGCACCAACACCCCACTGCAAGCTTTCGTTACTCTCAATGACCCGCAGTTTGTCGAAGCTGCGCGCAACCTTGCTATTCTGGCTCTGGGTGCCAGCGACTCCTTCGACCATCGCCTCGATTTTATCACCCAGCTTCTCCTTAGCCGAAGCTTGGAAAATGACGAACGAGAGATTGTCAAAACGACCCTCCGCAACGTTTCCGGAGAATACAAAGCAGCGCCCGAGAAAGCAGCCGAGCTCATCGCCGTGGGTGAATCCCCCACTCCGGACTCTCTCGATCCTCAGGCACTCGCCAGCTGGACGATTCTCGCATCGCAAATTCTCAACCTCGACGAAACCCTCACCAAATAGGCCCTCAGATCATGGACAATATTCTCGATTTCAACGCCGCCGTTTCCCGTCGCCAATTTTTCCGCAGGAACGGAACCGGACTTGGTGCCGCCGCCCTAGCCTCCCTTCTTCCTTCTGCCGCTTCCGGACTGAGCAACAGAAAAGTCCCAGAGCACCTTCAGAAGCTTGCACCCAAAGCGAAGCGCGTCATTTATCTCTCGATGCTCGGCGCTCCCAGCCAGCTCGACACCTTCGACCACAAGCCCAAGCTTCAGGAACGCTTTGCGGAGGATCTAACAGCCTACCTCGAGGACCAAGGTCAGCGACTCACCGGAATGACCTCGGGGCAGGCCAAAAAGCCTCTCGCGCCTTCCATTTTTAAATTTAAGCAGCACGGGCAATCTGGAGCATGGCTCTCCGATCTCCTCCCACACACCGCGAAAATGGCGGACGATCTCGCCATCGTCAAATCGATGTACACCGAGGCCATCAATCATGAACCTGCGAACCAACTCTGCTACACCGGCAGCCAGCAAAATGGAAAACCCTCAATTGGTTCCTGGCTCTCCTATGGTCTCGGTTCCACAAATGAAGATCTCCCCTCTTTCGTCGTCCTTCATGCTCAGCACACCGGCCAGGGAGGCGTCCAAGCCATTTCTTCCCGACTCTGGGGTCCTGGTTTCCTCGAAGGAAGGCATGCCGGAGTGGCACTTCGCTCGAAAGGTGACCCCGTTCTCTATCTTAAAGATGCTCCCGGAATCGATCGTAAGATCCGCCGCCAGATGCTCGACGGCCTCAATGCCCTCAATCAGAAAAGCTATGATGCCGTTGGTAGCCCTGAGACCCAAACACGCATGCAGCAATTTGAAATGGCCTTCCGCATGCAAGCCTCGGTTCCCGAATTGACTGACCTCAGCCAAGAGACCGAAAAGACCTACGAGATGTATGGGCCGCAGGCCAAGACCCCCGGATCGTTTGCCAGCTCTTGCTTGCTCGCCCGTCGCATGATGGAACGAGGTGTCCAGTTCGTACAGATTTTCCACCGTGGCTGGGACCAGCACGGCAACCTCCCCACTCACATCAAGGACCAGTGTAAAGATATTGATCAACCCGCTTGGGCCCTCATCCAGGATCTCAAGCAACGCGGTATGCTCGACGACACCCTTGTTATCTGGGGTGGCGAATTCGGCCGCACCGTCTACTGCCAGGGCGGTCTTACGCGGGAAAACTACGGCCGGGATCACCACCCTCGTTGCTTCACGATGTGGATGGCGGGCGGTGGCATCAAGGGCGGTCAAACCTATGGCGAAACCGACGATTTCTCCTTCAACATCACCAAAAACCCCGTCCACATTCGCGATCTCCACGCGACCATGCTCCATCAGCTAGGCCTAGATCACAAACACCTCACCTTCCAGTATCAAGGGCTCGACCAAAAGTTAACCGGAGTCCAACCGGCCAAAGTAATTAAGGATCTCATCATTTGAGGCAATTTCTCGATCGAGGACGCACCTTGACCCTTTTTTGGGAATTGCTAGCCTCCTAATAATGACCAAGCACCTATTCGTTCTCCTACTTTCCTCCCTTCTTTCCGCTCAGGAAATCCGCCCCACTATTGGAAGTATCGAGGTTCTCGATCCTTCTCTCAAGAACCTCATCGCGGTCGACGCGACGATCGAAGTTCTCGCTTCCGGCTTCGACTGGTCGGAGGGGCCGGCTTGGGACAAAAAAAACTCACGCATCCTCTTTTCGGACGTCCCTCAGAACACGATCTACCAATGGTCCGAGAAAGACGGGATCTCAGTCTACCTGACTCCCTCCGGATACACCGGACCAGCTGATTACAGCAGCGAGCCCGGCTCAAACGGCCTCGCCTTTGACCAAAAAGGCTACCTTCACTTCTGCGAGCATGGAGACCGCCGACTCTCTGTTCTCACGAACCAAGATGGGGGTAAAATGACCATTGCTGATCGCGTCGATGGCAAGCGCTTCAACTCGCCCAACGACCTCTGCCACCACCCCGATGGCAGCATTTACTTCACTGACCCTCCCTACGGGCTTCCTCAAAAGGAAAAGGATCCGCGTCGTGAAACCGGCATCTTCGGCGTCTACCGCGTCGCTCCCGATGGAAAGGTCACAACAGTCATCAGCAATCTCGATCGTCCCAATGGCGTCACCCTCTCGCCAGACTCAAAAACCCTCTACATCGCTCAGTCACAAGGCGGGAAAGCATGGCTCCTTTCCTACCCCGTCAAGTCCGACGGCTCCCTTGGAAAGGAAAACCTTCTTTATGATGCCACCCCTCTCAGCAAGGAACTTCCCGGCATGCCTGATGGCTTAAAGACCGATAAACAAGGGAACATTTGGTGCACCGGACCAGGGGGCGTCCTCATCCTTAACAAGGAAGGAAAACTCCTCGGAAGAATCCTCACCGGACAGCGCACGGCCAACTGCGCCTTCGGCGATGATGGCTCTGTGCTTTACATGACGGCAGATTCCTATCTCCTTCGGGTGAAGACCAAAGTCATCGGGACCGGTTTTTAATCTTTCCGCCTCTTCATATTATGGCCCACCGCAGCTCTGAAATTGTCAAAACCCTTGAAATCGAAATCATGGATGGCCGGCTTTTGCCCGGCGAACGACTGAGTTCTGAAGAGAAATTGTGCAGCCGCTTCAGCGTGAGCAGAACGGTCATTCGCGAAGCGATTCAGCAACTGCGCGGCCGTGGCCTCATTCGCACTCTCAAAGGATCGGGTTCCTACATCGCGGACCCCAGCTTGGAGAATCTCGCAGACGCAATCGGCGCTTACACCGTCCTCTCCAATCCCGACACCTACCTTGAACTCATCGACTTTCGCATCCTTCTAGAAACCGAATGCGCACGCCTCGCCGCGCTCTATGCGGGTGAAAAAATGATCAAAACAATGGCGATGGCCCAGAAAAAGATGGAGGAAAGCCGCGGTGACCAATTCCGTTTTAGCTCGGCCGACATCGCCTTCCACTTGGCGATCGCCGCAGGTTCAAAACACAATCTCTACGCCACTGTCCTTAGCGCCCTGGAAAAACCAGCCATCGAATACGCCACGAAAAACCGCGGCAATGCCACCTGGTATGACAGTGTCATTCAGACCCACCAAGAGATCCTGACCGCGATCAAAAATGGTGCAAGCAATGAAGCAGCCACCGCAATGAAGCGTCACCTCATCCTCTCCCGTCGCCACTACGTGGATCAAGAGAAGGAATAACCGCTAAAGCCAGGATTTCAGCGTCTTCACTTCGCGGGCCACATTTGCGACGGCTTCCATCACTTTGTCCTTCGGGTAGATCGATGATTCACCCCACTCCATGTGAACCGACATCGGCATGGGCTTCTGGCCCTTTCGGACTTCATCAAAAGTGGCCTTATCCACGAATCCGGTATCAAGCGGAACGTTCTTAAGCTTGTTGGTCCGAGGGCCTGTCCAAACAGCATCCTTCACATAAATCGCCTGGATGTGCTTCCGGGCCACCTGCAAGGCCGCCTTCCAGGAGAGTCCTGAGTCCGTTCGGAAATGGCGCAGATCGTAACCGATGCCAATCTCAGCTGGATCGATATCCTGTAAAAGAAGAGCTAAATCCCAACTCATCCCACCGAGTAATTTCGCGCCGGAGTGAAGTTGGTAAATCGCCTGCATGCCGTTCTCCCGATTGTAGGAAGCCAGCTCTTTGGCCTTCGTTGCGTGATCCTTAACCTGCTGAAGCAGGTCTCCCTTAAGGTTGTAGCGATAATACTCCATGCGATACCTCGTGATCCCGTTATCCTTCAACACCTTGAGATACTTTTCATTCTCCGGCGTGATCTCACCCACGTTGCACGCCACAAGATAGGCCTTCTGGTCATTCTTAGCGAGTGACGCGACCATTTTGGGAACCTCTTCCGCTGCGTTCTTCTGCTCGATGTGGCCACCTTTTCGAATGGTGGCCTCAATCCCCTGAATTCCCATCTTGGCCAATTCTTCGCCCATACGGTCATAATCGAGTGCCTGAAAGGGTTTCTCGAAGGCCACGATCGGCCCGTTTTTCTTGGGAAGCGGAGTCTTGCCCCGGGACACACTTATTCCTGCCATCATCGCACCGCTCTTCTGTAGAAATTTTCTTCGTTCCATCGATCTCAAAGCAAGACGTTTTCAGACTTCGATGGCAATCCCTTTTCCTAAGACAAATTCTTCTTACTTCCCCGCTTTCCCTCCGACCTTGCTTATTCTAGCGTCCCCCAATCTTATGAAGTTCCTTATTCCGCTCGCGGCCTTCTGCCTTCTCCCCCTTCTCTTCCTTCATGCCAATCCGGTAGCCGGAAACGGCTCGGACCTGAAACCCGACCCCACGGCCGTCTTCGGCTCGATGGACAATGGCTTCAAGTATGTCATTTATCCGAACTCGGAACCTCCTGGCCGCTTCTCGGTACGACTCCACATCGCTGCGGGTTCTCTCATGGAGTCCGAAAACCAACGTGGAGTCGCTCACTTCCTCGAGCACATGGTCTTCAATGGCTCGCGTAATTTCACCTCCGCTGAGTTGATTCCAAAAATGCAGCGTCTCGGCATCGCCTTCGGAGCGCATATGAATGCTTACACGTCCTTCGATGAAACAGTCTACATGCTGGATCTTCCCAACAAGATGGACGACACCCTCGACCTCACCTTCACCGTGATGCGCGACTTCGCCGATGGCGCCCTTCTCAAGAAAGAAGAAATCGACAAAGAACGTGGCGTCATTATTTCCGAAAAAACCTCACGCGACTCAGTAGGCTACCGCATGATGTTGAAGCAGTTCGAATATCTCCTTCCCGGTTCCCGCTTGATGCAGCGCGTTCCCATCGGAACCGAAGAAGTCATCAAAAATGCCCCTCGCGAGCGCTTTACTGAGTTCTACAACGGCTTCTACACCCCGGAGCGCATGACCTTTGTGATCGTCGGTGACTTCGATGCCGAGGAAATGGAAAAGCGGGTACGCGAAACGTTTATCTCGTTAGAAAACCCGGAAAATCCCGGCACCAACCCTCCCTCTGACAAAGCACCCAAAGGCTTCGGTCTTCGCAGCGAGGTCTTTATTGATGAAGAAGTTACCTCAGATGACATCACACTCTACGCCCTGCGCGACTTCGCGCCTAAGCCCGACACTAAGGACGAACGCCTCAAAGGCTATCCGCTCAGTGTCGCTCACGCTATTTTGAACCGGCGCTTTGACATCCTTTCGAAAAAAGAGGGCTCGGTCATCCTCGGCGGCGGTGGTGGTCGCAGCATCTATTTCAATATGATCGAATCCGGCGCGCTCACCGTCAGCCCGGGTGAGAACCAGTGGGAGCAAGCGGTCCCCGTCCTCGAGCAGGAATTCCGCCGCGCCCTTCTCCACGGCTTCACCCAAGCCGAGATTGATGAAGTGGCTGCCCGCCTTGTTAATTCTGCCGAACAAGCAGTGAAGCGCGCGCCAACCCGCGAGTCTGACGGCATGGCGATGGCTTTGGTAAATGCCATCGGAGGAAAGAAAGTCTTCACCACTCCCGAAACTCAGCTCGCTCTTACCATGGAAGGCGTTGCTTCGCTTTCTCCTGAGAAATGCCATGCCGACTTCAAAGAATTCTGGGCAGGTAATGATCGCTCGCTCGTCCTCACCTCAAATAAGGCGAAGGAAGGCACAGCAGCCCGCTTGAAGGAACTTTTCTTCGCAAGTAAGAAGACCGAAGTCGCACCACCGAACAAGGAGGAGACGGCGGCCTTCGCCTACACCGATTTCGGCACTCCCGGCACCGTTGTCTCCACCAAGGATATTCCCGATCTCGACGTCACCCAGCTCGTCCTCTCGAATGGAATACGGGTGAATTACAAGCAGACTGACTTTAAGAAAAACAGCATCAGTATGGTGGCTCGCTTTGGATCAGGTCAATTCACGATGCCCAAGGACAAGCCCGGGCTCGATCAATTCGTGGCAATGACCTTCGATTCCGGTGGCCTTGGAAAACATTCTGCCGATGACCTCCAGCGCATCCTCGCTGGTAAAAATGTCGGTGTTGGATTCAGCGTAGGGACGGATGCCTTCTCTATCTCCGGGCGCACCACTCCCGGTGATCTAGAGCTTCAGCTCCAGCTCATGGCCGCCAGCCTAACCGACCCCGGCTTCCGCCCCGAGGCCGAGCGCCAGTTTCAAAAAGTGCTCCCCATGATATACAACCAGCTCAAGCACACCGACCAAGGCGCGATGATCGAGATGAATCGCCAAATCCACGGCGGCGACTTCCGCTTCACCTTTCCTGATCAGGAAAAAATGGCGACCTATGACAGCGCAGCCGCCAAGGCTTGGCTCATGCCTGCCTTCAAGGAAGGACCGCTCGAGCTTAGCATCGTGGGTGACATTGATCCCAAAGCGCTCGTCCCGTTCATCGAAAAAACCTTTGGTGCCCTGCCCCAGCGCAAGACGGAGAAACCGGACTTCGTGGAGCTTCTTAAGATCTACACGCCAGCGAGCCCGAATCAGGAAAAAATCAGCTTCGACTCCAAGATTCCTACCGCGACAGCGGTCGCTGTCTGGAAGATTCCGGCGACCGGTAAAGACATAGGCACCTCACGTCGTTTCAATCTTCTCAGCTCCATCCTGAGCGATCGCATGCGCGAGGAAATCCGCGAAAAACTAGGCGGTTCATACAGCCCCCGCGCCAGCGCCGCGCCCAGCGACACGCTCGATGTCGGGGTCCTACAGGCCATCGCCAAGGTCAAGCCTGAGGAAACGAAAAAGTATGGTGAACTCATGATCAAACTTGCCGACGCCATGGCAAAGGATGGGGTGAGTAAGGACGAACTCGAGCGCGCGCTCAAGCCGATCCAATCCAACCTTAAGGAATCACTCCGCAGCAATGGCTACTGGCTTGGCTCGGTCCTCTCCGAAAGCCAAGAAAAGCCCCATAAAATTGAGTGGGCCATGAATCGAGACGCAGACTACGCAGCCATCACCGTTGAAGAACTCAACGCTCTGGCCAAAAAATACCTCAACTCCGGAAACGCACTTCTCTACGAAATTGTTCCTGAAGGCGGAGAATAAAAATTAAGCTTGGCTGTCCAAAAGCTTGCGGAGTTCCTCCTGGAACACCGCCAAGTCTTCCTGGCTCGGCTGATAGCCCACAGTATCTGGATCGACCGAAGGACGGCCTTCTTGGTCGATCATCCACGTGCCATTTTCTCCATCGGCAAAAGTCACTTTCCCTGAGACCATCGCGCCTTGACGAGCCAGCTGATCAAGACTCACAGTGACTGGCTGAAAACCTCCGGGAGGCGGCATGCGCGCCACTTCCTCCTGCGGTGTTAGAGACTCTTTTTCCCCGCTTGGAATCTCCGCTTCAATTTCGAGTTCGGGCTCTTCTTCCTTTATAAACTGGAGATCGAGATCAAGTGAGAGAAAGCGCGTGTCCATGTAGGTCACAGAGAGATCAAACTCTTCCTTAAGATGCTTCTGCACATCCGACATCTGGGCCCCCTCAGCGACCCATCCATAAATAGTTTCTTTTTGCTCCTCGGTAAGTTGGCTCGCGCTGAACATGCGAGGAGAGGTAGTCGAATTACGCAAAAAAGAAAGACCGATCTCAAGAAGTCACCTTGACCACGAATTCCTTCATCGCCTCTTCCTGACTCTCAATTGACCTTACCATTGCCAGCTGATTTCGACAGCGTTCCAGATTGTGACCCTCGTGCTGGATCTTAAAATAGACATCCCCTTCCAAATAATCGGTCAGGAACCGAATAGCGATCTCAAGCGAAATTAAGCGTCCCGAGAAAGGCATTAGCTCAATTTCAAGCGGTGAGAGGAAATTTTTAGCCGTTTCAAAATAGCCTTCGAGAAGTGGTTCAAACATCGACATGCGCATTTCCACCTTGGAGAGATCCGTCTCATCCTCCTCTGCGGTAGAGGTCGCCGTGCGGATGAGATCACCAAAATCGTAAAGCGGGAGCCCCGGCATCACGGTATCGAGATCAATGACGCAAACAGCTTCATCGGTCTTTTTGTCGATCATTACATTATTAAGTTTTGTATCATTGTGAGTGATCCGCTCAATGAGTTCTCCCTTCGCAAGATGATCAAGTAAGAGATCCACGATCCCCTCGCGATCCTTGATGGAAGCGATCTCCACCTCCACTCCATTCACCCGACCGCAGCGATCCTCGACAATCACTTCCATAAGTCGGTCGTAACGAACCCTCGTATTGTGAAAATTTGGAATCGTTTCCACAATGCGATCGATCTCCAAGTCGCTCACGAGGTTCTGAAACGCACCGAAAGCCTTCCCGGCTTGATAAGCCTGACGCGTGTTCTCGATCACATCATACGTGGCACAGCCTTCAATGTAGTTGTAACAGCGCCAAACTCCGCCTAAAGGCCCTTCGATGAAGACTTTGCCATCCCGACCAGGATAGAGATTCAGTGTCTGCCCACCCGCGTCCTGTTTTTCTAAGAGAACCTTGCGATTGATGTGCCGGGTGACTCGCGAAACGTTCTGAATCACCGCATGAGGATCCTTAAAGACATGCTCATTGATTCGCTGGAAAATATAGCGCACGACACCTTCTCCTTCAACGTCATAGGATGCCAAATAAGTAGAGTTGATGTGCCCGCTCTCAATCTCCTCACCTTCAATAAAGGCGCCATTGATCGCAAAATAAGAGCCAATCTCCGAAATATGTTCACTCATTTCACTCATTTCACTCATTTTGGTTCCAGTGGATAGAAAAAAAATCCAATAAATCAAGCCAGCAAGCGCGTTCCATCTCCCTTGAGAACAGAGGAAGCCGTTTCGCAGCCAACCGGGTCCATTCTGAAAGATCGATTTCTCTTCCGAGAATTTTTTCCAAAAGGAAGTCCAGCGCTCCATTCTCGAAGTAACCGGGGTAATCATCACCGAGCAGAAGGCGGTTTCCCTCGATGTCGCTGGCAAGCACCGGAACATGCATCGTCATGGCCTCCAGAACTGCGTTCGCCCCCCCTTCCAAACGAGAGCTATTGATCGTAAGCTGACTCTGGGCGCAACGCTCGAGCGACTTTTCGCGCGGCAAACCTCCGAACCAACGATAGCGCTTGTCCTTTTTAGTCCAGTCACGAGCGATTCTTTCGCAAGCGGAGTCAAGAGCTTCACCCAGTTGCCAAACTTCTAAATCATCCCATTCCGGATGCTTTGCCACCGCTTCAATCGTCGCAAATGACTGCTTCACCGGACGAAGATGACCCACCACCGAAATCACGAAGGGACCGCTCTGAGGCTTCGCCCGGAGTTTAATCTCATCCAAACTGCAAGGCACCACAAACGCTTTGCCGCGAAAGTTCTCCGGGAGGCTGGGAATCGATCTCTCGCTCACCACCGCGATCCGATCAACGCTTTCAAGACAGGCCATTCCAGTAGGTGATCCTTCCGGGAGCTGCTCATAAATATCCGTCCCTGTGATAAGAACAACGCTCTTCCCGTCTGGCATTGCTTTCTGAAAATCGATGACCGCTTGCGCTCCCTTCACCGCGTGGAGAGAAATGAGGACATCCGCCGCTTCACCATCGAACCCATGGGACGCCCGCGCCTCAATGCCGGCTTCACGAAGAACCCCGACAATCCGATCGGCCGTCACTGAGTTCCCCTTCAATTCTTCAAGAGGATAGGGAGTCGCAACACAAACCTTCATGAGGGCACAACTTCGTAACCATCGTTCCCGTCTTTAACGACCCAACCTTGAGCTGCTAAATCACCGCGAAGTTGGTCGGAGACCGCCCAATCCTTCGCTTGGCGCGCTTCCCAACGGCGTTTCGCCAGCTCTTGAATCTCCGCAGGAACCTCCGTAGCGTCGACCTTGGGAAGAGTGAGGCCTAAAGCTGCCAGAACCGCAAAAAATCCATGCCAGTCTGCCTCACTTCTGGCTGATTTTAAATGACTAAACAACTCACCTAAAGCTCCGGCCGTGTTCAAATCTTCGTTCAGCTTTTTAAGAGCGAGGGAAAAGACACCGTAGTCGTCCCCTTTCAGTGACTCGCGATAATTTGGAGTATCACGCCCGGCTGCCGCTCTTGCCAATTTAGCAAGAGCTTCCTTAGCGGCATGGAGGGAATCGAGGGTGAAGTTGATGGGCTTGCGGTAATGCCCGCTCAGAAGGACATAGCGCACTTCCATCGCGCTGTGACCCTTCGCTTCTAAATCGCTGAGGGTGTAGAGGTTCCCCTTCGACTTCGACATCTTGGCCCCATCGACCCGCAGGTGCGTGATGTGGAACCAGTGCTTCGCAAACTCGCCCCCACAGGAGCATTGCGACTGCGCGATTTCGTTGTCGTGATGTGGGAAAATGAGATCTACCCCGCCGCTATGAAGATCAAAAGTTGCACCAAGATACTTCCGAATCATGGCCGAACACTCAAGATGCCACCCGGGGCGCCCTTGCCCCCAAGGACTTTCCCAGTAGTTCTCTCCATCTTCGTCCCGGCGCACTTTCCAGAGCACAAAATCTGCCGCGTTATCCTTATCGTATTCGTCGGAATTCGCCCGCTCGTTTTGCGTTTTCCCAAGAGCCAGTTCGCGGGTGTCGAGGCGGGACAATTTGCCGTAGCCCTCATAAGACGAAATTTTAAAATAAACTGAGCCATCGTCAGATGCATAAGCATTTCCTTTTTCGATGAGTTCCTCGATCATCGTAATCTGCTCCGGAATGTGCTTCACCGCACTCGGTTCGATATGCGGCTTGAGGCAATTTAACGCCTGGCAGTCGACGTTGAATTGATCCCGCCACTTCGCCGTAAATTCCTCCAGAGTTTGCCCGGCCGCCACTGAATCCCGAATCGTCTTATCATCCACATCCGTTATATTACGAACATGCTTCGTCTTCAGCCCTCCGATTTCCAACGCGCGCCGGAGCACGTCCTGCAACACGAAGGTTCGAAAATTTCCGATGTGCGCCGGGCCATAAACCGTCGGTCCACAGCAGTAAAAACGATACGTTTTTCCATCAACCGGCTCCAGAGGGAGAATTTCGCGCTTTTCGGTATCGAACAACCTCACGCAGCGAGCTTTACCCTTCTCCCCGCCTTCGGGCAAGGCTTGCATTTACCAACGCACCAGACCTTCCAATAAGCGATTGCGCTCCCCGGCGCAGAAGGGATTCAAAAAGAGGTCGATCATCCAATGATCCCGAGTAAAACTATTCCCCGCCATTGCAATTTCCCAATATTTTGGAACACTCTCTTAGTGAGCAAGAAAACTAAGACGATCTTAAAGGGCATGATCCCGATCATCGGCGTAGCCTTGGTCCTGGTTCTCTTTTCCCTTCTGGCTAACCAACCCGGATTGACTGGCGAAATTTTCGCCAAGATTCTCGGCGTCATGTTCACCCCGATCTTCATGGAGTGCTCCCTCGCCTTTCTCGGGCTCACGGCGCTTCTCTGGGTGAATCACGTCCGCTTGAAGGCCGAGGGGGATGACTACGTTACTTTGGAAATCGAAGACGAATCAGACGATCCCCGGCCATGAACCTCGGCGAACTTCGCAAAAATTATACTTAAAACGGCCTTCGCACTTTCGAGATAGAGGTGGATCCGTTTCTACCGTTTGAAAAATCGATAATCTAGGCTCAGGAGACTCAAATCATTGAGCCCAATTCTATAAGGTCTCGACGAGTAATTCCACCGGCGACGTTTCCAGTCGCCTGCACCCTCGCTTAAGCTATCGAAATAGCGATAGATCATGGAAGATTTCACGTCTTAGCCGTTAAAAGCCGTTTTTCTATTGCCAATTCTGGCTCCCGACTTTATCACCCGCTCGCAGCGAAACTGTATGGCTCATTAGCTCAGTTGGTAGAGCAGCGGATTGAAAATCCGCGTGTCCTTGGTTCGAATCCGAGATGAGCCACCACTTTTTTCTAAACCCGTGACGTCTTCATGACCTCCGGGTTTTGTTTTTTGACATCCCGATAGATTCCTCGACAGCCAGACCTCCAATGTCAGCGTCCTAATCTACTAAGATGTCATCCTTTATTGCTTCCTCTTCCAGCAATTCTGACCGCAGCGACTTCTGCCCTAAGATTAATAAGCTTCGAGCGATCGCCTTTGTGGCAGTATTCATTTTTCACCTCAACGAAAGTTGGCTTCCTTTGGGGTATCTTGGAGTAGACATCTTCTTTGTCCTCTCTGGCTTCTTGATCACCAAAATCATCTTGAAGGATATTGATTCCGGAAAATTCAAGCTGAGCAATTTCATCTCCCGCAGGATTAAGAGAAGTTTCCAGAATTGCATGTCTGATATCCCGAAAGCCCCCATCAGTAATGGAGTGCAGCAAGGTATCCCCTTTTACTCCGATAATTCTCATCTCAACTCCCAAAGATCGCTCTATTTCGTTCCTTATTTCGACTACCCCATCGAACAAAGGAAAAGGCGAACCCCTTAATTGCTGAGGACATCTTCCCCTTCGCTTTTCGCGACCACGACCGCTGCGCAGCTATCGCCCCAGACATTCACAGCCGTGCGGGACATATCAAGAAGTCGATCCACCGAGAGAAGAGCGACCACCGCTGTCTCTGCTCCGGGAATCCCTGAGTTTTTCAGAATAACAAAGATCGCCACCAGCGAGGCCGAAGGAATTCCCGCCACCCCGACGCTCGTCAGCAAAGCCGCCGCCACCACCATGAATTGCGCGGCAAAGGTCATCTCAATTCCCATAACTTGGGCCACAAAGATCACCGCCACACATTCGTAAAGTGCCGTTCCGTCCATATTCACGGTAGCCCCGAGTGGAAGCGTAAAACTGGCGGTCCCTTTTGAAACTCCTGCATTTTCCTGAATGCAGCGCATTGTCACGGGAAGTGTTGCGGAGGAGGAAGCCGTCGAAAATGCCGTCATCAATGCCGTGCGCATCGCCCGAAAATGAGCGAGTGGATTCACCCCTGCGAGAACATGAATCAAAAGTGGCATCACGACGAACATGTGAATGCCAAGAGCGAGAAGCACGGTAACGAAATACTTCCCAAGATTAAAAAAGATCTCGCCCCCAGTCTGAGCCACGACGGGAACCAGAAGCCCAAAAACCCCAATCGGAGCGAGCTTCATGATGAAGTTCGTTAGGACAATCATCACGTCATTGAAAGAGACGAAGACATCTTTCAAGGTCGTCATCTTTTGCTTCTCCAAGCGAGTCATCGCCAGCGCGAAGCAGAGACTAAAAAAGATGAGCCCGAGCATCTGGCCATTATTCGTGGCTGCCGAGAAGATATTAGGGGGCACCATACGTATAAAGAAGCCGCTCAACTGCGCATAGGAACCACTTTGCTCCTCACCAGCAGCTTTCGCTCCATCTACTTTTTTCAGTTCGGAATCGCTGGCCTCGTAAGAACTGAAGGCGTCCCTGATGGTCCCATTCGGCTGACCATCGACGAGTCCCGGCTGAACGAAATTAACGAGCGCAAGTCCCAGAATGATCGCGAAAAGACTACTGAGTGCATAGAATCCTGCGGTCTTGCCCAGAAGACGACCAAAGCCCTTCACCCCATGCAAGCTCGCAATTCCGGCGATAACCGAAGACACCACCAGGGGCACGATAATCATCTTGAGAAGATTCATGAAGAGCTTCCCCACCAAGGAGCAGATCTCGATGACCCACGAGAAAAAGCCTCCATCAAGAGGCCCCATCATCTTGATAGACCAACCCACGATGACAGCGAGCGCGAGCGAAATGAGAATCTGCCAATGTGGCGCTAGTTTCATGAACAGAAGCTAGCTCTCCGGCGTAACGATGAAAAGTCAGCATTTTCGTCCGGCCACCGCCACAAGGAAGCGGACTTGCTGTCGTCGGCTTTCCAGATCCTCCAAAACGTCCATCGCGTCAGCTGGGGAAACGCCACTAGCGAGAGTGGTTGTCACCGAATCCAAGGCCCGCTCGCCGGTCAAATCCCTCTTGATCAAATGAGCGCTTTGCTCAGCCAACTCCGTTTCATTGGAACGACCGAAGCGCAGTGCCATTTTCTGATGGGTCGAGTCTCGCAGTCCGGAGTTTTCAATCGAGGCGGCCACTTGAAATGCCGAATTGGCGTCTTTGATCTGAGCATACACCTCGCAAAGAGATCCACCGTCTTCGCAAGATCGCGCGCCACTCATTATCGCCGGCCCGTTTGAAACCAAGGGCCATCGATGAAAGATCCGACTACCGTGTTTCTGAATGGAGGGCGAGCTCAGCTGCTTCTAACAAAAGGCGCGACCGCAGACTGGAAATGGCCGCCTTTTTTCCAGATTGTAAAAAGGAGACGCTCTCGTCCGGTAAAGCGAGCTTCTGGGCATCAGGCATATCCTGTCCCACCACTCGGTTTGGAGCGGAATTCAGGGCCGAAACGCAATCTGCAGCTCCCTCATCCGAAGGATAATTCGCTGCGATCTCAGCCAGATCGCCCGCTTTAGCGAGAGAGGCCTCTCGATCAGCAAGACGTCGAGGGAGTTCATCGGAGGTTACCAATGTGGTCATCTCGCGCTTTTGTAGCGCAAGAAAAACCCCGACACACGGGAACACCGCGGCGGCGGCGAACTGGAGATTCGATGGCTTAAAGGTGACCATTGTGAGAGAAACTACGGGATTGTTAAAAACTCCCTTTAGCATAACTCCTCAGCATTCTCTCATCGAACTCCTTGGCTTCAGCGTAGGGATCGTTTAGCTTCCGCCACCTTGGATTCCCAATCCCTTCTTAAACGCTTCCTACCGATGATCGTCCTGACGATGATCGGCGCGGCTTTGGCGGCTGTTTTGGGGCCAATGGAACAGGAAGCGGTCAATGACCACTTGGCTGGTTTTCCTGATTCCAATACGATGGCTCATTCGCTGCGCCCTGTCGTTCTCTGCCTCATCTGCTTCCTTCCGGCAGTCGGCGGGCTCTATTATGGTTTCGTCCGCTCCTTGGATCGCTATCTCATTCGAGAGTTTTTGGCATCCTTTCTCCTCTGCTTCCTGGCTCTCTATGCTATCTACACCCTTCTGGATCTCACCAACCATGTGGGAGACTTCAAGGATGCCGATAATGGATCAGCACTGATGGCTCGCTATTATGCCATTCTATTTCCAATCGCCTTCGTCCTCCTCGCCCCCTTTTCCCTCCTACTTGCCCTCCTTTACTGCCTTGGAAAATTGTCCCGTAGCCAGGAAATCGTTTCCATGATTCAAACCGGTCGGGGTGTTATTCGTTTAATTCTCCCCCTCGCATGTGTCGGAGTCATCGCTAGCCTAATCTGCCTCGGCTTCAATTATCAGTGGGCTCCGTGGGCCGAAGGCTACAAGGACGCAATCATCGAACAAGCGCAGGAAGGATCGTCCAGCCAGGCGCGCAACGTCGTTTACCACAATGAAAAAGAGAGGCGTCAGTGGTTCATCGGAAGCTTCCCCTACGACTTCAACAAGGGCGAACCCCTTCAAAATGTCGTGATCCGGACCTTCACCAAAGAAGGTCATCCTAAAATGCGTCTCCAAGCCAAGAGCGCGAGCTGGAACCGAGATCGAACCTACTGGGTATTCGAAGGTGTCGAAATTCAACATCTTGATCGTCGTCTCTTTGAAAACGGCCCTCTGATGCCCGAATACGAAATTCCCGAAGGATCCGTCTCTTTCCAAAAATGGACTGAACCACCTTGGCAGATTATCCGCCCAGGACTAGATGCCGTAAATCTGGGAGTGCCCGACCTCTACAGCTGGCTTCAGGCCAATCGAGACGAATCCTGGGCCAACAAACGGCGCTTCCTCACCCAGTGGCACTATCGGTGGGCCCAGCCCGGAATCTGCCTAGCCCTGGTTCTCCTTGCCGCGCCTCTCGGGATTGTCTTTACTAGGCGGGGAGCCGCAGGTGGTATCGCTCTCGCCGTTTTCCTTTGTGCCGGGATGATGTTCACCACCACGGTCTTCCTAGCGCTTGGCGAGTCAGGCTATCTTCCTCCGATCTGGGCCGCTTGGGGGACCAATATCCTTGCCACTTGCCTCGCCCTTGTCCTCATTCAAAGCCGATTGGTGGGCCGGCCAATTTATCAAACCCTTAAGAAACTCCTTCCATTCTGAGCAACGATGTCCGAAGGAAATGTCGCAATATGAAAGAACCTTGGAGCATCAAGTCCCGCGCTCGTGTCTGCGCCGGAACGGAGCAATCATTCGAAGATGGACAAGCGATTCATGCCGCCATTTTCCCAGATGCAGATGCCTCGGGATATCTCCGAAAAGATTTCTCCGAAGAAGCCTGGAAGGAACTCGATAAGGAGGGAGAAGTCCCCTTCTCTCACTGGAAAACCGTTTTCAAACTCCCGGTCGCTAATGAAAAGTCAGAGGGTGTCGTGAAAGACGACCCCGAAACCCTTCTTCGCCGTCTCGTAGAAGAAGAAGAAGAACACACCGAAAATGCACGCTACATTCTCGCGGTAATGCTGGAGCGCCAAAAACTGCTCCGTGAAACCGACACCCAAAAACTCCCCTCCGGGCTGCTCCGAGTCTACGAACATCGTAAGACAGGAGACGTTTTCATCATCAAGGATCCACAAATCGCACTCACCGATGTCGAAAAGGTGCAAGACGAAATCAGAGAACTCCTCGACCCGCAACCTGTCATTGAAGAGGAGGAGATCAATTCAGATTTCTCAACAGAAGAAAACGAGTCAGACGAAAAAAAGGAATAATGCTCCCTTGGTTCCAAGATCAGTTCCCCATCTATCTCGCTCCAATGGCAGGGGTGACCGATGTTACCTTCCGCACTCTTTGCAAGGAGCTGGGGGCTGACGTCATGGTGACAGAGTTCGTTTCAGCCGAGGGAATCCTACAAGCAGACCATCGAACCCGCCGCTACACCACCTTCACCGATGAGCAACGCCCGCTTGGGATCCAGCTATTTGGCGCCGATGGAGCCCGCATGGGTGAGGCCGCAAAAAAAATTATCGATTGGAAACGCCCCGACTTCATTGACCTCAACTTTGGTTGCCCCGTCAACAAGGTGGTCTCAAAGAATGGAGGCTCTTCCCTTCTCCGAAATTGCCCCCTTCTCGTCGATACTGCCGAAAAAATTGTCGCAGCCGTAGGACACGAAGTTCCCGTCACTGGAAAAATCCGCATTGGCTGGGACACCCAGTCCATCAACGGACCGGAAGTGTGCCGCCTGCTGGAGAACTCGGGCATTCAAACAATCTCTGTTCACGGCAGAACCCGGGCACAATCCTATCGCGGCGAGGCCGATTGGGAGGTGATCGACGAATGCGCTCAAAGCGTCAACATTCCCGTGATTGGAAACGGTGATATCAATTCCGCCGAGATGATCAAAAAGCGGAAGGAAACAACCGCAGTTTCCGGGGTCATGATTGGGCGGGCCGCGATGCAAAACCCCTGGCTTTTCAAAGAAGCTAAACATTTTTTAAAAACCGGGGAGCTTTTGCCTCCTCCAAGCGTGAATGAACGCTGGTCCTTTGTCATTCGGCACTGTGAACTGGCCGTCGGATCTGATCGCTATGGCGACGAGCGCCACACTCTGATGGCGATGAGATCTCGCCTAATGACCTATTGCAAAGGGTTTCCAGGAGCCAAGCCACTACGCCAAAAGCTCTCACAGGTCAAATCGGTTGATGAAGTGCGTCAGATTGCGATAGAATCAGGGAGTTTTTAGAAGTTTTTAAAACTTTAATTAATTTTATTGAACTATTTAGAATAGTTGGGTAAATATGCCTTATTCTATGAAGACTTTCACCCTTCTTCCCCTTAGTTTTTTGGCTTTCTCGGAGCCTCTCCTTGCTGCCTCGCAAGAGCAACGCATCAACAGCTTGGAGCAGGAAGTCTCCTCGTTAAGCTCCAAAGTCGCTTCAATCAGTGAAAGACTTACTACTTTTGGCAAGCCCACTCAGCGCAGTAATTCAGCCTCAAGAGAATCCGGTTATCGCATCAAGAAAGGTGACACCCTCTGGGGAATCGCAAAATCTCGCGGACTCTCAGTCTCAGCACTTCAAAAGGCCAATCCAGGCCTCAATCCCACCCGGCTCAAAATTGGAAAGTCCCTTTGCCTTCCCGGAGCCAGTAAATCGACTTGGGTCTCTACTTCTAGCTACTCCGGAACAACTTCGCGCTACGTAATTAAATCAGGCGACACCTTGGGAGAAGTCGCGAACCGGCATGGAACCTCACTGAGCAAGTTGATGGCCTCAAATCCCGGGTTGAACCCACGAAAGCTTCAAATTGGTCGAGAAATTAAAGTGCCAAGTAATAACCGGAGTATCGTCGCTACCAAAACTGCTCCAAAGGCCAGACAACGAGTCGCAGAAGGTCCCAGAGCGACGCCTCCCCCACGAATTGCGGCCGCTGGTCACTCCAGCAGACCTGAACTTGTCACCGTGAGCCAGAATCGACGACTCGATGACATCGCCCGCTTCTACGGTACGGATGTTCCTACCATTAACTCTTTGAACCAGGTTTCACTCAGTCCGGCTCAAGTCATCAAGATGGGTTCCCAGATATACGTCCCGCAGCAGTAGCTTGCACCTCGTTAGAATTTTAACTACTCTGTCGTCTATGGAATCACACGAGATTTTCAAAGAGGCCTTTAAAAAAAGCAGCCCTAAAGAGGTCGCCTCTGAACTCGGAGTCTCCCTCTCTCTCGTTTACAAATGGGCGCAAGAGCAATCCGAAAGCGGAAGCGGCTCACGCAACCCGCTGGATCGCCTTTTGGAAATCATCAGACTCACTGATGAACCGCGCATCATCGAATGGCTCTGTCAAAAAACCGACGGCTACTTTGTCAAAAACCCAGAAAGCACCTGTCAGCAGGGCTTCGAATACCTCCCGGCCACCAACGAGATTGTTGCCCAATTTGGCAACCTTCTCACTCGTATTTCCCAAGCCGCGCACGATAGCTCCATCACTCAGGATGAAGCCTCGGAAATCCGAACTGATTGGGATAAGCTGAAACACTTTGGCGAAGGTTTCGTTCGCTGCTGCGAAGAAGGAGATTTCGAGAAAATGGCCGTCGAAGCGGGAAAGGGAAAGGAAGAGGAAGAGCCTCGGAAAACGCTCTACTAGGGAAAGCGTCGCAAAGCTGCGGATTCCCGTTTGCCCGGATCGACAGAGCAAGCTATACCTCACAGTGATGTCCGCGCCTGTCCGCACCCGCTTTGCCCCCTCGCCCACTGGCTACCTCCACCTTGGTGGAGCCCGCACTGCTCTTTTCAACTGGCTCTATGCCAAAAAGCTTGGGGGGACGTTCGTCCTCCGCGTAGAAGATACCGATGAAGCACGAAACACAGAAGAGGCCCGTGCTGCAATCTTTGAAGGCATGGAATGGATGGGACTCGCCTGGGAGGGTCCCTTTTATCAGAGCGAGCGGAGTGATATTTATCTCAAGTGGTTCGAAAAGCTGGTAACCGCTGACCGTGTCTATGAAGATGATGGCGCATGGCGCTTCCGCTTCGATCGGAAGCCCATCACGATGCAAGACCTGGTGTGTGGAGAAGTCACCATCGACTACACTGACGAATCGAACACGCCCGACATGGTGGTCCGGCGATCCGACGGCTCCTTCGTTTTCCACTTCGTCAATGTCGTAGACGATCTCACCATGGGAATCACCCACGTCATCCGTGGCGAGGACCACCTCATGAATACCCCGAAACACCTTCAGCTCATTGAAGCCTTCGGCGAAACTGCACCGCAATATGCCCACATTCCGCTTATCCTAAATAGCGATGGCTCCAAAATGTCTAAGCGTGACGTGGGTGCCGCGCTGGGTGACTACTCCAAACAGGGCTTCTCCTCCCCCGCTGTCGTCAACTTCATCGCGCTTCTCGGATGGTCGCCCAAGGATGATTCCGAAATCTTTTCTCTCCAGGAATTGATCGAAAAATTCTCCTTGGAGTCGGTCAACCGATCGCCCGGTCGATTCGATGCTGAAAAATGCGAATGGGTAAACCAACAACACCTCTTGGCACTCACTCCGGACAAATTTGTGGAAGCCGCCGCAGGCTACTGTGAAACCACTCCCACTCCTGAGATGCTCAAATCGATTCAGGAAAAAGTCTCTCTCCTCACTCAGGTTCCGGACGCCGTTTCTTTCTACCTCGATCCAGAATATCCCATAGATAGCGAGCCCTTGGCGAAAGTGAAAGGAAACGACTCTGCAGGCGCTCTTTTGACTGCTCTTGCCGAGACCTTCCAAGGTCTGACTGACTGGAGCGATCCAAAGTCCGTCATCGGATCCACCGCGAAGGCTCACGGAGCCAAACCCGGACAATTGATGTTCCCCCTCCGCATCGCGCTTTCCGGAAAAGCCGGAGGACCGGATCTCGGAGCCATCCTTGAAATTCTCGGAAAGGAAGAATGCCTCCGACGCATCCAACGCTTCACCGCCCTACTTTCATGACCCACTACCATCTCGACGACCTCTCTTCCATCAACGCAGACACGCAAAAGCCCGCTCGCTTCGCGGTCATCGGAAATCCGGTTGCCCACTCTCTTTCTCCCCAACTTCATCAACCCGCTCTCGACGCCCTCGAGCTGAATGTCCGCTACATCCGTGTCGAAGTTCCCGAAGGTCGTGTGGCAGAGGCTTTCGAAAAAATGCACGAGGTGGGGATTCAAGGGATCAATGTCACCGTGCCCCACAAGCTTGAAGCCCTTGATGCATGTGACGAAGTTGGAAAAGGAGCCCGCTTGATGGGCGCCGTAAACACCATCGTTTTCGAGGGAGAGAAGAAGGTCGGTTTTAATACCGATGGCCCAGGATTTGTGCGCGCCATCCGGGAAGACTTCGGTCTTGATCTCGGCGACCTTCGCATCGTCATCATTGGTGCCGGCGGAGGAGCGGGGCGCGCCATCGCCACCCAGTGCTGCCTGGAAGATTGCCCTCAGTTGACCCTCGCCAATCGGACTGTTGAAAAGCTCACCTCGATGCAGACTCTACTGGATCCCCTTCTCCACGGTGAAAAGTTAGAAGGCCCTGGTGATCGACTGTCCATTCACGCTCTTGACGACCCAGCTCTCCAGGAAGCCATTGCCAATAGTGAATTGATCATCAACACCACCTCGGTCGGACTCAAACAAAGTGATCCCTCACCTCTGCCATCGCATTGGATCGAACCTCATCACCTAGTTTACGACACGATCTACAATCCTTCCTGCACCAGGCTCCTGCGTGACTCCCAAGCTCAAGGAGCCCGGATCGCAAATGGAATCTCGCTACTCCTTCATCAAGGTGCGCTTTCTCTGGAATACTGGACAAATCGAGACGCCCCCATCGACGCGATGCGCCAAGGTCTCGCTGAAGCGATCAGGGCCTGACCCACTTATCATGAACAAGATCGACGATCTCGAAGAGCTTGCCTCCTCCTTTTCCATCTCCAAAGCGAACACGAAGAGTGACAGGAAGGTCCTTCAAAAGAGGACCCACAAATCGCTTATAATTTAGAATCGTTTTGATGCGCGCATCATCGATTCGTTGCTTGTCTGAGTCCAAAGGCACATAGCAAAAAATAAACTCGGATCCATCATCGCTGGTCAGGAGATAACCTGAATAGGAAATTCCTCCGATGACACTGTCATAAATTGGCTTTTTCTCAATTTTGCCCCTGATGAGCGCCACGCTGCGAGACTCCTCCTCGATAAACTTAGCAAACGGAATTTCACACCAGTTGGTAGTAGCGTCCCAATCGAGAAGCAATTCTCCATCTTCTTCCACGAAGTAAGCCGAGAATGGCTCGAAGTTCTCACGTTGCCCACTGACGACGACATATCCTCGCTCTTTTCCCCCACCGGGTGGTGACACCGTCGGCAAGCGCCATGTCACGTCATACATCGTATTTAAGGTCATGGGAGAGGACCAACGATTGATTTCAAGCGGGTTTAACGTTGCGTATGGAGAAGGTCGCACAAATGCGAGCACCTCGTCGGGCGATTTCGCGGTATTAAACGCTCTTAGAATATCAACGGCTTTCTCCAGCCACACCGTAGAATCACCGTCGAACCAAGTGTGAGAATTCGTCTTCTCCACATCGAAACCACTGAACATTTCGATTGAATGACCTCCGTTCTCATCCTCTGTTTGATTCTGGGTGAGCATGGAGATCCCCACGCCAACACCAATGAGAGGGACAATCACCGCCAAGAGACTGACCCACAACCATGAAGTGGAGCGCTTTTTACTTCCCCAAACCTCATCAAGAGTTTCAATAGGACCCTTCTTCTTCAGGCGGCGAATCTGCTCCGCAACGTCCACATGACCAGAATCATCATCATCGGCCTGAATCCCATGCAGTAGCTCTTTCCCTTTATTCAGGAGAGAATTACTGTTGCCTGAATTTTTCGTCTGCTTGGAGCGTCGCCCTTTTTTAACACGGCGCACTTTTTTGACGCTTCCCCCAGGAATCTCGCGCGCTTCCGGCTCGGGCTGATCTTCACTCATTCGCCTTCCACCGTAAGTTCAAGAACCTGCTCATTCAAGTCTGACTTCGAATCAGCCTCACTTGAGTTTTGATTTGTTAGCAATTCTTGAATTCGCTCACCATACCAGGATATTCCATTGATTTGCTTGAGAACCATCTGCGGCTTTCCGGTTTCGTCTTCCTCCCATGCGAGAGAAACAAACACTCGCGCCATCCTAGAAAGATCATCGATTCCCAAAATACTCTCCATAGGACGCTTTCCTTCCTCAACGTCAGAGAGGATTTGCGACATGCGTTCTCCAACTTCACTCTTTCGATCCACGACTATTTCTGGAGACTCTGTTGCCCGGATGGCTTCCGATGATTTATCGCCCGCATAAGCAGGGGCGTAAAACAGAAGAGCCAAATTTTTAGAAGCATCTCCAGCTTCCCTCCGTCGAACCAAGAGACGAAAATCGCCCTCTTGCTTACCAACTCCGGATCGAAAGAGCGTCCACGGGACTGTCGAGTACGGCGCATAACACTCCCAGTCTAATTTCCATCCCTTTCCATCCCAGACATGAACTGCCTCGGAGCTCTTGCCTTCTGAATCCTGCCAAAGAGTCTCCACCGCCAAAATTAATGGATCCTCCTGTAATTCCAGAATATGACGACCTCTGAGTCTCATCGTTCCTTTTAAAACAGGACTCGAATGGGTTTGATTAAAGCGAGAAAACTTTGCCGCCATCTGCGATGAACGATCAATAGCCTGCTGTTTTGCAGGTAGAGAAAAAGCTTGAATAAAACTATTATAGTTTTTGCTGATCGATTCGAGGTGGGAACGATAGAAATCGCGCTTCCATGGCGGCATTCCAGTATTTGCAGTATTCCTAGTATTTGTTTTCCCGTCGTCGCTTTTAATCTGAAAAATGAACAACAACGCAACAATAACACCGATCCAAGCAGTGATGAAAATATAGAGCTTTTTGTGCTTCTCCTCTTTCCTCCGTTTTTTCCGGCGCTTCACTTGCCGGCTCCCGTCAGAGAGAATCGACTCCTCGTCCCTGCTCCCTTCCTCCGCCGCCTCCAACTTTTCCGACTTTTCCGACTTTTCCGACTTTTCCGACTTGAAATTCCCCAACTTTTCTGTCGAACCAAAAGACACTGGGAGCACGGTCCCCTCACGATTTTTCATAACATCGCGAAGAATGCTCGGACTAGCACTACTCTCAGAACGAGGACGTTTGGGCGCTGCGATACCGCTGCCGCTACCGCCAAAACTGGAACCACAAGAATCACACTTTAGCCCCTCGGAAACATCCCGATCAGACCGGATAACCGACTGACAGGAGGGACATAGGTATACTTTCGATGCGCTCATTGTAAATAGTCTTCGGGACTCTGGCAAATATCATTACGCAAAGTCAATCCCCCTGCGGGGAAAAAACTGACCTACTCGCCTTTTCGATGAGAAGCGTTGCCATTGATTCGGTCGCCCGATCCAGACATTCGACCCCTTCCTTAAGAAGAGCCGACTGATTCCCTAAAAGTGCCTTTTCCACCTTCGCCCTCGCCTCGGCAACTTCCTGCAACTCACTCCGATCAAGAAGATCCCCCACTTGAGAGAGAGCCATCTTGACCGCTGGCAAAAGTTCGTTTGCCTTAAGTCGCGCCTCCTCAAAGACGCGCGCATTCATATCCTCAAAGGCAAACTCTACACTTTGGCTGACCATTCTCTCCACTTTGGCCTCAGTCACGTCCACTGCTGAACTCCCGACCTCGATTACAGTATCCTTTCCTGTCGCCACATCCCGCGCGAGAACCGAAAGAATGCCATCCGCATCAATTCGAAATTCTACTCCCACCCTGGCTTGACCTCTTCCGGAAGCTTCAAAAGGGAGCTCGAAGCCCCCAAGCTCCCAATTGTCTTTTGCAAGTTCCCGCTCCCCTTGCAAAACCTGAATTTTCATCGAGCACTGAAAATCGACAGCATTGGTAAACATTTCCCCCGCCTTGCATGGGATCGTGGTATTCCGGGGGATTAAGATGTTCATGAGTCCCCCCATCGTCTCAATCCCAAGACTTAAAGGTGTCACGTCCAGCAGCAAAACCTCCCGAACCGTCCCAGCCAATATACCAGCCTGGATGGCAGCCCCACGAGCGATCGCCTCGTCGGGATGCAGAGTCATATCAGGTTCCTTCCCAAAAATTGCCGCCACCTTTTTCCGCACCATGGGAATACGGCTGCTGCCACCCACCATGAGAACAGAATCCAGATCGCCTGATTCTACCTGCGCATCAAGCAAGGCTCTCCGACAACAACTCTCCATGCGGCCTAAGTGATCGGATAGCAATTTCCTAAATCGATCCTGACTCACTGAGATCTCGCCGACGAAGGGAACCCGAAAGGTCGCCTCCTCGGCCGAAGACAGCACATGCTTGACCCGTCGTCCTTCAGAAAGCCACGTCACCCGTGCCATCGCATCCAGATCACTCCATCTCATTCCGAGCTGATCAGCCGCAAAGAGCGTGAGAGCCTCGTCGAAATCGTCTCCACCCAATGAAGTATCCCCAGCGGTCGCCAGCACCTCAAACACGCCCTCTCTCATTTCGAGCACCGAAACATCAAAGGTCCCTCCCCCTAGATCGAAGACGACTACCTTAGACGACTCATCCAGCCGTTCCAAGCCATAGGACAAGGCAGCAGCGGTCGGCTCACTAAGAATCCGAACCACTTCCAGTCCCGCCATTTCTCCCGCCTTCTTGGTCGCTGCCCGCTGCCCGTCGTGGAAATATGCTGGTACCGTAATCACCGCCTTTGAAATCTCGCCTCCGAGTTGCGTTTCCGCGACAGATTTCAACTTCTTCAAAATCTCAGCCGAAACTTCCTCGGGTGACTTGGTTCCAGCGGCGCTTTCCAGAAGCAATCCACCGCCATTTCTCACGACCCCTTCGGACTCATCCACTTCATCGAAGCGGCGACCTATCAAACTCTTTACACTCGTGATGACATGATCGACACCCTGCCTGCGCAATGCCAATGCTCCCACCTCGACCTCACCAGATTTCCCATACCAGACCGCGCTTGGAGTGAGCCTGGAACCTTCTTCATTCGCAAGCAGGATCGGAAATCCAGATTCAACCACGCCCACCGCAGACTGTGTGGTCCCTAGATCAATCCCTACAATCACCTCATTCATCGTTTCGATATTCATGGATTAGGACATCCCTCCTAGCAAGGCTTCGAACAACTTTCCCGTCGCCTCTCGAATCTGGGCCTGCCATTTCTCTAAAAACACCAAACCCCGGGCCACCTCACCCATCTCTGCTTCACAAGCATCCCATCCCTTTTCATCAAAAAATGGAAACCAATCGATCAAACCCGATTCCAAATCTCCAAGTTTTTCGATAAGATCTTCCAGTGATTTCCTGAGTGCCGGGATCTTAGCGTCCAGCACCGCACGTCCCAATCCGCTTCGAGCAACCGCTCGTTCCTTGAGAAATTGCTCCACCGCCTCCATGGCTTCAGCGACAGATCCAAAAAGATCCATCACCTCTCCCGGAACCGACCCTCGGGATTCGGCTTCGCCTACCATCGCTCGAATTCTCTTCGCCGGTGATTTTACCACTTCATAAGCAAAACGCAATCGCTCGAAGTCCGCAGCCGAACCACCACGATCAGGATGCGCCTCCTTTCCCAATCTCCGAAAATGTTCCTCAAGCTGACCCGTATCGACCGCCAATCGCTCCGGCAAGCCAAGGATTAAAAATGGATCCATGGGCTCCTTCACAATGATTCAGAAAATTCCATACCCTTTTACTAGGCCGCAAAACTCTCACCGCATGAACAGGTCACCAAGGCATTTGGGTTACTTACCTTAAACCCACCCTGCTGCAAATCGTCGGAGTAATCCAGTTCACTCCCACTAACAAACAAAGCGCTTTTGGGATCAATAACGACTTTCACCCCATTGCTTTCCACCATGATGTCGCGGTCCCTTGGGCCATCGACAAGGTCCATTTGGTATTGCAGACCACTGCAACCTCCACCAATTACCGCAATTCGCAGGGCTCCTTCTTCCTTTCCTTGTTTTTTCCAAAGGCCCAAAAGGTGGCAGGAAGCGCCCTGAAGCACTTTCACCAACTTTTCGTTCCCGATTGTATATCCCTTTTTCACGTTGCAATGTATCTTTAACAGGGCCAAAGATTCTCGCAACTCTTCATCAAGCACTCTGGGCTATTTGCCCCTCGTCTAGCCCCTCTCAATTAATTACTATCAAGGTAGTTCTTTTTCCAAAAGAACAAGAGCCGCTAGGAAAATTATTGAGATTTTCGTTTGCTTACATCCAATTTTCTCAGCAAAGTGGAGTCCGTCCCCAGCATGAAAATAATCATCACTCTTTTCTTTACCTCCATAATACTGCCGCTTTGCGGACAGACATTGGCATATACCGCTCCTTCGGGTTACGTAAAATCTAACCTCGTTGTTGGCTTCAATCCCATTGGAATTAATCTTCATGGTGATATCTTGGTTTCCGGAATCATTGATTCTGAGGACGCTAACGTTGTTACTGATGCTGATGTTGACTTTACGACAACCTTGACCGACGCAGACGCAACTTACCTCCTCGAAATCTCCAATGGAGCACAAAACGGAGCGGTCGCTGTAATTACTGCATCTACTGCAACAACCATCACCATCGAAGGCTCAGGAATAGCAGCAGGCGCTGCGAGCTATGCCGTTCGTCAGGCCAAGACGCTCAACGAGGTTTTTGGAACAGGGGCGAGTGCAACTCTTACAGGATCGTTCAACTCTACAGGATCGGACATCGTCTGGGTTCCAGACGGAGCAGGCGACTACGATCGCTACTATTACAACGCTAACTTCAACGAGTTCCGTTCGACCGCAAATCAATTTAGCTCCCCCCCTAAACCCATCGCTTTCTTCTACCCCGATGGTGCGTTTGTGGAGGTTAAGAGTTCACCAAAAACGATTACTCTTTTCGGTGAGGTTAAGAAGACTGGCACGATCATCGCAGCAACGGCTGGATTCAGTATCTTTACAGTTCCCAGTCCTGCAGGACAAACTCTCGATGAGCTCGGCCTCAAGGACGATTTAACCCAATCATTCAGTTCCGCAGCGGCCGATGTATTTTGGGTGCCCGACGGCGCTGGCGGATACGTCCGCTACTTTGTCCACATTGCCGGTGGTGGTACCTGGCGCTCAACAACCAGTCAATTTTTCGGAAATGAAGGAGATACTGTTGTCACCGGAGCTATCTCCATCGAACGCAAGTCTGCTTCCACATCAGCACTCGCCGAACTTCCAGCGTTCTTCTCGACTCTTTAAAATCACAAACCGTTATCAAACATATTTTATGAAACAACACATAGTTTTCACTGTTGCTGCCGCTTTAACAGCATCAGCACATGGAGCATCGATCACCATCGCTAATATTACAGGAAGTGGTCAGGATCTCGCCTTCGGCAATCTCATTGGGGAACCCCTCAACAGCGGATTTGTCGCGCTTTACACCTTTGCTCCAGGTAGCATTCCAGCCACTGCAACGGATTTACAAACTAACGGACTAAACGGGTTTCTTGGACTCGCGCAATTCGACGCCAGCCAGGGTATCAATTCACCCGACGCTGGTGCCTTTTCTTTCGACTTCACTATTGCCAATACCGTCGCGAATAGTGATCTCTTTGTCGTCATTGGAAATATGACGGATGTTGCTGATTCAACCGGCTTGAGCCTTCTGAATACTGGGATTCAACTAGATGGCGAAGATACCGGCCCTACTGGAGACTCAGCTTCCTTCAGCGCGACGGGAACAAATGGAGAAGTTTTGTTAGGAGACGTCAATCGTGGTGACGTTGATTGGGGGAACACTGTTGGTCCCACCTACACTACCAATATCCTCTCTCTAGAAGCCGTCCCAGAGCCATCCAGCGCTCTCTTACTTGGTCTGAGCCTCCTTGCTCTCGCCGGTAACCGACGCCGCAAGTAAGAAGACTTCGATCTCTTTTTGACAATCCCCCCGTTCTTCTGAGCGGGGGGATTTTTCATCTCTATGATCCCATCACTCTAGAATATCGGACATCCCACTAAAAAAGCCACGGAGATCATCCTCGCTCGCCTCCTGATTCATGAGATCGTCATAGTCCTCCTCGGAGAGCCAATCGAAATTCAACTCCAGCAGAAATTTGCTAGGCTCACAGGACTCCTTGTTTCCCCACTTCACCCGAGTCGAGCAGCAGGTCATTGAAAGCCTTTCCTTCGCTCTCGTAATCCCGACATAAAGGAGACGGCGCTCCTCATCAATCGTGCCCTCATCGACACTCCTCTTGTGAGGCAGGATCCCTTGCTCCAGCCCCAGAAGATAAACGATAGGATATTCCAGTCCCTTTGAAGCATGCAGGGTGATCAGCGTGACTCCTGATTTCTTATCAAGATCATCATCATCCTTATCACGATCGAGCGCAATTTTGTCGAGGTAGACCCGTAGCTCCACTCCCTTCTTCGTGGCAACGGTAAGATCCCCCACCGTACTCGCAACCGCTTCCCGTCGGGCATCACGCTCTTTATCAGCTTTGCACTGGCGCATAAGCCACTCCATGAAATCCATTTCACGAAGCCAACGATCCAAAACGACGCCGGGATTGTCACCATTCACGATTTGGCGTTGATGATCTTCGAGCTGCTCCACAAAGCGATTGATCGAGCCCACCGCACGTGTCGAGAGCCCTGCCAAAAATTCCGGGTCAATAAGACTTTTCCAAATCCCCTGATCTCGCTCACGGCTCCACTCCCCGGCCATCATTGCCGTGTTCTGACTGATCCCTCGAGGTGGCGTATTGAGAACTCTGAGGAGGGAAACATCCATCTCAGTGCTATCGAGGAGCTGGGCATAGCCCAAAACATCGCGAACTTCCTTCCGATCGTAGAAGCTCTGCGCTCCCACCATTCGATAAGGAACTTTCTCCTCGCGGAGGACTTCCTCCATCTTGCGGATCTGCGCATTGGTGCGGAAGAGAATCGCAAAATCCTCTAGCTCCCTGCCCTCATCCCGGATCGCTAAAATATCCTGAACCACCCACTCGGCTTCTTCCTGCTCGCCAGGCATCGTCACCAGCCTCACCAAATCGCCCCCTGGAATCGTGTGCTTGAGTTCCTTTTCGCGACGGCCCACATTATGCTTAATTAGACTATTGGCCACTTCCAACACCGCCTGGGTGCTGCGATAGTTCTCCTCAAGCCGAATCACCTTGGGATTCGGGAAGAAGCGCTCAAATTGCAGGATGTTGGTCACGTCCGCCCCGCGCCAGCCGTAGATCGATTGATCATCATCGCCCACCACGCAGATATTGTAGGGCTTTTGCACGAGCTGCTGGATAAGCCTCATCTGCAGGCTGTTAGTATCTTGAAACTCGTCGACTGTGACATACTGGAAAAGCTCCTGCCAGTAAAGGCGCGCCTCCGAGTGTTCGCGTAGGATCTTTTCACCCAAAATAAGGAGATCATCAAAATCAACGGCATTCTGCGCCCGTAATTCGTTCTGGTAGGCTACCGCGATCGCAGCAATGAGATTATCGTCAATCTCATTGAGGGGCTTTTCATAGCTCTTCGCCTTGGAAATCTCCGCCATCACTTCGACCGGCTTGAGTTTTTCCTTCGCTCCCCCTTTTCGGATAATCAGCTGACGGATGATTCCCGTCTGGTCTCCACCGGCCATCACCACGAATTTCTTTCCGTAACCGACCCGTTCGATATCGCGACGGAGAATCCGCACACAGAGAGAGTGGAAGGTGCAGACTGTCAGGTCCTTTCCCCTCTTCTTTCCCACCATCCCGATCACCCGCTCGCGCATTTCGGCCGCTGACTTATTCGTGAAAGTGACGGCGAGAATATTTTCGGCAGCAACGCCATTTTCCAGAAGGGCTGACATTCGACACGTCACCGTCCTAGTTTTCCCGGTTCCTGCACCCGCCAGAATCAGAACAGGACCATCCAGACAACGCACCGCTTCCCGCTGTGCTTTGTTCAATGATTCGATCGAAAATCCCCCTGCCATCGTGCTGCGCGGAGGAAACCCGGGAGCGAGAGGAAATGCAAGCGCGCGAAGTGCTTTCACAGAAGAGAAATGGTGTTACTTTCCCTTGATTCGAGCTATTTTACCTCTATTTTCCCCCCAACAGAAGATGATGAACACTCAAGATATCTACGGAAGCCCAAACAGTGTCGCTTTGGCACCAGAAGATGCCCGCACCGCCTTTATTCGACGCACCTACGGCCACCTTGCCGGAGCGATCGCCGCCTTCATCGTCGTCGAGGCGATGCTCTTCAGTATCAAGGACATCGATATTATGGTCTTCTCGCTTCTGGGCAAGAGCTCGTTTAGCTGGCTCATCGTTCTTGGTGCCTTCATGCTTGCCTCCTCGGTTGCCAATAAATGGGCCATGTCAGGAGCGAGCAAAACGACCCAGTATATGGGATTAGGTCTCTACGTTGTTGCGCAAGCAATTATCATGCTCCCCCTTCTCTTGATGGCTTTCAGAATGACTGGAGGCACCGCCGATTTGATCACTGAAGCAGGGATCATCACCGCAGGCCTCGTCGTTGGAATCACCTTCATCGCATTCACCACTAAAAAAGATTTCTCCTTCTTGGGAGGATTCCTAAAAATCGTTGGATTCATTGCGATGGGTCTCATTGTTGCCTCCTTCTTTGTTGAGAGCCTCAGCCTCGGACTTTGGTTCTCCGCCGCCATGGTCGTCTTTGCCGGAGCTGCCATCCTCCACCAGACGAGCAACATCATTCACCATTACCGTCCTGATCAGCACGTGGCGGCCTCACTGGGCCTCTTTGCGAGCGTCGCGCTTCTCTTCTGGTATGTCCTCCAGGTCCTGATGTCCTTAGCGGGGCGTGACTAAAGGGCATCCGAGCGCCCAAGCGTTCGGTTTTTGACATTTAGGCCCTGATTACCCTAAAACACGAGAGCACCTATGAATACCACGAATATCCTGCTAGCTACGACCAGCATCCTGGTTGTCGTCGCATTCCTTCTGTCTTTCGGGAAGTTCTCCGAAAATTCAGATTCGAACGAGGCCCTGAAAGAGCGCCTCATGTTGGAACAAGAGCTCACGGCTCTCCAAGCAGAGCGTAATGCGCTCCAGACTCCGGTTTATCGCCCGTCCTACCATTATCCCGCTCCTGCACAGCCAAACATTCCTGCTCCTCCCGCCGTCAAAGAAGTTTCCGATGAAACCTCTGCCGACATTGAACGTATCAAGGAGCAACTTGCTGAAGTCACGGAAGAAAAGGATAAAATTGAACGCAAAAATGAGGTCCTCGAAAAGGAAACAACTTTTATTCATGAGCGTGAGACGAAAGAAACTCAACGCGCCGAGCGCGCCGAAAATCGGATCCGGATCGCCCTCGTCATGGGAAAAGTCAATTTTGTAAATACCGAACTCGGCTTTATCACCTTCCAATCACAGAATGGCATGGCCTTCCTAAAAGGAGATGAACTCGGCATTCGCCGCGGATCGGGCGTTCTAGGCCGAGTCGCTATTTTGAGTCAAGATACCGGACAATATTCCGCAGAGCTCAAGCCAAACGCCTATGCCGGTGGCCTGCCACCCGTGGAAATTGGAGATGAGTTGATCAGACTTCCTGACAATTATCAGTCAACAACACTCGAAGGTCAGTAAGCAAAGTCTCTTGGTCTAACTACTCCGCCAGACTCTGAAGCCATCGATGAAAAGTGGCTTCATCCGGCTCCATCTGAATCGCCACTTTTTCTCGATCTGCGAGGCAGGCGAGACGCTCAGGAATCTCAATCGTTTCCTGGCCTAACTCTTCTTCCATCACGTCGAGAAATTTAGACGGATGCGCGGTCTCAAGAAGAATCGTTTCATCCTGGCGATTCCCCTCTTCGTCTCGCCACGCTTCAGCCGCAAGCCAGCCCACGGCGCCGTGAGGATCAAGCATGTATCCCGTATCCAACATCACGCGGCCAATCGTTTCCCGGGTGAGTTCATCCGAAAAAGCGTAGCCTCGGATCCGGGAAATCATCCCCTCCCTAGTTCCCCCAAAAAGGTTTTCCATCCGCGCAAAATTACTCGGAGCGCCCACATCCATTGCGTTTGAAATGGTCGCGACACTTTCCCGTGGCTCGTATTTGCCGCTTTCCAGATAAGCGGGCACGACATCGTTGGCATTGGTAGCCGCAACAAAGTGCTTCACTTTCAAACCTATCTTTTCAGCGAGAAGGCCGGCTGTCAGATTTCCAAAGTTCCCGCTGGGAATGACAAAGACCGGAGCATTTTCAAATTGGCGAGCCGCTTCAAAATAGTAAAAGCTCTGCGGAACGAGTCGGGAAATATTGATGGAATTGGCCGAAGTGAGATTGAGGCGCTCGGACATTTCGCGATCGAGAAAGGCCGACTTTACCATCCGTTGGCAGTCATCAAAGGTGCCCTCGATTTCCAAGGCGGTGATATTTCCGCCCAGAGTGGTGAGCTGTTTCTCCTGAAGCCCACTGACCTTCCCCTTGGGATAAAGAATGATGACTCGTGTTCCCTCAATATTGTGGAAGGCACTTGCCACCGCACCGCCGGTATCGCCGCTTGTTGCAACGAGCACGGTGAGGAGACCATCATCATTGCGTGTGAGATAGCACATGAGACGGGCCATGAAACGGGCTCCAAAATCTTTGAATGCCAACGTCGGCCCATGGAAGAGTTCGAGAACATGTGCATTCGCCGTCACCTTCACCACGGGCACTTCAAAAGAAAGAGTCTCTTTCACAATCCGTCGAAGTTCCTCATCGGGAACGCTGTCACGGAAAATCTGCCGCGCGATATGAAAGCCCATTTCGGAGAAACTCATTTCCCGCCAGTTCTCCCAAAACTCCGCCGGGAGTTCTTCAAGATTCTCGGGCATGTAGAGCCCGTTGTCGGATGGAAGCGAACGAAGAACCGCCTCCTTGACGTCGACAAAGATCTCAGGACTTTTGGTGCTATAAAATCGCTGAATCATTTATCCGATGACTTTGACGCCAGTGCGGTTCACTTTCGAAATATAAAGTTGGTTACCAAGATTGATCTTGGAAAAGACCTCTTCGATGGCAGCTCCCACTTTCTGCGCCGACTCCTCCCCTTCGCAAAGCGCAAAGACGCTGGGTCCTGCTCCGGAAATACTGAAACCGAGCGCTCCGGCAGCCAAAGCAGCGCGCTTCGAATTATAAAACTCAGGAATGAGCTTTTGTCGACGGGGCTCGGCAATGACGTCATGCACGGAGCGACTAATCATGCCATAGTCTTCTTGGATGAGGCCACAAATGAGCCCCCCCAGGTTTCCGATCTGCTGCGTGACATTTTCGAGAGGAATTTCGGTCGGAAGAATTCCCCGCGCGACCTTTGTTAAGATTTCGATATCAGGATGCACCACCGCCGCCCAAAGATTTTTGGGAACCGGAAGATTGGCGATATCGAGTTCCTCATTGTCGCGAATGAAAACGATCCCTCCCAGAAGACAAGGACCCACGTTGTCCGCGTGCCAGGCTCCATCGGCACTCGCCTCTCCGGTCATCGCAAACGGAAGAAGCTGTTTCTTGGTGAGCGGCTCTCCAATGAGGCAATTGACTGCGTAAGCTCCGGCAACCGCGCTCGCCGCACTGGATCCGAGACCACTTCCGAAAGGCATCTTTTTGTAAATTTCCAATTCGATTCCAAGGTCCAGCATTCCAAGGTGTTTCAGAAGATCGAGTGCCGCGACTCCCGCGGTATTCTTCTCCGCTTCCAGTGGAAGCTTGCCATTGTCTCCGGTGATTTTAGTGATCCGAAGTCCTGGTTCGTCCGAGTGCCTCGCCACCACTTCATCGCCCGGAGCATCAATTGCGAAGCCCAGCACATCGTAGCCACAGGCCACATTTGCCACCGTAGCCGGCGCAAAGACACGCACTTCCTTTCTTTCTTCCCTCTTCATGTACGCGCTAGCTATCAAACTAGAGGCTGCCGAGCAATCCTTACCTGAAGAGCATCAGGACTCTTTTGAATCCTTACTACGGGCGTAAATCAAGAAAGCGAAACCGATCAAGATCATGAAACTGGAGTAGAACTGCCCCTTGGTCACCCCAAGGACACGCTCGGCATCTGGCTCACGCACATTTTCCACCAAGATGCGGGAGAGAGCGTAGAAGATGAAAAAGAGCCCCGTGATCGTTCCATGGACCAACTTGGGAAAACGAACCCGAATGAAATAGAGAACACTAAAGATGAGCGCGCCTTCAAGAAATCCTTCGTAAAGTTGGGAAGCGTGGCGGGGTGCAATGTGATTTCCAAGCGCCTTGAGAACTTCTGGATCCTCCCAGGAAATTTCGATCACTCGATGATACAAGCCATGCGTGATGGGACCTTCTGCCTGGATCATCAACTGCTCGACCTCAGTGTTGACCATCGCCGCTTCATTAAGCGCATACTCGATGTCATCAATACTCCCCTTTTCCCATAAAGCAGCAGGAAACTTCACGCCATACCACGCATCGGAAGACGTCTTGGTCCCGTAAAGTTCACCGTTAATAAAGTTGGCCATGCGCCCAAAGAACACCCCTAGGGGGGCGACGATCGCAATTCCATCGCCAAGAGCAGGCCAGGACAGCTTATGTTTCCAAGCGTAGAAAAGAGTGAAGAACATAATCCCGAGAATCCCTCCATGCGACGACATTCCTCCGTCCCAAACCCGAATAATTTGAATCGGGTCACTCAGCACTGCGGAAAGCCCCTCTTTAGGAATCATATAGAAAAGGACATAGCCGAGACGCCCTCCGATAAAGACGCCAAAGACCGCGGTGTAGGTCACGACATCAGAAACTTTCTCTTCAGCAACGACCCAGAACTCGCGTCGAGAAAGACGCAAAAGAATCCAGTAGGCGACCATGAAGCCCGCCACATAGGACAAGCCATACCAGCGTAGTTTAATGGTATCGGTGAAGTCCACGATCACCGGTGAGAGATCGTGCACGTAGTTGGCTAAAAGAGCTTCCACAGCGCCAGTCCATACCATGCGCCCTCTCCGGGCAAGTCGCGAGCCAGTTAACTACTCGCGATGACGGTCCAGCCGAGATAGCCAAAGTATCCGCTCAAAAGTAAAAAACCCTCGATTCGATTGATATTAGAACGATGCCACATCAGAGGGAGAACTAAAATGCTCACCCCCACCATCACTGCGAGATCAACCGTGGAAATGCCAACAGCCTTAAGCGGAGAAATCGAACCGGTGATACCCACGACGGCAAGGATATTGAAAACACAAGAACCTACGGCATTCCCTACAATAATATCGCCCTGTTTTTTTAGAGCACCGACAATGGAAGTCGCCAACTCCGGAAGGGACGTCCCAAACGCAACAATGGTAAGACCGATCAAAGTCTCACTGACGCCGAACTTTATCGCGATCTCTCTTGCTCCATAAACCATCAGTTCTGCACCACCGACGAGAACCAGGATTCCTATTGTTATCATAAAGAGATTCCCCATCGTGCGCTTCGCCCCTCCGGTTTTTGCGGCCTCAATCAGATCTTCAGGAAGATCATCCGAAACCACGAAAGTTGGTTCCTTTCTTGCCTGAATCAACGAAGTAACGACATAAAAAATGATCCCCGCGGTTAACGTTCCACCCTCGATCAGAGAGATCAAGCCGTCGCTCAACATCCAGACAAACACTCCTGTCGCAATAATCAGAATCGGCATCTCCCGCCGAATCACTTGTCGCTGAATCCCCAGAGGCCAAATGATAGCCGCAGCTCCAAGCACGAGGCAGATATTACAGATATTGGAGCCCACGACATTTCCGATCGCCAGGCCCCCACTCCCTTTTAAATTCGATCCGATGCTCACTGCGAGTTCAGGAGCACTGGTGCCAAAGGCGACGACTGTCAGGCCCACCACCAAAGGCGTGATTCCCAGGCGCACTGCCAACTCGGAAGCACCCGCGACAAGCCACTCGGCTCCGAAGTAAAGGAGAACGAGCCCTAGAATAATCCACGCAATATCAAGCACGGGACGAAGTTGTACCACATCCGGGAAAACGCCAATCTTGAAACAAATTTAGCGCCTCCAAGTGAGGCAGAATTTAGCTTCAGCCAATTTTAATCAACTCAACCTCAAATACGAGCATTCCAGAAGGAGCGCCAGGTTGGGTCGGAGTGTCACCGTAGGCCAGTTTTCCAGGAATCCAAAAGCGACGTTTCTCGCCTTCCACCATGAGCTGAACTCCTTCGGTCCAACCGGGGATGACCCCATTAAGCGGGAAAGAAATGGGCTCTCCTCGCACAACCGAACTATCAAACATCTCTCCATCGATGGTCCAGCCAGTGTAGTGGACGAGCACTTCTTCCGTCGCCTTCGGATGCGTTCTGCCAGATCCTTTTTTGAGAATCTTGGAAGCAAGTCCGGACGAAGTTATCTCAGCATCGTCAGGTGCAGCAGCGACATCATCAGGAGCCGGAAGTGGCTCCGGCTTTTTCGGGGCCGATTGAATTTCGAGAAGCTCGAAATCAAAGACGAGATCTCCCTGAGGAGCTCCTTCCGGAGCATTTTCTCCAAAGGCCAGTGCGGCTGGAATCCAAAGGCGACGCTTCTCTCCCTGAGTCATGAGCTGAAGTCCCTCGACCCAGCCCTTGATGGAAACTTGATCCAATTTGAATTGTGCGGGGCCATCGTGCAGACGGGTGCTTTCAAGGAACTCGCCCTTACTGGTCCAGCCACTGAAATGGGTTTTGACAATATCGGTAGGACCAGGCGTTGCTTCCCCGTTGCCTTTCTCAAGACACTTGGAAGCCAAGCCGGAATCCGTTACCTCGGCATCGTCGGGTGCCGTAAGATCACCGGGAGCCTCAGGGAGCTCAGGAGCTTTCTTAATGCTGAAAAGTTCGACATCAAAAACAAGAGCTCCGGAAGGCGCTCCGGGTTGGGAAGCAGTTTCGCCGTAAGCGAGCTCCGCTGGAATCCAAAAGCGACGCTTCTCCCCTACTGCCATGAGCTGAAGCCCTTCGGTCCAGCCTGGGATAACCTGATTCAGGGGGAAGGAAATCTTTTCGTCACGTTGCACCGAGCTATCAAAGAGCATTCCATCGGAGGACTGCCATCCGCTGTAGTGGACTTCTACAGTGTCACGGCTCGAGGGTTTTTCGTCACCTGATCCCTCTTGTAAAACAATCGAGGCAAGACCGGAATCGGTCACTTCAGCAGCTGCCGGGGCAGCGGCGACATCGGCGGGCGCAGTAAGCTCTTCACTCATGGAAAGCGGGGTAACTTTTTCCACGGAAAAGGCGAAGCAAAAACGACCCTTCAGCGAACTGAAGGGCCGTTTGTAAAAAAATGCGAGTCGCTATTGGTCGATCTTGATGAGCTGAACATCGAATACCAGCATCCCGGCAGGCTTGCCTGGCTGACCTTGATAAGCGAGCTCAACAGGAATCCAGAAACGGCGGGACTCTCCCTCAACCATCAACTGAAGTCCTTCAGTCCAACCTTTGATCACTTGATTGAGACCAAAGCTGCTGGGCTCACCACGCGCGACCGAGCTGTCAAACATTTTCCCATCAGTCGTCCAACCGGTGTAGTGGACCGTGACCTGGGACGTCGCTCCAGGCTTCTTCAAACCCTCTCCTTTGATGAGGACTTTGGAAGCAAGACCAGAAGCGGCCTTCTCGGCATCCGCTGGCGCAGCAGCCACGTCAACGGGAGCAGTAGGGGCTGGCGGTGGGGTCTTAAAATCAAGAAGTTCGACATCAAAAACAAGCGCGTCTTCTTGGGGAGAGCCTTTGAAGCCAAGTGCGGCAGGAAGCCAAAAACGACGCTTCTCTCCCTTGGCCATCAACTGAATTCCCTCAGTCCAACCCAGGATCGGCGCATCGCTCAGTTTCACATTCATGGGACGACCTTGCTGCTCGCTCCCACCGATAAATTCTCCGTTGGCTTTCCAGCCCGTGAACGCAAAAGTGACCATATCATCAGCTTTTGGCTTTTCGGTGCTCTCGGAAGCCTTGAGAACCCTCGAAGCGAGGCCGGACTCCGACTTGGTTGAATCGGCCGGTGCAGTAGCGACATCGGCAGGTGCAGGGAAAGGATCGACGTAATCCTCAAAGCTCACCAACTCGACATCAAACACAAGTGGACCCATTGGAGGGCCATTTGGAACCGGAGGTGTTCCCTCCGCAGGAAGCTCACCGAAACCGAGGCTGGCAGGAATCCAGAGACGGCGCTTCTCACCAGCGACCATCTGCTGCACTCCTTCGGAAAGCCCCTTTACAGGGAATTGGTCAAGCTTCACCTCGCCAGGACCTTGTCCATTCATGGCCGTGTCCACGATAAATTCACCATCAGGCTTCCATCCGGTAAAACTAAGTTTCGTGATATCCTGTGGACCAGGCTTCTCTTTTCCTTCTCCCGCTTTCAGGACTTTGGAGACGAGACCAGAAGGCAGTTTCTCCCCATCTGCAGGAGCAGCGGCAAGATCAGCTGGTGCCTCTGGGCGAGTAATGATCTTTACGAGTTCGACGTCAAAGACGAGGTCTCCCTGAGGTCCGCGAGGATTACCCTCATAAGCGAGTTTCGCGGGAATCCAGAAGCGACGCTTCTCACCTTCCACCATCAGCTGGAGCCCTTCGGTCCATCCCTTAATCACCCCTTCGAGAACGAAGGTCGTGGGCTCGCGGCGCTTGGCCGAGCTATCAAACATCTTACCATCGCTGACAGTCCAACCTGTGTAGTTCACCGTGGTGGCATCAATAGCGCGTGGTTTTTGGGTTCCCGTTCCGGCTTTCAGAACCTTGGAAGCGAGACCGGAGTCCGACTTCACCGCATCAGCAGGTGCAGCGGCCAGATCGGCAGGTGCTTTAAAAGCATCTTCAACAGCGGCAGTTGGCAGCGCGACCGGAGGGGTCACGTTAGGTACTACTTCAGCTGGCTTCGCAGCGGGCTCTTGAGCGAAAGCGGAAAGTCCAACTACGCCACTTAACATACCGGTCAGGACCCGGCGCTTTATTTTAATCATTACGCAGGGACGCTCCACCAAGTGCCCCGCCCTGTCAACGCCACATCTCACAAGAATGAGCCGCAAATCCGGCTCCAAAACTCGTCAGCCAGTAGCGACGATCCCCCTCCGACTGCTCCAGACGGCCCTCGAGAGCGAAAAGCACACAAGGACTACTGCAATTTCCATAGTCATTCAGCACCTTACGGGTTTCCGCCAAATCCCACCCCATGCGTTCTTCCAGAGCCTCGATAACATCTCGCCCACCCGTGTGACTGAGAACTCGATCCGGCTCCATGCTTCTTTTTTTCCAAAGCGATTCAACTGCTTGTGCAGCGAGCTTCGGGACGGTGCGATGAAGCTTATTTTGCAACTTTCCTCCTCCATTCACGAAACGGATTTTCTCTCGCTCCTCAGGGAGATGAATTGTCTTAAACTGCCCGACCTGCCATTTCTCATCACCCGGATCGTCACTCCAAATCGCCGCTGATGCTCCGTCGCCAAAAAGACAGAGGCTAATCAAGACTCCGGGATCGTCATTCACAAAAAGAGCCGCCGAGCACACCTCCACCGCGATGGTGGCCACCTTACTTCCCGGATTTGCTGCGAGAAAGCCTTGAGCCGCCCGTATCGTGGGGATGGCGGCGCCGCATCCAAGCCCCACAATATCTTGCAGGTAGGCATCGCTGCGCATCTTAAGTTGCTCCGCGACATGGCTTGTCACCCCCGGACAAAGGTAGCCGGTGCAGGTGCAAATGATGAGCGCGTCCAGATCACTTGCCGAAATACCGGCATTTTCGAGCGCCTTGCCAAGAGCTTCACAAGAAATCTTGGGAGCTTCCTTTTCAAAGTATTCACTCAACTCCTGCGCCGTGGCCTCAAATATCGAGGCTGGATCTACTGTTGTAAAATAACGTCGATCGATCCCGGAATCACCCAGAAGCACCTTTCGTAATAAAGCCTTTGACCTTGTATCCAGAGATTTCACCGACGCGCTTTTGCTCGAAAAGTCGTAGCACTCGGGCTGAGAAAAAGAAAAGGCCGGAAAGGCACTCGCGATCGACTCTAAAAACATTACTCTATTTTCCTCGAATAATCACATTTGCCAACCCGCGATCTTAGGAAAGTTGACGATGAAGCCAATGAAACGGGAGCAAGCCACTTCGCGCAGCGAGCGCAAGCCCCATCCGTCCCCCTGAATTTGTGAGAAAACGATGCAGCCCCATTGCCAGCCGAACCCTCTGAGAAAAGCGTTCATCCAGCGCAGTTCGAATCATCTTTCGACAATCATCCCAATCCATCTGCTCTTTGCAATACGACACCAGGGGCTGAAGCGCACACTCTGCCGACTCAAAGGCCATCGACATTCCATTCCCGGTAAAAGGGGGAATCATGCGCTCAGCATCTCCGAGAGTGCAAATCTCCTCGTCTTGCTGCTGACGCCCCAATTCCAAGCCACTCACACCAGTCACCGATGATCGATCCAGTTCACCTTCCTTCAATCGATCCGCCAACCCGCCCAAACCACACGCCTTGAGATAAGAAAGAATGACTTCATCCCCGCCAAGAGATCGCCGTCGAAAAAGTCCACACACATTCACCCTTCCTCCGTCCTCATGGATCGGCGTCACCCCCACGTAGCCTCCATTCCCAATGTGCATTTCCAAGCCGCCCTCCAGGGGGACATTTTCAAAATGTCCCTTCAGTCCCAACCACTCACTTTCCTTCTTCAAACGCCGACCTGCCGTCCAAACGAGCCCCTCCCTGTCATCCAAACTCGCGCGATCTCTGATCCTAAGTTCGCCTCCGAGATTTAGAAAAAGCTCACGCAAAGCTTCGTCCATTTCCCACCGAGACATTCCAAAAGCGGGAACTTCTAGGTTTGCATCGAGGACTTTACATTCTCCGATCCACCAACGGGTCCTGGTGTGATGCAGGGCCCCTTTAAAAATCCCATCAATTCCCAGTTCCTGAAGCGTCGCCATCGTCACTCCATTAACAAATTCACCGCAAACCTTATGCCGAGGATAGTTCCCTGCCTCACGAACAAGTACGGGAACCTCCATCCTACGCAGAGCAATTCCCAGAGAAAGTCCCGCCAAACCTCCTCCCGCAATTTCAATAACTTTCATACCCTCCACGCTAGCACACGAATCCCGCCCAGCAATGAAACCTCTTCTTTCCATTCCCAATCATTCCCAAGCTTGAGCAATCTTGGTAGTTCCCCTCGGCGAAACCCTGCCCGAATACTCACCATCATATCGTGCCTCGTCACCTGATTAACAAGAGGCCAGAGAGCATAGCCTTCCGCAAGCGCCACGCGAGAACGCCACGGCTCCACCATCACCAAACGTCTTCTCTTTCTCAAAAGCTCACCGAGTTCCCGCAAAGCATCGTCTTGAAAATGATGCAGAATCAAATTCGCCACTACCGTGTTCCCCTCTGCCTCCCCAAGAGTCTCAAAAAGATCTCCAGAAATCCATTCGTCTTCCAACCCGGGAGGGGCTGTTTGCAGATCCAGTCCGATCACCTTTCCCTTCTCTCTCAGCTTTATCGTCAGATCCCCACTCCCGGCTCCCAACTCTACAATCCCTCCCTCGAATTCTTGACGCCGAATCCAGCGCTCATTTCCCATCAAAAAATTGATCATCCGTAGGTCTCTTCGACTCCTGATTGCACGTGGATCGTCGCCAGAAAGCTCGTCCAATATTTCCGACTCGACCTCCCTGTGCATAGGGAATCCATACGACAAACGAGCGAAAGCGAAAGAAGAAGCTCCTTCCGACGAGGGGATTCCCACAATTCCACCAACAAATTAAGAAATATTTATGACTTGCTCTCCTAAAATAACGTGGTTTGTTTATTAAATGAAACTTCGTATGTCTCTCTTCCTTGTCGTCAGCGCTGCTGCAGCCCTCTTCCTTTCCTCCTGCAATACCTTCGTCGGGATGGGCCGGGATTTCCAACGTTTGGGACAAGGATTTGAAAACACCGCTTACGGGAAGAAATTCTAAGCTATTCCTATTTTTACCGAAAAAGCGACCTTGCCAAGGCAAGGTCGCTTTCAGTTTAAGGGTTTTCGCAAAAAGAATTAAGCAAGCGCTTGAAGCTTTTCTGAGATCTGGCCTTGGGTCACCGCTGCACCCACAATCTGGTCTTTCACCTCACCATCTTTAAAAAAGAGAAGGGTGGGTATCGACTTGATGCCATACTTGGCAGCAATAGCCTGACCATCGTCAAGATTGCACTTACCGACTTTTGCAACGCCTTCCACTTCCGCGGAAACAGCATCGACCATCGGGGCGATCATTTTACAGGGACCGCACCACTCGGCCCAAAAGTCGACAAGTACGGGAACATCAGAATTGAGAACTTCAGCTTCGAAGTTTTCTTCGGTAATCGTTAGAGCCATGCCCAGAATATGTACACAAAAAGGGTGGCGTCAAGAGCCACCCTGAAAGAGTCCATTGAGGGACCGATAATTTATGAAAAACCTTTCTTAGAGTCCGTTCGCAAGGAATTGAATCGCTGCGACGGTGGCTCCGAGAAGGATTAGAATAACAGGAAGTGCCATGATTGGTTTTTTCTGGAAAAAGGTTTAGGAGAAGAGATCTCCAATTTCGTTGATGTCGTTCGACGTCCAAGTCATGATTCCAATCGCAATAATGGCAAGAGCCAGAACGAACGCGAGGATCGAGGTGATCGTTGGGATGGTGTCGCTTTCCTCGTCATCCACATCCGTAGTACTGATAGTGCCCATCTGAGGAGCCGTAGGAGCGGTAGGAGCACCAAGAGGCTGGGTATTTTGAAGCTGTACGGTTGCCTGTGGAAGAGGCTGCGTTCCTCCGGGACTCGATAGCGCAACGGTAGAAGCTTGAGTCTTGAGAGGAATGGTGGGCGCAGGTGCTGGCGCTCCGGATGGACTAGGAGGCCCGCCAACGGAAGCTGTCTGAAGAGGAATCGTAGGAGCCGGGGCAGGAGGCGGACCTGTCTGGGATGGCTCTGCCTTAAGACTCACGCGTACGGTCTCTTTCTTAAGGGGGACCGCCGAAGTTCTCTTCATTGGTGCCGGCGGCTTGGGTGGCTGCTTATCGTCGCTCATGGTGTGTGTTTTTGATTTAGATTGAAATGGTTGAGTTGAAATCATCCAACTCTTTGAAAGAGTAAACAAAAGTTGACGTTGCCATGTCAAACACGCATCTCCAAAAAATGCTCCCTTTCGACTCTCCGGTCTTCGTTTCTTTGGGATCCAGGCCTAAAAAAGGCCCTTCCACCGTTATCCGATAGGAGTTTTCTCCTCTTCTTCTAACGGTGCCGTCGGGAGCTTCTCAACCTCGTCGAGAAGATTAACAACGTCCACTCCCCTTGCCGCCGAAGTATCGACCCGGAAATTAAGGACTGGAGTATTCTTTAGAACGACCCTTTTAGAGACCGTCTTTTGGATTTCACCGTGCTTTTTGTTGAGGCGTCCAACCACCTCTTTAGCATTCCCCGCTAGAACACTAATGAAAACCTTTCCCTCTTTAAGGTCCTGAGTCACGACAACATCTGTAACTGTAACTAAGCTACCTTTCCATTCGAAGTCACGCTGAATCACCGCGCTTATTTCCCGGCGCATCAATGCGTTTACTCGATCGAGACGTTTAGCCATAAAATTAAAGAGTCACCGGAACCTTATCGAGAGTGTAGCACTCAATGACATCGCCTTCTTCATACTCATCAAAGGACCCGAGACGAATACCGCACTCGATACCGTTCTTGACCTCGTCCACCTCATCGAGGTGACGACGAAGGGTCGACATCTTGCCGTCAAAGACAGGCTGCTTACCCCGAAGAACCCGTGCATGTGCTTCCCTGGAAACCTTTCCGCTCTTAACGATACAACCAGCGGCACGGCCCTTATTGACCTTGAAGACCTGCTTCACGAGCGCCCTACCGATGATCGATTCACGAACTTCTGGAACGAGGAGACCGAGCATCGACTCTGTTACCTGATCAATGAGCTCGTAAACAATGGAGTAGAGTTTCACCTGCACCCCCTCAGCCTTGGCTGCCTTCACCGCCTTGCCTTCAACCTTTACATTAAAACCAAGAACGATTGCGTCAGCGGAGCTAGCCATAAGAATATCGGATTCTGTAATGGCACCTGCTCCCGCGATCAGGAAATTTGCTTCCACTTTTTCGGACTCGATATCTTCGATGGCATTCTTGATCGCCTCCGCGGTTCCCTGCACATCAGAGCGCAGGATCAGCTTCAACTGTGATTTACCACCGCCAGTGACGGCCTGCATCATGTCCTCAAGACGACTCTTCTTCGGTTGCACCAAGCGCTTCTGGCGGCGCTCGGTCTGACGCTCATCGGAAAGCTTTTTAGCAGCCCTTTCGTTGTCCATTCCCACGAGGGAATCGCCAACATTTGGAAGCTCGGCAAAGCCCAAGATCTCGACCGGCATGGAAGGCCCAGCTTCCTTGATGCTTTCGCCTTTGTCATTATTGAGTAATTTCACCTTCCCGGAGAATGGGCCGCAAATAAAGGCCTGGCCGACCTTCAAGGTGCCATTTTCGACAATCACGGTAGCGGTAACACCTCTGCCCTGCTTCACGCTCGCTTCAATAACAGAAGCGCGTACGTTCGCTTTCGGGTTGGCCCGGAGTTCGAGAACCTCGGCCTGCAGGGCCATGAGATCCAAGAGTTCATTCACCCCTTCGCCGGTGGACGCGGAAACTTTAATACACTCAATATCGCCACCCATCTCGGAGGGCACGAGTTCATGCTCCATCAATTGGGTCATTACCCGCATGGGATCAGCAGCGGGAAGATCCATCTTATTGATGGCCACGATGATTGTTTTGCCCGCTTTCTTCGCATGCTCAATTGCTTCTCTCGTCTGAGGCATGATCCCATCATCGGCTGCCACAATGACAACCACGATATCGGTGACATCTGCACCACGCGAACGCATCTTACTGAAAATGGCGTGACCCGGAGTGTCCAGGAAAGTGACGCTGCTGTCTCCCACGGGAACGCTGTAAGCACCCACGTGCTGCGTGATGCCCCCTGCTTCACCGGAAGCGACTTTGCTTTTCCTGATGTAGTCTAAGAGCGATGTCTTGCCGTGATCGACGTGACCCATGAAGGTGATGATCGGCGGACGATAAGCCATCTGCACTTCTGGAGTTTCCTTCTCGCGCTCTGGCTCAACGATAACCTCTTGTTCCTTGTGCACGCCACCACCTTTCTCACGCTTCTCACGCTCAAAGACGAATCCATGAATCTCGCAAATCTTCTCCGCGATATCAGGCTCAATCGCCTGATTGGGAGCCGCAAAAATCTCAAGACTGATGAGATCCTTCATCAGTTCGAATCCTTTCAAACCCATCTTCTCGGCGAGATCGCTGATGATAATGGGCGGCTTAATGCTAATGACATTGCCCTCGATCGACCCTGACTCATCTTCTACATCTTCGGCCGGAGCGTCAGATTCAGCTTCGATCTTGGACGCTTTAATAAAATCGGGATCCCTTTCCACCGATGGAAGACCGGAAATGGAAGGAAGAATATCCTTACCTGAATTTTTGGTCTTTCGAACTGTCGACTTTTTCTTGGGCGAATCATCATCGATCCCCAAGTCCAAAGCTTCCTTTTTGTCGTCGGCTACCGTTTTGACCATTGAAGCCTCTTCCCGCTGACGCTCACGGCGCGACGGCTTCTTGTCCTCGTCACTTATGAGATCGAGCGATTCTTTTTTTGCCTTTGGAGCTTTGTCTTGATCAGCCATGCGGATGGTATCTTAAAATGAGGCGCGTAAATTAGTATTTTCACCGGCCTACGCTTCGGTGGTTTTTTCTTCGGTCGCTTCAGACGTAGCATTGTCTTCAGCAGGTGCAGCTTCTACTTCGGCAGGCGCTTCTACTTCGGCAGCAGGCGCTTCTACTTCGGCAGGCGCTTCTACTTCGGCAGCAGGCGCAGAAGCGGCTAACACAATAGCCTGAGCTTTCTCGAGAACGGACTCAGCCTGAGCTGCAGCGACTTCAAGTGCGGAAGCAATATACTCAGCAGGCATCTGCGTCACCATTTCTGCAGAGACTCCACCAGCACGGAAGAGACGATCAGAAAGTTCAACATCCAACCCAAGTGACTGACCCAGCTGAACGGCAGCATCTTCAACCCGAGCCTCGAACTGCTCATGTTGGCTCTCGTCCTTTTTCACCTGCACGTCCCAGCCCACAAGCTTGGAAGTGAGGCGGGCATTCTGGCCGCGACGGCCGATTGCCTTGCTCAGATCTTCTTCGTCCACCGTGACGTGAACGACACTAGCTCCCTCGTCAAGAGTGATACTGCGAACCTGAGCGGGTTTAAGCGCCTCAGTCACAAATTCGTTGATATCATCCGTCCAACGGATGATGTCGACTTTTTCATTATTCAGTTCACGCACGATGTTCTTAACGCGTGCTCCACGAAGACCGACGCATGCGCCGACAGGATCGACTTTGTCGTCGTGACTATAGACCGCCACTTTCGTGCGATATCCGGCTTCACGCGCAACGGCACGAAGCTCCACGGTTCGATCAGAAATCTCAGCCACTTCAGATTCGAAAAGGCGACGCACAAAGTTGGGATGGCTCCTGGAAAGGATGATTTCCGGTCCACGACCTTCGTTATCCACCGAAACGACGTAGCAGCGGATACGATCCCCCACGTTGTAATCCTCAGTAGAAACACGCTCCGAGGAAGGCATGCGGGCTTCAAATTTCCCGAGGTCAACCATGACGTCACTTTTCTCAAAGCGGCGCACCGAACCACTGACGATGTCACCCGCGCGGTCCTTGAACTCATCATAAATCTTCTCTTTCTCGGCCTGACGAAGACGCTGCATCATGGTCTGCTTCGCAGTCTGCACCGCAATCCGACCGAAGTTGGGCGGAGTCACATCAAGATCGATGTGCTCACCCAGTTGAATTCCAAGCTGCTTCTTGGAAGCCAATGACTGGGGCACTTCGTTGAACTTATCGACGTAGTCGTCATCAGCCACCACCTCGAGGGAAGCGAAAATACGGGTATCACCCTTCTTTTCATTGATTTCAGCCTTGAGAGTATTAATAGCGTCCGCTCCGGGAACCATTTTACGGTAAGCTGAACAAAAGGCAAACTGAAGCGCCTCCACCACGCGGTCGCGGTCGATAGCCTTTTCCTTTTCGTAAAACTCAATAAGGGCGACGATATCCGTAGTCATTTCTTAGATCCTTGTTTCCCGAGACCAAAAAGAGCGGGTTAGAAAACCCACTCCCTACTGACGTCAGAAGTTGTTCTGGAAGGCCTTATCCTCGATCTTAAATAATGACAAGTCCTAATCAACAAGAGAACGCCATCTCAAATTGCGAAACTCCGCTTCAGTTTGCCATGCAGCCAGCCCCATGGGGGCACAGAGTTCAATCATCCCCGGCCGGAGTCCCAACTCCTTTCCCTCGGTCGGCAGGTCGATCACCTTCTCCTCATCCATCTCCACCTCGATACGTTCTTTAAAAACCCGGAGCTTGATGGCATACCATTGATCATCTTCAAAGTTCCGGTAGAAGGTTGTCTCGTTCTGGGAGGCATCTTTTCCATCGATGGAAGAAATCCCGACTGTGCCCCCTCCCCATCCTCCGACAACCAAGGTGAGACACTCGTCTGCCGAACCTACAGGGAAAGTCAGCCCACAGAAAAAATCGCTTCCATTGAGCCTTCGAGTCTCGAGTTCTAGCTCATACGGAAGCGTGGGCAACTCACCCTGATACAAGATACCCGTGAGCTCCGCCCCGAGATCCAAGTGTAGTTCCCCCTCGTTCCAAGCTGCCGACCCATCTCCACCGAATTGAACCGCAGCCCAATCACTCTCTTCGGGAACGACCCAAGACACCTTTTTCTGGCAATTGCATCCGAGCAGAACCACCGAAAAGAAAAGAACCAACAATTTCATCAACACAAAGTTACCGATTCGTCGGCCCATTAGAAGGTCCGATCTCAGAACAACTTGTCCCGCACCTCGTTCGGCGGATTTCCCAGCAAAGGATTCTCTGAGTCTTCGACCATTAAAAGATCAGTCACTGGAGCAAATTGAGGCAGCTTCCAACCCGTTGCGGGTGCGTTCCCGTAACATGGGGTTTAGAGGGGTTTCTCCGCACCCCCCTTCGCCTCGAGTGGTAGCAATCGCGATAATTCGAGACAGTTCCGCTCTAAGCAGCCGCTCCATTTTAGTTAGTCCATTCTTCGGAAAGTGGAAAACCTCGATCCGGTCATAGTCTCGTTCTCCAAGAAACGTTCCTCCTCCAGTTGGAATGAGGGCGACACAGTAATGTCGAAATACCGCTGAAACAATTCTGCCGCTCATAAAGTGGCAATTCCAATTCTTGCCCTTGGCTACGTCATCAGAATACGCGTGGATGGACGCGACCTTCTCGTCCATGGAGATGACCTGAATAGAGCTAGTTGCAGTCGAAAAATCCGTATCATCCAAGCAAACACAAGTTTCTGGACTAGCATTCTTCCACGGAATATTTTCCTCCTTGAACCTCTCTCCGGTGCTGGCTGAAGACATCAACAGGGAAGTGATCAAGACGAATTTTAATGTGTCCATTTTCTTAGGCGAACGTTTTTGTAAAGGGAGGGGGCCAATTTTTATTTACTATCCTAGGGTTAAGGAAAACTCCGATGGCAAGGTGACTATTGGTGATCGCTTTTCCATTCCCGACAATACTCGCTTTGCGGTCATTCAAATCAGCAGTATCGACCCAATTACCCCTTGGATGGGCTTCGGCATTTGAACCGCCGGGAAGCTCAGTCACGAATTCGTAAAACTCGTTGGAGAGATCCCAAAAAAATAGTCCACCAAGCCCCCTCGAAGGTCCGCTTTCCGAGACGGAGCGTGAAATCCCTCCGTCGCGAGAGTTACGCAGCCTTTATTGAACATAAAATTGGTTTCGCTCTGATACCAAATGCAGCTCGGGATTGTTCTACCTCACCACCCAAGACTCGATCACCTCCTCCCTTAAGCCAGGACATCTCTGACCACCTTGCCGTGAACGTCGGTCAGGCGGAAGTCACGACCTTGGCTACGGAACGTGAGGCGCTTGTGATCAATACCCAATAGGTGAAGGATGGTTGCATGGAGATCATGGACGTGAACCTTGTCCTCGGTGGCGTGGTAACCAAACTCGTCGGTCGCTCCATGAGTCATCCCGGGTTTCGTCCCACCGCCAGCCATCCACATTGTGAAGCCGTGCGGGTGGTGATCGCGCCCCCACGTCTTCCCCATCACTTGGGCAACGGGCGTGCGGCCGAACTCGCCCCCCCAGATGACCAGCGTGTCCTCAAGCAACCCACGCTGTTTGAGATCGGCAATCAAGGCCGCCACCGGTTGATCAGAAGCAAGACACTGTCGTTTGTGCTCGCGGTCAATATCGGTATGTGAATCCCAACCGCGGTCGTAGAGTTGGACGAAGCGAACGCCGCGCTCGACCTGGCGCCGAGCCATCAGACAGTTACGAGCGAAGGAGGGTTTGACCCGATCGGCGCCGTATTGCGCCATCGTTTGATCGGACTCTTTACTCAAGTCTGCGAGTTGCGGCACGCTGGCCTGCATTCGAAAGGCCAGCTCGTAGGAGGCGATGCGCGCGGCAATCTCGGAGTCTCCGAGAGTCTCATGCTGGCGGTGGTTCATCCACTGGATTAGATCGAGTTGACCACGCCGGTCCTTGGTCGTGACTCCCTTCGGATTTCCGAGATGGAGCACCGGAGATCCGCTGTTGCGGAAGGGCACGCCGGCATGACGGGAATCGAGGAAGCCGTTTCCCCAGAAGCTCTGCAGGAGCGGTTGGCCATCGCTCACGCCGGAGGTCAGCACGGTGTAAGCAGGTAGATCTTCGTTAACCGAACCAAGTCCGTAGGACATCCAGGAACCGAGGGTTGGTCGGTCGCCCAACAAAGTGCCGCAGTTCATGAAGTTCACCCCGGGGTCGTGGACATTGGTATCGGTGTACATCGAACGGATCACCGTCAGCTCGTCGGCGACCTTGGAAAGGTGTGGAAGTAGTTCGGAAATGACGGCGCCTGATTGCCCGTGCGCACGAAAGACATAAGGCGAGCCTTTGAGATTTGGCGTGCCACGAATGAGAGCGAACTGCTGATGATCTTTGAGCAATTCCTTCGGAATGGCTTTCCCGTCTAATTCGTTGAGCTTCGGCTTGGGATCAAAGAGGTCGAGGTGCGACGGCCCTCCCGCCATGAAGAGGAAGATGACGCGTTTTGCCTTCGCAGGATGATGCAATCCGGAACGACTCCCCTCCCCGGCCATGAGATTGTGGTTCAACAATGAGGCAAGTGCCATCGAGCCAATCCCTCCCGCGGAGCGACCAAGAAAAGCGCGACGCGTGAGGTCGAGAGAAGATGGAAAATGACGGATCATGGTCGAGTAATCGTCTCGTCGAGGTTCAAAAGGATGGAGGCGACACTCTGCCAAACGAAGAGATCGGAATCGGCTGATTGGCCATCGATAAAGCTTAAAAACTTTCTTCGCTCGCCCTCTTCAGGAGAGCGTCCGAGGCAGAGCTGAAAGGCAAGATCGAGGCGGGCTCCATTATCCGCGGCTTCCGTGAGGAGTCGCTGGGCCAAGTGCTTGGCGGACTCGACAAAGACGGGAGCGTTTAAAGTCACCAGCGCCTGGGTGGGCAGGTTTGCGGTGTTACGTTTCACGACACACACGGGACGAGCGGGAGCATCAAGAAGCTCCATGGTGGGATGCAGGGCCATGCGACGCCAGTAGGTATAGAGGCTCTTGCGATATCGGTCGGGGCCGCCGCTTTCTTTCCATCGTCCGGGCAGGTCCCGGTCCTCCCAGTAGTTTTCAGGCTGTGGAGGAAAGACGCTCGGCCCGCCGGGATAGCCCTTCAGCAAGCCACTTATTGCAAGAGCCTGATCACGGATTTGTTCGGCCGGCAGACGGACGCGCGGCATACGGGCCAGCAGTAAATTATTGGGATCCTTTTCCCTCAACCCCGGGGTGATGCGGGCCCATTGACGGTAGGTGGCCGAGGTCACGAGCAATCGATTGATGTGCTTCATGTCCCATCCGCTGCTCACGAATTCGTCGGCCAGCCAGTCGAGTAAATCCGGATGGGTCGGCGGGGCACCCTGCGATCCGAAGTCGTCTGAGGTGCGCACCAAGCCGTGGCCGAAGTAACTTTGCCAGAAACGATTGACCACCACTCGGGCAACAAGCGGATTCTTTCCAGTGACCAACCAGCGGGCAAACTCGAGTCGGTTCTTCGGTTGGCCGTCTTCGTCGGGCGCAAGAACTGTTGGCACCGCAGGTGAAACTTGATCCCCGCGACTGAGAAAACTACCGCGCAGGTGGATGAAGGTCTCGCGGGGCTCCGGCAACTCACGCATGACCGGAACCTTGATACTCTTGACCCCTGCCTTCTTCCCGTCCAACTCGATGATGGTCGCCAACAGGTTTGCCACTTTCTCACCCGCTTCACCTGAACCAAGTTCATCTCCATGCGCGCGATTGTAGAGTCGCACTTTGCTCAGACTCCCTTCAAATCGATGAGCCTTTGCCTCGTTGCTTGCTTCATAACCCACGCCAATCGCCAGATGCCGATCGGATATCGCAATCGTCTCTGGCACTTCGCCTATGGAGCGAGCGGCTTTGTCCTCGATCCCATCGACGAACAGGCGCACCGATTTTCCGGCCTCGAAAACGACGGCGACCTGGTGCTCTTGTCCGTCGTTCACGGAATGGCTCCCGAAGACTGAAATACCAGCGAAGGGATCATTCTGTGAAGAGACCCAGAAAAACAAGTGTCCCGGTATGGCTTCCTCTTCACCCTCACCACCGATCCCAAAGACAAAGCTACGCTGCCCGCCACGCCAATCGTATTTCGAAACCAAGTCTGAAACCGCTTGGCGGGTTTTAATTCGAGCCGAGATGGTGAGGTCACCGGTGATATTGAACTTTTGATCACCTGCATCAGGATGGACGCCATTCCACTCGCCCAGCAAACCGGCTTCGCTGATTTTCTTGGGAGCTGGCAAAACCCGACGCGCCGCCGCCAGTTCTGAGCCGATCCGTCTGCGCTTCGCCGCTAATTGCTCATCGTGTAATCCCGAAGAATTCTCATAGTTCATCGTAGGACCTCCTTGACTCATCCCCTTCCCTTGATGCTCGACGTTATTAAAAATTGCGAAGAGAGAATAATAATCACGCTGGCTGATCGGATCGAACTTGTGGTCATGGCACTCCGCACATTCCATCGTGAGTCCAAGCCAAACCTTGCCGGTGGTATTTACCCGGTCGGTAACGCCCTTGAGACGATATTCCTCTTCCGGATAAGTTTGACCTCGTGCTTGTGGAGCGTTGCGATGAAAGCCGGTGGCAAGGCGTTGGTCATCACTTGCATTTGGCAGCATGTCTCCTGCGAGCTGAGCAATGGTGAACTGATCGAAAGGCATGTTACGGTGAAGCGCTCGAACAACCCAATCCCGATAGGGCCAGATCTCGCGCTTCTTGTCATCGGCGAAACCACGCGTGTCGGCATAGCGTGCGAGATCAAGCCAGTCTTGGGCGCGGCGTTCGGCATAGTCACGTGTCGATATCAAACGATCTACCAAATGGTCGTAGGCGTCGGGTGAGGTATCGCCGAGAAATTGAGCCACTTGCTGTGGCGTCGGCGGTAGCCCAGTGAGATCCAAAGTCACCCGGCGGGCAAGCGTGTTGCGATTCGCCTCCGGCGAGAGGGTTAGCCCTTCTTTTTTAAGGCGCGAGACGATAAACTGATCAATCAGATTCCGTGCTCCAGTCACAGACGGCGGCACCCTCTTTTTTGGTGGAACAAAAGCCCAATGGAGTTGGTATTGAGCACCTTTCTCGATCCAGCGTTTGAGCAGGTCCTTCTCGACGTCCGTCAGGTGCTTATTGCTCTCCGGTGGCGGCATCACTTCGTCCTCATCCGTGCTGGTGATACGTCGCCAGACCTCGCTTGACTGTAGGTCACCTGGCTTGATGGCCTGGATGTCATCGTTGAGGGCGTAGGCGCCCTCTGGGATATCGAGTCTCAGATCGGCCTTGCGCTCATTGGCATCGAATCCGTGGCACGCGAAGCACTTGTCGGAAAGGATCGGACGGATGTCCCGGTTGAATTCCAAGCGCGCTGATTCGGCCAGGGCGCCCGGCGCGTGCAGAAGCAAGCTCGCCGCGAGAGTGAGTTTACAAGCAACAAAACGGGAGCTGAATTCTCGGGGCATGCTAACTGGCAGGTCTTTTTTTTGATGTAATGTCGCAGTCTACTCTTAAATGAGTCGCCATACAATTGATTCATTTTTTTGACTCCCCCAGAATTGGCCTGGATCACTGGAGGTCGATGGGAGTCCCGCGATATCCGGGCTGTGTTTTTCCACCTTGCTCATAAGGTTCGGTTCCGAAAGGGTGAGAAGGTCCCAGCCCAAGGGCTCCGGTTACCGTTCTCTTGAGCCACGCAATATCTTCATTCGGCAGCTTGTCCTGTGCAAAAATAGCCCGCCTTCCATTAGGAAAAATCACCGTCACCTTTCCACTAGCGGCATCGTAAGATTTCATCTTACCTTCAGTCTTGCGACCATCGACACTGGTCCAGGCACGTCCTTCAGCAACAGGAAGAAGCATTCCCAGAGGAAATTACCTATCGAATCCTAGGAAAAGTGCATCTTCATGCCGGACCTTGGGGAAAACTACGAACGCAACTTCACCACCAAAGAACTACTTCCCAACCTTCTTTCCTTTTCGCTGCTCATATATCCACTCGTAGACTTTAGGATTTCCGTAGCATGGAGTCCAGGCATCGTGTTTAATGCCGGATGCCTCATCGTATTCAGTGTATTTGATGTTCCCTTGCGCTTTCTCCAGCGCTGTCACCATTCGTCGAGTGAATTCAACACTCACAATGGGATCAGCCACCCCATGATGAGTCCAGATCGGGATATCCTTAATCGACTTCGCAGTCGCAGGATTTCCTCCGCCACAAACCGGAACCGCCGCCGCGAAAAGCTCGGGAGCCTTCGCAATAGCTGACCAAGTTCCGAACCCGCCCATCGAGACGCCCGTGATGTAGACACGCTCTTCATCGACAGGGAGATTCTTAATCGCAGATTTCACGAGCCCAATCACATCTTCAAGATACTCGCCATTCCAGCCCTTGGTATCATCCGGGCATTGCGGGGCCAAAATAAATGAAGGATTTTCACGATGAAATCCTCCGCTGGCAAAGTTACGGACGATGCCATTGAGTTGCTTCTCGTTGTCGGTTCCTCCGGATCCTTTTCCGTGTAGGAAAATCAAGATCGGGTAGCGCTTCTTCGAGCTCATTTTCTTGTCGCCGTAAAAGCGGAATTTCAGACTCTCATACTCCATCTTCTCCCAATCTTTCGTCAAGCGATCTTCAAAAATCCCACTCGGTTTTTTCTCCCCAGGGCCGGTCTGGTCCTCGAGAGCCTCCTCGATCCAATTGCGATCCGCCTCCGAAATCTTATCAAGCGATAAAGTAAAACGCTTCCGGTCCGTTTTGCGCCGCAAGGTTACACTTCTCTCGTTCGCCGAGACAAACTCGGCCTCCAGAGTCCGCCCGTCAGCAGCAGTCCAGGTCCGGACCTCTCCCGCCTCCGCATTCGGCTGTATCGCGAGCGCGAGGAACACAAGAGCGAACGCCATTCGCACAAGCTTGCTCTTCAGAAAAGATGGCCCCGATTGGAAAAGGGCTGATGAGGGAAGAAAGTAAATAAGATTCATCTTAATGGGTTTAACTTTGTAGGTTGCTAACAAGGTATTCGAAGGGAATAAAGCGAAGGTTACAACAAAATCAAATAAACTACCCCATCGCGTTTTTCATCATCCTTCTTTCCATGCGATTAAGTATCGTTCTCGTCTAAATGCGCATGCCCTTTTCACCCCGCACCTTCACAACGCGATACCATGGGGAGTGGCGAGCCTTCCGGATCCTTCTTTTCGGCGACCGTAATCGAACTACCCAGAAGAATTGGGGTAGCGATGAGTAGAAGAATACGATCCGACCTTGCAGTATAAGGTAGCAATCCGCATTGGTCAGAATCACCCGGAAATTATACTAACCGTTGGTCGTGGTGAGGCTGTCATCGATTTTCATCAAGACCCGCAAGTCGAACCCACCGGCAGGAAATATTGATGCGCCTCCCAAAGTGTCGCTGGCGGAGATATAAACCTGCACAACGACGGTGACCACCCGTCCGGGAATGACCTCGTCATTCAATAATTGTGCCTCGACTGTTCTCACCTGCGTGTCTACCCACGGACCGTGATGAGGTTGGAACGTTACCTTCAAAACTTCGCACTCTGCTAAACTGGCCACCGGACGATCGGAAATCTCCACCTCACACTCATGCAAGCTGCCGCCATCCCCTCGCCCGAGACCCTCGGACAGACAGATTCCGACCTCAAAAACCACGACCTCACCGGCCCTCTGGCTGAGTTGATGGCGTGAGTAATTCATCATCCAATCGACTTCTTCCATCATGAAAATTCCCCCAATCATCCTACTCCTCATTTGCCACCTTTGCCTGTGCGCTCAAGGTCAGCTGCGACTCCCCAATATTTTCGGAAGTCAAATGGTCCTCCAACGCGACAAACCAGTCCGCATCTGGGGATGGGCGGAGAATGAGAAAGACGTCACTGTTTCTTTTTCGGGGCAGGAAAAGACCATCACCTCCGGAAAGGACGGCAAGTGGCTCATCACTCTTAAAGCGATGGAAGCCAATGCCACCGGACAGTTTCTCAAAGTAAAATCCGGCGACCTTTCCATCACTTACGAAAACATCCTCGTGGGTGATCTCTGGGTCTGCGGAGGACAAAGCAATATGGAATGGCGCCTGCGGAGTTCACGCGATGCCGATGTCGAAATTCCCAGCGCCCGTTATCCTGCCATTCGTTTCATCCGAATCGAACCCGAAGGTCTCCCTGAACCCCGGGAAGACTTTCCCGCCGAAAACGGAGCTGGCACCTGGCAAACCTGTTCTCCCGAAACGATTGGTGATTGTTCCGGTGTCGCCTACTTCTTCGGACAGAGACTCCATCGTCGACTTGATGTCCCCATCGGATTGGTCAATGCAGCTTGGGGAGGCACCATGGCCCAACACTGGGTCACCCGCGAAACGCTCGAGATACTCCCAACGGTTAAACCTTACCTCGAAGAATACGAAGCAAAGTGCCAAACTTGGATCGATGCGGGACGCGAGGAAGGAGCGGCCAAACGTCTCACCTCCGATCTCGAGAAATGGGAAGCCCTTGCAAAAGTAGCCAAAGCAAAGGGAGAAAAATCTCCCGGTGGAAAACCAAACCCCAAGAGCTATCAAAACCCTGACCAAGGACGCATTCCTTCAGGAGCTCTCAATGCCATGATCATGCCTCTCTCCGGACTCTCGGTTCGCGGCATACTCTTCTACCAAGGCGAAAACAACGCCTTTGGAAACACCTGGATCCCCTTCCGCGAAACCTTCCCCGCTGTCATTTCCGACTGGCGAAAAATTTTCCAGGACAAGGACCTCCCCTTCGGTATCATCCAGATTGCCGGATGGAGTACTCGCCGGTCCATGACCTACGACATGAATCATCACACCAACGTGATTCGGGAACAGCAACACCTCACATGGCGCGATACCCCCAACACCGGGCTCATTGTTAGCTTTGATGCCAACAGCGACTCCAACATTCATCCCGGCCGCAAGTATCCCGTCGGTGATCGCTCGGCTCGCTGGGCACTCTCAACCGTTCATGGCATCACTGATGCCACCCGCCCCCAGCAACCTTTGCAATGGCATGGCCCCATCTACAAAACGATGGAGAAGAAAGAGAATAAGATCGTCATCCACTTTGAAAAGACTGGATCTGAGGGCCTTCGATTCGACCAGACGGACGCTCGGGGGTTCTACCTCGCAGGCTCGGATCAAGTCTTCCATCACGCCTTGGCCCGCGTGGCAGGCGGACGGGGAAAAACTCCCGAAGTAGAAGTCTGGTGCGACGCGGTCACTGACCCGGTCGCCGTACGCTACGCTTGGTCAAATCTCCCACTTGGGACCTTGATGAATGGCAAGGAACTCCCCGCCTTTCCTTTCCGTAGCGACACTTGGCCTCTCAAACCACACTATGGCGAAGACCTCTACCATGTTATACCTCAAAAAAGGGAAGATCAATAGAGCCTTTAATCATCAACGATTATGAATCTTTCACAACCTCTCTTTCTGGCACTCGCTGCGCTCCTTTTTCTTCCAGCAACTGGAGCTGGCCCCACGGGCAAGATGACCTTGCCCGACTTCACCAAGGGCGACCCCATCCCGGAAGGTGCCAAGCACGACTGGAACCTCGGAGCGACAGGCGCACGAGGTTGGATCTTCAGCGACAAAATGGTGACAAGCGACGCCCGACAAATCTTCATCACCGGGGTCGCCAAGGGCTCACCCGCTGAAGACATCCTAGCTATCGGAGATGTGCTTCTCGGAGTGAGTGGAAAACCCTTCTCGTATGATCCTCGTACTGAGATGGGCAAAGCTCTCACATCTTCCGAAGCATCGGACGGCAGGCTCTCCCTCATCCGCTGGCGTAGCGGTAACAAAGAGACCGTCACCTTAACTCTCCCCGTTCTCGGAAACTATAGCGCAACAGCTCCTTACGACTGTCAAAAATCCCAACGCATCTTCGAACAAGGCTGCCAGATTCTCGCGCAACGCATCGTGGCAAAGAACTATCGCGAGAATCCCATCACCCGCTCGCTCAATGCCCTCGCCCTTCTTTCGAGTGGCGATAAAAAATATCATTCCATCGTGCGAAAGGAAGTCAAATGGGCCTCTGACTTCTCCAATGACAGCATGCAAACCTGGTATTACGGTTACGCCATCATCCTCCTCGCCGAATACGCCATGGCCACCGGTGATCAATCGTTCATCGACGGTCTTCGGCGACTCTCTCTCGAAGCGGCAAACGGCCAAAGCAGCGTCGGCTCCTGGGGCCACCGTTTTTCAAATCCCGACGGACGACTCGCGGGATATGGCATGATGAATGCTCCCGGAATCCCCCTCACGATTTCACTCGTAATGGCCCGGGCAGCTGGCGTCGATGATCCTGCTCTCACCCGTGCCATTGACCAAAGCACCCGCCTCCTCCGGTTCTACACCGACAAGGGAGCGCTCCCCTACGGCGACCATCACCCCTGGATCGAGACTCACGAAGACAATGGAAAGTCTGGCATGACCGCCGTTCTCTTTAACCTGCTCAACGAACCCAAACCGGCGGAATTTTTCTCAAAGATGAGCCTCGCTTCTCATGGGCCTGAACGCGACACCGGCCATACCGGAAACTTCTTCAACATCCTTTGGTCATTACCTGCCGTAGCTCAATCTGGCCCCCACGCCACCGGCGCATGGATGGAAGAATTCGGCGCGTGGTACTTTGATCTGGCCCGAGAGTGGGATGGCACCTTCGCTCACCTCGGACCGCCTCAAACAAAGAAGGACAGCTACGCAAACTGGGATTGCACCGGGGCCTACCTCCTCGCCTACGCCATGCCGTTGAAGAAAATATTCCTCACCGGCAAGCGTCCTTCCATCGTCCCCCAGCTCGATGCCAAAACCGCGAAACGCATCATCCTCGACGGACGAGGATGGAACAACAAGGACCGCACCAGCGCCTATGATTCCATGAATGGAGACACCCTCCTGGAATGCCTCACCAGTTGGTCACCCGTCGTTCGCGAGCGGGCTGCCATGGCTTTCGCTCGACGGAAAGACATTCAAATTGAACCTCTCATCAAGCTTCTCAAAGCATCTGATCTCGAATCACGCTACGGCGCCAGTCAGGCTTTAACAGCCCTCCGGGGACGTGGAGCACCAGCGGTCGACGCCTTGAAGGAAAACCTCGCCACGCAAGACCTCTGGCTCAGAATCAAATCTGCCGAAGCTCTCGCAGCCATCGGTAAACCCGCGATGGAAACGGCAGCAACACTCCTCGAACTCATGACACAGGCTGATCTCAAAAATGACCCCCGTGGAATGCAGCAACGGTATTTCTCTTTCGCCCTCTTCAACAATCGCGGCGGCATGCTCAGCCGTTCCTTGGATGGAGTCGATCGCAAGGTTCTCTTCAAAGCCGTCCGTGCTGGATTAAAAAACGAAGACGGTCGTGCGCGGGGCAGTCTTGGATCAGTCTTCCGAAATCTCTCGCAAGATGAAATCAAACCTCTACTTCCCGCGATTCTGGAGGCTGTCGAAAATCCTTCCCCCAGCGGTATCATGTTTGCAGACGAGATTCGTATGGAGGGCCTGCAAATATTGGCCAATCATCGCATCGAAGAAGGAATCGAAGCCTGTGCTGACTACATCCGCACGCAAAACCCCTGGGCCAGCGAAAAGAGAACGCCGCGCATCACCGAACTTCTCCTGAAGTATGGAACCCATGCCAAGTCGTCGATTCCCGCCCTCAAGAAAACAGTGGCTTTCTTTGCCGCAGGAGAGAAAAACTTCCCAAAGAAACTGAGCCTTCAAAAAGCGAAGATTCTCGAAGAAACGATTCAAGCCATCGAGTCCGCCGACCAAACACCGAAATTGCTTCTCCTCAAATAACCATCTTTCCCACACCACTTACAGGTTACTCCAAATGTTCTCCAAAAAAAAACTCAGCCTTAAAGGCCTCCTCTTACTCAGCCTCGGTTGCCTGCAATCACTCGCCCATCCCGTTCCAGAAAGCCCAAAATGGCTCACTTACCCCGGTGCGGACGGACCAGGAAAGGGCAAACACATTGTCTTAATTGCGGCCGATCAAGAATACCGCAGTGAGCAAGCCATGCCCATGATGGCCGGAATTCTCAGTAAACATCACGGCTTTGATTGCACCGTCCTTTTCGGAGTCAATGATAAGGGAGAAGTCGATCCCACCATGCCGGTCTATCCTCAAAAAGGAAAAGAGGCAGATTTCAAGATTCACAACATCCCCGGCCTGGAGCACCTCGCATCTGCCGATCTCGTCATCTTCTTTCACCGGCTTCTGACATTGCCAAAAGAACAGCTCGACCTCATCGTCAGCCACCTAGACTCAGGAAAGCCCTCAATAGCCCTGCGCACCGCAAACCATGGCTTCCGCGGAAACCTTCCCTACAAGATCGACGGAAAGGACGTCAACTTTGGCCGGGATCTCATCGGGGGAGCCTTCATGGGCCACCACGGCCGATGGCATGCTGATTCCACTCGTGGCAACATTGTTGAAGAACTCAAAGACCACCCCATTGCCCGGGGTGTGAGCGACATTTGGGGACCATCTGACGTCTACCGAACTTACAAAGAAGGAACCGGGCTGCCGAAAGACTGCACCGCCTTGGTGTGGGGACAACCCCTCATGGGCCGGAGCCCGAACGACAAACCGAACACCAAAAAGGTCCCGCTCCCCGTCGCTTGGTTCAAAAACTGGACAACAACCAAAGGACAAAAAGCCCGTGTTTTCAACTCCACCATGGGAAGTGCCAGAGACCTCCAAAGCGCCGGGCTCCGCAGACTTGTCATCAATGCCGCCTACTGGGGTATGGGATTGGAATCAAAAATCACCAAGGCTCGTAGCGTCGATTACGTCGCGTCCTACTCACCGCTCGCCAGTGGTTTCAACTACGAGAAACTCGGAGTGACGCCCAAACTCCCCAAGGTATACCAATAATAATAAACTTTCTAGATTACTCAAAATTAATCAGTTAACGAGTTTTATGTGGACGATGCTCTACCTGGCTGGACCAGCCACCTCGCCTGCATTAGCCGGATGAGGAACATTGCAATTGGTGATGCGGCAGCAGCGCCAATTATAACCCAACTTCATATGATTGGGGTAATTGCGGATCATCTTCCTGATCCAAATCACTGATTCAGGTGGCCTGAAAGCAAAAAGAAAGCGCCAATCTTAGGAAGTGAGTGTGTTCATTGCTGGGTCGAGCCCACCGCCTAGGTAGGATTTTTAATAGCTTAAGAAATATTCTGTGATGGCTTCTGGTGCGGTTTTTCTTTCTGGCACGTAGTTTCCATCAGCGGGCTTAGGGCGCTGGAGAGCGCCCTCGGTTAGAAGGGTCCACCTAGTCCTCGAAGTTGCATTTTGCACTTGCAGTCGATCGCTGGATTTGATTTAGATGCCAGATCTGCAATACAGAAAGGCTGCGGCAACGCAGTATTTGGTCTATAAAAGAACCCTATCAACTACCACATCATGAAAAAACTTATTCTTGGCGGTCTCGTATCGTCTCTTGCTACCGCCACCAGTTTTGGAGTCATCGCGCTCCGAGTCGATTTTAACTCCACTAGCCAGGATGGTGGTCCTCATCCACAGGAAGGCTGGAGCAGCTATGACGCTGGCCACGAGGTAGCTGCTGATTTTACCACCCAAACCTTTGGCGACATTTCTGTCACCCCAGCGTGGCCAAATACATCAGACCGCCGGGTCCAGCAGATGATCGATCGCGGTGCGGGTAACGACAATCAATGGGACAACGCTAGCGGCGACCTCAACCTAGTCACCGACTTTCTCGGAACGGATACCCGTGCAGGGAACGGGGGTAACGGAAACTGGGATGGAACCACAGGAACGCCTTCCTACATGACTCTAAGTTTTACCGGGCTTACTCCAGGTCAGGTTTATAACTGGAAATCTCTTCACCACGACACAGAAAACGTGCACGGTACATTCGCAGCCTGGGGCTCCCCAAACGGCGGAGCGGACTGGGGTAAGTTGGCTGACGGAGTAATGACCGACAGTAGCACAGGCGGTAACCCAGATTCGGGTGCCCTTCGGGAATCTGGACCGGACGCATTCAGTCTTCCGTCTGTTTACTCCTTCGATTTCACCGCAACCGGCGCCGATGTCCTTCGTTTCGCTCCGTATTCCGGAGGAGCTGTGCACTCTCAAATCTGGGGGATCAACGGATTCCAACTCGACGCCATTCCTGAACCTTCTTCTGCGATACTCCTCGTGGGCGGACTCGGAGCAATGTTCCTTCGCCGCAACCGCTAGTAGCGGGAGTCAGGACAAGTCGAATACCAAGACTTTTAAAGAGCCGGTGCCGCGAGGCGCTGGCTCTTTTCTGTGGCTGTCGGCGGCAACACCACTTTCGACTTTTAAAGAGCGGGCAAGAGAGCTCGTTTCAGCGCTCGCCCGATAGTCACGTAACTGATATTCGCCTGAATATCATAGATGTAGTGGGACACCAGTTTTCCCTCCGGCAAGCAGGGAAAATAATGATCGTAGCGTTTGATCGTCTTGGCGCTCATGCCGAAGAGCCTGGCAACCGGCCCCTCACTCTGGGGGACTTAGGTTTATCAGCCTCAACCGCTGCGTAGGAATGCCAGTCACGTTAACAAAGGCTTTCCAACAATCGCCTCATTCTGCCAACCCTCGTTTCGTCGTAATCTCGGAAAGGCTTTGCTCAAAGCCCCTCCGCAAAACAGAAGAGTCAAATGTCTACTTTAAATTTCTCAATTCTAGCGCTTTGCGGAGGTAGAAAGAGCCAGATGCTCTTCCGAGCTAGCTTAGCAGAAGGCAATCAGGAAGCAAAGAATGCAGAGGCCGAAGAGAGATAGACTGCTAGGACTTTTGAGGTTACCGCTGCGGAGCGATGATTCTCATCCGGAAAAATCGACTGGGATCGGTGATGGGGACGGCCAAGGTCTCGAGATGGCCTGTAGCGATACCGGGAGTGGCTTCGATCACAGGGAAAGAGCCCAGGTCGATACCGCTTTCCAGAGTGTAGTGATATCCAGGGACGGTTTGGCAAATCACTTCGCCATTTGCGGCGAGGGTGATGGGAGTATTTTTAATAATGGAACCATCCCAGAACTTTTCGGCGTGAGCGAAGGCGCTTTGTCCGATTGCGGAGCCCATGATCCGGCCAGGTCCATCATCAGGAGAGACATGAATCCCGCCGTAGAGTCGTGATTCTCCTGCTTCGTCGGCCGCATCGTAATAGGTGGCCCATTGCAGGGAGACGTCGTTGGTCGGACCTGCTTCGAATCGAAGTCCACCCGCCGGAATGGTGTGGGAAAAAACCCCTCCGGGAAAATACGGAGTGCCGGTGATCAGGGTCATGACTTCGGCAGCAGCCCGACTGAAGGCCGAGTGGCCAGAAACGTATCCAGCGAAGGCCGGGGTCACAAAGGCGTCTCTTTGGTAGGGTAGCCATGCCTCGGCCAGGATCCATGCGCGACCGCCTGCTTCGGTTTCCGGGTCATCCGGTTCGCCTGGCCATGTGTAGACGGCGATTTCACCGAGGTCGAAGGAGAGGTGGCTGTGGTAGGTATTAGCAGTCGCGGAGGTCACCTGCTCCACCAGCCCGGGGACGAGGGGCAGGTCACCGCGTCGTCCGAGGAATCGGATCGCGGAAATGGGGCGGACGTAGTCATAGTGCTCCTTCACTCCCCAAACCGCAACGGCGGTGTTGTGAAGGGCGGCGTTTAGGGCGAGGTAAAGTTTCAACTCCCATTCCAGAGTCTCTACTACGGGGCCGGTGTTGGAAATTCGGAGCGCAAGTGAGGGGTCTGCCAGAATGGCATCGGTGACGTCATTAGCGACGAGATTCCAATGTCCCGGCGGGGTTTCCGACTCCGGACCATCGGCCCAATACTCTGCGGCGCAGCGGCCAAAGTCGGCATGTCGGACAATATTGTCAGGATAGGAAACTCCCGTGACTGGATTGATGGGATGACCGATTCCGTCATTGGTACCGAGCGGATTGTTTCCCCGGGCTGAGGGGGAGAGATTGATCGCTGCGGGATCGGCTGGGTCGAGGAGTGCTGAGTATTCCAGAACCTCGACGGCGTTGTTCTTGTATGCGAGATCTCCCGTTCCGTCGAGTTTGGGGGGGGCGCCGGGATCGAAGAAGAGGCCCTCGGTGGTCTGGTCGAAGGAATAAAGGCCAAAGCCTTTCACCCTTCCCCACTGGGGGCTGACGAATTTTTGGACTTTTGCGGCAATCTGTCCGTTTTGGGTGAAAGCCACGTTGAAGGCCAGGGGTTGCCATCGGTTGAGATTCGACCACCCGTTCGGGTATTGTGATGCTGTGTCGTTGGTGCTGAGAATCAGAGGTGAGTTTACCGAGGAATATCCGGTGTCGTCGGTGTAACCGGGAGCCGTGCTCTCGTTAGCCCCGTCTCCTGCTCCGTAGTTGATGATGGCGGCCGCAATCCGGTTTCCGACGGCAGCAGGTGATTCGCCGACTGTGGAGGTTTCGGCGCCGTCATATCCCAGTGCTGTCATGAGGTCATTGAGAGCAGGCAGGGTAGTGGTGGCATTTACTGAAAGAGCATAGCGATGTTTCAAGATGCGGCAGGCAGCGAAGCTGATCGCTTGCTCACGAGCTTCTGCAAGGGTGGATCCGTCCGGAACGAGGGCAGGTTCATTATGAAGATAGCCGATGGTGGCGGGGTCATAAGCAGCCCAGGCGTCCCACATCGCAGCGGAGAGATGGAAGAGATTACGGGCGTGAACGGTGGGTGCGGGGAAGTCGAGCCGGATTGCGGCAAGGTTCTCTTCATTCCACTTTCGTGCAACGGTCTCGGCCAGAGCGATGGAAGATGCCCCAAGTAAGACAATCAATGAAATCATCATTTGTCTTGTAGAAGGACGCTCGCTCATTTGCATTTAATTCTAGGATAATTACTTTGCCTTGAAGAGACAAACCGAAATCCGAAGACATGGCTCTTCTAAACGGGACACGTTGGCGAAGAGGAGTTCTCCCATTGTCAGCTGAAATCCTTCCTCTAACCAGCCCCCTTCCAGCGAGACCTCAATCGCGCCCTCCTTGGAAAACCCTCCTCAGAATATTTTATAAGAAGGAACTTCAGGGGGCGGCAAGGGATTAAGAAAATCGTTAGCCGCAATCACCTCAATAACCAAACAGAGGCGTGTTGCTCTGATGATCAATCTCGAACGCCCCTATCATTACAATCTGGAGGTTTATGCGGGATCTTAGGAAGATACCGCCGAAAAAGGATGGCCCTCGGTCATCCCTGATTGCAGGGTGAATAGCTCACTCGCTAAAGAGCACCTCGCCAGCCGAGGGTTCCCTATCTATAGGGAATCGAAGGATCACTCCGCCTCCTTGACCGGGCTCTTGATCAAAGCGATCGCCTTGTCTGCAAACCGGGCGCTCAGTCCTAATGATAAGTCATTTTATAAACTTTGAATAGTTGGAATCCATCTACTTCTTAAACGCAACATGGTTTTTATCACCAGCACTGAGGACGTAGGCGACGAGGTCGAGAATTTCATCCTTAGTGAGCATCATCAGGAGGTTAGGCGGCATCATGGAGACTTTGCTCGGCTCGATGGTTTCCACGGTCTTACGATCAACATTAACGCGCTGGTTGGGATCACTCAGGTCGGTGTTGATGGTCACATTGTCTCCGCTGAGATTCACCACCACTCCGCTGAGGGTTTCGCCGTTTTTACGGGTGACAACAATCGGAGCGAACTGCTCGTTAATCTCCTTGCTCGGGTTAATGATTTGGTCGAGGAAATCGTGCGGACTGTAGCGACCACCCGCACCGGTGAGATCTGGCCCTGTCATGCCACCAGCATTTCCAAAGCGGTGACAGGCGTAACAAGCAGAGGCGGCAAACATCTTTTTTCCTCTTACAAAATCACGCCCCTTCATGCCGTTCTTCGCGGCTTCACTGAGATCTTCCAACTTCCACATCGTCGGCGTGCGGCCGGCAAAGATCGCTCCGGAAAGTTCGATCGCACTCTTCCTCTCAGCCTTCTTGGCGATGAGTGTGGCATGTTCTTTTTTCTCAGCATCAGTGAAGGTAGCAAGCGAGTCATTACGAATGAATTCGATAAACTTGGTAAAGCTCGCTCCGCCATTGTAATTGGCTGCTTTAAGAAACCACTCGAGTTGCTCTTTGCGAAGATCGCTGGTCCACCCAGTTTTTAGGAATCGCAGACTGCGGGCATATTCCATCTGGGGTTCCTGACTTGGTGCAGCTTGGATGAGAGCCATCGCTTTGGCCGCTGTGTTAGGAGCCTGCAAGTAGGCCAGAGTTTCGGTAAGGAGCCAGTTTTCTTCAAAGGAATCCGCCGGATAGGCTGCATCGAGCTTCGCCGCAATGGCAGCCAAAGTGGCTTCATCGGGATCACCAAAGCGCTTGAGGTCGATCTGTATGAGACGGGCATACGAGAGGCGCTGCTCTGGTGCCAGCTTGCCATAGTTGTGCTTAAGAAGCGCGGCAAAGATCGCGTCACGGGTAGCCGATTCTTTCTTTGAACCTTCGACACGAGTGAGGGCGAGCAACGCTTCAAGTTGGACGCTGACATTTGTTTCTGCCAGAGCTTTTTTCTTCCACTCAGCGACTGGCTGATGTTCCAAAGCAGTGCGCGCAGCGGCACGGATGAAGCGGTCCTGATGACCGAGGTGCGGCCATGCGGTTGCGACAGCTTTTGAATCCTGTTTACCATGGAAGACTTCGAGGCTCTGGCGAAGTTCGTGTAGCGAAAGCTTGGCGGGCTGAGGCTTCACTTGCGCAGTGCTTTCTTCACCACTGTACGTCACGCGGTAAAGACCGGACTGCACCCGACGTCCTCCGATCGCGAAATACATCGCGCCATCAGGGTGGATGATCGCATCGGTAACAGGAAGCGGTCCGCCTGTGACGAATTCCTCTTTGGTCGCAGTGTAACTGGCCCCATCAGGCATCAGGTGAACGGCATAGATTTTACCCCAACTCCAATCAAGGACGTAGAAGGCATTCTGATACTTGGCAGGAAACTTAGCTCCGTATCCAAAGGTTGTTCCGGTGGGTGAACCAGGTCCGATATTGAGAGTTGCAGGAAGATTATCGACGTAGAATTCAGGGTATTTTCCAGCTCCGTTGCGCCAACCATATTCGCCACCGCTGACAACATGATTCACACGTGTCGGACGATACCACGGCGTATTAAAGTCGTATTCCATGTCCGCGTCATAGGTAAAGAGGTCCCCATTATGGTTGATACCTGCATCATAAATATTGCGAAAACCGTTGGCAAAAACCTCGAAGTTTTTTCCGTCGGGATCGACGCGATAGATAATACCACCCGGCGCGAGACGATCGCGGTTGTGGCCACGTCCGTCAGGCATGCGCGCAAGGAGATGATCATCGCTCCAAAGTGCCTGCACCGGTGAATTGGGTGAAGCTTCAGTAGGGTCAACATTGTTACCGCAGATGAGATAGAGACCCTTTTTGTCAGGCGTGAGCACAATGGCATGAACACCGTGATCGCCCCGGGCTTCCATGCCACGGAGCTTCTCGACCTTGTCCAATTCATCATCGCCATTGCTGTCAGTGATGCGGTAGAGGCCACTCTCCATCTTACGCTCGTAGTCGTTCACGGCGACGTAGAGAGCGTCGAAGGCGAAGAGCATTCCATTGATCGCACGGATCTCGAGTGGGAGTTTTTGAACCTCGGAAGACTTGAGTTCCTCCCCCGGAGCGGGCGGCGTGAAGCGATAGAGAGCACCATATTGATCACTGGCATAGATACGGCCTTTATCATCGTTGCAAAGGTTCACCCAGGACCCCTGTTCTCCGCCCGGGACGGAGTAAAGAAGTTCGACATTGAAGCCCTTGGGCTTGGTGATGTTCGCGACTGGGGTGGCCGTATTCCCACCGATGGCAGGTCGCACTTGTTTGAGCTTTGCTGCAATCACCTTCTTCGGCGCAGGCTTCTTCTTTTCGATCACCTGGGCATCACTGGGAATGGCGAAGTTTTTGAAATCGATCACGCCTCCGTCGGGCAAAGTCTTAAGCTTCACGTCTTTGATCCGGACCTCCATTGCCAAACTACTTGAAATCTGAAATGCTAGGAGGCCGCTGAGTGAACGCGCCTTTTGATCAAAGTCGTGGAATTCAGCCGTCTTTTTACCATTCAATTTATGGATGATGTGGTTGCCCTTGGCGATGACGGTGTATTCATTCCACTTCGCGGAATCGACTTTGACTGGTTGGTGCCTATCAGTAAGCCAACGCTTGCCCTCGGGGTCAGTGACGACGCCCTGTCCATTCTGAGCGGTGATCCCGCGACCGCGCTCTTCATAAATCATCCCGTTAAAGGCCGCTCTGGGGTGAACATCGCACTGGTAACCGCTCAACGACCATTCCCCGATGGAGGAAAGCTCTTTGCTTCGATACTGGATGCCCGAATTGCTGCCCGCAGCCTTCACCTTGGCCCGCAGTTCAAAATTCTTCACCTCCCCACCCCGCCAGATCAGGAATTGATTATATTTAAGCTGATCGGGACCAGTCGTTTTCCCCGTGATCACGCCGTCTTTAAACGACCATATTTCAGGATTCCCGTCCCACCCCTTAAGATCTTTACCGTTAAAAAGGGGGAGAAAGCCGCCGTCCTGCGCCCCGGCAGTCATACTTCCAAGCATGAGCAACGCCGCTGCACTCGTTAAAATCTGCATTGTTGACTGGATCATTGTCATTTTCGTCATGTTTCTTGTGATGGCACTAGTCGACTATCGACACCATTATTTAAATATTCTTGAATAGGTCTTTGGTCAAATAAAACAAAATTATTGGGCTAGCTCTGGTCCAACCACGGTAGTGCTGCCGAAAAAACTGGCAGCACGGTAGCAGTCGATTGGACTGGACGCGGCAACTGGCGAGATGATCCGCTTCAAGCGCGTCAGGATAACGGTAGCTTTGCTCCCGTGGATTTGTTTGACAACTACGCCATCGAAATGTGGGTCCGTCCGCAGAATGACACCCAAGATAATGCGTGGATTTTTGGGCTGGGTGGCCCAAACGGGGTCGGTTTGGTGCAAATGGGCGATGTGATCCAGGCGCGCAACACGTCCACCGGAGCGGAAAGCGACTTTGGGGAGTTTGCCATCACGGATGCCACACTCAACCAATGGGTGCATCTCGCGGTGGTGGCCAACAATGGGACAGTCGAGTTCTACGTAAATGGTGAACTCTCCGCCACCCATCTCGAAGCCAACAGCCCGGTGCCCCCCGGAGCCCCCCAGCGCATTCATATTGGTGTCAATGCAGGCGGCGGGGTCAACTGGAATGGGGCATTGGATGAACTTCGCCTCTACACGTTTGAAGGGCCATTCGATCCAGCTACCTTACTAGTGAAAGGTGGCTTGCCCGCGTCCGGACCACCTAGCCTGAAGGGCACATTTGGCGGATTCCCGCTCATCCGAATGGATGATTCGACTGAGACTAACTTGCTCCTACAGAACACGGGGACGGATGATCTCATCATCAGCGAACTGGTCATTGCAGGTGACAACGCCAGTGCTTTTACCTTTGGAGAGACGCTTCCGGATTTGCCGATCACCTTGGCAGGGCTTGAAGTGGCTAAAATTCCTGTAGTGTTCACGCCAAACGGAACCCCTGGCATACAGAATATGGAACTACGAATCATCAGCAATGATCCTGATGAACTCAACCCCGACTGGACCCATCGCCTCCATCCAACGTTCCCCGGAAAGTAAGCCCGCTTCTACTTCGGACCGCTCCAAATTATGTTTGGGATATCGCCCAGCGAGATCCTTCTTCATCTGCGACAGTCCTCCTCTCTCTCGAGATCTCTGCCTTAAACCAAGATCTTCTTTAGGACCTTCATCGGCTCCACCCCGGTGAGACGCTGATCGAGACCCTGATAACGAAGAGTAAATCGTTCATGATCGATCCCGAGGCAATGAAGCACCGTGGCGTTGATCTCGTTAATGTGCACGGAATCGGAAACCGGATTGTAGGAATATTCATCGGTCTCACCTAAAGATACTCCGCCCTTAATCCCACCGCCTGCCATCCACATGCAGAAGTTCCGCGGATGGTGATCGCGTCCGTAGCTGGTTTCGGTAAGCGTTCCCTGTGAGTAGACCGTTCGCCCGAATTCTCCGCCCCAAATGATCAAGGTTTCATCGAGCATTCCTTGCTGTTTGAGATCGGTCAGGAGAGCGGCACAAGCCTGATCAGTGTCCTTGCACTGATTGCTCATCTCTTTGGGAAGGTTTCCGTGTGAATCCCAGCCACGATGCATGATCTGCACCATGCGCACGCCTCGCTCGACGAGCCGACGCGCCAGAAGCGCACTCGAAGCAAACGAGCCCGGACGGTTCACGTCCTCGCCATAAAGATCCATCGTGGCCTTCGATTCTTTACTAAAGTCAGTCAAATCGGGAACGCTCGCCTGCATGCGATAAGCCATTTCATACTGGGAAATCCGAGTCTGGATATCCGGATCGCCGAACTTTTTAAATCCGCGTTGGTTCAGCTCACCCAATGAATCAAGCATCGCCCGACGGTCTCCCCGGTTCACTCCCGGAGGATTCTCGAGATAAAGAACGGGATCATTCCCCGAGCGCAGAACCACTCCGCTGTGCCGTCCCGGGAGAAAGCCCGGCCCCCACATTCGGCTGAAGAGCGCTTGGGCATTCGAGCCATTGGGGAAATTTGGCGTCAAGGCCACAAAGGACGGAAGGTCACTCGTCTCCGCACCCAATCCGTATGAGACCCACGAGCCCATACTCGGCTTCCCGGAAACTTCACTTCCCGTCATGACAAAAGTACAAGCCGGATCATGGTTAATCGCGTTGGTATGCACCGTCTTCACCACCGCGATGTCATCAACAAGCTTGGCAGTATGCGGAAGAAGTTCGCTCACCCATCGGCCACATTCACCATGTTGGGCAAACTTGAATCGCGACGGAGCCACCGGAAATCTTCCCTGTCCGCTCGTCATCGTCGTGATGCGATCGCCAAGGAACTCCTTAGGAAGATCTTTGTTATATTCCTTCAATAAATTCGGCTTGTAATCCCAGGTATCGAGCTGCGAGGGGCCACCATTCATGTGGAGATAGATCACCGCTTTGGCCTTACTTGCGAAGTGCGGCAAGCCCGGAAGGCCCGGATGCACTTCGGACGGGGCTGCTCCGATTCGCGGGGCACCCATCAATGAAGCCATGGCAATTCCGCCAAGACGGATTCCACTATCGCCAAAAAACTGACGACGGGTCTGAAGAAGTTGATTTTCTAAAAATGGATTCATAGGGCGGATCAGTTGCGAACGATGGCTTCGTCCATATTCAAAATAAGATTGGCGACCAAAGTGAAGGCCGCGAGTTCGGAAACATCTAAATCACGAGGCGCCTTGGATTCACCAAATCCAACTGCCTTCTTGGCATCTTCAGGAACTTTCTCATATCGGGCCAATTGACGCTGATAGAGCTTCGTCGCAATCGTGAGTTCTTCGACACCGGGAGATCGAGACAAGACACTTTCAAATGCAAACCCGAAACGTTCGTTGAGATCGGAAGACGACTGCATCATCCGTGTTGCCAGTCCACGGGCGGCCTCATAATGCTGCACATCATTCATCAACTGGAGAGCCTGCAGCGGCGTATTACTACTTTCCCGTTGCAGGCAGGATTGCTCGCGCGACGGAGCATCGAAATTGGTCATCGCGGGATGGGGCGCGGTTCGCTTAAAGAAGGTATACACCGAACGCCGATACAGATCAGTCCCCTTGGCTTGCTTATAGCTGCGCGTATTTGACCCACCGAAAGCCACCGGCTCCCAGATGTTCGGCGGCTGATAAGGGTTTACTCCTTTTCCACCCAATCTGTGATCCATCAATCCGCTCACGAAGAGCGCCTGATCGCGTAGCTGCTCGGCGGATAGTCTAAATCTTGGACCCCTGGCCAACTTGCGATTTTCAGGATCCTGAATCCATCGCGGACTGGCCGCCTGGCTCTCTTGACGAAAGGCCCGGCTCATCACCAATGCGCGCATGATCTTTTTAACATCCCAGTTATTGTCCTGAAAACGAAGTGCCAAAAAGTCCAGCAATTCAGGATGGCTTGGCAGATCGCCCTGCGTTCCGAAGTCATGACTGGTTTTCACGAGTCCAATTCCAAACACTTGCTGCCAAAACCGATTCACCGCAACTCTTGCGGTCAGCGGATTCTCCGGAGCCACCAGCCACTTTGCCAGGTCGAGACGATTAGCCCGCTCACCGCTCTTCTTGAGCGGAGGAAGAACTAAAGGAGTATTTGGCTCTACCTTCTCACCCGGCTTGTCGTATTCGCCGCGGATCATGACAAAACTGTCGCGCGGCTTGGGAAGATCTCGAAAGACAAAGGTCGAAGGGATCCCTGCATCAAAGTCCGCATTTTCCTTCTTCACTTTCGCCAATTCTCCTCTGACCGAGGTAAAGGCATCGCGCGTGCTCTGACAAACTTCCTGTAGATAATAGGATCTGATTTGCACCAACTCCTCCGGCTTCCTCGGCTTGTCCGGTCCCTCTTTCAGCCACCCCCGAAGCGTTCCTTTCGCCTCTGGAGTATCTTTCCCCACTCGTGATTTTCGCCAGGCAAGAAGCGAGAGATTCGGGTCCAAAGCAGGATCAGTCACTCCGATAACGCCAAAGCGATCAAAGTAAGCTGTCCCACCATGTACCGTGAAAGCAAAGCCGACAACCTTGGCACCAGTGGCTAGACCCATCTTTTCAGCGGGCACTTCAAGACGCACCCATTGCCCCTTTTTCGGAAGGTCACCGGCACGATACCGCTCGGTCGTTCCCTTTTTTCCAAAATCGATCACATCAGCCCCCCACAGGGCTCGATGACTCCAGTCCTTGGTGTGGAATTGAATCATCACTTCTTCGGGCGGATCCTCCGGATCGAGATAGACGTGAAGGAAAAACTTAGCCTGGGAAGGCACCGTGAGCGGAGCTGCTCCCGATTGATAGTAATCCTGCGCCATTCCTGCCCCGCCACGCTTCAACGATTTCTTCCCACTCTTGACGGGGTTTTCAACGAAGGTCAACGGATGTCCGGAAACCCCAACTTGCGCCCCCTCTGGAAAGGCATCGTCAAACCACACTTGTTCGTGCTCTGATCTTTTTGGAGGCGGATTTTTCTTAGCCGGATCTTCATATTTTAAACTTACCGAAATCTCGCTCATCTTCTTTTCGAGAACGTTCTCGCGATCAGAAAAACTCTTTATCTTCTGATCATAATCCGGCGTCTTCACTTTGATCACCGGTTGCGTGAGGAGTTTATTACCGTCCATCGCCGGATCGGCATTGGAGTTAAAGAAAGCGTAGAGCGAATAAAAATCCTTTGAGGTGATCGGATCATACTTGTGATCATGACATACTGCACATCCTGCCGTTAAGCCCAGCCAGACCTGCGCCGTAGTGCTGGCTCGATCGACGGCATAACGAAAGACAAATTCCTTGGCGATACTTCCGCCTTCACCGGTCGTAACATTACATCGATTAAATCCCGTCGCCACCATCTGCTCCTGCGTCGAATTAGGCATCAAGTCACCGGCCAGTTGTTCGATCGTGAAATCATCGTAGGGCAGATTTCGATTAAACGAATCGATCACCCAATCCCGGTAAGCCCACATCTGACGTTCGTTATCGAGATGCATTCCATGAGTATCTCCGTAGCGCGCCGCATCCAGCCAATGACGCGCCATTTCCTCGCCATAATGCTTCGAGTCCAAATAGCGATCCACCATCTTGCCAAAGGCATCCGCCGATTGATCGCTCACATATTTCTCCACATCCTCAATCGTCGGGGGCAATCCAATCAGCGCAAAACTCACTCGTCGAATCAGAGTCGGGCGATCCGCCTCCGGAGAAAACCCCATGCCTTCTTTGGTCAACAGCGCCCCCACAAAACGATCTATCTCCAAGCCCTCGCCTCCCGGAACCTCAGCCTTCACCGGTGCCACGAAGGCCCAGTGCCTCTGATACTCAGCCCCTTCCTGAATCCATTGCCGTAGGATCGACTTCTCCTCCAATGTCAGCTGCTTATGAGAATCCGGTGGCGGCATCACATCGTCCTCATCCTTGGTGATGATTCGCAACCAGGCCTCACTTTCATCGGGCTTCCCTGCAACAATGGGCGATTTCCCTCGCCTTTTCTTTTTAAAAGCGCCCTCCGGAGTATCCAATCTCAGCTCACCCTCACGGGTCTCCTCATCAAATCCATGACAGGCAAAACACTTGTCAGAGAGAATCGGACGGATGTCTCTATTAAACGATAAGGATTTCTTCCCCGGTGCCTGCGACACCAGAATCAGAAAAAGCAAACTTTGACCAAATTTCACAAAATTATGTTAATCAAATTTCACCACCCGAAGGAAGGCTGGAATGCCCGACTATGCACCAATATGGCGAATCAAGGCTTCCTTCGTTTCCAAATATCGCGGGGAAGGCTGCCCCAGATCGCGATCGACAAACTATTCCATCCAAGGAAGATCCGACAAACTCAAACCTCTCCTTAACACGCTCAGCTACCGCCACAACGGCACATCCTTCGCCAACTCTGACGCACATCTCACCGCAATCTTCCTCGGCGACCTCATCAACCCAAAAAACGATTATCTGCCCAACGGCACCAGCGAAGTCCTCCACTCCGAGCGCACCTCGATCACGCTGTTTCCACTACCGGTTGCAATGAGAGTATTACCGTTTTTAAGGCGGATTACTCCAAAGACACGAGTCTTGGTAGAGTATTCCCAGACCACCTTGCCATCTTTGCCACTTTCCGCGACTATCATACTCCCATCCGGGAAGCGGGCAAAGGCATGCACATCGACACCCTTTCCTTCGTTCCCGTTTATTTTTGCGCTCTCGTATTCCCAGACCGTTTTTTTGCCGAGTGTTACTTCCGGGTCTTGCTCCAAGTATCGTGAAAGAGAATATTTCCGTTCTTCAAAAGATGGATATCATGATGGCCGGCGTGCCCCCGCTGTGGACCCGCTGTCTTTTGCTTCCGTAAACCCCACATGGATGGAGCCAGTGACTCTCACTGATCCATCCAATTATTTTTTCTATCTCTAAATTCCAAGTAACCATCGTAATATCTCACAGCGATCATGAAATTCCTAGCCTTCCTCCTCCTCTCCTTGTGTGCCCATGCCACAAAACCGCAGAGACTTTTCGACGGTAAAACTCTCGATCAATGGCAAGGCACGCCGGGATTCTGGAGTGTCGAGGATGGTGCCATCACCGCCTCGATCGAAGACGGTAACACCCTTTCCAAAAACGAATTCCTCTATTGGAAAGGTGAAGTCGCTGACTTCGATCTTAACCTCCACTATCGAATCACGGGCGGTCCCACCGCCAACTCAGGCATTCAAATCCGCTCTCAGAAAGACGCCTCGGGACACGCTGCCGGGTATCAATGCGATCTCGACGACGGCAAGCTCTGGCTCGGTGCCGACGTTCCTCAAAAAGGAATTTCTTCCACCCGCCCCACCCCCGCCGAAATGCTCATGCACCTCAAAGGCAACCCCGGTTGGACCGAAGAAGCTCTCCAAGTCGGTCTTGACCGCGCAGGCAAAGGCGAGCTCATCAAGTGGGGACAGCACTCCGGCGGACCTCTGCCCTTTGGTCCCCAGCCACCTAAAAAAGATCTCGGTTCCGGAATCATTTTTGAAGGAGAAAATCTCCACGTAATCAAAGCCGATGGTCCTGCCATTCCCCAATCCATGGCATCATTCGGCGCAGGAATTTGGAGCGGAAATTCTCAACTCTGGTGGGTCGCCGAGAAAAAAAACTCTCAACTCACCGTCGAGTTCTCCGTCCCCACCACCGGGGAATTTGAGATTTATTTTGCCGGAACCAAAGCCGTCGACTACGGCATTCACTCATTCACCATCAATGGCAGTGCCCTCGGAGAAGCCCAGGACTTCTTTCAACCCAGCAGCGTGAGCCACACCGGACAAGTCAAGCTTGGAAAAGCAACGCTCAGCGCCGGAAAAAACACACTCACCATCATCTCCAGTGGAACCAATCCCAAGGCCGTGAAAAAACACATGTTCGGTCTCGATTACCTCCGATTGGCACCAGAAGAATAGACCACTTCAGTAGATCCGTATATATGCTCCTGAGTCTTCGTGCGAACCATCTGGACTGGACCGAAGTGATCCCCTCCCTCCGCTCCGCTCCAAGTACGGCCTCAAAGCCCTCCCGCCAAAAGGAAATTCCTAGTGGTAATATGGTTAGATAAAGGGAGCGTTCCTTTTTCGATGTTTTATAAATAAGTGCGGATTAATCCTCTCAACCTTCAGCTATTTTCCTAACCTATCCTAATGGGATTCGGGCCCATGCTCTTTCGTGAGCGAAATAGAGTAGGTATTTAATGACAAATTCAATCGCGCCAATTTCTAGTGCGGATTGTATTTCTCCGGTCTTCAAGTAAACGATTACGATGATCGTCCCTGTTGCTATAATTCTCCAAGAAAAACCTTTCAAGGCGCTTCTGACCCGAGATTCTTTGATGTGTTCTTCACTTTTCATTGGCGAAAGGAGATTCAATTTGAAGGGGTAAGACCGCTCGTCACTTTGGTAGCTCGCTAACCCAGATTGTCAGGATCCAGAGCTCGCCAAAAGAAAATTGACTCTCCGTTAGCTGCGCATGACGGATCCGTGTCGTAATTTGAGTTCAAGGTAGCCTAGATCCTTTATTCCACAGGCTCTGTGGATGATTCGGGACAGTAGTTTGTTGAACCCTTCAATCTTGCCGGAGGTGAACGGGGGATCAGCCGCATTTGAGACCGAATAGTGATTAACTCTTTTTCCAGCCGCTTGAGACTACGACTGTGAGATCAGTCTATCAGGTAATCATCCAAACATAAAAAGGTCTTTTAAGATCATCGGCGTCAAGACTCAGTCAACTCCGCGAAACATATGACAATATACTGCCGCAACGACAAAGAGATCCAGTGCTCGGATTTGTCTGGAGGAGATTAGGATCAGTCTTGCTCAAGAATTTTTAAGTTAATTCCGATTTCTATTTTCGCCCCTGTTATTCGCTAGGAATTTTCTTTCGATGGTTATTCAGTATCCCTGCTCCATATTTACACTCACCATTCGCGGCGCAACCCGTCCGAGCTCCTTCCCCTCCTTGTCGTGAATCACGGCGACTGCAGTATAGCTACCGGGAGCGATTAGATCCGCGGGCCAAGTCGTAATCCTCCTCGCGAAATTGGGGTCTGATCCAAGTATTTCCGTTTCGCTCGCTTCAAATTCTCCTAACAACTTTCCTGATAAATCGGAAACTTGAAACACGATCTTTCCAATCTTCTCCAAATGATTTACCGGCAGTGCGATGCGAGCTTGAACTTTCGGCTTTCCACCTTGAGCCCATGCCGTGTCGACCCGAATGGGCATCATTACTGGCGCACATTTTTCCCAGTGGCCTGCCTGCAGGTTTTCGACAAGTTGAACGCGCGCCAAGTTGCCCGGTTGGGCGACCGATAATGGGCTCCCAAAGATAAAGCTGCGATAAGATCTTTGCGAGCCGTCGCTGTAGGATAATTCCGCATCGATTCCAATCACCTCATTTATCTTTGGTGTGAAATTAGGAAAATTCACCCAAGGTAGCTTAAATTCCACTTCTAAACCACGTTCCCATCGGCGTGCGCTCACCTCGACACCAGTCTTTGCGATGGCATCAAGATAGCCAGGCCGAAGACAAAAGCGTGGGTTAAGATCAGCTTTTTCCATAGCTGTCCAAAAACAATGGACGGCTCCCTTTCCCCAATTCTGATCGCGGAAGGTGGAATCGCGGCGTGTGTCAAAATACCATTCAACGGCATCGCCTTCCCAAAGCGGCTGAACAGGTGAAAAGATTTTTTCGTCGAGAGTCCGCAGCCCCACGTAGAAGGCCTCGTCGTCCCAGAGGTAGAAAAACTGAGCTGGCCGGTTCTTTTGGTCGGGATGGAAATACTCGACCGGAGTGCAAACGGCGTTGGCAAACTCATCGAGATTTCCATCAATTGTTATGGGTGTTTTGGCGCGGGTTACAGCCAAGCGGACCCCAGGTTCAAGCGGGGTTAACACGCCTTTACTGGAGTTGTCTTTGTCGAGGTTCTGCTGAATCCATTTGGCTAGGGTGCCGCTGCCGCGTCCAAAGCTGCCGGGCAACGGGCGAAGATCCTTTGTTTGGCGTAGCGGTGGATCACCCCAATGACTTGGAAACTCCTCACCGTTAGGTGCCTTTACGGCATTCAAGACTGGAAAAAGTGTCAGAGTGATAAGGAGGAAAAGCTTTCTAGGTTTCATAAATCTGCTGCATTACTTTTTATCAAGATAGGTTGCAGGTTACTAGTAGGAATCTGCCTTAAGAGCTTAGGAGAGGGACGGTGTTACTGGATAGCGGGAGAGATTCAGCACTTTTTTATTACCGTGCAGAAACCAACGGATACGGTGATTAAGCTCCGAAAGCTGAGATGTCATTCCCAGAACACCTGATCGAAGTGCAGGCCGTAGATCTTCGCTCCACCTGGCTTAGGATCTTCATAAGTTCACCGCGGATTTTAACCGAGAAGGCTTCTCAAGGTAAGGCAGGGTGTCAGCGTAGCTTTGTGGGAGAATAAACTAGGCAAGCTAATTTCCTTTTAATCGAAAGGAAAGCTGGCCGGAGGCCGGAGCGGATTAGGCTGAGAAAGTTGGGGAGATTTCCAGGCTACCTGAAGATCCAACTCGGGATCAAAAGCTCCTCCTAAAGCCCTCCAAATTCACCGATCAGCCGCGGTTCAATAAGAAAATCTGATCCTCTCAGAGAAGTGTTCATCCCTTGGATTGCGAGCACATTCCCCTCAGGACGTAGAACATGTATGAATTCTGAGAGATTAAAAATTTCGAATTCGATCGCCTTCGAATCAGGGTGCGACCTAGTCGCCAGAGCGTCCCAGTCGCTGTTCTCGAGAGCATTTTCTGATGCGATTCGTGTGCCGTTGAGATAGGCTATAAATCCATCATCGTAGCGCATGCCCAGATCTAGAGCGGTATATTTTCGATTCGGCGGTAGGTCGAATTCGTAGCGGAGGTAGATTGAAGCGTTCTGCTTTAGCATCGCATCGAGGACGTAGGTGTCGATGAGTGGATCGAAGGCATCCGGCCTAGTTTCGAATCCAACCCCTGGCCCGATCCCATTAGAAAATCCAGCCCCATCTGGTTCCACTCGGGCATTCCAGACGTCGTGAAGTGAATTGTCAGCTGGTACTAACCATCGCAGATTGGACTCCTCGAGGAGATCGGCAGATGGTAGGCCTTCTTTTACTCTAAAAATACTGTTTTCAATCCCCGACGAGATACGGAATTGGGTTGAAGTTGTTTCTCCCAAAGTCTCCACAGCGAATGGAAGGTCAGTCCAGCTTCCATTATCTTGAAGCCCCTGGATCACGTAGGTCGTTCGGGGTCGCGAGTTCCACCTCAGGGTTATTTCAGCGTCGTCATCGACTCTGCTCACTGCTATTTCAGTGATGATTAATGGTTGCAATGGGCCTTGAAGCGTCTGCGAAAACAACCACTCGAAGACCGGTTGCCCAGCAGCATTGCTATACGTCCGATTATCGTAGAACGTCCCCCAACCTGAGTGGCCTCTGTTCGGTCGCGTGTATTCAATAGAACCCCCAGCGGCTACGATGGCATCCTGCATCTCGTCCGAACTCTTGGTCGGAACCTCTGTGTCGGAGCTGCCATGGTAGAGCCAGATCGGCACATCCTTGAAAGAGGCGCCCTGGCTCTTGTTTCCCCCGCCTGATAGCGGCAGAGCAGCAGCGAATTTTCCAGGCCGGCGACGTAGCGAATCCAATGTGCCGAAGCCTCCCATCGACAACCCCGTTACGTAAATCTGATCAATAGCGACCGGATAGGTCGCAATCACCTGATCGAGGATCGCCAACGCGGAGCGCATGGAACGACCCTCCTCTGGTTCTTCAACATCTGTATATGAACCCCGGGACCACGGCCAGTTGACCCATTGGTCATTACTCGGGCACTGCGGCGTTAGAAGAAACGCCTTGTAGCGGCCGTTAAAAATCGTCCCTTGCGTTGCCTTGAAAAGATTCTCTATATGCCCCCCCCCATTGGCCTGCAACTTGTTATCCCGGCCTCGTTCCCCCGCACCGTGAAAGAATAGGACCAAGGGATACCCGACGTTCTCATCGTAGTCTTCTGGAAGAAATAATCGGTATGGCAACGTACTGCCCTCACCGTCTTCGTAGACGAGATCGCCAGTGGATCGATTGAAATCAACGCCGCAGAGAATACCAGAAAGTGCGAGGAGCGCCGAAACAAAAGTACCAGGGAGTTGGAAAGCAAGTTTCATCGCGAGAAGGCTAACGCTTTACGCTAAGGATGCTAGGATTTTGCTTCTTGGGTGAGACAAAAGGCAGCGCGTAATTTTTCAAATGCCCCCGCGCCATCACCTGGGCCTTCGCCGGGATGAGGTAGTTCAACTTATCCTGAAGCACTCCGTGCCCACTGTAATAAAAGAGACTCGTCTTCTCAGAATTGCTCAGTCTTTTCCCAAAGGCATTCATCGCCTTGAGCATCACCTCCCAGGAAGGATCCTTGAGCACCGTGATATCAGTGACAACACTTCGACCGAAACTCTCATCGCTCTCGCGAAGGCCCAACTTGCTAAAGCTGACAACCGGCTATTCGAGGCCGTGGCCGCCGCAAACAGCCACCGGGAACTCACCAAGGGCAATGAACAACGGATTAGGACTCTATCAACGATCTCCAAGTCCAGCCGGATCCGCCTGTCCCGCTTGCAGCGCGCGATCAACCCCCTTTCGCCCCACTCCCCGCCGGTCCAAAGGCGGCTTCAAAACCCTCCCGCTAAAAGCAAATTCCTAGCAGTGATCGACCTTCACACGCATGAGCGTGAGAGCGGGAGCTCTGCCCGGAAGAAAATCATCCCTCAGTAAAAAAATTTGGCACTTGAGGAGAAGAGGCACGCCGCCGTGGTTCAACTAATGCGGTCAGGAAATGCCTCAAGCCTCGAATTCTTGAGATCCAAAGAGCGATTTCTGGCAGCAAAAAAACTCTTACTACACCACCAGATTGAAGCTCGTCCAAATAATCCACCCAAGGTTAAGAAAGGGGAATGGCACCTCCACGAATCCAGGACAGCACCTCACGGAACTCAAGGCACCGCCTTGAGGCACTCCATATCCATCGTATCCAGGCAATCTCATTCCCAGCCCTTATCAGGAACCCGCGATTCGCCAACCAAGTCTTCGAGGTCCAATCGTTCACCTTCCACTATGCCGGTTTTTTCGGAAATAACACCGCGACAAAGTCTACTCCGGATGGTTTTATTCCTCATGAGAATCAGTCTATTCATCCTTCTCGCCTCGGCATCCATTGCCTTTGGCCAGCAGCTCCAGTTCGATCTTTGGGACAAGAACAAGGACGGAAAACTTTCGAAGACCGAGCTCCCGGAAGCCGCCCGAAGGAACTTTTCAAAGGTCGACATTGATCGCGATGGCTCGATTTCCAAAGAGGAGCACAAAGCCTACCTCACGCGCGGTCGCAATCCACAATGGAACGATAGGATCACGAGCACGCCCGACCTCTCCTACGCCGCCAATGACAATCCACGCCAGGCGCTCGACCTCTACCTTCCCAAAAAGCCAACCAACGGCAAACCACTTCCTATCATCGCCTTCATCCACGGGGGAGCCTGGCGGGCTGGCGACAAGCGATCAGGCCTCAGACGTCTGGACCCCTTCATCTCGAGCGGCGAGTACGCTGGAATCAGTATCGCCTACCGCCTGACCGACGAAGCCCAGTGGCCCGCGCAAATTCACGACTGCAAGGCCGCCATCCGCTGGATCCGCGCGAACGCGAAGAAATACAATCTCGACCCTGAAAATATCGCGGCCTGGGGCTCCTCCGCCGGGGGACATCTCGTCGCGATGCTCGGCACCTCCGGCGACGTCAAAGAACTCGAGGGTAAGATTGGCAAGCACCTCGACCAGAGCAGCCGCGTGGACTGTGTCGTCAACTTCTTTGGACCATCGGAAATGCTCACCATGGGAGACCACCCCAGCACAATGGATCACAATGCTCCGGATTCTCCCGAGTCACTCCTCATTGGCGGCCCTGTTCTTAAAAACAAGAATCAGGCCCGCAGCGCGTCACCGATGACCCACATCACAAAAGATGACCCGCCCATCCTCAACGTTCACGGCACCGCCGACGCCCTCGTCCCCTATCCTCAGTCGGTTTCTTTTCACAAGAAGCTCGTCGAGGCCGGAGTCAGCTCCAGCCTAACGACAATCACGAACGGCGGCCACGGAAATTTCGGTAAGGCCACCGACAAGGTAAACCTCACCGTCTCTGAATTTTTCTCAAAACACCTCCGCTCAGACAAGTCGATCACCATGAAAGATCAAATATTCGAGGCCAAGACCCGCTGAAAGATCTCGCCCGCAACCAGACCGCCAGAACTAGGTGTGAGATGTTCAATGTTCGCCTCTTCCTGGTCCACCTTCAACGACACATCGAAGTCGCCGTAGTGTTTGATCGGGTTTCCGTAGGCGTTGAGAATCGTGGCATCCCAATTCCCCCAAGTCTTGTGACCTTCCTCGTCGTAGTTTGGCAGACGGATGTATCGACGGAAGAAGAGCGCGAAGATCGGCACGAGGCAAATCGACTTAGCCAAACGATGGAATCAGGATGGAGTGATCTCCTCATCCCTTAAACTGAACCACGATTCGGGATACACCGAAAAGGGGTTCGGGATACGGCGAGAGGACAGCGGCCTGCGAGTGGGCGGTAGTATTAGTAAATCAGAGGAGGTCTCTTTTCTGAGATTTCATGGTTATGACCTTAAAAACTCAACTATTTTTAACTTAAATAACTACTACTACCGGTAAGAATCACCAGCGACACAACCGCGAATTTTATACATTCTCTTTCGAAGAGGTATTTAAGTATTATGCACTATCAAGAAATTTAGGTATCACCCTGAGCATATGGATTATTGAATAAATGAATACACCATGAGAAGCCCTAATTTTCGGGTCCATAACAACCTTACTGAGCCCATCAACAACCTCAAAAATCTCGTGCCCTGAGGTGACTAATAATATTAGTCCGCCGATAAGATTCAACACAGGGCTTCTTAAGATAGAGTTTATAATATTTATAGGGTTACTTAGTTATTAATTCTATTAATAGTCGAACAGGCTTATGGAGTAGAATAAAAGAGTCACCCCCCTTTCGCCCCCTCCGCTCCGGCCCAAAGGCGGCTTCAAGGCCCTCCCGCGAAAAGCAAATTCCTAGCAGTCAGTGACCAAACCATCGTCATCGACGATGGCCTTGGGCGGCTGTTACCTTTTGAGCCTTGCCAACAATCGCTCTTTTTGAGTGAATCAAACTCATTTGATCATCATCGGTCCTTCTATTATGACTAAAAAATTTCATTTACTTACCAGTCTCATTCCATTGGGAATTTTAGCTTCATCGGTTTCGGCCGTTCCGATCGCGGGTGTCGATTTTGATGACGGTCCTGGAGTAGATGATATTACACCGGATGACTTAGAGCTGACTGACGGAGTCACGGTGTCTGATTGGATTTTTTCGGGAGGCGGAAGTATTCTCGGAGTAGATAACAATGCCAATGCCGCCAGGGATTCCGCTCCCGTGAGGAAGATCAATGGGCCAAACAACAGTAGCCCGACGCCACCGGCGGTGGGTGATGCGCCTCCAGTTGACGGAGTTCATTCCTTTTCCATCACGATCGATGCTGCCCCAATTAATCTCGAAAGTGTTCAGTTTGATTATAGTAAGGCGACGGGGTCTGGCAATATTCGCTGGATCGCCTTCCGAACCAGCCTTGACGCCAATATTATTTTTAGTGAAGTGGGTCAGATTCGCCCGGCGTTTCCAACGGTTCTGATCGATTTGACCGATCCCAAGTATCAAAATCTTTCCGATCAGACTGTGGAGTTTATCTGGTATTGTGGGGGCCAGGGGACGGGGGACATGGATATCGATTCCATTATTATCAATGCTTCTGGAGGAAGTTTTTTGGATACTGATAATGATTCACTGGGGGATAGTTTTGAGCAACTCATCATCGATGCAGACGCAGGAGATGGATTTACAAGCTTCGCCGATGTTCTTCCGGGTGATGACTTTGATGCAGATGGAGCCGATAATTTTGCCGAGCAAGAGAATGGCACCAGTCCACTCGTAAATGATACCGACGGCGACGGTTTGTGGGATGGGGTGGAGACTAATGACGGAACATTTGATGATCTGGCGACAGACACCGGAACCAATCCACTCGTAGTTGACACTGATGGGGACGGGTTGTGGGATGGGGTGGAAACCAATGACGGGACGTTTGATGATATCGCTACTGATACCGGAACAAATCCGGTATTAGAGGATACCGATGCCGACACGATTCCCGATGGCTATGAAGTCTTGAACGCTTTAGATCCGTTCTTAGACGATAGGACACTTGATTTGGATAATGACGACTCGGACAACTTGGCTGAGTTTACTCGTGGTACGAACGCCCAAGTGGATGATACTGATGGAGACGGGATCAAAGATGGACCCGAAACTGACGACGGAAGCTTCAATAGCTTGGCGGATACGGGAACGGATCCACTGAATCCCGATACTGACGAGGACGGACTACTTGACGGAGTTGAGACGGCTACTGGTATCTTCGTCGATGAGACAAATACCGGGAGCGATCCTCTCTTAGAAGATAGTGATTCTGATGACTATCGCGACGGAGCTGAAGTGAACATTCATGGAACCGATCCAAATAATTCTGCGGGAGCTCCTACCGGGTTAAGTGTTCTATTTATCGGTGGACCTGCAGCAGGGGCAGATCCGGTAGTGATTAGATTCATCGAAGATAAGTATGGACTCTCCAATGTCGACTATAAGGAGGCACCTGAATCTTTGGAGACCGATGAGGATGGATACGATCTCTTGGTTCTATCCTCGACTCCTGGATCCGGTGATATCAGAGACAAGTTTGAAGATTCGTTGGTTCCAATTGTTAACTGGGAAGAGGCAATTTCAGACAATGGACCTGGTGAATTTGGATTGGCTACCGCGATTCTTTCCAAGTCCATTATCACAACAGAAATGGCTCATGCCGGTCATCCGATTACCGAAGGTCTTCCTGACCCAGTGGTGCTTTTTGATGCTGCAGGTCCCCAAACCACGAGCGCGGGCGCGCTGTTCGCCGGGCTTACGAGCGCGGGTAACAATGTGGATAACGGGGAGGCCATGATTTTTCTGGCGGAGGTTGTTGATGCCGTTGACCCCGGAGCATTGGTTCCTGGAGACGCCGCTCCGGCCCGTCGGGTCATGCTCCCCTGGACCGATAGTACTGCTCGCAGTCTGACCCCTGATGGCTGGCAACTCTTTGGAAACGCGCTGGACTGGGCGGTTGGCCGCCTGGGAGGACCGCAACCACTTGAGATTATTGAAATCGAATACGATAATACTTCTCAGCCTGGCAATGTGCTGGTCAGTCTGACTTTTAGTTCTTCAGAGGGGAAGTCGTATGCGCTCTACGCTGATACTGGCTTGGGTGTTCCGCTGATAAGTCAAATTGAAGTTGATGACGCCGTGGTGGGAACTGCCGGGACGACAACGGTTGAGGTGAACTATAATCTTGTTGGATTAGACAATAACGCCAGGTCTTACTTTTTCACCATTAAGGAGAACTAGACTGATTTTTCAGATGAGAAATTTAAAGAGCGGCTAAAGCATGCTGAACAAGGAGTCGCAGATGCCCAGCTAGGGGGCTTTTTCGTAGTAGGTATAAAGCCTACCAAAAACGCAGCAACAGGCGAGGCGATCATATCCCGGACTGCTAGGAAATTGCTTTTGGTGGGAGGGCCATAAAGCGCCATTGGACCGGAGGGGCGAAAGGGGGTTGGTTTTGGAATGGGTAACGCTCTTAGTTGCTTTCAGTGGGGATTAACCTCCACACTGCTTGCAAGCCGCGCTCCCGGCCTTACCTTTGCTCTTCTTATACCAGCGGCACCCACTGTTGTGACGAATACCGCTCGAGGTGGTGAGCCAGTGGGTTTTCCCCACTGCGGAAGCTTCCACAGGCTTCTCGCTATCAACGACAGTCCCTTATCCGGAATCGGTTAATCCTTGAACGCCTAGGATGCATCGATGAGGCCGGCAAGCCCACGTCGCGGGTGGAACGGAGCTTTCGGAGGTGGCGGTGCTAGTAGCCGTCAGGATAGCTGGGAAGGGCAAGGAGGAGTTGGAGGCTCCTTGATCAATTTGAAGCCTAGCTAAAGGATTGGTTTTTCATACTCTTACTCCTGACGAAGTTGCTGGCAATCAATCTAACGCAAAGATTCAGCAACTGATCGCTATCGCCTTGTTTTTAAAAAGGGTCTGTAAAAAATACAGTGTTATGAAGAATACCCATAGAATAGATTCTTGGCTGCCTACAAAGCCTTTTTCCAGACCTGCAAGAGGAGTTTATCATATCGGACCTCAGAAATGGTGAGCGGAAAAACTGTGTTTTGATTTATACTGATTCCGGGGCTCATCGGTTGAAAGGGCTCGCCACCCATGGAGCTTCGGATTTCAAAGTTTCCCTCAGGAAGGTTTTTCACGGTAATGGTGACCTCCTCAGCTTCTTTGTTGTAAGAATTTACAGACAGATCCACTGGAATACACCCGAGTAATCCTGAGCTGGTGTAACGAGAAACATAATCCCAGATCACTTGTGTAGCGAAAGACGGCCAAACATGTTCTCCGTTTTGGACACGATAATGTATAACATCATAGCAAGCGTCTCCTTTATTCCAAATAAAACGGGTTACCCCTGGAGCAACCTGGCTAGTCACAGGAGTCCCTTCACTTCCATTTTTTAAAATCCAGTGTTCACTGAGTTGGTTCATCGAAATGGAGTATTGGTTTCCATTATAAGGATTATAAAAATCATTTGTCCCGTGGATTGAGAGTATTCCTACGCGATGATTACTGGTGCATTCCTCAAGGGTCCACTGCCACATACTGGCTGCCACGGAGGATACTGCGGCAAAACGATCGCCAAGGTAACACGCCAGATCCCATACGAAATTCCCCCCTAGTGAAAAGCCACATGCATAGATTCTACTCGAATTTACGGAGTAATCCTTTTCAAGAAAATCGATCATGGCCCCTGTAAAACCTATATCGTCAGTGCCATTGTCATACGGCCCTATGGTATTCCAATTAGATGAACCTTCCGGGTCCTTCTCATCACGGATTACGAGACCTTGGGGATAAACGACGATAAATCGTTGATCATCTGCAAGAAGGCGAAAATCAGCTGTGAAGCGCATCATACCTTCCGCTGAATCATTTCCACCGTGAAAGCAAAAAAGCACAGGAAGCGATTCTGTATGAGTAAAATCCTTGGGTAAATAAACAATGAATTGCCGATCGAGACCGTCTAAATTAAGTGTTTTTTTTAGAGTCTCTTGTGCCTGAACAATTCCCACACCAGAAACCAGCAACAAAAAGCAAAACAGGCTTTGAATGATTTTGATTACCCTCATCTCTTCAAAATTTTAAGCTTCGTGAAAATATTTAAAAGTTAAAACGAAGATCTTTAAAATGAATGCGAATCACCTACTCTCACTTTTCGCTATCTGAATCATCAGACAAAGAAATACACTCTTTTATTATTCAACCCGTCTTCACTTCAGCCCACAAATCTAGCACCACAACAATAATTTCCCAACACCTTAAAACAAAGCTTGGATTCAAACCGGAAGTGCACCGGTTGGTTTGAAGTGCGAGCCAGGAGCTGATTTTATTAGCACTGGTTCCGCCTACAAAAACCGAACCTGTGCCACATGAAATACACCCACCTGACCCGCGAAGAGAGACATACCATTTCCACCTTGAAGCGCAAAGGCGACTCGCCATCGATCAAAGCTCCACACCCTGACTTTTGACAACGGCAAGGAGTTCTCATCTCACGCCATAATCGATGCGATATTGGATAGCTCGTCATATTTCGTCCCCCTCCGCTCCGGTCCAAAGGCGCCTTCAAGGCCCTCCCGCTAAAAGCAAATTTCTAGCATTAGGCCGGCTTTGTGTCACCGGAAGCCACTCAACAGCGTGCAAGGGTTATTGTTCTGCCTCTTCTACTGATCTCTCCGCTCTATTGGGTTTGATCTAGCACCTTGAGCCGGTATGCGCTCTTAGCAGCAGGGGGGCGGATTAAGGTTGTCTCGTATGCCACACCCTCACCATTGAAGAACATAACGGCCGCCCAGGTCTTAAGGTCGAATGACTGCTCAATCGTGATTAGTCCTCCGACGATTGGACTCGTCTTAAACTTCAGAACCGGCTGGCCATTAATATCTGAAAGGGCCATTTCTAGGGTCAAGTTTGGCTGTGAGTTAGCGACCAGTGGCGCAGACTTGTTAGCCGCTTCAAAACCGTCCAGGAAGCCATCTCCATCGGAGTCACCATTTAGTGGGTCGGTATTGCGATCACCTCCGTATTCCCGGCCCTGATCCACAGACCACATCAGAAATTTGGTTCACCTCTTGGATCATCAAAGCTACCGAGCGCGATGGACTCCTTGGCGGTATCGACAACAATGGGAAAACCGAGCAGTCACAAAGTAAAACGTAACTGAACGTAATGAACTGTTACCACTATGTTACCTTTTACCAGCCACTAGGAAACACGAAACCCGCTTAATCCTTTAGGATTAAGCGGGTTATCGAAAAAGTACGCAGACTGGGACTCGAACCCAGGACCAATTGGTTAAAAGCCAACTGCTCTACCAACTGAGCTATCTGCGCTTTTGTTGGATTTGTAAACCTGCCGTGCAGCGGGAGTGGCGGAGCATTAAGGCGTTCCGGATGTATTGGCAAGAAATTCCCGAAGGTTTTCTTCATCTTTTTTAAGCTCATCGGAGTTTTTTGGCGATATTCGGAGTCAAGACGAAGCGTTTAATCCCACTTTTTTCAAGATCTTGGCCATCGATAACCTGATACTCCAAAGCTTTGATAGGCTTTTGACCCTGAATTTCTGACATGAGATAAATCCGGATCGTCATTGGCGCTTTCGGATCTCCTCCGGGGATGTCTTTGACGGTAAACTGGACTTCGTTGTTACCATCGCTCGCGCCTCCGAGAATCACGTCGGCCCGCTTCGTGTTCTGGTAAGTGTGGGGCGAGATCTTGTTAACGAGAAGTTTAACTTCCCGACCAGGGCAAAACACGTAGGCTTTGGCGATATACTTCACGGGTCCCCGCAGTGCAATGGGTGGTTTTTCCGTTTTTCCAGTTGGCTGAAAATCGGGTTGATCGACATATTTAAAATTTCCCGCCAAAATCTCCTTCCGAACATCAGGAAGCGCACTCAGATTCACGAATTGCGAACCGTTGTATTTCCAACCCGAACGCTCCTGAACATAGGAAATTGTAAGAATGTTCTCACTGGGCTTTCCCCCTACCCCAAAATCGACCTTTCCAAAATAGACAGCTTTCACCGTAGGACCTTTCACCCGTAAGCGAAGCACCTTTAAGGTCGCAAGATCTGGTGGAATCGCGGGAAGCCCCGCAAAAAATGCTTCAGGAAAACGACGGCGTTCGCTCCAAAGCCGATTCTTGATCGAAGTCAGCTGATTCGTGGCCGTGTAGCGCTGCCACGAAGCGGCATCTTTTTGAATCACCGCAGCCCTCCAGCCGCTATACACCTGACGCAAATGCTGGACCAGTTTGGCGTCGTTTTTCGCAATCGGAACTTGCCCGGAGGACATCTGGATCAAAATGCAAGATATTAAAAGTGTGCGGAACATGCAGAAACTATGGACAAAATGGGCCTACTTTGGAAAAATATTCTTTCGCGCTCGATACGTCGCAGAGCAAAACTCACCTTATGAACCCAATCCCAAAGTCTCCAATGATCGGAGAAGTGCGCAACCAGGAACTGCTCGAATCTGCGACAACCTACGTCTATGAAAAGACGCCGCAGGGAGATTTGAACGCACATTTTTTCTTTCCTCCAAATTTCGATTACTCCACCCAACAACGTCCCGTAATCGTGTTTTTCCATGGTGGCGTTTGGGATATCTCCGCTCCTACTCAGTTTATTCCTCACTGTCATCATTTCGCTTCACGAGGAATGATCGCGGTGACTGCTGAATATCGCACCAAGGCGAAGTTCGACGGAGGACCTGAAGAAGCCATCATGGACACCAAAACCGTCATTTCTTTTTTACGCTATCACGCCGCAAAGATAGGGGCCGATCCAAACCGAATTGTCGCCTGTGGTGCCGCCGCAGGGGCCCACGCCGCCCTCTGTGCCACCTTGCATCCGCACGAGAACACAGAATTCCCCTCGCCCAAACCCCAAGCACTCATCCTCTTTGGGCCGATCACAGACACAGGTCCCAAAGGCGTGGGATCGGCACTTTTTTCCACTCCTAAGGAAGCAAAAAGCACTAGTCCCTACGCCAAACTCCCTCAAAAGGAGCTCCCCCCTTGCTTGATCTTCCATGGCACCGCCGACCGGGTCGTCCCCGTCCAATCCTCGATCCGCTTCAGCAAGCGCTACGCCCGAAAACGAAACAAATGCGAGCTAATGACCTTCCAGAACGCTGGTCATACTTTTTTTAACTACAATTCGGACGAGCGGAACTACGGGCTCACGTTGAACGCCGCCGATAATTTTTTGGTCAAACTGGGTTATCTTGAGCCCGATCCCCTTGCCGGGGAATTTCAATAGCACTCGTCTTGCGCACGTGCCACATCACTGCCACCTTCCCATTACATGAGTTCCCTTCAATTTTCGCCCATTGGCGATATCATCGCCGATGTCGCTGCCGGCAAACTGGTAATCGTCGCCGATGATCCTGGCCGGGAAAACGAAGCGGATCTTCTCGGAGCGGGTTCTTTGGCAACTCCGGAAATGATTGCCTTTATGGCAAGCCATGGCCGGGGACTGATCTGCACCCCAATCCTCGCAGAGAAAGCCGATGCTCTCGACCTGCCTCCAATGGCTTCAAAAAATCGCGAAGCCCACAAAACGGCCTTTACGATCTCAATCGACGCCGCGCAGGGAATCAGCACGGGAATCTCCGCCGCTGATCGCGCCCATACCGTAAAACTCATGGCAGAGGAAACGACAACCGCCGATTCATTCGTCAACCCCGGTCATATCTTTCCCCTCCAAGCCATGGAAGGTGGAGTGCTTCGCCGCGCTGGACACACTGAAGCCGCGGTTGATCTTAACCGTTTAGCTGGTCTCCCCTCAATCGGCATCATTTGTGAAATCATGTATGAGGATGGCACCATGGGAAGAGTGGGCGATCTTGGCGACTATCAGAAACAGCATGGACTCAAGGCCTGCACCATCGCTCAACTCATCGAATACCGCAGACGCTCCGAGCGACTCGTCACTTGCGAGGAAATCATTTCTCTCCCCACTGATTTTGGCGACTTTAACTGCCACCTTTACCGCGTGAATACTGACGATTCAGAGCACCTTGCTTTGGTGAGCGGTGAGATCGATCCTGAGACACCAACAACCGTGCGCGTCCATTCCGAGTGCTTAACCGGTGATGTTTTTGGCTCACGCCGCTGCGACTGTGGCGGGCAACTCCACAATGCTTTACAGAATATCTCGGAAGATGGCGGAGTTTTACTATACCTCCGTCAAGAAGGTCGAGGAATTGGCCTCGCTGCCAAAATCCATGCCTACAAGCTTCAGGAGCAAGGTATGGATACCATCGAAGCCAACGAGAAACTCGGATTTCCATCCGATCTGAGAGACTATGGAATGGGAGCACAGATGCTGCACGATCTTGGCATTCGCAAGATTAGACTACTCACGAATAATCCCAAGAAGGTCATCGGCCTTGAAGGCTATGGACTTGAGATTGTGGAGCAAGTATCCATCAGCGTGCCCTCCAATCCGCATAACGAAAAGTATCTCGATACCAAGCGAGTTAGAATGGGTCATAAACTTTGACATTCATTGACAAAGCTTCATCTTCAGATCATAAATCCGATCTTATGTCGGCGATCATCCCACAAAGGCCCCGCGTCTTAAACACCGGAAAAATTCGAATCTCCATTGTGGCTGCGCAGTTCAATGCTGAATTCACAGATGCTCTGGTCGAAAATGCAGTGGAGGAGATCGGTAACATTACAGAAAACCCTAAGGTTGATCTCGTAAGAGTCCCTGGTGCCTTTGAAATCCCGGTCGTCATCAAAACACTGATTCAAGAAGAAGCTCCTGACTGTGTCATCGCCCTTGGCTGCATCATTCGCGGAGGTACCGGCCATGCCGACCTCATCGCCACCTCAGTGACAAACACCCTTCAGCAACTTGCGCTAGAGTTTTCTACTCCGATCATCCACGAAGTTCTTTTAGTCGAGGATGAAAAACAGGCTTATACCCGCTGCATTGGAGAGAAGCTCAACCGTGGCCGGGAAGCGGCCCGGAGCGCCGTAAACGTGATCGAAGTAATGAATGAGATCAAGAAAACGACCCAGTCACTCAGACTGCACCCGAGTAACGCCTAATGCCGACGCGTCACCAAGTCCGGGAGGCGGCCATACAGCTCTTCTATGCCCGCGCTTCTTCGCAAACAGCGGAAAGTGATGATGAACTCTGGGAACTCATCACTGATCGAGGCGGCCTCACCTTCGACCGCGCTCGCGTTAAAGTCCTCGGACACTGGCAAAACGGACGCGCGGCAGTTGCACCAAAACTTCTAAAAGCACTCGCCGCTTGTACTGCTGCAATCAGCGCCGCCGACCCCACCGGAAAAGCAGCCCGCCTATTTCAGGAATTGGTCGATGCTGAGGCTTCCCTCGCTGAATTCATGGGAAACCTGGTCCTCCTCACAAAAGCCGACACCGGAGGATGGCGCGAAGATCTCAACCGGGCCTTTGAGCGTTCGTCCGAGGTCAACAAACTCCGTGACGATCTACGCGTCCATATCGTCACCTTCCCTCCCCTCCAAGAGCAAGCAGTCACGAAGATTTTCGAGAAACTAGACGCCTTTGACAAAAGGGTCGAAATGACTCGCAACCCGGCGAAATACCCGGACCAACGAGAGCTCGCCCATCTTCACAAAACTCGGGCCCAAATGCTCGAACTTCGAAACGAAGCGGAGAAGGTCACCGCAGGTGTGAGCAGTAATCTAAAGATCCTCAACGACATCATTGAAGCCGCCGCTGAGAACTACGATCTCAACCGTCTTTCTCGCGTCGACCTTTCCATCCTTCGTCTCGGCGTTTGGGAAATCACGCAGGCCCCGGATGTTCCCACAGCAGTAGCGATCAACGAAGCAATCAACCTAGCCCGTTCCTTTTCCGGGGAAGAAGCCGCTTGCTTTGTCAATGGCCTCCTTGACCGTGTTGCTAAAGATCACGCTCTTAGCTGATCCTGCCTTGCACCTCCGTTCTGAATTAGTAAGAATCAATTCGTGGATCAGGAAGTTTCATTCCCCAACGAATTCCAGCGACGCACCCTCTGGAAAGCGGTCACTGGAATCGCGATCGTCATCATCGCCGCCCTTCTCGTTGGCCTCGTCTGGTTAGGAAGCTCGGTATTAGGCTACCTTCAGCCGGTCCTCGTTCCTCTAGCGGTGGCCGGAATCATCGCCTACCTCCTCGATCCTGTTGTGCAATGGCTCCAGTTGAAAGGGTTCAGTCGCATCAAAGGAATCATCGCCGTCTTCACTGCGTTCCTCCTGTTTTTTGGAATCCTTTTTGCGTTTGTCGGCTCTAAACTATCCAAGCAAATCGGCGGATTAAAAGACGACAAAAGCTCAGCATTTAAGGAAGAACGACTCGTCGACGCCAAACAAAACGGGTTCTACGGTTGGATTGTCCGAGACTATCTCTCGAAAGATGCGGAAGCAGTCCAAGCGCAACTCAAGAAAGACGAATCGCTCAAGGGACCCAATCAAGATTTAGTGACTAAATACAACGTCACCGCAGAGGAAATTGAGGAGATAAGACAGTCCTCCTGGACAACTCAGCCCTCTCTCAAACCTGAGAAAACGAAGAACCCAAGCGCCGATGAAAAAAAGGCCGATGCAGAGGCCCTCGCTAAATATGAAATTGCCAATCGACGGACTTATCTCGAAAGCTCATTTGCTCGTAACAACTTCTGGCTCACCAGGGGTGGAGTTCAACTTTCCAATCTTTTAAGTTCCACCCTAAGTTGGCTCTCCAGCAGTTACGGAAAAATCCTTGGGTTTTTAGGCATCATCATCGGCTTCGCGATGGTCCCGATCTACCTTTACTATTTTCTAAAGGAAAGCGACGCCATCAAAAATGGCTGGCACGAATACGTCCCCCTCAAAGCCTCGCCCTTTAAAAATGAAGTCATTGAGACTCTCGCTGAAATCAATGGCTACCTCATCTCATTCTTCCGAGGACAGGTTTTGGTCGCCTTCATCGACGGAATTCTCGTCGGAATCGCCCTCACCCTCTTCGGCCTCGACTATGGTCTCCTCATCGGAGTCGTGATGGCTCTTCTTGGAATCATTCCCTACATCGGAAACATTCTCTGTCTGATCCCCGCGTGTATTATCGCCACGTTTCAAGGTGCGGATCAACCCTGGGGCCTCCCCCAATGGGGCTATGTCCTCTGCGTTGTGGGCATCTTTGTAGTGGTTCAGCAAATCAACTCCCTCGTCACAGCGCCCAAGATCGTCGGCGACTCCGTCGGACTCCACCCCATGACGGTCATCTTCTCCATGCTCTTTTGGTCCCTCCTCCTTGGGGGATTCTTGGGAGCTTTACTTGCGGTCCCCCTCACAGCAGCCGTGAAGGTCATCTTCCGACGCTACGTTTGGGAGCGAAAAAAGGAACAACTTCAAATCGGCACCGACCCTGCAGATGAAATAGCGGACCCGGTAGTAGCCTAAATATTTTTAATACCGAAGACTTGGCAGATCACCGATTCGGAGTTCAACTCCACTTACTAATTTATGAAATTCGGAATCATCGGAGCCGGCATGATAGGCCACTTCCACGCCAAAGCCATCAGCGCCATGACCGGTGGATCTCTCCATTCGGTTTTTGACCTTCGTCAAGAAGCGGCGGACAAACTCGCGACAGAATATGGCGCGAAAGCCTACTCAGACATGGCCGGATTTCTCGCCGATCCCGAGCTCGAGATTGTCACCGTAGGAACCCCGAGCGGAGCCCACCTTGAGCCCACGCTCGCAGCCCTCAATGCCGGCAAACATGCTATCGTCGAAAAGCCCCTTGAAATCACTCTTCCTCGCATCGATCAACTGGTGGAGGCCGCAAAGGCGAACGGCAAAACTCTCGCCCCCGTTCTCAACCGTCGATTCCACCCCGGCATGGATGCCTTTAAGAAAGCTGCCAATGAAGGTCGCTTCGGCACCCTCTCCTCGGCCTCGGCTTACGTCAAATGGTATCGCGACCAAGCCTATTACGACTCAGCAGGATGGCGCGGCACTTGGGCCCTCGATGGCGGAGGCTCCCTGATGAACCAATCAATCCACACCGTGGACGCCCTCCTCTACTTGGCCGGTCCTGTGGAATCAGTGCAAGCCAACACCGTCTGTCTCGCGCACGAACGTATCGAGGTCGAAGATCACTGTGTCGCTCTTCTGGAGTTTAAAAATGGCGCCCGTGGCGTCATCGAAGCTTCCACCTGCACTTGGTCAAAGGACGGTCATCCAGCCCGAGTCCAGCTTGCAGGAACCGAAGGATCCGTTTTCCTCGCCGATGAAGCCTTCGAGATTTGGGATTTCATGAACGAAAAACCCGAAGACGCCGAAATCCAAAACTCCCTCATGAAGGGCCAAGAAGCCGGGCTCGGAGCAAACGACCCCACCGCGATCAATTCCTATCAGCATCAGCGAAACTTCGAAGAGGTAGTCCAGGCGATCGCCGAAGGCCGCGAGCCCTCAACGAACGCCTCCGAAGCACGAAAATCTGTCGAGCTTATCTCCGCAATTTACGAAAGCGCGAAGAACGACGGAAAGAAGATCTTCCTCTAGAAAGCACTCCCTTTTTCAAGCTAAGAGCGCCTTGGTGAAATCTAAGGTGCTCTTTTTTATTTTATCAGTATTTCCACCACTTCTTCCAAGAACATCAGGCCGACTGTCCCCCAAATCAGGAGTATCAAAATTCCACGATGTGGCAATTCACTCGACAATAAGAACTCACCGATCGCGAAATGAAAATGCCCAATCAGGAATCCCAGGGCACATGCGATACCAACGAAGGGCATTCTAACGAGATCGAAATACAGCAGCCAGGAACTCACGAAAAAAGTGACTGCAGAGACCAGTAGCCCGTATCCGAGGTAATTCAAAAATCCCGGCGTGACGGTTGAATTCATCAGAGAGCCGGTAACCCGGTTTTCTCCCCGATAAGGCTTTATTATCACTCCCGAAAAATTATCGGGACTCACCGCATTCGCTTTACCTTTAAATCTTATTACGCCGTTCATCACGACTTCATCCTATTTCAAATAGGATGACCCGCCATGAGGATGGCCAACCTCTTCTGTAAGAGCTCTAAAAAACGAACTCGTCTTCCCCGAGAATTTGAACCTCGGCATCAAGCTCGATGCCACGTTCTTGTTTCGCCTTTGCCTTGATTTGATCAATGAGCCCTAGCACATCAGCAGCACTCGCATTTCCTCGATTTACGATAAAATTCCCATGCTCAAGAGAAACTTCTGCTTTCCCTACACCCGTCTCCTTCAGCCCTAACTCATCGATGAGCTGGCCTGCGCCACAGATCTCTGGATTCTTAAAGATGCATCCGGCACTGGCCGCCTTGGGTTGAGTGGTATTCCGATGATCCCGCGACTCATCGAGTAAGTCCTGGATATTCTCCGCGCTCGCCGGCGCCCCCTTGAAAGTTGCTGCCAGTGCGTAATTCCGTCGAAGCTCAGGAACACTGCGATAGGAGGACTCAATCTCGTCCAACATCCGCGTGCGGATCTCACCATCTTCATCGAGAAAGGTCACATCCACTACTTGGTCAAAAGTCTCCACGCCCATTGCTCCGGCATTCATGCGGAGCCCGCCGCCCACGTTTCCGGGAATCCCTTCCATCCACTCAAAACCACCAATACCATTCTCGCGAGCGACACTGGAGACCTTTTTAAAGCGAGCGCCTACGCCGGCCCGAATGGTATTCCCATCGGCAACGACTTCACTGAAGACCCCACCTTTCGGATGAATAACCGCACCGCGAATTCCGCCATCGCGAACTAAAAGATTCGATCCTCGGCCCACCACACGCACCGGAATCCCGCGGGCCTTACAGTAGAGAACAGAACTCGAAAATGCCTCAAAGGTGCTAGGCTCAATCCAGAATTGCGCCGGGCCACCCACACGAATCGTGGTGTGCTTCGCCATCGGTTCATAAAGACGGATCGTCTCCACCCCCGACTCCGCCAAGATCTCATCGCGCGTCTTGAGATCTACAATGAGTTTGTTCCCCGCCTCGTGCACATTCCCCGCCCCCAAGGTCAGGAAAAGATCAGCGTCTTGCAGCATATTTCCCACCACGTGGTGCGCGGTCGCTAAATCAGGAAGATAAACCGCCTTCGTATCTCCATTTTCTTGAATCGCATCAACGATGGTTTGGCCGCTAATTCCCTCGATAGGATCTTCGCTGGCAGCATAAATATTCGTGACAAAAACGAGATCCGCAGCCTGCAGCGCCTTCCCAAAATTATCCGCCAATTTCTGAGTTCGGCTATAACGATGAGGCTGAAAAAGAATCACAACACGCTTGCAATCATAGGTGCGCGCGGTCTGCAAGGTCGCCGCCACTTCGGTAGGATGATGCCCGTAGTCATCCACGATACGACAACGCTTCGTGAGATACTTCGTTTCAAAACGACGCTTGGCTCCCGCAAAGTTACCTAAAGCACGCGCGATCTTTTGAAAATCGACGCCACAGAGATGACCGATCGCAATCGCACCCAGAGCATTCAAAACATTGTGACGACCCGCGATTCCCAGCTGAAGCCGACCAAAGTTCCGCCCCTTAAACTTCACCGTAAAGCTCGTCGTTCCAACCTGCTCGGAAATTTCCGTGGCCGTCCAATCAGCATCATTCAAGCCGTAGGAAATACTGCTTGCACGAGATCGACAAAGTCGCGCCGCTTCCTCGCATTCCGAGCAATAAACGATCGAACCCGACGTTTGATCGAGCAGCTTATTGAAGACTTCCCGGATCTGCTCAATACCACGGGTGTAAAAATCAAGATGCTCTTCCTCGACATTCAGCACGATCGTATGCTTCGGCTGATAAAGCGCGAGCGTGCCATCCGATTCATCACCTTCCGCCACGAGATACTCCCCTTCTTCATTCCACTCTGCGTTGCTTCCCAGCACTGGAATCTCCGCACCTACATAGTGGCAAGGATTGAGATCACCCTTTCTTAAAATATGCGCCACCATGGAAGAGGTCGTCGTTTTTCCATGCGTCCCGGAAACCACCACGCCCGCCTTGGTGTGGAGAATCGCAGCGAGACATTCCGCGCGCCTGAAGCAGACAATCTTATGAGTGCGGGCTGCCGCTAGCGATGGGTTCGTTTCACGAATCGCAGACGAGTAGACGACCACTTCCACATCGCGAACTGCCTCAGCGGAGTGCGGGGTGGAGAAATCAAGCCCTCGACCCCGGAGACGTTCAGTCTCGCCCGATGTCACCCGGTCCGAACCGCTCACCCGATGCCCCATTTCCAAAAGGAGACGGGCCAAGCCACTCATTCCCGAACCAGCAACACCGATCAAATGAATCCGCACCGGTGACTCCCGATCCAGCAAGCGTTTACTAAATTCTGCGATCTTCATCCTTCGATCACGTTTGCGATTTGCGAAGCAGCATCAAGCACGGCAAGCCCTTCCATCGCCTCTTTCATCTTAGAAATAATTTCGTCATTCAAGCTTTCGAGCATCCCCATAATCTCAGCAGCAGTGAGCTCGCCTTGCTGCTTCAGCACCGCCGCACCCGCCTCTTCATAGACAAGCGCATTGGCCGTTTGGTGATCATCAGCAGCATGTGGAAAAGGCACCAGGAGAGCCGGAAGAACAGCCCTAGTCAGCTCGGTGAGCGAAGAAGCACCCGAACGCGCCACACAAAAATCAGAAGCGGCATAAGCGGCCGCCATTTGGTCACAAAATGCCAAAACCTTGTATCCCGGTCGGTCCCCCACTTGATTGTTCAGGCGATCAAAATCACCCTGCCCCGCAAGATGGAGAACCTGCCAATCGCTGTTCACCGAGCCTTCCGCAACAAGCTCATTCAACTTAGAGGCTCCCTGGCTTCCCCCCATCACCAAAAGAGTGCGCTTCGCTGAATCGAGCCCAAACACTGCACACCCTTCCTCTCTTGAAGGAAGATTCTCCAGCTCATCCCGAACCGGAGTTCCCGTCATCACCACTTCCGCCTTCGGAAAATAGGAGGACGCCTCCTTGAGTCCCAAAAGAACCTTGGTGCATCGACGAGCCGTAAGGCGATTCGAGCGGCCCGGAATGGCATTGGATTCGTGCACATAGGTCCGCAGTCCCCTCTTTGCCCCGGCAAACACCGGAGGAAACGAGGTGAAGCCCCCCATGCCCAAAACCACGTCCGCTTTTTCGCGCTCCACAATCCGCCCACAGTGCTTGATCGTCTTCCAAAGACGCAGTAAAAAAGGCACTATTTTTGGCGAGAACGTCGGGGGCTTGGCAATCGCCTTCACTGTCTCAAAGCGAAGCTCAGTGTATTTTTCTGAAGCTCGGGCATCGACCTTCTTTTCGGAGATCAGGAGGAGAACCTCGTGGCCCCGGGATTTAAGTTCCTGGGCCACGGCGATCCCAGGAAAGAGATGGCCGCCGGTTCCTCCACAGGCGATAATAATATTCAATGGTTTGGACACAGCGGTATTTTAGGGGAGCTCTCTCGGAAGAAAGCGATCCCTCCCTTACGAAAGATTCATTTTTCCACCTTCCTAAGGATTTTAGCAAGTGTTTGCATCCTGAACCTTTGCTAAATTCCCACTTCAAAGTCCTCACAGACCACAAAACCCCTTGCCATTCCGGTCTTTTCTCCGTAACACACGCCCTCCTTCTCTCAGCCGCTTTACAAACAACGAAGAACCAGGAAGGACCACAGCGGCAGTTTCTCAACCACAGCGCCTACGTGCTTTAACGTAGGACCAAATACAAAATGATTAACGAACTCGTTAAAGAAATGGTCGAGGCTGGTGTCCACTACGGTCACCAGACCAAGAAATGGAATCCCAAGATGAAGCCTTACCTGATGAAGAATAAGGGCGGCATCTACATCATCGACCTCGAAAAGACGGTCCAGTGCCTCGATAAGGCCACTGACTTTCTTTCCGGACTCTCCTCTAGGGGCAAAAAAATCCTCTTTGTAGGATGCAAGCGCCAAGCTCAGGACGCCGTCCGGGAAGCTGCTGAAGCTACCGGTCAACTCTACGTCAACCACCGTTGGCTCGGTGGCACTATGACCAATCTCGCAACCATCCGCAAGTCGGTCGCTCGCATGAAATATCTCGAGGACATCGAGCGTGCTCCTGAATACAAGCTCATGTCCAAAAAGGAACTCTCCGCGCTGAACCGCGAGAAGGAGAAGCTCCGCCGCAACCTCCACGGAGTGCGGAACATGGAAGACAAACCAGACGCCCTCGTCGTCGTGGACGTTGCCAAGGAATCCATCGCCGTTGCCGAAGCAAAACGCCTCGACATCCCCGTCGTCGGAATCGTTGATACCAACGGAGATCCGAGCAAAATTAAGTTCCCCATCCCTGGAAACGACGACGCCATGCGCTCGATCCGTATTCTTCTCCAGCACCTTGTCAATGGCATCGTTGGCGGAGCTAAGAAGTAGGAAAAAACCCTCAATTTAAACGACTTATGATTACTGCATCACTCGTTAAAGAACTCCGTGAATCCACCGGCGTGGGAATGATGGAGTGCAAGAACGCCCTCAAGGAAACCGAAGGTGATCTCGAAGCAGCCGTGAAACTCCTCCGTGAGCGAGGAAAAGCCAAGGCTGTTAAGAAGGCTGATCGTGAAGCAAAGGAAGGTGTCGTCGCCGCTCAACTCGATGAAACCGGCAAGACCGGCACTCTCATCGAGCTCAACTGCGAAACCGACTTCGTCGCTAAAAATGACAACTTCCAGGCCTTCGTCGCTGATATCCTCAACACCATCTCCACTGCTGGGGCTGATAGCTCTGCCGCTGCACTCGCCCTTCCAAAAGGCGATGAAACGCTCGACGAGTTCATCAAAACCAAGGTTCTTGAAATGGGGGAAAACCTCCAGCTTCGTCGTGTGACCCGTTTTGAGGTTGCCGGTGAAGGTGCCGTCGCCTCCTACATCCACCTCGGTGGTAAAGTGGGCGTCCTCATCGAAGTCGGTGCTGAAAAGGCCGAGTCGACTCAGACCGACAGCTTCCGCAACCTCGTGAAAGACCTGACTCTTCACATCGCTGCTTCCGCACCTGCCGGACTCAGCCGTGATGACATCACTGCCGACCTCATTAAGGCCGAAAAGGACATCTACCGCAAGCAGATGGAAGGTCAGAACAAGCCAGCCGACATTATCGAGAGAATCATCGAAGGTAAGATTGGCAAGTTCTACTCCGAACGCTGCCTCCTTGAGCAAGGCTTCATCAAGGACCCTGATACCACCATCAAGGCGCTCCTCGAAAGCAACTCCAAGGAACTCGGCGACACCCTGACGATTCGTCAGTTCGTCCGTTACGGACTCGGCGAGTAAACCTCACGGTAACAATCTTCAAACGGCCACTCTGGAAACAGGGTGGCCGTTTTTTCTTAGACAGAAGACCCAAGCGATCAATCTTGTGGACGCCGCTGATGCAAACCTGCTCATTACTGTGCCCAACCCTTAAATATGAGAATCCATTTCCTAGCGTTCAGTATCCTCACTGTTACTTTCAGTATCGCTTCCGAAGGCCCCACCGTGAGCGGGAAGGAAAATATTGATGCGGCGCTCCGATATACGAAAAAAGCATCAACGAACTCCCCAAAAATCTAACGGAGAAAGATTTTTGGGAACTTACTGGTCTCGCTGGCGAAAGCTTTTTCAACTATGCGCCACCTTTCACAGCAGAACAGACCCAGAGTATTGAAGAAATAAAAACGTATTACCGAGAGAATATCATGACTTTGGATGGCCATGCCTGCGCTGTTAGCAATAAAATCCGTCAACAGCAGAGAAATCTTCATCAAATCGCGACTGGCCAGAGAAAGCGAGTGAACGCTCTTAATTTCCCCGGAGCCCCATCCGAATAATATCGCCACTGTCGGCAACAGGATTCTCCTTGAGGACCTTATCGACAGACTTCCGCGCGTCCGCCTGCTTAAAACCAAGGGCCATAAGGCCCATCTCGGCATCCCGAGCGGCATCGCTCCGGTCCGGATTCTGCTCCCAAGTCTGCGCCACCCCGACCTTGTCCTTTAATTCGAGGATCACCCGCTCGGCCGTCTTTTTGCCGATCCCCTTCACTTTGGACATCGCCATGGCGTCACCACGTACCACTACCTGCTTAAAATGCTCTACCGGCATCCCACTCAGTACTGCCATAGCGATGGCAGGACCTATTCCACTCACCCGATCAATCAGCAAAAGAAAAACATCTCGCTCCTCATCACTGACAAATCCATATAATGTTAGCGAGTTTTCTCTGACATGCTGATAAGTTCGCAAATCGATCAAAGAGCCTTCAACGGGATTTAATTTGTCATAAGATGACATGGGAATCAGCACCTGGTAACCAACACCACCGCATCCTACGACAACACGACCAGGCAACGCCTCCCAAACTTCACCTTTTAGACGGGTAATCATTCCAAGAAAATTAATAAGATCCGCTCCATCCCTCAAGACTCTTTACCTTTAAAGAAAGGGAAATTGGCCGAAGTCCTTCAGATTTCCTTAATTTAAATATTGCCAGATTTAAAAAAAATCGCTTTTATATCAGACTTTTCGGTCGCTTTTGTTGCATTTTACTGCTAACCTAATTCTGTTATGGCAACTACAAAAAGAACGCGTTTCTCTCGTCGGCTTCCTGATCACGTCACGGATGAGATTGTCAACGTGCTCGGCGGAAATGATAAACTCTTCGGATTCAATGAGCTCTTCGAAGACGTCTATGAGCGCCTCAAGATCCGGAATGCTGTAAGCGGTGGGGAAGAAATGCTTCGACTTCGTGCTTACGAAAAGCTTCAAAATCTTGTGACTCGTGGACTTGTCGAAAAGGACGGTAAAGAGTACCGCGGCCTTACACGCATTGAGGAAGCTCACAGCGACAACATCGCAAAACAAGAGGCTTAAGAGCCTCGTTTGGCGAAGATCGCTCAAGAAAAGTTGGTGATACCAACAATGAACTTTTAATTGCCTGCGTCATCCTGACGCGGGCAATTTTCTTTACAGAGCTGGGCGTTCTGGCAAGTCTTTTCTCTTTCTTAGATCATCAATCCTCTTCCTCATGCTTTCCGATTATCTCCCCGTCATCTTCCAAGCCTTCGTCGCGATTGGCTTTGCCGTTATCGCTCTTGGACTCAGCGTTCTCCTTGGAAAAAAGGGACGTGATTCGAAAATAAAGAACACCCCCTACGAGTGTGGTATGCTTCCGATCGGGGACGGCGCCCCCCGCTTCAGCGTGAAATTCTACGTCATTGCGATGCTTTTCGTCATTTTCGATATCGAAGTCGTCTTCTCCTACCCTTGGGCACTCGCCTTCAGGGACTCAATTCAAGAGAGCACGATGATTCTCTGGAGCTTCGCTAGCTTTGCGGGGATTCTTGCAGTCGCTTACGTCTACGCTCTCAAAAAGGGCGCGTTCGACTGGAAGTCCTAATCGAATTCACAAATGATCGACCACCTTCTTTTCTACAAGTTAAAGGCGAAGGTCGATGAGGCAAAGCTAGAAGACATGATCCGGATGTCGCGGAGTCTTCTACTCAAGGTTCCTGTCGTGCTGAGCGTGCGCTCCGGTCGCACCATTGATCCAAACTCAGACTGGCCATTCTACATCCTCCTGGAGTTTGAGTCCCTCGACAAAAAACGCATTTTCGAAGAAGACCCAAATTACCTCAAATTCTTGAAAGTGATCATTGATCCCAACACGGATAAAACTTACTCCGCTGACTACGAAACTGATCCTTCCAAGAATCTTAAGTATTCCTAGTCAGCCTCCCTGTCTTGCAGGCGCTTCCGCGCTCTTTCAGCCATCCTCTGGAGTTCTTGCGTTGAGCCCTTACTAACAGGATCGAATCTCACCTCTTGATAGACAGGGATCAATTCGGGCGCTTTTTCACGGAGCCACTCGCTCAGAGGAACCGAAGCGGGCCGTAGACCGAACCGCTTCGCTAACCAACGCTCAAAATCCGCCAAGGGATTATCAATCCGTGAGCGCACTGCCCAGCTCTCTCGCAGCTCCTTCCCTCTCTCTCCCCGCGTCGTCCACAATCTGAACACGACTTGCACCAAAATTAGGAAGATACCTCCAAATAGGATCAATTTCACCAAGAAGGAAACGATCGCACCTGAAAACCAGACGATCAGATCGGCGAGCGAGATTTGCCACCAATCCGAAAGCCTCTGCCTCCAACTACTCTGGACCCCAGTGAAGTCCAGCCAGTCCGAGGGAGTCATATCGATCTCGACCCACTCTCCTCCCCGACAACGCCAGATGGGCCTCTTCCCTCGATTGATCCACTCACTCCCAAATACCATTCTCGTCAGCACTTCCGCACGCCCTCTTTTTAAATAACTCGGATGCTCAAGCTCTCCCGGAGAATCAGTAACCCCGTCCCCACGATACGCAGCCTCCCAAGCCTTCACATAAGCGCTCTCCAACCATAGAGGTTGAGCCCCCGGCCGCGCTTCATTGACCCACTCGCCACCCAGATAGGCTTGCGCCCAAGCATGAGCATGCTTCCCCCGGAGAATCCATTCGCCCTTTTCCTTCCCTTTTTCATCCACGACGTAGCCCACCGCATAGCGCGTGGGAATCCCCGCTCTTCGGAGGAGAAAAGCAGCGGACGAAGCGAAATACTCGCAGTGCCCCGAATCCATTTCCTCCAGAAAGTGACTTACTGGTGGGGTGTTTTTTACGGGATTTAATCGTAACGAATATTTAAAATGCTTCGCCAAATAAGCCCGCAACATGCGGCTTAAGATCTCTTGCTCTCCCCGATCATTCCTCCTACTCGTCCAGTCCGGCTGTCTCTTAAAATCACCATCGCGATCACGAGACCATTCCGGGAGATCTCCGACTCCCAACTCTTTCCAAAACCTATCCAGCCCTCGAATTTCCTTCACCGGAAGTTCAAGATCTCGAATCGAAGGATCAAGATCCGCCGAAGCGAGCCGATTCTGAGCACCCGAGACCATTTCGATCTCAAGCGCCCCATTTTCGGGATCGCTGAGCCGGGTCGTTCCCTGAGAGTTCACGTTCATCCCCTCTGCCGCGATCTCTTCATAGCGGAGAACGTTGTGAGGAATGGGAATGAGGCTTTCATCCGAGACCAAACCACGGACCCGGCTCCGATGCAGCTCAGCCGCTTCTTTCCCCTCGGTGGTATAGAAAAAGGTATCCCCTTCAAAAAGAAGAGACTCAAAATCACCACCGACATCACGATCCGAATAGATCTTCTCCTTCCAGCGCACCAGGCGCCGACGTGCCTTCCACTGCGTTCCCCGCGGCTCGTTGTATACAGCGAGTCGGAGACGCTGTGGTCGCTTCCCCTCGTCCTGATAATAGCGCCAATCGATCTTGGGGCTCAGTTGAATCTCGGCCACCTGCCCCAAAGCAGTGCTCACTTCGCGTCCCGACTCGATGTCCTGCTTCTGGTGCAAACGTGTCGCCGCTAACTTGTTATAAAGATGTAAAATAGACCACGAAAGCCCCAATGCCAGCACCAGAGACGTCAAATAGCTGATTCCCCAAGCAATCGGACGCGGCCGCGTCTCACGCATGAAATAGAGGCCAATTCCAAAGAGAACGACCACTCCCAAACCATACCAAAGAAAACTGCGCAGCCCCAAACCCGCCGAAATAAGAATAATCCCCAGATAAGGGAACCCGATCTGAGCGGGGCGAATCAGCACCGACCGTCCGGCCTTTCGATCGAGGTTGATCTTACGACGCGCAAAGTAGGAAAACGAAGTCAGTGGCACCCCTCGATCAGCCGAATACTGCTGGGCCAGCCCCAAAGGCATAAAAATAGCCGGCAACCACGACAGAAGCGTCAGCGACGCCTCAGCGGTCTCTTCTTCGTCAGATGAGAAAAAGCGCACCGCAGCGATAATCAAAACCACAATACAAAGCTGCCACGCGCGCACGAAGCCCTTTTCGCCAAAGTGCCAACGCAAGGACGTCCAATGCCGGGCCTCGAACGCAACTGCTCCGAGAAGGCCAATAAAAGGATAATCTCCCATTGCTCCCCAGAAAAGGAACCCCAATCCAAGCAGAAGCCGGGGCGGAGCTTTAAGCATGACTTCTTCCTCCCTCATGAGTTCGTTAGTAGATCGAGTTGCACTTGGTCCCACCGCAGCCAATGAACTCCTTCAAGATCTGCCGGAGCTTCACCCACCCCGATGACATAAAGGCGAATCTCAAGTCCGCTGCGCCGCAGTTCACTCACAAATTCCCTACGCTCCTTGCTCCAGCCAGAAAGGACCACAACGCAGGCCGTCATTTCCGCAGCATAGCGTAGGACGAGCTTACGAAGAGGGTTATAGCCAGCTTCCTCATCGCTTCCCTCCACCCGGGCGAGAACCTCCATCAAGCCCTCAGCCCGCGCCACCCCACGACCCGCCGTAAAAACAAGCGGTGAATCACGAATAAACATCAGATCCAGCAGGCAACGACGTCGATCCATCGTGGAAACAAAACTCGCCGCGACCGACACCGCCTCTTCAAAAAGCTCGGGACCACTTTCTTTCAGCGAGGTGTCGAGCACCAAGCCATAGCGAGGAAAGCGCGCCTCCTCGAATTCCCTCACGATGGGCTCCCCGGTCCGCGCCCAGGCTTTCCAATCGATTCGTCGGAGAGGATCCCCCGGATGATACTCACGTAATCCCAGAAACTCACCACCTTCTCCCCTTACCTCCGACGCCATCTCCCCTCCGACTTTTAACTCTGATATCCCCTCTAGTTTCAACTCTGGAAGTCGATAGCGACGCGGAATCACGAGGATCTCATCGGCCTCTCCCTTAGTACGACGAATGCGTTGAAACATTCCGAAAGGATCAGGGAGAACCACCCGAAGATCATCAAGCGCGACTACGCCTCTCCGATTCGGCATGAGCGCCAACCGTGTGCTCACCGATTCCCCAGAACGAAGCTCTAGCAATTCCGAACGGTTCAGTGATTTCCATCTTCCACCGCGATCCGTGAGCCATTTCCAGCGATAGAAAGCAAAGAATCGATCAAAAGGATTGCGCTTTCCCTCGCCCGGTTCCTTTAGATGGATGAACTCCCATTCCGTGGGTCGCGGGTCGTCACCGGAATCTTTGAGATGAAAACCCCGCAAGGCGGATCGTCCGATGTTGGTGGCCGTGACCAGATAGCGAATCTCTTCCCCCACTGCACCAGTCGCGGACACCTCGCGGGAAATGGCAATTTTACCTCCACGCATGAAAGCCCAGATAAAACCGACCGAAAGAAGACCGAATAATAGCGCCGAAAAAAGGAACACCACGCTTTGATCTAGGTTCGCCCCCATCAGGACACTCAAAACCAGCAAGCCCATGAGAAACCATGCAAGGGGGGTAATCCGCCGCTTGATAAAAAAGCCCGCCGCACTTCCCTGCCGATAAATCTTACACAACCACCGGTAGAAAGTCGCGCTTGCCCAGGTCTTCTCCATCGCTTTTTAAGAAACCACAGCCCTAGGGCTGCCGCAAGTTCACACCGGCACTTCGAGTGTTTCGATCACCTCAGCGACCACGTCCCGACCACTACGACCCGCGTAGGCGGCATCCGCCTCAAGAACCAACCGATGAGCCACCACATCGGGTGCCAGCGCTTGAATCGTCTCAGGCACCACAAATTCAGCTCCTTGAAAAAGAGTCAGCGCTTGGGAAATCCGCAGAAGACCCAGTGAGGCACGCGGACTAGCTGCCAGCTTCACTTCCGGAATTTCACGGGTCTGCGCCACGATCCGCACAATGTATTCCTGCAAATCCCGCGTGATCCTGACCTGCTTAACCGCCTCACAAAGATCCATCACCTCCTCTCGGGAAACCACGGGAGCGAGACTCTCTAAAGGATGCCGCTGACTCTGAGCTTCCAAAATGGACAGCTCATCCGAAATCGAAACATAGCCCAAGGATCGTTTCAGCGAAAAGCGATCCATCTGCGCCTCCGGTAGCGGATAGGTCCCGCGCAACTCAACCGGGTTCTGGGTCGCGATCACGAAAAAGAGAGCACCCAAGTCATAGCGGGTTCCTTCAATCGTCACCTGGCCCTCCGCCATCGCTTCCAACAAGGCACTTTGAGTCCGCGGTGAAGCTCTATTAATTTCATCAGCCAAGAGAATATCAGTGAAGATCGGCCCTCGATGAAAATCAAAGGTCGATGTCCGGGGATCCAACACACTGACCCCGAGAATATCCGAGGGCAAAAGATCGGGAGTAAATTGGATCCGCTGAAACTCAGTCTCCCCAATCGAGGCCGCGATCGCCTTCGCCAGCGTGGTCTTCCCCGTCCCTGGTGAATCCTCCAGTAGCACGTGCCCTCCTGCCACCATCGTGGCCAGCACCCGCCTTATTGTCTCGGACTGCCCAAGCATCACCTCTTGAATCGATGCCTCCAGTCGAGAGGCTGTCTTCATTGCTTCCTCTATCATTAATCTTTAGCGTTCCGCTCCGTATCCCACGCGTCCCAGACAGGACGAGTCACCTTCTTATGCCATTCGAAAAGAGCTTTCAGGGAGGCGAAATCCTTCTCTCCTAAATCCTTGCCCAATCTTTCAAACGCCGTGTCGTTCTGCATCGTTTTACCGCGATTTGTCGGCAACCAGAGCTCCACATCGAGCAGCACCCGCGGGCCTTTTTCTGTTTCGGCGACCACCATGAGCGGACAATTCATTTCGAGTCCCCGCCCTGCATCCACCATCAAACTTACTCCATGAAATACGCCCTCACTCTTTGAATCAATGAAGCGATCCTCCACCACGCCCGCCCGGGCCCCTTTCATCGAAGCCGTTAGGTTTCGAAGCAACTTCTTTGGAGATTCTGGAATCTTAATCGATCCCGATTCACCCACGAGGGAAAACACTTTTCCGGACAGAAGGGACTTGCGCCAAGCAAGCGCAGTTTTGCGAGCGATTCCTTCGGAAGGAGCCAGCTTATTAGGGACAACGATGCCGATTCCTATCAGCAAATTCTTTCCGGCATCCTCTTTAAGAGTCTTTTGCTCCTTTTTAAAATAATCCTCGAGCGCCTTGACGTCGTCTGTCTTTTTTGGAGGCACTTCGCTTGAACTCGGCAAAAACGACCATCCGTCCTTCGTTTTCATCATCCACAAGGAAAGAAAATCCGGTTCCCAGCTGGTTTCCCGAGTCGAACGAAAAATGCCCAAGGCCAGATCTCCTTTTACCTCGTGCTTCACTACTTGCAGCGTAGCCTTACTCCCAATCTTCTTCGCATCGCTCCACCATTGGGCAGCCTGAACGTAAAGCGCGTCTGAATTTCCTTCAGCATCAGCATCTTTCTCTTCAGCATCGTCACCCGCTTTCTCCTTCCGATGAAGTAAGAGCGCATATTCCCGATAGTCTTCCTTCCCAAAATCTTTGGCCAGCAATCCCATGAGATCCTCTGGAGTCTTCCCTCTGCGAGCAATAAACTGTTTCTCAAAAATCGAAGCCAATTCAGAAGCGTATTCCTCGTCTCTCCTATTAAATTCATGATGGTGAGCCAAAGAATGGGCGCTGTAATTCTCATTCGCATAGGCGAAAAAGGCAGGCATCTTCACCCGCCATCCAGAACCATTATTTTCCAAGTTAAAACGAATCACCCGATTGGTTCCCCCGCGCATATTATTTCCTTTGGAAGTGATGAAGCCCATCAGGACCGAGCTTTCACCAGAATCGGGATCTGATTTAATCTTCACTTGCAGGACACTCGGGTCAGTCAGGAGATTCCACACTTTCATCCGGTCTTTCCCCCTCAATCCGATTTCCGCAGCTTCAGCCACACGCTCCCAATCGGTCTCGTCATTACCCTCCCGCTCAAGAACTCCCTGCCAAATAAGGAGTTCTTTCTCCTTCTTGGCACGCACCGCTGCGAGGAAATATTCCAAGGCTTCTTCTGCCTTTGCATTCTTGAGAACCTCCGCATCAACAATCGCCGAAAGCGACTTCTTGAATTCTTTCAGGGCCAAACGATAAAATTTCTCCCCTTGGAAAAATCGTTCCTTGGCCAACCACCGCTCCATCTCACGCGCTTCCTCCCGTTGCGTCTGCTCAAAGCCGTTTCCCGCGTTGGCAAAACTTCCCTCGTTCGGAGCAACCTTCCATTCCCCGTTCTTTTTCCGTAAACCAAAGCCCAGCATACGAAGATAGTCAGGACCTGATTTGCCATTCGCCGCGATCACCACCGCCGCGAAATCTCCCTCAACCTTTTCCGATCCCGCAGTAAAGACAGCCTCTTCCGCCTGAGACCAAGTTGCCAAATCGACCCAACGTTTCTGAATCAACGCCTGCTGATTCGGACCACAGAAGGGCGAGATACCGAGGCTCTCCAGCTCCTCTATATTCGAAATCCCTCTCTTCACCTTCTCCAGAACCTGAAGTAACACATCGGTCGGTGCCCCCGCAAAAAGCGAGAGAGCAGACGAGAAAAGGAAGAGACTTACAAGTCGCATAGGCTAATTAATGCACCGCACGGAGGATCACACAAGCGCACAAGTCGCACCCTAAAGAGTAGCTTCCGCCTGCGAAATCGTCTTGCGCGCGCCATTCCCCGCAGTTAAAGGGTTCTTTGATGAGAATTTTGACGGGACTTCAGCCCAGCGGCCGCCTTCATGTGGGAAACTATTTTGGCGCCATGAAACCCGCGGTAGACGCTCAGGATGAAGGAGATGGATACTACTTCATCGCCGACTACCACGCCATGACCACCACCCACGAGGCTTCCGCCCTCCGGGAAAATGTCCGCGGCGTCGCAATTGACTTCCTGGCCTGTGGTTTCGATCCCTCCAAGGCCGTTTTTTTCAAACAAAGTGCCGTTCCCGCCGTCAACGAACTCGCCTGGATTCTCTCCACAGTCTGTCCCATGGGACTCCTTGAGCGCTGCCATTCTTATAAAGACAAGATCGCCAAGGGATTTTCCGCCAACCACGCCCTCTTCGCCTACCCCGCCCTGATGGCCGCAGACATCCTCCTCTACGATTCAAATGTCGTCCCGGTAGGAGAAGATCAAAAGCAACACCTCGAGGTCACCCGCGATCTCGTCGGAAAGATCAACGAGCGCTACGGCGACGACACCCTAGTCATGCCTGAGGCCCGCATTCGTAGTGCCACCGCCAAGGTCCCGGGTCTCGATGGCGAAAAGATGAGCAAGAGCTACAACAACACTCTCCCCATCTTCGGCGAGGAGAAGCCCGTTCGGAAGCTCATCATGAAAATCCAGACCGATTCCGCTCAAGTCGAAGATTCAAAGCCCACCGAAAATTCTATTATTCTTGCCCTTTACAAACTCTTCGCCAGCGAAAGCGACTACGCCCAAATGGTCACCGACCACGAAAATGGCGGATACGGATACGGCGACTTCAAAAAGCGCCTCGCAGATGCCTACTGGGACTACTTCGCGCCGATGCGCCTCAAGCGGACCGAACTGGCTGCTGACCCGACGCAAGTCGACGCCATTCTCGCAACCGGAGCCGAAAAGGCCCGCGACGAAGCCGCCATCGTCCTCGATCGCGTGCGCAAGGCTGTTGGTCTGATCTAAGTCGCGATGTGGCTTATTTTCTACCTCCTCGCTACCATTCTCTTCTGGCCCTTCGAGCAGTAAAAAAAACGCGGGAATAATCCACCCCTGGCAATACGGGGTTCAATAAGAAGCCCTCCCTTTTCTGGCTCTGGTTTGGCATCATCGGCACCTTGAACGTCATCGGACTCATCACCCTATTTTTGTTCTCTCTCCTAAAATAGTTTCTTCGGCGAGGAACCCCCTGGCCCCGAGGGCCATAATAACGTAGCCCAATCCAAAGGGCTGGTTAACCTCCGCTGGAATATAAATCGGCAAACCCAGCTCTCCGATTCATCAAATCATCTACCAGTAGCCGGTATCCGACGCCTCCACCACCTTCCTCCCAATTGTCCTCGCTCACCTACATGACAATCCCTTAAACTCCAAATATCATGCGTCCATTGATCTCCTCTTATTCCTCTTTTCCTCCCTTCTAACAGCGGACGGTCAACATGCTCACGTCGCTGAACTCACCGCTGATTTTTCGAAAAAATGACCCTAAAATCGCGACATCAGCATCGTCTACCACAGCCATAGCTACGCAGCTTTCAAAAAATCCAGCGCCGCCGGAGCCCCTCTCGACAGCCTCATGTCCCAGATCAATCACCCCAACAGCAAAGGCCACGACCTCGTTGCCAAAGAACTCCTCCGCTGATTCCCCGCCAAGAAAACTCCATGATCAAAGAAGACACATTTCTTGAGATCCGCAGCCTCGAAAAGAGCTTTGGCTCTCAAAAGGTGCTCAAGGGCATCGATCTCGATGTGCAGCGGGGTGAAACCCTCGTCATCCTCGGCGGCTCTGGATGTGGAAAGTCGGTCCTCATGAAGCATCTCATCGGCCTCCTTCAACCCGATACTGGTTCAGTCATTTTCCAGGGAAAGGACCTCGCAAAACTCAAGGAACGTGAACTCACCTTTGCCCGTCGACGCATCAGCATGATGTTTCAAAGCGGGGCTCTTTTTGACTCGATGACCGTGAAGGAAAATATCGCCTTCCCTCTTCGAGAAGCAGGAATTCATGATAAGGAGGAAATCGTGGAACGCGTAGCCGAGGCACTCAACATCGTAAAGCTCCCCGGTCAGGAGGAAAAAATGCCCTCCGAACTTTCCGGCGGCATGCGTAAACGGGTCGCTCTCGCCCGAGCCGTCGTCGAGAAACCATGCTGCGTTCTTTACGATGAGCCCCACGCCGGACTCGATCCCGTTACCGCTGATGCCATCGACCATCTCATCAAGGATCTCGAACAAGACCACGGCATCACCAACATCGTCGTCACTCACGAGATGCGCAGCGTCTTCCGCATCGCCAGCAGAGTCGTCTTCATGAAGGAGGGAGAAATCTACTGGGAAGGAACTCCTCAGGAGCTCAAAGAGCCTAAAGATCAGATCTTAAGCGACTTCATCCACGGTCGTTCCGCGGAACCTTGGGGAAAACCCAGACCCTAAATATCGCAAAGAAGCGAAGGAGGATCATCCGTGATTTCCCCATCAAACCCGCCCTTGAAATTTCATCCTATCAAGAGACACTGTCGTTATGGCTGAATCGCGCGTAAAAACAGAAACCTTGGTAGGAGTATTCGTGCTCCTCGGGATTCTCGTGATGGGCGGGCTTATCCTTCAATTCGGAAATATTGGTAATTGGGTCAAAGGAAGCTATTCCATGAGCGTCGACTTTGAGGAAGCCTCCGGAGTCATCAAGGGAAGCACCGTGCGCTTGCGCGGGGCAAAGATCGGCGAGGTCGAGACAAAGCCCGAGCTACGCAATAATACCACGGTTCGCATCACCCTCGCCATCGATGAAAATTTTCAAATCCCTCAGGGATCCATCTTCCAGGTCTCACTAGCGAGCTTTCTAGGCGACAAGGAGATCATTATCACTCCTCCCCAAGAACTCACCAATCACTACATTGAGCCCGGCAGTGAACTGATCGGAAGCCAGCCAGGAGGACTTGAGTTCATTCAAACGGAAGCCGAAACCATCGCCAAAGATACCAGCCTTCTCTTGGCCGATGCACGTATCGCAATCCTCAAAATAGATCGCTCACTCGATGACATCCGCTCCGTCGCCATCAAGCTCAACGAAACGGTCGGAACCATTAATAGCGACATCCTCTCCGAAAAGAACGTCGCCAATCTCAGCTCCGCGATTGCCAGCTTCGACCGCGCCACCAAGAACATTGCCGACCTCAGCGAAGACGCTGGCCCGGTTCTCGCCGAAGCGCGAAGTGCCATCGCTGAAATTAAAGAAGCCACCCGCAGTGCTCGGGATGCCATCGCCAAGATCGAGCCTGCTCTCGACAAAGTCCCCCGGACTCTCGACTCCATCGAAAAAACAGTCGACCAAGCAAGCGACGCCATTACCTCGGTTCAAGAAAGCGATGGCGCACTCTCCGCACTCACCAACGACAAGGAGACAAAAGAAGACACCCAAGCCTTCATCAAGAATCTCCGCAAATACGGCATCCTCCGATACAAAGATAAGGAAACCAAGGAAGACGACCCCCGCGAACGCTTTAAGGGCCGTCGGCGGTAAACCCAAATCGTAGTGTAGGGCTTCGAACTGCCCCCTACGACAACCCACTCCGGCGTCTAAGCACCCACTCGGTCGTCAGTAGGATTACAAGAAGAAGCATCAACGGCCAGCGGTCCCACAGAGTTGTCTCACGCAATTCCTCGCGCGTTTCACCTCCGCTCAAGAAGAGGCTCGCCAGATTATCATCCCCATTTTCTAAAATCCGCCCTCCGGAAAGTCGGGCAATATTTTCCAGAAGAGGAAGATTCAAGGTCGTCTCGGCAAGTTCGGTCGCACTTAGCGAACCAACCACCCGGAAGTTGGTCGAAAGCTCCTCATTCAACTCGCTCCCACTGAGACGAATCTCATAGTTTCCGGGCTCCCGGTAGGGACCCGCCTTCGCTTGGTGAATCCCATTCGACCCATCACGATAATTCAGCGGAACTGTGCCCACTTTCTCCCCCTCCCGAAAAATCTCCGCCACCAATTCCTCGTCACGAATCGGAGCAAGATTCTTCTCCCGCAAGCGAGCCATGATCGAGACAGGATCGTCACCGGTATAAGTCAGCTGATCAGTTCCAAGTCGAGCCGTCTTCGTTCCCGAGCGCAAATTGGGACCCGCACCCCAGCGTACTAATTGACCCCAAAAACGATGGTGAAAGACATCTCCCACCCCCTCACGCAAGCGCCAGGTTCGGTCAGTAAGTAGCATCGCCACTTTACCATTTCCAGTCTGCCGTGTGACGAGAAGAGCATTCTCAGCCTCCCTAGCACGACGATTCGAAATCTCCGCAAGCGCGGCATTCAAGCGGTCCCCTGAGCGAATAACGGGCTTCTTTTTGTTACTATTCTCGGCATAAAGTAAAACCTCAGCCCCATCCTTAATCCCGGTAATCGGATGACGCCAGCGCAGCTCGGGAAACTCTGCCCATACTTGTTCATTGCGAACTCGTCCTTCCACCTGAGCGGTGATCGGGTGACTCTTCCCAACGTTAGTCAGCGCAAAATTGAATTTCTCTTTTCCACCAAAATAAGTGCGCCGGGACGCGGCATAGTTCACTGGTATCAACCGCGATGCCGCCTCACTCGAAAACGCATGAGGCATCGAGCGAGGACCGGCAATGAGCACCAACAAGGCCGCCCGGTCCGTGACACAAAGACGGAGAATCTCCCACTGCTCATCGCTCAGAGCATTTACTTCCAGATCGCCAACGATAATCACATCAAACTTCCGCCACTCCTCTTCGCTTGCAGGAAGCGCGGTGGCCTTGGAATCACCGAAAGGACGGCTCGCTGACGCCGGAATCTTCGCTTCTTGCTGTCCCACGATCCGATCAGGTTCGAGCAAGACGGACTGAAGGTGGACCGATTGATCGCGCCCGTAGAAAAGGTTTCTCAAGTAGCGAAATTCCCAACGAGGAGTGCCCTCGATAATGAGAACATTCGTACGGGCATCGGTCACCACCGTTTTAAAAGACCAGTCGTTATTGTTATCAAAGCGCTCGTCCTCGAGGCCACTCACCACGATGCGATACTCTCCGATTCCTCCTTCATCAGGCACATGACGGAAGCGAACTTCCTCCCGATGATGATCCTGGGGAATGGCAACCTCGCGTGATTCCAATTCCTCTTCGCCGGAAAAAAGAGTCACCTTGGCTCGCTTTCCGCGATAGCCGTCAAACTTCAGCTTCGCAGCCATGCGAACCCGATCACCCAGGTAGACCGAATCCGGTGCCTTCACGCTAACAATTGCAGCATCCTTTGGCGGAATCTCGCTTCCGGAGGCAATGACCGCGATCGGTGCATCAAGAATGCCATAACGGCGGGCTGCGTCCTCGATACTGCCCGGTCGGTTGTGACGACCATCACTCACTAAAACTACGCCTGCAAGTTGATCCGGGGGAACCTGCTCCATCACTTCGTCCAGCGCACCAGCGATATCGGTAGCTTGATCCCATCCCTCGATCGCATCCGCATCAGACAAAAGAGCCCGGCGTGCCGCACGCACTTCCCTGACCGCTATTTTTCCCTCCAGCCCATCCAGAAGCCCTGAGCGTTCCAACGCTTGTTGCGCGAGTTCGCTTCGAGTGGCAGACTGGCCGTCATCGACCAAGTTCATCGACGCCGAAGAATCGATCAAGATCACCACTTCACGGCGAATCTCTCGTTCTTCATAACGGCTGTAAACCGGCTCCAACAAAATCCAGGCAAGGACCGCCAAGCTTCCAAGACGAAGGCCCAGCAGGAAGCGTCCCCGCTTCGGTTCCAACGCTTCTCGCTCGTAGCGATAGCTCCAGAAAATCAATTCACTGGCACAGGCAGCGCCCACCGGAATCACCCAGATCGGCCAGAGCGATGACATCTCAAAATACTTCCCGAGAAGTAGGACAATCCCCCACACTCCAAAAAAGGTAAGAATACCACGAACCAGAGCGCTCACTTCGAACCTCCTTTCACACGACTCAACGCATCCACAAATTCCGAGGAGGCTTCTCCGTGTTTTTCAAAATCAACGCGCACATCTTCTCCGGCCCTGCGCGACTTGGATACCCAGCGCGCCAGCAGCCCTTCGATTAAAAAGAGCGCCACCGCGGCAAGAGCGAGAATCTTCCAGATCTCCCGACCAAAACCCTCGCCTCGAAGCACCGCGAGAATATTGTCCACTGACGAGACTTCGATGAGATCGATCTCCTTCTGAATTAAGGAACGGTCATCATCATTGAAGACCTCAAAGCGACTTTCTTCAGGCTCCCGCTTCACCACGAGTGGGATCATCTTTTGTCCCTCTAAAGCGGAAGTAAGTGCAGCAGGAACTTCCACCCGATACTCGCCCGGAAGGGCTGAACCAGTGACTTCAAGGAGGCGACCCCGACGTCCCTGGACCGCTTTCACCGTGCGCTTTTCACCTCGGGGATCAGTCGCTTCGCTCTCTGCCAGGACGGATTCATCACCATCACCCGTCAGCGGAATAAGAACCGAAGCCGGAACGACCTCAGTGACCCCATCAGGGCGCGTCCACTTGAGCGTGATAAAAGCATCCCCCCAAGTTTCGACAAAATCTGCCTCCACCCGAACTAGTTTGCCGACTTCGAGCTTCACCTTTGACGAAGTCTTTTGCCCCCCCGATACTTCCAAAACTTCATCACCATCGAACTTGAGCGTAAACTTATCATCCACCGTTACCGAAAAGGTATAATCTCCGGAAACCGGCGGCATGAGCCCCCCGGTCCACTGAATGCGAAACTCGTCCCCAGGCATCCCCCGTCCAATCGACTTATTGGCCCAATTGAAATCAATCACCGGATCAACTCGATCCATAAATAGCTTTTCTTGAGAGGATCTCCCGCTGAAATATCGAGCTCGTAATCCCCCTCCACCAGGAACAGCCAAGGTTGGACTCCAGCTTGCAGCAACATTCAGATCGATTCCCTGCCCGCCCGCCAACCAGGTCGTAATTTCATGCACTAAGGGAACAAAGCTCGGTCGTACCTGAAGATTCCCCATGCGCGCATCGAATCCGCAGGTTGTCAGCATGACGCGTCCGCGCCCGTAGTCCCTGGACGCCAAAAACGGATCACCGTTCTCAAAGGTCGCAGCCACTTTTCCTCCCTTCACGAGTTCACTCGTGTTGCGATAAGATTCCAGAAGCCCTTCGCTGAGATCATCGCCTGAACCTCCCTTAAAAAGACGAAGAGCTGGATGATCAAAGCTGCCAGGTGCCGCGTGAATTCCATTTTCAGGAACCGCCATCTCTCCAAGTTGCATCGGAAGAACAGAACCATCACCACCACGCCACTGATTGTAAAAACCGGTATCACCTTTGGGACCCGAAAGCACCCACAGCCCTCCCCCTTTCAGGACGAAATCAGATATCTTGGAAGCTGCTCCGGAAGGAAGTCGCGGCACATCAGCGAGCACCACTACCGCGGCATCATCGAGATCTAAAGTCGCGACACGGGAGGCATCGACGACCTGAGGATCAATGAACCAATCATCTCCCGCTTCAGAACTGGGAACGAGCGCGAGCCCAAGATACGAAGCAGCTCGATCGAAAAATTCTCCAGTGGGATTTCCTTCCACAAGAATCACGGGGAGCGATTTCTTCACCCAGATCACCCACTCCACTTGATCGTCGCCAGGGAGATCATCGAGCGCTTCAAGGCGAGCAGTCACTACCCTTGGCCCAACCGAACGGAAGCGGTAGCGAAACTCAACCACCTGCTCTTCGCCAGGGAGAAGTTGGCCCACTCCTTTTTCACCAAGAACTTCGTCATCGATCTTCAGCTGAAGAAGGCCTGGAGTGACCACTTCGGTGCCGGTGTTTTCAACCGGGATGCGAAGAATGACCTCGCGATCCATTCCCACAACTTTACGAGAGGTCTCCACCCGGGTGAGTGAAACATTTCGGAGCCGCTCCGGCGGAGGCAGGTTTCGGAGAAGAAGACGAGGCTTGGACGTAAAACCCTCCCAAGCATCACCCAAGTTCTCCCAAGCGGCAGGGCTCTCCAAACGCCAGCCAAGACGTTGGGAATCGGTGAAAACAACGAGGTCTTTGGAAGCCCCATTTCCTTCCGCCAGACTCAAGGTCGCCATCCCCAAAGCCTCATGAGCGCGGAAAGGTCCGCCCACAGGCTTGAGTGCTTCAAGAACTTCCAGAACGTCCGCCCGATGAGTCAAAGGTGTCGCCGTAAGAAGCTCCGGTGCAGGCCCCCCTAGCACGACCGAGAATGCCGTACCACGCGGAGCCTCTTTCACAAAATTGCGCGCTTCGGCCAGCGAGCGATCAAAAGCCGTCATCCCCGATGAGTCGAGTGACATCGAAGTCGAGCCATCGATCACGAGCGCAACATCCCGACGTTCGCTTGTTTGAAAACGACGCAGATTAAGTTGCCTCTCGAACCACACCGACCCCACCGCCGCGAGGAGAAGAAGCGCCCCTGCGATTCGCATAAGCCAGCGTTGCTTTAACGACGAAAGCACAAAAGATCCGCCGAAAGACGCCACTCCCAGAAGCGCCAAGGGCAAAACGACAAGCCAAGGAACCTGAGAATCCGGCGGCGAAAAGGGCCGAGCCAACGCCAGCGCGATCAGAGCCACCAACAAACAGCGCGTGATCATGAGAAGAAAATCTTCCCACTCCATGCGCTTCCGTCGTATCGCTACCGTATCGAAGAGAAAACGCATTGCACCCCAGTCGTAAGGCTTGGCTGCTTGGCTCCGGATAAGATGGATAATTACCGGGATCAACACCCCGGCAAGACCGATCAAAAGCCATGGATTTAAAAAAAGCATAGCTAGATTCTCAAAGAGGCCGACGACGAAGCTAGCACGGGAAATGGCAAGGGGATATTCATCATTTTAAGGGATTCAGAGCACTAAGGTTTTCGTGAACCTAGATAGCGCGTAAGGGTTTCCGGAAGCGCGATTTCCGTGGTCACGGGCACGTAGTCAGCGCGAATGTTCCCACAAACGGCTTCAATCGAGGCGATGAATTCTCGTAGTTTATCGAGATAGGCGGCCCGCACGGCCTGCGGATCGATGCGTAGCATTTTCTCGACTCCTTCGAGATCCTTGAAGCGTTGAAATTTTTGGAACGGGAAGCTTAGCTCTTCTTCCGCGAGTAGATGGAAAACGACGAGATCGTGCTGACGAAAGTTAAAGTGATGAAGTGACTCCACGATTTTTTGCGGCTCGTCGAAAAGGTCACTAATAAGAATCACCAAGCCGCGCGTCGGAATCCTCTCGGCCACTTCGTGAAGCACCTCCCCCACTCCGGTCTCCTCACCCGGCTCACTTTGATAAAGAATTTCACAAATGCGCCGCACCTGACTCGGCCGACTCTCGGCACGCATCAAATGGCGAATCTCGTGATCAAAGGTGACCAAGCCTGCCGCATCACCCTGTTTCACAAATAGATAAGCGAGCGCTGCAGCAAGCTCACTTCCGTATTCAAATTTCGATTTATCCGAGTGCTCCCCTTTGAAGCTCATCGACCCCGAGACATCCAGCACGATCGTCGCCCGGAGATTCGTCTCCTGAATAAACTGCTTCACGACATTGCGGTCGCTTTTCGCCATCACCCGCCAATCAAGATTCTTGGTGTCGTCGCCCGGCGTGTATTCACGGTGCTCGGCAAACTCAACCGAGACGCCCTTGTCCGGGCTCGTGTGCCGACCTGAAAGTGTGCCCTGCATCCGACGACGCGCGAGCCACTCAAGCCGCTTCATTACCGCCATCACTTCGGGAGTGAGCAAGCGCATGCACTCCGGCATTTTCAGCCGTTCGTCAACTTGGCTCCCTTCGCTCATGATCGTTATCGAAGAGACTATATTTGAATATCGTCCTCACCCGCACTGATCTCTTCGAGAAGACGGCGGATAATATCATCGCTTTTCACCCCGGCGGCCTCCGCGTTGAAGGTCGTAAGAACACGATGTCGAAGAACCGGATAAGCAACTGCCGCCACGTCTCCCGTGGTCGCATGCATCCGTCCTTTTAAAACAGCGTAGGCTTTGGCAGCAGAAATAAGCGCAATGCCCGCGCGGGGGCCAGCTCCCCAGCCCACCATTTCCTTCACAAAGTCGGGCGCTTCGTCAGTGCCGGGGCGGGTCGCCCGAGTGAGCTTGGCCGCGAAGTCGATCACGTGGTCGCCCACGGGTACTCGCTTCACCACTTCTTGCAGAGCCAGAATCTCCTCACCCGTCATCAGCGCCGAAATCTTCGCCACGATCGGATTGGTCACCCGCCGAATAATTTCCCGTTCTTCATCCGCACTGGGATAGTCCAGAATGATGCTGAACAGAAAGCGGTCGAGCTGAGCTTCCGGCAAAGGGTAAGTTCCTTCCTGCTCAATCGGGTTCTGCGTTGCCAAAACAAAGAAAGGCTCCGGTAATTTCAAAGTACGTTCCCCCACCGTGACCTGATGCTCCTGCATCGCCTCAAGCAATGCGGCCTGAGTCTTTGGAGGAGTCCGGTTGATCTCGTCGGCTAGCACCATGTTTCCGAAAAGCGGGCCTTCCACAAAACGAAACCCACGGTGTCCGGTTTCGGGATCCACCTCGAGAACATCCGTCCCGGTAATATCAGACGGCATGAGGTCGGGAGTGAACTGAACCCGCTTATACTTCAGATGAAGCGCTTCTGAAACCGATGAAACCAAGAGCGTCTTGGCCAATCCCGGAACTCCCACCAGCAGCGCGTGGCCCCGACAAAACATCGCCATCAAGACCTGCTCCACCACCTGATCCTGCCCCACAATCACCTGGGCGAGCTCCTCCTTCATCCGCTTGTAGCTCTGGTGCAGTTTCTCGACCGCCGCTTTATCGTCACTCATTCGGTTTTTTTACGTAGATTCTATCCTCCCTCTTCCGAAAACTTTTCTTACCTCAAGAGCCACGCGGCCTCTTTCGCAAAGTAAGTTAAAATAATATCAGCTCCAGCCCGTTTAATCCCGATGAGACTCTCCATCATCACCTTTTCCTCATCAATCCAGCCAGCCTTCGAGGCGCTCTTGATCATGAGATATTCGCCACTCACTTGATATGCAGCCACCGGCAGCGCAGTGTGCTTCCGGAGTTCGGAAATGATGTCCAAATAAGGCCCCGCAGGCTTCACCATGACAATATCCGCACCCTCTTCCTCATCGAGAAGAAGCTCCCTTACTGCCTCACGACGATTCGCCGGGTCCATTTGGTAAGTCTTTTTATCTCCCGCTTTAGGCGCCGACCCAAGAGCCCCCCTAAACGGGCCATAGTAAGCCGAAGCATATTTTGCGGTGTAGCTGCAGATCGAAACGTTTTCATGCCCGTGCTCATCGAGCGCTTCCCGAAGCTCGCCCACGCGGCCATCCATCATATCACTCGGAGAAACGATATCCGCTCCCGCTTCCGCATGACTCACCGCCTGATGACATAAGACGCGCACCGTCTCATCATTCATAATCTCCCCATCAACCACCAATCCATCATGCCCATCCGCATTGTAAGGATCGAGCGCCACATCACTCATCACCACCAGCTCAGGATGCGCCGCCTTCAACGCCTTGATCGCACGATGGATCAACCCATTTGGATTGAAGCATTCTTCCGCACCCCCCGTTTTTAAAGAAGCCTCAATCTTCGGGAAGATTACCACCCCGGGAACTCCCAAGGCAAGTGCCTCCCCCGCTTCTTTTACCAAGCCCTCAAGCGACCAGCGCTTGCATCCCGGCATCGACTCAATCAGCTCATCCTCCGCCCCATCATGAAGAAAAAGCGGTAGAATAAAATCTCCAGGCGAAAGCAAAGTTTCACGCACCAAAGCACGCACTCCAGCTGATTTACGATTACGACGAGGTCTGATCGGAAGGTCCACGGCCTAGAGTCTCACCTTTCGTGCTCAAATCTGAAATCTTAAATTTCAATTCTCCTCATCCAAGTCAAATGCCCGCGGTTCCGCCTGAAACTTCCCCGAACTAAATTCCCAAAAACCTCGGTGACTCAGCGCCTCCTCAACCAATCTGCGTCCCTCTGCGTAATTGGCGGATCAACCTCCACAACCAAGCCTCTCAAATCTCACTGTTCAAATCTCAGAGTTCATCTACCCTCGTCCCCGTGGCCCACACTCCCTTCCACGAACTCCTCCAAAGCGACCTCGCAAAGCTGGAAAAGAACCTCCGTGATCTCATCGATCCCCATCTGGAGACCAAAGACCACCTCAGCCTTCTCAACCTCGCCTGCGGCCGGGCCGATGAAACCGGCGTCCTCGCCAAGGTCCTCGCTGAAAAATCAAAATCTGCCCACATCCAGGGGCTCGATATCCGCGCCCCCGAAATCGGCCAAGCCAACTCCCGCTGGAAAAAGGAACTCGAAGAAAAAACGAGCTCCGACTTCATCGTCCATCGCGGCGACCGCCTCCTCGACCTACAAGAAGTCGGAACCCCCGACATCGCCTTCTTACGTCACCAAAACTACTGGAACGACAAACCCGTCTGGACCGCAATCTTCGACCAAGCCCTCGAGCGCCTCAACGAAGAAGGCCTCCTCGTCATCACCTCCTACTTCAACAAGGAGCACGCGCTGGCCAGCAAAGCCCTCGAACAACTCGGAGCCATCCAAGTCGGCTCCATCGTCAATCCAAATTCAAGAACCCTCATCGACGCCCCCGGAAAATCCGTCGACAAACACTTAGCTGTTTTTAAAAAGGGGTAATCCAAAGGAGCCGGTTTTACGATTATTGTAGAAGCTCCAAGTCGATCTGCTGTAGACGTTTCCATGGCGATTATGATCAGGCTTGTCACAATATTGTGACAAGCTCTACGCCCTCACTTTCGATAATGGAAAAGAGCTTTCCGCTCACGCCACTATTGATGAGATCTTGAACTGCCAATCCTACTACGCGCATCCTTACAGCTCATGGGAACGGGGTCTCAACGAAAACACCAACGGCCTAGTTCGTTAATTTTCCCCGAAGAAAACCGACTGCAATTAAAACGGCCATGATCAAATTACGGAAGTGGTATCAAAACTCAATCGGCGCGCCCGGAAATGCCTCGACACCAAAACTCCTAATGGAGATTTTCCTCAGCAACTGACTCGCGCACTTCCGGGTTGAAACCGCCGGTTGAAGTTATGACATCAGCCGAAATAAACACAGCTCGACTTCCACTTCACTTCCATGTGATTCTTAAGACAGAATGGGGAAGAAGACAGTGTCGACTATCTAACTTAAAAGTATCGTTGAGGTGATCAGTGAATCTCTGAAAAAAGTAGAGTTACTCGCAGAGTTGCATTTCCTTGGTTCTAGAATGACCTTACCCCTATGATCATCACCACCTCAGACTTCGACGCCCTCGAAAAGCTCGCCCGCGTCCAGCTCGCCACCACCCTACCGGGACCCAAGCCCGTCTGCCTCGTTGGCACCCGCGGAACCGATGACCGAGCCAACCTCGCCCCTTTTTCCAGCGTCACCCACCTCGGCTCCTCCCCCCTCCTCATCGGTATGGTCACCCGGCCCGTCACCGTCGATCGCCACACCCTCCGAAACATCATCGACACCAAATCGTGGACCATTAACCAAGTCACCCGATCGACCTACCCGCAGGCCCACCAATGCGCCGCCCGCTACCCCAATGACACCTCAGAGTTCGCCACCACCGGCCTCACCGAACATACCCTCGACGGCATCCACGCTCCCTTCGTGAAAGAGTGCCCAATCCGCTACGCCCTCGAACTCGAAGACCTCATCGACATCCCTACCAATGGCACCAAACTCATCGTCGGCCGCGTCACCCTCATCGACATCCCGGATGACTCCCTCGCAGAAGACGGAAGCATCAATCTCGCCGAAAACCACTCCGTCGCCTCCACCGCCCTCGACACCTACTTCTCCATCACCCAAATCGCCCGTCTTCCCTACGCAAAGCTCTGACTTGGAATCTGCCAAAAGAGTCGCTAGCCTTCCCCATGATCCGACTGCTCCTCGTCTCCCTCGCTCTCATTCTCCCGCTCTCCGCCGACGAACCCGGCTGGATTTCTCTTTTCAACGGCAGGGACCTCAGTGGCTGGACTCCCAAGATCGCCAAGCACCCCCTCGGCGATAACACCTTCGACACCTTCCGCGTCGAAGACGGCATCCTAAAATGCGCCTACGACAAATACCCAAGCTTCGACAAGCGCTTCGGCCACCTCTACACCAACCTCGCCTACTCATACTATATCCTCCGGATGGAATATAGATTCGTCGGAAAAATGATGCCCGACGCCCCCGGCTACGTGAATCTCAACAGCGGCGTCATGGCGCACTCCCAGCCACCACAGAGCATGACCCTCGAACAAGGCTTCCCTGCCAGCATCGAATTCCAATTCCTCGCCGATGAAGGCAAAGGCCCGCGCCCCACCGGAAACGTCTGCACCCCCGGAACCAATATCGAGATCGATGGCAAGCTCGTCACCCAGCACATCGTCCAATCCTCCGCCCCCAACCTCCCCGCCGATCAATGGGTGAGCATCGAAATGGAGGTTCGTGGCAATGAAGAGATTATCCATCGGGTCAACGGAAAGGAAGTCCTCCGCTATCAAAAACCCCAGCTCGATCCCAAAGGCCGCGTCATTGAAACAAAATCCCTCTTTCAAGCCGGATCCCCCCTACGCCTCACCTCAGGCCACATCGCCCTGCAAGCAGAAGGGCAACCCATTTGGTTCCGTAACATTCAACTCAAACAACTGGAGCCGACGATCCGTCCTGAAAAAAAATAGGGCATAATCGACCGGCATATCAGAGTGCGGAAGCGCCCACCGGTCCAATCTGCGGATCTCTTCTCAATCAATCCCGGCTAGCGAATCAATTCATCCATCATGCGGAGATACTGATCCCAATCGTAAGCTTTCACATCGTGCTTGCCGCTCCGCATGTGGTAGCGAATCTTTTTTCCAACTGGCTGATCTACCTTAGGCATCTCCTCCTGATCCAATCCATCCTTACCAAGAAGCCGATAGACCGGATCGGCATGTTTCGCCGAGAGAAACTCCCCCTTCGGATCCGCCCATTGATCGTCCTGCGCACTCGCGATATAGACCGGTCGCGGCGCCATCAAAGCAACGAGTTGATGCTGATCAAAAGGCAACTCCTTTTCACGCTTTCCATAGGCATGGAAATTCTTGCAGAACCAATGTGGAAAGGACTCGTTGATCCGTCCGACGGTCTCCCCAAAAGCACGACGACTCAGTGCCGCACCGCCACAGCCCGAGTTATTTGAAATAACGCCCGCAAAACGCTCATCAGTCGCGCCCGCCCAAAGAGAAGTTTTCCCCAACCGCGAGTGCCCGAAGACGACAACCTTGGAGCCATCAACCGGCTCATAAGTTTCCAGAAAATCGAGCCCCCGACTCAAGCCCCAGACCCAAGCAGCGATCGACCCCCACGAGGAACCATCGCGCTTGTCGGACGATTCGACGGCTCCATGAATTCCATCCTTAAAGCCATCGTTTTTATCCAAATCAATGTCGCCATAAAAAGCCGTCACCAAGCCATAGCCGCGCTCAATAATCTTCTCCACCTGCCAGCGCCCCGCCCGTTCTCCACGCGCAACCTGACTCTTCCCGCCAACCGTGATCTCCTTGGAGGCATGGATGGTATGATTCCCCTTAAAATTGAGACCCAGGAAAACAGGTATCGGACCTTTCGCTGAACTTGGCGTAATGATCAATAGATTCAGTTTCGGACCTTCTTCTGTACCCACGAGAGAAACCACGACCTCCTGAAGAACCGCCTTTCTGTTCAGAAAATCGGGCACTTTCTTCCCAAGTTTGGCAGAAGCTTTTCTACTGATCGCCGGAACCCTACCGAACATCTCCTTTTCAAAGAGCGTCAGTGTCTCCGCCCGCAGATCGTCATTCCACTCAGCTGCGCTCGTCCCTTCTGGAAAAAGAACAGGAAGCTCGAAGTCGGGAACCTTTGATTCGGCCGTGTGAAGTCCGGGAGGGAGGGCCATGAGATAGGAAGAAAGAGTAAGAATGAACAAAAGTAAAAAACGCATGGGTTCGAAGATGCCGAAGCGCCCAACTTCTCACAAGAGGGAATTTTTCTACTTTCCTCCCTCTTTCAAACTTCCAAGATAATCGATGAGATCAACAAACTGCTCTACCGTAAGCCCCAACGCCAGCCCGGAAGGCATCATCGAGGTCGCCTGATGATCACGCTTGTTAATATCACTTTCCTTAAGCTGTTTCACTGCTCCCGCGATATCACGAAGATCGACAATCCCATCTTCTTCCCGTGTCACAAAGCCCATGTGGGCCGTGCCATCGTTGAGCGTGACCAGTTCAGTTTGAAAGCCCTGAGCCACCACCGCATTGGGATCGAGAATCGACTGGATCAAATAGTCCCTCGTAAACTTACTTCCAGCCGACCCTAGATAGGGTCCCTTTTGCACCGCCGATTGATCCACCGCGTGGCAAGCAATACACCCTTGTTGCATGTATAGATTTTTCCCCTTCTCCGCATTTCCCTGCCCTTCCATCACCAACTTCATCACATCGTCCAACTTCAACTCTGCCACACGCTTTCCAGAGGAAGAACCCGCTTCCTGAATCAACTTTCGAGCCCGCTTCGCTGCCATAATCAAGGTGTCATTATCACTCTCAATCGCGTTCTTAATCTGCGACTCAAATCCAGGTAGTAACAAATCGGCAAGAGCCAAAAATAGCCCCTCTTCACGAGGATTCTTGGCTAAAATTTTCTGAATCGCATCACGATGACGATCCTTCGCCAGCGGACTTTGGGCCTGCGTCAACAAGGCACGCCAAGCCACTCGGCTCGTTTGAACATCTGACTTCGCCGCCACCTCGCGCAGCGGACGCCTAAAGTTAATCAGGTCCGACTGATTCGTAAAATCAAGCACCTCGCGTTCCACATCATCCGGATATTCACCACGATTGAGCCAACTTCCAAGGACCTTAAGCTGCGGACGAATACTCCCGCCATTGGGCACCCTAGCCAATGTCCTGAAACACTTTATCCGCAGCGACCAGTCACGCTTTTTGTCAATCGCGGCATCCACGAGCAACGCTGCTTCAGACTCGCTTGGCGAAGTCGAAATCAAGGCCAACCCAACCGGATCCTGATCCCCCAAATCCATCGATGAAATTGGCAAACGATTCTTTCCAAAGAGCGCCATCGCTTGCCTTTTCCCTTCCATATCCAGCGTCACGAAAGCCCTCTCCAAGGCACTCTTAATCGGCTCCGTCTCACTCCAAACCGTCGGAGTGAAATACGGCCCCCGGTCATCCGGACGCGTCCCCCACCAAGCCTTCAAATCCCACAATCCCTCTTGATGATAAAGTCGCGCCAGCACCCCAATCAATGGTAGTTTCTCGTCAGCTGACATCAGCTGCACAATCAACGCCGACGCCACCACTGGATCGTGCAGTCGCTGCAGAGCTAAGAGAGCAGCCGCTTGATCAGTCGCACCAAGCAGCACCTCAACTTCACTTATCGCAACAAGTGCCTGAATCGCGGTGTGATGAAGACGTTCATCTTTCGTAGATCTCGCGAGCTTGAGAATCGCCGTCGAACTCCCCTTCGCCTTCGCCCCCATCCGCATCAAGGCGACAAGCGTCTGGAGTTGAACCGGCTTGGTATCAATTACCAAAAAATCCGTAAAGTGACCCACCAGAACCTCAAGCCCAGCGACATCCCGATCCGCAATCGAACGCACCATCAACTCCTTAAAATCATTAACCGGAATATCCCGACTCACTTGGTCAACGAGTCCCATCTTCCACTTCTCCTGATCCAGCTGCGCCAGCGTAAAGACAACCGCCGTCACACTATTCCGAGCCTTCATCGAGGTTCCCGCCTCCAGAAGAAGACCCCACAATTCATCGCCTCCCCGAGCCAAGATTTCGCGCTGGGTTTCGAGTCGACGCACGGCCGAGGGTGATTCGAATTGCTTCACGAGATCTGCATTCGACATTTTCACCAAATTAGGAAATTTCTCCACCTTCAGGCCCTTCTTTGTAAGCTTCTGGATGAGACCCACTTTCACACCTTCTCCAGCATAACGGAAACGACCGCCGCGCCAGTCACAGACATAGAGGTTTGATTCTCCATCGACATCGATATCCACCGCACGTTCAAGATCGAGAAAGACCGATTCCTTCAGCTTGAAACTCGCCCCATTCGGAGTGAGCTTATCGTGGTAGATTTTCCCGGTCGTCCAATCGCAAGTAAGGAGCATTTCTTCATGACCCGGCTCCGCAAGATAAAGCGCACCGGTACCACTTCCGCCACCGCCATCAAAGAGTGGAGTTACCCCTTCATCGGTGAAGTTTTTATAGAGACGTGGATAGCCATGATCGACTCCATTGGTGTGATGATGAACTCGGATGTTCCAGCCCTTACCATCGTTCGTATTGTCGCGACTGAAGAGGTCGAGTTGAGGAGAAATTGCGACATCGCAAATATTCCGCGTGTGGTAGGAGAATACTTCAAGCTCGCTACCATCGGGTCGCACCCGGGCCACCCCGCCGCCATGCAGCGTCACGACTCGACCATCCGTCCCCTTTGTGGCCTCCATCCCGAAATCACCGACCGCAATGTAAAGCCAGCCGTCGATTCCCATGCGACAGCCATTCGTCGTGTGGTCAGAGCCGCGGGGATGACTAAGTCCCACACCCAAATTCTCGAGAAGCACCTTGTGCTCATCAGCCACCCCATCGCCCGTCGTATCGCGAAACGAACTCAAAAACGGCGGGTGAATCAAATAAAGAGTATCCCGCACAAAGTGCCCGCCCCGCGGACTGTCGATCTTGGGGACAAAATCAATGAAGCGATCCGCCTTCCCGTCGCCATCAGTATCACTACAAGCCACGATCTTGCCTACATCTTTGTCTTTCCCCAGAGATCCATTCCGATCGCAAGAAACATAAACAGTGCCATCGGCAGACGCCGTAATTGCAGCGGGATATTCGATCTCAAAGGGCTCGGCCCAAGTTGAAATTTCGTAACTCTCAGGCAGAGCAAGCACGGGCGAGGCTAAAAGAAGAGAGTATACCGTGGATTTCACGCTCTAGATAATATGACAAAGCTGCCGATCTTGCAAAATTTAGCTCACAGTTTTCAAATTTCGTCCTTTCATGCTACCTCGCTCTTATGCGGAAAGCATTTCTTCTCGGAGCCGGACTCGGCACTCGCCTCAAGCCTCTCACCGACACTCTGCCAAAGCCTCTCATTCCTCTGGAAAACCGGCCTCTGATCACCCATGCCATGGACCATCTCATCAAGGCCGGGATTGTTGAGATCGCGATCAACACCCACCATCTTCCAGAGGCGTGGCCCGCCGCCTTCCCCGATGCGACCTATCGCGGTGCCAGCCTGAGCTTCTTCTACGAGCCCGACCTTCTCGAAACCGGGGGGGGCATCAAAAATATCGCCGAGTGGATGGGAAACGATTCCACCCTCGTTTACAATGGAGACATTCTCACCGACCTCCCCCTCGATAAGCTCATCACGGGACACATGATGGGGAACAACATCGCCACCTTGGCCGTCAGGCAAGATGGTCCGGCCCAACACCTCGCCCTTGAGGGATACCAAGTCACGGACATCAAAGGAATGGTCCACGGTAAACCGGGGACTCACCAGTTCACCGGCATTTACTGTATTGACCCCGAAATCCTCGATTTGATTCCCGATCACGAAAAAATCTCCGTGATTTCCCCTTTTCTCGAGCTGATTTCGAAAAAGCAGCTCGGAGCCTATAACGTGAAGCAATGCTCTTGGCTCGATCTCGGCGAACGCGAGAGCTATCTCGAAGCCAGTTTCCACAAACCAGCTCAAATTTCAACCTCCGCCGAGGTCCATTCTTCAGCAAAAGTCACCAATTCCTGGATCGGCGACGCCTGCCGAATCGGCGAAAATGCTGTCGTGACCGATTCCATCCTCTGGCCCGGAACGAGCGTTTCAGCAGATGCGCAATTGACAAAGTGCGTCGTTCACAGCAATTCCTCCGCAACCGGTATTCACACGGACGCCGACCTATAAACACTCCTCCCCCTTCACCATGCCTGCCGACACCCTTCTGACTGCCGTCCGTGCCCACCTCAATCTTGAGCCGACGCATAAGGTTCTCATGGAGCCCATCCAGAAGGGCGCATCTGGTCGCACCATCATCCGCATCAAGCCGGAGGGCTATATGAACTTGATTGGGGTCCACTATACCCTCGATCGCTCGGACAACGCAAACTACCTCCCCGTGGGCCAATTCCTTGAAAGCGCGGGCCTCAATGTCCCCGAAGTTCTTTACGATAATATCGGCCGCCATGTCGCCCTCGTTGAAGATCTTGGCGACATCGATCTCACCTCTTTAAAAGGGAAACCCTGGGAAGTCCGCGAGCCCTACTATCGCTGCGCCTTTGAGCAACTCGATAAACTCCTCTACACCCGCCCGCCCAAGGACTTCGCCCTTCAGCCGAAATTCGATGCCGCGATGTATCAGTGGGAGCAGGAATATTTCATTGAGCACTTCGTCGAAACTCACCTTGAAAAAGACGGCACGGCCCTCCGGGAAGATCCCATCTTAGCAGGTCTCAGCAAGCGCCTCGGAGCCACCTCCCCACACATGGTCCACCGCGATTTCCAATCGCAGAACCTTCTTTTAAAAGACGGGAAATGCTACGTCATCGATTTCCAGGGCCTCCGCATGGGCCGACAGGAATACGACCTCGCCTCGCTCCTTTACGATCCTTACATGGCGCACACCGCCGAAGATCGCGAAAAAATGCTCGAACTTTGGGAAGAAGTGACCGAGGACACGCCCATCGAGCCCATCCTCAAGGATTGCGCCGTCCAGCGCCTCATGCAGGCCCTCGGAGCCTTCGCCAACCTAGGCCACAACCAGAATAACGAGTGGTATCTCGAGCAGATTCCCGCCGCTGTCGCCGGGCTTAAGAAAGTCATCCATGACACTCCACTCGAAGACAGCCTGAAAGAATACCTCTAGTGCCCTCATTTTCGAATTCCCCCGGCACGCCAAGCGGTTCATAAATCGCTCTCTTGAAAGCAGCCCGCCGACAACAACTCCTCCTCTGTCTCCTCCCCCTTACGCTGGGAGTGGTCTTGTCGTTCAAGCTTCCCCGCCTAAAGCCACTGATCGAGCTCGAGCATGCCCTCTTTTGGTTTCCCCAAAAGAATGACACCCTCGTCGAGCGCGAACCGCTCAAGGAATTCCAAGTCCGCGTCTTCGATATCAGCCCGGACGATGCCAACCATGATGACTCCGAAAAGAAAGCCATCCGCGCCCTCTCCACCTCGGACGATTCCTCCGTCACCGATTGGCTCTTCGCTCTCAATGCAGTTCGAACCCACGGGGCCGATCATGCCACTGTCTCCACCCTTCTCTCCTGGGAAGATTCGGTGGAACTCGAACTTCGTGCCCTCGATCACGAAATAGCAAGCTTCCCGAGCTCTGCCCTGGGAATCACCCTTCGGCTTGATTCGACTCCCCAGCCCTTCCCTGACTCCCTGAAGGCATCAGTCTTGCCTCCCGGGAATATCGAGACCGACATCTCGCTCATTCCCGAAGTCAATGCTGTCACCGCCGACCCTTCCGCCACTGGAAACCTCTATGGATTTCGCCTTCTCGAAAACTCCCAACCCCAAATCGAGAACGACACTATTTCCCTCCCAATTCTCGCTCGCTGGGGAGATCGCATTCTCCCCTCTCTTGAACTCGCCTCCCTGATCGCAAACACCGGCCACGCGCCTGCCGATGTTTTCCTATCCAAAAACGGGCAGCTCAGAGTCGGAACCACCGGACCCGTCCTTCCTCTTGGTGAGAACGGAACCATCGAGATCCCGCGCATAGCGGAACTCGGAGAAACGACGCCCATGGAAGCGCTCATCGACCCCGAAAAGCAACCTTCCCCACCGAAAGTCGTCTTCATCTCTCAAAACGACCCCGTCCATCTTCGGCAACTTGACTTTTCCCTCAGCCACCTCGGCTCACGACTACCGCGCGCTCCAATCTCCTTCCACCGACTCCCCTTCTGGATCGAGATCTCTATCCTCATTATCCTCGCTCTTCTCCTCCAAACAAAGAAACCCATCACTCTTCTCTTCGTGCCCCTCGCTCCCATCCTGGCAACGGCGGCACAGCAGTGGTGGGTCCTCACCCCGACCATCAGCCTCGTTGCTACTTTCCTTCTGCTCAAATTAGTCCTCAAGAAAGAAAGCATACAGGCATCAGCGCCCCACCAAAAAGAGGAACCTCAGACAGTCCCCAATTCAGAGATCAAGCCGGAATCTAAAAAGAAAGGTGCCATCAAGAAGGCCGCCGCGGAAAAGACTTTAAAAAAGAAGGGCAGGACTAGGGGCAGGACTAGGGGCAGGACTAGGGGCAGGACTAGGGGCAGGACTAGGGGCAGGACTAGGGGCAGGACTAGGGGCAGGAGCAAGAAGGAGAAGGGCTAGGAAACACGCGAGCGCCACTCCTTGACCTCCTGAGCTACCCCAGCTATTCCTAAAGCATGCGGGAAGACGTTCAACAACTCATCAAGATTCAAGAACTCGATCAACGAATTCAAGTCATTCATAAAGAGTTGGAGCGGATTCCCAAAGAGCTAGATCTCGCCCAAGAGCGTCTTCAAAATGATGCCGCCGGACTCGCCTCCGCGAAATCTGCCTACCAACAAAACGAGATAGCCACGAAAAATGTCGATCTCGATCGCGGCACCCGGAAAACCACCATCGAGAAGCTTAAAGTTCAACAATTCGAGACGAAAAAGAACGACGAATACGAGAAGCTTGGAAGAGAAGTCATCCGCTACGAGGAAATGGTCGACGAACTCGAAACTCAGGAACTCGAATTGATGGAAAAGTCCGACCAGTGTCGCGAAAGTATCGTCGCGGCTGAAGCCCTACTCGCCAAGACCCAGACCATCGTGGACGAAGAAATTTCCGTCCTCCATACCCGTTCCGATGACCGCAAAAATGAACTCGCCGATCTTCAGGAAACACGGATAACGGAAAACACGAAGGTCGAAGAAGATCTCCTCGCCGATTACACCCGCTTGTTTATCAAATGCGAAGGCCACGCAGTCGCCGCCGTCAACTCCGAGCGCATCTGCAGCTCCTGCCACCTTCAGGTCGTCAACTCTACCTTCATCGCTGCCAAGTCCGGAGAAAGCATCGCCGAATGCGACAACTGCGGTGCCATTCTCTATCTCACCTAGCCACCGTGGCCGCGACCTCCGGGTCGCGTAGCCCATCACCCCCTCCAATAATCTGCTCACAAAAAAGCGGCCCCTGTTTCCAGAGCCCGCTTTTGGAAAATAGCATCACTTCCTAACCAAGCGCTTTCACGATCGTCTCAGCATTCATCCCGAGAGTGTTGAGAACAACATCACCAGGTGCGGAAATTCCGAAGCGATCAATTCCCACCACCGCGCCATCAAGTCCAGTATACTTGTGCCAGAGACCGCTAACGCCCGCTTCGATAGCAACACGCTTGCGACAAGCAGCAGGAAGAACCTCTTCTCGATACTCAGCCGACTGACGATCAAAACGCTCCAAGCAAGGTGCCGAAACAACCCGCGCACCTGCGCCAATTTGCTCGGCCGCATTCAGCGCCGCTTCAACTTCGGAACCAGTCGCCATGATGATGCACTCGAGGGCTCCTTCTTCCTTACGGAGAATGTAAGCACCCTGACGAACTCCTTCGCGGCGGGTCTCTGCAGAAACTTGGTTCAAGGTCAGCACCTTCTGGCGGCTCAAGATCAGTGCCGTAGGACCATCGATGCGCTGCATCGCTGAAATCCATGCGCCCGCAACCTCTTCCGGATCCGCGGGACGGATGACATCGAGATTCGGAACAACGCGCAATCCACTCACCGTCTCAACCGGCTGGTGAGTCGGTCCGTCTTCACCCACTCCGACGGAGTCGTGGGTAAAGATGTAAGTGACAGGCAGCTTGGCGAGACCAGCAAGACGGATTGCAGGACGAAGGTAATCAGCAAAGACCAGGAAGGTCGCGCCGCTCGCGCGCACAAGTCCGTCATAAGCGATGCCATTGCAGATCGCGCCCATCGCGTGCTCACGAATTCCGAACCAAATGTTCCGGCCTGTAGGATTGCTCGCAGAATAGTCGCCCTCTCCCTTAAGGTAGTTTTTGGTCGATCCATAAAGATCGGCAGAACCGGTGATAAAGTTAGGCATCGCCTTGGCCACGGCATTGATCACGACGCCACCAGCACCACGAGTGGCGTCGGCATAGTCAGCAGCAAACTCAGGAATCTGCTCGGAAAGATCCGTCGGAACCGCTTTGGAAACTCCACTGGTAAGCTCTTCTGAGAGCTCAGGATTTTCGGTAGACCATGCCTCATAAGTTGCTTGCCACTGACTAAACGTTTCAGCCTGCTTCGTAGCCTGCTCCGCAAAGTAAGTGCGAGTTTCTTCAGAGACGAAGAAAGTTCCCTCAGGAAGTCCCAGACCCGCACGAGCGGTCTCCGCAAAGTTCGCTCCACTTTCACCGTGCGCTGCGGCCTTGCCTGCAACTTCAGGAATACCACGACCAATCTCGGTCTTGGCGATGATCACCGTTGGCGTTCCACTACTTGCCTTGGCGGCACTGAAAGCATTTAGGAAAGCAGTCTGATCGTGACCATCAACAGTCACCGCATTCCAACCAAGAGACTGAAAATACTGTTCAGGGTCCCATCCTTGGGTCACGTCAGCCATGGCGTCGAGAGTAACGTCATTTGAATCATAAATCAGAATGAGGTTATCGAGCTTGTTGTGTCCCGCGAAAGCAATCGCTTCTTGCGCCACTCCTTCCTGAAGGCAGCCGTCACCAGCGAGAGCGACGACATGATGATTGAAAATAATATGTTCGGCCGTGTTAAAGTGGGCTGCCGCACGTTTTCCGGAAAGAGCGTAACCCACTGCATTACCAATTCCCTGTCCGAGGGGCCCCGTAGTCGCTTCAACTCCGGGAGTCTCGTCATACTCGGGATGACCCGGAGTAATCGAGTGCAGCTTCCGAAAACTCTTCACATCGTCGAGACTCACCGCGTAACCAGCAAGATGGAGCCAACTGTAAATGAACATCGAGCCGTGACCTGCAGAAAGAATGAAGCGGTCGCGGTTGAGCCACTTTGGCGCAGCGGGGTTGAAATTGAGGGCGTTACCGAAAAGAACGGCGCCCATATCTGCGCAGCCAAGAGGGAGACCAAGGTGACCGGACGAACATGCGTTGACGCCATCGATCGCGAGGCCACGGGCCTCAGCTGCTACTCTAGCAAGTGCTTCTTTATTCATGAGCACTAGACCTTCGTTAAATAGAGCGATTCAATCAAGCCGTAATAAAAATCAGGGCCAATCTGATTCGTCTTAATTCGCTAGATTCGCTTTTGGGGATCTTCTCAGCGCCACCCTGCATGAGCAATACTCGCGAGTTTTTTCGCACTCCAGCGCGTGCTGCCTTGACCCACCGCAAAAGTAGAGCGACCCTGATGCGTGCCTAAATCATCCTCCCCCCTCGAAGGAAAGCTTCTCCTTTCCAGCCCCACTCTCCGCGATGGCTCCTTCGACCACTCCGTGATTCTTCTCGCTGAGCACAGCCCCTCCGACGGCGCATTTGGGCTCATTATAAACCATCCCTCCGGACAAATGGTGGGCGATCTCCTCACCGCGAAAGAATTCTCCCCTATTTCACACGTGCAAGTTCATATCGGAGGTCCCGTATCGAAAGGCCATATGACCTTCGCTGCCTTCTGGGAAGAAGACTCCTATCTCCGCTTCGCCACCCGCATCTCTGCCGAGCAAGCCATGGGACATACCCAAAACTCCGGTGCACTCGTGCGAGCGTTCGTAGGTTACACCGGATGGAGCAAAGATCAGCTGGAAGATGAAGTGGAGAGCGATTCCTGGTTCGTAGTTCCGATGCCAGACTCGATTCTCAGCCTAAACCATGACCGCGAACTTTGGAAAACGATCCTCGCAGGGCTCTCCCCCTTCCACAAGATCCTCGCGGGAGCTCCCGGAAACATCTTGGCCAACTAGCGCCTCAGAATTTTCTCAAGCTCCGCAATGTAGGACTTGAAGGCACTTCGTCCCTCTTCCGTCAGCTCATAAAAAGTCTGAGACCGCCCTACTCCTTCCATCTTTTCGGAAACGACAAAATCGGCTTTTGCCAAGGTTCGCAAATGAGTGATGAGATTCCCATCACTCATCTTCAACTCGCTCTTGAGATCCTGGAAAGTCCATCGATCGGCACGTGACACCAGCAAGGACATAATGCCCAGCCGTGCCTTTTCGTGAATGAGCTTATCAAGCTTGGAAAGATCCATTAAGAGCGCTTGTTCTCGATGAAGATGACGTAAAGGCCGTAGACAAGGTGGAAAATTCCAAAGGTTTTCGCCATCGCCATATTTGCGACCCTCAAACCATCACCTATGCCAGTCCAGCCCTGTTCTATGCCACAATCATAGCTCGACCAAAGTCTAAAGTGGTAGAGTCCAGCCACGACAAACGCGCATCCCAGCCACCCCAGCGATCTAGGAGCAAAACTCCCTGTAGCCATGAGCGCAACACCGTAACAAAGCATCCAAATCCATGCCAGAGTCACTGGATGGAAATTCTGGGGCTGCAACAAGCCAATCACAAAACCGATCACCATCGCTGGTAAAATCGCCCGTAATCCCATTCGCAGTCCCGGCGAAAAGATGCTCTCTCGTTCCCTTTTTGCCTTAATGATTACCAGCACGGTATTAAAGATTATGATCGTGCCTGCGACACCAAACCAAACCCATTTCCATTCCGAGGACAATTTCACCCCATCGAACAATGGAAAAATCCAAGGCAACACCACCGCGAGCAATCCCGCAAACAAAGCTGTCGGCCCCGAGATCATGCGATACACCGTCGCCCGCTCCATCATCGAGCGGATCGTTTCGAGATTTTGTGCGGCCCGTTCCTTTTCGGTCATAGAGATTTCTAACGAAATTCGCCATCCAAAGCCAGCTCACTCTCTTGACAAAGCCCACCTCATCACCCATTGCCCCGCCGTGACCAACCCTCACAAACTCATTCACCGACGCCGCGTCGCCCTATGGCTTCGCTCGGCCCTTCGGTAATGATGTTTTGATCATATCACCAGCTGGCATGCCTCCTTTTCGGTGAACAATTCGGGGCCCTCGAGATCATCGGAGCCACGATCACCATCGTCGCCACCTGGAAGCTTAAACGCAAAGGCTTCCAAATCCTCTCCTAACCTGCCAACAATTCAGCCCAAGAACTCATGACCACCATCGAAAAAGACAGCCAGTATGTTCTCCAAACTTACGGAAGGTTCCCCCTGGCACTCGCTAAGGGTCAAGGGACCCGTGTGTGGGATGAAGAAGGTCGTGAGTATCTTGATTTCTGCGCCGGCATTGCGACCTGCGCTCTCGGGCACTGCCATCCTGCGCTCACCTCGGCGATCACCGAACAAGCGAACCAGCTCATACATTGCTCAAACCTCTACTTCACGAAACAGCAATCCGATCTCGCGGAGTTAATCGTTGAAAAAGTGGTGCAGCAACCAGGCAAGATCTTCTTCTCCAATTCAGGAGCAGAAGCCAATGACGGCCTCATCAAGCTCGCCCGGAGACATGGAATCGAAAGCGCACGTCATGAAATCATCACTTTCAATCAGTCCTTCCACGGCAGAACGATCGGAGCAATGTCTGCCACGGCTCAAGGGAAGATCCACGATGGCTTCGGCCCTCTTTTCCCCGGTTTTGTCTATTCTCTTCTCAATGATCTGGAAGCAGTCGAGGCGGCGATTACGGAAAAGACCACTGCTTTTTTGATCGAACCAATTCAGGGCGAAGGCGGCGTAAAAGTAGCCACCAAGGAATTCCTCGAGGGCTTGGCCGCTCTCGCGAAGAAACACGACATCCTCCTTCTACTCGACGAAGTTCAGTGCGGCATGGGCCGAACCGGAATGTTCAACGGCTGGGAGACGATCGCTCCCGGGCTCAAACCCGATGGCATATCCTGGGCCAAGGGAATGGGTGGAGGTTTTCCCATCGGCTCCTTTTGGGTTGCGGAAAAACACGCCCCACTTCTTGGCCCCGGAAGTCATGGATCTACCTACGGCGGCAATGCACTCGCCTCGGCCGTATCAGCAGCGGTCATCAAGACAATCATCGAGGACGATCTCATCTCGAACGTTAACGCCCGGGAAGCGCAAATCCGTGAAACCATTTCCGAATGGGATCATCCCGCGATCACTGAAATCCGGGGAGCAGGACTTATCTTGGGAATCGGAATCGATACAAGTCAGCTATCGATCCCCGATGGTGCCGTTCCTTCGATCCACCTTTGCAAGGAACTAATCAAGCTCGGACTCCTCGTGCCACCAGCGGGACCAGACACCCTCCGCCTTCTGCCACCACTCAATGTCACGGCGGATGAAGTCTCGCAAGCACTCGCTCTTTTTAAGCAAGTGCTCGACGCTCATCAGGCTTAGTCTTCACGAAGAAGCTTCACGAGATCGCCCCAGATATCGATGGCCTTCTCGTCGAGTTTTTCGCGCTCGCGATCAGAGACTTCACCATTTGACTTCGCTGACTTTTCTTTTGAGGAAAGGCTATCGAGCTTTCGCTTAAGGGAAGAAATACGACCTTTGGAAATATCTCCAGTATCCATGCCATAAAAGGCAACCTCGTTCATGAGCCACTGAAGCTTGTTCAGCTTAGGCGTGAGCGTTTCGGTCTTCACGTCGTCTTTTTTGAGCTTCTGTACCGCTCCATCGAGGGCTCTGATACTCGTTTCAGTGTTGTTCGCTCCTTTCTTCGACCTCTTTCCGATTCCGATCAACTCAGCGAGGAATTTACGGCCATGCTCTTCCGTAATACGATCCTCGATGGCAGCCTGGCGGATCTTTTCAGAAAGCTCTTTGTATTGCTTACGAATTTCGTCCTGATCCTTATTGAAAAAATCAGCTCCGTCGATTGAGGCAAGCTTCCACGCGTCGATCTTATCGGCGAAACGACCCAGCTCTTTCATTTCGCCCTGCAGAGGAGGCGCTTCTTTTGGCAAAGGACGCGGAGGGCGGGGACCCTGAGCAAAAACCGCATTGAAAATTAATGCGGTGAGAGCGAGGGAAAGAAGAAATTGTTTTTTCATAGGTCAGCCCTTACCTCCAAGAGTGAACACCAGTTAGACGGCAAAATCTCATTTAAAATTCGACGGGTAGAAGGCAGCTTCGCTTTCGTAATCCGGTCAAAAACCCCACCCGTTCCACACCAAGATCCCTGAAACAGCGATGATCATCGAGCCAAACGCTCCATTTAACGACTTTTAGAATCAGAGTGAACTGCCCTCGCCAGAGCCCCCTCGACCATGGTGACTACGAAGCCATTTACGAATTAAAAAGACGGCATGGAAGCTTAAGTGTCTAATTTTATCCTTAAGGATCCGAGCACAGGATTTCTCGATCACGGAATCTCCCGAGAATCGCCTTAAGGGATTGTAATAAGCTTCCGCAATAATCTCGGCAGTCAAAAATATCTGTAGATGGAATTCAATGTTGGTTAGTTTTGCCCCCAGCGGGAGAGGTCTGCGCTCCACTGCCTACTCAGAAGTTCTCCATCCAGACGCGCCACCATGCCTGCCAGCATCAACGCGTGACAGTGCTCTTCGTTTAGAAAAAGAAGGAAAGTTTAGGGGTATTGCCCATAACCAGGAGCCGTTCCCACCTTTTCTGCATAGCAAAAAAGAGTCGATCCTTCGCCCAACTCTCCGAGTTAGAATATCGCTAGGCTGGCAGCGAGTATAGGTCTGATGGAGAGATCGAGCGTCACCCGCGCGGACTAATCCAAGACCTCATCATCTGAGTTTTGTCGAAAGCGCTCGATCCAGAGTTTAATCTTCATTTGACGGCTTTTCCCCCAAGATCTTCGAGCTTCCCGATCACCTTCTTGACACATCCCATCAGGGTCGAGGTCCCCGCAGTAACGCCTACCCGGGATATTTCCTCCAGCCAACGTGGGTCTATCTCCTCTGCGGAAGCAATCCGCCGGGTAATACATCCCAACGCTTTTGCCGTCTCGGCAAGCTGGCGAGAGTTGTTTGAGTTCTCTCCCCCTACAACGAGGACGAGATCCACTTTCCGGACAAGATTATGGAGAGCTCGCTGTCGGTTTTTAGTCGGCTGACAAACGGTGTCGCGGAATCGGACTTCGCTCTCGGGATGATGCTTCTTAAGCAATTCAACAAGTTCACGAACACGGGCAATGGGCTGAGTCGTCTGAGAAACGACCCCAAAGCATTTCTGTTTGGGAAGCGAGATGATATCATCGACGGAGAGAACGACCCAAGCATCGGGAAAGTCCCCGGTCAATCCGAGGACTTCAACATGATCTGCCTGTCCAATGACGACTGGAAATCCCCCCTCCGCCACGAGTGTCGCCAGAGCGCTATGCGCCTTCTTTACTAAGGGGCAGGTGGCATCGCGAACAAGATGGCCTTTTTGCGCCCAGCGCTCTTTTTGCTGATTGGAGGCGCCATGCGCCGTGATGAGGACCTCGGATGTCGATGCCTGCTCACCAAAGAGCTGCCCCTCCTTAGCCCCTGCTTTTCGGAGACTTTCACGAACCACCTCATTGTGAACGAGCTGACCCAGAATGGTAACATCCCCCCCCTTCGCCGATCTTTCAGCAAGGTCAACCGCATCTCGAACCCCAAAGCACATCCCCCAATGGTCCGCGAGGTGAACTTCGAAGGGCTTTTCGCTTTGCTCCACAAAGTTATTAGGTAAAAAAATTGACCGCTCCGAAAAGAAGGTGATCACCGGCGATTGCTGAAAATTACTTTGCATCACAAAGTCAGCGTTATAAATGCTCTCACTTGTCTGAAAATATCATTTTTATAATCCTCAGCCCCCAAGGATCGCGAATAACTCGGCTAGAAGGAACGGTCGTAGCGCTCAATTCCTGCGACAATCGCTTGAGCAGCAGTCGATTGATAATTGGAAGTTTTACAGCGCTCCCGCTCCCAGGAATTACTGATAAATCCACACTCCACCAGCACAGCCGGGCAACGAGTTGCCGTCAGCACCGTAAACTTAGCAATCCGAGCACCCCGATTCACAACTTTCAGCTTCTTAACAAGCTCTGATTGAATAGAGGAAGCGAGGTAGTAGCCCTCCTTCCCGCCGGCGTAGAATGTTTCCGCACCATGCACCCTGGTGTCGGAAGACGCGTTGAAATGAACACTAACGAAAATAGAATTACGATAACGGTTCCCGAACTTCGCTCTTTTTGCGAGAGAGATAAAAACATCGCTTGTCCGCGTCATTGTCACGTCATACCCGCGAGCCTCCAGGCGCGCTTGGACCCGACTTACGACCCGGAGATTGAGATCCGACTCACGCACCCCATGCCAACAAGCCCCTTTATCTTTACCACCATGACCTGCATCGAGAACAATGCGGAGGGATTTCTTCGTCGGTTTGAACGCTTTCTTACTGGAAGAAGTGGACTTGCTTGAGGGAATCGAGAGCCGCTGGCCAGCCCTAAGAGTCCGAGCATCCCTGAAGTTATTGACCTTCATCAGTTGATTAACGTCGACACCATAGCGTTTCGCAATCGAGTAGAAGGTCTCAGAAGGCTTTACAATATAGGTCGAAGCTTGAGTTTCTCCCCCAATCAATAAGACGAGGAGCGCGAGAATTTTAAAAATTTGAGTGGTTTGCATCAGAGTAAACAACTTCGACTGATGGCCACTTAGCTAAATAGGTATATTGGGTCAATAAGTTTTTATAAAAACTTAACTTTCCGGAAATAAGTAAGATTAAGACATCTTTTCCTTATACTTTTCTTTACTTTTTCTGCGGAATAGAGGAATCATGAGATACCCAATAAAAATCACCGATGGTGCATAAAGTTGAAACTTAATCAAAATCCCTAGGAGAATTGCGGCTCCAAGAAGAGTCCAAATGTTCACCTTCGTCTTCAAATCAATTTTTTTGAAACTTGGATACGTGATGTTACTCACCATGAGAAAAGAGACACCCAGAATCATGAGGGCGAGAACATAGGACCACAGGCCCAGGGTGAGGCCGTCCTTCTTCTCAGCAATGCTGATAATCAGATAAGTGAGGGAAGCGACAAAGCCGGCTGCCATCGGAATTGGAATTCCCCGGAAGTCCGGTCCCCCACTCCCAGTGCGAGCGAGGCAATTAAAACGGGCCAAACGCACCGCTCCACAGAGAAGGTAGATGAAAGCAATAGCCCAGGTGATACCGCTGCCGCCTGGATCGAGCGCATTGGGCCATTCCAAATCTGAAAGAACAGCCCGGGAAACCAACATCGCAGGGGCAATCCCAAAGGACACCATATCAGCCAGCGAATCAAACTCTTGTCCGAAGGGCGACTCCTGTCCGCCAAGGCGAGCTAACCGCCCATCCAGTAGATCAAACAAACACGCTCCGAAGATGTAAAACATCGCACGCTCATAGAAGGGCTTGGCCGCGACGAGATCGATCGCTTGCATTCCCTTGAAGATCGTTAAAACCGCTAAAAAGCCGCAAAGCAAATTTCCAGCCGTCATCAAATTCGGCAACAGGTAAATTTTGGGTTCGTCGTCGTGCTCCTCCATGACAGGGCAGAAGCTGACAAATGAAGCCTCTTTTTAAAAGAACGAAGTCAGGAAGGACTCGCCTTGCTCTTCCGGCCATTCACACCCAACATCTCCATCATGGATGGCCAACAAACCATGTCCTCTCTTCTTGAAGGTTACTCGGGAGCACGGCGCGCCCTTTTCTCCACCTTCCATATCGGCGGCTGCCAATCCTGCGCGTATGAACTCGATGACACCTTGGAAGAGGTGTGTCAGAAACATGAAATTGCGCTCGAAAGGGCCCTTCTTTGCCTAGAAGAGAGTCAAAAGCACGACGCCGAAATGCTGATCGACGTCTACGACTTTGCCAAGCAGCTGAAAACTGCCCCCCCTCCAATCATTCTCGATTGCCGCACGCGCGAGGAATTCGAAACCATCAACCTCCCGGGGACGCAACTCATGACCCAAGAGGTTCAAGAAAAACTCTTCGTCGAAGCTAAAGAGGAGACTCTCATTATCCTCTTCGATCATCAGGGAAGAAGCGTCCTTGATCAATGCGCCTGGTTCCGTGGCCATGGCCTCAAGGGAACAGTAGGTCTCGATGGCGGCATCGACCGCTACGCAAAGGAAGTCGATACCACCATCCACCGCTATCGTCTCGAGTTGGACTAAGTGCCTTCTTTTCCCTTGCGGAAGCGCTTTCAGCGACTCAATTTCATCCCCATTAATCCATGAGCGGGATTCCCATATTCACACTGATCCTTCTGGGGAGCTGTCTTCTACCCGCTCAGGAAAGCGACCCCGAGCCCACCACTCCATCACCTGAAGTTCTCAAGGAGCGGGTCTCACTCGCTCTTGGACATCAAGCGGGAAAGCGGGCTTCTCTCAAACGCGTCGAGGAAGACGATGTCGCCAGTGAGCACTTCACTAAAGGTTTTAAAATGGCGCTTCGAGGAGAACCTCTCCCCTTTTCCGGGGAAGAACTCAGCGAAGCCTTCTCACTTCTCCAGAAGGAAATCACGAGACGAGAGTCCCTCCTCGCTGAAACGAACGAGAAGGCGCAAAAAGAATTCCTCGCCATCAACGCGAAGATGAAAGGAGTGACAACCTTAGCGAGCGGATTGCAATATCTCGTCCTCGAAGCTCCCAAGAAAAAGGAACAGCCTGATCTCAAACACGACGAAAAAACATCATCACCCTTGCCTCCGAATCTTGCCGAGGTCCACTATGTCGGCACCTTGATTAACGAAAAGGAGTTCGATGCGTCGCTAAGTATCAAGCCGGTTTCCTTGGCTCTCGATGAGATCATTCCAGGATTTAGGGAAGCCGTCCTTAAGATGCCAGTGGGCGCCCACTGCAAAATATTTGTTCCTTCGGATCTTGGATACGGTGAAGCGAGACGCAGCGACCTTATCGGGCCCAACGAGCTCCTCATTTTCGAAATTGAGTTAGTCGCCCTCAAAAGCAGCGAGAAAAAAAAGCAGTAAAGAAGACGACCTCACAACGAAAGTCCCTTTCCTAAATCGCCTCTAGCGGAATTATGTCAAGTAGCAGAAAGCCAGAGTGCTACCACAGGCTGTCAGAAGGCGCACTCCGATTTCAAGGTTGATGATTGAGTTGTTTTATACCGCATTTTTGTTTGCTGGATTCACTATGGCAGCCATGTGAATCGCCCCCAGCCTTTTCTAGGAGGAACGATTGACAGTTCTTTTTCCCCTGATTCAGTTTCGATCATAACCTTTGGGCCGTTCCTTCGGGGATCCGGAAAAGCCCGCGTCACAAATCCGTCTGGCGACCACGTGGGATCATCGCCCCGTCCTATTTTTCGTCGCTGTTTCCCGTCACTGCTGGCAATCCAGACATGAAAGGTTTCTGAGATCTGCTGGTCGCGGTGCGGTTTCTCGATCCCGGTGAACGCGCTCATGTGAATCTGCTCAACTCCCTCCCAGTGAGCAATCCACTTGCCGTCCGGCGACCACACAGGCACTTTTTGTTCGACAGGCAGCTGAAGTCCCTCATCCAGTTCTGCATCCGGAGGTGAGACCATTTTGGCGTCGCTTCCGTCAAGATTGCTCACCCAAACTCTACCGGCACCGCTTCGGTCTGAAACGAAGGCCACCTTTAGAGCGTTGGGAGAGACTGTGGGCATTGCGTTGCTGTGCTTAATCTGCTCAGGATCACTGAACAGTCTCCGCGATTCACCTGTGTCGGTGTTCATAATGCGGAGCTGGCTTCTACCGGCAGGATCCTGATTCCCTGCTCCTGCGCGAACACTCATCCATATGACGTGCGTGGAGTCAGGCACCCAGGTAGGCACGAGAATTCCCGGCGATTCAATGAGTTCTTTCGCGTTTTTGCCGTCCGTGCCGCACAGAATCATTGTCATGCCCTGCGGGCCCCGCTTCACGTAGGCAATCTTCTTCCCATCTGCCGAACAGGCAGGCTGCATACAGTTGCTGCTGCCGTGAGTCAATTGGCGGCTGGCGGAACCATCTTCCTTCATCCGATAAAGCTGGAGGACTCCATTTTCGTCTGTGTGGCTCACGATGACTTCACGCAGTTCTCTTCCGGATTTAAGCTTCTCCAATTCCAAACGCAGCGCTTCGTTTTCATGTCGCAGCTGAGTGTTTTCCTGTTTGAGGGTAGCAATCTCCTCCTCAGCGGCGCCGTAACCTGTGAAAACGGAACACAGTAAAAATACTGCGATTAGTGACGTTATTGCTTTCATATTATTATCAGCATGACAGAAGCGATTTCACGAAAGGCAAAGGTGCGGTGCGGGTAGCGTGACCTGGCAAAAACGCAGCCTTCTTGTGAAAACACCTGGCTCTCTCCACCTTCGCGAAGCGCTAGAATTCAGAAATTTAATATAAAGATTTGTCTCTTCTATTTTGCGGAGTGTTATTACTCGTCATTCTTCAATCCTTCTCCAGGAAGAATATTGAACTGAAAAGGAAAGCGGCCTCCATCGGAGCTGGTTACTGAGTCAATCCGCTCGCGCAGTTCCTCAGGAACATTTTCCTTATCCTCTTTACTCGAATAAGGTCCTTCGAAAAGCACCTCACCTTGACGGTCGGTAACCTTCACCTGCTTTTCCGCCCCCTTGTGAGTCACCTCGACTGTTCCCTCTTCATTCGTGAAGCTCAGGGAACCGTTGGTGACACTTTCAAGGCTGAGATTGAAGTCTTTGGCGTCGGGAGACATTCCATGAAGCAAGTCTCTCAGATTAAGTTCCATTCGGCGCTGGGTCATTCCACCTGTTGCAAATTGTCCATTCAATGCTTCTTCAACGCGCTCCATGAGCTCTTTCTGAAGATTCTCAGCATCCTCCATTCCTTGCGGGAAGACGGGTTGAAATCCGGGAGGCACACGCTCAGCAAGCCGAGCTTGATGAGCTAGCGGAAACTGCTCACGTCCGCCCAAAATCACCTCCTTATCAAGCGCAACACCCTGACGGATGATCTTCAGCAAAGTTTCTTCTCCTGGTTGATGAGCTCTAATTGACGCTTTAACTTGATTACGATTCTGAACAATCTCTCCATCCACTGCGATAATAATATCACGCTCCTGAACTCCTGCCTCAGCAGCCGGGCTATTCGGATCAACGACCCGCACGATTACTCCAGAATCCAGTTTAAGATGCCAAGACAGATCCGCGCTCAAGGGCTCGGTCAGGACACCCAACCAAGCTACTTTTTTCTCAACCGCGATCTCCTCATTTTTTGGTAAACTCTCGGTCGGAAGCCTTTCGGCACCCTCGCCCTTTGAGCGTTCGATTGCGACAGCCGGCAAGAGCCCCAGGGCTACGGCGAACCCTGTCGTCGTTCTAATTAATGGTGATGATTTCATTCGTTGTAGGAGCGTTCAGTAATATCGAATGTGTTTAATCAACATTCACTGGTACGAAAATTACTTTATATTGTGGTTTCTCAACCGTAACCGTTTCGCCTTTGGCGTTTTGAAAGCTGATCTCGTTGGCAACTTTGACAGCGACACAGCGCAGCATTTGGCCTTTTCCATCGGAGATCACGCCGCCCTCTTTGTAGTCAAGAACACGGGAAGTTGCATCTTGGGGCTGAAAGGTCGCGAGAGAAACACCGGCCTGATGCACCGGGATTTTATGCGATGCTTGAACTGAAGGCTTTCTTTCCTGTGTCGCATAGAGAGCAGCAGAGGCACCAATCAGGGAAACCGCTACCACCTTACGCCACTGGAAAACTCTTTCCTTGGGAGGAACTTCTTCTTCCCAGGAAATCACCTTTTCCTCCACGGGTACAGACTCGTGCCAGCGACTCATCGCAGTATCCAGCCTCTCGATCATATCGTAAGGAGCGACGAGGGGAACGAGTTCTAAAAGCTCAATCTCGGGATCTGCATCAGCAATCAGAACGGAATGGTCCCAGGAGCACATTGCCGCATCCAAACGATCCAACAAAGAATCAGAGATCTTCTTCGGAGAGAGCTTCTGCAAATCGGTTTCGATCATGATAAATTCCTTATCCATCTGTATTTCTAAATCAGAGATTGAAGATCTAAATATCGCCATTGAGGCGAGCTTTCGCAAGCTGCTTCCGCAGGGCTTCGATGCCGTAGCGGTATCGTGATGCGGCCGTGTTTAACGAAATGTCGAGCGCCTCACCGATCTCAGCAAAAGTTCGTTCACCCCAGAGCTTCATGGTGATGACCTCAGAGAACTTCTTCGGCAATGATTTGAGACCCTCAACAAGAATTCTGCACGTCTCACCATTTCCTTCGCCCTCCTCGAAGAGTGGAAGATCGATGTCATTTCCGAGCCCCTTCGTGTCATCAACCACCGCAACTTCTCGCCGCTTACGACGATCATCCTTGCGCCCGAGATCAATCGATTCGCGACGGATCTGAGTGTAGATGAATGGCAACCACGATTCCTGACCTCCAACAAATGTTCCTTCCTCGACCTTCCGGGCTAGTTTTACCACGGCCTCCTGCAGAACATCTTCCGCATCTGCAAGGGAGCGGGTTTGTTGACGCGCAAACAGCAGAAGTTTAGAGCCGTTCTCGTTGAGCCAAGGCCTCCAACGGCTAGGCTGGGACGCTTTCAAGGAGGTTCGTTGTACGATCGACATGTTAATTACTGATGAAGCGATGACAGATAAGGCGTTTGTCTCCGGTTTTCCATAGAAATTACCAGCTATTCTTAGATTTTCAATTCCTCTCCTCACGAAGCGCCCTTCCGGTGGCAGAATCCGCAATCTTCATCACCTCTGCTGGGGCTCCGCTTGCCACCAATCTTCCTCCCAAATCCCCTCCTCCGGGGCCCAGATCGATCAGATGGTCGCAGGCCGCGATGACATCCAGATTGTGCTCCACCACCACGAGCGAATGCCCCGAATCACGGAGCTTTATCAGCACCTTAAGCAGCACCTGCACATCCTGAAAATGCAGGCCTGTGGTGGGTTCATCCAGAAGGTAGAGGGTGGGTCCGACCGCACTCTTGGCCAACTCACAGGCCAGCTTGACCCGTTGAGCCTCTCCTCCTGAAAGGGTATTTGCCGCTTGCCCTAACCGCACATAGCCGAGCCCTACATCGTCGAGCGCGTTCGTAATAATGCTCAGCTTGGGCACTTTCGCAAAAAATGCCCGCGCTTCCTCAATCGTCATCGTAAGAATATCGGCGATATTTTTCCCACGATAGCGGACCTCAAGCGTCTCCCGATTATAACGCTGCCCACGGCACGCCTCACATTCGATCCAGATATCGGGCAAGAAGTGCATATCGATCCGAATCGACCCTCCGCCCATGCACTTCTCACAGCGCCCTCCCTTAACGTTGAAGCTAAAACGACCAGCCTGGTATCCTCGCTGACGTGAAATGGGTAGCTTCCCAAAAAGATCTCTCACGAGATCAAAGGCACCCGAGTAGGTTGCCGGGTTAGAGCGGGGACTTTTTCCAAGCGGACTCTGGTCCACCACCACCACTTTATCGAGATACTCCAGCCCTTCGATGCGCTCATGTGCTCCGGGAACCGCCTTTGCCCGATGAAAATGGCGAGCAAGCGCCTTGCGAAGCACGCCATCGATGAGCGTCGATTTCCCGCTTCCGCTCGGACCTGTGACTCCGACCAATTGACCAAGAGGAATATCAATCTGATAGCCTTTTAAATTGTGCTCGGTTGCACCGATGATTCTGAGCTCGCTCGCAGCCCTTTTTCGGCGCTTGCCCGCTGGCACCCCTTTTTCGGCGCTTAGCCATCTCCCGGTAGGAGTATCCAGGGACGCAATCTCCTCCGGCGTTCCCTGCCCGACCAATTCTCCTCCATGAGAACCGGCAGCCGGACCAATCTCGATGACCTGATCGGCAGCCCGAACCATTGCCTCGTCATGCTCTACCACTACCACCGTATTCCCCGAATCACGCAATCTCAGTAAAGCTGAAATTAGACGATCGTTATCCTGTGGGTGGAGGCCGATGCTGGGCTCATCAAGAACATAAAGCACCCCGGCAAGTCCGGCCCCTAATTGCGTGGCCAATTTCACCCGCTGGAATTCCCCTCCCGACAGAGTGCCACTCGCCCGGCCCAAACTGAGATAGCCCAAGCCCACTTCATCGAGAAACGAGAGCCGTTTCCCAATTTCACCCACCACCCCAGCCATCGCTCCCTGATGCGAGCCCGATAGTCGAATCTCCTGCATCCATTGAGATGCTGCTGAAATGGACAGATCGCAGAAACCATCGATCCCGAGTTCTTGCCGGGTCTTCTCTTCGCCACTGATCAAAGTCACCGCAAGAAATTCCGGTCTGAGCCGCTTCCCCGCACAAGCCCGGCACTCCCGCGAAGTCATATAGCGAGCCATCTTCCGCTTCACAGAATCACTTTCGCTTTCCATGTGGTGCCGCTCAACTTGGCGACAGATCCCTTCAAATTCCTTTTTCCACAGCTGCGATCTCCCCTCCTTTTCCCACTCCACTTCGATCTTTTCTCCCCCGCTTCCAAAAAAGAGAGCCGCCTGAAAATCCTCCGGGAGATTGGAAAAAGGATCCTCCAAACTCACACGATAATATTTCGCGAGCGCTTCGATGTAAATCTGGTTCCAGCCCTTCTTTTTCTTCGAGCCACTCGTCCAAACGGTGACTGCTCCCTCGCTGAGCGACTTGCTTCGGTTCGGCACCACGAGATTGGGATCACAAAAATCCTCGGTCCCCAGTCCATGACACACCACGCAGGCCCCCAAGTGACTGTTGTGGGAAAAATGACGGGGATTTAACGCCTCCAACTCAAAGCCCGTTCCAGGATTTCGAAAACTCGTTGCAAAAGCGACTTCAGTCCATTCCTTCTCGCCTCGCTCCTGCGTAATCGCCCTTACTTCCATACCGCAAATGCGCAGGGCAATTTCAACGCTATCCGCCATCCGACTCTCCACGCCTTCTTTGACGATGAGACGATCCACGACAATCTCAATCTCTCCTCCATCCGAGGGCCATTTCTCGGCAGCCTCCTCCAGCTCCATCACTTCTCTGCAGATCCGAACACGCACAAATCCCTGCCGTTGCAGATCCGCTATCATCCCCGCCGCTTCTCCCTCCGTGGCCATGGGAGCCAGAATCATAACCTTTGTCCCCTCTTCTCTCGAAGCAAGACTGGCCACAATATCTGCCGTCGTCATTTTCTCCAGACGCTCACCCGTTTTCGGGTCATGCGGGACCCCGGACGCCGCGTAGAGAATCCGGAGAAAATCATGAATCTCCGTCACGGTCGCGATGGTCGAACGCGGATTGCCACCACTTCTTTTTTGCTCGATGGCAATCGCAGGACTCAGCCCTTCAATTGAATCCACTTCAGGCTTCTCGAATTGATCCAAAAACTGCCGCGCATAGGTCGAAAGTGATTCTACATAGCGGCGCTTCCCCTCGGCATACAGGGTATGAAATGCTAGGCTCGATTTTCCACTTCCACTGACTCCAGTAATCACGATCAACTTCTCCCGGGGAAGATCGACATCGATTCCCTTGAGATTGTGCTGACGTGCGCCCCGGATTCGAATCACGGCAAGAATCTACCCAAGCTTCCAGCAAATGCCGAAAGCAATTTGACATTTCTCTAACGCGTCGAGACTATTGGCACAGATTCTTTTACTATTTGACATATAGACCGCTCCCTTATTACATTTTTAGCTAATAACCTCTAAATTCTGTTTTTTGCCTCCATTGATTTTCTAAACCCAAAAGAGTCTTTAAACACCAATAATCAAAAAACAGAGCTGGTAATTTCATGCACGAACAAACCCTCACTTCTCAAAATTAGGTATCTTATCTTCCGATGTTCACCGAGTTCTGTTCACCGCCGGTTTCGTTAAAAATCTGCGGCATCACTTCCCCGCACGACGCTAGGCTTCTTGCTGACCTTGGGATCGAGGCCCTTGGGGTTAATTTTTGGCCACCCTCAAAACGCTACTACCCTCCCGAACTCTCGGCGGAATTCCTCCGACCGCTCAAGGGGAAAATTTTGCGTGTCGGCGTGTTCGTCAATAATGCCATTCCGCTCGCCGACGAACTCGTCGAAAAAGATCTCATCGACGTCGTCCAACTCCACGGCGATGAGACCGCTGATGACATCCGCCATTTTCTCGACAAAGGCATTCCCGTCATCCGTGCGGTCTCCGCCGAAAACCTTCCCACCGCCGAACTTCCCTCGGAAAACTTCGCTCTCCTCATCGACACTCCCGCAGGAAAGGACTACGGCGGGACTGGCAAAACCTTCGACTGGACGCTCGCAAAAGACTTCATCACCTCCCATCCCGGACTCCCGGTCATTCTTGCAGGAGGTCTCACCACCAAAAATTCAGTCGAAGCAATCGAGGCTGTCCAGCCAGCTGCCATCGATATCGCCTCGGGAGCCGAGAGTTCCCCCGGCATCAAGGACTCGACTAAGGTGCGCGCTCTGCTCGACTGCCTCACATCATGAATGCCCTTCTCGTCTTTCTCGGTGGCGGCCTCGGCTCCCTCGCTCGTTGGTCCCTGAATACCTCCGTCCAGTCCCTCGCTGAAAAGACAGCCCTTCATCGCTTCCCCATTGGCATCCTCACCTGCAACGTCCTCGGCTGCTTTTTAATCGGCTGTCTCTTTGGCTACTTCGCCACTCGGAATACCCCTCCTTGGGTTTTCCCACTCCTAGCGACTGGTTTTCTGGGCGGATTCACCACCTTCTCCACTTTCGCCAAAGACACCCATTCCCTCTGGACCAGCGGCCTGACTTCCTTAGCGCTCGCTAAGATCGTCCTCAGCATCCTCCTCGGACTCGCCGCAGTTTGGGCCGGTATTAGGCTCACTTATTCGGCTTGATTCTTTTCCGCATCAACACATGCGGAAGACCAATCTCGGTGAAGATTGACCCGACCTGCTCAAGGCCCATCTTCTCATAAAAGCCCACCACATCTTCCCGGGCATGAAGTTCGAATTCCTTCACCTCCTCACTCGCTAAGAGAGTCTCGATTTCCTTCATCACCATGCGCCCGTATCCTTTTCCGCGATGCTCATCGCTCACCGCAATTTGACGTAAACGTACCACTCCATCGCGAAGCCTGCGAACCACCATGGTCGCTACCGGCTGATCGAGTAAGAAAACCCCAAAGTGGCGTTCCAGCTGCTCCCACTGGAGATCCTCAACGGTCCAGCGGAGCCCCAGTGGAGCCCGTAGTTCTTGAAACCGAAGATCTAACAAGCCTTCGTATTCTTCGGTCGCGATCCGACATTCACGAAACTCGGCAGCATCTTCCATTGGTCTTCGGTAGCGATTAAATGTTTCCTCGACCAATTCGATCGGCGCGCCCTTTCCTTCCAATCTCAGAACAAGTAATCCCCGCTCTCCCCACGCCCTAACTTGCAATGAGGTTTGCTCGGTCCGATAGCCCACTGGGCAAACCAAGGACAAGGTCTTCCCATTTCCCAGATGAGACATTTTTCCAATAAGGGTGTTGAGCTGCCCAGCCCGAAAAGACTTTTCAAAGGACCCATCCAACTGCGCGATGAATGCTCGGAATTCATCCTTCTCCATCACCCCAAAAATCTGTCGATCTTCAGGGTCGGTTCGTTCTGGTAAAATTGGGATTTCGCCCTGCTCCCCTCCGGGATCGACCAGCGATCTCACAAATTGATTTTCCCCACGCTCTAAAATAGATTTTGTAATTCGCGAAAACAATCTCCTCATCCCCTCCTGCATAGCATTTCTTTTTCATTTCTTCATTTGCGAATGCCCAAAATCGTCTCTTTCTTCCAATGCCTCACTGATCTTGCAGACTCCGAACTACTCTCAACAGCTCTTATCCAAGGTAATCAGGGCTTCCTATCGATGAACTCAAGGTAATTCTTTTGCATCAAATTCGACCTTAAATCAAAATAGTGATTTTCACTTGGATCTGTCTTCGCCCCTGACACCGTACGCCTTACCATTCCCCTTCACTATTCAGCATTCACCATTCACCATTCATCCATGCCTCTTTCCGCAAGTGTTCTCATCGATGGGCCTTCCGAGCTCGTCTTTGACTACGCTATTCCGGAAGGCCTCCCCGTTGTTCCCGGTTGCCGCGTCCGTATCCCCCTCCGCAATCGCCCCGCCACCGGAACTGTCCTGAGGGTCGCCGAGAAACCCCAAGGCGATTTTGCTCTTCGCTTTCTCACCGATCTCGTCGACCCTGAACCACTCGTTACTCCCGAACTCCTCAATCTGGCCGAGTGGATCACCTCCTACTACGGCACGCCGTTGGAGCAAGTGATCCGCGCCTTCATCCCTGCCTCCATTCGAGGAGAAAAAACCTCCGCGAAAACCCAGCGGGCCGCCGTCATCGCTCAACTCCCTTCCGAGGAAGAACTCAAAAAGATTTCCAAACGAGCCAAACGCCAGCACAGCATCCTTCAACTACTAGAAGGATCTACCGAGCCTATTCCCGTCACCCAGCTCGGAGGAGCATCCGCATCCGCCGCCTTAAAAGCCCTTTCCGAAAAGGGATACCTGAAGCTCATCGAGCTCGATGTCCGCCGCGACCCCGATGCCGGAGAAATCATCATCCCCACCGAGCCCTTCACTCTTAACGCTGAGCAAGCTAAAGCCCTTGACGCCGTCTCAGACTCACTCGCTTCCGAAAAACCAGATCCCATTCTCCTCCACGGAATCACCGGCTCGGGAAAAACCGAAGTTTACCTCCAGGCCACTCAAAAGGTCCTCGATCTCGGGAAAAACGTCATCATTCTCCTACCCGAAATCGCGCTCGCCCCTCAAACCGTGCGCCGTTTCAAGGCTCGCTTTTCGGTGCTGGGCGACAAAATCGCGGTGCAACATTCCCACCTTTCCCAAGGAGAGCGTTTCGACGAATGGAACCGTATCCGCTCCGGTGAGGCCCGCATCATCATCGGTGCCCGTTCCGCCATCTTTGCCCCACTCCGCGATCTGGGTCTCATCATCGTCGATGAAGAACACGAACCGGCTTACAAACAGGAGAACCCACCCAAATACCACGCCCGCGACCTAGCAGTCGTTCGCTGCCGCCTCGAAAAATGCTCCGTTCTTTTAGGAACAGCGACGCCCTCGCTCGAAACCTACAACAACACCCTTTCCGGAAAATACAAACTCGTCCGCATGACCCAGCGGGCCGATGGTGCCACGCTCCCGCTCACCCGCGTCGTCGATATGCGGATCGAATCACGGAAGCAAAAAGGCCGCGACGCCATCCTCTCGGATCGCCTCCGCTCCGCTATCGACGAACGCCTTGAAAAGGACGAACAGGTCATCCTCTTCCTCAACCGCCGCGGCTTCGCCCGCTCCCTCCAGTGCCCGCCCTGCGGCCACGCTATTGAGTGCAAACACTGTGCCATCCCCCTCACTTATCATCGCTCCGAGGAACGGCTTATCTGCCACATCTGCGGCCACCAAGCCATCGTCCCAAAACTCTGCCCCGAGTGCAAAGACCCCGCCATCCGCTTTCAAGGATACGGCACAGAAAAGGCCGAAATCATTCTCAATAAAATCTTTAAAGGCAACAAGATTGCCCGACTCGACACCGACACCACCCGTCGCAAGAATGCCCTCCGAGACACCCTGCGCGACTTCCGCGCCAAGAAAATCAAGATCCTCCTCGGGACCCAAATGATCGCCAAAGGACTAGACTTTCCCAACGTCACCCTCGTCGGCGTCCTCAATGCCGACCTCTCGCTCTACGCCCCCGACTTCCGCGCTGGCGAACGTACCTTCCAACTTCTCACCCAGGTTGCTGGCCGTGCCGGTCGCGGAAAAATGGCGGGCGAGGTCATTATCCAAACCTCGACCCCTCACAGCCCTTCCATTCAATTCGCCAGACATCACGACTTCTACGGCTTCGTCGATCAAGAGCTCGAAATGCGACGTCAGTTCTCCTACCCCCCGTATACCCACTTGGCTCTTCTTCTCGCGAGATCAAGCCACGAACGAAGAGCCGAATTCACCCTCGAAACCCTCCATCTCAAGCTCAAGGAAAAACTCCCGGAAGGAATCATCCTCGGGGATCCCATCCCCTCGCCCCTCACCAGATCTCATTCCCAATTCCGCTTCCAACTCCTCCTCCGCGGCCCAAATGCTCGAGTCCTCTCCCGCCACATCAAATCCATTCTCGATGCCACTCCCACCCCAGAAGATGTCATCGTCACCTCCGACCTCGACGCCTACGACTTAGGATAAAAATCGATGAAACGTAATTACCTCGAAGCTCACCCTCTCCCAAGGATGCTTATTATCTGAGGTTCCGATTCGTTAAAATAAACGTTTTCCTTAAGGTGCTTTAGCGGAAAATGCCATCGCTACCAATGCCACCAAGAGCGCTAAAAATACCAGAGCGATCCATGATCCACCTGACTTATAACGATTCACCTTACCACAATCTCCGCAAACCGACGTGCGCCTGGCAAATGCTGCACGCGCTAAAAAAAAGATCCACCCGAACAAGATTACCGCTAAAACACTAGATTGTGATCGCAATATTGAATCTCTCGATGTCTTCGCGCTTTCACATGAAGGACAGCGCCGCCCGGCACGAATAACTTCTTCTTTTTGCGTTCCATTCTTGGCAACGTCTTTCTCTGAGGGAGTCTCGCTTAAATTCATCATAATTTTTAATGCCCTGAGATACGGCACGAGGGTAAGCACATTCAACTTTGGATCACCGCCCCTCCCAAACAGTGATAGGAACTCCTGTTATTCGCGGACCATCTTTACTTTCGCTCGATTTTTAGGCGCATATATTTGTCCGATTCCGCGCTAATCGGAAGCCTTGCTTCCCACCATTCCAGCCCACTCGGATCAGCTTCTTGAATCATCTCATTCAGGATCAAAGGCGAGCTCAAAAAGGTCTCCAAATCACTGCTCATTTCGATTTCAAAAGTCAGGTCGTTCTTCTCGAGGAACCGTGGATACCTGAGAATAATCGACTCCTCTGTCGCGTAATTCTCCAGCACATTTCTCCCCGGAAAACTGGGATTCGTCCCCAGCGCATACTCCATCAAATTGTCCACGTTATCCCCATCCGGATCACCTCGCCAATCACTCAAGTAGGGTCGGGATCCATCTCCGAAATGCTCCTCCCACCAGCTCATCGCCGGGGAATCGGGCCATTCCTTTTGAATCGTGAAGTCGTCCCTCACAACCCCGTTGTTATCCAGATAGCGCGCATGAAGAGTGAGCCCATCAACATCGATCACCATGGACCCCAGAACCCGCAAGCTATTTACCATCACTGGGTGATTCAGGCTCCCACGACGGGAAAGAATGCTTGAAGCCCCAGCAATCACGGAAACCTGCCCCTCATGGGCCCTACCCGACCTTTTCTTATACGGGCCCGTTCCTCCCAACCATTGATATCGCCCAGTATCTCGATCCACGGAACCATTGATCGAACCATTTCCCGAATCGAGGGCGTGTTTCGCTTCGTCAAAAGAACTTGAAAAACCATAGTGCCCATCGAGTAATTTTGAGCGTTCATAACTATGGCTGTGTCCAGAAAGAATGAGATCCACCCCGAAGTCTTCCAGCAACGGAAGAATCTGCTCTCTCATCACAATATGCTCCTGCTCTTGATCGGAATTATGGGAGCCAAAAGTATAGGGTCCATGATGGAAAAAGGCGATGATCCAGTCCGAGCGACACTCCATCAAATCCAGCTCAAGCCACTCTTTCATTCCCTCGGGAAAAGTCGTCGAGTTCAGACAAATGAAATGAATATTGCCATGATCGAAGGAGTAAAACTCCTCTGTCCCCGACGCAACTCCTCCAGCTTCTCCGTTAGAAGGAAAATCGAAGACGTCAAGATAAGCAGTATTGGTGTGGTCGTGGTTCCCTCGCGTCGCCCAAAGTGGCGATCGCTTTAACAACTCCGGATACATATCGAACACCGCCTTCTGATATTCCTCATCAGTCCCGATCTCATAAGCGTTATCTCCCAGCATTAGCCATAGATCAGGATTACGACCCACCGTGTAGGACTCAAATGCTTTATAGACTTCGCGCGCACCTTGATTGGCACCACCCGAATCACCAATCGCCCAAATCCTAGTGGGCTTTGAGATTCCTGCCTCTGGAGCCGTCTTAAATGAACAACCTTCGAATGCATTTACAACTCCGCTTGGAAGGCTTGAAAGAATTCGATAGTGGTAAAGAGATTCGGAATTTAGACCCAAAATTTCGGCTGAATGCTCAGTCACCAAATCTGCCGTAGAGATGATCTGATCCAGATCATCTGGGTCTGTCCCGTAAGCAAGCCAAGTCCCCATAGGAATCGACGTCCGCCAATGTACCGTAACACCCCTGGAATGCGCCTTCTGTAAGTAGGGCCCACGAACCACTTCTCCAGTGAGAAATTCGGCTCTAATCGTCTCAGTTTGCCCATCTTTTCCAATTGCTTCAATCAGAACGTAATAAGTATCTCCGCTCACTAAATTCGATAGCAGGATCTCATGATTATTTAAAAATCCTTGATCCAAGACCGTTACAAATTCGGGCTCTGTGCCCCACTTACCGTAACTCACTGTGGCTTGACTTGGCCAATCGGTATTCCATCGAACAAGCGCATCCTCTAGTGATAAAAAGGGCACTTCTGCACTGCCAGAGCCACTCCCCGTCGTTCCAATAAAAGGTGGATCAAAGGAATCTCCATTCTCTTGAAGAATTTCGTAATAGAAAGATTCATCCGCTTCAATCTCGGGAAACTGAACAAGATGATCGTTTACCAGATTATCATCATTCAAGAGCTCAGTCATCTCGAAGGGTGATTTCCCAAACCTGACCCTTGATGCTTCTACTTCCTCCGATCTCCAATGAAGGTCAAATGCCGTAGCGCGAGGACTCGACCAAGCATAGCGTCCGGGAGCCACCCCCTCATAGCCAACCAAATAGGCCGTGCCGTAACCCCGTCCCACCTGCAAGCTGTGGGGATGAATCGAAATCGCCAAGAGGTTGGGCCCAGGCAAAATCGAAACGTTTTTACCAATTGGTACCTTAGACCAAAATTCGTTTTTTTCAAGCGCCAGAGTCCCGAAGCGATCCTCCCCATTCCGAGGCATATTTTTCTCTCCAATCCTCGCACCATTCAGATAAATCACAGCTCCATCAAGCGCCGCCACGTTGACAATTAAATTATGATACCCCGTCAAGCCACCATCGATCTCCTTAATCATCCAGATGGGGCCTATATGAGGGGTGTCAGGAGGGGGTAATAAGGTCGTCCCGGGAGTATTCGAAAGTCCATAGTGCACCGGGGCCCTTATTCCTGATTGGAATGCTGGCCCATCATACAAACCATTCCCGACGTAGCTACCGAGAGATTGAGCAAACCATGTTTGGTGAAAATCACTATCTCCAAGCGCAGGGTCATACATGCGGTTTACCGCGTCAATCGAATAGAGGACAGACCATCCTTCAGAATTCGAAAAAAGAATATTATTAGAGAGAGGTCCGGCCGGACTTTCGCCAACTTGAAAACTCCCACGTGCTGGAGGATCGTAAATTTCTCCAGATGACTTCAAAATCTCGTAGAAATAGCGCTGACCTTGCTCCACCCCAGAAAACTGAACGAAAGATTCTAGTGAGTTCAATCTTGTTACTACTAATTCTTGATCGAGCTGATCAACTTCAGTCCCCCATCTCACTGTCAGGTCATCATCGAAGGAAGATTGCCAACTTAGTTTGATTTCACCTTCTGCTACATAGATTTCTTCAATATTGGAAAGAGCGATATCCTGCCGATTTCCCATCAACGCCAGATCGATCCCCTGTGACCAGTAATTCGTGGAATTAGAATAAACCAAAATCGCAATGGTATTCCTACCCGGACGCAATAGAACCTGATCTCCCAATTCGATTCGTGATTCTTCCCAATGATTTAGGCGCGTAGAACTGAACGAAGCCGAACCCACACTCTCTCCATTAAGATAAATGATCGCGCCGCCGCTCCCCCGGAGTCTCAATTCTAAATCGGTATAAACGGCCTTCCCTACTTCAAACTCTTTCACAAGCCAAAACGCTTCCCCGGTTGAGCTATTCGGTTCTGTGAGAAAGGTTGAACCCTGCTCCTGCACAAAATCCCCGAACCCAATCGGCATCTTTCCATCATTTACAAAAGAAGGACCATCATAACTTGAACCGGGTTCAAGCAGGTTAGTCCAAGTTTCTTGAAAATCTAAATCAAGTAAAATTGGATCCACGCCATCTCCTATCTCATCCAAAGAATGCAAATAATGCCATCCTCCAGAACCACGGGGAATTACCACTTCAGGAGTCGTCGAAAATGTCCCCACCTCAGGAGGTGTATAGGAATGCCCTTCTGAATCTAGAATTTCAAACTGGTAAGTAGATTTCGGCGAAAGGTTGGACAAGTCGACGAGATGCTCGAATCCCACTACGGTATTCGCAAATAAGATGGGTTCACCCTCGATCCCATACTTCACCATTCCAACCTCAATATTTCTGGTTTCCCAGCTGATACGAGCACTAGATTCAGCAACATTCGAAACAACCACTCGATAAACTTCAGGAAGGTAGTTGACGCCGGTGATAGAAAGACTACCGCCAACATTTTTATGCGCTGCTCCCGCGCTGTGGACCGATACTGCGAAAAGATTGGGGCCCGGACGGAGAACACGATCAATCGATAGGTCAACATGGCCATTAGAAGAATTTAGCGCATTTCTTGCCCACCGATCACTCGACCCTTCTCCAACATTCGCCGTTCCAATTCTCTTTCCATTGAGATAAAAGTAAGCTCCTGACTCTACGTTCCCCTCGATCTTAAGATCAGAGAATCCATTCTCCCCGCCATCGACAACCTTCAGCATCCAAACAGCATGATAATCCCCTCCGAAAGGAGTGGCCAACATGGTTTGATCTCCACCTTCAGGATCTCGAGTTGAAAGAGGTCCGATTCCGTCGAGAGAGAAAACGGGACCATCATAGGCTCCGTCTCCTGTAAATGCTCCGAGCGATTGATTCATCCAAGTGCCATAAAAATCGGTATCATCGGTTTGAGGATCAACTGTTTGCCCTCCTTGAAATATCTGAAAATAAGACCAATCTGAAGAATAAGCCGCCAAAACAGTCCGTCTTGGAACATCATATTGATAGTTCAGCATCTGCCCAGTGGGACCAGTAAAGTCCAGTTCGTATCTCGCTCCTGCAAAAACATTGGGAATCAAATATCGATGAAAGCGTGTCTCCGAATCGAGCGAAAGAGTCCCGTTCTGAATTTCAACCGCGGAACTACTGTATTCCAAACTTGAATTACCAATCTCGGAAGTCACCCAAGTAACGATCAACTCACCTTCCTCACTGGAGTATATTGGTCCCCTCGGTTCAATCTCATCTGCGGACTCTCCTTCCAATTGAAGCTTAAAACCAAAGTCATCTCCTCCTGGCTTGCGATAGACCGCGATCGCCAACAGATTATCGGGACCCGGAAGAATTTTATAAGGTCCGGGGACCTCACCAGCAAGAACGACCTCCTCGAAAAGATTCTCATCTCCATCTTTAAGTGGATTTTCCTGCCAGACCTGCGGATCAAAATTGGCGGATAAATTTTTTCGAGCCACCATATCTCCGTTTAAAAAAACTATCGCTGCATCGTGCGCAAGAAGTGTCAGCTTCAAGCGATCATATCCGAGCCTTCCTCCATCGACCTTTCGAATAAACCAAACGACATTCCAGTCGTTACCGGTCGCTATACTGAGATCGGTCCCCCCTTGAATACCCTCGACCCCTCCTTGGCTAAAGGGAGCGGTTCCTCCCATCGTAAATCCGGGCCCTCGTTTAAAAAAGGGATAACTCTCATTATAAGAATCTTCAAAGATTCGCCGAAACGAGGAATAGCTTTCTGAAAAATGAATAGGCCATAACAAAGAGTAGATAAAGTTTGGTTCACCCACCACCTCTAGCGGATTGATAAACTCACCAGGGCTAATCTGGCTCCCATTTTCATCCAGTGCTCGAAAATAGGACCACCCAACGGCATCCACCGGAACGATCACCTCCGCTGATAACGTGCGAAGTAACAAGATAAGTGTGAAAAAGTATTTCTTCATTTTTGTCTCCAAATTAAAAGCTTTTGCCGCATCTCAATCATCGTGCGATGTTCCTGTATTTTTAAGGAAAGGCAATCGAAGGCATTCCGACCCTCGTCAAGAAACAATCGAAGCCAAAGAAAAATGATCGCTTCGTTCGATAAGCAAAACCTAGGCGAGATTTTTGGGCTAAAAACCAAAGTTCACTTCAGCACCTTAACTCTAATTTCACGAAACGCGATTTTTCCTGTGTTCTTCTGAAGACCGATTAATCCAGCTGGCCGAGGATTTTTGGCGCTATAGGTAACGAGTTTTTTTCCATCAAGAATAATGGTGATCGTTCCTTTGTTCACCTTGAGCTTGTAGCGGCGCCATGCGTCATTTTCTCCCTGCCCAGTTACTTTATGGTGCTTCACAATGCTGCCCGTCGGAAAAGGATTAGTCGGGTCTGCAATGTTGATCTCATAGCAATCGACTGCCTCGTCTTTCACCTTTTCTTCAGTATTGAGAAACACCCCGCTGTTGGCACCGATCGCCGCCTTAAATTCGAGCTCTAACTCATAGTTCTCGTATTTCTTGTCGGTCGTCAGTAGGCAGACCTCACCTTCACTTGCCGTGAGAGCTCCGTCCTCTACATGCCAATCGGCATCTCCTTGATTCGTCCATCCTTTCATCGTCTCACCATCGAAAAGAGGAACCCAGTCCCCTGCGAAAACAGGAACGACAAGAAGGAATAGCAGCGTAATTATCTTCATCACCCAAGTTCTCCCATATCAGACAAGACAGCTCAAGCTCCCTTCACAACAACTCCCATCCCATCCTCTTTGATGATACGAACGGCGTCCCCTTTTTGAACAAATTTTCCATCTGCCACGACGTCGAGAATCCCTCCATCGATCTCCGCTTTCCCAGATGGTCTGAGGTCCGTAGTCGCCGTTCCGGTCATCCCAATGCGAGGACCAGTTTCCGCTTCTTCACTGATTCCTGTTCCGAGGGCCACCGAGCCTGGGAGAAGATGTTTACTAAAAAAGGGAATATTCGGCAGAAAACGCATCATCGCCCAGAGGATCAGAAGAGATCCAAAGATCCCAAACGAAAGATGCATCGCCGGTCCATTCAAGACCTCCCCCAGCCCTCCGATTCCTGGTGCTTCAAATTGTCGACGTTCCCATGCGACATTATCGACCATCGCGAAGACCAGCGAGCCAATCATAATCGTGAGCCCGATCAAACCCGCAATCCCAAATCCGGGTAGCACAAAGATCTCGATCGCGATAAAGACGATCCCAAGCACGAAAAGAGCAGCGAGTTCATATCCCGCCATATTCCCCGCGAGATAATTTCCAAAGAAGAAGATTCCGAATGCGGTCAGGGAGATGACGCCTCCGACGCCAAATCCTGGAGTTTTGATTTCAAAGTATCCTCCTGACAACCCGACCACGATCAAAAGTCCGGAGATTCCGGCCACCCACCATGCTAAACGCTCGAACCCTGTTGGAGTCGCCGTCACCAAATCTGCCTTATCCCATCCCTCACGCTCGAAAAGAGCATCCAAATTCTGAATCTCGGCAGTCGCCAGCAAGGTTCCCTCATTGAGCGGCTTAATCGCCTCCGAAGAATTAAGAGCAAGAAGCGCCCCGGCCTCCACAATATTTCCCTCAATGTTGCGTTCCTTTTCCGAGACGATCATCATCGCCCGCAGAACGTCCTTCCGGTATCCCTTCTTCTCTGCGATCCAGCGCACGTGAGCATCGAAAAAGCTCTCCAGCTTCGCCCGCATCGTATCTTCTATCTTGGCTCCCGTGCCATCGACAATCGCAGCAGAACCAATTGCTGATCCCGGCTTCATGTATATTCGATCCGTTGAGACGGCGACAAAGGTCCCTGCACTCAACGCCTGGGGATTCACGAAGGAAATGGTGGGCGTCTTCAAATTCGCGATTTGAGTCATCAACTCCGTCGTCGGAAAGGCGAGTCCTCCTGGAGTATTTAGATCAAAGACAATGGCCTGGGCTCCGTCATCATCCGCCTTTTTCAGAATACGCTCCCAAAATTTAAAACTCTGACTCACCGACAGATCTTTCTTTCCCACCTCGATCACCACCACCTTATCAGCGTAGCTGCCCTCAACCGATTTTCCGAGAACCCGTTGATCGGCCTCCTGTGCCGACATCAAGCCCATTAGAGCGCAAAATAAAAGAATCATCGTTTTCATGGTCCTACCATAGCCCGAAGAAGCCATTCTGCAAAATTCCCAAATTTCCTATTTCATCTTTGGCATTTCAGCCTTCAATTGCTTTGTGGGAAGAATTCCGGAAGAAACGATCCAACAGGTGCTCGCCGCAGCTGATATTGTCGACATCATCAACTCCTACGTTCCCCTCAAGCGAATGGGCTCCGTTTATAAAGCGAATTGCCCCTTTCATAACGAAAAAACCCCATCGTTCAACGTCAATACCTCTTGGCAAAACTTTAAATGCTTCGGCTGTCAGGAATCCGGAAATGCCATCGGTTTCATCATGAAATACGAGAACATCCCCTTCGTGGATGCCGTCCGAAAGCTCGCCCAGAGAGTTGGCGTCCCTATCACCGAAGAACAATCCAGCCCCGAAGAGGACCGCAAACGCCGAAAAATTTCCCGCTATAAGGAGATCAACAATATTGCTGCCCGTTATTACCACAAAGTCCTCCTCAAATCGCCCGACGCCCAGCACGCCCGCGACTACATGAAATCCCGCGGCTTCACCAAGGAAACTGCCGAGAAATGGCTCATCGGCTACGCCCCTCGCAATTCGAATGAATTCCTAGCCCTCGTGAAGGAAAAGGGGTTCAACGGCCGCGAGTTTATCAATGCCGGCCTCGGTGGCATGAGCAAGGAAAACAATCCGGGTGCCGGGCTCTACAATAAGTTCTACGACCAATTAATGTTCCCCATCCTGAACCACTACGGCGACGTCGTTGGATTCAGTGCACGCATTCTTCGTAAAGACGACAAGCGAGGGAAATACATCAACACCAACGAAACCCCCATTTTTAAAAAATCGGACATTCTTTTTGGCCTTGATAAAGCAACTAAGGCCATGGGCAAAGCCAAGTGCGCCATTCTCTGCGAGGGACAAAGCGATATTATCGCGATGCATGAAGCTGGCTTCGAAAACACCGTCGGCGGACTCGGCACCGCCTTCACCGAACAACACGCCGCCAAACTCAAACGTTACACTGATAAGGTTGTCCTCTGTTACGATGGCGACTCTGCCGGTCACAAAGCCACGGATAAAGCTTTCGCTCACCTCGCCAAACTCGGCCTCGCCGTCAACCGCATCAATCTTCCGGATGGCGATGACCCCGACACCTTTCTGAAGACCCACGGTGTCGAAAAATTCCAGAAACTGGTTGAAAACTCGAAGGACTTCTTCGAAGCCAAACTCGACAAAGAGCTCCCCACCACAAACCTCTCCTCGCCTAACGACCGTGCCGCTTTCCTCCAGGGCCTCGGAGAACTCGTCAGCGTCATCAGTGATGATCTTATAAGGGACGCCACCATCCAAACCCTATCCATCCGCCTCCGACTCGGGGCCGATGAATTTCGCAAGGTCGTTGCCTCCTCTAAAAAGAAAGCCGAGTTTCAAAGTAAACGGCAAAACCGATACAAGGACGCCGAAGAGCAGCCCGTCTTTATCGAACCCTCGCCGATGGACTCCTCCATCGCCTATCTCTGTCATCTCGCACTCGCATCCCGAGAGGTTGCTGACTCCCTTTGTGAACAACTCGAAGCTCTTCACGAGGCTCTCGATCAGACCGCAGGAGGGAACCTGTTAAGAACGATCCTCTCCCGCCGCCCCGAATCCGACTCCCCCGCCGCCCGGAATGCCTTCCTTACCACTTTTAGTGAAGTCGACCAACTAGCTCTAGAGAAGGGATTTAGCCAAGATCTCCCCGACGACCTTCAGAAAGCCTGCTCGGAGACGATGACCTTGCTCCTAGCCACTCATTTTCAGAGAAAAGAAGCCTCTCTACGAGCGCAGCTGGGCGATCCGGACCTCCCTCGTGAAGAGATCATGGTCCTTCTCCAAGAGATCAAAGACCTGCAAGAATTCTTAAGTAACCTCAATTCCCGCTTTATAAGGTGAGGAATTGAGGGGGAAAATACTTGACCCTAATCCGATCCTCCCAAACATAAGTGCTCAGGCAAGACCGCTTGCTTGATTATCCTAGGTAAAGTGTGTTCACACCTTCCTCACTCCTCTTTTATTATGGCGAAAAAGAAAACCGCAGCGAAGAAAGCAGCTCCTCAAACCAAAGCCCCTGCTAAGAAAACTCCTGCTAAAAAGGCCCCTGCTAAAAAGGCCCCTGCTAAGAAGGCCCCTGCTAAGAAGGCCCCTGCTAAGAAGGCCCCTGCTAAGAAGGCCCCTGCTAAGAAGGCCCCTGCTAAGAAGGCCCCTGCTAAGAAGGCCCCTGCTAAGAAGGCCCCTGCTAAGAAGGTCCCTGCTAAGAAGGTCCCTGCTAAGAAAGCAGCATCCACGAAAAAGGCCGCTCCCGAAAAAGAATCTCCCAATGCTGAAGCTTCTATCGGAGAGAACGCAGATGGATCCATCGTCATCGATGGCAAGAAATACAAAAATCGTATCGATACTCCTGAGATTCAGGAAAAGATCAGGGAACTGATCAAGCTCGCCAAGGAACAAGACTACCTGACCTACGACGACATCCACGAGATCCTCCCCAACAACATCGTCAACCCGGCAGACGTCGACGCTATTCTCGATCGTCTCCGCCAGATGGAGTTCGACATTATCGATGCCTCCGAGGTTGATCGTTACAAGGATAAGAAAAAAGGCGATCTCGATGGCGAAGAAGAAACCAAGGATCAGAAACTCGATATTCTCGATGACCCCGTCCGCATGTATCTCAAGCAGATGGGCCAGGTTCCCCTCCTCACCCGTGAGCAGGAAGTTGAAATCTCCAAGCGCATCGAGGACGCGGAAATCGAAGTTCAGAAGTACCTCCACCTCTTCGGCTTCACTGCCAGTGGCTACCTCGCCCTCGCTGACAAGCTCATGCGGGGTAAGGAACGTTTTGACCGTGTCATTCTCGATAAAAAGATCGAGTCCCGTGAGCGCTACATGAAAGCCCTCCCGAAACACTGCGAGCAAGTCCGTATCCTGCACGAAGAGACGACACAGGTTTGCAAAAAACTTTCCGCCAAAACAGTGCGCGGAAAAAAGAAGCTCGAGACTTCTCTCGAAAAAAATCTTGAGTCCATCGCCAAGCTTTATGGCAAGTTCTTCTTCAAGCAAAAGGTCATCGAAGACTTCTGCGATGTCGTCGATGACCACCAGCAAAAGATCTGGAAATACGACCGCAAGAAAACCGAAGAAGCCGAAACCGCCATCAAGGAGCTTCAGCTCGAAGCCTGGCACGACACCGAAAGCTTTGAGGCTACCAATAAAGATCTCCACATCTGGATCGCCAAGGCTCGCAAGGCCAAAGATGAAATGGTCGAGGCCAACCTACGTCTCGTCATCTCCATCGCCAAGAAATACACCAACCGTGGCCTCTCCTTCCTCGACCTAATTCAGGAAGGAAACATGGGCCTTATGAAGGCCGTTGAGAAATTCGAGTATCGCCGCGGATACAAGTTTTCAACCTACGCCACTTGGTGGATTCGTCAGGCCATCACTCGCTCGATTGCGGATCAGGCTCGCACCATTCGTATCCCCGTCCACATGATCGAGACGATCAACAAGCTCATGCGCGTGCAGAAGCAGCTTGTTCAGGAATATGGTCGCGAACCGACCCCTGATGAAATCGCCGAGGAGATCCACCTCCCCGTCGAGCGTGTCCGCGCCGTCCTCAAAATGGCCCAGCAGCCCATCTCCCTTCAGGCTCCCGTGGGAGACTCTGATGACACTTCCTTCGGTGACTTCATCGAAGATAAGGCCGCAGAGAACCCCATGGAAGAAGCTGGCTTCGCCATGCTCAAGGACAAGATAATCGAAGTCCTCGACACCCTTACCGAACGTGAGCGTGAAGTCCTCGAACAGCGCTTCGGCCTCAAGGATGGCTATTCTCGCACCCTCGAAGAAGTCGGCCGCCAGTTCCAGGTCACCCGTGAGCGGATTCGTCAGATCGAAGCCAAAGCGCTTCGTAAGATGCGTCACCCGACTCGGATTCGGAAGCTCGAAGGCTTCATCGAACTTCCAATGTAAGCTCCCTAATTTTTCAAAGCCCGTCGCCCAAAAGACCGACGGGCTTTTTTAGTGGAAACATCATGGGCACGTGTCTCGTCAAAGACTTGGCGGCGCCGGGAAATTAAGAGGAATAGGACCCTCGAAACAAGCACAACTGACGCATCCCCACCTCGCTTAGCGAGGGAACGATTACCAGCTCACTCAGCATTCACGTCAAACTTGCCACTACAGACCTCTTTCATAAAATATCTCGCCTCGCCTTTGGCCATCGAGCTTTGTTCCTGCAACCAAAATTGTCGCTCCCAAGCCACGTAAAAGCACTCAAAAGTAGGTCCCACAGCACAATCCAACATTAGAAGGATTTGAAGGATTGATCAACTACGGCTCTCCAATCGATCTCACCGCTCCCGACGACCTTGGACAGCCAGTCCAGATCATCATTACCGATTGACACATTGAGCCCTCTGTTTCCTCAGCTCGAGAAACAAAAGAAGCCGGCGCACCTACCGATAAGAAAATCAAATAAAGAGCCCGTCTAACCTTTCTCCATCCTTCCCGCTTGAAACTTTGAACTTAAAACTTCAAACTTTTCCCATGCAGCCGATCCAGCTCGAACAGGCCATCTCCGAGATCATCCAGAAGGAAACTCGCTTCGAGCCTGGTGCCTATTTTCTCGTCCGAGAAGCACTCGACTTCACGGTAGATCGACTCGCTGTGGAAGACGGAGGAGAGAAGCGTCACGTGACTGGCCCCGAGCTCCTCGAGGGTTTCCGCGAATTCACTCTAAAGGAATACGGCCCCATGTCCGCCACCCTCCTGGACGACTGGGGCCTTCAAAAATGCGAAGACGTCGGCCGCATTGTCTTCCTCTTCATCGAAAACGGAGTCTTCGGAAAACAGGACTCCGACACCATCGAGGATTTCTCAAACATCTACGAATTTGAAACCGCCTTCTCCGAACCCTTCCTCCCAAGGAAGCAGGTCGGGTAAGCGGACTCTTTTAAAGAGCTGAAAACCTGAAAGCTTTCCGCTCCTTGTGATCTGGCAAGCCATCAAACAATGGGTGCCGGATGAAGTGGTCCCGTTATTGTAGCCAGTATATATGTCTAGCCACTTGACCATTCTGGAAAACGCAAAGCCACCAAGTAGCATCATTAAATTCACAACCGGACAATCTCACCGAATTTCGCGTCTCCCCCTTGATTTTGGAAGTTCGAGCTGACAACCTAACCTACCCTATCCCCCATGCTAAACCTCTTACATTTACTCATCGTCTTTGAAGTGACCACCTTGCAATGTATTGCGCAAGTTGAAATCTCCTTAGAAAATCACACACGCCCTACCTCGAATATCTCGAGGGAACCGATCATTAATGAATTTAATTATCAGGAGGCTGTGCGTTTTACTGACAACGCAGCGATGGCATGGCAAAAATCAAGGAAATGCGTCACCTGCCACACCAATGGCTTGTATCTAGTTACAAGACCTGCTGCGGGAACCAATTCTCCTGCTTACAAGGCAGCACGAATTTTCACCCAAGATTATCTGCGAAAGAATATTGATCTATTGAATAAACCAAAAAAGAACCTAGGAATCGAAGGCATTGTCGCCTCCACTGCCTTCCTTGCAATTAGTGATATCAAGACTAACCAGAAGCTTGGTGAGGTAACAAAGCAAGCGCTCGACTATGCGTGGTCAAAACAGGACAAATCTGGGGCTTGGGAAAACTGGCTAAAATGCAACTGGGGACCTTACGAATCTGATAATCATTTTGGTGTCACACTGGTAGCTCTTGCTGCTGGGATGGCTTTAGACGACCCTTATTTCAAAACAGTCAAGGCGCGTGAAGGTGTCCAAAAAATAAAAGCCTATCTCGCTAAGTATGCCCCGGAGTCCCCTCACCAGATGGGTATGATGCTCTGGGCCAGCGCCCATTTCCCTGCACTCGCCAACAAAGAACAGATCACGCAGTGGCGCGCATCTCTCTTAAAAGCACAAAAAAAAGACGGCGGCTGGGTGCTCATCGAACTTGGGAATGGTGCATGGAAACGCGAGGATAACAAACCGCAGAGTAAAGAAACCGATGGTTATGCCACGGCTTTCGCTGTGCATGTTCTCACAGAATCCGGAGTTGCTCGGTCTGATCCACGCCTCGTCAGGGGCCGCCAGTGGCTCAAAGACCACCAACGCGAAAGTGGACGATGGTATACAAACTCACCGCGACGAAATACAAAACATTACATCTCTCATGCAGCCACAAATCTTGCTCTACTAGCTCTAGCCAAAGACAAAGAGCCCGCGAAGTAGTCAGCTAACAACGAACTAAGTTATGCCGCCTCTTTCATCAAAACGATTCAAAGTAGGCGTGCGCCTGCCCGCCTGGATTTCTGGTTATGTCTCTCGACTATTCGAAGGCTTTCTCGATTTCCAGCGCACAGGAAGCAGCCACGGAGCTGCACTTTGACCAGCCGACGATCGGAGACATACTAGCCCATCGGCAAGGATTGAAACGGAGACGGCTTGCTCGTTTACCGATATACCGAGAGCGAAGCAAAGATGGTGCGCCCCTGTTCTCCCCCCTCCGCTCCGGTCCAAAGGGGGCTTCAAGGCTCTCCCGCCAAAAGCAAATTCCTAGCACTTAGGAACCACCCCTACTCGAACCTAGATCTCCAGAAAATTCTTCAGGAGTTGTTTCCCTGAGTTGGTCAGGATCGACTCCGGATGAAACTGCACCCCATGGACATTCAGCTCTTTGTGCTTGAGCCCCATAATGACGCCATCATCGGTCCAAGCGGTCACCTCAAGGCAATCAGGCAAGGTTTCCTTTTTGACAATTAAGGAGTGGTAGCGTGTCGCCTCGAAGGGATTATCGAGCCCTTTGAAAACACTCTTTCCTTCATGATAAATCATCGAAGTCTTACCGTGCATCAACTTCTCGGCACGAACCACTTCTCCTCCATAAACCTGACCGATCGACTGATGCCCCAGGCAAACTCCGAAGACCGGAAGACTCGCACCAAAGGCCTCGATCACCTCGCAGGAAATCCCTGCTTCATTCGGCGTGCACGGTCCCGGAGAGATGCAAATTCGTGAAGGATTTAGTTCCTTCAATTGCGCCACCGTCACCGCATCATTGCGCAGCACTTTCATCTCCGCCCCCAACTCGCCAAAATACTGAACAAGATTATAGGTGAAGGAATCGTAGTTATCGATAACGACTAGCATGGTTTAATGTCTGTGAGGGTTTTTGCCAAAGCCACCGCACGCATCATTGCGGCAGCTTTATTGAGGGTCTCGTTGTATTCGTAGATTGGATTACTATCCGCAACCACTCCTGCACCGGCCTGGATGTAGACTTTACCGTCTTTCAAGAGGCAGGTCCTCAATGCGATACAAGAGTCATGACTTCCGTCCCAGCCGAAGTAACCGACCGCGCCGGAATAACTTCCCCGCTTATTCTTCTCCAACTCGTTGATGATTTGCATCGCCCGAATCTTAGGCGCTCCGCTCACTGTCCCCGCCGGGAAGGTCGAGCGCAGGACATCATAGGAGCTGAACTCAGGCGAAAGCTTTCCACTCACATTGGAAACAATGTGCATCACGTGGCTGTAACGCTCAACGATCATCATATCATCGACCGACACGCTACCGTGCGTGGAGATTCTCCCGACGTCATTTCGAGCAAGATCAATCAGCATCACGTGCTCTGCGCATTCTTTTTCATCGGCCAAAAGCTCAGCAGCAAGCGCATCATCCTCTTCCGCCGTCTTCCCTCTCCATCGAGTCCCCGCGATAGGTCGGATATCAATTTTTCCGTTGATCGCACGCACATGAACTTCCGGCGAACTACCCACAAGAGAGAAGTCCGGAGTTTCGTAGACGAACATATAAGGCGAAGGATTAATGTGACGCAGCGCCCGATAAAGATCGATGGGGCTCCCTTCAAAATCTGCTTCAAATCGCTGACTCGGAACTGCCTGAAACACATCACCCGCGGTGATATATTCTTGGACACGTGTCACCATCGTCTCATATTCTTCTTGCGTCGTATTGCTCCGAGGTGCCGGCGGATCTATCTCTGCTAGACCATTCAGAGGAGAAACATGGAGAGGCCGATCAAGAACGTCCATGAGCGTCGCGATCCGTCCGCGCGCTGCGGCGTAGGCTTCCAGATCGGTCTCATGTTCGTCCAAAAGAGCATTCGAGACCACCAGCAATCGGCGCAACTTGTGATCAAAGATCACCATCGTATCAGCGAGAAAGAAAACCGACTCTGGCAGCCCTAAATCGTCTTCGGGAGATTCGGTCACCGCCGGTTCAAACTGCGAAACCGCGTCGTAGCCAACATAGCCCACGGCTCCGCCGAAGAATGGAGGCGCATCACCATGAGTCACGGGTTTATAAGCAGACATCAGCCGCTCCACTTCATCGAGAACATCGCCCTCACGAGCCCGATCTTCAACTTCCCCGTCACGAACAATCGTCACTTGGTCACCCATCGATCGAAAAACCCACTTCGGTTGGCTTCCCACGATGGACCATCGACCACTCGCATCCGTACTTTCCGCGCTTTCAAAAAGAAAGGCGTGTTTTCCATCCCGAAGTTTCAAAAAAGCGGAAACCGGAGTTTCAAAATCAGCGGCTAATTGAGCGTAGACGGGCACGACGTTTCCAGACTTTGCCAATTCAACAAACTCCTCCGCATCTGGTTTGACTGGAACCTCCTTCACTTGACACCCAGTCTGACGATCCTTCCTCCTCTGGCAATGCGAAAGAGCGGCCCTTGAGTGGCAATTCTCGAATTTTGCAAAGAAAATATTGCTGAGAAATTTCAGTTCATTTTTGGAGATCCTGGCCTTACTCTGTTCTGCAATGGGCATCTTCAATAGACCACAACTGAAGCGTCAGACCAAAAATCGCGATAGCGTTCCTGATGATCTCTGGAACAAGTGTCCCGAGTGCGGAGAAATGATTCACACTCTCGACCTCAAACAACACAATCTCGTCTGCCCTCATTGCTCACACCATTTTATGATGGGTGCCTATGAGCGATTTAAGCTCCTCGCCGATGAAGAGAGCTTTGAAGAAACTGAGGCCAATCTTATTTCTACCAATCCCCTAGGGTTCGAAAACTACAAGGAAAAGACGGCCACGCTCAGAGAAAAGACCGGCCTGAAGGATGCCGTGGTCACCGGACGTTTCTCCATGAATGGCCACCCCACCATGGCAGCGGTGATGGACTTCAAATATTTTGCTGGTTCAATGGGCTCAGTGGTGGGTGAGAAAATCACACGCGCCATCGAAACCGCAACCACCGAGAAACGAGCAATGCTCATATTTTCCTCATCATCGGGGGCCCGCATGCAGGAAGGTATGCTTTCCCTCATGCAGATGGCCAAGACCTGCGGTGCGCTTGCCCGCCATGGAGAAGCCAAGCTTCCTTACATTTCCATTTTCACCCACCCTACCACGGGAGGTGTGACTGCATCGTTCGCCACCATCGGGGATATTAATCTAGCCGAACCTAAATGCATGATTGGCTTCGCCGGTCCTCGGGTGATCAAAGAGACGACCCATCAGGATCTTCCTCCAGGCTTCCAAACAGCCGAATTTATGTTGGACCATGGCCTCGTCGACGCCATCGTGGCCCGTCGCGATTTGAAGCAACAGCTCAGCGAGCTTCTGGATTATATGATGCCTCAGTCGTAGAGAACCGCCTGCGCACCAGTGGATAGAGCGAAATCGCGATAACAATGACAGAGGCCCCGACATAAAAACCCGGGCCCAGATGCTGGTAGTCTTTTAAAATAATGGCTGCCAAAAGTATCCCATAAACCGGCTCAAGATTGTTCATGAAGTTGATCGTGAACACGCTGAAGCGCTTAAGAAGATTCACATACTCTGAAAAAGCCACCACCGTGCACAGTCCTCCGAGGAGAAATAAGTAAGCCCAATCCATGAAACTCGGCACGAGATCGAGTTCATGCACGAGAAAGGGTAAACTAATCGTCGCAAAGAGACACGCGCCCATCATTTCGTAGCAAGTGATCAGATAGGGCCCTGCCTTCTTAATGTGGAAGCTGTTGATCACGGAAAAAATGGACGCAAAAAAGGCCGAGAGAATCGCGATCAAAAATCCCGCGCTATATTCCGATTCACTTTCGAAGATCATCGAAACTCCGATGATGACCACCGCTCCGAACACCAAATCAATCGGACGGAATCTTCTTCCCCGGACGATCATGGGTTCAAGAATGGCAGTCCAGAGCGAGAGTGTCGCCATCCCGACCATGCAGATCGAAACGTTGGCTACCTTGACCGCAAGGAAAAAAGTCACCCAATGAGCTCCAATAACAAGCCCCGTCGCAGTAAAATTTAGTGCATCCCGAAGGGGAATGCGAAGCTTGCGCCGAAGGATCAGGACTAGAATCGCCGAGGCAATAGCGGTCCGAAAGACCACAATCTCCGGAGCAGGTAGCATGATCAGGGCACCCAAGACGGCCGTAAATCCCCAGAGGATCACCACACCCTGAAGTTTCAAATGGTCTCTGATCACAGAAGTTTAATTTCTTGGGCCCGATAGAAAAAAGCCCCGGTCGCTTTCGCGAACCGGGGCCTTGAAGTTTTTCTATGCGTTCAGCTTATGCGAGCTCTGCGGCCCCCGCTTCTTCTTCGGGTTCTTCAACCACTAGCTCGGGTTCTTCGACCGTGATGTCAAAGTCTGAGTTCTTGTGAGTTGGGAAGCCGGTTCCGGCAGGGATGAGATGGCCCATAATGACGTTCTCCTTGAATCCGCGGAGAGTATCCACTTTTCCAAGAGTAGCTGCATCGGTAAGAACACGGGTGGTGTCCTGGAAGGATGCGGCCGAGATGAAGGATTCCGTCTCGATCGACGCCTTGGTAATTCCAAGTAAAACTGGCTCTCCTTCGGCAGGCTTACCACCTTGATCCAGGATCCTTTTATTCTCGAGTTTAAAGGTCGTCTTTTCAATTTGGTCACCCCAAAGGAATTCGGTGTCACCAGGCTCGGAAATCTTCACCTTACGCAGCATCTGGCGGATGATGATCTCGATGTGCTTATCGTTGATCTCCACACCCTGTGAACGGTAAACCGTCTGAACTTCGGTCGTGAGGTGTTCCTGAAGGGCCTGCGGTCCGCAAGCTTCGAGAAGATCTTCAGGTGCCACCGGACCTTCGGTGAGTTGGTCACCCCGGCGAACAGGGTCCCCTTCTCCAAGGATCATGTGCTTACCCATCGGGACGAGGTGATCCACGCTTTCGAGTGACTCAGGATCGGTGATGATAACCTTACGCTTACCGCGCACGGTGCCGCCGAAGGTAATTTCACCGTCGATCTTGGCAATCACGCAAGCATCCTTCGGACGACGTGCTTCGAAAAGCTCGGCAACCCGGGGAAGACCACCGGTAATATCACCAGTCTTAGCAACCTTACGCGGTGTCCGCGCAAGCTGCGTTCCTCCAGCGATCTTGCTGCCTTCTTTTACAGAAAGGTGAGCACCGACTGGGATGGAGTAGCTGGCGAGGATTTCTGTTGTGTCCTTGGGATTCACGATAACCACCTGAGGATGAAGATCCTCCTTGTGCTCAGTCACGGTCATGCCCTTCTTACCGGTTTCACGATCGGTTTCAGACTGAATGGTGATACCGATAATCATGTCGCGGAACTCCACCTTACCGCCTTTATCGGCAATAATTGGGATGGAGTGCGGATCCCAAGTGAGGAGCTGATCGCCCTTCTTGATATCGGCAGCGTCTGCAGTGGAAATAAAGGAACCAATGACGACGTTGTAAGACTCAAGCTCAAGGCCGTCCTTATCGCGGATGCTCACGGAACCACCCTTATTTAAGACGACATGGTTTCCATCAATATCCTCAACGGTGCGAAGATCGTTATAGACGACGACACCCTTCGCTTTCGCATGGATGAACGGCTGCTTGGAAGCACCGATCGCAACACCACCGGAGTGAAAGGTTCGCATGGTCAGCTGGGTTCCTGGCTCACCAATCGACTGTGCCGCGATGATACCGACAGCTTCACCGATCTTGGCAACCTTTCCAGTAGCAAGGTTCAAGCCGTAGCAGCCCTGACAGCAACCGCGCTCGGACTCACAAGTGAGCGGAGAACGGATCTTGAGACGCTCGTGACCAATTTTCTCAATGCGGAGAGAGGTGTCTTCGCCCATGAGTTGACCTCTCTTGACGATTACGTCCCCTGAAACGGGATCGACGATCTTTTCGCAAGAAGTACGGCCATAGATACGAGAAGAAAGCGAAGCTGCTTCCTCGTCACCCGAGTATATGGTCTGAACGGTGATGCCATTGTTGGTGCCACAGTCCGGCTCGGTGACGATAACATCCTGAGAGACATCGACCAATTTACGGGTCATGTATCCGGAGTCAGCTGTCTTGAGCGCGGTATCAGCAAGTCCCTTACGAGCACCGTGGGTGGAGATGAAGTATTCCAACACGGAAAGACCTTCACGGAAGTTAGAGGTAATCGGACGTTCGATAATCTCACCGGAGGGCTTGGCCATGAGGCCTCGCATTCCGGAAAGCTGCTTAATCTGGTTCTTGTTACCACGAGCACCGGAATCGACCATCATGAAGAGCGGGTTCGCCTTCTTGGATCCTTCGTTATACTCAAGCTTACGATAAAGTGCGTTCGCGATGTTATCGGAAGCACGGGTCCAAACGTCCACCACTTTCTGGTAGCGCTCACCATTGGTGATCACACCATTGCGGTAGTGCTTGGAGACGGTATCGATCTCGGCGTAAGCCTTCTTGAGTTCGCCTTCCTTCTCCTCTGGAATGACCATATCGACGATTCCAATGGAACAACCGGAACGGGTCGCTTCGGCAAAACCAAGGGTCTTGAGCTGGTCCATTGTGATGACGGTTTGCTTACCACCACACACTTGGTAGCAGCGCCAGATGATATCTCCGATTTGGCCTTTACCGACGTTGTTATTGATGAATCCAAGCCCTTCAGGCCAGATTTCATTGAAACGAACACGGCCGGGAGTGGTTTCAAGAATTTTGAGTTCCTTGTTACCAAAGACCGAATCTTTCGCGTAGTCAGGGTTCACGAAGCGAATTGGCTCGTGATACTCGACCTTGCCATTGGCAATCGCGAGTTCCACATCAGTGATGCCGGCGAAGAGTGACAAGTGACCGTCTTCCTCTCTGTCCTTAGCGGTGCGAGCACGCGCCCAAGTGAGGTAGTAGGTTCCGAGAATGATATCCTGAGAAGGAGTAATCACGGGACGTCCGGAAGCGGGCGAGAAGATGTTATTCGTCGCAAGCAGGAGCTGACGACATTCCATCTGAGCCTCCACGGAAAGCGGCACATGCACAGCCATCTGGTCACCATCAAAGTCCGCATTGTATGCACCGCAGGTTAGCGGGTGCAAACGAATGGCCGATCCCTCAATGAGGACAGGTTCGAAGGCTTGGATCGAAAGACGGTGAAGAGTCGGAGCCCGGTTGAGCATCACGGGGTGACCTTTAGTCACATCAGCGAGGATGTCCCAGACTTCTGGAGTCTTGCGGTCGATCATCTTCTTGGCAGAACGAACCGTGTGGCAATAACCGAGTGCTTTCAGACGACGAATGATGAAGGGCTCAAAGAGAGTCAGCGCCATCTTTTTGGGAAGACCACACTGGCTCAGCTTGAGTTCAGGTCCAATAACAATTACGGAGCGACCAGAGTAGTCAACTCGCTTACCGAGAAGGTTCTGGCGGAAACGTCCACCCTTACCCTTGAGCATGTCAGAGAGCGACTTGAGGGCACGGTTACCAGCTCCGGTGACAGCGCGGCCGTGGCGACCGTTATCATAAAGAGCGTCACAAGCCTCTTGAAGCATGCGCTTCTCGTTGCGGATGATGACCTCAGGGGTCTTCAGCTGCATGAGATTACGGAGACGGTTGTTCCGATTAATGACGCGACGGTAGAGGTCATTAAGGTCGGAAGTAGCGAAGCGGCCACCTTCCAAAGGAACCAGCGGACGAAGGTCCGGTGGGATCACTGGAAGAACGGTCATGATCATCCACTCAGGGCGAGTGTTTGAATACAGGAAGCCACGAGCAAGCTTGAGACGCTTAGCGAGCTTCTTGCGGTTCTGCTTTGAGCGCGTAGCCTCCATTGCCTCTTCGAGCTCCACGAGGAGATCTTCGAGGACAACCTGGGAAAGAAGATCGCGAATCGCTTCAGCACCCATTCCCGCACGGAAAGCTTCCTCACCATGGTCTTCCTCAGCATCACGTAGCTCGTTCTCAGTGAGAAGTTGACCACGCTCAAGAGGGGTCTTACCAGGCTCGGTGACGAGGTAGTCCTCGTAGTAAATGACGCGCTCAAGTTCACGGGCGGTCATATCAAGAACAAGACCGATACGTGAAGGCATGCACTTGTAGAACCAGATGTGGCTCACAGGGACTGCGAGATCGATGTGGCCCATGCGCTCACGACGGACGCGCGAGAGAGTCACCTCAACACCACAACGGTCACAGGTGACGCCCTTGTGCTTGATGCGCTTATATTTTCCACAGGCGCACTCCCAGTCGCGAGTCGGTCCGAAGATACGCTCGCAGAAAAGGCCACCTTTCTCCGGCTTGAATGTCCGGTAGTTGATAGTCTCTGGGTTAAGCACCTCACCATTGGACCAACCGCGGATGGTCTCAGGGTTGGCGACGGTAATCGATACCTGATCAAATGGCTCTGGCTTGGTGTCCACGCCATACAGTTCGCGAAGATTTGTTTCAACACTCATAATAGTAGTTACTAGGTTCTAGTGGTTGGGTTTGGATTCTGTGTTGATTAGATAGTGAGATCGTCGAGTGAGAAGTCGCCGGAAGGTTCGACCACTCCTGCCTTTTTACCAGAACGTCCTGGCTTCACATCGAGACAGAGTGACTGCATTTCCTTGATGAGAACGTTGAAACTCTCAGGAGTGCCAGCTTCTAGGCTGTTATCCCCTTTTACGATCGCTTCGTAGATTCGTGTCCGGCCTTGCACGTCATCTGACTTCACCGTCAGAAGTTCCTGCAGGGTGTATGCGGCACCATAGGCTTCAAGAGCCCAGACCTCCATCTCACCGAATCGCTGACCACCATACTGGGCCTTTCCACCGAGCGGCTGCTGGGTGACAAGTGAGTATGGACCAACGGCACGGGCGTGAATCTTATCAGCCACGAGGTGACCGAGCTTCAGCATGTAAATAATACCGACCACGACTGGCTGGTGGATTGCGTCTCCAGTGCGTCCATCATAGAGAGTAGACTTACCAGCTATTGAGCCGTCCTTACCATCGCCGATCCAGGTGAAGCCCTCGACCTTTTTGGCCTCGGACATGTATTCCCAAATCTTGTCCTCGTGAATACCATCGAAAATTGGAGTCGCGACCTTGAACCCGAGGGCCTTGGCTGCAACACCAAGGTGGGTCTCGAGAACCTGTCCCACATTCATGCGGGATGGCACACCAAGAGGGTTGAGGCAGATGTCAACCGGAGTTCCATCGGAAAGGTAAGGCATGTCAGCCTCGGGCACGATGACCGCGACAACTCCTTTGTTTCCGTGACGTCCAGCCATCTTATCACCGACGCTGAGCTTACGCTTAGCGGCAACGAAGACCTTTACTTCCTTAACGACGCCAGGATCGACTTCGTCACCACTCTCGAGTTGGTCGAGGCGGCGCTCACGATCTCCGTCAAGTTCACCAAAGCGGCTTTCAAATCCAGAGATGATTTCGAGGATTTTGTTACGGATCGGAGAGGGATCAATTTCGATGTGATCATAGACCGACGCCAACTTACGCAGGAGGGTCTTGGTGATCTTGCGGTTCGCAGGGATAATGATCTCACCAGACTGGGCATTCACCACGTCGAGAGGAATTTTTTCTCCAAGGAGGATATCAGAAAGTTTCTCAGTAAGCTGGTCAGTGAGTTGGTCTTTCTTCTTCTTGTGCTCGTCGTTGATCTTCTTGAGCTGCTTCTTAAGCTTCGCTGGATCTGCTTCGAGTTCCTTGCGACGGGCCATGCCGTGGGTCGCGATACGAATATCCTGCACGATTCCGGTGCACCCGGAAGGAACACGGAGGGAAGTATCCTTAACATCAGCAGCTTTCTCACCGAAAATCGCTCGAAGAAGGCGCTCCTCAGGAGCTAGCTCTGTCTCGGATTTCGGAGTGATTTTACCAACGAGGATATCGCCAGGCTTCACCTCAGCACCGATACGAACGATACCGTCGTGGTCGAGGTTCTTCAGGGCTTCTTCACCGACGTTTGGAATATCACGAGTGATTTCCTCAGGTCCGAGCTTGGTGTCACGAGCAGCAGCCTCGAATTCAGAGATGTGAATCGAGGTGTAAATGTCGTCCTTCACCATGCGCTCCGAGATTACAATAGCATCCTCAAAGTTGTATCCGTTCCATGGCATGAAGGCCACGAGGACGTTAGCACCGAGAGCAAGCTCTCCAAACTGGGTGTTCGGACCGTCAGCAATGATGTCACCGTTCTTAATCTTCTGACCGCTGCGGACGAGAGGCTTCTGGTTGATACAAGAACCGGAGTTTGAACGCATGAACTTACGAAGCGGATAAACGAAGGTCCCCTTTTCAGGATCCGACTTAATCGCTTCGGGTTCACTCAGGAAACGTTCTTCCGAAACAGGAAGAGTTCCATCCTTTGTGGTGATGATGTATTCTGCAGAAGATGCGGCAATAATACCGTCGGCTTCTGCTACGATAACAGCTCGAGAGTCGCGAGCTGCCTTCTCTTCGAGACCGGTGCCGATGTAGGGCGAGTCAGAGACGAGAAGCGGCACACCCTGGCGCTGCATGTTTGATCCCATGAGTGCACGGTTGGCGTCATCGTGCTCGAGGAAAGGAATGAGACCGGCAGCAACTGAAACAAGCTGTTTGGGAGAAACGTCCATATAGTCAACCCGGTCAGGATCAACCTCGAGGAATTCACCACGCTCACGAGCAGTGATGCGCTCCGTCAGAAAAGCTCCCTTTTTGTCAATCGGGTTACTCGCTTGAGCGATGAGGAAGCCTTCTTCCTGATCAGCAGTGAGATACTCGATGGTCTTGGTAACCTTGCGCTTCTTAACGACGCGGTAAGGAGTCTCAATGAAACCAAACTCGTTGATACGAGCATAGGTGCACATTGAGTTAATAAGGCCAATGTTCGGTCCTTCCGGAGTCTCAATCGGGCAGATCCGGCCGTAGTGAGAGGTGTGAACGTCCCGGACTTCGAAACCAGCACGGTCCCGATTGAGTCCACCCGGTCCAAGAGCCGAAAGACGGCGTTTGTGGGTAAGCTCGGCAAGCGGGTTAGTCTGGTCCATGAACTGGGAGAGCTGGGAACGACCGAAGAAGTCACGCACGACCGCGGAAAGCGCCTTCGGGTTGATCAACTTCTGAGGCGTCATTCCTTCGATGTTCACATCGAAGAGAGTCATGCGCTCTTTCACCAGACGCTCGGTGCGGGCAAGACCCACGCGGCACTGATTTGCAAGAAGTTCACCCACAGCGCGAACACGACGGGATCCGAGGTGATCAATATCATCAAGGACCCCCTCACCCTTCTTCAGGTTGAGAATATACTGAACAGCCGCAAGGAAATCCTTGCCGACCATGATCCGCTCGTTGGGGTCGACATCGATCTTAAGCTTCTGGTTGATCTTGTAACGACCAACACGAGTGAGGTCATATTTTTTAGGATCAAAGAAGAGACGCTTCAGGAGTGCGCGAGCGTTAGCTGCTGTTGGCGGATCGCCGGGGCGGAGCTTGCGATAGATGTCCTTGAGTGCAGATTCCTCATCGAAGGCAGGGTCCTTCTTGAGTGACTTGACGAGAATCTCGTCTTCAGAGGCGTCGATAACATCGATCGACTTCTGCCCAAGAGCAACAAGTTGACGAACAACTCCAATGGAAAGTGGCTCATAAGCACGGGCCACGACGACATCACCATCCATCACATCCTCGAAAGCCATGAGGGAAGCGAGCGACTCTTCGTCCATCTTTTCGCTGAGCTTGAGCTTCTGGATCTTGTAGAAGTTCTCAACCAATTGGCGCTCTTCGGGGTAGCCGAGAGCACGAAGGAAAGTAGTAGCAAGGAATTTACGACGACGACGACGACGGTCGAGGTAGACATACATGAGGTCGTTCGTATCGAACTGAACCTCGAGCCACGATCCGCGATCTGGAATGATACGGAAGGAGTGAAGAATTTTACCATTCAGGTGAATGGACTTCTCGAAGCAGATACCCGGAGAACGGTGAAGTTGGGAAACGATCACACGTTCCGCGCCGTTGATCACAAAGGTGCCACGGCGAGTCATCATGGGAAGTTCGCCCATGTAGACACGCTCTTTTTTTGTTCCTGTGTCATCCTTCAAATTGAAGGTGACATAAAGTGCAGCGGAGAAAGTCTCGCCACAACGGAGGGAATCAAGTGCGGATGCTTTCGAATCCTCGATATCGTAGGAACCAAAAGCAAGTTCAATGGTGTCGTCGTAGCTTTTGATGGGAAAAACTTCTTGGAACACAGCCTGAAGGCCTGTTTCTGTGCGCTGGGCTGGCGGCACGTCTTTTTGTAGGAAGTCCTCGTAGGACTTGCTTTGCACCTCAATCAGGTTTGGAGGTTCGATGACCTCCTCAATAGTTCCAAAGTATTTTCGCTTCAACATGATCTGATCCGGATAAGAGTTTTCGCCAGTCCCTTATGGGGCTGACGATTGGGTTTTTGAATTGGCTTTCGCCGATGATTGCAATCCCGTTTGTATGCAGCACGAACGGAGGGAAACTTTTAGAAATCTAAATTCGCTTTCCTCCGACCGGGCCAGATCCGACTCGGGTGAGCCGAACCTGGGGGAAAGGTCGGTTACTTGAGCTCAACTTTGGCTCCAGCTGCCTCGAGCTTGCCCTTAGCTGTCTCAGCATCGTCTTTATTGGCACCTTCGATAACCGCTACTGGAGCGGACTCAACAAGCTTCTTGGCGTCTGCAAGACCAAGTCCGGAAGCAACTTCACGAACAGCCTTAATAACGGCAATCTTGTTTCCACCAACTTCAGCGATGATGACGTCAAAGTCAGTCTTCTCTTCAGCGGGAGCAGAATCACCACCTGCGGGTGCTGCTGCTGCTGCTGGCGCTGCGGCGCTGACGCCCCATGCCTCTTCAAGGTGCTTAACTAATTCGGCTGCTTCCAATACGGAAAGTTTGCCGAGCTCTTCTGCGATTTTTGTAATGTCTGACATTGTATTTTTTTGTCGGTATCGTCGCGTCCGGAGCTTCCGGACATTTCAGACCCCCAGCTGGGAGGCCGACGAGGAACCAGTTTTATGTTTTCCAGGAATTCCCTCCCTCGTTAGACCGAGCTTGGGAAGACCATCCGTTCAAATTGTTTACTTTTCGTTGAATTTCGCCTTGATGACGCGAGCGAGGCTTGTAGCCGGCTCGTTGATGATGCGAGCCAGTTGGGTGGCCGGTGCGTTGATGGTGGCGAGAAGCTGTCCGAGGAGAGCTTCGCGAGTTGGAAGAGCTGCCAGAGCCTTCACCTGAGCAGGATCGAGGACATCTCCATCGAGGATCCCTGCTTTGATCTCAGGCTTGCTAAATTCCTTTTCGAAGTTTGCGACGACCTTCGCAACGGCGCAGACATCAGCATCTCCAGTAACGAAAGCGGTCTGACCCACAAGGCTCTCTCCGAGATCGGGGAGGCCAGCATCAGCAAGGACGCGTTTCATAAAGGAATTCTTTGCCACGTGGCACTCGGCGCCGTTCTCTTGAAGACGATTGCGAAGTTCATCGAACTCAGAAACGGTCGTTCCTGTATAGTCTACCACGAGCACGAAAGGAGAAACGTCAACGCGCTCCTTGATCTCATCGAGAATGTATTTCTTATCGGGATTCATGGTGGTTATTGGCTGGTGGTGTAAAGAGCGGGATCGATGGTAATACCGGGAAGCATGGAAGCTGCCAAGGTGACAGAATTGATATAGATTCCCTTAGCTGAAGCGGGCTTGGCCTTGACGATGCTATCGACAAGCGCAGCAACGTTTTCGCCAATTTGCTTTGCATCGAATGAAAGCTTACCGACAGCAGCGGCAATATTACCGCTTTTGTCAACTTTGTAGTCGATACGACCAGCCTTTACCTCGGAAATCGCGGCAGCGGGATCAGCGGTGACAGTGCCGGTCTTTGGATTTGGCATCAAGCCACGTGGTCCGAGGACACGAGCAACCTTACGCACTTCCGTCATGGCATCAGGAGTGGCAATGGCTACATCGAAATCGACCCAACCTTCTTGGACTTTCTTAATAAGATCTTCGTATCCGACTTCGTCAGCTCCGGCATCGGTAGCTGCCTTAGCGGCATCTCCAGTTGCGAAGACGATCACACGAACCTTCTTACCAGTTCCGTGTGGAAGGGGGACGCTTCCGCGAACCATCTGATCACTTTTACGTGGATCAACGCCAAGGTGGGCTGAGATAATCACGGTAGCGTCAAACTTAGGTGCGGGAAATTTCTTCAGCAGATCAACAGCTTCGTCGAGGGAATAACTTTTCCCTACTCCGACGAGAGCGGCGGCCTGCTCGTATCTTTTACTTCTTTTACTACTCATTGTTTTTTGCAGTGCAATCGGGCGGGAAAAATCCGGCCTCCTGCTGTTTGGATTCCTCTACCCAATTAAGGCAGAGGTGGAAAATAGTCTAGCCTTCGATCTCAAGCCCCATCTGCATAGCGGTGCCTGCGAGAATCTTAGCCGCTTGCTCCGGGTCGTTTGTGTTGAGATCGACGATCTTACGATCAACAACTTCCATGAGCTTAGCTCTGGAAATCTTGCCAACCTTGATCTTATTAGGCTCACCGGAGCCAGACGCAAGACCGGCGGCCTTCTTGAGAAGAACGGCTGCAGGTGGCTGCTTGGTGACGAAAGTGAAACTCTTGTCCTTATAAACTGTGATGACAGTCGGAAGAAGGTCACCAGAAGACTGCTGAGTCGCGGCGTTGAATTCCTTGCAGAATCCCATGATATTCACTCCGGCTTGGCCAAGTGCAGGACCAACTGGGGGAGACGGATTAGCTTGTCCTGCATTAATTTGCAGTTTCAGAACGGATGTTACTTCCTTGGCCATGATATTGAGGTGGTAGAGATGGGTTGCCGGAAACGGCGAAGATATATAGGAGCGCTATTACGCGAAATTTGAGTTTTGGCAAGAATTTGCGAGAAATTTGGGATATTAGGCTTTCTCAACCTGCCAGTATTCGAGTTCGACGGGGGTAGAACGACCAAAAATGGTAACAGCAACACGGAGTTTGCCGCGCTCGGGATCGATTTCCTCGACAATTCCATTTTGGCTTTCGAAGGGGCCATCGGAGACTTTGACGGTATCGCCAACCTCGAATTCCATGGCGGGGCGGACTGCCCCCTCCCTTTCGTTGATTTGACCAAGCATACTCTCGACCTCGCGAGCACGCATTGGAATCGGAAGGTTTTTGCTTCCTGCGAAGCCGATCGATCCGTCGAGTTCCTGCATGAAGGACCATGTATCCTCGACCACATTGTTCTCAGGAGTGAGAAGATGCATATTAACGATGACATAACCGGGGAAGAACTTCTTCTTGCTCTCGGTTTTTTTACCAGCCCGGACCTCGGAAACCAATTCCGTAGGGACGAGAACCTGGAAAACCTTATCCGCCAAATCTTCTGCCTCAACAACGCGCTCAATGCGGGCTTTCACCCTCTGCTCCTGTCCGGAGAGAACGTGCACCACGTACCATTGATCTTTAGGGGCGGGAATGGTGGGCATAATTGTAAGGAAAGGTTTAGGGGTAAGAAAAAGAAAAATAATTGGCTAGGTCGTCATTTAAACGGCTTCGCTAAGGAATCTGACAGCCTTTGTGTTGATTAGGTCCCACAGTCCGACGTAGGCAGCCATCAGGATAATCGCGATCAAGACCACTACTGTAGAATCAATGAGCTCTTTGTATTTTTTGAAGCCTTTCACCTTGGGATCTGGATCCCAGGGCCATGAAGCTTTGCGCAATTCGGCTTTTACTTCGCCGATGAATCTAAAGAGTTTTTGAAACATGATTTTTTTACGTTTAAAGTGGCAGGACAGATAGGACTTGAACCTACAACCCTCGGTTTTGGAAACCGATGCTCTACCAATTGAGCTACTGTCCTAGAACTTTTTCAAAGAGAGGTGTTGGAGGCGACTGAGGGGCACCCCGTTAAGGGTGCCCCGTTTTGAAACCAGCCAAAAGGAATTTTCCAGATAAATCGTTCAAATTCCTGAGTTGTGCAATTAAGCAAGAATCTCGCCAACACGACCAGCGCCAACGGTGCGACCACCTTCGCGGATCGCGAAACGCATGGTCTGCTCCATAGCAATTGGAGTGATGAGTTCAACCGTCATATTGACGTTATCACCAGGCATCACCATCTCGACACCGTCGGGAAGGGAAATGGATCCGGTCACGTCCGTTGTGCGGAAGTAAAACTGTGGGCGATAGTTTGCGAAGAATGGAGTGTGACGTCCGCCTTCGTCCTTCGAAAGGACGTAAACTTCAGCAGTAAACTTGGTGTGTGGAGATACAGACCCAGGCTTCACGATACACTGACCACGCTCGAGGTCGTCCTTCTTAAGTCCACGGACAAGAAGACCGACATTGTCGCCTGCTCGACCTTCGTCAAGAAGCTTACGGAACATCTCGATGTCCGTAATGATGGTCTTCTGAGTGTCGCGGATGCCGACAACCTCAACTTCACCCATCTTCTGGATGATCCCACGCTCAATACGGCCTGTAGCAACGGTGCCACGACCTTCAATCGAGAACACGTCCTCGATCGGCATGAGGAAGTCCAGATCGACTGGGCGATCTGGCAAAGGAATGTAGCTATCGACAGCGTCCATGAGTTTCATGATGTTCGCCTTGTGCTCCTCGTCTCCTTCAAGAGCCTTGAGGGCAGAACCTTTGACAACGGGGATGTCATCTCCAGGATACTCATACATGCTGAGAAGCTCGCGCACTTCCATCTCGACAAGCTCAAGGAGCTCCTCGTCATCGACCTGGTCGGTCTTATTCAAAAATACTACGAGAGCGGGGACACCGACCTGACGAGCAAGCAGGATGTGCTCACGAGTCTGCGGCATTGGACCATCAGCAGCAGAAACCACCAGTATTCCTCCGTCCATCTGGGCGGCACCGGTAATCATGTTTTTGACGTAGTCAGCGTGACCCGGGCAGTCAACGTGCGCGTAGTGACGACCATCGGTCTCATACTCGACGTGTGCGGTTGAGATCGTAATTCCACGCTCCTTCTCTTCGGGAGCAGCGTCAATTTCGTCATATGCCTTTGCCTCACCACCCAACTTCTCAGCGAGGACAGTGGTGATAGCAGCGGTAAGGGTAGTCTTGCCGTGGTCAACGTGGCCGATTGTGCCGACATTGACGTGAGGCTTGTTCCGTTCGAACTGTTCTTTAGCCATTTTTTTGGATTGGTTTAGTAGCTGGTTTCTTAGCTGGTTTGTCGTCTCGAAAAACTACTGGAGCTTTTGGTGGGAATTGAACCCACGACCTCGTCCTTACCAAGGACGCGCTCTACCCCTGAGCTACAAAAGCGATTTTAGTTGATTTTCGAAGCTTTCAGGAGCGGTTGGAAGGCGCGTGGAATCTTATTTATATAGGTCCCACGAAGCCCGCCCCGATACCGGAAGCGAGCGGGAAGCTAGCAAAGACGACCCCTCTGTCAAAAGTATTTTGATAAGAATGTGAGATTGTTTGAAAGCCCTGTATTTCCGGAGGTTTCGCCAATATTCTAAGCTTCATCAAGGCCCTCATCATCTTGGTTCACTTAAGGAGCGAGTAATTAGAGTCAAAGAGATTCACTTTCATCGGGATTATCGCACTTAATAAGTTCGGAAAAGCGCACGATTGATTTTGCCTTTCCTGATTCTTCATCAAGATCGACAATCACCCCGCAAAGACGAACAGGGCCCTTGGCAACGGGGAAACGAGTGGGCAGTCCGGTTTTGAAACGCCAAACAACCGAGGGGAATTCACGGCCCAACACGGATTCATCAGGGCCGCACATCCCAGCATCGGTCAAATATGCCGTTCCTCCGGGGAAAATCGATTCATCTGCAGTTTGAACATGCGTGTGAGTGCCAACAACAAGGGAAACCTTGCCATCAAGCGATCTGCCCATGGCTATCTTCTCACTCGTCGCCTCGGCATGGAAATCGACAACGATCATCCGGACGCCCTCTTCCCGAAGGCGAGCAATTTCTGTATCAAGCATTGTGAAGGGGTTTTCCAGAGGTGGATTCATGAAGGTGCGACCCATCGCATTGACTACTGCAACCTTTCCTTTCGCTGTCTCTAGAACGACCGAGCCGGAACCGGGCGCATCCTTTTCAAAGTTGATCGGACGTAACAGGCGAGGCTCCGTCGGAAAATACTCCTGAATTTCCCGTTGATCCCAAACGTGGTCACCCGTGGTAATAACGGCAGCCCCGGCACGAAGGAGATCGATAGAGATCTTCGGGGTAATCCCCCGCCCTCCAGCAGCATTTTCGCCATTCACAATAATGAATTCGATCTTATTCTCCTCCTTGATACGGGCAAGATTTCCAATCACCGCACTCCGCCCGGGCGAGCCCACTATATCCCCTAAAAATAAAATTCTCATTCTTCCGATTTTTTTACATTGTCCCCCACTCGGCGGCGCTCCTTCATTAGACCATGAGCAGCGGAAAAGGGAAAACGCCATTTCGAATCGTCGTCATTTTACCACTCCTCCTTCTGACGATCGCCTTGGCTAGCTACTTTTGGCCTAATTTTCACGGCAAAGATCATTTCTCAGGGCAGTCTGAGGCCAATTTAGAGCCTCCTCTTTTGACTCCACTCCCTCAAACCCCGGAAACGATGAGTAAGACGGCTGGACTTTTTCCTCCAGCCCTTTCCTCTCTCGGTCGACTCCCCGACTGGTCTCAACTCGATCGTTTTCAACAAACCATCACGCGTGAAGAATTTCTTCATCGACTCGATACCATCTATTCCAAAAACGAAGGATGGAAACGCTGGATCGCCACCAATGACAAACTGGCATTAATTAATACTGGAAATGCCGTCTATACCCTGAAATTCACATCCGGCCCCCTCCGCTCCCCAGGAGCAATCTTTCCCTTTAAGAAAAAGTCCGACCTCATTTCTTTCAAGTCCCACCGTCTCACCGGACTCCACATCGCGATTGACCCAGGGCATATCGGTGGCGACTTCGCAAAAATCGAAGAGCGTAATCTGCGCTACGGTGATCACGAACCAATTCAGGAAGGAACGATGACCCTTCTTACCTCAACGCACCTAAAAGCTCTCTTGGAAGAACTCGGAGCCCAAGTCACTCTTGTCAGAAAAACGACAACTCCTGTGACTTCACTTCGTCCTCGCGACTTTACCGGGCGGGACCAAAAATCTGCCGAGAAACTCTTTTACCGCAGCGCCGAAATCCGAGCCCGCGCTGATCTTATCAACCAATCCATTCAGCCCGATCTTGTCCTCTGCCTCCACTTCAACGCTTCAGCATCCCCAGTCCCGCTTGCGGGCCAAAACTTCCATATTATTTTGAACGGAGCCTATCACCCTGCCGAGATTTCCAATCAGGACGAGCGCTTTGAAATGCTCCAGCACCTCCTCGCCGGAACGATTAGCGAAGAGCTTCCTCTTGCCAAAAAAATCGCTGAGATTTTCGCCTCCCAAACTGGACTCCCTGCCTACGAGTATCGGCCAAACCACCCATACGCCACCAAGCTCGCGCCCTACATCTGGGGACGCAACCTCCTCGCAAACCGGCTCTACCAATGCCCTGTCATTTTCATGGAACCTTACACTATGAACAGCACGGACTTCATCGCTCGACACAAAGCTGGCGACTACGAGGGCCAGCGCTTGGTCGATGGAAAAATGCGCCTCTCGGTTTACCGCGAATACGCCAAGGCTTTAGCCGACGGAGTGGCGGCTTACTACCGGAAGCAATAAGGTCTTACTTAATCAGCTTGAGCATTTCTTCACCTCCCTTCTTTCCGACCCTACCATTCCAAATTTCACTTCCGCAGCAGTGGTAAGAACGGTCTGAGCCAACTTCTTGCCATTCCACAAAGAAACCTTTGCAGAAGTTGCTGATCCCCAAAATCATCTTATGCTCCGCCTCATGAAGCCTTCACTTCTCATCGCCGGAGCCGGCTACCTTGGTTCCGAAATCAAACGGATCGCAGAGCCCCATTACCAGGTCTATACCCTGACCAAATCCGGAACCGGAGATTCCATGGCTTGTGACCTTTCAAACGATGCCGAAGTGGCTCGAATCGCCGCCACGATCCCCTCACCTGATCTCGTCATTCACTGCGCTTCTTCCGGTCGGGGCGGCCCTGATGCTTACCATGGTGTCTTCGTGAAAGGATGTCGCTCTCTCGCCGATTATTTTCCCAAAAGCCACCTCCTTTTTACGTCAAGCACCTCCGTCTATCACCAAACCGATGGATCTAACGTCACCGAAGACTCACTCACCGAACCTGAACGTGAAACAAGCCAACTCCTGTTAGGTGCCGAAAATATTATTCTAAACCGAGGTGGAACTGTCGCGCGTCTTGCTGGAATTTACGGACCGGATCGCTCAGTTGTTTGGCGCAAATTCCTTGCTAACGAAGCTTCCATTGAGGAAGACGGACGAAGGATCTTAAATCAAATTCACGTCATCGATGCCGCTCGAGCGGCCTTGTTCCTAGCAGAGCAAAAAATATCAGGGATTTTTAACGTCTCCGACAACACTCCATTGAGCCAATTGGAAACCTACCAAGGTCTCGCGTCCCTTTTAAAGAAGCCCCTTCCCCCGACCGGAGAAAAGAAGACCTCCCGGAAACGAGCATGGACCCACAAACGAGTTATCAATGACAAGCTAACGTCTCTCGGCTGGAAGCCCACCTATCCCAGCTTCTTAGACGCCGCCCGCAAGTTTGCGTCAGAACGTGATCAGGAATGACGCTTTCGTAAGGCCTCACAGACAGCCGGAAAAAGTTGCTTTTTTCGCGAAACGATCGCTGGCGCCGCGAATTCATTGTCTCCAATCCGCTCGAAGGGAAGCTGACTCAAAATACTCTCCTCTCCCACCGCTAACAACACGCTCTGGTGGCGGCTAATGTCCGTCACCAAGATGGCGCAAAGAGAATACGAGGACAGCTCGCGCAATCGGGTTAATTCGGCAATCAATTCATCCTGCTTCGAAGCCAGTCCTTTGAGACTCGTTTCTTCAACTTGGGACAAACTTAGGATCACCCCATCTTCCGAAAACTCTTTTCTGTCTGTCCCGACAATCGCCCTGGCATCGGCATTCACGAGAAGAGAGCCTGATGCAAAAAAGTCCTCTGCGAATTGATCCGGATCGACTCCCGCAAGCCCAGCAAGCCACGAAAGCAATTGTCGATCCACATCTGTCGTCGTAGGCGAAGTGAGATTCAAGGTATCAGACACAAGTCCGGCGCACAGAAGAGTGGCAGTCGCGCAATCCGGCTCCAATCCTCTTTCCCGAAAGCGCCGCGCCACGATGGTCGACGAACTTCCGACAGGTTCATTGATGAAACGCACCGGTTCACGCGAGATGAGATCTCCAGAGAGCCTGTGGTGATCAATAATCTCGACAACCTGGGCATCTTCCACGCCTCTGACCGCTTGAGAAAATTCATTATGATCCACCAGCGAAAGCCGCACCCTTGGAGGATCCACCAGATCCGACTTCGAAAACACACCACTCAGTCTTCGCGTCCCGGGTTCAACCACCGGGAAGAGATCCTGCGTCGAGCTTGCGATCCGTTTTGCGAAGCCTTCCGCCACTTCATTGGAAGCTAAGCAGATGAAATCATCAGATAAAATGTTCCGCACCTTTCGCGCGCAGAGGGCGAGTTTCACCGCCGTCGCCGTGTCATGCGGACTACAGAGAATCACCATTCCAGCTTCCTTCGCTTTTTGAGTCAGTTCAGCTTCAGGCTGATATCCACCTGTCACGAGCAACGCTCGCACCCCGTAATCAAAGGCCTGTTGATGAACATGCGGACGATCACCGCAAATTACGAGATACTTACTCACCGCTCCTTCTTCTTGAGCAGCCTTCAGTCTTTTCTCTACCGTTTTCTGACTGGATGCTCCCACCATCATGATGAGATTTTCTTCATCGCTAGGAAGTGTCGCCCCATTTTGCAAACCTGCCCCCAAAGTCGCCGAAAGATTTTCCAGACTTGCATGCAAAAGCTTCACATTTCGACCGTCGGTAGCCGGAGGAAGAAGCAGCTGCAAGAGATCCAAAAAATGGAGAAGGCCACAAACTTCTCCACCATTGTTGAGAACCGGCACGGAACGGATACTGTGGTCCACCATCAATCGGTAAGCCATGAGAAAGGTATCATCCTGACGGACAGTCACTACGTTCTTACGTGAAATCGACCCTGCTGTCGGGCGGACGTCCTCGATTAACTTGGGAGCTTCCAGGCCCGCTTTTTCCAAAACAATTTTCACCCGTGGAGGAACCTCCCCGCAGCGCGCCGCTTCCACGCGCTCATCCCCCATTGCCCGCAGATAGGCCGCATGGCCCATCGCCGCACAAATAGCATCCGCATCTGGATTCTGATGCCCAATCACATACCAAGGTTGAATCATGACCGAAATCTAGTGGCCGCTCCAAAGAGTGAAGGAGAAAACGAGAATCGTAAGCCCTAAGATAAGCCCTCCGGTAGTCGCCATTTTAAAACGGCGATCATTGGCCACAAGCCAGTTCGCGCCATCACGAAAGACGTAGGGCATGCCCACAAAAAAAAGACCTTTTAAAATCATCGCATAGGCAACAAAGGACACAAGATTCTTGAAAGGAGCCACTTCAAAGTCAGCGGCATAAAGCAATGGCGCAGCGGCCATCAAAAGCGTCAAGCCGAGCCCGCGCACGAAAAGAAACTCTCGCACAAAAGTAATCATTCCCAAGCAAGCGAGCGGAACTCCCACTTGAAGGTAAGGCTTCATTTTCGAAAAGTCCGCAAAGTCCATGCTCAAGGCTCCAAGAAAAGAAAAAGTGCCCCGTAAATCCGGAGCAACCAAAAGCCAGAACCATATCATGCCAATCGACATCGTATAAATGCCTGACTGATGATGCCGTGGTAACTTCACAGCCCACTCCTTGGCAGCAACTGGCTTCAAAAGCATCACGCCATAAAGCACCGTCAGGAATATGCCCAAGACGGTTCCAGCAGAACTCAAAGTAATTTCCTGATAAGGATGAGGGCCTGATGTCATGCGGCGCTAAGCTAAGCTTCCTTTAGCATCGGTAAAGCCTAAACACGTCAACTTGCACGATCAAATTCCGTCGTAAAGTGTCCAATCACGAACATCGAATGGGATTTTCACTCACGGGGAAATTGCGCAAAGCTCTCTCGTGCTCAGGAAATTCTGGCTGACTCTCATTCTCCTCCTCACCAATCTCGTCATCGAATACGCCCAGGTTTTAGCCCTCCTCACCGCATGAATCCTAAGCAAGCCTTTGGCAAAACGTGAAGGGTATCAAAGCTTCCGTAAATTAGGAAACCTGGCGCTCCTGGCCCACGCATTAAGTTGGACCATCCAACGCATCATTGCAGTGCTCTAAAGTCACTCAAGCATTGGCGTCCCATAAAGGGTAAATCCGGTGGAGTCCTCGATAATGACATCGAAGATTTCGCCCGTCATGCGCTCGGCATCGCCATCGAAGATCACGATCTTATTCTGCGAGGTCCGACCACAGAGCCGTTCCTTATTTGTCTTACTCGGGCCTTCACAGAGCACGGCCTGCCTTGTCCCAATGAACCTCTCATTCTTCGCCATCGTCATCTCATCTTGCTGTGCCAGCATTTCCTGATTTCGACGCTCTTTAGTCGCCTCATCAAGCTGCCCCTCCATCTCGGCAGCAGGCGTGTCCTTCCGTATTGAATAACGGAAGATAAAGCTATTATCGAAGCCAATCTCGCGCATGCACTTCATCGACTCTTGAAAGTCCTCCTCGGTCTCCCCCGGAAAACCCACGATGATATCCGTCGTGATCGAGAGATCCGGACGAGCCGCTTTCATCTTAGCGCAGATCGCCAGAAACTTCTCGTTCTTATACGGACGCCGCATCTTCTTTAAAATGCGATCCGAGCCACTTTGCATCGGGAAATGAATATGCGAACACAGCTTAGGAAGATAGGTGAACGCCGCCACGAGGTCGTCGCGGAAGCCGATCGGGTGTGGACTGGTGAAGCGGATGCGCTCGAGTCCTTCAATCGCGTGTACCGCTTCGAGCAGCTGCACGAAGGGGCTTTTCCCATCGACATTTTTAAATTCCGTCCGTCCGTAAAGATTCACGATCTGGCCGAGAAGCGTGACTTCTTTCACCCCTTCGGAAACGAGACCCTCGACCTCCTGCACGATATCGGCGATGGGCCGGCCCCGTTCTTTTCCGCGGGTGTCCGGCACGATGCAGAAGGAACAGCGCATATTGCAGCCCTGCATGATACTCACGAAGGCCTTGGCGCGACGCATCTCTCGCGGAACGTGATCACGGATCGTGTTCTGGCTCCCGACTTCTTCATCGGTATCGACCACGCGAGCCGAGATCACCTTATGCGCATTCACCTGCACCACCTCGTCCTCCACCCGATTGGTCACCATCTCGGCACCAACCTCATCCATACGGCCTTTAAGACGCCGCGTCAGCACGCTATCGACGTAGTCGAAAACACGATGATATTTCTGTGTCCCCACCACGACATCGAGGTGCGGAATACGTTTAAAAAGTTCCTCACCACGGCTCTGCGCCATACAGCCCATGAAGCCAAAAACAACATGCGGGCGCGCTTCACGGTGCTTCCCCATGATGCCCATCTTTCCCAAAGCTTTCTGCTCCGCCTGATCCCGCACGCTGCAGGTATTGATCAGGATGGCATCAGCATCATGCTCGCTAGGAGTCAGCGTATAGCCGCGCTCCGAAAATGTCTGAGCGACCTGCTCAGAATCACGTTCGTTCATCTGTCACCCGTAAGTTTTGATAAAGACCTTTGGCACAGGCCGGAGGTAAGCGTGATTGGCGGGGATCTCAATCCTGAAATTCCACAGCTCCTTTACTCCTCGCTTGGGATGCTTGATGTAGGTCATCCCCTCTAATCCCTCCATGTCCACATCTTGCAGTGATCAGCTTTGCCAAAAACTATCACTACGACGCCGAATTAAAGGACAGTCGTGAAGTGAGGAAGCTCTCTCAAGAGTCACTCGCTGATCGCAGGGAAGGTGAATCGTGTCCCTTCCACAAAGAACTTCATCCCCAATTTTGGATGACTGGTGGCCAACCCAAAGAGCATCGAGGAGTAATCGATCGCTTCGATTCGCGGCACCCGCCAAGCGGGATTTTTCAGAGTATAGGTTCGCTCGATAAACACCGCCCGGCAGCGTTCCTGCACCATTCCCCCAATAGCAGGGGATGCCATTCCATCTCATTGAAGCTCCCTGATCCGCGACCGCTTGTGCCCGCACGAATTCCGCAAAATCAGGATCACTTACGCCTTCATGACTCAGATAAAAGGGAAATTGGATGAGAAATGAACAGTGCGGAACCTTTCGCCAATCCGAAAGTAAGGTCACGCCCTCGTTCTTCCATTTCGGAAGGTCCTGGAAACGAATAAGATCACTCTCTCCTCTTTTCTGAAGTTGAGCTTCGCGAATGAGATCTGCGAGAAGGTAATATTCATTAAAAAGCGATGTCACTGTATTTGCTTTCGGCTTTCCGTCCTCTGAGATCAGCGAGGGCCAACTCCCAATCAATCGACTTCCATAACGCGTCGGCCTCTTTCTTGATTGCAAGATCATCAAAAGTATTTCGACAAAACAACGCCCCCACGACCATGATCGCGGTATCGATCGTCGAATGCTCCGATTGGCCCTTTCCGGTATCACTTTGAAAAAAATGGCGGAAGTATCCCGCCTCTTCACGATCGATCTGAAAGCCTTCCACCGTTCAGTTGATCGCCCGAAGCGTTTCCAGCGCTTTCACCCCAGCTTTCGGATCTCGCTTAAGATCATGCTCTATACAGAGCGCAATCAGCCCTGCGCCCACCGCTGCCGTCGAGCACCTCTTATTTTCTCGCTCACCTCCCCGAAACTCATGCGCGTCGAGATACATTCCGTTCTCCGTCCGAAGCAACTTTCCATAGAAATCCAGTGTGCTTTAAAAAAGTGGCTCCAGCTGATGCCTCGGAGCACCCTTCTCTTCCGCGAAAAGAAAGCCGATCAAAAGGAGACTAACAAAGAGGAATTTCACTTCTTCTTTTTCCCTTTCTTACGACCTCTTCCCTGATGATTCTGCGCGTCCATCTCAGTAGCCTGACCTTGATCTCCCTGAGAGGTCATCCAATCATGTAATTCCTTTCGAAGCGACTTAATGATCTCTCCCTTGCCTTCCTCCTCCGCTAGGTTCTTCGTTTCGAGCGGGTCAGAAATAACATCGTAAAGCTCAATTGCAGGTCGTTTTTTATAACGATTCACTAAATAGGTCGCGCGTTCATCCCCTTTTCTTGCGAGCGCCTCCCAAGAACGAAACGTGGGAGTCTTCATCGCGATATTTCGGAACTCCACCTCAGGCGTCAGATTCACGATCAATTTGTGAGTCTTCGAACGCACCGAGCGAATGCCATAGTGCTCTGATCCATTAAGAATTCCCCGGGTTGTCATCAGCCCAAAGACATGGTTTTTGTGCTGCTTCTTTTCCCCTTTTAAAACTGGCAGAAAGCTTACCCCATCGAGCCCATCAAGAAGTTCTCCACCAGCAGCTTCGATGAAAGTGGGGCAAAGGTCGACATACTCGACCATCGCCTTGGTCTTCTTTCCTTTCGCAATCTCTCCCGGCCAGCGGGCGATCATCGCACTTTGAAGTCCTGAGTCGTAACAGGTCCACTTGGCAAATGGGAAGCCGTTCCCCTGCTCTGAGGTCACCACCACGAGGGTATTTTCCGCAAGTCCGTGCTTCTTAAGAAGCGCCAGGATATCGCCCACCTGCTGGTCATAATAAGTGATCTCCGCGAGATAGTTTGAGAACTCTTCGCGCGTCTCCGGGGTGTCGACCAAGTAGGCCGGGAGCTTCACTTCAGAAGGCGGATACTTTGAAGCATCACCTTTATCCCAGGGAGAATGCGGTTCATTCGAGCAAGCGAAGAGACAAAAGGGCGCGCCCTTTTCCTTCGACTCCACCATCAAAGACTCAATCACCTCCATATCCGGATTGTTCTTCCTTCCAGAATACTCAAAATCGAAAACCTCTTTCGGAGCAATGTGGGTCTTTCCACTCAGAGCCACGCGATATCCCAAGGGTTTCAGATAATGCGTGAGACTCTTGGTTCCCTCCCTCGCAAAAGTGTGATTTGGATAAGCCCCACTTTTCACCGGGTAGAGTCCCGTATAAATATTGTGCCTCGTCGGCGAGCACATCGGCGCCGCCTGAAAACAGCGCTCGAACAACATCCCTTCCGTGGCGAGCCCATCGATATGAGGAGTCTTTGCCTGCCCCCCGTAACAGCCCAAATCCCTAAAGGTGCAATCGTCCGCCATGATGTAGACGATGTTTGGACGTTCAACCGCCGAGGCGATGACACCTAATAAGGAAAGAACGATTAAAAAAGAGGGAAAGCGCATCATAGGGAAACTGGTTTCGCATGAGAATATTTCACGAGAAGACGATTTTACTAAGCTTTTCACCACTTGGCATTTAAAAACTACCTGTGGAATCACAAATCGACAGCTTCCTCCTCTACCTCGCTACCGAGCGAGGACTGTCGTCAGCCTATCAACTCTCGGTCCGCCAGACGCTCGACAAGCTTCCTTCATGGTCCCAAAAAAACGGGTATTCCCAGTGGCGCGATCTCGGTACTGATGAACTCTCGGCCTTCCTTTCCCATCTCCGAAATTCCGGACTTGAAGCCTCGTCGCTCCGCATCGCTCAGGTCCACCTAAAGGTCTTTTTTCGATTCCTCGTAAAACGAAACCACCTCGAGATCGATCCTGCCGAGCCTCTTTCTGCCCCCAAAACCGCCTCCAGACTTCCCGAAACTTTAGGAGCCCAAGCCGTTGAGAAACTCCTCAACTCCATCAATCCCGACAAGCGCCTCGGCCGCCGCGACCTCGCCATCATGGAACTCTTCTACGCCTCAGGCCTCCGCCTCTCAGAGATTTGTAACGCCCGCCTCGAAACCCTCGACTTGGACGACCACTTTCTCCGCGTCACCGGCAAGGGGAATAAAACTCGGCTCGTTCCTGTCGGCGGCCGCGCCCTCGATGCCCTCTCAAAATATCTCACCAACGAGCGTCCCACGCTCGTCTCAAAAAAGACTTCCTCTCACATCTTCCTCTCCGTGCGCGGCGGCCCCCTCTCAACCGTCCGCGTTCGCCAGATCGTCAAGGAACGTGCCAAGGCCGCCGGCATTGATCAGAACATCTACCCCCACCTTCTCCGCCACTCCTTTGCCACGCACCTCCTGGAAAATGGCGCCGATCTCCGGGTCATTCAGGAACTTCTAGGCCACGCCGATATTTCCACCACCCAGATTTACACTCACGTCGACCAGAAACGCCTCAAGACCGTCCACAAAAACTTCCACCCCCGAGGTTAGACGCTGCCTTCCCGCTCCTAACGCAAGCCCTTCATCCTTCGAATCTCACTCTTCAATGTTCAACGTTCCCAACCCTCACCTCCCGGATGCTTCCCCCGACCTCACACCGGAGCACACCCGCATTCATCGATCAGAATGTGGCCCCAAGTTTCATCAGGCCTGCCTAGAATTCTCCCAATCCCTCTGGTTTCAGGGAAAGCCCGCTCAAGCACTCCTCCAGCTCAATAAATCGTCCTTCGCTGAAACCAAAGCCCCCTTTCCCTACATGGCCCTAAAATGGTTCCTCGAAAACCGCGATAATTCCCTTTTCATTGGAAACCCCACTCGCCATTTTCAACACCTCGCCACCCGCATGGCCGGCCCGCGGGCAGAAATCCGCACTCTGCAAGCCTGGGCCTGCTACCATCTATCCAAGTCGATTCTCCCCGAGAATCAATTCCCCCCGGACCAACACCAAGTCGAAGAAGAGTCTCTCGTCATCCCTCCTCTCTCTGAAATCCAGCAAGCCCTTCCACTCCCCGATAAATCGGCCTTTCAATTCCTTGCCATTTCCCGCTGAGAACCTTACATCCCTCCCCAGCAGCACCCATAGCTCAACTGGATAGAGCAACGCACTTCTAATGCGTAGGTTACAGGTTCAAGTCCTGTTGGGTGTGCCACTTTTTCTACTTCATGTTTATCATCTTCGAAGGAATCGACGGTACCGGGAAATCCACCCAGGTCCAGTTCCTTGCCGACGCGCTTTGCGCAAAAGGCCACGAAGTCGTTACTTCTAAGGAGCCTACCGACGGCCCTCATGGAACCCGCCTTAGGAATTCCGCCGAAACCGGCCGCCTCTCCCCTCAGGAAGAGCTCGATCTCTTCCACCTCGATCGCCGCGAGCATGTCGAAACCCTCATCAAGCCCGCTCTCGCTCGCGGAGCCGCCGTCATTCTCGACCGCTACTACTTCTCCACCATGGCCTACCAAGGTCTGCGTGGATTCGATCCGCAAGAGATCCGCGAAACCAACGAAAAATTCGCGCCCATCCCCGATCACGTCTTCATTCTCGAGGTTCCCATCGACGTCGCCCTTTCCCGAATCGGAGTGCGCGACGGCGAGACCAACGAGTTCGAACAACGCGGTGCGCTCGAAGGCTGCCACAAGATCTTCTCCGCCCTCCCCGATAATTTCATCCACCGGATTGACGCCACTGCGCCACCGGAGACAGTTCATTCAGCTGTTCTAAGCCACCTCTAGGCTCAATATACGAGATGCGGTGGGCTATTTTGCCCTTCCCAATTGAAATCAGTCTGACAAATTCTTCTCATCATGCTTCAGAAAGGAATTCTCAATCCTCAAATCAACCATCTCCTCTCCCGCATCCGCCACACCAACACTCTCGTTATCGCGGACTGGGCCTTTCCTCACTTCAAGGATCTCGAAATCATCGATATCTCCCTCACACGCGGAGTTCCCCTGATCACCGATCTCCTCGATCTCCTTGCGCCCAATTTTAAAGTCGGCCACATCTGGCAGGCCTCTCAATTCCTCGACACCAACCCGCAGGACGTTATCGAGATCTACGATTCAAAGTTCGAGGCGTTCAAAGCCAACCAACCCAACCTTCAGATCACCCGCCTCGACCATGACGCGTTCAAAAAAATGGTCCCCAACGCCATTGGCCTCATCCGCACCGGCGACCCGACCGCCTACGGCAACCTTATCCTAGAATCCGTCTAAAGCAAAAAGGAGCCGCAGCACCGCGGCCGCTTAGCTTCGCTTGCCCCCAACCAAGCCTTCCTACCTAAAGTTTTCCCTGCCTTTGCGTGAGCCCCAAGCCGGCAACCATCAGCGTCAATCTGCGGATAAACCTCTCATCCCAGCCCCAACGGGTCGACCTAACGTTGCCCCAGAAGAAACGCTTGGGGATTTATGACTTATCAACTTCACCAAGCCCTGAAAGGTCGATCTAACCTTCCGCCAACCTCTTTAAAATGAAATCAGCCATCACTCTCTCCCAAGTCCCCGAAGCAGCCGCCGGCCCCTTCGTCTTTCATCAACCCATTGCCGAAGGATTCGCCGCCGCTAAAAAACACGGCTACGACTCCGTCGAACTTTTCTTCCCCGGCCCCGACTTCATCACCGTCGCTGAAGTCAAAGCCCTCGCGACAGAACACAACCTCGGCATCGCCGCCGTCGGAACCGGAGCAGGCATGGTAAAACACGGCCTCTCCCTCACCGACCCCGATCCCGCCAAGCGCGAGGCGGCCCTCCAGTTCATCCTCAAGATGATCGACTTCGGTGGCCAGCTCGGCGCTCCCGCGATCCTCGGTTCGATGCAGGGCAAATGGGGTGGCGACATCTCCCGCGACAAAGCTCTTTCATGGCTCGCCGACGCCCTCAAAGTAGCCGGTGCCGCCGCCGCAAAACACGGCGTCCCCTTCATCTACGAGCCCCTCAACCGATACGAGACGAACCTCATCAACCACCTCGCCGAAGGGGCTAAATACATCGAGGACAACAAGCTCGTTAACATCGTCCTCCTCGCCGACCTCTTCCACATGAACATCGAAGAATCCGACGTCGCCCAGGCAATCATCGATGCCGGCAAGCACACCGGCCACGTCCACTTTGCCGACTCTAACCGGAATGCCATGGGCATGGGCCACACCGACCCCGACCCCATCGTCGCAGCCCTCAAGCTAGTCGGCTACACTGGCTACCTCTCCGCAGAAGTCTTCCCCAAGCCCGACCCAGACGCCTGCGCCGCCCAGGAGATCAAAGCTATCAAGGAAGCCCTCGCCTAATTGGAAGCTTAAAACAGGGACTATTCCCAACGCGGGAGCGATATGATGTGATTCATTTTCGTCACGACAATTAGAATATTCATTGGCGCTGGGCCTCGGATTCAGATGTGATGGCGGGATGAAAGTCCTAACCATCCTCCTTTTTGCCAGCTCCTTCGCTCACGCCGAGTGGACTAACCTCTTCGACGGCAAAACCACCAACGGCTGGACACCCCGATCCGAGGTCGAAAGCTTCGAAGCCAAAAATGGAGAACTTCACCTCCTTTCGAAAACCAACGTCTGGGTCACGACCACTATCGAAATGGCCGATTTCGAAGCCGAACTCGAGGTCTTCCTCCCCGATGAACCCGGATTCAATTCCGGCCTTGCCTTTCGATGCCAGGGAGCCAAAGGGAAACCCAAAGGTTACCAAATTGAAATTGACCGCAAGATCCCCGGCGGAGTTTACGGAATTGGACTCGGCGGCTGGCTGAGCCAAAAAAAGGGCACACTGAAGGAAGGACAGTGGAACCACTTCCGCGTCATTGCGAAAGGCGACCACGTCCAAACTTGGGTCAACGGAGAACCTGTCTCGGACCTACGAGAGGAGAAGCAACTCAAAGGCTACTTCGCCATCCAGCACCACGGAAAAGGGGGCACTGTCAAATTCCGCAACATCCGCGCCCGCAAACTCATCAAGGAGACCACCTCTCTCGCAAAACCAAACATCCTCTGGATTATCGCCGAAGACATGAGCCCGACCCTCGGCTGCTACGGTGACGCTGATGCCTACACGCCCAATATCGACGCCCTCGCCAAGGAAAGTCTCCTCTATACTCACGCCTTCGCCGCCTATCCCGTCTGCTCTCCATCCCGATCCTGCCTCATCACCGGAATGTATCCCACCAGCACCGGCACGGGCCAAATGCGCTCCGCATTCCCTCTTCCCGCCGGCACCCGCGGTTTTCCCGAATACCTTCGCGACGCCGGTTACTACACCACCAACAACGCTAAAACAGATTACAACTCCGCCGATGCCGCCCGCCTAGTGAAAGATTGCTGGGACCAATCCAGCGCCAAAGCCCATTGGAGAAATCGTACAAAAAAAGAACCCTTCTTCGCCGTCTTCAACGACATGATTAGCCACCAATCCCGCACCATGGTCTGGCCACACGAAATCTTCCAAAAAGAGGTTCAGTCCAAACTATCTCCCGACGAAATTCACAACCCTTCAAAATTACGAGTCCCCTCTTACTATCCCGATACCAAATCCATTCGTAAATCACTCGCTCGCTATCACGATTGTGTCTCGGTCATGGATCAAAACGTCGGACGCCTTCTCAAAGAGCTTGAGGAAGACGGACTCGCTCAAGATACCATCGTCTTCTTCTACTCCGACCACGGCTCGGGTATGCCCCGCCACAAGCGCGTTCTCACTGACTCAGGAATGCAGGTCCCACTCATGATCCGTGTTCCCAAAAAATGGCAGCACCTAGCAAACGCCAAACCCGGAACAAAGACCGACCGCCTCGTAGCCTTCATCGACTTCGCCCCCACCGTTCTCGATCTCGCCGGCATCACTCCTCCCGCCACCATGTCGAAACATCGCGTCATCGGCAAAGCCCCCGCTCGCGAGTGGGTTTACGGCGCCCGTGATCGTGTCGATGAAGTCTTCGACTGCTCTCGCTCCGTCCGTAACGGTCGCTGGCTCTACATTCGCAACTTCTATCCTCACTATGGATGGAACCAAGCGTCCACCTTTTCCGATCTCGGCGAAATCCGGAGCGAGCTTCACCGTTTCCAATTCAGCGGCATGCGCATGAACCGTGCTCAAGCTCACTACCTTTCCGCCCATCGTTCTCCAGTTGAATTCTACGACTGCCTTGCCGACCCTGAAAACTTGCGCAACCTTGCTGAAGAAAAGCTCACCGCAGAAGATGCCAATGCACTCGCAAAAGCCGCCCGCGCTTTCGAAAAACTGCGCAGGGAAACCCACGACACTCTCTTCATTCCCGAAGGCATGATGGCAAACTTGATCCAGAAGAAGGGTAAAGCCATCGGCAATCAAAAACCGGACCTGAGCCGCGTCTGGAAAATAGCAGACTCCGTCGGACGAGGCACAAAGATCGCCCGCAAAGCCATCAAATCTGACAACCCCATGGAAAGATTCTGGGCCCTCATCGCCCTACGCAACGACCGCTCAGGAAATCTCCTATTCGAACTTGCCGCCACCCTCCTCGACGATCCAAATGCCGAAATCCGCATCGAAGCCGCCAGCTGGCTCGCTGTAATGAAGCCTCATCGCGATCAATCATTCAAGATACTCATCAAGGAACTCGACAACCCAACCTGGGCCATCGCCTTACGTGCCTGCCGTGCCATCGAACTCCTCGGCAACGACGCCAAGCCGGCGATCCCCGCCATGAAGAAAGTCTACGCCCGCACCCGCAACACGCCCGGAGACGACAACTTCTTCCTAGCCTTCTCCTCCGGAGCCTTCCTCCAAAAACTCGGAGAGAAAACCACCCCCTGGGATTTCACCCCCGGCGCCGGCAGCTTCATGCCAACCAAGAAGAAGTAAGCGATCACAATCAAGACAAGCAGAGAGCTGCGGAGATGAAGAAAATTCCACCCTCGGCCATTTGGCGCATTAAATATCCCAATATGGTAGGACAAGGAATAATATCCAGTGGAGCGGGCACGGGTTTTCGGATCACGAAAACGAAGTATCTCGAAAGCGCTTTTTCCGGCGACGGCGCGCGTCTCGCCGAAGGCCGATGGAACCGCGTCGATTCGCGCATGGTCTATCTCGGGAGTAGTCTCTCGCTCGTAACACTGGAGCTTTTATCCATATCGAGAATCACGCGACGCTCATGCGACTCTTCAATTATTTTCAGGTCACGATTGATCGAAAACTGATCAAAACTCCAAAGGTGAAAGATCTCGCCAAGGGCTAAGACCGATAAGAAATCATGGCAAGCACCCAGATCTACGGCGGGGATTGGTTGCGGTCGAAAAGATCGGCGGTGCTTGTAGTAGTGCCGCGCGCGGTAATGCAGATCGAAGAGAAATTTCTCCTGAACCCCGAACACCCTGATTTTACGAAGATCAGATTAGGGAAGGCCACTCCCTTTGAACTCGATCCCAGATTGACCTGAACGCGAGCGACCAAGGACCCTTTTTAGGAAAGCGAAATCAGCTTGGCCACCAGTTGATAAAACGGATGCTTACTTTGATCGGCAAGCTTCCGGGCGAACTCTGGAAGCCAGCTAAGATTGTCTTTTTTAAACTGTATTGCGTCTTCCCCGGCGAGCGTGGTTTGCACTAAAAGTAGAATGGCGATGTGGTCAGGCGAGAGCGTCTGAAAGCCCTCGGGGATTTCGAGGAGGCCGTTATCGAGCATGAACTGGATGCGGCTCGCGATCTCTAGTTCCTTCTCCTCAAAGTAAGCAGCCGCCCGTGCCGGAACCTTGGGCTCAAGAATGAAGAGGCGACAGAATTCGACCGCGGCGTCATTAAAATCTTTTTTAGTCCATTCCCTTCCTAACAATTCGATACACGAAGGCTCGAGCTGTTTCAAAATAGCGGCGGTCGCTGGCTCCTGCAGGGTTGCTACAAGCTCCGGGGTGACCTCGCGCGCGAGCAGCGTCGCAGCGAGTTGTTGCACAGCGGATTCGGGATTCATGAAGTCAATCTCTCTATCTTACAGACATTGTCATACCAATTCTGTCCGCCGATGAGGGGCGCTGGGTTGATGGGCAGGGCGTCATTGATGTGGACTCCCCCACCGATACCTCCGCGCTGCTTTGACCACCAGGGGCTACGCTGAAGTTCGGAATCAGAAAGCTTCTTACTCTTGCCCTCGGCTGGCGATGTTTCCTTGCTTGCGGCGGAGCAAAGGAAATCACCGACTGATCCGGCTGCTCTAAATAGCGGACACGCATCCGAAAATTGCCGAGCGGAACATCGTTCTCCGTCTTGCAAGAGACTGAGCAAGAGTGACATCCGATACAGCGGTCGAGATCGACCAGCATCCCTGCCCTCTTGTAAGACTTCTTGAATTGGGGACCGACCTTTTCCCAAGGCATCAGAGTATGCTCCATATGACATAGCCTCCAAAAATTCATCTTCCCTGCAAGCCCAGAATTACTGATCACTGGTAATTCAATCTACTATTTTATTCCCTAAAAAATTGAAAAAATTCTCTCTTTTCCAACATTGAACATCTTCGCCCTATTCACACGCATTTTGCCGAATTTTCCTTCCCATTCAAAATCAGTCAGACAAATCTCTCCCAGCCCTTTATCCTCAATCAATATTTCGTCACTATGGAAACTCGTCCTCTCGGCCAAAGCGGCCTCGAACTCCCCAGCCTTTCCTTTGGAGCCTCCTCTCTTGGTGCCGAATTCCGATCCATCGATCTCAATGAAGCCTTCAGCGCCGTCCACACCGCGCTCGATCTCGGAATGAACTTCATCGACACCTCTCCCTTCTACGGCCGCGGAATGTCTGAGGTCATGCTCGGCCGGGCTCTCAAGGGCATCGACCGCTCCAGATACCTTCTCGGCACAAAGCTCGGTCGTTATTCCGAAATCCACTTCGATTTCTCCGCAAAACGCGTCGACGAATCACTCCACGTCTCCATGCAACGCATGGGCACCGACTACCTCGACCTCGTCCTCCTCCACGATATTGAGTTCGTGAAATTGGACCAGATCTGGGAGGAAACGATCCCCGCTTTGATCGAAGCTAAGAATACCGGAAAAGTCCGCGCCATCGGCCTCTCCTGCTACCCCATGGCCTGCTTCAATAAAGTCCTCGATCACGTCGAAGACGACATCGATTGCGTCCTCTCATACAATCAATACACCCTGCAGAACACCAGCTTCGCCGACGACCTCGTCCCGCGCCTTAAGTCAAAGGGACTGGGCGCAATCAATGCCGGTCCCTTCTCAGCCCGCCTCCTCACCAATGCCGAACTCCCCGTTTGGCTCAAGGAACCCGAGGAAGTGAAAGCTGCCGCCCGCGCCGCGGCAAAACTCTGTAATGACAACGGCGTCGATATCGCCCAGCTCGCCCTTCAGTATTCCTGTGGTCACGACGACATCGCCTCCACCGTCGCCGGTTCAGCAAATCCCAAGAACGTCGCAAAATGGGCCCAATGGCTCGCCGAACCCATCGACCAATCTCTCCTCGCCCAAGTCCACGAAATCTTCGCCCCCGTTAAAAACCTCGGCCACCCCGAAGGCCTCCCCGAAAACAACTAAAGGAGCCGCGGCGCCTCCACCGCCTCGCTTAGCAAGCTCCCTCAAAGAATCTCTGCCTCTCCACGCCCTCGCGTGAGCCTCAATCAAACATCAGCGCTAATTTACGAAATCTGCGGGTAAACTTCCCCGACCAAAATGCCTCAACCAAGCACGTTCAATTCTTAATTACCCATGTCCTACGCAATCGAATTCACCGACGTCAAAAAAATCACCCCCGTTGATCTCCCCGACGTCGGAGCGCCCGCTTCCGGCGAGGCCCTCGTCCGCACCCATCGCATGGGCATCTGCGGAACCGACCTCTCCTGCTACCTCGGTAAATTTCCCTTTTTCACCTACCCACGCACTCCCGGTCACGAACTCGGCCTCGAAGTCGTCTCCGTCGGCGAGGGCGTCACCAACGTGAAACCCGGCGACAAATGCTCCCTCGAGCCCTACCTCAACGACCCCGAGTCCATCCCCTCGAAAAAAGGCCACTCCAATGCCTGCTCAAATGTCTCCGTCGTCGGCGTCCACCAATCAGGAGGACTTCGTAAATCGAACTGGACTGTCCCCGCGGACAAGCTGCATCCCGGAAACGATCTTTCCTACGATGAACTCGCCCTCGTCGAGACCCTTGCCATCGGCTACCACGCCATAAAGCGCGGCAACCCACAACCCGGAGAAACCGTCATGGTTATCGGCGCCGGCCCCATCGGCCTCGCCGCCCTCGAGTTCCTCAAACTCATGGATCTCAAAGTCATCGTCGTCGATTTCGCCCAGAACCGACTCGACTTCTGCTCCGAAAAAATCGGCATTGAGCACACCATCCAGCCTCAAGCCGATGGCTCCCACCTCGCCGAGATTGAAAAAATCACCGAAGGAGGATTCTGCGACGTCATCATCGACGCCACCGGACACGCCGGCTCCATGGTCCAGTGTTTCGAATATGCCGCCGTCGGCGGCCGCGTCGTCTACGTCGGCATCACCGCCCAGGACATCACCTTCCCGCAGGCCACCCATTTCCACCGCCGCGAGCTCTCCGTCATCGCCAGCAGAAATGCCCTCCCAGCCGACTTCCCCGAAATAATCAGCATCCTCGGCCAAAAGAAAATCAACCTTCAAAACTGGATCACCCACCGCCTCGACATCACCGAGGTCCCCGAAGGATTCGACAAATTCACCGACCCCGCCACCGGAACCATCAAAGCTCTAATAATAGTGAATGATGAGTAGAGAGTGATGAATTTATGACTGAGTAACCAACAGAAATTTGTGAACGATCATTCGATTTTGCAGTTCGGATCGTAAAGATCTGCCAACAACTTAAAAACCAACCTGGAGTTTCCCGAACCCTGGAAAATCAGCTCCTTCGCTCGGGAACATCTGTCGGAGCAAACATCGAGGAAGCCCAAGCAGGCCAGAGCAAACCTGACTTCACCACAAAGATGTATATCTCCTGCAAGGAAGCACGCGAATCCCACTACTGGCTCCGCCTCCTCATCAAAACCGAAATCGTCCCCGAACAAAAACTTACCTCTCTCCTCGACGAATCAAATAGCCTGCTCAACCAAGCAATTCACTGCTCAAAATTCGCCAACGCTTCACCAAAAAAATTCAAAAACCAAAACATCAATTACACTCATGAAAATCTGTCCAAAGTATACCTTCGGCGTCGGCGATCGCTTCGCCCACGGCGCCCACGCCCAACTCCAAGCCTTTATCGCCGCCAAAGACCTCGGCGTCGATATCTGCCCCACCTGGAATAAATCCAACCGCGAGCACGAAATTATCGGCTCCGAGCCCCAAACCACACGCGACGCCGCTGACGTCGCCGTCAAAGACCTCGGCTGGACCGGCGAATACCTCCTCGATGCCGACCACATCAACCTCTCCACCGTCGACCGCTTCGTCGCTCCGTGTAACTTCTTCACTCTCGACGTCGCAGACGACATCGGCTCACCCGCCGCTCCTGCCGACGTCAAAGCCTTCATCACGAGTCACCCCGAGCTCATCGGCTCCGTGAAAGTCGAAGGCATCGACGCCCCACTTGAAATCTCAAAAGAGCTTGTCGAAAAAACAGCCAACCAATTTCTCAAAGCCACTCAAAAGGCCCGAGCGATCTACGACCACATTGTCGCAGCAAAAGGCGGCACCGATGACTTCGTCACCGAAGTCTCCATGGACGAAACCGACGACCCCCAAGTCCCCGCCGAGATGCTCATCATCCTCGCTGCCATCTCCGACCAAGGTATCCCCATCCAGACTATCGCACCCAAATTCACCGGCCGCTTTAATAAGGGTGTTGATTACGTCGGCGACGTGGCCCAATTCGAGCAAGAATTTAACGACGACCTCGCAGTCCTCGCGCACGCTATCAAAGCCTACGACCTCCCCGAGACCCTCAAACTCAGCGTGCACTCCGGCTCTGATAAATTCTCCATCTACGGCCCCATCAGAAAAGCGATCGCCCGCTCCGGCGCCGGCCTCCACATCAAGACCGCTGGCACCAACTGGCTCGAAGAAGTCATCGGCCTCGCCACCGCAGGTGGAGACGCACTCGACCTTGCCAAAGAAATTTACGCCAAGGCCCTCGAGAAAAAAGAAGCCCTCTGCGAGCCCTACGCCACCGTCATCGACATCGACCACTCCCAGCTCCCAAGCGCCGAGGAAGTCAACGGCTGGACCAGCGAGCAATACGTCAGCGCCTTAACGCATGACCAGAGCAACCCAGGCTACAACGCCAACGTTCGCCAGCTCCTCCACGTCGGCTTCAAGATCGCCGCCCAAATGGGTGACCGCTACCTCGACGCCCTCAAAAAAAATGAAGCAATCATCTCCAAGTGCGTCACCGGCAACCTCCTGGACCGCCACATGAAACCTTTGTTCACGTAGGCGAAACAACATTCATTCTTCCAAAACGGCTTCGGGAAACCGAAGCCGTTTTATATGGAAAACAAGCTTTTACCATTCACTACTCTTCGCGCAGCGATCCTCCAGACGATCCTTCTGGGCTTTCAACAATAGTTTGGGTCGACCGTCGCGATCCCCCTTATCTTCGCCGAAACACTCGGAGCAGGTGCCAGCTGGCCCATCGGGGGACTCACAATCATTTGGGTCATCGGCATGTCCATGGGAGCGATGACGAGCGCTACGCCTTACCCCCAAGCGCCGCGCTAGTGGGCTCCGAAAAACGCAACGACAACTTCTTTGGCGGCACCCGCCACCACAACCCTCTCAAAAAGGAGCCGTGGCGCCCCGCCGCTTAGTTTTGCAGGCCGCTCAACCATCGTTACAAATCTGCGAATCAACTCCCAGCAGTCCCTCAAAGAGAGGCAAACTTCGCATCAAAGGGAAACGGGCAAGTCACATCCTTAAGCCAAGCTTCCTTCTTCAACCAAGAGCGCTGCCTCTTCGCAAACCTCCGCGTGCTCGTATGAAGCCCCTTGTGACATTCCTTCAGCGTCAACTTACCATCGAGGTGCTCTTCAATCTCCGAAAATCCAATCGTCTTCCGGCACGTCTCCGATGCCGTCTCACGAAGCGCTTTCACCTCGTCAACTCCACCCTTTTCCAAAATCTGCATCGAGCGCGAACTAATCCGCTGCTTCGCGTTGTCATTATCCCACAAAAGATAAAGCCCCCGGAGACCCAGCGTGATTTCATCAAACTTCTTAAACTGCTCAGCCTTCAGAACTGACATCTTCTGCCCCGAGAGCAAACAAATCTCCAGCGCCCGAATCAGATAACGACGATTCTTCAAATCAGTCGCCGCCGCTCCTTCCGGATCGAGCCCCTTCAGCTCCTCTGCCAAATCATCATTGCTCCGCTCCTCGAACTTAGCACGCAGCGCATCATCCCTCTCCGGAATCGATGACGGCCCATGCGTCAACGTCTTTAAATAAACTCCGGAACCACCCACGACAATCGGTATCTTGCCCCGCGATTGAATCTCGGCAATCACTGGAACCGCCAAATTACGAAACGCCAAGGGATCACAATTCTCAGTCGGCTCAAGCACCCCATACAAATGATGAGCCGCATCTGCCTGCTTCCAATCAGCGGCTGTCCCACTCAAACGTTCAAGGCCCTTATAAGCCTGCGCCACATCTCCATTCACAATCTCCCCCCCTAACTCCTTAGCCAGAGAGATCGCCAAAGCAGATTTCCCCGAAGCCATCGGCCCGCAGATATAGAGAGGAGTCATAGAAGATTCAGACATGGCCGGAGAAGAGCAGAAGCCCCCCAAAAAGTCCACATATCCCGAAACCGATTCCAAATATCACGCGTGGCTCGGTGTGCTCCCTTCGGTATTCCAAGCCTACGTCCCCAATCACCTGCCGCACCGTGCCATAGCGGAGGAGGGAACCCCCCAAGGACAGGCGATCGCCGGATCGTTTACTCAACCTAAGCCCCTCACTGGAACGACATCGTCATTACCGTCAAAGGCACCACTGCAGCTACAACGGCAAAGACCTCGAAACCGCCCTAAAAATCACCAAGAACGGCCCCCTCGGCTTCGAAGGTGACCGCGGGCAGATGGAATACCGGAATATCCAGATTCAGCACGGTGGAAAATAACTCATCTTAACTTCAGAATCTCTCCACTTTTACTCCTGTAATCGTGCCAGGAATCTGCCAAATTTGCTGAGTGAAATTTCTCGCTCTTGTTCTTCTTCTCCCTCCCACCCTATCAGGGAAAGTCGATTTCAACCGCGATATCCGCCCCATCCTCTCCGATAAGTGCTTCCATTGCCACGGCCCAGACGAAAAACACCGCGAATCCGACCTCCGTCTCGACACCTATGAAGGGGCGACCGAAGGAGGCGAATTCAAAATCCCCATCGAACCAGGAAAGCCCGATGCCTCGGAAGTCATCGCCCGCATTCTCGATTCTGATCCCGATGAGATCATGCCTCCACCGGAGACTCACAAAAAGATCACTTCTAAAGAAATGTCACTGCTCCGTCAATGGATCACCGAAGGAGCAAAATACGACGAGCCCTGGACTTACAAATCTCCCATCGCGCACCCAACTCCCGTAGTAAAAACGAAAAACTGGCCCGTCAACTGGGTCGATCAGTTCATTCTCGCACGACTTGAGGATGAAAAAATTCCACCTTCCCCAGATGCGAATCTCGTCACTTTACTCAGACGGCTCCATTTTGACCTCACCGGACTTCCACCAAAGCCCGACGACCTTCGCCGTTTTAAAACAGCCTACCAAATTACTCCTCAATCCGCCATCGAGGCTGAAGTCGATCTCCTCCTCGCCTCTCCACATTTCGGTGAACGCATGGCCATTTATTGGCTCGATCTCGTCCGCTACGCCGACACCGTGGGATACCACGGTGATCAAGATCAGCGGATCTCGCCCTATCGCGATTACGTCATCAATTCCTTCAACGAGAACAAGTCCTTCGACCAATTCACCCGAGAACAACTCGCCGGCGATCTCCTTCCAAACCCCACCGAAGACCAACGCGTCGCCACCGGCTATAATCGCCTGCTTCAAACCACTCACGAAGGCGGGCTTCAGAAAAAAGAATACCGCGCCATTTATCAAGCCGACCGTGTCCGCAATGTCTCTGCCGTCTGGATGGGAGCCACCGTGGGCTGCGCGCAATGCCACGATCACAAATACGATCCCTTCACCGCCAGGGACTTCCATACACTGGGAGCCTTCTTTGCCGACATCGACGACGAACAGCATTTCAGCGTTGGAACCAACTCCCTCCCCACCAATCGCCCTCCGGAAATCCCCGTCCTAACCGCCGCAGAAAATCAGCAACTCGACTCTCTTAACAAGAAAATCACCGACCTCTCAAAAGGCGAGCGCAACGAAATTGCCCGCCTCGTCGCGGAATCTGCCAGCCGGGACGCACGCGCGAAACGAGAGAAAAACTCCAAGAAGAAAACGGACGCCGAAGCCGCCCTCAAACGAACCAACGACGCCCTCGCCAAATTCATCTCTGGCGACCAACTCGCTGAGTGGAAGCAAGCCGAAGCCCAACGCAAGAAGATCGAATCCTCTGCCCGGCGAACCATGATTACCGTCGCGCTCAAGGAGCCCCGCGAATCCCGCATCTTCCCCCGAGGCAACTGGCTCGATGAATCAGGCGAGATCGTCCAAGCTTCCGTCCCCCACTTCATGCCCCAAATCAAAAAAGAGGAGCGACAGACGCGCCTCGATCTCGCCAATTGGCTCACTGATACAAAAAACGGCACGGGTGGACTCACCGCTCGTGTCACCGCGAATCGTTTCTTCTACCTCTTCTTCGGCACGGGAATCTCTCGCTCCCTGGGAGACTTTGGAGGGCAGGGCCAACCACCCTCCAACCCTGAACTCTTGGATCGTCTTGCGGTCGACTTCTACGAATCAGGCTGGGATATGAAGCGCCTCGTCAAAACCTTGGTCACCTCGCGAGCCTATCGCCAATCCTCTCTCGAAACATCCATTCTCCGCGAGCAGGATCCCTACAACGAGCTCGTTGCCCGCCAATCACGCTTTCGTCTCCCGGCAGAAATGATCCGCGATAACGCACTCGCAATTTCCGGCCTCCTTGTCCCCGATATCGGAGGCGATTCCGTGAAGCCCTATCAGCCTTCCGGCTACTACCATCACCTCAACTTTCCGCCTCGAAAGTATCAGCAGCATAGCGATGAACGGATCTATCGTCGTAGCGTTTATATCCATTGGCAGCGCCAATTTCTTCATCCCATGCTCAAAGCTTTCGATGCACCCAGCCGCGAGGAATGCACCGCCGAGCGCCCTCAATCCAACACCCCGGTGGCTGCGATGAACCTGCTCAACGATCCCACCTTTGTCGAAGCTGCAAGAGTTCTCGCCGAGCGTGTTTTAAAAGAAGCCCAACCCAACGACCACCTCAATTACGCCTTCTTGATCGTCCTCAACCGGCCGCCGAACGAAGAAGAAATATCGACTCTCGGCTCCCTCTACACCTACGCCGAGAACGATTTCAAAAAGAATTCCAAGTCAGCCACCGCCCTAATCAACATCGGCCAGACAAAACCAGCCGCAGACTTCAATCACATCGAACTTGCCACCTGGACCACCATTTCTCGTGCCCTCCTCAACCTCTCTGAAACCACTACAAGGAACTAAACTCTGAACAGTGAGATTTGAACAAAAACGATGAACACCAAGACTTCCTCTTCACCCGATTTAAGCGAACGACCCATTGAGTTGGTCACTCGCATCATTCGCGTAAACAAAGAGATGGGTATGAGCTACCCTCAACAACACGTCGCCAAGCAGATACTTCGATCTGGCACCGCTCCCATGGCCCACCACGCCGCAGCTCAATCAGCGGAATCGAAATCCGACTTCGTTTACAAGCTCAAAATCGCTCTGAAGGAAATGCGCAAAACCCGTCGCTGGCTCGAACTAGTCCGTCGCACTCTGCTCATCCTTTCACCTGAAAAACTCATCCCTCTCATCGATAAAGCAGATCAACTCGAGCGCATCCTAAACGCCTCCATTCCCACCGTGAAATCCTGCTCAAAAAAATAGTTCAGCGCTCGAATCTCACTGTTCAAATCTCACTATTCATCATGGCCATGATCGACCCACATCAAAACTTCATCAAAAGGCGCACTTTCCTCAACAACGCAGGAATGTCCTTCGGCACCACCGCGCTCTTGTCGCAACTCATGCAGGCCGAGGGAATCGGCTCCGACTACAAAGGTCTCTCCGGCTTCCCTCACCATCCGCCCAAGGCAAAACGCGTCATCTTTCTCTGCATGGCCGGCGGTCCTTCTCATCTCGAGACCTTCGACTACAAACCCCAGCTCGATAAGCTCGATGGCGAACCCATGCCCGAGTCCTTCACCAAGGGCCAGCCCATCGCCCAGCTTCAGGGAAAGGAGCTCAAAGTCCTCGGCCACACCACCAAGTTCAAGCAATACGGTAAGTCCGGGCAATATATCTCCGACTACCTTCCCCACCACGCGAAAATGGCGGACGACATGACCGTGATTCGCTCCATGGTCACCGAGCAGATCAATCACGATCCCGCCCACACCTTCATGAATACCGGCACCGCGATCAGCGGTCGCCCCTCAATGGGATCATGGGTCAACTACGGCCTCGGATCCGAAGCCGAAGACCTTCCCGGCTTCGTCGTCCTTTCCTCCGTCGGTGGCCGCAATCCTCAACCCATCGCGAGTCGCCAATGGGCATCAGGCTTCTTACCCTCGCGATTTCAAGGCGTCGAATTCAATTCCACCGGCGATCCAGTTCACTACGTTTCCAATCCCGCCGGAGTAGACCGGACGCACCAAAGCGCTCTGATCAAGACGATCCAAAAGCTCGACGCCCAGCGTAATGAACTCGTCGACAACCCCGAAATCGCCACCCGCATCAGCGCCTATGAAATGGCCTTTCGCATGCAAGCCTCCGTCCCCGAACTCACCGATCTCTCCGGCGAGTCAAAGAAGACCCTCGAAATGTATGGCGCCACTCCCGGCGATGGCTCCTATGCTTCGAACTGCCTTCTCGCTCGCCGATTGGTCGAAAAAGGCACCCGCTTTGTACAACTCTATCATCGAGGTTGGGACCATCATGGCGACCTCGATAAATACATGAAAGTCTGCTGCAAGCACACGGACCAAGCGACCTACGCCCTCCTCACCGATCTCAAACAACGCGGGCTCCTGCAGGACACCCTCGTCGTCTGGGGAGGCGAATTTGGACGCACCCCCATGTTCCAGGGCAAAGGCGGCCCCGGACGCGATCACCATATCAAAGGCTTCTCCATGTGGATGGCCGGAGGCGGCGTAAAGCCCGGCCTCAGTTACGGCGCGACCGACGAACTCGGCTACAAAGCCCAAAAAGACCTCGTTCACGTTCGCGACTTTCACGCCACCCTCCTCCACCTTCTCGGCATCGATCACCATCGCTTCTCCAAGAAGTTCCAAGGCCTCGACATGCGACTCACCGGGGTCGAACCGGCAAAGGTGGTCAAAGGAATTCTTTCTTAAAACTACCAAACAGGCTTATTATTCCGGTCGTAAGGTAGCCAAACAAGCGAGACGGACTTTACATCGATGTCTTTCTTGTAAGGCTTGAACGCCTCGGTTTAGAGGCAGGTGCTATTCACTTCAAGCTCCCCGACCTCCTCGGCAAGCTCGGCTTCCAGTTCGATCTGCTTCACCTTGTCTTCCGACATCACTACGTTGCTTAAAGGCACAGGTAGCCGAAGTAACAATGGAGGAACGTGATTTACGTCCCCCGAAGAGGCCGTCTAACACCAGACCTCCAGCCTGCCAAGTGGCGCTTGAGGCTTCTGGTTTTTCTTTATCGATTACTCGTCCAGCAGGCTCAAGTTGATCCGTTTTCGTGCGGTTTTTTCTCGTAGCGATCTCGCATCCCTTCGACCGCTTCATCCTGGGCCTCCCTGCCCTTCACCGAAAAGCTCTCCATCATCGATCACCTCAAGGGAGGCGCATCAAGCTAGCTCAGGATGAAAACTGGGATTTCGGACCTACTTTTGGGAGGAAAGACATTCACATCAACCTTATCTTTGAGCTACCGAACGCAGTCGGATCCTTGATGCCAATCACCAATCTCATTCTTCCACATGCGCGCCGCTTCTTCCAGCAGCCCGATAGAGAGACCCGTTTTTCTAACCCCGTCATTCCAAGAAAAAAACCATGTGTAACCAGGTCTTTCGAACCGTGGAACTGGAGTTAATCGGTGACCTCGCGGGTCTCGATGTCATATTTCTTTCCAAGATAAAATGAACCCATTTTCTCGTAATCGATCACACTTGTTGGCATGGAAAACTCATAGCGGAAGAATTGGGAATTTCTAATTCCTAAATTCCATTTATCGTCTGCCCCGTGACTGAGTCCCCTCCCCGCGCATGGGCTGAAATCAACTTCGAAGCCATGAGGCACAATCTCCGCTTTGTTCGGCAACAAAGCGAGGGACAGGACGTCATGGTCGTGATCAAAGCGGAGGCTTACGGACACGGATTGATCAAAACAGCGAAAGCCCTAGAGAGCGAAAACCCCAAATTTTTCGGGGTCGCCAATGCTGGAGAAGCACGCCTCCTTTTTGGAGCAGGAATCAAAATAGCTCCTTACATTCTCGGCGCCACTCTCCCATGTGAGCGAGAGGAAATCGCCATACGGGGATGGACGCCCTGTCTTTGTTCGCTCGAAGAGATGAAACACTTCGACGCCCTTGGCAGTAATCAGCCCATCAATGCCCACTTAGCCTTGGATACCGGAATGGGCCGTGGGGGCTTTTTACCGCATCAAATTGAAGGCGCCTTGGAAACGCTCAAACGATGCCAGGGCATTCAGCTCACCGGTATTGGATCCCACCTCCCAGTCGCTGACGAAGACCCGGTCTTCACTCAGGACCAGTTTTCTCGATTCGATCAATCGGTCGATCGCATCCTGCAAGATTTAGAAACAGTACCCGATGATTTCTCGGTCCACCTCAGCAATTCGGCCGGCCTTCTCAATTTTCACAGTCGCACCACGAATCTCGTCCGTCCCGGACTCATGCTCTACGGCATATCCCCGATTCCCGAATACCAAGATAAGCTCCAACCGGCCATGACCCTGAAGACGCGCATCTCATTGATTCACGAACTTCCTAAAGGTCATGGAGTATCATACGGGCGAACCCTTCTCAGTAGAGACACTCGCGCCGCCGTTTTAGGAATCGGCTATGGCGATGGATATCCAAGAACCCTTTCGGATCGAGGGACGGACGTCTTGATCCACGGGACCCGCTGCCCGCTCATCGGTCGGGTCATGATGGACCAAATCATCATCGATGTCACCGACCTCAAAAATTGCGCACCCGGCGACGAAGCGATCCTCTTTGGTGAAGACCTCCTCGCTTCAGAACTCGCGCAAAAAGCAGGCACAATTTCATGGGAAATCCTCGCCCAGATCACTCCCCGGGTGGCCCGGCGTTATTCCTAACGCTCGAGCACGACGATTCGCTCGGGATCTAAAAACGATTTCACACGGAGTTCGGATGTTTCGAAATCCATCAGCACGGCTCCGGCCTCGCCCTGCACAAAGAGTTCGATCCCAAGTTCGCGAACCGCCTTTCTCCAAATTTTCGTGGGATTCTGCTTCTTAGGATAGATAGCCGAGCTCGCGATCACTACTTTAGCGCCCGTCGCTTTTAAAAACTCAATTGACCCCGAATAAGTACGACCATGCCGTCCGATAAGGACAATATCAGCTTCAAGATCGATCCTATTGGAGATCATTTCCCGCTCTTCTTCAACGCCCAAATCTCCCATCACGAGAACCCTCCACCCCTTCCAATGAACACGAGTGACCATTCCTCGACTGTCGGCAAGAGTATCAAGGTCTTCCTGGCCCGCACGAAGAATTTGAAGCCAAACATCATCGGAAAGTGGATAAATTGATCCCAACTTGGCTACCTTCACGGAAGAGTTCTGCGCATCAACGAACTCGCGATAGCTTGGACTACGAGACCAAACGACCGGAATAATGACCCGCTCAGGTTTCATGTGCCCGACAACTTCCGAGATCGCCCCACTATGTTTCGCATCCGGATGACTCAACACAATCGTTTCGGGAGACCAATGCCATCGTCGCATCGCCGGGCGGATCATTTGGTAATAACGGCGCTCGCTGCCCACATCAATTAATGCACCGTCACCTGCAGCGAGAAAGGAGGCGCTCCCTCCGTCGGAGAAATCAAAGACCACCCAATCCGCCGCTTCCTTGGATCCCACAAATTGATGTCCTAAAGGCACTGCTGAAAAAGCACGAGCAGCATGGAAGGCCGTTCGTGCGACAAAGGCATTCGTATGATTCATCACTTCGCCAAGCCCCGGACTGAGAGACCCAAAAACGATCGCGCTGAGTCCTAATGCCAAGACCAGAAAGGTAGCCGGAATAAGCACAAGACTCGCCAGCACTGCAATAGGCGTCACGAGCCCAAAGTGGTAAGCCATCCATGGTAGCGACCCTAGCCAAGCCGCAAGCGATGTCGCTGCCATAGCCGCAATCTTCCCTCGAAAGCCAAGCTGCATCTTCTGCAGATTGCTCAGTAAGCGACGTGGAAAGAGCTCATCAAGTTCCGCCATTTTTCCCGTCCAACGGTAGCAAAGAGCAAAGCCCAAACCAATCGAAGCAATCACTCCATAAGAGAGCTGAAAACCGATCTCCATGGCTTGAGAAGGCCGCCAGAGAAGAACGATAATCATGCTCATTGAGAGCGAATTAAAAAGAGAAGGTCTCCTTCGCAGCAAAAAAGCACTTAGAAAAGTGGTCGCCATGAGCGTCGCCCTCATCGCGGGAGCCCTTCCGCCAGTGATGAGTGCATAGGCGACCATCGTAAAGATGATGAGCAGAACCGCTGGGCGTCGAGGAATCCGACACAACAACAAAATCCCCCAAACGAGACCTCCGACAATCGTGACATGCAGCCCACTGACAGCGAAGACATGCATCGCTCCGCTATAGCGAAACGCTTCCGTGATCTCGGAAGTCGAAGCAGGAGTTTCCCCCAGCATCATCGCAACAATGATGGGAGCAGCAATTTCATCGTCTTCGATCCCTCGCGTGATCAACTTCTTGAACGAAATCTTCGCACGCTCCGAGTAACGCCAAATCCCCTGCTGCCAATTGCCCCCAATTTTCTTGGCCGAGTGCAGATCCAACCCTGCCTTCAATGAGTGCTGGCCCCAATGCCTTAACAAGGAGAACTCCGCTGGATTCCGCGCAGGTGCTGGCGAAAACAATCTCCCGTCAATAAACAAGAGATCACCGGGCTCGTGATTCGCCACCTCTTGCACCGCCACCCGGATCTCCTCTCCTTGCACCAAGTTCAACCATCCCAGCCGCTCACCATTACCCATCCCAGTGAGACGACCCAAAAGCAACTCCCCGGTCGCTGATCGTGTCATCCGCTGAGAAGCCGGTGCCTCAATTTTAAGTTGGTTCGCCCGCCATGCCGTAAGTGCCAGAAATCCAAGAAGCGCCAATTTCCACCTAACTCCGCTTCTAACAAATAAAATCCCGATTGCCAAAAAACCAATCGCCCATCGCCAATGATCAATTCCAAGTGCCCCTGCGAGAACACCGAAGGCAATTGCCACCAGCGGTGCCGAGGCACGCGATTGGGAAAGACGCTCGTCGAGCATTCCCCAAAGACTCCGCATCAATCCCATTGAGGCTCACTTAAATTTCGCCAAATTCACGCAACTTATGCGTCGCATTCGCAGCATGCCGGGTGTCGGGAAGAACCTCTTGAACCTGCTTCAACATGTCGATCGCACCCTCGTGGTTATCCAGATCGTTCTCATAGATATCGGCGATGCGAAACATAAAAAAGGCAGTATCATTCTCACGCCACTCGTGAGCTTCGAGAGCCTCACGGAGAGTCTCAACAGCCACGGTCGGACTGTTTAGATTCGCCCGCTGAATTTTCGCAATCTCAACCATCGGGAAGCGATCTGCCTGATTCTCCATATAAACCTGACGGTAAATTCGAATCGCTTCCGGATAATCACCCTGCGCAAAGGCTGCACGAGCATCGTGAAGAGGGTCGTCCTCCACTTCCGCACTGGAACCATACATTTCCTCGGACATCTTATCGACGAATGACGGAAGAACATAAGTGATCACGAGAAAGCCGGCATAAATAACAGTGGCCAAAAGTGGGATTACCGTCGCCATCATCATATCCACGGTGTTGTCCGTCTCCTCCGTGAGTTGCACGTCATCATAATCCTCATCGTAATTTTCGTCATAAACTTGTTCCTCGGCGGCAGGCTTGGCGGCATCGCTCTTGGCGCTGGAATACTTGATGAAGGTCAGGCAAACGAGCACGAGTAGAATGCTAAGGTGGATGAGTAGTTTTGAATTCATATGATGATTTTCTAGGTTAAAGTAACATGGAGGTCGATGAAAAGGCCGGAATATCAGAAGACAAAAAAAGGACCGCGAAAATTCGCAGTCCTTTGAAAATTTATGGGTCGTGTGCTTTCGACTACTTGGCGGCATCAACCACGATCTCCTGCTCAACCACGATCTCCTGCTCAACTACGAGCTCCTTCAACTTAGGAAGAGGACGAAGTGAGGGCACAGAAGCTTCTCCGGTGCAGCATCCGCAAGAGGAGAGACCGAGGGAGCCGACGCTGAAAGCGAGGAGAGAGAGAACTTTTAACAATTTCATAACGATGGATTTAAATAGGATTAAAAAAGGCCTTAACAGATGACGGATGCCAACGGCTCCAGGCAAAACTTTTTCAGGTACTTTTACTAATTACTTCGAAGGAACTTCAAAGGTAGGAGCAGGAGCAGGAGCAGGCTCAGGAGCACTTCCACAAGAAGTGAGTGAGAAACCAGCAAGTGCTGCAATAAGGCCGAGGATAGTTGCAATTTTCATTATATTTTTCTGTTTATTATTTTGGTTAGAGAGACTTTAACTTACTTAGCAGGCGCTTCATAGGCAGGGGCTGGTGCCTGGACTGACGGAGCGTCGCAGCATGCGCTGAGACCGAAAAGAGCGAACGCAGATGCGACCACGGCGAGGGATTTGAACGATGCTTTCATAACAATTGTAGTAATCTAAGAACGCTTGAGCACCGCTAATGTCATGCTAAGGATTCCGAAGGATACGATTCTCTGTTTTAGAGGCAAGTGGTTATCTTAAAAATTTAACTTTTTCTCAGAAGTCGATTTCGCCGTGAACAGAGCGTTGCATCACATCATGAAGACGCTATCATACGCCCCCCATGAAAAGACAGCCTCATCTTGCCATCGTCGGCGCGACCGGAGCGGTCGGCCGCGAAATGCTCGTCTGCCTCGAAGAACGAGATTTCCCGCTGGGCAAATTGACTCTTCTTGCCTCAGCTCGCTCGGCGGGCCAAAAACTTACTTTCCGGGGTGAAGAAGTCACGATTCAGGTACTCACGAAGGAGAGCTTCGATGGCATCGACGTTGCCCTCTTTTCGGCCGGCGGAGGAATTTCAGAGGAGTTTGGACCAGTCGCTGCCAAAGCGGGATGCGTGGTCATCGATAATTCTTCGGCCTTCCGCATGGATCCGGACGTTCCTCTGGTGGTCCCCGAAATCAATCCCGCAGCGGCCGCCCATCATCCCCGGGGCATCATCGCCAATCCGAACTGCTCGACTATCATCACTCTGATGGGTCTTTATCCACTGCACCAGGCCTTCGGGCTTACAGGGATCATTGCCTCTACCTACCAAGCAGTGTCCGGAAGTGGGGCGCAGGGGATTGCTGAACTCGAAAGCCAGATTAACGCACTAGCCGACGGCAGCCCCATCGTCAAAAACATTTATCCCCATCAAATCGTGCACAACGTTATCCCCCACGTCGACCGGTTCCTCGACGATGGATACACCAAGGAGGAACAGAAGATGCTCCACGAAGGACGCAAAATTCTCGGCCTTCCCGACCTCAAGGTGACTTGCACCTGCGTACGCGTTCCTGTGATGCGCTCCCATTCGATCTCCCTCACCGCTATTTTTGAAAAAAAGCCCTCGGTTACAGAAGCTCAAGCCGCTTTTACCAACACCCCGGGCATCCGTCTCGCCGATGATCCAACGAAGGGCATTTATCCCACCCCACTCGATACCACCGGAAAAGACGACTGTCTCGTCGGACGCATCCGCGAAGACCAAGTCCTGCCCAATGCTCTCGCAATCTGGGTCGTCGGAGACCAAGTAAAGAAAGGCGCCGCCTTAAATGCCGTGCAAATCGCTGAAATCCTCTAGGCATTTGTGCAATTCCCGTTGGTGTTTTTTCTTATCCCCTCATTATTATCCCCTCATTACAGAGCGGATAAGCTCGATGTTGATTATCTGAATTATTTCAAATATGCTTAGAAAATAAGTTATTTTCATGTCTAAGGAGTCCGAAATACCATCCTCGTTTATCGCTCCCAGTGTGGAAGAACTCTCTCCGCTCTTTCCTGCCTACGAGATCGAAGGCTTCATCGCTCAGGGAGGAATGGGGGCTGTCTACAAGGCCAATCAGAAATCTCTTGATCGGTCTGTCGCAATCAAGATTCTTCCTCGCGAGTTCGGCGACGATGCCCAATTTCGAGCATCCTTTGAAGCCGAGGCAAAAGCCATGGCTCGCCTCAATCACCCCAATCTAATTAAGGTTTACGACTTTGGGGACGTCGATGGCATGCTCTTCATCATCATGGAATACGTTCAGGGAAAAGCCCTCTTCTATTCCATTGATAACAAGGCAATTGATCCCACTATCGCCATCAACCTAATCTGCAAGGTTTCGCGAGGTCTCGCGCACGCGCACAAGAGCGGCATCCTGCATCGTGATATTAAGCCCGCTAACATCCTCCTTGATATCGATGCGGAACCCAAAGTGGGAGACTTTGGCTTGGCTCGTCCAGTCAATGCCAAACGTGGAGAAGGCCTCGCCTTGGGAACACCGGGCTATACCGCTCCAGAGGTTTTCAATCATAAATACGACATCGATCAACGCTCCGACATTTTTTCGGTAGGAGCCATGCTCTTCGAACTCATCAAAGGACGGGCTCCGGAGAGTAACTCTACGAACATGAAGACCGGACTCGACGCGCGACTCGACGCGATCTTGTCAAAAGCGACCCATCCCGACCCGAACCAACGCCACAAAGATGTCGACCAATTGGCCGATCAACTCGAATTACAGGCCCAAAAACTATCTGGCCCTCGATTCACCACCGCGGAACGCTCCACTTCCGCCCCCCAGGCAACCATCACTCAGCTTAAGAGTTCCAAATCATCTCCGATTCCCGCTCTCATCGTTATCGCACTTCTCCTTGGAGGTGGTGCCTTCGCTCTCTTTAGGGGCCAGCAAGAGGACGAGCCGGAAATAATCACCTCTAGGACTCCCGAGAGGCCGATCATCGACAAAAAATCTTCCAAGCCCAAGAAGGATCCTAAAAAAGACCATCGAAAACCAAAGATTGCGAAAAACAATCCCAAACCTTCTCCAAAACCCAAGCCGGATCCCAATCCGGTCGTCACGCGCGAGAAGCCTCTCGATTCTCTCCTTCGTTTGCAGGGTGCACTTACTAAGGGAAAACTCGGAGAGCTCCCGGTCGGCGCGATCAAGCGAGGTAACTCCGCTTTTTTCCTCTATCGCCCTTCGAAGACTTGGCTTGAAGCACAAGCCCTTGCCGAGAACTTTGGCGCCTCGCTCGCCTCGGCAAAGAATAAGGACGATCTCCGTTTTTTCCGTGATTCTTTCAAATCAGAAAAAACCGTCTGGCTGGGAGCCTCAGATTCTGGCGTAGAAGGAAAATGGTATTGGATGGACGGTGAACCCGTTTCAAAATTCTTTTGGGCAAAAGCCTCGCCTGACAACGATCCGGAAGCCGCCCGCTTTGGCGAGGACTTTGCAGGACTGACCTCGAATGGAATCGAAGATTTCAGTGGTATCGAAAAATGCCCCGCTATCTTCGAATGGACGCTCACCCAGCCTAATCCTGGCTCTCTCGATGCCCAGCTCGCACGCACAGCAGCAAGCCTCGCAGCCAAGTCCCCGCCGATCTTTCCTACCTCAGCCTTCGAGTTCAATCGCTCACGCTACCTTCTCCTGAAACGAGAGCTGAATTATGAAGATGCCTCCCAAATTGCCACTCAAGCTGGAGGCCACCTCGCTGTTACCTCCTCGCAAGAAGAAGCTAATCATTTTGTGAGCCTCATGAACGCCACCCTCAAAGAGGATGAATCCTGCTGGTTCGGTGGCCGTCGCAGCGAAGAAGATCCTGAAGTTTGGGAAACTCCCACAGCAGAGGCCTTCGCCTTCCACAAGTGGCTTCCTAATAATCCCGACTACAGCCACGGGAAAGAGTCCGCGCTTGAATACGTTCACTCCGGAGAGAAAGGCTTCAACGATAGAGTTCCTGAAGATGCCATTTCATATACCCTGATCGAATGGTCTCACCCCGACCTCCGCAACATGTCTCCCGTCGTGGCAGATCTCACCCCCATTCTGGAGAAAATCGAAGTCATCAGGACGGCCATTCGTAATCGTCATAGCCGGGACTACGAACGCTACCGCCGGAAGAAGGATAAAATCATTTCCGATTGGGTGAAAAATTCCATTAAGCGGATTGAACTCGATCGAACCTTTCCCGACGCCCTCAAGGCTCCCGTCATCGCGACGCTAAAGGGATACGACGAAAAGCACGAGCTTCCGAAAGATCTCCCTCCGGGAGCCCCTAGTAAAATTAAACGAACCTTCAAAGAGGCCAAAGCTGATATTTTGGAACTCTGGGAAGAATACGAAGAAGAATACGAAGAAGCCAAGGCCGACTACATTCAAGAACTCACTAAAGCGATGAAAACAGCCCTATCCTTGGGCGACGCAACCTTCGCCAAGTTCTGCCAAAAGGAAATTGATGCCCTTGAAGAAAAAGGCCCTTTTGGAAAGATTCTCGCTGAAAAAGACGTTGTTGCCCTCCCTGAATAAGGACCGCTTGCGCACTCTGGCTGCCGCGCTAGTTTCGGGGCGTGCCGAAGAAAGCTGCTAAGAAGAAGACCGCCTCCGCAAAAAAGCGCGTCGAAGAAAACGCCATTCGGATCCACGGCGCCCGGCAGCACAACCTCAAGAACCTCGATCTTGAGATCCCTGTTGGTAAGCTCACCGTCATCACCGGCCCCTCAGGCTCCGGCAAATCCTCCCTCGCCTTTCACACGCTCTATGCGGAAGGCCAGCGCCGCTACGTCGAAACATTTTCCCCCTACGTGCGGCAGTTTTTCGACCGTATGGACAAGCCGGAAGTCGACCAAATTAATGGCATCCCTCCCGCCATCGCGATCGAGCAAAAGAACACCATCCGCACCACCCGCTCGACGGTCGGCACCCTCACCGAGGTCAACGACTACCTCAAGCTCCTCTACCCCCGTCTCGCGACCGGCTATCACCCCGCCACCGGTGAGCCAGTCCAGCCAGATTCGCCAGACTCCATCCTCGCTTGGTGCGAAAAAAACTTCGCCGATGACACCATCCTCATCCTCTTTCCCATCCCCATTCCCCAGGACACCGCTCCCGAAGAACTCTTCCCCTTCCTACACTCGCAGGCCTATCTCCGCATTCTCTTGGATGGCGAAGTCATCCGCACCGATTCCCCTCCCAAGCTCAAAAAACTTCCTACCGAAGTCCTCATTATCCAAGATCGGATCAAGGTCTCTCCCCGCAACCGCGCCCGCGTTACCGAAGCCGCCGAAAATTCCCTCCGCCTCGGAAAAGGCAAAGCCATCGTTCAAAGTTCAGATCTCACTGTTCCCTGTTCGGAATTCACCTCCTCCTGGGCTCCCCTCCGTCAGCCCACCTCTTCTCTCTTTTCCTTCAATTCCCCTCTCGGTGCCTGCCAAAGTTGCAGGGGCTTCGGACGCATCGTCGGAATCGATCTCGACAAGGCCGTCCCAAATCACCTCCTCTCGCTCAAGCAAGGCGCTATCAAACCATTCACCGGGGAACGCGGGGAACAGAGCCATCAGGACCTCCTCAAGGCCTGCAAGGAAGCGCAAATAGATCCTAAAATCCCCTGGAACAAACTCAGCCCGGAGCAGCAACATTGGGTCAAGTATGGCGAGCGCAGTCCGAAGTCTTCCCTCACTTCTCTGGAGCAATCAGAGTCCCTTTGGAGCGAAAGCCGATGGTATGGCATCCAGGGCTTCTTCGATTGGCTCGAAACAAAAGCCTACAAGATGCACGTCCGCGTCTTCCTCGCCCGCTACCGTGCTTATACCACCTGCCCCGACTGCCAAGGCAGCCGACTCCAACCCGACGCCCTTCATTTCAAAATCCTCGGGAAAACGCTCCCCGAGCTTTGGCACATCCCCCTCGATCAACTCATCTTCTTCTTCGACAGCGTCGCCAGCACCCACGCCCCTCTCGATAAATCCTGCCAGCTCGTCCACGACGAAATCACTTCCCGTTTAAAATACCTCAACGAAGTGGGCCTCGGCTACCTCACTCTCGATCGACCCGCCCGGACACTCAGTGGCGGAGAAATCGCCCGCGTCAATCTCACCACCTGCCTCGGCTCCGCACTCACTCACACTCTCTTCGTTTTGGATGAGCCCACGGTGGGACTGCACCACCGCGATATCGACCGCCTCATCAAGGTGATGCACGCGCTCCGCGACAAGGGGAACACCCTCGTTGTCGTCGAGCATGATGAAGCCGTCATGCGCAAGGCCGACAACCTCATCGACATGGGTCCACATGCTGGGGAAGCCGGCGGCTCCATCGTGGCAGAGACCTCCGGCGTCCCTCCTAAATCAGCCCTCAAAAAATTCCCCCAGTCCAACACCCTTCCCTATCTCCTCGGTCAAAGGAAGATTCCCATTCCGAAAAAATACCGCGAGCCCAAGGCCCACCTTAAAATCTCGCGATCCTCGGCAAACAACATCGAGGACCTAGATTTTGATCTTCCCCTCGGCATCTTCGTGGCCCTCACCGGCGTCTCGGGTTCCGGAAAATCCACTCTCGCTCACCCCATCATTTATAACAACCTCGCGCGCCATTTTGGCATCGTCACTGATGAGGCACCCGCCGCTGCTAAAATCGAGAATATCGAGGAACTTAATGGCGTCCAACTCATCGACCAATCACCTCTCTCCCGTACTCCAAGGTCGACTCCGGCCGTCCTGCTCGGGGCCTTTGAGCATCTCCGGATTCTTCTCTCACTCACGCCCGCTGCCAAGATTCGCGAACTCACGCCCGGCTACTTTTCCTTCAACTCCGGTCCCGGTCGCTGTCAGCGCTGCTCCGGAAATGGTTTCGAAAAAGTAGAGATGCAGTTCCTCTCCGATCTCTACCTCACCTGCCCCGAGTGCAGCGGCTCCCGCTTCACGCGCGCCGCCCAGGAAATCAAATTCCACGGAAAATCAGTCACCGACCTCCTCCGCTGCACCTCGACCGAGGCTCTCGATTTCCTCGATACAGTGAAGCCCGCTTCGCGGAAAGAAGAACTCCTCATTTCCAAAATTCGCTTCGCTCTCCAGCCACTCATCGACACCGGACTCGGCTACCTCCGCCTCGGACAGCCCCTCAACACCCTCTCCGGCGGCGAAGCCCAACGGCTCAAACTTTGCCAACTTCTCACGAGCACCAAAGGAAGCATCAACAGCCTCCTCATCCTCGATGAGCCCACCACCGGGCTCCACTTCGTCGACATCGAACGCCTCCTCACGATCTTCCATCGCCTCACCGATGCAGGCTATTCCCTCTTGGTCATCGAGCACCAACTCGACGTCATCCGCAATGCCGACCACGTCATCGAACTTGGCCCCGAAGCCGGAATCAACGGCGGCCAAATCATCTTCGAAGGAACCCCGAAAGAACTCGCCAAAGCGAAAACCCACACTGCCCAAGCCGTGACCGCGATCTCCGGTCGTGTTGCCAAGAAAGCTCCAAAAAAGAAGCAGCCTCATTTCAGACCTCAAATTTCTCTTCACGGTCTCCGACATCACAACCTCAAAAACATCTCCCTCGACATCCCGCTCCACGAATTTGTTGTCATCTCCGGTCTTTCTGGCTCCGGAAAATCGACCCTCGCCTTTGACGTCCTGTTCGCCGAAGGACAGCGCCGCTTTCTTGACTCGATGTCTCCCTACGCCCGCCAGTTTGCGAGCCAGTTGGAAAAGCCAGACCTCGATCACATCGAAGGCCTCCCTCCCACTGTCGCCATCGAGCAGAGAATTTCCCGTGGTGGTGGCAAATCTACCGTCGGAACCGTCACCGAGATCTTCCATTTCCTCCGACTCCTCTTTGCCAAAGTGGGCATCCAGCACTGTCCGCAGTCAGGTGAGGCTGTCGTATCTCAAACCCCGGAAGCGATCGGAGACCAACTCGGCAAGCTTCTCAAAAAACACAAAACCCTCAAGCTTCTCTCGCCCGTCCTCCGCGGTCGAAAAGGCTTCCATAAGGAATACGCCCAAGCTGCAGCGAAGGCCAATTTTAAGGAATTATTTATCGATGGTAATCTCATCCAAACCGAGGACTTCCAACCCCTTGCGCGCCACAAGGCTCACGACATTGACTTCGTCATCGCCGAAGTTTCCAAAGGTGACAAAGACATCAACGAACACCTAGCCACCGCCCTCCAATATGGAAAAGGCACCTTCCGGGTCCTCCCCGGCTCTCAGGGTTCAAATCGCAAATCTCAAATCTCAGATCTCAAAACCTTCTCTACTGCCCGCGTCTCGCCCACTACCGGCGAATCCTTCGAATCTCTCGACCCCCACCACTTCTCCTTCAACTCTCCTCGCGGATGGTGTAAAACCTGCCGCGGCTACGGCCACATCACCTCTGGCTTCCTTGATATTAAGAGCTTCAATTCAGAAGCCGAAGCCGAGATCCACGAAGAAAAAAGAGTAGCCAAAGCCAACCCCGATGAAATACGCACCTGCCCCGATTGCTACGGCGCGCGTCTTCGCGAGTCCAGCTGCCACGTCCTTCTTCCTGAAGTCAAACTCAGCCTTCCCGCCCTCTCAGCCCTCACCGTAAAAGACGGCCTCATCCTCATTAAGATTCTCAAATTCAAAGGACGCGACCATCTCGTCGCCCGCGACATCATCCCCGAAATCGTCCAGCGTCTCGAATTCCTCGATCACGTCGGCCTCGGCTACCTCCAACTCGATCGCTCCGCCACCACCCTCTCCGGCGGCGAGTCCCAGCGTATTCGCCTGGCCGCCCAACTCGGCTCGAACCTTCAAGGCGTTCTCTACATTCTCGACGAACCTACCATCGGACTCCACCCACGCGACAACGCCGCTCTTCTGAAAACTCTCCATGCTCTCAAGGAAAAAGGCAACTCGCTCATTCTCGTCGAGCACGATGAAGACACCATCAAAGCCGCCACCCACCTCATCGACCTCGGTCCAGCCGCTGGAGTCGAAGGCGGCGAAGTCGTCTTCGAAGGCAACATCCAACGTTCGACGCCCAACGCTCAACCTCGAAATGGAAAACTTGAAAGTTTGAGGTTCACTTCTTCCCCCACCATTCAAGCCCTCAAAAACCCGCTCATCCATCCCTCACGCGGCGAACGACGAAAAATCCTTAAAGCGAAGAAGAACTGGATTGAACTCAAAGGCTGTACCATCAACAACCTGAAGAATCTCGACGTAAAGATCCCCCTCGGCCGTCTCACCGTTCTCACCGGCGTTTCGGGATCTGGAAAGTCCTCACTCATGCGGGGATGCCTCTCCGTGGCTGCGACCTCCAGTCGCGAGGCCAAAAAATCACCTCAGCCCCTCCGACTTCCCTATCAAAAAGCAAGCGGTTTCGATACGTTCAAGTATCGCTACGAAGTCGACCAAACTCCCATCGGCAAAACCTCCCGTTCCTGCCCCGCCACTTACGTCAAACTCTTCGACCACATCCGCGCCCTCTATGCCCAGCTTCCCGAAGCGCGCATGCGCGGCTACACCGCCTCCCGCTTCTCCTTCAATAACAAAGAAGGCCAATGCCCCGAGTGTAAGGGCAACGGACGTATCAAGCTCGAGATGGACTTCCTGCCAACGACTTGGATCGATTGCGAAGCCTGTCACGGCGACCGCTACAATCCCGCCACTCTCGAAATCCGCTACAACGGCCTGAGCATTGGAGACGTCCTCAATCTCAACATTAAAACCGCGGCCGAGTTCTTCGACGCCCACCCCAAGCTTCAAAAACCTCTCTCCCTTCTCGCCGAAACCGGCCTCGGCTACCTCACCCTCGGCCAACCCAGCCCCACTGTTTCCGGCGGCGAAGCACAACGGCTCAAACTCGTCACGCAACTGACCAAAGGTCGACCCAAGATCACTGACTTCGGCACCATCAATACGAATCTCTATCTCATCGAAGAGCCCACCATTGGACTCCACCAACAAGACGTCGCCCGTCTCACTGACGTCCTCCACCGCCTCGTCGACGAGGGCCACACAGTCGTCGTCATCGAGCACCACATGGACCTCGCGGCGGAAGCCGACTACATCATCGACCTCGGCCCCGAAGCAGGCCCCGCAGGAGGCCAAATCATCGCCCAAGGAACCCCCGAAGAAGTGGCCAAGAACAAGAAGTCCGTCACCGCTCCTTTCATCAAAGTAGTGCTAAAAAATTCGTAAGGACCGTAGGACTGTCCTACTCTCAAGAATGGGGGAAATTAGGTTCACGTTAATCCCAGCATAACAGGCGCGTGAACGCGCTTAAATGAGTCATGCCTCCGGGCCTGTGTCTCAATCTCCGATCATCACCCGCAAGCGCAGGTATCTCACAGGTGCCTGCCCGGCAGGTTCGCTGATCAGCCGGGCGGTGACAATTTCAACGCCCCAGCCGCTTGTTTTTTTCACGGTTAGGATTTCGAGATCGGCCGCGTGACACGACTGCCAATCCTGCAGGTTGATAGATTTTTCGATCATGGTCCTGACGCCCCGCGGTAGTGTCCGGCGGCGATACTTTAAGATTTTTTCGCCGGGGATCGCGCCGCGCAGCACTTCGATCGGAGGGGTGCTCTCGGCGCTCCTCGGATCAAGGCCCGAACCGAACTCCACGGCGTTGCTCAGCCCATCCGCGTCGGAATCGGCCAGCAGGGCGGTCATCACGCCCGCGGCACGTTCCACTTCTGAGAAATGCTCGGCAAGCCAAGCCTCATAGGGGCTCACCGGCTCTGTCACTTCGAGCACTTGATCGACAGCAACGTTGGAAAACTGCTGTTCGATACCGCTCGGCCAACGCACTTTTACGAGATGGACGGGGGCAGCGGACGCGCCAAGGCCGAAGTGGGCAAGCTTCTCGCTTTGCGTCAGGTAGTGACTGCCGCCGCTGATCTCGCGGTGCTGCACAGGCACACCATCACCCGACATAATTGTCACCACCGCACCAATACCGTCTCGATTCGAGTATCGGCCGCGTGGCTTGACCCGCAACCAGTGATTGCCGTTGGCCAAATCGTTGCGATAGAGAATCGGGGAACCGGAGTTATTGACGATAAAAAGATCGAGATCACCATCCTGATCGTAATCAAAAACCAACAGTCCCTTTCCGGTTCCAGTATCGGTGATGCCCACGGAAGAGGAAACATCGATAAAGGTCCCGCCGTCGTTGCGCCACAGTTTCGTAGGGTCGTTATTAAATGGTGTTTCGCTTTCCCACCGGTCGGTCTCGAAACCGTTCGTCATCGCCAGATCAAGATCGCCGTCGTTGTCGTAATCGAAAAACACCGCGCCCCATCCCCAGCCGCCATCACGCACGCCGGCGATATCCGTTGTGTCTTCGAAAACGCGATCCCCACGGTTTCGATAGAGTCGGTTACCGCTCACACCCCATCCGAGAATCGGCACCTCCGGTCGACGGGGCTCGTAGATCGAGGTGAAGAACAGATCCGGTAATCCGTCGCCGTCGTAGTCGCCCACCGCCAAACCCATGCCGTTTTCTTCACCCCCGACCTCCGCCTGCTCTGTGCCATCGGTAAACGTTCCGTCGCGGTTGTTCCAAAAAAGACGACTGGTCCCAAAATCGCCGACAACCACCAGATCTGGCCAGCCGTCGCGGTCGAGGTCGGTTAACCTGGAGGTGAAGGCCTGGGTTGTGAACTCCGGAGCTCCCCCTGCCTCCGGATCGTGCCACATTTCCACCCCAACAGCGGCGGTGACGTCTATAAAACCTCCCGAAAGCCCGGCGTTCTTAAACAGAACAGAACGATTCTCCGGGCCAGTCACCGCCCATTGGCAAGTATGAATATCGAGCCAGCCGTCACGGTTGTAGTCACCGAAGCTTACACTAAACCCTGAGTGAAAATTCGGCACCTCAAGATCGGCCCCCCAAAGCTGGGCTTGCTCGGAAAAAGTGCCGTCTCCACCGTTCACATAAAGTAAATTGCGCAAGGGGTCCCCCGCCTCATCGGCGACGCTGATATACAAATCAGCATCTCCATCGTTGTCGATATCGCCCCATCCGGCGCCGTTGCTCGGTGCTACCAGATCGATGCCCGCAAGTTGGCTGACATTTTCGAATGTCCCGTCACCGCGATTGCGAAAAAGGATGTCCGTGTCTCGGTAGCGGGTGACCAGCAGATCACTCCAACCGTCATTGTCGTAATCCGCGACCGCCGCTCCACCCGTCATCACCTGAGGCGTAAGTTTCACCCATCCTACCGGCGGCGCCCATTGTATGTAGTCGATCCCGGCGTCGCCGGTCACATCAACGAAGGATTCTTCCGCCGTGACCTCCGGGTAGCATACAACCAGTGAAACAAACGTAAACACCGTAAAAATGCTCGCTCGGAGCGACTTCAACTCTAGCCATTGGTAACTCAAAAGCATTTTGGGTTAAGCTGCCGTCGGCCAGCTTGCTTGTCTATGTATTTTTGCAGCGTCAATTTCTGCGCCACCGCGGGCGCAGCCCCAGGTGAGTTCAAGAAACACAGCTTTGAGAAGCTGATACCAAAGGTGTAGCTCCCCTCGCAAAAGAGCCACGCAGTTCCCAACAAGTTGGCACAACGATGGGGTCCGATGGCTCGGCAATATGACCAACGGCAACTCATTAAAACGGTCCCGATTCCATTTTCCAGACACTACTTCATTGATTCGCCTTCCAAAATCCCTAGCTTTAAGTTGATTCCTACTTTTCAACCACTACCATTTCATACCCCATGCCCCCAAGAGCCTTCGTTGCTGTTACCGTCCTCGCTACTGCGTTGTTGGCCGTGCCCAACGCGCCCGCCGCGACCTTGACTGACGCCAAAATCAGCGAATTCGTCGCCAACAACAACGGCGGCATCGTCGATGAGGACGGCGACCGCGAGGATTGGATCGAAATTTGGAACACCTCAGGGATCGCCGGAGATCTCGGCGGCTGGTATTTGACCGACGATCCGGACATTCCCACCAAGTGGGAGCTTCCAGCAATCGAGATGACGAGCGGCGGGTATTCGGTGATTTTCGCTTCCGGAAAAGACCGGGCCAACGTAGCGAACGATCCTCACACCAACTTCCGCCTGCAACAAGAGGCTGGCGGATACCTCGCACTGGTAAAGCCTGACGGGGTCACCATCGCCAGCGAATTTACTGATTACCCGGAGCAATCTAAAGACATCGCCTACGGAGTTGGCATTGAGGGCGAAACTCCGGTCACCTTTTTCTCCGCCGGGGCTCAGGCAAAATGGTACGTACCCACGAGACCAGTGGCTAATTGGACAGGAACTGACTTTGACGACTCGGCATGGAACGCTGGCGCCACGGGAATTGGCTATGACAGCCCCGGGGGTGCCTATGAATCGCTGCTGGGCGAAGAAGGCAACGTCCGCTCTGAAATGCTCTCCGAAAACGCCACGGTCTACATCCGGATCCCGTTCGAAGTCGCCGACCCGACGGGCATCAGCAACCTGAGCTTGCGTCTAAAATGGGAGGATGGCTTCGTTGCCCACCTGAACGGCACGGAATTCCACAAAGAATCCGCGCCAACGAATCCTGTGTGGAACTCCACCGCGGAGAGTAACCGGAACGAGGTCGACGCGAAGACCTTCTTCGAATACGCCGTGAACGAAGGCGGGCTGGTGGCAGGCAACAACGTGTTAACCATCCAGGGTCTCAACAGTAGCTCCAGCAGCTCGGACCTCCTCTTTGTTCCTGAACTAGTAGGCATCTTTAAAGACACCACCAACCTCGTTGAAGGCTACTTCGTCAATCCGACACCGGATGCGGAGAACGGCGAGCGGGTGAATGGTATTGTCGAAGACACCAAGTTCAGCATCGATCGCGGCTTCTTTGAAGCGCCCATCGAAGTCGCCATCACGACCAACGTGCCCGACGCGGAGATCCGCTACACAACGGACGGGACGCCGCCCAGCGAGACTGCCGGGACACGTTACAGCGGGCCAGTCAGGATCAGCGGGACGTCGGTGCTGCGGGCAATCGGATACAAACCCGGTTTCCGCTCGACCAGCGTCGATACGCACACCTATATTTTTGCAACCGATGTCTACGGCCCGGACATGGTCGATGGGCTCAAGGCAGTCCCAACGATCTCGTTGGTCACCGAGAATACTAACTTCTTGAACGAGAGCGCGGCCAACGACTACGGCGAATATAAATCCTCCATCGAGATGATCTACGCCGATGCCTCGCCGGGCTTTCAGGAAGACGCTGGGATGACCAATTTCGGCGGGCGCTTCACCCGCTTCGATAAGAAGAGTTTCCGCCTCTACTTCCGCAAGGAGTATGGCGCGGGCAAGCTGCGCCACCCCATCTTCGACGGCTTCGAATATAAAAATTTCCCGCCAGCAGAAGAGTTCGATGCCATCAACCTGCGCAGCGGCTCGCACGACATGACGAATCGCGGTGCCTACATGGCTTCCCGCTTCGTCGATGACTCAATGCTGGAGATGGGCCAAATTGCGCCGCACGGACGTTTCGTACATGTCTATCTCAACGGTCAATACTGGGGGCAATACCACTTGCGTGAGCGCTGGAACGCCGAAATGGCATCCAGCTACTTCGGAGGCTCGAAGGAAGACTATGACGCGATCAGTGCCAACAACTCTGGTTCGGAATTTCTGGCGGGGACAGCCTACGATGGCACGGCAGCATTCTGGACCAAGACGCGGAACCTTGTGCGGGGTCCTGACCCGTTCGTCAACGCGGCCGAGAACATCGACATCGCCAACCTGATCGATTTCATGTTGCTGTGGACAAGTGGCGAATGCGAAAGCGAATTCCGCGCCTTTGGTTCGGAGTCCCGTGGGGTGCCATTTCAATTCATGGTCAGGGATCCCGACGGCTTCATGCCGAACGGGGGTTGGAATCACGACCACCCGGTCACCCACAACGGACCGCTCAACGCAATGCCCAAACTGCGGACCGGCGGAAACCCCGACTACGACATCCTACTGGCGGACCGGATCCACAAACATTTCTTCAATGACGGTGCCCTGACTGCCGAAGAAAGCGTCGAGCGTTTGCGCAAGCGCTTCGAGGAGATGCGGCCCGGGTTCGAGGCCGAGGCACGCCGGTGGGATTATCAGACGGTCAATTCATGGGAGGCCTACGTAAACAGTTGGCTCAACAACAAGTTACCGCAGCGCTCAACAAGCATGCTCCAGAGGCTCCGACAGGCCGGCATGTACCCCAACCTCATTGCGCCCGCCCTCAGCCAACACGGGGGCTCCATTCCAGGAGGAGGAGGTGTCACCATGAACACCAATACTACCGCGATCTACTACACCATCGATGGCTCGGACCCCCGGCTTTCGGGTGGCTCCGTGAGCCCCACTGCCGCCAATGCCACCTTTTCCAATGATGTCCGCGATCCAGAGGACTTCATCATTACCGGCGACGTCTGGAAGTTTCTCGATGATGGCAGCAACCAGGGAACAGACTGGCGAACGGTGGCCTTTGATGACGCCTCTTGGAAAAGCGGACCTTCCCGGTTGGGCTACGGCGAGTCCGGACTTGGAACAATCGTAGGGTCAATCGACACCGATCCCGTTTCGGATGGTAATCAAAAAAATGCCACAACCTACTTCCGCAAGCAGGTCATGATTACCGACCCCTCCGACTTTTCCTCCTTCGCCGTCCGGCTGCGCTATGACGATGGCGCCATCGTCTATCTTAATGGCGTTGCAGTTGCTAATACCGGTAACCTGCCCTCCAATCCGAAATTTGACACCTTTGCCTCAACCCGAACCCCCAGCGAGAGCATCTACTATGATTATCCTGTCCCCTCGGCGCAATTTATCAATGGGATGAACACCATTGCAGTGGAGATTCATAACCAAACCGCCGGAAGTTCCGACATCCAATTTGACCTCGTCCTAGCCGGTGTAATCGATCTCACCAATGGTAACAATGTCACCGAACCGGTCATGTTTGATGGCCCAACAGTATTCAACGCGCGTAGCTTCAACAGCAACACGAACGAATGGAGTGCTTTAACCTCCACCTTCTTCACTCTCGATACCATTCCGGCTGATGACACGAACCTTGTCGTCTCGGAAATTCACTACCGGCCGGCCGATCCCACCTCGGCAAAGGAGCTCGCAATTTCCTCCGACCGAGACGACTACGAATTCATCGAGCTCCTCAATACCTCCGCGCAAGCGATTGATCTCTCCGGAGTTTCATTCGCGACCGGAATCGACTTCCGCTTCGCCGAAAACACCATCATCGAAGGCGGAGGGCGCATCGTCCTGGTCAAAGATCTTGCCGCATTCACCGCCCGATATGGTGAACTCCCTGCGGGAACAATCGCAGGAGAATACTCCGGAAGGCTTAACAACGACGGAGAACAAGTCGTCCTCCGCAAAACCGGCGGACTCATTATTCAGGACTTCGCCTACAATGATCAAGCGCCTTGGCCCGTTCTTGCCGACGGTCAGGGTTACTCCATGATCTTCACTGGAAGCGATCCCTTAATGGGCTCCGATTGGTCGGAGCATGCCCTCATTGGAGGAGCTCCCGGAGAAGCTGACACCGCACTCGTAACCGGTTACGATGCCTGGAAGCTCGCCAATAATATTACCGACGATCAGAGCGATGACGACAAGGATGGCCTATCCGCCTTTTCCGAATATGCCACGGGAAACGATCCTTCCATTCCAAACCACGGCCCTGCCACGACAGCCGGATTGGTAACCGTCGATGCTGATGGATTCTTCTCGATCACCTACCAGCAAAACCTAGCCGCGTCGGATGTCTCTTTCACAATTCAAGAATCACCTGATCTCCTAAGCTGGACAGATGTCGCCAACCCCGTCTTGGTCAAGGAGGTTCTCAATGCCGAAAACCAGACCAAAAAAGTCACCGAACGGCTTTCCACTCCGTTGACTTCCGGTTCCCCTCGCTTCCTGCGAGTGCTCATGGTTCGATAGTAACCCGATTATTCGATCACTTCGTAATCTTCTTTCTCATCGAAGTTAATGTAGATCCGCTCATTGTCCTCTTTCTTGCTGTAACCGAGCTTACCCTCGAGCTTGACCGTCTTGCCAACGAGTTCCTTAAGAGTTTCCTCGGTCACCTCGTCCTTCTTAAGTTTGTCGATATCTCCGCTTCCGTAGAAGTCGTGACTTTCTCCCTCGAAGATCACGTAGATGTTCTTCTTATCCCCTGAAATGAGCACTTCTTTTACCTTCCCCTGGAAAGTGGCCTTTTTGTTCCTAAGTGAGACTAACTGCTCGCCGTCTGCTGAAGTATAAACGTCTTTTTTCGGAAGAAGATCAACCGGATTCACGAAAGTGACATCGAAGACGCCATCGATTTGGATCTTCTTTTCGGTGAGCATCCAGCCGATCACTTTGACATGTTTCCCGGTGATGTGCTCGGCCGATCCTTTGATTAATTGTCCGGTCACCCCAGCAGGAGCCTTGAATTCCAAAACGCCCGCCGAATTTCCGCTACGAACTTCGCCGAAGAGCAGGACCCACTTGCCCACATTCTCTTCAAATTTACTGCGATTTTTCGAGGACAGTTCGTCCATCTCTTTTTTGAGCGGACGCTCGTCCGTTTCGGCAGCTTCGCGCTTCTTAGCACGCTTCTTGGGAGCCACCTTGACAACTTCCTCAGTCGGATCTTCCTCAGACTCGTCGTCCTTCGTCATCGCCATCATTCCCCACACCGTGAGACCCAGTAACACAACCAAGCCAACAATAATGATCCAGGTCTTGTTTCCCCCTCCAGGAGGCGGGGCCAAGGAAACCATGGGAGCCCGAGTTGGGGGAACCTGTCCAGCGCCCGGAGATCCGGATGGAGGGGTCTGTAACTGAGGCTTCGCGGGAGTGCCTTGGGGAGCTTGTAGGCCGTCGGTCATGAACTTTATTTTATAAACCAGCGAAAAAAAGCGAGATTCTTCCTGAACAAATGAGCACCAAAAAACCCACTTAAAAGTGAGGCCTTCTCGTTGAAAAAGTCAGAATCTAGTAACCAGAGCGCCCTCGGTGTGAGCGCTGATTGTGGTGGCCTTGATTGCCATAATGCCGCCCACGATTGTCGTAGCCGTAATGATTATTCTTCTTATGACAGTTTTTCGAGATGCTATACCCGATGAGCGCACCTTCAGGAGTCACACTCTTCACCGCGCGCCCTTGTTGATCGTGGGTTCTGGTGCAACTCTTAAGCATGATTTCTTCATGGTATCTAACGAGACCACGAACCCCTCGGGTTTATTCAACGAACAATGAAATTCTCATGAATTAAAATCACTTCTTTTTCTCGGGAACTTCCTTTTTGAGTTCCTCTTTTTTTTCGGCCACTGGAGCATTGGGGACGAATTTCAACACGGTACCGTTGATGCAGAAACGCTTGTCGGTAGGGGTCTTAAAACCCTCACCTTTAAAAACATGGCCGAGGTGGCCGTCACAAATCGCGCAGCGAATTTCGGTGCGAGCGTAGCCGAGATGGAAGTCGGTCGTGCTTTTGATGTTTTTCGCTTTCGAAGGGTCGTAAAACGAAGGCCAGCCGCAGTGAGAATCAAATTTCTCTTTCGATGAGAAGAGCTCCGCATTGCAGCCCGCACAGTGGTAAGTGCCAGCGCCTTGCTCCTTGAACTGATCATAAACTTTTCCATTCGCTCGCTCCGTTCCGTCCTCACGCAGAATGCGATACTGCTCGGGCGTGAGGATTTTCTTCCACTCCTTATCAGTTTTCTTCACCGGCAGCGCAGGATCCTCGGGCTTTTTCTCCAAGGTGACCATCGGCTTCTTCTCTTGGGAATGGACATCGCCCGTCAGGAACGCCAGCACGGTGAGACAGCCGAGAAAATTAAGGAGGTTTTTCTTCTTCATGATGGTGGGAGGCTAGCCTCAAAAGATTATTCCGTCAAATCTCCCACGCGTGCCTCAGCCAAACAAGCCCATCAGTTCATTTTCTTCCAATCCGGGCACGAGCGCGCTGCCTCCATCGAGAACGGATTCCATCATCGCCTTCTTCTCTTCTTGAAGGGCCAGGATCTTTTCTTCGACCGTCCCCCTGGTGATAAACTTATAGCTGTTCACGACCCTGGTTTGACCGATGCGGTGGGCGCGGTCGGTCGCCTGCGCTTCCACAGCCGGGTTCCACCATGGGTCGAGGTGGATGACAGTATCGGCTGCCGTGAGGTTGAGCCCCACGCCGCCCGCTTTAAGGGAAATGAGGAAGACAGGCGCCTTCCCCTCCTGAAAACGTTCCACCACCTCGCCCCGCTTTCGAGTCTGACCATCGAGATAGCAATAGTCCCAGCCCTTTCCGAGAAGCATGGGAACGAGACCTTGGAGAAGTTGCACAAACTGACTAAAGACAAGCACGCGGTGACCGCCCGCGACCGCTTCTTCGAGAAGGCTCTCGAGTTCATCGAGTTTGATTCCAGCGTCTTTGTCCTCGACCTTGATCCCCGGTAAAAGACGGAGATCACAGCAGGCTTGGCGAAGTCGAAGAAGCGCAGTGAGCGCGACCATGCGCTTCTTGCCGTCGTCCGCGGCATCGACTTGACTGCGACTTTCAACGAGGAGCTGTCGGTAGATCCCAGATTGTTTCGGTGTGAGATCACAGTAGCGCACCTGCTCAATGCGGGCCGGAAGATCTTTCGCGACCTCCGTTTTCAAGCGACGCAAAACGACCGGTTTGAGTCGACGCGCAAGGCGGCGCCCCAGCGCGGAGTCGCCCCCTTTTCGAAGCGGTTTCTCGAAGCGTTCGATGAAGGCTTTTCGCGGTCCCAAGTATCCGGGAAGGGCGAAGTGCATGATGGACCAGAGATCGAGAAGCGAGTTCTCTACTGGAGTTCCGGACAGCGCAAAACGATGGCGCGCCTTGAGGGCATGCACCGCTTTACTGACTTGCGCCTCGGGATTCTTGATCTGCTGCGCCTCGTCGAGCACCGCGATATCGAACTCGGCGGCATTAAATTTTTCGGAATCAATGCGGAGAATGGCGTAGCTCGTGATAACGAGATCTACTTGGGGTAGCTCACCTCGTTTTGAACCGACATGAAGGGCGACTTTTAAATCAGGAAACCATCTTTGCGCTTCTGCAGCCCAGTTGAAGACCAGGGAAGAAGGACAAACAACGAGCGCTCTTCCGCCACGCGCCTGGATAAAGGTGAGCGTCTGGATCGTCTTACCAAGACCCATATCATCGGCCAAAATACCGCCCATCTTCAACTCACTGAGCTTCCACATCCAGCGGACACCATCGGCTTGGTAGGGTCGGAGGACATCAGGAAGAGCCTGCATTTCAACGCTCTCTTCCGGCTCCAGGGACATACCAAAGTCACGAGCGCTTTGGCGAAGGTAAGCCGCTTGTTGAGTGCTCACCTCGAAAATTCCGGGAACGGCCTGAGTCGGATCACAGTCGCTTAAAGTATCGTTCACTTCATCGATAAATCCCGAATCGATCACAGCAATCTTCCCGCGTCCATAAGCTTGCTCGGAACTCCCCATGCGCAGCATGCGCTGGACCTGATCGCGACCAAGTTCGTCGTTACCCACTTGAAAACGCGTCTCAACGGTGAACCAATCCTGTCCGCTGCCTTGCTGAACATCCCAATCGGGACGTACCGCCACCACCTGCTTTGCAGCCGCTTCAAAGCGCTCCCCTTTTTCGACCTGCCAGAGAGGAAGCAGTTCCGCAAAGGCGTGGAACTTGAGAATCTCTTCACGCTCCCTCAGGGCCATGCGCCCGCCCTTAGCAGGACCTTCAAAATTCCACGAGCGGAAGAATTCGATCACGGCATTTTCCTTCGAGACTGACGTAAGGAGCCCGGTGTCACCCACCAGCTGGGCTTCGCCATCGATACAAGAAGCCCGCTGGTCCTCATAACGAAATTCCAAGCGTGCTTCGAGATGACGGAGTGAGCCTTCGAGATGAATGAGGACTTCGGGAATCCCCTCATGGGGAAGCGCATCCCAGATTCGTTCGGGCACCTCGAACCAGCGCTCGAGCTGACCGATTACGAATTGCGCATCGCCTGCACTCACGCGAAGACCCTTTTCTAAAACGGCGGTGTACTTGGACGGCAAGCCAAGAGCGACGGGAGAAAAATCGTTCTTCTCGAGAATCCACGATCCCAGTGGATTGACTCCGGCGGGCCAGCGAAGAGCGATACGCTCACCCACCATGCGGAGGGGCAATCTGGGCCCCTGCGCGGAAATAGTGACATCGGTCTTTTTTCCAAACTGAATCCGCGGATGACCAATGAGACCTTCGAGGAGGTCGAGGAACTGAGGGCGATCCAGATTGACGACTCCAGGCGCTTCACCAGGGAAGAGTTCCCGAAGGACGCGCCAGAGTTCTTCATCGTGCGCCTCGAGCCGATAGGACTCCGTAAGAGCCGAAAGGAGAGTTTCTTCGCCATCGACCACCGCGCCGAAGCCGACCATGAGCTGACCGCGCTCCCAAGCGGGCTCGACCTTGAGGGGAAGCATCACCTGAAGTGTCGCTTCCTTTCCCTCCTCAGAAAGAGTGGGCCATTTATCTTCGACAGGCTTTGCTGATGCCACCGGAGCGGCAGACTGCTGGGGATCGATGACTTCCAGCCCAATAGCGATGATATGAGCACAAACCCGACCATCACGTCGCACCATGAGGCAGGTGCATTTATTTTCCATGTGGCTGCGCGAGATGATTTCCATCGAGATCTTCTTCATCTTCCCACCAATGCGAATTTCGCCGGAGAGAAAGCCTTCCTTATATTTTGCTGATTTTACGCCCCCTTCACGATGGATAGAGCGCGCTTTTTTCATCTCTTGCCAGCCTCCGGCATCCATAAGGAGGTCGCGTGTCAATTCGAGATGGCTCATTGCGGCGCAGACTAGTCTTGCACCTTCCGGCTTGTCTCGCAAAATTACACCTGTGACGAAAAGCGAGGCCATTTCCCAACTCAAAGCGCAACTGGACAAACAGATCTCAGTGATGCAATCGGCCTTAGCTGATTCTGAGGAAAGTGCGTCAGGAGACGAAACGAAGTCGGAAGGAAAATACGACACCCGCGCAGTCGAGGCTTCCTACCTTGCGCAAGCTCAGGACGCGCAACTGGCTCTCGCAGAAGTAGCTGCGGCCACCTTTTCCCGCTTCGAGGCAGAAGATTACACACTCGATGACGAAATTGGCGTCGGTGCATTCGTGGAAGTCGATGAAGACGGAGAGATTCGCTTTTTCTTCCTCGCCCCCACTGGCGGAGGACAAACATTGGATTATCTCGGCTGTGAGCTGACCGTCATCACCCCAGACTCACGCCTTTATCAGGAACTGGTGGGGAAAAAGATGGGTGCTGAAATTGAGAATCCCGCTCTTCTGGTGACGGGGCTGGAATAAAGCGTAAGGAAGCCAAGCCAATGGTTCGACGTTGATTTGTCAAACAGAGCTCCGTAGAGTGGGTGCGTGAAATTGATTCTGAGTGCACTAATCTTCTCGATGGGGACTTGTCTTCCTGTGGGAGCGGAAAAATCTCTCGAAGAGCTCATCGCTAAAATTGGCGAAGGCACTTCAGCAGATCGAAATCAAACCACTGAGGCCATCCTCAACCGCCTAGGCGAAGATCCTGATCATGCGGCAAAGGTTTTGAGGATTGCCAATCAAAGCAGCGACGACCCCGAGGTCCGGGCTCGGACACGCTCCCTCCTAGAACAGACTTACCGCATCTACGAATTAGGCGAAGGCGTAGGTGTTTTTGGAATCGTTGTCGGTTGGTTCCTTGATCACAACGGAACGGAACTCACCTCCTGGCCTTTAGTCGTCCAAGTAGCCGAAGGAACGCCAGCGAAATCCGCAGGATTCCGAGCAGGCGACGTCATCATCAACTGCAACGGAAAGGACTGCCGCGGCATCAATTCCCGCAATGATCTTATAATGAGACTTTCTAAAATCAGTCCAGGAACGGAGACCGCTTTCCAAGTCCGTTTCTCCGATCAAGCGAGCGCTAGCTCCACAGATTTGAAGGACCAAAAACGAGATCTCAAAGCAGCCCCCATGGTAAGAAAAGACCTCGATATTCCTAGCCGATTCAAAAGCAATAAATTCAAGAAATGGCTCCAAAGTCAAAACCCTAACTAGCGCATCACGAAGGAAGGAAGGACGAGCCTAGTGCTTTTGTCTCCTCTGTTCTGTTACTTTGTATAAGCAGCGTCTGGAGGTAAATCACCGTATTCCTTGAGAGTCTCAATGGCAGCCTTTTGAAACTCTTCTTTAAGCGGGTAGCCTCGTTTAATGAGATCTTTCGCTTCTTTCATCTGCTCCGGACTCAGAAGTTTTTCGATGCGCTTTTGTAAGGCCATCAGCTTGCTTCGATCACTTCCTTGATTCCTCCTAATAGCCGCATAGTTCACGGCATAGGCGCTCACTATATCTCCCTTTTCCAGAGCGTCACTGGGAGCGAGATCCTGAACCAAACCATACAAGGCACCGCCTCGTTTAGACGCACTGTAAAAAAAGTGAGCATGCCCCCTTTTCCGATCGAAATATCGATTGTTCTTTTGCATGCAGAAGAAGACCCCATAGAGAACGTGGGCGGGCGCACTCTGGGTCTCGGCGAGCGCATCGATGATTGGTTTTGCTTTCTCCGGTTGAACTTCATGATTCCCCCAAGGATAAAGATAGGATTTTGCCACTGAGTCCAGCACACGAAAATGACGATTCCCTTTAGAATAAGATTCCCGCGCTAGCCGATAAATAGTGGGCGTCTCTCCAATCGTGCCAGCTCTTCTGAGGTTATATTCTCCTATCGCAAAGTCGTGCGCCACCGTGGAGGCAAAGAAATGGGGATTCTGTGCAGCTTCTAAAATGAGCGGCATTCCTTCATCAGCCCGTCCCACTTGAGAATAGTATCTCCCCAAAGCAACCATCGAGTTGAGATGCTTGACCTTCACTCCCATCATCAACCTTTCCTCGGCTTTCTTGATCAGTTCCTCTTGAACTGGATTTTGAAAAGCTCTCTCTCCGGCATATTGTAAAATAAATTCGGCGGCCACGTTGCTGTGTTTTTCCATTAAAATTGGAATGGCCATCTGAAAGGCGCTTTTCTTATTCCTGACGTGCCCGTCGAATCCGTAGAAAATTCTACGGACGCAGTTTTCCCTCGCGATGACGCAACCTCCATCCATAGCTTCTTGCTCAAATCCGTTTCCTTTTTTAAGATCAATTTCGAGGCCCGCCTGTCCTCCAAAATGGCAATTTGCGAGATTCTTCAATCCCAGGGGATGGCCCGCCTCAGCCGCTTGGTGAGCCAACTTGAGTCCACCCTCTTCGTCCTTTGCCACTCCTTCTCCTTCGAGATAGCAACGCGCCAAAATAGCCTGCCCCATTGGGTTCCCCAGAGCGGCCGACCGCGTGGCATAAAGAAAGAGCTTCTTTTGATCGGGCTTCACGCCTCCCCAGGCGACCCGGGACCAGTATGCCCATTCGGCAAGAGCCTGCGCATCTCCAAAGGCAACTGCTTCTTCAAGCTCCGCTTTCTCCCATGGCTTTCCATTCCAAAGTCCGTCAGAGATCTCTTCCGCAAAAGAAAAAATCGCGAGACAGATTGAAAAAATGGCGATAATCACCTGAAGCATACCCACTAAATAGCGTTCTGCCAAGATCACCACAAGCCCCCGTTGTCATGGGTCCTCCACTCAAGCAACAGCCTACTCGTCGGCAATCCCGATCGCCTCTTTGAGCATCAGCTGATATTCATCGCGCTCCACCTCATAACCACCAAACTGCTTGAGGTGCTCCGTCATCCACTGGGTATCCAATAGGATTATCTCTTCGTCGCGCAGCCACTCGACCAATTTTACCATCGCAATCTTACTTGCATCAGTCTTGCGGCTGAACATGCTTTCTCCAAAAAAAGCCCCCTCAATCCGAATCCCGTAGAGTCCCCCTTGAAGACCCTCCTCATCCCAGCATTCGACCGAGTGTGCGAAGCCTAGATCATGAAGATCACAGTAACTCTCGATAATTGATTCATCGATCCAGGTCTCCACTCGATCCGAGCAGCTCTGCATCACTTCGCGAAAAGCGGTGTTCCAGCGGATTTCGAAAGGGCGCTTCTTGAGGCTCCTACGTAGGCCCTTCGGAATATGGAAACGTTCATCGAGCGGAATAATCCCTCGTAAGGTAGGAGAAAACCAATAGATTCCTCCATCTTCCGCCATCGGGAAAACGCCTTCGGTATAAGCACCGAGGAGAACTTGCGGGGGAATTTTCTCCACGGGCGGAATTTCACGATACAAAACGACATTTTCAAACTACAATCCGCACATGAAAATTGAACTTGTTCACCTTCCCGACGAAGGGGAGTCCCTCACCGGCGAGATCCCAAAAGAAGTTTTCGACCTCAACGAAGACCACACCAAAGCCGCCGGACCATTGCGCTACGACCTTTTCGCTCAGCGCTTTGATGGAGAATTACTCCTCACTGGAGCCATCTCTGCGACCTTTGAACTTACGTGTATGAGGACCCTCCATAAGTTCCTCCAAACCATCGAATTACCCAGCGTCGCAATCAGCGTCGAGATCGGAGATAATGGGATTATCGATGCCTCCGAGGCGCTCCGAGAGGAACTTGTCATCGAACTTCCGAACAATCCATACTGCGAAGATGGGGACGACCCGGGAACCTGTGAGATCGATACTCAATATTTAGCAGTGGACAATCCACCGGATGTTGGAGTAGACAACGCCCCTGCGCAGGACGAGCCCAACCCTTGGGATGCACTCGACGCGCTAAAATCCACCGATTAACCGCCAACACTCTGTAAACCATGGCCGTACCAAAAAGACGCACCTCCAAGCACAAGCAAAAGCTTCGTCGTGGAGCAAACAGGTGGCGCAAGCCCCAGCTGAAGACCTGCCCTGAATGCGAAAGCCGTATTCCGGGACACATCGCATGCCCTTCTTGCGGAACTTACCGCGAGCGTCAGGTCATCGAAGTAGACCTCGTCTAATTCCTTTTACACAGGGGCACGGGTTAGTTTCCGTGCCTTTTTGTATCCTCACATGAAGATTGCTCTTGATTGCATGGGCGGTGATCACGCTCCCGGCGTGAACCTCATTGGTGCCCGCGATCTTCTGAAGGAGAACAAGGAAATTGAAACGATCTTCTTAACCGGTCCTACGGAACTTCTCAGAAAAGACGCTGCAAAATGTGGCCTCACGGACCCACGGATTCAATTCGTCGAGGCTCCCGAAGTCGTCGGCATGGAAGAGTCCGGCGCAAAAGCTCTTCGTCGGAAAAAAAATTCCTCCATCGCCGTTGCTGCTGATCTGGTGAAGCGCAAAGAAGCGGGAGCAATGGTTTCCGCCGGAAATACCGGTGCCGCCGTCGCCGCCGCGACTGTGAAACTTCGCCTTTTGAAAGGAGTCGCCCGAGCCGGAATCGCCTCCCCTCTCCCCAACGAATACGGGATCTGCAACCTTCTCGATGCCGGGGCGAATCCCGAAGCCAAGCCGAGCCACCTTCTCACCTACGCCATCATGGGCAGCGTATACGCCCGCGAAGTGCTCAAGGTCGAAAATCCTCACGTCGGAATGATGTCCAACGGCGGAGAAGACGAAAAAGGAACCACCTTTACCAAGGAAACCATGGTTCTCCTAAGAAACCTCGTTGATCGCGGCCACGCACCCTTCACCCTCCTAGGAAACGTTGAGGGCCACGATCTTTTCCAAACCAAGCTCGACGTCTGCCTCTGCGATGGCTTCACCGGAAACATCGTCCTCAAGAGCTGCGAGGCAACTGCCAAGGCAATGTCCAAGTGGATGAAGGCCGAATTTAAAAAGAATCCTCTCCGCATCGCCGGGGCCCTCATGGGCAAGGGAGCCTTCCAAGCGGTGAAAGACCGCACCAACTACGAATCTTACGGGGGCAGCCCCCTTCTCGGTGTCAATGGCGTCGTCATCATCGCCCACGGCGGCTCTTCCGCCCTCGCGATCAAGAACGCCCTGCGCATGTCCGCCGAAGCATTGAAGCACGAAATCAATCCCAAGATTGAAGAGATGCTAAAGACCATCACCCTTCCGGCTGACGAGCCGAGCTCAGAGGCCGAATAAGGCTCTCGGTTTTTGCCCTTTCCGAACGGGCCCCTTTTGCAGTAGCTTATCTCACTCTTGCAACCAATATTTTAAGCCGAATCGTTCCCTCACTCATTCAGAATTATGCTCACCATAGTATCCTTTATCCTCTTCACCGTGTTTGCCGCTGGGCTAACTTGGTGGATCACCCGCCGCGATGAAACAAGCAGCTCCGAAGGATTCTTCCTTGGGGGACGCAGTCTTACCTTCCCCATCATTGCCGGATCACTCCTCCTGACGAACCTCTCGACTGAGCAAATGGTGGGACTGAATGGGGCCGCCTTCAAGCACGGCCTCAGCGTCATGGCTTGGGAAGTCAATGCCGTCATCGCCCTCATTCTCATGGCGATCTACTTCCTTCCTAAGTTTCTCAAAAGCGGAATTACCACCGTTCCCCAGTTCCTTGAGCAGCGCTTTGACAAACGAACGCAAACCCTGGCCAACTCAATTTTCCTGACCGCCTATGCCCTCCTTTTGATTCCCATCATTCTCTACAGCGGAGCCAAAGGCCTCATCAACATCATGGACCTCAAGGCCATTACCGGGATTGAAAACGACTATACCCTTCTCCAAATCACTTGCGTCGGCATTGGCGTCGCGGGAATGATTTACGCACGTCTCGGCGGCCTTCGAACACTTGCTGTTCTCGACACCATCAACGGAATTGGACTCCTGATCGGAGGATTCATGATTGCCTGGTTTGCCCTTGGCTACCTCGGCGGTGACGCGGGAGTCTCCGGCGGATGGGACACCCTCAAAAATGTCCACCCCGAGCGCATTGACTCCACCGGTGAACCCGGGTCGGAAGTTCCTTTTTCCACTCTCTTCACCGGAGTCGCGCTCCTCAACCTCTTCTACTGGTGCACCAACCAGCAAATCATCCAGCGGACCTTCGGAGCCAGCTCACTTGCCGAAGGTCAGAAAGGAGTTCTCCTTACCGGCGCTCTCAAGCTTCTTGGGCCCGTCTACCTCGTCCTTCCCGGCCTTATCGCCTACCACATCTTCTTCGGTCAGGAAGTAGGAAATGACGACGCCTACGGAAAACTCGTCTCCCTTGTTCTCCCGTCTCACCTCACCGGATTCTTCGCTGCCGTCATGGTGGGAGCCATCCTCAGCTCCTTCAATGCTGCACTGAACTCTACTTCAGCCCTGTTTTCGATCGGCCTCTACAAGCACATGATCAATCCGGAGGCCAACGATGAAAAGACGGTCAAAACTGCCAAACTCTTCGTCACGGTGATCGCGATTGCCGCAATGCTCGGCGCTCCGCTACTCTCGAAGACTGGAAGTCTCTTTGGCTACCTCCAGACGATGAATGCGATCTACTTCATCCCGATATTCGCGGTTGTTGTCATGGGAATGCTCAACAAACGCGTTCCTTCCAGCTCGGCATTCTTCAGTATGGTCGTGGGCCTCATTGTCCTCATCGGCACCCTTATTGTCTACCCAGCCGTCGCTGATCAGAAACTTGATCCAAACACCGCGGCAATGGTTAATAAGAGCTTCGCTGATGTCACCGGCTTCAGTAATTTCCACCTGATGGGAATTACCTTTGCCCTGCTCGTCGTGATCATGTCCGTCGCATCCAAAGTCGCACCACGTGCCAAAGCTTGGGAGCTAAAGACCAACACGCCGATCGACATGACTCCATGGAAAGGCGCTCCAATCGTGAGCGCGATCCTCGTCATCTTCGTGCTCATTATCTACGTATCCTTCCACCAATAGAAAGGCCGCCCCCTTAATTCCCTCAAAAGCCCCGCCTATCCAGGTGGGGCTTTTTCTTTTGTAATCTGTCCAGTTCCCATATATTTCCCTTTATTGTCCTCTTCTATGCTTCAGGTCAACCAAACCATCAACGATCTCGTCGCCAACGCCAACGCCGACATGCGCCGTTTTTATGGGAAAGATGGCACCGTCGTTGCGGCCGCCCCAGGTCGGGTCAATCTCATCGGTGAGCACATCGATTACTGCGATGGCTTCGTCCTTCCTCTCGCCATCGAGCGCTATATCGTGGTCTCAGCCAAGCCTAACGGCACTTCCGAAGCCCGTCTGCACAGCAGCGACCAACCAGAAGCGATCGTCGATCTCTCCGCACCTCAGGAAATCTCGAACCTCAAGTGGTCCAACTACATCCGTGGGGTCGTGAAAGGCTTCAACGACCTCGGCCATGAGGTCCCGGGCTTCGATGCCTGCATCGTTTCCTCGGTTCCCTCAGGAGGAGGACTCTCGTCATCCGCCGCCTTGGAATGTGCACTGGCCACTCTCTTTGAAGGTTTGCTCGGTATCGCCCTCGATATCCGAGAAAAAGCCCTCCTCGCGCAAAAAGCTGAGCACGAATTTGCCGGAGTCCCCTGCGGCATCATGGATCAGTTTGCCTCCGCCTTCGGCGAGGTAGATCAGCTCATTAAGATCGACTGCCGCACGAGCGAACCCGAGATGCTCCCCTTTTCCAATCCTGACCTCTCCATCATCGTCGCAAATACCTGCGTCTCGCACGACCTCTCCGACGGCGGATACGCCTCACGCCGAAAAACAACCGAGGACGGTATCGCCATCATCGGCAAGGAAAGTTGGCGAGAAGCCACCATCGAAGACGTCTTCGCTCAGAAGACAAAAATGGGAGACATTACTTTCCGCCGCTCACGCCACGTCGTGAGCGAAATCCAAAGAACAATGGACGCTGTCACCGCTTTCAAAACAGGCGACTTGTCCAATATCGGCCAGCTTATGGCCGACTCGCATTCTTCTCTCCGAGACGACTTCGAAGTCTCCTGCGAAGAGCTCGACTTCATGGTCGAAATCGCCACCGCCCTCCCTGGAGTCCTTGGAGCCCGCATGACCGGCGGCGGCTTCGGTGGATCTACGGTGACCCTCTGCGAAACAAAGCACGCTCAAGAGGTTGGCAAAACGATGCATGAGCGATATCTCGCCAAGACCGGCATCACGCCCGTCATCTTCGCCACCCGCCCCGCAAAAGGCGCGCATCTCATTTCTTAAGAAGTGTCCCTTCCTTGAGGAATTTAGATCGGCGGCGCCCTAGGACAACAGACTCTTGCCCGTCATCTCCTTCGGAGTATCGAGGCCCATCATATCAAGCAGAGTGGGTGCGATGTCGGCTAGGATGCCGTCATTGACCTTCTTCTTTTTTTCATCAGCTGAGACATACCAACAATGCACCAGATTTGTGGTGTGCGCGGTGTGGGGAGAACCATCGGCATTGATCATGAATTCGCAATTTCCATGGTCTGCGGTAATGAGAAGCTTTCCACCGAGGTGGAGAGTCTCTTCGGTGACTGCTCTGACTGCCTCATCGATCCGCGCGACAGCTTTGATCGCAGCGTCCACCACTCCGGTATGGCCCACCATATCGGGGTTGGCAAAGTTGATGATCACGAGATCGTAATCCTTGAGATGGCTGACGACGTAGTCCTCAACTTCGTGCGAACTCATCTCAGGCTTGAGATCATAGGTCGCGACGTCTTTTGGCGAGGGAATGACCTTGCGGTCCTCGCCCTTGTAAGCCTTCTCGAGGCCCCCATTGAAAAAGTAAGAGACGTGAGGATACTTCTCGGTCTCGGCAATGCGGAGCTGCTTTTTACCGGCCTCTGAAACGACTTCACCAAGAACCTTCTCAAGAGTCTCGGGTGGGAAGACGACGGGGCAGGTGTAGGTTTCATCATACTCTGTGAGGGTGAGAAATTCGACCTCGGGACGCTTGCCCGTCTCGAAAGCTTCGAAAGTGGGTTGGCTCAGAAAGGCCTCGCAAAGCTGGCGGGCACGGTCAGCCCGAAAATTAAAAAAGAAAACGACATCACCATCACGCACGCGCTTCTCATTATGACTAAAGAAGGTCATCGGAAGAATGAACTCATCGGTCTTTTCATTGGCATATTGCTGGGCCACCGCTTCGCTAGCGAGGACGCCATGCTGCTCACCCTTTCCCCAGACAATGGCGTCCCAGGCGAGCTTAGTGCGCTCCCATCGCTGATCACGATCCATCGCGTAGTAACGGCCAATCACGGTAGCAATACCGGCGTTATACTTGGCGAGTTCGTCCTCAACCTCACTGAGGTAACTCTGGCCACCGGTCGGCGAGGTGTCGCGACCATCGGTGATGGCGTGAACCATCATATCTTCGCAGCCGCTTTCACGGGCAGCTTTTGCCAGAGCTACGAGATGGTTCTGATGGCTATGCACTCCCCCATCTGACACGAGGCCAATGAAGTGGAGCCGCTTTCCTTTTGCTTTCGCAAAAGCAGATTTGAGATTCTCGATCTCGGCGAGTTCGCCGTCAGCGATCGACTTATTGATGCGAGTAAGATCTTGGTAAACGACGCGGCCGGCACCGAGGTTGAGATGACCCACTTCAGAGTTGCCCATTTGACCCTTAGGAAGACCGACATCGAGCCCAGAAGCAGAGACGAGGCCCTTGGGATAATTGGCCTCCATTTCTTCGTGAAAGGGAGTCTTCGCAAGCTCGACAGCATTCCCGTCTTTTTTTGCGGTCTTCTTTCCGCCGGGATTCACTCCCCAGCCGTCGCGAATGATGAGAACTGTTGGTTGATGCGCCATATCTCCCTTGGTCCTAAGGCCTTCAGCTCGGGACGAAAAGCCTTAATCGGCCTCGACCTCGCTTTGCCAACGCTCTTTCCATTCCTGAGGAAGCCGCCGAGGACGGCACGCGGGCATTTGAACCATCGCGAGAGCCTGCCGGCAGGTCACCAAGGGACTCTCCTCTCCTTTACGAACCATTTTAAATTCGCACCAAAACCGGGCCCGTTCGATCACGGCCAAAACACCATGAATCTCGAGGTGATCGCCCAGCTTTGCGGGAATTCGGTAATCAATCTCAGTCCTCACCACGACCGGAAACAGCTGGGTCTTCGCCATTTCAGCAAGATCCATCCCCATGAGAGCAGCCAGTCGTGTTCGGCACGTCTCGATCATGCGCAGATAAGCGATGTTGTGCACCACCCCTCCGCAGTCGGTGTCAAAAAACATCACTTCCTCACGGGTGGTCAACTGGGGCATGGACATGTTCCGAAATTCGCGGGACCCGGTTCCCATGACGAGAAAAAAAGGAGTGAACTCCTCAAGATGGAAGAATTGAAGAAAAAGGGCCGCAAAATTCGACCAAGCTGCCGAGCACTGCAGCGACAACATCAAAACTTCTTTGTTGAAGAGTAGGGAAAAATGGCCTGACCACGATCCCATTACAGCGCCTTCGTAAACGCTGTTACAAAGTTGGCCCCCTTGGTGGCTTGGATTCCAAGCGACGCAAAACTCCTCCATGCGAAATACAAATCAGCGGTGAGGTCGCAGCCGGTATCACCCAACTCGCTTGCCGTAATTCACCCGGCGGCGAATCCGCTGAACCCTTCACCTCCTGACACAAAGGGTCGTCGAAATTGAAGCAATCGATTGACTCAAACTGTCGCGAGATGCCCTGAAAATCAGATATATGGCATGAAACCATGATCTAGAATTTTCAATATTTCCAACCATGTTCAAGCGGCACCGTCCCATCGACTCCCCTCGGGCACACCGCCCACCTGCCCGTAGATCGCTGCGGCAGTTCCGGAAACGGTGAAAGAACCGATCTAGTCACCGGTAGTATTACCTAAATCTGTCCGACAACCTCTTTTGAGCACCATCCGGGCCAATCGCGCTCCTTAAGCGCACACACATTCTGACAGACGCTCCGCTGAACCTCATTCATGCCGACCAACTTCCAGATCGCCGACGTCGAGGGCATGAACGACCGCTTCGAATCAAACTGGAAAGACGGCCGCTACCTCCACCACCCGACCTACAATCAGCCCGGCCACCGGACGCTCCCGAACCTACACATGTCCCTGCTCCACGCCGCCGGCATGCCCAGCGATCGCTATGGCGACCTCGGCGCCTCCATCGACCAAGACGGACCACTGGGCGAACTGATGAGCTAGGAATTACAGCCTCCCTTTCTCCCCTCTCCGATTTCTCAGATACCGCACCCAAGCGGGTCCACTCAAAAAGTAAATTCCTGGTAGCAACAGTCGTTGCAATACTCCCTCCCTAAGGCACGTTTTATTCACCTACAGTTTCATTCTTCCAGCCAAACCATCCATTTCAGTTCACGATGTTCAGTAATATTCTATCCACCGTCCTTTTCTCCCTCGCACTCGGTTCAATTTCGGCCTTCGGCCAAGTCCCCATCATTCCGGCTAAGACGGCAGCGCAGACCCAATTTCCAATCTTTAAAAATGGCTACAAATCGCGTGAACTCGCCAACTTCCACCTCCATCTCGATTATCAATCGGACACCGCTGCTGAACTTTTGGTCACAGAAGGATTCAGCCTCACCCTCCCCAGCGGCGCCCACATCCTAGAGTTGACCTACCAGCAGACCGGATCACGACCCACCCAGCTCAGCGCCTGGATCGATGACAAGGTCCTCCATCAGAACAAATTCCTACCAGCCGGCGAAGGTCAATCCTTCACATCGGACGACAAGGCCCTCCGTATCGACCAAGATTTCACAGTTGCGGCGTCCTTCCAATCCACCGGTGATGGCACCATTTTCTCAAAATGCGCCCCGGAAGGACTGTGGTCCGAAGGCAGCAAAGCCCTCTTTATCAAGGGTGGGCGCCTCACTTATGACGTCGGCTGGGTCGGAGATCTCAGTGGGCCTGTCGTTAGCGATGGAAAAACACACCGGGTAGTCCTGCGCTCCAGCAAAGGAATGATCAACCTCGCCGTCGATGGAAAATCCATCGGAACAAAGAAACTAAACTCTGCAGACGTCTCGAGTCACCTCTTCAAGATCGGTCTCGGAGCAAGCGACTTCACCGGCCCATTGAACGAGGGCACCGTTTCCAACCTCCGCTATTGGGCGCGCTCCCTTGAGGGCGCCGAGCTCACTTCACTACTCAAAGGCGACGTTGAGGCCATCAATACTCCCGATCTCAATTGGTCCGCCAGCGAGCACGGCGAAACCTTCGGCGGACTCGGACAAGCCGGGGCTCCTGTTCAACTCAAGCTCAGGGGCGACAAGAGCTTCACCGTAAAAAAGGCTTGGGTTCAGCCCCTCGAAATCACAGATCACGCCAAACTGATCCGAGGGTGGAACAAGAAGACGCTCGCTGAAGGAAAAGTCATCTACCAGACCCTCTGCATCACCTGCCACGGTGATCAAAACAAAGAAGGAAGCCTGCCCACCGCCCTGAAATTTCACGAGGCTCCCCTTAAAAATGGTAGTGATCCTTACCGCATGTTCCAGACCCTGGAAAAGGGATATGGACTGATGGTGCCACAGGCTCAATTTGATGCAGGGCAAAAGTATGCCGCCATCCAATACATTCGTGAAACCTTCCTGAAACCCCTCAACAAAAGCCAATACTTCGAACCCACCGAGGCCTACCTCGCCAGTCTTCCCAAAGCCCTCGACCTCCCCAAGGTTCGGAAGAACCCTACCCTCGCCAAACAGGGCAAGCCCTTCGAACTCATGGATTTCGGCCCGGCCCTTAATTGGACCTACCAGATCAATCGTGGAGCCGGCGACAAGGACAAGAATATCGCGCAAAAGGGAATCAACGTGCGCCTCGATCAGGGCGAAGGCGGCGTCTCCAAAGGCAAGGCCTGGATGGTCTATGACGAAGACACCATGCGCGTCGCGACCGCCTACTCAGGCGATTTCGTCGATTGGCGGGGCATCGCCTTCGATGGTTCCCACGGCAGCCACACCAGCATTGCCGGCAAGCCCTTGTTCATCAATCCCGACGCCCCCGCGTGGGAACACCCCACCAAAAATTCCTGGGAAGATGAACGCGTCATTGGCCGTGACAATCGCCACTACGGCCCCCTTCCCCAAGATTGGGTGCGCTACCTTGGACGCTACCGATACGACCAACAGACGATCATTCACTACCGTGTAGGCAAGACCGAGATTCTCGAACTCCCCGGCCTACTCACTGGAGTAACTCAAGAAGTTTTCACCCGCACCTTGAACGTCGCTAAATCCTCTCACGACCTCCTTAGTCGGATTACTCCTCCCGAGGATGGATTTTCCGTGGCCCTGAAGAGCACCGGAGGCGTGAGCCTCGAACGTAAGGACGACGGCGTCTACCTCCGCATCCCCGCTTCCGCCACTCCTGCCCGATTCATTCTCGGATTCGGCAACATGGAAGCTGCCGAACTCAGCGCGGCCCTCACCGAACCTGCCGCTCTAACGCCATTGACGAAAGGTGGACCAGCCCAATACCCCGAACCGGTCATCACTGTGGGAACACTCGGCAATGACGATGATCCCTTCGCCTACGACACCCTCACGATCCCCAACAAAGACGATAACCCCTGGAACTCCTGGATGCGCCTCGGGGGCTTCGACTTTTTCCCGAAGAACCCGGACCGCGCCGCCGTCTGCACCTGGCTCGGCGATGTTTGGCTCGTCGATGGCGTAGCCGGCGACCTCAAGGAACTTAAGTGGCGCCGTATCTGCACCGGTCTCTTCCAGCCTCTCGGCCTAAAAATTGTCGATAACACCATCTACGTCACCTGCCGGGACCAACTCGCCCGCCTCCACGACCTGAATGGCGACGAGGAAATCGATTACGTGGAAGCCTTCAACAACGATCACCAGGTCACCGAACACTTCCACGAATTTGCGATGGGCCTGCAAACCGATGCGAAAGGGAACTTCTACTACGCCAAGTCGGCCCGCCATGCGAGGAAGGCCGTCGTCCCCCACCACGGCACGCTCCTCCGCGTCAGCCCGGATGGCGCGACCACCGAGATCGTCGCGAGTGGATTCCGCGCCGCCAACGGAGTTTGCCTTAACCCGGACGGCACCTGGATCGTCACCGATCAAGAAGGCCACTGGAACCCGAAGAACCGAATCAACTATGTCAAGGAAGGTGGCTTCTATGGCAACATGTTTGGCTATCATAACGTCACCGACAGCTCTAATGAAGCGATGGAGCAACCGCTGACTTGGATCACCAACGCCTTCGACCGCTCCCCCGCCGAACTCCTCTGGGTTCCAGAAGATGCCGCATGGGGTTCCCTCAACGGCACCCTCCTCAACCTCAGCTACGGCTACGGCAAAGTCTACACCGTCCCGCACGAAGTGCTAAACGGTCAAGCTCAAGGCGGGATGTGCGCCCTCCCCATCGAGGCCGCTCCCTCCGGCCTTCACCGTGGGCGCTTTCATCCCGTCAACAAGCAACTCTACGCCGCCGGGATGTTCGCCTGGGCCGGTAGCCGTCAGGCCGACGGTTCCTTTTGCCGCATCCGGGCAACCGGAAAGCCAAGCTACCTGCCGGTCAAAACGGAAGCCTCGAAAGGCAAATACAAGATCATCTTCAGTGACCCTCTCCCCGCCAAGGCCAACTTCAAGGTCAAAGTATGGAACCTCAAGCGCACCGCCAACTACGGGTCCAAACACTACGACGAACGCTCCTTGGAAGTCACCGAAGTGACGATCTCCGGCAAGCAAGCAATCCTCACCATCCCTGACTTAGAGCCAACCTGGGGCATGGAGATCTCCTGCGATTTCGGAAACAAAATCAAGCGCGTCATCCACGCTTCCCTTCATCAATTACCGTAAGGCCCTAGCCAACGCCGTAGATCCCGCACTGGCGCGGTAACGAGATCGCTTGACCAACTTCGCTAGAAGTTTCACCGTCCCTCCACCTTAAAACCAGGATTATATCAGAAACAACCGAAATAAAAATACATTCCAATATCTAGAATTATGAAAAAACTCGCCACAATCTTTTCCATTGCCGCCCTCTCGATCAGTTTCACAACTTCCAACCTCCAAGCGGAGACACTTGGTGACATGATGAAGGCCGAGGGAACTGACAAAATGTTAGGCACCTGGGTCGATGCCGACACCAATGGAGAAAAGTTCAAAATCACCTACAAGTGGAAGATCAAGGGCCACGCAGTGGAACTGATCCTCAAGACGGAAGACAGCAATTCCTCTGCACTCATTGTCTACGATCAAGGATCGGAAAAGGTCATCCACATGGGGGTAAACTCAAAGGGGGAATTTGGCCGTGGAACCTGGTCAACCCAAGATGGCGTCGCGATTCTGGACCTCACCCAGACCACTGCCGATGGTCAGAACGTGGAGCTCAAAATCTCTCATAAGGTCGTAGACAAGAAATCCCTGACCCTTGGCTTTACCATGAAGGAGACAGGTGAAGGCGGAGAGCTCGAACTGGTGCGTCCTGCGAAGAAACCAAAAGTAAAGAAAAAGAAAAACACGGCAGGAGAGACGAGCTCTTCCGATCCCTCTGGCAAATAAGCTTTGGGACGGGACATCGCTCTCAATGGCTGGCTTCTTTCTCCGGAGGGGGAAAAGAGTGTAACAGCTTGCGATCCTTGGCGCGCCACACGCGCAGGAAGCCGTCTTCGCCGCCAGCGACGATGATCCGGCCATCAGGAGGGGTAGTCACGGTGTAAATAAAACTTTCGATTCCGCCCAAATTTTGCCCCGCAGCCTTCACTGTCTTGTCGCCGGCGGAACTAAGGAGAGCATTGCCGGTTCCGAGAAACTCGATCGAGGTAACTTCCTTCCGGTATCCGCCCTCTGACTTTGTTTGCTTGCCGGTCTCGGCACTCCATAGTTTTGTCACCTTGTCTGCACCGGCCGACGCAATCGTCTGACCGTCGGCACTCCACGCGACATCAAGAACATGATTGGTGTGACCTTCCATCTTGTGAAGGAGCGCGCCGGTATCAAGACGATGAATTTTCACAAATCGATCGGTGGAGGCCGTGGCGAGCTGCTCTCCATCCGGTGAGAAGGCCAGGCCAGTGATGGTGTCATCGTGTGGCTTGGTAATCTCGTTTTGCCGGGTCCCATTGTGCACGTTCCAGAGTTTGAGTTCGCCACGCCGCGAAGGGATTCCGCTTCCGGTGGCGAGCAGTCCGCCACGCGGATGGAAAGCGAGGGCGAGGACGCGTCCGGAGAAGGGTTTGGCGCTGTTGCTGTCACCAATCTGGCGCATCTTGCGCCACGAAGCTGGTGCGAAGCGAGAAAGGGATTTGTCCGCGAAGGCGGCGATGATATCTCCGTTGGGAGTGAAGACAACCCTCGCGGTGTCGCGGCCTCTTTGTAGGGTGTCAAGTGGTTGGAGCGTGGCAAGTGACCAAACCCGTACCCCCATCTTTTGCGTCCCGGCGGCGAGGGTGGTGCCGTCGGCCGAGATGGCGAGACTGCGCACCGCGCCCGATCCGATCGTCTTAGCCTCCTCTTCGAGTTTCTTCACAGATTCCTCCGCGGTGGCAAGTTTCCCATCGGCCTCGATGGAGGCCGCTTGCACCGAAAGAAGTCGCTCGGCGGCCTTGGTTCCGTCGCGCACGGCGAGCTCGCAATTGCCTTGTGCGCCGGCGTGCTTGCGCCTGGCCGCGGTAAGTTCGGCCTCGGCCTTCTGGAGGGCTTCGGTGGCCTTTTTGGCGCGTCCCTGTGCCGCGCCGAGTTGTGATTTATCGGTAGCACTCTCGGTTTGGGTCACTTCGTTCCGTGCGTAGTCGTCCTCCTTCCGGAGCTTGGGAAGTGTGGCTTCCTTTGCTTCGAATTCCTTCAAAGCGGCATTCAGAGCTTCAGCCTGTTTCTTGGTGTGCTCAAGGAGTTCGGTCCACCGTTTGTCGCCTGCTTCGACTTGCGTGCGACGTAAGTCTGACACACGTTTTGCAACGTCACGGCTCCGGATTGCAGCTACCCGGCGGATCTCGAAGTCGTAATCGTAATCGCCGCTCAGTTCGCCGAGTTTGGTTCCCTTTGCCGCGTCCCAAACCCGCACGATGCCATCTGCTCCGGCTGTTACGATACGATTTGCTCCGGCATGCGCAGTGAGGGTAGTAATCGGGGAACCATGGTTGAATTGGCTAAGTGGCCTGCCTGCTTGGTCCCAAAGACGAGCAGTGCCATCTTCGCTTGCCGAGAGAAACTGTCTGCCTTCTAGATTGAAGGCAAGGAGGGAAGTGATCTTCGCTCCATGCTCTTTCAGTTCAAGCGGGGGGCTTACTTCGGTGTCGACCGATTGCTCGAAGGCTGCGACCGGAATGATGCGAATCACGCCATCTGCGCCTCCTACCGCAAGCTTCTGTTCGCCCTCTAATAGTGCCAGAGATGTCGATTCAGGGAGGGACTTGATCGCCTTCCAGTTCTTCGGGTCGGTTGCACTACTGCGGAGAAGAATTTTGTCATCGGAGAGCGAGTAAAGAATGGAGCTGTCCGCCGTGAAAATCGCTGCGCGGATTGCCGCTGCGTGTTTCCCCTCGGTCTTGACTTCAGTCGCTTGAGCGAGCGAGTGCAGGAGGAGGTTTCCCTTGCCATCGCCTGTCGCAAGCGATTCACCATTTGGGCTGGCAGCGAGGATAGTGGGCGCTTCCGGAAGAAGTCTACCGATCCGAGCCGGGAAGCCTCTCCGGGACCAAAGTTTTACGGTCCGGAATCCTCCCGAGGCGAGAAGGCCGTCACGGTTGAAAGCAAGGGAGTGGACGTTGTCGTGGTGCGCAGCTGGTGTTCCCAGTTCGGGATCGACTAACTCCGCTTCGAACGCGCCGCGATGCAGGTCATAAAGGTGGATTCGGTTACCACGTCCCGCCGCGACAAAGCGTCCGTCATCCGTAATGGCGGTAGCGTAGATCGAATTAACGCCCTGCAGATTTTCCCATTTACTTGGTCCGGCTAGGACGGCGGCGGAGGTTCCTACTCCGCCTTGGGCGATCCAAAGTTTCAAGAGGGCCAGTTGCTCAGGAGTGAGGTCGAGGGCCTTTGACTTGTTCTTGGCCGGCGGCATCGGATCGTCTTCGAGGTGCGCGGAATAAGTAAAAACGAGACTCGCCATTGGCTTACCGGGAACGAGGGAGGGACCGCTGTCACCGCCGGTAATCATGGCCTGTGGCGATTCGAGATTGAGGTTAGCTTTGGCCTTTTTCCCGTTGTGACAGGCGAAGCAATTCTTCTTAAGAAAGGGGACGATTTCCTTAGTGAAGTCGACCATGGTGTTGCGCTGCAGATCAGCGACCGGAAGCGGGGTTTCCTGCGCGGAGATCAGGCCGATTAAAACGAGAGTAGCAATAAAGTGACGTATCATTTTCCTTCCTCTTTTGGAGCTGGGGCTGTGACGCTTACCGTGATCGGCAGTGAGTATGTCGAGATCTTCACGTCGCGTTCCTTGGCGCGTTCGATCGCGGCTTTGGCGCGCGCCTCCGCCGCGCTCTTCTCGTTGTTGGCTCGCTTGGTCTTTTCCTCAGCGTCCTTGGCTACCTTCTCGGTCATCAGCAGCGTGGCGCGGGTTTTAGTAACGATCGCTTCAAGTTCGGACTGAGCTTCGGCGCGGGCACTCTGGAGGTTTTGTTCAGCTTTCATCAAAGCCTGCCTGACGGGTTCAACGGCGGCGCGAGCTTCCTTTGCTTGTTGATCCAACTGCACTTTGAGTTCCGCGAGGCGCTTGCGATCCGCTTCGGCTCGATCCGCAGCACCGGGGTTATTGCGATACTTCACGATGCCATCGGCCCGCAATACGAATTGCCAAACGCCGGGTTCCACTGGAAAATCGGCGGTCTTTGCGAAAGTGATGGCGAGGACTCCCTCCGAATCGGTCTCCTTGATCTTGAGCTGGGGTGGGGTTTTTAGAAACAACGTTCCTTCGGGCTGAATCACGAAGTCGCCCTTCACTCCGCTTTTCTTGAGGAGCTTGATCGGAAATTCGAGTTTGCCGTTGAGCGCGACTTCCCAATCAACTTTTTCTGGCCGCTGCACCCCGACGGGAGCCTTCTCTGCCGCACAAATCGAAAGCGGCAGACGGGAGGCAAGGTGTGGACGGATTCGATCGATCTCGTAATTGCCGACCGCCCACGAAATCGTCCCGGCCCGTGCCTCACGAATCTTGTCATCGGCTTTGCCGCGCACCATGATGAAGCCGTTCCATGCCGGTGCGTCTTCCGCAGAACTTAGAATGAGAATTGCACTGTCTTGTCCTTCTGCGATTCGCATTGGAGAACAAGTGACTCCGCCCGGGAGATTTTCGGCGCTGAGAGTGATCTCTCCGCGGAAGCCATCTCGCCGGATCACAATAACGTGAAATGCGGCAGTCCCACCCTTGCGGAGTAGAGTCGGAACAGGTTGCATCAACTTTGATTCGCGATGGGGTCTCCAGGCTGTGGCGACGAGCGCAAAGTCGGGTTGCGGTTCACGAATCACGAGTCGATAGAGGCTGACTGAACCGCCGGAGCTGGTCTGATTCATGACTGTGACACGATAGATGCCATCTTCCGGCGGTGAGAAGCGCAGGGACGGATCGCGGGTTAAAAGTGGAAAGTAACGGCCGCCCGGATTGCCGCCATCGTCGCTCGACTGTACTTCGCTGTATTGCTCGTTGCCTTTGGCATCGACTTTAAGACGCTCAATAATGAGGAGTGGATCGCTGGCGTTTCCGAGGCGCTCGGCAAAACAGTCGATCCACAACGAAGTGCCTTTTTTTGCTTCGATGCGGAAGCGGTCGGTATCGCCGGCACGAGCGAAACTTCCATGGATCTCTGCGGGAATGGAAACAGATTGGTCCTCGGTTGATTCGGTTTCCCTAACGATGGAGGCTTCCGCAAAACCGATTCGAATTGGGTTTGAGGAGGCGCCATTTACTTCAAGTCGATAGTCGAATCCCGGTAGGAGGGCTTCACGGACGGGCCGGAAAGGTTCGGCAGATTGAGATTGGGCTGGGATTTGAATTTCGACTTCCAACGACTCCAGCTCATGAGATCCAAGGCGAAGTCCCTCTCCCTTGCTTCCTCCGGGAAGATTTCGGCCGTAAATCTTGAACTTGGATATCGAGCCAGGGGTCCCGGCCGGTGGAACAATTAAGTCGATATGCGGGGCGTCGTTGATGAGGAGTCGATAGTAGAACTCATCGCCGCCGCCAAATGTGAAATCATAAACACGGAGAAGGTAGACTCCGTCTGCCGGTGCGGTAAAATCGAGCAGCGGGTCACGCCCAAGGGTGTCGCGGTCACTGAGAAGTTCCCGACCCGCTGCGTCATCGATTGCGAGAGTCGCGTCCATGCGAGAGTCGATGCGCTCGGCCCAGCATTGGATCAGGAGACGCTGCCCCTGCTTTGCCTCGAAGCGGAAGTAGTCGATGGAATCGCCATCGGCGCGACCGTTCAAGACGACTCCCACCGGCAACGTCAAGGCATCGACGGCCTTCTTGTTGGTGCCGGGTTCCGCGAGCTCTTCTCGCGTTCCCACCACGAATGGACGGGGGCCGCTGAGGCCGAGGCGCGTCTTAACATGCACTTCATACTGACCGGGCGGAACATTGTTCGCAACAGTGAGGCGAAAGCGGAAAGGATCGGGATATTCGGGCTGAAACTCTGCCGCGGGGACAATGACTCGCTCAGCACTCAGGCCGGGATGCGAGAAGAGGAGACCGCTGGTCCCATCTAGTTCGGAGCCTGCGATGCTGACATCGAGGGTTGTGCCGGCCTTAGCCCCGACGGGGTGGATCGAGCGAAAATGAGGGGAAGGGAGTTGCGCGGACGCCAGGTTCGTTGCCACGGTGGCGACCAGGAACCTACGGATAATTGTGGCAGTCGTCGTCATATGCGTCGCGTGATTGAGCAGCCTGTGAGCAGCGCGCTAATGATTAAAAAGGAACTCCTTGGTGTTGAGGAGAGCCCAGATGATGTCTTCGAAAGCGGAGCGATTGACTTGCTCGGGAGATGGTTTGGGCTCGACCGTTTGCGCTTGAGCATGCTTCCGCAGGAGAAACTCCCGGGCGGTCGAGAGCTCTTCCGGAGTCGGTGGTCGGGAGAAGGCGTGGCGGTAGAGTTCCGCGACGCGATCATCGTCACCAAGATTCTTGTTCTGGAGAAGCATCGCGGCGCGGGCCTGGTCGGAGGCTAGCTTATTCCGGATGTTCTTGGAGTTCACGAGGTGCAAAGCTTGCGCCAGGTTTACGTCGGAGGTGCGCTCGCATTCACAAGAACTATTCATGTCAGGACGGCCGAAGACAGACAGAAAGTAGGAGTCACGTGTGAAGCGGTCGTCGGGAAGCTGCACCGCGCTCACGCCCTGCGGTTGGCCACTAAACTTATCCTGGGAATTCGTGACGAGATTGATGCCGTCTAGAAGAACCTCGGCCGGAAGGCGGCGCGGGTAGAAGCGCGAGTAGTTCTGGCGGTCGTCGCGGTTGTATTCGTTCGGAATGGAACTGAGTTGGTAGGTTCGGCTGTTGCAGATCAAGCGCACGAGATCCTTGAGGTCGTGGCCGTTCGTTACGAAGTGCTTGGTGAGGTCGTCGAGGAGAGCCGGATGAGTGGCGGGATTGGTGACGCGCAAGTCGTCTTCCGGATCGACTAGGCCGCGGCCAAAGAAGTGCTTCCAGTAACGGTTCACCAGCATGCGCGCGAAGAAGGGATTCTCGGGAGCCACCAACCAGTCCGCGAGCGGCTGGCGCGGGTCTTGATGGGATGCGAGTTCGAGGGGTTTTCCACCGAGCGGAGTGGGCTTCAGGCTGAGGCCGGAACGGGGATTCTGAGCTTTGGCGTTCCCGCGTTTGTGGTAGATGAGTTCCTCTCCTGCTTGCTCGCCGGGCTTGCGACCGATGGTGGAGAAAAAGGCCTCGAAGCCGTAGTAGTCGTCCTGGCTCCACTTTTCGTAGGGATGGTGATGGCACTGCGCGCACTGCATGCGAATTCCAAGGAAAACCTGCGCGACATCCTGCATCTGTTCCTTACTCTCCCGCACCGAACGGTACCAGGCCACCGCAGGCGACTGGCCCACTTCCCCGGTGGCCGTGATGAGTTCACGCACCACCTCGTCGTAGGGACGGTTGTCGTTGAGCGAGGAGCGGATCCAGGAGTGAAAGGCGTAGGTTCCGCGCTTCTGGCTGTCGTCCTTGCGCTTGTTTCGAAGGATGGCGGACCACTTCCCCGCGAAGTAGTCGGCATAGGCCGGACTGCCGAGGAGGGTTTCAATGAGTTTAGCCCGTTTGGCGGGGTCGGGGTCGGCGAGAAAGAGATCGGATTCGGCGAGGGTCGGGAGACGACCCGCGATATCGAGAGTCACGCGCCGCACGAAAGTGGCCTCATCAGAGAGATCGGAGGGAGGCAGTCCGAGGGTCTTCAACTTGGCAAGAATGCGTTCATCAATGAAGTTGGTAGGGGCCGGGAAATTGTCGATAGGGGCTCCGAGGGGGATTGTGGCGCGGAAGACGTCAACGTGTTCCTGGAAACGAATCATAATAGAAGTGCTACCGGTGCGCTTCTTCATGGTGACCCTTCCGTGTTCATCGGCCACTGCCATCTCATCGTCTTTTGATTCATACTGCACACTGCGCGTGATATCGCGGGTGCTGCCGTCGCTGAAGTGCGCAGTGACCTGCAGTTGTTGGCGGGCTTCGGGCCGCGTGAGGCATTCCTGCGGGAAGACCGCGATACGTGTCACGCTGGGATCATCCTTGGGAGCGTAAGGGAGGCCTTGTTGGATCCAGCGCACGATGAGTTTGTAGGCATCGCTGTCCTTCTCCAATCGGGAACCACCCCGATGGGGAAGTTCGCCACTGGCCTTAAGGAGCAGCAGGCTGTGCTCGGGAGCGGCCCGAAAGATACGGCGCCCTCGTGACTCCTTGACGAGGTATTCGTAGTCCTCTGCCGACTCGTATCCAAGGAGAGAGAGCCGAAAGCTATTCTGGCCTTCGGCTTTGCCGTGGCACCCGCCGCTGTTGCATTCGAAGCGGGTGAAAATTGGAACGACGTCGTTGGGAAAGCTGACCGGGATGCTCTTACCAAAACCCTGCACCGAGATGGTGAAGGGAGCAGCGGTAACTCCATCAGTAGTGGCGGTAACGGTCGCGGTGCCATCGCCGTAAGCTCTCACGAATCCGCTCGGATCGATATCAATGATGCCCTCTGGCAGGACTCCGTATTTCGCGGAATGAGTCACATCATGATCTGCCCCGATGGTCGATTTCGCAGTCAGGACAAGTTGATGCGTGGCGTGCGGGCCGATGAGCTTGATTGGCTCGGCCTTGCTCCAAGCGAGGGTAAATGCGGGGACCGCTGTGGATTCATCGGGAGCCTGATCCTGCTGGGCTGTGGCGAGGATTACTGTGGAAAAGATGCCACAGGACAAGATGGTTAGGATTTTCACGTGGCAATTATCCGACGAGTTCAGGGAGGGGCGCGAACTGGTTTTCGATGAGATAACGGGGTCGTCCGGTAAGATCGTCGATGGTGGTGCGGCGCGCGTCGATTCCGAGGTTTTGATAAAGAGTCGAGAAGACTTCCTGAAACTCAACAGGGCGTTCCGATGCTTCCCCGCCGTCGCGCGTGGTGGCACCGATAACTTGTCCGTTGTTCATGCCACCGCCGCCAACGAGTGCGCACGAGACTTTCGGCCAGTGATCGCGGCCGCCTTGGGGGTTGATTTTCGGGGTGCGCCCAAACTCGCCCCACACGACAACCGTCACGTCTTTGTCCATCCCGCGATCGACAAGATCCTGCATGAGAGCACTGACCCCTTGGTCGAGCAGCGGAAAGTCTTCGCGGGCCCGCTTGAAGTTGCCGCTGTGCCAATCCCAGCGACTGAAGCCGAGCGTGACGCAACGAGCTCCGGCTTCGATGAGACGGCGTGCCATGAGAAATTGATCGAGTCGTTTCCAGGGGCCGTCTGCAGTGAGCTTTTCAGTTCCTTTGCCGTAACGTTCCACCGTTTTGGGATCTTCCTTACTCAAATCGAAGGCATCGGCGAGGCGGCTGGAGGTGAGAACGCCGAAGGCCTGCTCAGTGAAGGCATCCATTCCTTCCATCGCGCCAGATGAATCGACGTCGCGGCGGAAGCGGTCAAAGCTACCGAGGAGAGCCTTGCGATCCTGCAGGCGTTCGAGACTGATCCCGTCGAGCAACATGTCGTCTTTTCCACCCCCCCTGAACGGTGCGAAGGCGGCGTGCGAAGGTCCAAGAAAACCGGGCTTGCCAGGGTCGCCCCACTCATCGTGACCGCACTTGGGAGAGAGACCGAGAAAGGACGGAACCGAGGGATGGACCTGGCCCTGGAGTTTTGAAACGACACTCCCGATGCTGGGCCAGCCCCCGGGAGGTTGTGGACCGCGCGGGGTCCGGCCGGTTAGGCACTGAATAGCGTCGTGTCCACCGTGCGCGCCGACCATCGAGCGGATGACCGAAAATTTGTCCATCATCTTGGCGAGCTGTGGGAACAGTTCGCAGATCTCGATGCCATCGACATTGGTGGCGATTGGTTTGAACTCTCCGCGAATTTCGGAGGGGGCATTCATCTTGAGATCGAACATGTCCTGGTGCGGAGGACCGCCCGCCAGGAAAATATTGATGAGGGCCTTGTGAGGTCGAGCTTTGCCGACATTCTGCGCCTCGGCTTGAAGGAGTTGCGGGAGCATCGCTCCTGCGAGCCCAAGGGACCCAATTCTGAGAAACCCGCGGCGCGTGTGGCCGTCGCAAAAGGCTTCTCCGTTACTTGATGGGATAGTGAGCATGGGTCGGACAGGGATGGACTTATACATTACTAGGAAAGAAGATAAATTCCTTTCATATCGCTAAAGAATTTTGGTGATCGGGGGATGCTACGAACCCCAAATCATTGCCATTCTTGACCGGATCCCATTCCTGCTGCCATGAATGAGTAAGTGGGTAAATTAATACTCCCCCTGCCCTGCCCCCTCCAGGCCAAGGAAAGCTCGCAATTTTTCGCCACGCAACGCTCGCGCTGAGTGGCGCGCGCGCCAAAAGCGTTGCTCTCCTAATTCTTCTGTGCTGGAGAAATGCAGCGTCGCGGTGCCGTAGGCATGCTCGAGCAGAGCGTTGATACCATCGAGATCGCTGTCCGCATCTGGATCGCCCGCAAATCGCACGGTATCAGTGGTTCCTGCTGAGCCACCGTGGCTGACGCTTGATCGCCAACTCGCCGGATCATCGGGAGAGCCTGGTGGCAGGATCCGTGTGAGACTCGCCCCTAAGCCGTCTGAGAACTCCGGCCACGGTGCATCGTCGTCGTATCGGAAGCTCTCGATGATCGAATCGTCAGCAGCAAGAAGAGTGATCATCTCACCACTGTTATCGAGTGCCGTGCCGTTCTCAAAAGCAGCAATTAGGAAAAACCCACCAGCCGGGATGCTCGTTCCGGTTGGGATCGTGAAATCGATACCGCTTTCAAAATGAACACCACTCGACCGGACCGGCGGAAATATTGGCCAGCTCAAGGAACTCGGAACCTTCACCGGCGGGGTGATACATTATCTTGGAGACCACAATATTGGCCGAGGAGGCAAGCGTGTAGGAAAGGTTTCATCCCGTTTCGCAGCGGTGATATTCCAATCTCTCACGGGACCAAAAAAAATTGAACAAGATTCATCGTATTTCACGATAAAACAAAGGAATGAACCGGGTATTCGTTCTTGATTGGCTCCTGCTCCAATTCCGTCCACAATAAGCAAACCTCAACAGTAATTCCCATGCGAAACCAACTGACCCGAAGAAATTTCCTGCGCGCCGGAGGAGTCGCGATCGCCCTCCCGATGATGGAATCGTTCACGCCACTCGCTCGTGCCGCCGAAGGCAAAAAATCAGTGAAGCGCATGGTCTGCCTGTCAAACAACTACGGGATCTATCAGAAGGCATTCTTTCCTATCGAGGCAGGACGCGGCTATGAGCTTCCGCCGACCCTGCGGCCCTTGGAAAAGCACCAGAAGGATTTCTCCGTCTTCTCCAACCTCGATCACGGCCTCACGGGTGGGCATGCCTGTGTGCCGACGTTTTTGAACGGGATCCGACCGGACATGGCCTCAAGTTTCCCCGAAGGAAACATCAGCATGGACCAGAGGGCGGCCGAGTTCGTCGGAGCGGCCACGCGCTATTCGTCGATGACACTTAAGGTGAAGGAATCCAACCAGACCAGTTTCACGCGCACCGGAGTGCAGGTGCCCGCGATCGATGTCACCGCGATGTATCGCAAGCTCTTCCTTGAGGAGTCCGCGGAGGCAAAGAAACAGGAGCGCTTGCGACTGCAACGACATGGCAGCATTCTCGACACGGTGCTGGAGAGAGCCAAGGCCGTGAACCGGGAGCTGGGAAAACAGGACCAAGAGAAATTTGCCGAGTATCTCGATTCCGTGCGAGGCCTAGAAAAAAAGATCGATCAGCAGCAGCCCTGGCTTGATCAGGCCAAGCCGAAAACCGAGATGACCGAACCACGTCCTTCTCAACAGACCGCTGATGAAATGAAGATCATGATGGAACTGATGGCCCTAGCGATCGAAACCGACTCGACCCGGATCATGACTCTCTCCAGCGGGTTTGCCAATGGCGACTTCGGTTTGCAGGGCGGCTATCACGGCTTCTCACATCACGGGGAACTCCCCGAGAAAACCGCAGCGCTCAAACTCATCGAAGGAAATCAAATCGCACAAATGGCTTACCTCATCGAGCTACTGAAGGGTAAAGAAGATACCATCAATGGCGGCACCTTGTTCGATCACACGATGATCCTCTTCGGTTGTGGCATGGCGACAGGAACTCATTCCTGCAAGAACATGCCACTCGTCCTCGCCGGTGGTGGATTTAAACTAGGCGATCACCGTGCCATGCCCGAGGGGAAAACCGAACGAGTGAAAGCGTGCAACTTATTGCTGTCCATGCTGCAAAATTTCGGCTTGGAGGTGGACCAGTTCGGCACCAGCACCGGAACACTTACGGGACTCGAGTGGGCTTGAGTGGGCTTGAGTTTGATGCGACGACATTCGAACGAGCAATGACAAGATTCCTAAAGAAAAAATCAAGGCCGCATACTCTGCTCATTGCGGTGGCGATTGCCGCTGGGATCCTTCCACAGGTTCTCATTTGCGGGGCAGCCGAACCCGAGCCAACTGCGTGTTGGGTTCAAAGTTATGATGCGGGTTACCCGGACGCCAACGGGGCTTGGGCGGGAGGTTCCGAGATGATGCACCTCGCCTCACACAAAGGGATGCTCTTCGCATCCAACGGCTACTGGGTCGATTCCCATTGGGTCATCCCACCGGAGGGGCAGCGACAATCGGCGCAGGTATTGCGACTCGATGCCCCGGAGTCACAATGGCAGGTCGAATTGGACATGGGCAAGTCGAACGACGATCTCGGCCTCGAATACATGAAGGGCAACATCCTCAAATCGGTCACCTTCACCCGTGATGTGGAGGGGGGAAAACTAGACCAACCCAAGACCCTACTGGTAATGGCGGCGGGCGCGAACTTCGAGCGCGGTGGAGCCGTTTCGGCATGGGTGCGCGACGACGCCTCCGGAAAGTGGACGCACACCTTGGTGAGGCACGGTTCGAGTGCCGGAGGGGTGCGCTGGGTGCCCCGTGACATAGAGGTATACCGCGACAAGGTGACCGGCACAGAGCGAATCTTCATGTCTCTTGGAAATCCCGGAATCATCTCCGGAGTCTACGATCCCTCAACCCCCGGCCAGATACGTTGGGACCGCAACCTGGAGCATCCCTTCCTTACTGATGGAAGCTTCCGGACACGCCCCCTGGGCATTATTCAGGCCAACGGCTCGCTCTTTTTCTCCGAAGGCGATTCGATCTATCAACGCATGGATGGCGAGCGGCCACGCTACCGCGAAATTTTCGAACTGTTCGAGGACACCGATACCGATGTGGGTGGCATTCGCGGACTGACCCGTGTCCCCAACCCGAATGGCGCGGGCGATTCGCTACTCTTCATCTGGGCGCCGGGCGGGCGTTCCGCCAGCGAAGTCAAGCGACTCGATCCCGATGGCAAGGGCGGCTACACGCTGCATAACGAAGTGCGGATCATTGATCTGATGAGGGAACACCTCGGAGTTGAAGTCACCTACACTCTCGGCGCGCACAACATGATCTATCCATTCACTGACCCGGCGACAGGAGAGACTGTGCATATCATCGGGTTCCAAGGAAATATCAGCGGTCCGAAAAACCATCTTCGCTGGAAGGGCAGCGCCCTCTATGCCGGGGCGCCCTATGCCGTGCGTCGGGCTGACCGGAGCTATCGTGTGCTGGAGGTGAACAATCGCTACGAGGTCGGGAAGCAACTACTGGTTTCGCCGCGCACCTTCTGTAAATCACCCTTCGGCGATGACGAAATCTACATCGCGGGTCACGATGCCAGTTTTAAAATCTCCGACAACATGGCGTGGATCTTCCACGCCCCTGAGTCGGTGGTGCTAGGCTCTGAAATTGCTCGCGATGCCCTACCACCCGAGCCGAAACCAAAACCGACTCAACGTATGATGGAAGGCCCAGTCTACGAGTTGCGAATCTATTCCGCCAACGAAGATCGCTTGCAACATCTGGAAAAACGATTTCGTGAGCACACCGACCGAATTTTCAAAAAACATGGACTGGAAGCGATCGGCTATTGGAGGCCCACCGAGGGGCCAGCGAAGAAACGTCGCCGCCTCATCTACATTTTAAAGCATCCATCGCGGTATGCCGCCTATGAGAACTGGACCCGGTTCAATAACGACCGGGCGTGGGACGCCGTGCTCGACCAACCGGAGTTTCAAGGGCTGCTTGCGGAAAAACCAACCAGCATCTTCATGAAAGAGACCGAATACTCGGCCCAGGTTAGCGACCAGATTGATCAAGCAGATGGGGTCTTCGAGCTCCGCACCTATGTCACGAAGCCGGACAAGCTCGCACGCCTCAACCAGCGTTTTCAGAATCACACTGCTTCGATTTTCAAGCAACATGGTATGAATAACGTCGGCTACTGGACGCCATTCGACACTCCAGATTCAGCAAACACGCTTATCTACCTCATTCATCACGCCAACCGGATCCAAGCGGACGCAAACTGGAAAGCCTTCGCCGCAAATCCCGCGTGGAAAGAAGCGAGGCGGAAGTCCGAAAGCGACGGGAAGATTCTCGCCCGAGCGCCCGAAAGGATTTTCCTGCGAGCGCTGGACTTTTCACCCAATGCCCAAGCTCCTCCGGTTGGCGAAAAAAAGTAAAGTAAATATGATGCGACGAACGATACTCTGCTTACTAACTGGACTGCTTTCTTGCGGTGAAGTGGCGCGTGCGGACCAATCGCTGTCATCCCACCAACCATTCCTCAAGCAATACTGTTTCGAATGCCACGGGGCTAAAAAACAGAAGGGTGACTACCGCTACGACACTCTTGGGACTAATCTCACTGATCTGAATACCCTTGAAATCTGGCAGGGAATTTTAGATCAACTCAACTTGGGTGAGATGCCGCCGAAGAAGAAAACGCAACCGCCTACCGAGGAAACAGCGAAGGTGATTGAGAGCCTGACACCTCTGCTCCAGCAGGCCTACGAAGCGCGGAAAAGCACCGGAGGCCAGGCGGTGATCCGGCGCCTGAACAAGTTCGAAATCCGCAACACGCTGCGGGACTTGTTTTACCTCAAGCATCCGGATTTCGAACCCACCGTCGCTTCAGGGCTCTACGACTTCAACGGCAACGGCATCACTGCGCAGAAGACCATCGAACCAACGCGGAGTTTTCAGGACGACGAAGAGGCGGAGGGTTTCGACACCATCGGCCAGGAGTTGGTGATGTCCGACTTCCTGCTAAAAATGCTGATCGCCGCCGCAGAGGAAACCATCGAGATGGCGACGCATAACAAGCCCGAGAAGCCCTTCGAGGCGGAGACTTTCACCGCACCCATTTCCGTGAAATCACTGTTGGGCGATAGCCTCAGCAAGTATCAGCGCTCGCAGGGCGATCCCTATGACGAGGTGTTTCAGCGCTGGGATCGCTACAACCGGATCGGACCGGACAAATATCACAGTGGAATTCACAGACCGGCAAACTATCGGATCAGCGTTGAGGTCTCCGCCCACAATCCGAAGGAGGGTGCGTGGGGAAACTGGACCGTCCAGGAAGGGAAGCTGGTTCACCAGGGACGAACGAACCTCGATGAACCCTTCGAAGTCGGACTCTATCTGGAGCGCTTCGAACATAAACGCGGAGCACGACACCATCGAGTCAAGCACTGGACTCTGCCCGGTGATGGCAAGAAGCGGACATTCTCTTTCGAGACTTGGATCGACGATCCATGGAGCGCCTGGATTGGGTGGGAAAATGGTCCACATTTCAAACACAACGCCTTCCACGTCCTGCTCGAACAATGGTATCCCGAGGAGTATGAGAAGATTGACCGGAAACAAAAAGGGTTTAAGAAGCCCGCCGCGGAGGCGCTGTTTAGAAAAGGCTATCTCGGCCCGACCCTTCGCGTACACGGCTTCCGGATCGAGCCCGTCTCCCGCCAGTGGCCACCTAAGAGTCACACTGCACTTTACGGAACCGGTAACATCGAAGAGGCAGACTTTAAAAAACTCTTTCGCTCCTTCGCCGAGCGGGCATACCGGCGACCGGTTGCACCCAAAGAAGTAGAGCCCTATGTCAATCTCGCGGCACAGCTGGAGGCCGACGGAAATTCGCGCCAGCAAGCGATGAAAGGTGCCTACGCCGCGATACTCTGTTCGCCCGACTTCGTCTATCTGCGACAGAATCCCGGCAAGCTCGACGACTTCGCCCTCGCTTCGCGCCTGAGCTATTTTCTCTGGTCGTCGATGCCCGACGAAGCACTCATGAAGCTCGCCCGTGCAGGCGAACTGTCGGATCGTGCAGAGTTGGATCGACAGGTTGAGCGGATGTTAAAAGACCCGAAGGCCGCAGCCTTTGGTCGCCATTTCCCCGAGCGCTGGTTAAAGCTCTACAAGCTGGGACGTATGGAGCCCGATAAGAAAGGACCGTATGGGCATTACTTCCGCGTGAAGGACTATCTCATACCCCAGGTCGACGCGTTCTTCCGCGACGTCCTTGAGCGAAACGGTTCGATCCGCGACTTCATCGATTCCGACTACACCTTTATGAACAACCTCCTTGGTGAATTGATCTACAAGCAAAAGGTCGTTGGAGAGAACTTGCGCAAGGTGACCTTGGAAGATCAGCGACGTGGCGGACTGCTGACTATGCCCGCGATCATGACCATGACAGCCAACGGAGTCGACACCTCACCGATTGTCCGCGGCGTGTTCGTCCTCGAAAACATTCTCGGCACTCCCCCACCCCCTCCACCACCCGATGTCGAACCTCTCTCGCCAGACCTCCGTGGAGTGAAAAGTTTGAAGGAACAGATGGCAATGCACCGTAACCAGCAGGCCTGCAGTAGTTGTCACCAGAAGATCGATCCCATGGGTTTCGCGCTGGAAAGCTTTGACCCGATCGGGCGGTGGCGGGACCACTATCCGAAGATCGACAAGAAAGCCAAACAGGTAGCGCCAATCGATCCCGCCGCGATCATGGCGAACGGCCGCGAGGTTAAAGATCTCGTCGAATTCAAAGCGATGCTTCTGGAGCGCGAACCACAAGTGGTGCACTGCCTCACCGAGAAAATGTTGGCCTATGCTACCGGCCGTTTGCTTGAAGCCGATGATCGAGGCGAAGTAAACCGGATCGTCTCGGAAATGAAGCAGAACGGGAACCGCCTCCGCGACCTAGTTCATTTGGTTGTGCAGAGTGAACTCTTCTTGAACAAGTAGAACTTTAAGAGGAGCCGCCCTATTCACACAAAGGAACCCGCTAGAAGCATATCGGAGAGCCCACGATGGCCTTTAGCAGCGGTGATACGTCCGGATATGCCGCCGCCAAATCGCTCATTCATGCACCGCGTTCTCACTACCAATACCCCAGTGGCACCACAAATATTCGGTGCCGGGCCACGAGGGGTAATTCGTGGCGATCATCCCCGAAGAAAAACTCGTCGTTGTCCGGCTCGGTCTCACGCTTCACGCGGGCGCGTGGAAGCAGGAAGAATTCGTCACGGAGATTCTCATTACGCTCGGGAAATAGTGTTCTGATGGCTTATTTTCACACTCAAAGAATACTACGATGCGCCGGAGGCTTTAAAAAAAACGATGGAGAAGCGATAGAGAATGAGCCGAGAATCAGTTCTGATGAAGGTGAATATGTCTGTGATCGTGTGCCTATCGGGTGGCTTGATAGGAGGAGCCAGCCTTCAGGCGGATACCAGTAGTCCAGATCCAGCAGTGGTGAGGTCTGCCATCGAAAAGTCGATCCTTCTGCTAGAGAAGACCACCGCGGGCGCAAGTGAGCACAATCGTTGCTTTACCTGTCATGGCCACGCGATGCCGGTGGTCACTTTCGTGGAAGCGCGACGTCGAGGATTTCTCATCGACGAAAAAAACTTTAAAGCGCAGGTGAAGCACACCTTGACGGATTTAGCGCGAGGGAAGAAACGGTATCTGGAAGGAAAGGGGCAGGGCGGCGGATACACCAGGGCCGGTTACGCGCTGTGGTCCCTTCGGCAGGCAGGGTGGAAGCCGAATGAGGTGACCGAATACGTCAGTGGGTATCTCGTCCACGACCAAAAGGCCGAACGCTGGCCCAGCAACGGAAATCGTCCACCCACCGAGAGGAGCGCCTTCACCACAACGTATCTGGCGCTCATGGGTGTGGACGGATTTGGAACAGTGGAGCAGGCCGAAAAAATTGCGGTTCGGAAGAAGAAGGCCCTGGCGTGGTTGCTCAAATCCGAAGCAAAAGAAACAGAGGATCGCGTCTTCCATCTATTGGCGCTGGATCATTTGAAGGCGGATCAGAAAGTGGTGAAGGAAGCGGTGAAGGCGCTACGCGAAGCACAGCGAAAAGACGGAGGATGGGCCCAACTTCCCAAAATGGAGAGCGACGCCTATGCAACAGGCTCGGTTCTCTACGCTCTCTACCAAGGTGGCGGAATGAAGGCCGACGACGCGGTTTACCAGCGGGGGGTCAAGTATTTGTTAGAGACACAAAAAGAAGACGGCTCGTGGCACGTGCGCAGTCGCAGCAAGCCGTTTCAAACCTATTACGAGAGTGGCTACCCTCACAAGAAGGATCAGTTTATCTCAATGGCAGCGGGAAGCTGGGCCTCGCTAGCTCTCTTGTTTACGATCTCCGTTGAAGAGGCGGTGAAAGAGTAGCTTCACATAGAATTCCCCCTGCTCTCCCCCTCTCCGGCTTCCGTCAAGGACGCCACTCAAAAGAAAATTTCCACAAGTCGAATAAGAGAACGTGCTCTCCTCCCCACACTGGTCGGGAAAGTGGCGGCGCCCAGCAACAGCTCACAAAAGGTTGTCTTGACGCCAGCACTCGAAAAAACATTGTCAGGTCCGGGCCCATGTTCGACACGATGACCATCGCTTTCCGTTGACTCACAAAACACCCGGCGGAGGCAGGTTTTCAAGAATCCTCAGAGTCAGCAAATTTGGTTTATCAAAACGGGAATCATGCCGGGATACCATCAACCTTTTTGAATTAAAGACCCTGCACGTATTGAGCATTTGTTTTCACCTCCACCATGTCATAAAGGGCTTTTTTTGTTTGATCCTCGTCAACAAGGAACTTCTCAAATTCCCGAACAAGTCTTACTTTATCTAACTTCTCTTTTGATCCCGAGCCAATATCAGTCAAATCAATAAAGAATTCATCAAAGAGATCAGAAAAATCTCTCACCGCTTCAAGATTTAAGAATTGTTCGTGATTGTAGATACTCGGGTAGCCCCCTTTTTGCTTATCTACCGCAAAAGAGATTCCTTTGACATTCGTAATCGTGGTGGCCTTTGTGCAACTCAACATGCAGTCATCTTCAATCGCTGCCTTTTTACAGCCCACGGTTCTTTGGAAGAAACATTGGCGAGAAGTCATCATCAAGATTGGATGATAGATGCTATAGAGAAGTTTGAATTTTTTTGGACGTCTAATATTCCTTATTTGATGACGATTGATCTCATTTGAAATGAATGCGCCTTTACAATCAAGAGCCTCCTGCATCTCCATCAGAGCATGGGAGTTTGTCGTATTTAGAAATGGCCCCGCTATCCACTCGACCCCCATTTCAAAGGCCTTATAGGCCACGCCTGAATTATTAGTGACGATTCTCTTTGGCTTTGTTAATTCCAAAATCCTGACGGCTTCAAGATAATCCTTCCCGATCAGCACGGCCGGAAACCAGGGAATGAACCTTGGGTTCCTAAGAAGAATTTCGCTGTATTTATTACAGCCCTTTTTCAAGCTTTCTGGAATTTTAAAGTAGATGTCCGCATCAGTCACATCACATAGATGAGCATCTTTTTCATCACTAATGAGAAGGGAGAGTTTTGGAGACGCTTCCACTTTGGGATTTTGTGAAAGCTTGGGGACTTCGACCGGGGGCACAAGCTCGACCGATCCGTTCAGAACAAACGCCAGCTCACTCTTCATCGCCGTGAGCTCTTTGAACGGAACCCCCAAGCCTTCATTGAGCTTGGAGACATCGACAGCCGTTAAGAGGTAACTTTCGTTATTAAAACTTTTCAAACGCTTCGTCAGCAGATCCGCCGTAATCGAGGAATCTTTGGATGGTCGCAGAAGGGAAGTTGAAGTAACGACAAAATCTCTCCCCCCTGTTTGGGCCGCGAAAACCAGCTTCTCACCGATCTCGGCTTTGATTGAGATTACCAAGTTGGCCTTGTCGATATTCAGGCCTTTTACTTTATCAGCAAGAGTGACGCCGAGAGCCTGTTTCTCATTATAGAGATTTTGTTGAACCCCTTGACGCTCTTGCTCCGTAATCGCCCCACTTTTCTCAAGGGCATGCTTGGCACTGTAGTCTTTTGGACTATCGATGAACATGTCCTTGGAAAGCTTTCCCGTTAGGAATGAACTGGTGAAACTTCGATTGAAGACTTTATTTAAGTTTGAATCATCACCAGAAATCTCTCCCGATTCGACAAAGCGATTGATCTTCTTTCGCCAAGTATCAGTGACGGTATAAACGTAGTGAGCCCCTTTGATACGACCCTCAATCTTGAGAGAATCGACCTTAGCCTCGATCAACTGCGGAAGTTCAAAGATCGCTGAATTATCTTTTAAATTGAGGGGATACTCATTTCCGGCCGCGGTGGGTTCATACTTATCGCGGCAAGCTTGGCTACAACGACCACGATTTCCAGAGTTCCCAACGCTCACTGAACTCGAATAGCATTGTCCAGAAAACGCGATACAAAGAGCCCCATGAACAAAGACCTCTGTCAGAATATTATTTTCATGGGCCAGGGCCGTCAATTTCGTAATTTCCGAAAGGTTCAATTCTCGAGAAAGGTTGACCCTATTTGCCCCAAGTTTCCCGAGAAATAAGATTTGCCCTTCATTGTGAGTCGTCATCTGGGTCGAGGCGTGGATGTGAAGAGTCGGGAAATACTTCTTCACAATATTAAAGACACCCATGTCCTGGACAATCAGGCCATCAATCCCACTATTCACAACTTGGTTTAACAACTTTACGAGTACTGGGACTTCGTGCTCTAAAATCACGACATTGAGAGTCAGGAAGACTTCACAGTTGTACTGATGAGCGAGCCTAATGACGCCATAGAGATCATCCATAGAGAGGTTGGAGGCCCGGTTTCTCGCATTGAAGGTATCCAGTCCGCAATAGACAGCATTGGCTCCAGCGACAATAGCAGCTTTAATAGCTTCAACATCACCACCGGGCGCTAATAATTCCAATTTTCCACTCATTTTCGATAACCCATTTTCTCTGTTATATTATGGAACTCACCCGTTTCATGACGGTTCGTAGAGTGCCTTTTTAGTTTTCAATTTCACTTCACACACCTGAACAGGGTTTGACTCAAGAGCGTGCAAATAAGGTCGATAAAGCCCGGTAAATAACCCAACACCCTCAATGGAGCAAGACCTTGGCTCCGACTGACTAGAAAACAGGATGCCGTGGCACCCTTAGCCCTCTAGACGGTTGCCCTCATAAATCCTGCGCATCGCAGAATCGTTGGGCATAAGGCTCCAGCTCAATGTTCATCTTCACCTGCAAGCATTGCGCTTTCGCAAGCAGCTCCTCTCTTGTGATCGAGGGGATCTCGTTTTTAAAGGCGAGCACCACCGTATTGCCTCCTTCTACTTCGAAACTGAGGAGCCGGTTCTCAAATTCGAGTGCGAGTAATCCATCCAACTCCTCCTCTGATTTCAGTGCCGTATGGCAGATATTAAGCACGAGGATACCATGTTGATTGAGGGCATCTTTACAATCGCGTAAGTATGATGAGTGTACTTGGTGCGGATCCATCCCTTCCGAGCTGTAGAGATCTGAAAAAATGATGTCGCTTTTTACGTCTGTGTTTTTGAGATAGTTCGCAGCCTCGTCGATATGAATGACGAGGCGATCTGTATCGGGCACGTGAAAATATTTTTTCGCGACCTTCACCACTTCTTTACGGTATTCAACCGCGTGCACCTTTAAGTCGGAGAAGCTACTGAGCAGGTTCTTCACCATTGAGCCTGCGCCCAGCCCCATGATCGTGGCGGTTTCCACGACGGGGATAAATAGCAAACCCGTCATCATTGCCTGAGTGTAATCAAGCGCTAATCCATTCACATTTTTGAGCTTCATATAGCTCTGATAAATCTTCCCATCAAAGCTGAGAATTAGGCCGGTTCTTGTTTGGTAAACATGAATTGGGCCGTGCTCATCGATGGTTGATGAGATACAGAGTGCTTTGATGTCCATAAGATCTTAATTACCCCTTAAATATGACGATTCGGATGCCAGCAACTGTATTCGTGAGTATTTCTTAAGATGTCGCTGATGTCTTTTTCTCCATTTCCATCGCTGGGGCCTTGGTCGGAAATAATTTGGAAGTTTATCAGAATCAGAATTGCGGCACCGAGATAAAGGCCACCCCAGACAGAGACGCTCCAATCATGCTAAAGGCCACCAAATACCCATTTATACAGGATTTTGACTCAAGCGGAAACCACCCCCTGATGGCAAGTGAATGCTTCCAGAAACGGCGGCCCTTTGGGCACCCGTGACGCTAGGCATGGTGTTGCACTTACCTTGTAATGTCAGCCAACCCAGATAGGCAAAAGACAAGGCCTCCTTGAAATCGATCACCTGACGATCCACTTCAACTTGCACCAACACACCGATGGAAGCGAACTCGTGTTTCAATTCGTTGAACAGGTAAAGATTGTTCGCCCCTCCCCCGATAATCAGGATCTCACCGGCTGCCTGGCTAGATTTCAAGGAATCACGAACCCGTAAAGCGATGTGTCGGCAATAGGTCGCCAGCCGGTCCTCGATTGAGTGTGAGGGATCGTTCAGGATCGGCAGTAACTGCTCTTCAAACCATTCTGCTCCCAGCGAACGAGGTGGAGATGTTTGACACCACTCGATAGACTCTAGTCCCTCCAGGAGATCCTGGGACACTGCGCCCTTTCCGGCCATTTGGCCATTGGCGTCGTAATCGAGAGAGGGTTCGCTCCGTGACGCCAACAAATTAAGGGCCATGTTGCAGACACAAACATCGAAGGCGGAGTCACCGATCGAAATATTGGCGATGCCTCCGAGATTGAGAAAGAGCTCGATCTCTGGAAACAAAGCTCGTTCCGCACACGGAACCAGCGGCGCCCCCTGTCCTCCCAATGCCACATCCTTGTTTCGAAAATTGCTCACCACGGGACACGACAGATGGCTGCCCAGAGTTTCCCCATCGCCAATCTGCGACGTGAATCACTGATCAGGTTGATGAAAAACCGTCTGTCCATGACTCGCCACAAATCCCGGAGAAAGCTGGTAACCTTGCACAAATTCAGCCACCTGTTCGCCGATGAAATGCCCCAATTCAACGTCGGTGCGAGCAAAGGTTGCGGCATTCGATTCAGGGAGTTGTGAAAGTCGCTTCTTCCAAGAGTCAGGCAAAGGGATGGTCTCTGCACAGACAATCTTCCAGATTACTTGACCTTCAGAGTTCTCCTCGAAGCGACAGTGCGCCAAATCCAGCCCGTCCAATGAGGTGCCTGACATGACACCAACGCCTTCGGTTATTTGAGGCTGCTTGGAATTCATATTGGAGCCAGGGGTTAACGTGAGACAATTTGAGTCAGTAGTCGAAAGTTTTTGCTTTGTCACAAATGAGAAACCAGGGCGGTTGCCGAGCGGTCCATGGAAATCTTATCGTGAAAAAGAAATTTAGGGGTGTCTCCGGCGACCTACTTTCGATCTGAAATGGAGACAGGCTCGGGTCAGGCTCAATCGACATACCGTCGTGATATAAAAACAATCGGTAGCACGCCAAAAATCTGACCTCCCAAGAACTTCGCAGAGGGCTCAGCGCCTTGCAAAGACCGCGCCGCACCCGACGAATTTCACCCGTCGCTTAGCCATACCCACTCCATTCATAAAGCATGGAATCCTCCATAATTCCCGCGCGGACTGGATTGAAAATGCCTGACATGAATGGAATATCTTATTAGGAATATTGTATTCCAGCAGCATTGAAAGGGGCATTTCGCGGAACTTCTTGGCCGATTTTTAGGATTTAATCTCTGCTCAGTTGCGCTAGTTTCGAGCAATGATTATCAGCTCCAAACTCGTAGCGATCAGGTTCGTTGCGACGTCTGTTTTCTTCCTCTGTAATGTGATTGTGGCAAGTGAATCACTGGGGCCATCCAGCCGACGAACCGCGCTTGTCATTTCCGAGATTATGTATCATCCGGAGGCGAAACCAGATGGGATAGAAAGTGAATTTATCGAGCTCCACAACTCGCAGCCGTGGGAGGAAAACATTTCCGGATTCCGCCTGTCGGGTGCCGTGGACTACGAATTTCCCGCAGACACGCTTATCCCTGCGGGTGGATTACTCGTTGTGGCAAAAGCTCCAGTTGTGGTGGAAGCCGTCTTTGGAATCGAGAATGTGCTGGGCCCCTATGAGGGCCAGCTCTCTAACGAAGGGGAAACCTTGCGGCTTCGCAATCCCGGTGGAGCCTTGTTGCTGGAAGTGTCCTACATGGATGGTTCGCCCTGGCCACTCGCTGCCGATGGTCTCGGCCATTCCCTGGTCCTGGCTCGCCCCTCACATGGTGAGTCAAACCCAATGGCCTGGGCCGCAAGCAGCTCGATCGATGGTTCCCCGGGAGCCGCCGAAGAGCCAGATCTAGATCCTCGGAGCCAGTTGGTAATTAATGAGGTCGGTGGTCATCCAACTCAGGTTGGATCTGGTTTTGTCGAAATATTCAATCGCGGTAAGACAACAATCGAGATCGGGGGGGCGCGACTCTCGGTGAATCGCGACACCGCCTTCGTCATCCAGCCAGACACAAGTCTCGCGCCTGGTGAGCGACTCGTGGTCGAGGCACAGGCCCCCGACCTGCTGCTCGATGGAGGGCAGATCCTCCTCGGGCTAACGAATCCGGACGGCACCAGAATAATCGATGCGATTCGTTATCTTCCAAACGATGTCGAAACGAGTTTTGGAAGGGTTCCCGATGGATCCGAAAACTGGCAAGTTCTGGCAAACGCTACCTCCGGATCCGAAAACGGCCCGGCCATCGAGCCGACGATCGTCTTCAACGAAATCATGTTTCATCCGATCTCGGGCTTGGCCGAAGACGAGTACCTCGAATTCTTCAATCGGACACCAGATCCGGTCAATCTCGGCGGGTGGCAGGTTGCCGGAGGAATCAATTTTACATTTCCTGAAGGCGCCTCCATTCCATCCTCCGGCTACTTCGTCATCGCCAAAGACGTGGCCCGGCTCAGACAAAGTCATCCCCACCTGAATGTCGCAAACTCGATCGGAAACTATGAAGGAAAATTGTCCGACAGTGGCAAGTCCTTACAACTCTTGCGACCAGCGGGCTGGCAAGTCCCCGTGGATCCGGCGGAGACCCCACTCCTCTTGGTTGACGAGGTCAGTTATCAGGATGAAAGCCGCTTGAGCCGGTGGGCGGACGGTGGTGGTAGCAGCCTCGAATTGGTCGATCCACACAGCAACAACGACCTCGCCGCGAACTGGGCAGACAGCGATGAATCGCAAAAATCCGAATGGACCGATGTGGAGGTTACTGAAGACATCACCAGAATCTTCGGTCTCACGCCGAGATCGTTCCAGATCATGCTGCTGGGCGCGGGAGAGATGCTGGTCGATGACGTCGAACTTTTTCGACCGGGATCAAGCAACCGGGTGAGGAACGGCGATTTCGAATCGACAGCCAACTGGGTATTTCAAGGAAACCATGAAGGGTCGATCTATGTCGATGCTCCGGGTGAAGGCAACGACAGCCGGGCCTTGTTGGTGAGATCTCCCGGCCGCGGCGACACCCATTCGAATCGGATCCGGCAGACAATTTTGAGCGGGCTGGCGACGCCCGGACAAGCAAGCGTGCGCGCCAAAATCCGCTGGTTGCGTGGGCATCCCGAGATTCTGCTCCGGCTGCACGGAAACTACATGGAAGCGGTCGGTACGGCGCAGCTGCCGACAGACCTGGGATCGCCTGGATTGCGCAACAGCCGGTGGCAGGAAAATGCTCCTCCGGTGATTCGCGAGGTCTCGCACTCACCCGTTCTGCCCGATGCCTCCGAATCCGTTACGGTGACTGCCACCGTCAGCGATCCGGACGGAGTGGGAGAGGTTACCCTCAACTATCGAGTCGACATCAGCGGTGGTGCTATCGGTGCTATTGAAATGGTAGACGATGGAATCGCTCCGGACAAATGGGCCAACGACGGAATTTTTTCCGGCACTATTCCCGGGCAATCCACCGGACGCATGGTTGCGTTTTCCGTGGAAGCGATGGACAGCCACCAATTATCGCCCACTGCTCGGACATTTCCCGAAGAGGTGCCGGAGCAAGAGTGCCTTGTCCGATTTGGAGACGGCGCGGCGACGGACGGGTTCGGGGATTACCGTCTCTGGTTCACGCGTGACACCCACCGTAAATGGATTGCAGGTTCTCGGGCCAAGGCGAGCAACCTGCCACTCGATGTGACCTTTATCTCCAATGGAGAACGCGCCATCTACAATGTCGGAGCAACCTACTCGGGCAGCTTCTTTAACAGCCCCGACTACAATAGTCCCACCGGTCGGCCATGCGACTACTCCTGCCGGTTTTCCGGGGACGAGCTCTTCCTCGGTGCATCCAAGATCATTCTTTCGTGGCCGGGCCTGACCGGGACACCTGACAATACCGCCCAGCACGAGCAGTTCGCCTACTGGCTGGCGTCGCAACTCGGCCTCCCATTCAACCATCGCCGCTACGTGACTGTGATCGTCAACGGGGTGCGCCGGGGAACTGTCATGGAAGACACCCAGAGACCGAGCTCCGACATGCTGCGGCAATGGTTTCCGGGAGACAGCGACGGCGAGCTTTTTAAAGCGCAGATCCGATACGAGGGCAATGACGCCTCGACCGATCTGGTTCTCGCGGCGATAGAAGCTGCCACCCTGCAACCTTACACCGACACCGGGGGGAGTCATCGCACCGCGAGCTACCGCTGGAACTGGGCACCGCAGGCGATCGGTAATTCCGTGAATCGGTTCGATAGCATATTCCAATTGGTGGAGACCCTCGATACCCAAGACGGAGCGGCCTACACTCAATCGGTCCGTTCACTCCTCGATATCGAGCAGTGGATGAGAACCTTTGCCTTCGAACATACCGTGGGCAACTGGGATAGCTACGGTTATGGGAACGGGCAAAACATGTATGCCTACAAACCCGTTGACGGTCAGTGGCAGTTGATGATGTGGGATCTCGATATCGGATCCGGATCCGGCCTCGGCGACGGTGCCACGAGATCGCTCTTTGCCCTCACCAACACTCTATTCCCCATCGTCAATGGCGACCCGAAAATCGTCGGCCGGATGTACCAAAATCCCGAGTTCGTCCGCGCCTACTGGCGCACCCTCGAAGAGGCAGCCAACGGGCCGATGATCGCCGCCCGTGTCGATGCTTACCTTGACCCCAAGTTTGACGCCTTGAGGGCGAGTTTCGGCGGTTCGATTCAACCTCCGACTGCTATCAAATCCTACATGGGGCAGCGCCGGAATTACATCTTGCAACAACTCGCAAGTCAGGCCGCAGCTCAGTTTGAGATTCTCACTCCGGCAACGTTCGATTTTGAAACGGACTCTTCTCCGCTGGTCGTCCGAGGCAGCGCAGCGGTTTCGGTGAAGACCATTAGAGTCAACGGCTTGCCCGTGACACCGGTCTGGACGGATGTTAATGAATGGGAAATCCAGATCCCACTATTCCAGGCGGAGAGCGAAATCCTCATCGAGGGTTTCGATCGCTTCGACAACCTGGCCGGACTTTCCTCGGCGTCCCTGTCCGTCACGTTCACCGGCGACATCGATCCGGTGGGCGGCAACATCGTGCTGAACGAATGGATGGCATCGAACCAATCAGAGATTTCTGATCCGGCCGATGGTCGCTTCGAAGACTGGCTGGAGCTTTTCAACGCTGGAGATTCAGCGATCAACCTTGCGGGATACACTCTGACCGACGACTTGAACATCCCCGGTCGCTGGACCTTCCCAGCAGATTCTGTGATCGAGCCCGGTGGATACTTCTTTGTCTGGCTTGATGGGGACATCGAACAACAGGAGGTCGGCAATGGCCAGTTTCACGCAAGCTTTTCACTCAGCAGTTCAGGGGAGAGTATTGGCCTCTTCAGCGCCGATGGCGTCCGCGTCGATGCCGTCGAGTTTGGCGCCCAAGAAACGGATGTCAGCATGGGGCGTCTTCCCAACGGCACGCGAAACCCGCCCATCCCCCTCCCCACCACATCGCCTAGCGCGCCCAATATCCTTCCGTTCGGGATCCTGGAGGTGAGTCGCCCCGCTCCCGGGATGCTCCTGCTGACCTGGGAAAGCATTCCCGGAGAAGTTTACCTCGTCCAACAAAGCCCAAGCCTGCGGAAAGACTCGTGGACCGACGTGCCTGATTTGGTCAGCGCCGTTGCCACGAGCACGAGCGCTGAAATCCTGGTTTCTCCGAATCAATTTGAGACGCTGTTCTTTCGCGTGAAGAACCTGATTACGGAATAGGGCAGGACGAGAGACAGGCTCCTAGGAATTTACTTTGGGCGGAAGGGCCTTGAAGCCGGAAGGTTTCCAGGCGAGGAAGTTGGCGAGTTTACGGGGGCTGATGAGCTTGGCGTCGCAATCAACGATCACGTAAACCCTGCAATACGACCATCGCTTTCAGTTGATTCACAAAGCATCCCGCGGAAGCACGTTTTCAAGAATCTCCATAGTCAGCAAGCTCGATTTGTCAAAACGGGAATCATGCCAGGATATCATGAACGACCTGCCCGTGGACATCGGTGAGACGGAAATCCCGGCCTGAGTATCGATAGGTCAGGTTTTCGTGATCAAGCCCCATGAGATGAAGAATGGTCGCGTGGAGATCGTGGACGTGAACTTTGTTTTCGACCGCCGCGAATCCGAATTCGTCGGTTGAGCCGTAGGTCATCCCGCCTTTGATGCCCCCTCCGGCCAGCCAGACCGAAAATCCGTGGTGGTTATGATCCCGTCCATTTCCGCCTTCGGAAACCGGGGTTCGGCCAAATTCGCCTCCCCAAAGGACCAAGGTGTCATCGAGGAGGCCGCGTGATTTCAGATCACGAAGGAGGCCTGCGATTGCTTGGTCACTTTTCTGGCCCTTGTCGCGGTGACCTTTTTCGATATTGCCATGGTCATCCCAAGGCTGTCCGCCGCCGTAATAAACCTGCACCATGCGAACCCCGCGTTCCACGAGACGGCGGGCCGCAAGGCAGGAATCGGCAAACTGCCCCTCGCCATAGAGTTTTCGGGTGGCCTCGGTTTCCTGGGTGATGTCGAAGGCTTCCGGGGCTTCGGTCTGCATCCTGAAGGCCACTTCGAGCGACTGGATCCGGGATTCGAGTTGATCGCCTCCGGACCGTTGCCCTGAATGAAGATCATTGAGCCGGTTAATCAAGTCCAGCTGCTGGCGCTGGGTTTGTGGCGTGAGATGCTTGTTCTTAATGTGATCAACGATATTTTTGGGGTCGAGTTTCCCAATGTGACAGCCCTGATAAATCCCGGGCAGAAATCCGCTACTCCAAAGTTGTGGGCCCACCACAGGTTTTCCCGGGCAAAGAACAACGAAGCCCGGCAGATTCTGATTTTCGACCCCCAGGCCGTAGCAGAGCCACGACCCCATACTGGGACGGATCGGTTGGGTAATTCCGGAGTTCATCATGAGGAGCGAAGGCTCATGATTCGGGACATCGGTGTGCATGGAGCGAATGACACAGATGTCGTCAATGCATTTGGCGACCTCTGGAAAAATCTCGCTGACCGGAATCCCGGATTGTCCCGAACGCTTGAACTCGAAGGGCGATTTAAAAAGCCCACCGGTTTGTCTCTCGGTTTTGCGATCGGCTCCCGGAGGCCGTTGGCCATGGTATTTTTCCAACGCAGGTTTGGGATCAAAAGTATCCACCTGAGAAGGACCGCCATTCATGAAAAGGTGAATGATGCGCTTCGCCTTGGGCTGAAAATGGGATGACTTAGGGACCAAGGGACTTTCCGAAGCCAATAAGCCCTGATCCGCAAGGACTCCCGCAAGTCCGAGCGAGGCGAATCCCCCGCCGGTGCGTCTCAGCACATCTCGGCGGTTCATGGTTGGTTGCTGGAGGGGTCTGTTTTGCATGTCCGGTTTCAATCAAGATATATCAGTTCATTGCTCGCAAGGAGTGCCTGACAATACTGTTCCCAGCGGGAAAGTTTGTCGTCCTTTTCGTTCTCTCTGCCAAGGTAGGCTTCCGCCAATGTCCATTCATCGTCAGAAGGGGGACGTCCGAAGGCGAGACGATAAGCGAAATTTACTTGCCCGGATAAATCGTGCTCTTCCCCAGTGACTCGCTTGGCAAAGGCTTTGGCCTGTTCGATGATGAAATCACTATTGAGAACAAAGAGTTGCTGTTGGGGAACGGTCGTTTCCGTGCGGGATGCGGCGGAGACATTGGCATCAGGGAAATCAAAGATTCTTAACATGCCATCGAGTTGATGACGGCTAATACTGGCGTAGACTGTCCGGCGGGTGTTGTTGGTTTTGAGATCGAAGGTGGGGCCACCCATCGCAGGATCAAGTTTGCCGGAGATCGCGAGTAAAGCATCCCGCAATGCTTCGACGTCAAGGCGGCGGCGATCGAATCGCCAACGGAAGAGATTATCGGCATCCAGTTCCTCATTCTGATAATGTCGCTCACTTGAAAGTTGATAGGTCGTCGAGTTTAAAATCTCACGATGCAACCACTTAATGGACCAGCCATTTTCCATAAAATTAACGGTCAGCCAATCGAGCAATTCAGGATGGGTTGGACGATCGCCCAGAAGTCCAAAGTTGCTTGAAGAGGCAACCAGTCCCCTCCCGAAGTGCCACTGCCAGATCCGATTGACGATGACCCTGGCTGTCAGAGGATTCTTGGCAGAAGCAATATCCTCAGCGAGATCAAGTCGCGTGTATGAATGCTTTTGGGCTTCCTCTGGATCGGAGGGCCTCGGTTCATCATCCAGAAGCTCGAGGGTGCCCCGGGCGACCCATTCTCCTTTGTTGGCAGGATTACCACGAATGTAGACTTGCATCGCTTTCCCCCCTCCTTGAATGGCATGTGCCACCGGATACTTGGGCGTGGCGTTTTTACGAAGGTCCTTAAATTCGGCCATCTTTACGTCGGACTCCTCCTTCTCTTCCTGATTCAGAAAGCTTTTGTGGACATCGTTCTCGGAAGCAAAGAAGGGAGCATGCCCATCAAACCAGATATTTTTGAGAAGGCGCTTCTGGTCCTTCTCCATCTTGCCCATGACTTCATTAAGCCGGTCTTCTTCATTGCGGGCCTTGGCAAGCTCCTCGGCCTTCTCGACTTCAATTTGAGAAAATGCTTTTTCAGCGGCATCTACTAGAAGTTGTAGTTGATCAGCTAGAGCGACTATTTCTTTCGGAACCTTGAGGGTTTCAAGAGTCGGTTTCTCTTTAAACTTCACCTCAACCTGATGCCACCCCCCGAGCTCGGGCAAGCGCTTCAGAAGATCACCTTTACGACTCTCCTCAAGGAGGTCCCGGAAGCGTCGGGCGTAGTGGGGATGAAGTCCCATCTTTTTGGCGAATTCCTCGTGCGGAATTTGAATCCCCTGGGACTTTAACGCGGTCATCCGCCAGCCTTCCTGAAGGTATCGACTGACTTGATTGAGCTTTTTTCTACCAAGTTCTTTCCCGATCACCTTCAGAGAGCTCTTATGTCTTGATTCCAGCTCTTTGATGCCTTGTTGCTCGCTATTGTAGGCTTTAACCGCGTCTTCAGCGGCCAAAGGGATTTCGGTATATCGCCGACCATTGAAGATTCCAGCCAAGGCATAGTAGTCTTTCGTCGGGATGGGATCGAATTTATGATCGTGGCACCTCGCACATGACACGGTCAGCCCCATGAATCCCCGGGTCAAGGTATCGATGGTGTCGTCAAGTTCGTCCGCTTCGGCTTGGGCTTTGTCGGAATTCTTGTAGTAGTGCGCTCCAAGCCCCAGAAATCCTAGTCCGGAAAATTGTCGAAAACGATCATCCGCCTGCCCCTCCATTAGGTCGCCCGCCAATTGGAGTTTAATGAACTCGTCGAAGGGGAGGTCTTCGTTGAACATTCGAATGACCCAATCACGATACTGATGGGCATTTTCCCGTTTCTTCACTCCAAAAGTGTGAGCCTGATCCTCGGCATATCGGGCAACATCGAGCCAGTGTCGCCCCCAACGTTCGCCATAATGGGGAGAGTCCAACAGTGAATCAATAAGCGTTGCAATCGCGGAATCATGATCCTCTGCCGAGGCCTTCAGGAACTCGTCAACTTGCCGGGGAGTCGGAGGCAGCCCCAGCAAATTGAAGTAAATCCTCCGAACCAATACTCTTGGTGAGGCCGAGGGAACAGGGCTGAGTTGACGTGCCTCCAACTGTTGTAAAATGAATTGATCTAGTTTGGATCGACCCCATTTTAAATCAGTCACGGTGGGGAGACTTGGCTTTTGCGGGGCCTTAAATGCCCAGTGATCCGACGAGTCGACGGTCGTGCTATTGAGGGGTATTGCAGAACGCTCCCGTGGGTCAACCGCACCCATTTCAATCCATTGGGCAAAGTCTGCAATAACCTCATCTGAAAGCTTGCCCTTGGGGGGCATTTCCAAATCCTCTTGGCGCAACGCATTCAACAAGAGGCTCTTGGAAACATTCCCCGGGACCACTGCCGGTCCGGTGTCGCCGCCGGTGCGGATCCCGTTCTTGGTATCTAGAAGAAGCCCCCCTTTTTGCTTACCGCGATTGGCCGCTTGCGCGGAGTGGCATTCATAGCAGTTTGCGACCAGGACCGGGCGAATCTTGGACTCAAAGAAGTCGAAATCGGATGCCAACGCAGAAATTCCGCTCGTTAGAAAAAAGACGAAGATCTGAAGGGTAGACTTGGTAGGTAACACGGTAATAGGGTGAACGTCACTTCATGCATTACGCCTAACTTTCACTGGGTATTACAAGTGTCTTCAAATTCCTCCCGCCCGCCGCCACCGCCTTTCGAGATCGACTCCCTGTTAACTGCCAGAACCACGACATTGGCGGGCGCTCCTAGCTATATTGGAGAGCAATCGATCGATCTCCGATTCGACAGCCAAGGAGGTGGGGATTCCAATCATAGTGCTGCTCGAAATGAAGCATCCCCTCTTCCGCCCCTCAACAAAACCATTCAACATTGGATATTCAACATTGGATATTCAACATTGGATATTCAACATTCCACATTTAACGTTGATTACTCAGCGTTGAGCGTTCGACGTTCTCCCCCCTCTCTCATCCCTACGGATTACTTCCAACCCAAATCCAGCTCTCACCTCATGGCGCGCGTCTTCCTCCTTCTCACCCTCGCTCTAACCTCCCTCGCCCCAGCACAGGAAGTGAGCTTCAATCGCGAGATTCGCCCCATCCTCTCAAATAAGTGCTTCTTCTGCCACGGCCCTGACGAGAACAAACGCGAAGCCGGCCTCCGCCTCGACACCCGCGAAGGCGCTCTCGCCGACCACGACGGCTTCTCCGCCGTCGTCCCTGGCAATCCGGACGACAGCGAACTGCTTTACCGCATCGCGCACGACGATCCCGACGAACTCATGCCACCGCCCGAGGCCAAGAAAGATCCCCTCACCAAGTCCGAGATTGCCCTCCTCCGCCGTTGGATCGAGCAAGGTGCACCCTACCAGGACCACTGGTCCTTCGAGCCCCTCGCCGAAACCACCCCGCCCGCCTCTTGGACCGGCAATCCCATCGACCACTTCGTTGACGCTTCCCTCGCCCGCCTCGAGATCAAGCCTTCACCCGCCGCCGACCCCGCCACCCTCATCCGCCGAATCTCCCTCGACCTCATCGGTCTCCTTCCGACTCCTGAAGAAACCGACGCCTTCGTCAACGACAAGCGCCCCGACGCCTGGCCGCGCCTCGTCGATCGCCTCCTTACTAGCCCTCACTACGGCGAGCGCTGGGGGCGGCACTGGCTCGACCAGGCCCGCTATGCCGATTCCCACGGCTACTCGGTCGATGGTGGCCGCGACATGTGGCCCTACCGCGATTGGGTCATCAAGGCCCTCAACGACGACCTCCCTTTCGACCAATTCACCGTCGAACAACTCGCCGGCGACCTCCTTCCCAACGCCACCAAATCCCAGCTCATCGCCTCCGCCTTCCACCGCAACACTCTCATCAACCAGGAGGGTGGATCGGACCGCGAACAATTCCGCGTCGAGTCCGTCATCGATCGTGTCAACACTACCGGCGCCGTGTGGCTCGGACTCACACTAGGCTGCGCCCAGTGCCACACCCACAAATTCGATCCCATCACGCACCGGGAATATTACCAACTCTTAGCCTTCTTCAACAACACCGAGGATGCCAACAGCACCGGCCCCACCGTGGAGGTAAAACAATACGAAGTCCTCGGCAATGCGCCCAAGCCACCCGCTCGGACGAAGTCCGATTCAAACCAACCCGCCAAGTGGCTCCCGGTTCACTACGACGAACATCGTACATCCTCCGGCGCATCCTTAAAACTCCTCAAGGACAACTCCCTGCTCATCGACAAATCCGCTAAGCCTCAGGAAGCCTACGACCTATCCGTCGCAACCAACCTCGAGACCGTCGCCGCCCTCCGCCTGCGCGTCCTCCCCGATAAGTCCCTCCCCAAGAACGGCCCTGGCACCGCCGGTAATGGCAACTTCGTCCTCACCAACCTTCGTGTCACCATCGACGGAAAACCGGTCCGTCTCACCACCGCGTTCGCCGATCACGAACAGCCTGGCTTCCCCGCCTCCGCAATCATCAACCGGGACAAGAACTCCGGCTGGGCCATCAACACCGGCGGCGGTCAAAAGGCCCAGATGAACGCCGAACACGAGGCCATCTTCCTCTTCGAAAAACCAGTTCCAACCAAGGGCAAGCCCCTCACGATCCGCATGGAGCACGACCTCAACGACAACTACCTCGTGGGACGCTTCGCCATCGCTCTCTCCGCCACCGCCCCTCCCGTGCCGAAGGGCCAAGAGCCCGCCGTAACCATGCCCCGCACCGGGAAACTCATGGTCATGCGTGAACTCGCCAAGCCCCGCCCCACCTTCATCCTCACTCGCGGTGACTTCACCCGTCCCGACAAGGAGGTCGGCGAACTCACCCCCGGCGTCCTTTCCAAGGTAAAGCCCGCCCTTCCCGAGCCCACCTCCCGCCGCAACCGACTCGACCTCGCCAAGTGGCTCGTCGACCCCGCCAACCCGCTCACCTCCCGCGTCACCGTCAACCGCACCTGGATGCGCTACTTTGGGCGCGGACTCGTCGAGACCGAAGAAGACTTTGGCACCCAAGGATCTCCCCCAAGCCACCCCAATCTCCTCGACTATCTCAGCTGCCGTTTCATCGAAGACGGTTGGTCCATGAAGAAGCTCCACCGCCTCATCGTCACCAGCAAAACCTACCGCCGCTCCTCCAAAGCACGCCCCGATCTCGCAACCCTCGATCCCCGTAACCTCCTCCTCGCCCGCCAAAGCCGCCTTCGTCTCGATGCCGAAATCATCCGTGACGCTGCCCTCAGCGCCAGCGGCCTCTTCTCCCCCGTGATCGGCGGACCCGGCGTCTTCCCTCCCCAACCTGCCGGCATCTACGCCTTCACCCAGAACCGTAAGAGCTGGAAGACCAGCTCCGGACCGGACCGCTACCGTCGCGCGATGTACACCGTCTTCTACCGCAGTGCGCCCTACCCGCTTCTCTCCACCTTCGATGCCCCCGACTTCCAGACAGTCTGCACGCACCGGGTTCGCTCCAACACGCCCTTGCAAGCCCTCACCATCGCCAACGACCCCGCCTTCCTCGAGATCGCCCAAGGCCTAGCAGCCCGCCTTCTGCGCGACGTCCCCGGCGGACTCGAACCCCGCATCCTCCGCGCCTGCCAACTCACCCTCTGCCGCGAGCCCAGCCGTGAGGAACTCGCAATTCTCACAAGCTACCTCCGCCAACAAAGCGAGGATTTTGTCCAAGACGAGACCGCCGCCCGCGCTCTCCTCTCCGACGAACTCCTTTCCTCCCAAATCCCGCCCGCCGAAGCCGCCGCCCTCGTCGGCCTCGCCCGCGCGCTCTTAAACACCGACAACTTCATCACCCGCGAGTAATATTCCCATGAACGACTTCGAAAATCGCTGGCTCGCCGAGCGCACCCGCCGTCACTTCTTCCGTGACTGCGGAGTCGGCCTCGGCTCCATCGCCATAAATTCCATGCTCGGGCAACTGCAGGCCGGTGAACTTCCCGCCATCGATCCGGCCAATCCGATGAGCGCTCGAAAATCGCCCCTTCCGGCCAAGGCCAAGAACGTCATTTTCCTCCACATGGCCGGAGCACCTAGCCAACTCGACCTCTTCGAGGACAAGCCCAAGCTCCGCGAATACCACGGCAAGACTCCGCCCGAAAGCCTCATGGAGGGCAAGCGATTCGCCTTCCTCAAGGGCAACGAAACCCTCCTCGGCAGTCAGCGCAAGTTCGAGCGCTACGGAGAGTGCGGGATGTCGATCAGCGAACTCTTTCCACACCACCGCAAGATCGTCGACGAAGTCGTCTGGCTGCGCGGCATGACGACCGACGTCTTCAATCACGGACCCGCCAAGCTCTTTATGAACACCGGCTTTCAGGCCCCCGGCCGACCCAGCATGGGCTCGTGGATCACCTACGGCCTCGGCAGCGAATCCGAAAACCTTCCCGGCTTTGTCGTCCTCCAAAGCGGACCACGCGGCCCCCGCGCCGGCAATTCCCTCTGGGCCAGCGGCTTCCTCCCAACTTCCTTCCAAGGCGTCCCCTTCCGTGGCAAGGGGGATCCCATCCTCCACCTCCGCAGCCCCGAAGGGATCACCCGCGAACGTGAGCGCAGCTTCTACGACACTGTTGGAGCCCTCAACCGCGCCCGCCTCAAAGAGACCGGCGATCCCGAAATTCTTACCCGCCTCAACGCCTACGAAATGGCCTACCGTATGCAGACCAGCGCCCCCGAGCTAATGGATCTCACCGGCGAATCCAAGAGCACCCTCGACAGCTACGGCGTGAAACCCGGCGAATCCTCCTTCGCCTCGAACTGCCTCCTCGCCCGCCGTCTCATCGAGCGTGGCTCCCGCTTCGTGCAACTTTACCACACCAACTGGGACAGCCACGGCGGCCCTGGGGAGAACCTCAACAGCGACTTTGAAAAAGTCTGCAAGGACGTTGACCAAGCGAGCGCCGCCCTCGTTCTCGACCTCAAAGAGCGCGGAATGTTAAAAGACACCCTCGTCATCTGGGGCGGAGAATTCGGCCGCACTCCAATGGGCGAAAACCGCAAGACCATCGGCCGCGACCACCACATCGAAGCCTTCACGATGTGGATGGCCGGTGCCGGCCTCAAGCAAGGTCACATCCACGGCCAAAGCGACGAACTCGGCTTCGGAGTGGTCGATGGCAAGGTCCACGTCCACGACCTCCACGCTACCCTTCTCCACCTCCTAGGCTTCGATCACGAACAACTCACCTACCGCTTCCAGGGCCGCGACTTCCGCCTCACCGACGTCCACGGAGAAGTCGTGAAGGAAATTTTAGCGTAGCAAGGCCCCCATCTTTTGGTGAACCAACGCTCGCAATCAAGCGCGGCGATTTCTCACCGTTCCTGACTTTTTCCGCTATCAAACCACCCCTAACAGTCATACTAATCCTCAACTCTAACTCGGACAAATCTACGGGAAGATTTTGATGCGTTGAGATCCCTTACACCGACTACCATCCGCCCAGGCGCTGACTCCTCTCGACGATACTCTGTGGAAACGTCGGATCCAGACTCCCAGTTTAGGAGGTCACTTGAAAATTCAACGACGTAGTTGATGTCTCTTTCCTCCGAAAATTTGTCAAATTCAATTGCAAGAGTTCTCATTGAATCAGCCTCAATTGATAACATCGAAGGAGTTGAGATAGACTTCGCATCGTTCGGATCCGTGCCGTAGGCATATTCCCAAAAGTTATCCAGACCATCTTGATCCGGATCAGCCGAACGGCTCCGCTGGGCCAAGGTAGGAAAGTTTTCTTCGGCCCATTGTTCGAAGTGAGGGAATTTTGTAGGAGGAATAGCCACTTTGACGATTGCCGAGGCATTTGATCCCGCTCTCAGGGTGAACAGAATATCTCCGGCAGAGTTTAAATCAGTCAACTCCAGCTCCTCGAGCCTTAAAAGATTGAGCCAGCCAAAGAAAAAGAGATCTCCTTCACCAAAAATTCGACGAACAGTAAGGTTCTGCTCTGCCACGAAATAGGAAAAATCGTTTTGAGTATTAATTCCGAACCCATGATTAAGACGAGCGGCGAACACCACTTGGCCTAGCTGATTAATCATCGGTCTCCCGAAGGACCGGTAAGTGACACCCTCGGCCATTCCAGGAGCTTGTTCACCGGATTTAGCGAGAGATCTTGGTTCAACACCATTCACAAGCTTCCTCCATACAGACTGTCTGAAGCTCTCCCCGACGGACTCGGTGGCTGTATAAGCCATTGAGTTATTTTCAGCAGAAAATGGCATGCCGAAACCAGAAAATGTTGCCCCGTCACTTGATCCGGGCACGGCCTGTTGAGAAAAAGCGACAGTTTCAATCGGTGAATTCAATCCTCCTCTAACGATGGCTTCGACTGTTGTTGTCCCATTAAATGCAGTCACCACATGTGGAGGTTTAGCTCCCTGATTCGACATTCTACCTCTGATCTTCGTTATTTGAAATCCCTCGAAACCCGGAAGATCTTGCCCGGTTCGCAAGATATCGGTAGTTATCTGCTGATCCAGCTCTAGTAAGCGGTAGGCACCCGACTCAAGAGTTAAAGCTCGGATCTTCCCACCGTGATCTCCACTCAGGCCAATTTGAAGATCCTGCAGAGCAGAAACATTTCCATCAACCTGACGGAATTCCTCACCACGAATCAAGTATTCATTTCTTCGAAAAGTAACCGCTGAATCCACAAATCCATCAGTTTGAAACACCATATTCCGATAGTATTGAGTTTCACCATCCCGACGGCCAAGCAGGGAATGGTAGAGTAGATTTCCGCTATCTGTGAAAAACAAATCGCCAAAACGAAGGTGTCTGGAGCCATCAACCTCAAATGAATCAGTTACCAATGCCAGCCTATTACTGCGGTCAACGATCCATATTTCATCCGGCGATGATCCCGTAACTGCGATCAATTGACTGTTATTGGGAGTCACGCCGCGCGTGTTTTTCTTTAGAGCGATGCTGAACGCAATTCTCCCCAGAGAATCGATGATAGGGTCTTGGAATGATTCGTATTCGGCTCCGTTATAAACACCTCCTTCCATCGTGACTACTTCCTCGCCGTTGCCAAAGTTCCGAACGATGGCGTCCTTCTTGATTTCGTTTTCTATCACATCAGCACGGAAGCAAATGTCTCCATACAGATTGATTTGGGCTTTTCTCAGAGAGCCCAGTACACTCCCCTGCTCATTTTGGATCGCATTACCTTGAAGTGCTAGAATCTCAGTTCTAAATTCCTGAGCGTTGGATGACAGCGTGCCGTGTGCTCCGAGGATGCCCACCAAAAAGAACAATTTACTCATGTCAGGAAATCGAGATTTGGAAAATTCTGGGCATCGATTCTCAAAATGGAGGCAGCATCCGAAGCACTAAGGTTCATGAAACTTTCTAAAATTGTACGATACACTTGGCGAAAGTCTGTAGTTGAATCCATACTGTTATTTAGGATTCGGTCATCGTCAGACAAAGACGGGAATTGACCGTAAAGTCCTGATTTGACACCCCCACCCAAAACAAACATTGAACCTGCCGCGCCATGATCAGTCCCGTCAGTACCATTCTCTGTAATTCTTCGGGAGAACTCGCTGTAGGTCATGATCACCACTCTGTCCCATTTCCCCTGCCGTTTCATTTCGGTGGAAAATGCTCCAATCGCTGAATCTAGATCAGAAAGAAGATTGGCGTGAGACCCCAAAAGAGGTCGCCCCGAGGCATTATTTACGAATTGGCTAGTATGTGAATCATACCCTTTTTGAACTGTAAAATAGACAGAACTTCTTGATCCCGTATCGATGTAGCGCGCGATATTCCTAAGATCTCGCCCTACAATAGAATTGGGAAAGTTGTTAGGTGGAAAGCTGGCTTTTGTATTCCGGAGGAACTCTTGAATCTCTCCCGCACTTTTAAAGGCTGCCTGAATTGAATTTCTGGCATAGTCCAGAACAGGTCTTGTCCCCGTAGTGGCCAAATCGTTCATCTTTCGAAGAATTTGTTCTGAAAACTCATTATCAATTTCAGGTAGGAGGATGTGACTATCGTTTGCTGCCAAATACTTGAACAAGTCAGGATTTTTCATCGTGACTGCAGTATTGGAGCTTTGAGTCCGGAAACTTAGTCCCGCACTCGTCAGAGTTTCCAGGCCGACAAAAGGATCGAACGAATCTTCGGAAGAGCACTTATGGTCAAAGTAACGGCCAAGCCAACCACTCCCAGTGTCGCCGTCCAAACTGGAACTAGCCCACACATTACGAAGCTTAAAGTGGGAAAGGTTGGGCGATGGTTGACCCACTCCATTCACAATCGCTAGGTCTCCCGAGTCCCAGAGGCCCTGCAGCGCACCAAGCGACGGATGAAGACCCAGACCATCTTGAAGCATCAAGGTTTCCTCCTCCCTAATCGCTAATTTCGGGCGATCGCGATAATATAGAGTGGAATCCTCTCTGGAATGCGGAATGACCGTATTGAGAGAGTCATTTCCTCCCTCCTGGTAGATCACTAATAAAATAGGGCCATCCGATCCGGCATCCCCATCGGAAGCAGCCGCGAATGGTGCAAGGACCCCATTCAGTCCTCCCCCGGCAAACCCTGCAGCGATCGACTTCTTAAGGAAGGAACGCCGCCCGATTCCCCGGGGAGGATTCTGAACATCTGTTGATTCTTTTTGTGCGCCCATGATCCATTTATTGTAGTTGGAACTCAGGCAGGGCCATGAAAATCCGGATGAGTTCACGTAGCCGAGTTTCGACGTTCAACTGACGAAAATCCTTCTCGTAGCCTTCTATGAGAACGGCCCGCTGTTTGGAAGATATCCGATGAAATGGTAAAAAGTGATCGTTTAGCTCATCGATTAGCAGATCCAAATTCTCAGGTTCCTGAAGATGTGCGGGAATAATGTTCTTGATCTCAAAGTCACCCGGAGGATCAATATCGCGGATGGACCGACTGGTAAGGTCGTCATACACTGGAAGGAACCCGATGGTTTCCTGAAGCCACAAAGAGGGTAAGTTGCTTCGGAAGAGAGCTTTTTCCAGGCCCAACCACGAATTGCCAACCCCCTCCGGCTCTGCCCATCCCGCAATGCTAGGAGGATCCATTGGATCGTAACCCAGAAAATACAAAGCGGGCCAAGTTAACGCAGGTTCAGGCTCAGAAACTTTCAGGTTTTTGAGGCAGGAAACCATGAAGTCTGCGGCATCCTTAATCTGATTCCCTCGATTTTTTGTATCATAAAATGCTCTACTCATGAAAATATCTTTGAGTAGAGGTCGTATCTCAAAATCATAGGAGTTTTTGAATCTATTTCCTAATTTTGCAACGAGCTCCTCTGGTGGTTCTGGCGCGACAAAATACCGCCATAGTTTCCATACCAAATATGTCCCAGCGGCAGGTTGCTCGAAGATATGGTCCATAACTGCCGATCCATGCTCGGAAACATCTCCCTGTCCGGGTGAGATTTTAGGAAAAGTTTTCCCAAGAATTGTTTTTTCCGCCGTGTCGATAAGGTAGAATTTTTCAGGGAATTTAACACTGTAAGTATCATCAAGATAGGGGGTGTAGGGATGATCTTCAGGGTGCTTGGCTTCAGTGCGCCTGCCGGTAAAGGCTTTCGCCGTGTTTAAAACATCTTCCTCCGTGTACCCGCCATTCACCCCCAGTGTAAAGAGCTCAAGAAGTTCCCGGCCAAAATTTTCATTAAGCCTAGGCCTGCTGTTGGATTTGAGATCGAGCGTCCACATCATTCCTCCGCTCCATGAAACCCCATGAATCAATTCCTTGAAATTCCCAAGCGAATGTTTCCGGCAGAGATCAAAATGTTGAAAAAAGTAAATCCATTTATTTTGATGCAAGAGAGGTTTTTTACTGATTGGAACGTGATCAACAAAAAACTTAAACATCTTTGCCCCAAGTGGATTAGCAACGTGCAGTTGCTCAAGATACCAATGAACAAATCGGCTCTCCGAATCATTGATCGATCCGGTCGGACCTCCTGCGGAGATCTCTTTTCCGTCCCACCAGTCGGGGAAGGGAAAATCACCCCAATCTTCCGCTCGGCCAACCAATGAGTCAACGGCTGCCTCGACACCCTGGGTCCTGCCGATGTCGAAGAGGGCTGAGACCTCGTCCCTCGTTGCGCCCATGATGCAACGACTAGCCAGATGGGCAGCGTGGTCGTAGTTCCACTCAAAGTTTGTGAGATTAGAGATCATTCACCGGCCGTCGATCCTAAGGGGGGAGGACATGTGTTACGAGTGAAATCCCCCTAAAAATATTACACGCACGACGCGAGGCGCCTACCCATCAGCCCAGTTCTCACAGAGCTCAATGCCATTTTTCAGCAACACCCTCTCTTACCCCTCCGCTCCGGTCCAAGGGCCGCTACAAAGCCCTCCCGCCAAAAGAAGATACCTAGCAGTAGCGCTATTTTGAAGCGAGTGGAGGTGCCAGTCTTTCGCTACGGAGCTAATCGATCTATCGACCAGCCATTACCTGTTCTAGAATAGACAAATCTATCATGTACGCGGCCTTTTCCACCTTGCCAAAACTCAATACGCTCGGCTCTGACACGGTAGCCACCCCAGAAGCTAGGGAGCGGCACATCGCCGCCTTCGAACTTGGAATTAAGTTCAGCCATTTTATTGAGTAATAGCGCACGGGAGTCGATGACACTTGATTGATCTGATACCCAGGCACCGATCTGGCTCTCACGGGGTCGGGAAACAAAGTATTTCAGCGACTCTGAGGCACTGACTTTTTCTACTGAACCTTCGATACGTACTTGGCGCTCTAACTGAAGCCATGGAAACAACAGTGATGCTTTGGGAATAGCCTCGATCTCCTTGGCCTTGGCGCTTCCGTAGTTGGTGTAAAAGACAAATCCATTTTCATCAAAAAACTTCATCAAGACTGTGCGCGAAGCTGGACAGCCATCCAGCCCAATTGTCGATAGCGTAAACGCGTTAGGCTCATGTAACTTTGCATTACGGGCTTCGGAAAACCATTCTTCGAATTGAGTAAAAGGATTCTCCAACATCTCCGCGCGATGCATCTCACGGCTTCCGTATTCCTCGCGCATCGCGGCAATCTCCTCCCGATTTTTGGACATGTCTCTTATTAAACTCCAATTATCAAATACCAAATACCAAAATTGCTATATCCACAAAGCTAGAGGTTTACATAACCTCTAAGGATGCTAATTACCAAAAAAGAGAGCACCCCCCCCTTTCTCCCCGTCCGCTTTGGTCCAAGGGCGGCTTCAAAGCCCTCCCGCCAAGAATAAATTTCTAGCAGTATAGCGCCCGGCGGGACAGCACACTAAAACGGAGGTGTTGTGCTCCGCAGGTAAGCAAAGAAATCCCGAAGTTCCTGATCGCTCAGCCCGCCCAGAAGCCCCTCCGGCATGAGAGAAGTTCCGATCACCTCAGTCGATTCTATGATCAAGCGCTTAATCAACTGATTCTGCCCAGCAACGTCCCGCAGGACGACCACTTGGTTATCTTGGTCGACAAGAAAACCGGTGTAGACGCTGCCATCCTTTGTCTTCACCACGGAGTTCTCATAGCCCTCGCGAATCTCCGCACTGGGAGCAATGACCCCGAGCAGCATGCTATCAAGATCCGTTCTTTGGTAGCTCGTCAGGTCGGGACCGATTTGCCCTCCTTTTCCGAACATCAGATGACAACCGACGCAGCGTTGGGCGAAGATGGTTTCACCCTTCTTCGGAACTCCCTCGGCAGCCTCAAGCACTGCTTTCACTCTGCCGATCTCCGTCTCTTTCTCTTCCGTGGAGGCTTTGAGTAACCGTCCCCAACGCTTGTCGACAAAAACGTCGATCTCCGCATTCCCATGGGCGGCAAGCTTGCGAACTTCCGCGAGGGAAAAATCGTCCCCTTTTATTCGCCCAGCGGCAATCGCTGCGATCAAAGCACGGGAACGCGAAGGAGTCGCCGTGAGCAGACTCCGTGCAGACGTCTGCAATCCATCGGGAAGCTTGGTGTAGTCTGCGATAACCTGAGCCGTAACCCGCGGATCACGGTAGCGGTGTAGAGCGCCCAGAGCCTCCGCCCGCAATGCTCCCTCCTCCTCGGAAGTAAAGACCTCGAGGAGCAAGGCCAGGGCAGCTGGGCTCACAATATCCCCAAAGATACCAATCAAGCGCGCCCTGAGAATTTTCGAAGCCTCCGGATCACCAATCCGCTTTAATGCGGTATTAATGGCTTCCGTTTCCCCCTGCCGGAGCCGAACAACGAGCGCTCGATCTCCACCCAACCGCGCTAGTTGCTCAGACAAGGCCGCCGGAAGATTCGTCATGCTCCTTCCCTGGAAAGCCTCCTCAAATCCTTTCATCAACGCTTCGGTTGCCCCGTCCTCTGGAGCCAAGGCCAACAACTGCCCACAACGCCCCAGATCTTCCCGAGTCCCGGACAAAGCAAACCGCTTCATCACTCGCCACAAGATATGTTCCCGGACTATCGGTAACTCCCAGACTTGCCGATTCTGGAATACCCCCACTACATCATCGGGATTTTCTGCAGCCTTCGCCTCGATCGCCCACCAAGTCAGCAACGGCAACCGTGGATCCGCCACGTCCTCGGAACGCCGAAGAAGGTTTGCTGCGATAGCCAGTCCGTGAAGGGAGCCCAATCTCTTGGCCGTGGATGCCAACTGCGCCCGCACCTCAACATTTGGGTCCGTCAGAGCCAGTCCTGCCATCCGCGCACCCACCTTGGCGCTGACCACTTTGTTATCTCCAGCCAATTGGACTGCCCACTTGCGGACCAGCGGGTTGGGATGCCCAAGCGCCGAGAGAGTCCGCGCGTCATTAAGCGCGCCAGCCTGATGCACCGCCCACAGCGACTCAACCGCCTCCTGCCCACTCGATTCGCCCACCCGTTTCCAGAGCGCCCGCACAGTTGGCCTTTTTAGTTTTCGATCGCCCAGCAACCGCAAAGCAGTCTGCCGATACCAGCGACGCTCATCGAACAACAGCTCGACGAGCTGCGCATCGGTCAGGGCAGCAAGATTGCTCGATGGCCGCGCTAAGCCCCCCTTCTCACGGATCCGATAGACTCGACCACGCTTCTGATCGATCTGTCCTTCGTGATTCCGGTAGTGGTTCACCTGAGCATCGTACCAATCAGCCACGTAGAGCCACCCGTTGGGGCCCGTGGCGATGTGCACCGGGCGCACCCATTTGTCGGTTGAGTCAAACGGTCGGCTGATGTCTCGCGTCTTGAAGGTCGATCCATCGTCGGAAATGTCACTCATCACCACGTTGCTGTGCATGACATCGACTCCCCAGAGTTTCCCTTGATAGCGTTCCGGAAGGCGATTCTCCTCATAGATCAAAAATTGGTGGGTAAACCGGGCCACCTTGTGGTGCAACATGTGAGGGAAGTAACCGAAGCTGTAGGGATTCGTCAGATCCCCGTGCTTGTTGAATCCCTTCCGCAAGTAGGCGCCCTGCTGGTAGTGGAACCCCCGGGTATCCCCTCCATTGTGCCCAGAAAACACTCTACCACCTGAATCGATCTCCACTCCAAACGCATTCCCCCCTCCTTCGGCAAACACTTCGTAAACCCGTCGCTCCGGATGGTAGCGCCAAACGTTCTGTCCCATCGTCTTAACTCCATCATCGTCGGCATCCAGCCCAGGACGCGTGATATTGGCGCTGACAGTGCTGCCCTGCGTTCCGTAGAGCCAACCATCTGGCCCCCAATAGAGGCTGTTGGCTATCGAGTGGGTATCCTCCAGCATGAAGCCCTTCAAATGCACTTCCGGGTCGCTATCCGGCACGTCATCGTTGTCGCGATCAGGGTAGAACAGGAGGTAGGGGGGTTGCGTGACCCAGACCCCACCGCGGCCGCGAGCCACACTGGTCGCCAGATTCAGATGGTCTGCGAAGATTTTATGACTGTCGAACACGCCATCCCCATCGGTATCCTCATGGATGGAAATCCGGTCCTTCCCTCGGAAAGGAGAACCTTCCGCATGCGGCGGAGGGGGCGGCATTTTTTCGTAGGTGATGCGCCAGACCGCATCCCGACTCACCCTTTTCAGCCCGGCCGGATCGGGATACTGCATATACTCGACCACCCAGAGTCGACCACGCTCGTCAAAGCTCAGGTGCAAGGGCTGAGTGACCAGCGGTTCGTGAAGAACGAGATCAGCCTCCAGCCCTTCGCCCACGGTGATGTGGGAAAAAGATTGGAGCGGATCGAGTGGGTTCTCCCTTCCCTCGTTAACCGCCTTTTTGACCACTCTGGAAATCTTGGCTATCTCTCCGCCTTCAGGGGAGGGGGTGGTAACAGAAGCGTCAGACACCTCCATTGCCAGCCCCCAATAGACCGCATTCACCAGCATTTGGGTGAATTGCGGGTTCGAAAAATCATCAACATGCCCGAGCGATGTATAGAACGCCCGACCGCCACCGGAATGCTTGAACGTCCAAGCCACTGGCTCACGATCTGGAGCCGTCTCAGCCTTGCCCATGACCAGCACTTCGGCACCCGCAGCCAGAGGCAGGACCTGGTAGAGTGATCCGCCAGTGGAGAACTCAGCCTCTTTGATTCCTTTGAGGATTGGGTGCTTTTGAGCTCCCTTCCGAACCCAAGCCGAGGTCTTTAACTTGTTTCCCAAGTGGCCATGGTAGCTCCCTCCCCACACGTCCGCGTCAAAGCTATCCCATGAAGCATGCCCATCGGGTGCCGGCTTTTCTCGCAGCGAAAAGGCATGGCTCGCCGTCCGAATCCCAACAACAGGCTTTCCCGCCGCGACAAACTTCCGAACGAAGTCCAACTGGTGCTCCGCCAAAGTTCGCCGCCGCACACTAATCAGGGCGATATCTGCGTCGGCCAGCGCCTCGATTCCTATCAAATCGTTCTTGTCGTCCGGGTCGGCGTGGACGTAGGAGATCCTGAAGTCATTCGCGAGGTGGGCATCGGCGAACGCCGGAAGCGTCACTTCTGTTTTATATTCTCTCTCTGCAGTCACAATGACGAGATGCTTGCGATCATCTCCCTTGAAGCTGTGGGCCGAGCCCCCGAGGACTTGCTCACTGCTCACCGTCGGGCAGACATACTTCTCCACATGATCAATGATCAGGTCCGTCCCACGAAAGTGGCTGACGAACGGTTTCATCTTCGGATTGTACATGGTGTCGGTCAGGTCGCGGACCAGGGCCACGTTCTTTCCGTTGTTGGCCATCTGTCTCAGACCGAACGGCCGTCCCAGCACACACATATTGGTGTGAACCCCAACGAGGAGCACGTTCTCGATTCCCTTCAACTCCAAAATGCTCCAGTTCTCAGTCCCGTTGTCGGTGATGAAATCTTTCCCCCCGTCAATCTCCAGCGCTTCCGACTGTCGAACCCATGGGGCACCCGGGTTCCGTCCCCGATTTTCCAACTCTTTCGCCCATTCCGCATGTTCTTTTGGGTCATCATCCTCGCCACCATCTGAGTGATCAATTGGGTATCCAGCCGCTTCTTCTTCTGCGTTTCTCCAGTTGAGCCAATCATTGATCTTTGCTGGCAAATTTTTCGCTTTTGGCACATCTGCGACCCTCTTGCGAGCCGGATGATCCTTGTAAAAATCGACGCAAGAGGAAGGAGCGTGAATGATCGTGGCGCCACGCTTCCTCGATTCCTTAAGAAAAGCGTTCATCCGCGGGGCGACTTCCGCCCCACGTTTAGTCGCGTTGAGGCAATGGTGCGCGTCCCACATATCACAGACAATGACCGCCGTCTTGGCTGGATCCCATTCCCGTCGGAATTGGCTTCGAGTGAAGGATCCATCCGCATTCTTCACAGCGGTCCGTAACGCCAACTTGAAGACGGACTCAGCGTCCTGGGCTTGCGCGCCCGGAGAAATACAACTGGCGAGAACCAGTACGACGAGCAGGTATTTAGTCATGACGATCGGAGAAGGGGAAACCTCCACTGTTACATACGGGTGATCGTGGGATGTCAAGCCACCTTGGAGCCCCTGGATGGTGCTCATGTGGGACAGGCAAGGGAAAACCCAGGCTAATTCCGCACTCCAATCCCAACTGCCCCCTTTCTCGCCCTCCGGTCCAAAGGCGGCTTCAAGGCCCTCGCGCCAAAAGCAAATTCCTATCGGTCAATCACTACCCCAAAAAATCGAGGGAACATCGCGCAATATCCCATCTGATCGATCAGAAAGGACGGTCTATCGGATCCTATTAGGAGTCCTTGGCTGCGCACTCTTTAGCCACTTTGGCAGGGTGCTTCAGCTTGGTGCGAACTTCTTTCGGGTTCATTGCAGCCACGGTAGCTTCATCCATACCCAATGCGACAAGACGCTTCCTGTGGTCGTTTTGACGTTTCGTCCTCGCTGAATTTGACTTCGTGGGACGAGTCCTGTTTTGGTTCCGCGCTTCTGTTGAGGCCATGTTCGTATTTTTTATCCTAGCTGAAAGAAGATGAAGAAATTCTTATGATCGGCTAGGACGATCTCAAGAACCGAGTCTCTTTAGGTTCGATGACCGCCCTGGTCAACTGGAATTCCATTTTAAGAGGGCTGATATGCATCGGTCTCCAAAAGTAAAATGAAAGGAAAAAAGACAGAAAATATGCCCTGTATGTTTTAGAAAGGTCCTAATAATTCTTGTAGCTGTATAGGATCCCATCACTTCGATAACAATTTTTCCGGGGGAGATTTAAGGGGTTTAGGTGATCCTTGCGCCATTCGCGGGCGATGTATTTTTTAGTACTGTCCTACCACAATTTCTGGGTCGCCGCTGATCAAAAGCTGGACGGCGACAGGTTTCACACTGCGGAAAAGGAGTCCTAAAGGGGCCAGGGCGAGCCATCGAACCTGAGTTAAGAAGGGTCGGTATTTTACTGTCGCCTTTCGTCCCGAAATCCGCCCCAATAGACGGATGCCTTCCACTCGTCGCCAATTCCTCGCCACCAGCTCAATCGCGATCGGAGCCACCGCACCTGGTCTCTGCGCCTCGGATGCCCCGAACCCCACTCGCCCTCTGATCGTCTCCACATGGCCATTCGGTAAAGCATCAAACGACGAAGCCCTCCGTGTCCTCACGAAGGGGGGCTCCATCCTCGACGCGGTTGAACACGGGATCAAGGTTACCGAGTCGGACACTAAAAACCGCTCGGTTGGAATCAGCGGAAGCCCCAACGCCGCCGGAGTGGTTCAACAAGATGCCTGCATCATGCACGGCCCCGGCCATCAGGCGGGAAGTGTCGCCGCGATCGAAGGAATCATCCATCCCATCTCTGCCGCCCGGCGAGTGATGGAGAAAACTCCCCACGTTATGCTGGTGGGAGACGGCGCCCGGATGTTTGCGATCGAAGAAGGATTAAACTCGATCGATGTTGATTCAAGTAAGTTGCACGAAGCTTGGAGGAAGGAACGAGCATCCAAAAAACAGGCAGTCCAAAAACGATCCAAGGGCGACCACGACACCATCGCACTCCTCGTACTCGGCCCGGACGGCAACATCGCAGGTGGTTGCTCGACAAGCGGTTGGGGGGGTAAACTTCCAGGTCGCGTCGGTGATTCACCCATCATCGGAAGCGGCCTCTACATCGACAACGAAGTCGGCGCTGCCGGAGCCACCGGGCTCGGTGAAAACGTTATGCGCCATTGCGCCTCCTTCATGGTCGTGGACTTCATGCGTCAGGGATTGCACCCACAGGAGGCCTGCCTTCGCGCCATTCATCGGATCTCCAGAATCGATCCCCTCGCGACCGAAGATCTCGCCATTAATTTTGTCGCTCTCGATAAGAAGGGACGCTACGGCGCAGCCGGCACTGGCACCGGTTTTAAATATTCTGTCACCACGAAATCGAGCAGTGTTGTTCTTCAGAGTCCTGGCGTCACATCAAAGGACATCGGACCCGAAGGCGGAAACCGGAAGTAAATTGGACCGACTGTTTTCTCTGAGAATCGCGCTATTCCAGATCATGAAAGGCCTCCTCCTATTGCTCGTCCTCCTTCTCTGCTCCGCTGTCACCTCACAGTCCCAAGGTCCCATCAACCGATCTTCGGCTGATTTACCGGCACTCCTTGTCTTTGACGATCGCACCCCGGTCGAATCCAAACGCGCGTGGCCCCGTCGACGCAATGAGATTCGAAACCTAATGTTAGAACACTTCACCGGATTCCCTCCATCCGATACCCCGGTCATTCTCAACTCCAAGATAACCGGGAGCCGGATACACGCGGACGGCTCGACCCGCCGCCGCATCAGCCTCACCCTCAACACTCCCAACAAGTTCACCTTTGAAATTCATGTCTGGATCCCATCAGGAAACAAGCAGCCGCGTCCGCTCCTTCTAACACAACCACGCGACTACCAACTACCGTGGGCCGAGATGGCTCTCAAACGAGGCTACCTTGTTTGCCTCTACCCGGGGGTCGACAGTCACCATAGGGAAAAAGATTATCCAGGATACGACAGTATCTGGAAAGCCCTTCGCGACGAATATCCTGCGGCTACCTGGACCGAGATCATCTGCAAGGCATGGATCGCCGGTCGCTGCCTTGATTATCTTCTCGATCCGAAACACGATTACGAAATTGCGCCGGAGCAAATTGGAATCATCGGATTCTCCCGTTACGGAAAGCAATCACTAATTGCCGCCGCAATCGACGAACGCATTACTTCCGTTGTCGCGCGAAGCCCTGGCTCCCCTGGATCAACTCCCTACCGCTTCAGCTCTCGCAACACCTGTGCTGAGACTCCCTCCGATTTCCCCGGCGAATGGTTCCTTCCAAGCCTCCGTTCCTATGCCGGCCGGGAGAACGAACTTCCCATGGACGCACATGGATGGCTCGGCCTGATCGCTCCCCGACGCTGCCTGATTCACACCGCACACAACGATGGCAGTGAACCAACATTCGGAGTCGAACGAGCCTACGTGGAAGCCCGCAAAGTCTACCAACTTCACGGTCGGGACGAACATCTCCGTATCCATTACCGGACCGGCCAACACGGCCCCATCACCGATCAGCAACGTCGGGAAAATCTCGATTGGTTTGACCTCTCATTCAGAAGAGGACAAGTCATACAGGCCGATTTTCCGATTGAACTTATTCACCACTTCGACTGGACCAGATGGCAGGAACAACAAGCCACCAAGGCACTCACACCCCCAAAGCGGTTGACCGCAGAAAGTAGTCGAGACGAGATTGAAGCCTGCCTCCAATGGTCCCTGGGACAGGCCCCCACACAGATCAAGAACGCGTCCGAGACACAATTCATCACGGAAGCCGAATCAAAGATGATGACCCACGATCGGTGGCAGGTGAAGGACGTCGCCAGATCACCCCTCCACTTCGGAGAAGGCCTTCGAGGCAACCTCTACTTCAACGCAACGATCAAGGAACCCATGCCGGTCGTGATTTGGCTTCACCCCTATTCGTATCATAGCGGCTACAACGAAGGTTATGGGGTGGAGGGCACAACGGTCTATCATCGCCTGGCTCAAGCCGGTTTTGCGGTCATCGCATATGATCAATGCGGATTCGGTTTAAGACTCCTTGAAGGACGAGATTTCTATCAAACGACTCCTCACTGGTCTCGACTCGGTAGGATGGTTCACGACGTCCGTTCAGCGGTCGATTTTGTCTTCGATGGCAAAGGAGCCATCAAAGGTGATCGACCGAAGATGGATCCCACTCGCACCTATGCCCTAGGACATTCGCTCGGGGGAACAGTGGCTCTCTACGCGGGAGCACTCGATCAACGACTCCGGGGCGTCGCTAGCTTCTCCGGATTCACTCCCCTCAGAACGGACACCGATGATCGCCCGACCGGGGGAATTCAACGCCTCTGGAACTGGCACGGGTTACAACCAACACTCGGATTCTTTACAGGCAACGAGGATGCGATCCCCTTCGATTATCACGACCTTCTGGGGATGATCTCTCCGCGCCCCTGCCTGATCGTCTCCCCTAAAAACGATCGTAACACAACCTATTCGGAGATCGTTGAGACACTCAGAGAGTCACGAATCGGAGCCGGGAAAAAGAAGTCCAACCTGACACACCTGGCGCCAGAAGAAGCGGATCGGTTTGGGAAAGACGAGCACCTGATGTTCCTAAATTGGGTAAAGGACCTAACTTCGAACAACTGAGGACTCGGAGCTCTACTCTATAACCCACACTTTACCTCTGGATGATGATCTCTCGTCCTAATTTATCAGCAGATTTTAAATTCATCTTTTTGCTTCCCAAAGAGAGCGCAAACGGCTTTTTCGAGAATTAACGTTAGAACCTTCAATATCCGACGGAGCCACAAAGACAGTAAGTTTCCTGCCCTCAATGGCCCCAACCTCCCTAAAAACTCACTATTTTGTAAAATGAGAGGCAAAAATGGCCCGTTCACACGCTAACCTCAAAAACACGGTAGCCCTTCCGAATGTCCGTGCTAGTTTCCTAACAGATTTCATTTCATGACCACAGACACTCCCTCACCCGACCTTGCTGACGCAATTAAAGAACGTTCCGCTTTTGTGGCTCCTCTTCGGCAGGAAATTGGCCGAGTCCTTATCGGACAAGACCACTTTGTCGACCGGATGCTCGTTTGCCTCCTCACCGGAAACCACCTCCTCGTCGAAGGTCTCCCGGGCCTGGCGAAGACTCTCGCGGTCAACACGCTAGCCCAAGCGCTCACCGCCAAGTTCGGCCGGATCCAGTTTACGCCCGATCTCCTCCCGGCCGACGTCGTCGGAACCCACATTTACAATCCCGGAACGCAGGAATTCAGAGCGAAGGAAGGTCCCATTTTTACGAATCTTCTCCTAGCCGACGAAATCAACCGCGCGCCCGCCAAGGTCCAATCGGCCCTCTTGGAAGCGATGCAGGAAAAGCAGGTCACTCTCGGCGGCGAGACCCGCCAGCTTCCGACACCTTTCCTCGTGATGGCGACGCAAAACCCGCTCGACCAGGAAGGAACCTATCCCCTTCCCGAAGCGCAAATGGACCGATTCATGATGAAAGTCGTCGTAGGCTATCCCTCGCGCGACGAGGAACGCGAAGTCCTCCGCCGGATGTCCTCGACCACCGTGGTGCCTTCGGCTTCCCCCGTAACCGATCTCAAAGCAGTGATGGCGGCCCGCGAGATGATCGACGAAGTGAAAATCGATCCCCGCATTGAGGACTACATTTTGGACATCGTCCTCGCCACCCGACAGGAAGGTCGGCCCCAGCTTTCCGAGCGACAGGCCGGAGTCAACCTAAGTGCGATGGACCAGCTCATCACTGCCGGAGCCTCCCCCCGTGCCAGCCTTCAGCTCACCCGTGGTGCCCGCTGCCTCGCCTTCCTCGATGGTCGCGACTACGTCCTTCCGGAAGATGTCAAAGGCATCGCCGCCGACGTGCTTCGCCACCGCATCATCCCATCCTACGAAGCGCAGGCTGAAAATATGGATACCGACGCGCTCATCGAGCAGATCCTCAACACGCTCGTTGCGCCGTAATTCGTAGCCGCCATGCTCGCCTCGGAATTGATGGAAAAGGTGCGTCGGATTGAGATCCGGACGCGCCGGATTGTGCAGAACCGGACCGCCGGTGCCTGGCAGGCTTCCTTCAAAGGGCGCGGCATAGAATTCGCCGAAATTCGCGAGTATCAGGAAGGCGACGAACTCCGCTCCATCGACTGGAACGTCTCAGCCCGCCTCGGCTCACCCTACATCAAGCTCTTCACAGAGGAGCGCGAGCAAAACGTCTTCTTCCTCGTCGACCGCTCCGCATCCGGAGAGTTCGGCACCGGAGCTATGACCAAAGCGGAATTCACCGCAGAGGTCGCCGCCGTTCTCGCCTTCTCCGCGACCCTTAACAAGGACCGGGTCGGTCTCCTCCTGTACTCCGATCAAGAGGAGCTCCAACTCGACCCGGCACGAGGACATCGCCACGTCCTTCGCATCATCCGGGAACTCCTCGCCTTCGAGCCCAAGTCTCCCCACACCGATCTTGCCAAAGGCATCGAACATCTCCTGAAGACCACTCTTCGTCGCTCGATCGTTTTTATTCTATCCGATCTCATTACGCCAGAATTCGACAAGCCGCTCCGCGCTCTCTCCCGTCGACACGAAGTGATCATCCTGCACATCACCGATCCCGCAGAACGCGAGCTGCCCAGACTCCCGGCGATCAGCATCACCGATCTAGAGACCGGAACCGTCTCCCGCCTCCGGCGAAAAGATGCCGCCCTTCTCGTCGGTCGCACCCAAGCCCGACAAGAGGAGCTCGCCACGACCTGCCGCCGTGCCGGAGCGGATCTCGTCCCTCTCGATACCGCCGAGGATTACCTTCCCGCTATCATGCGCCTCTTCCAAAGCCGCATGTCCCGCCGATGAAATCGATTTTCACCATTCTCAAAATCGTTTCCCTAATCGTCCTGCTGGCGGCGATGACGCTTGCCTTCATTTTCTTCCGAGTTTGGCAAAAAAACGAGCGTCCTGTGGTTCGAGAAAACCATTGGCAAACCGCCGAAACGACCTTGGGCGGAAGGGCCACGCTGGAAGTCACTCTGCACGTGCCCTGGCATCGTGAGATTAATTCCGCGAATCCCATCTCCTTTCCTAAGAGCCTTCTTCCAGTCCAACAAAAGACAACCTTTAAAAAAGGAGCGCTCGATCTAAGCGGTCATCGCGAATGGCTTATCACCGTCCCCATGGTCGCGACAAGTCAGACGATCGACGACGGCCAAACCATCAGCCTTCCCCTCGCACGCTCGAAACGCATTTCCCCTTCCAGCGTCAACGTCCTCGTCCCACCTCTCACGGTCATTTCGCCCATCGACCTCCCACGCGATCCGAACAATCCAAATAAGTTTCTCGTCTCGGAACCACCCGCGCCTGATCCTGAGGTCATCGTCCCGGAAATCCCCGCCCATTATTACTGGATCGCCGGCGCCGTCATTATTCTTGGCCTTATCGGTCTGGGAACTCTCCTCTACTTTCTCCTTCGTAAAGCCGGAATTATCAAAACTACTCCACCTTGGGAAAAAGCGATGGACAGACTGGATGGGCTCGACACCACCCAAAACCAGGTCGTCGTCCTCGCCAAGCTCACCGATATTTTAAAGAGCTACACCGCCGAGCGCTTCCAGATCGCCGCGTCAGCCAAAACCTCAACCGAATTCCTCTCCTCCATCAAAAAGATCGAAAGCATCCCCGCGGACCAGCTAGAAGATCTTCCCTGGCTTGCACGCGTCGCAGATGCGGCGAAGTTCGCCGGTAAGGAACCGCCCGCCGATTCCAGCACACGCGCCATGAGCGTAGTGCGCACCTTCGTCGAGAAAACCACTCCCCAGGATAATCCCGATGCCTGAATTCCAACATCCCCTCGTCCTTTGGCTCCTCCTTCCCCTCGTGGTAGGACTCGTCTGGCGGTGGCTTTCAAAACCCGCAGGAATCGCAGTCTCATCGACGAAACATTTTTGCCCCTCGCCGGCCCGAAGCTTCCTCACCGCGCGCCATTTCCTCCTCGGAATTGAAGCCCTCGCCGCCGCTGGATTTATCTCTGCCCTCTCCCGCCCCCAGCAGGGCGTCGAGCTCATGCCTTCCGAGCGCGAGGGAACCGACATCATCCTGACGCTCGATTACTCGAACAGCATGGACGCCTTCGACCCCGACCCTTCCTGGCCGGAAGGACGCATTAGGGCTGCCATTATTGATAAAACTCTTAAGGACCGCCTCGGGGTCGCGCGCGACCAAATCGCGCGCTTCGTTCGCAGACGTTCGGGCGACCGTATCGGCCTCGTCATTTTCGGGGTCGATGCCTACGTCGCCTGTCCTCCCACGCTCGACCACGATTTTATCGTCTCTCAAGTCGACATGCTCGACAACGCCCTTCTGGAACGGGGCGAACGTGGCACCAACATCGCCGGTGGCATTGCCACCTCGGTAAACAGCCTCCTCAACGAGAAGAAGAAAAACAGCGAGGACAACCGACGCACCATCATTCTCATCACCGATGGCGACCACACCGTAGCGGACGAAGTCTTCACCCCGCTCGACGCCGCACGCGCGGCCCGCGATAACAACATTGTCATTCACTCCGTCGGCATCGGCTCCGACACCCCCTACCGCACCGGCTGGCTCAAGAGCGCACGCGCGAGTATCCGCTTCGACACCCGCAACATGGAAAAGATCGCAAGTATCGCAAACGGTCGCTTTTTCCGCGCTAAGGACAACCAAGGATTCGAAGACGTCATGGATACCATCGACACCCTCGAAACAAGGACCCGCGTCCACCCTGCTTTGGTCTACCAGAGGGACCTCTACCGCTACTTTCTCATCCCTGCGACTATCCTTCTGCTTCTCTCCTTCATCCTCCGAAAGACCCTCCTTCTCGAACTCTCGTAATGAATCTTTACTCGCTAAAAGATCTCTACTGGCTCCTCCCGCTTCTCATCCTTGCGGGAGTGGCACTGTGGTATGCGAGACGCACTCGACGCAATGCCATCGAGATGCTCTCGGGAGAAAATGGCACCTGCCATTTAAAAACGAACGCCTCGCCTCTGCGTCGCAAGGTCCTCGGCGTGGCCCTCATCGGAGCGCTTATCCTTTCCGCCATCGCAGTCCTACGGCCCACCGGAGGCACGACCATTTCCTCCTTCAAGAAGCCCGCGAAAAATATCGTCATTATGATCGACGTTTCGAAGTCGATGGCTGCCACCGATGCCGAAGGGCTCTCCCGCATGGATGCCGCCAAGCTTCTCGCCCGCGGGCTCATCGACCTGCGCCCTACCGACCGGATCGGCCTCCTCTCTTTCGCCGGTGGATCGTTCAACGAATGCCCCACCACCCTCGATCGCACCATGCTCTTGCAGCGGATCGACAGCCTCTACCCCGGCTGCCTGAGAATCAAGGGAACCGATCTCGAAAACGCCTTTCGGGAAGCCGAAAACCTCCTCACCGAAGAACCTCCCCCGGGCTCCGCACTCATCATCCTCTCCGATGGCGATAGCGTCATCGGCAACCACCAGAAAATCGTTGAGGAATTGGCCAAAGCGAAAGTCCCCGTGCTTTCCGTCGCCTTCGGAAGTCCCACCATTCCTGCTCCTGTTCCAAATTCAGCCTACCAATCAAAAGCCGAACACGACATCCTTCGCGCAATCGCGACCACCACCTCAGGAATCTTCCTCGAAGGGAAACCCGCGCAGGTGGACGTACAGATTGATCAGATCGCCAGCCGCATTGATGCCATCGAAATTTCCGGCGACAACATCGCACCGGAACTCTTTGACCGTCCTCTTGACCTCTACGCCTACCCGCTCACCATCGCCCTCATTCTTCTCATGCTCCACCTCTTCATCCCTCTCCGCAGCAAGAATTGGCATCCCTTTGCGACCGCAATTGCGATCCTCTTTTTCCTACCCAATCTCAGTAAGGCTCAAGACGCATTCCCCGCCTACGAAGCGGCACGACAGGATGCCATCGAAGCTGAAAAGCCCCTACTCTTGATCTTCACCGGCTCCGATTGGTCCCCCCTTTCCATCACCTTCGAGGAAGAAATCCTCTCCCATCCGGTTTACCAGAAGTGGGAGAAGAAAACCGTCGTCTCACTTCTCATCGACCTCCCTCGAACCGGAATAGATCCTGAGACACGCCAAACCAACCGCGCCCACGCGAGCCGTTTTGATGTCGGAGCTTACCCAGCCGCAATTTTTGTCGAGCCGAACGAGCAAATCGAAATCGGACGTCTCACTCATGACGACGGTGGCCCCGCCGCCTGGATCAAACGAGCCGATGCCATTCTTGCGGGCGACCTTTCACAGTCCGATGTCGCCGCGTCTGTCGACGCCCTTCCCGAAGAAGTGCGAGCGCGCCTCCAAGACGAAACTCGCAGCGAGGTCGAGCGCAGCATCGACTTCTACAACAAGGCTCTCGAAATCGAACGCAGCGATAAGGACCTCGCTATCAGGTCGAAGGATCGCTTCAAGCTCCTCGTAGAACTCTATACCAACGCCTCCGAATCGGCCCCCATTCTGCGCCCCGACCTCAGCTTCGCCGCCCTCCACAAGGTCGCCATTTTGCATCATCGCAGGTCTCGTAGCCTCGTCCCCGAGGACATCGAAAACATGGCCCCCGCCGAAATGATGCGGCTCGCCGAGGAGTCAAAGGGCGACATCATCAAGCTCCTCAAGAAAGCACGCACTGGCTACCGCCGCGCTCTCTCGTTCTACCGTCAGGCCGCTCCCTTGAACCCCGGTGAAGAGAGCTTTTCCGTCAACCTCGCCGTGGCCTACCGGGACCTCGCACGCGTCACCGCTTACATCGATTATTCAGCGGCTTATCAAAAAGCCATCGAAACCACCGTGAAGGCGCTTGCTCAAGAAACCCGTTTCCGCAAGAGCCTCGACTACGAAGTCACCACGCGGAAGCCCATCAACGACACCGCTGTCAAAGCGTCTGCCGAAGCAATCCGTGATCTCGTCAAAAAGGGCGCAGCCATCGAAGACAAGCCCACCATTTTAAAAGAGGAAGATCTCTCAGACTACCGCCTCGCCGAGGAGGACATCGATCTCGCGCCCGCGCCTCACAAGGATCGCCACCTCCATCCTTCCGTGCAGCATATTCAGGACGCCCTCGATCACTTAATCGACCCTCAGGAAATGCAACCGCAACCCCAACCCGGGGAAGGAGAACCAGAAGACGGTGACCCACAGGAAGGCGACGAAGGGGAAGAAGAGGAAAGCGGGCCCGAGGGCGACCGCCCGGATATCGGCGATGAAGAAGACGGAGATCAAGGCAAAGGAGATTCCGATGCCGACCTGCGCCGTTCTGAAAAAGAAGACGGAAATCTTCGCGACCGCCTCTTGGAACAACTCAGGGAAAATCTCGAAGGTAAACGAAGGGCCGAAGGGCGCGGCAAACCACGCGTAAAGGATCACTAATCCAAATGAAAACGCTCCTCACGTTCCTCTCTCTCATCAGTCTTGCGTCAGCGAAGGACTACGATCTTTTGCAGCCCGAATCCAAGGTTTACACCGACCTCCGTCAGAGCTTCACTATCATCGCTGACCACGCGGTGGAAATCGGGGACATCAAGCCCCATCCAAAAATCATCTGGCTCGACCGATCCATCGATCGCACCAATGGCCAACCCGTCGATCGCAACAATCGCCAATCAATCTATGGCACCAGTGAACCGACGATGCACACCGAACTTGGCTTTGTCGTGCGCGCGCCCGGATTAATCAAGTTTCCACCCATCCCAGTCGTCATTGAAAATAAGTCCTTCTTCCTGAGACTCGACGACATTCAAGCGATCAAGAACCCCGCACCCAAGGACCTTGGACAACTCGACATAAGCTGGAACGAAAAGCGGGAGAAGCCCATCGAAATCCACTTAGGCGAAGCGATCGAGATCGAATTCGTGGCCAAACTCCAACTCCAGAGACACTCTTACCCGCTCTTTAGCAGAATCCCCATCACGGCGGCCAAAAATGCGAACTGGTATCTCTATAGTCGTCAACCCGGGCGAAATGCGAGACCCGATGATTTCTTCTACAATTTCAGGAAAACGTTATATCCTCAGTTTTATCCTCAACGCTATCAAAGAGGCGACGGTGAACTCGGTGGAAAACCGGCCACCATGCGCCGCTACCAAGCACGCCTAATCTGCTCGGAACTCGGTGAGGTGAGCGGCCACCTCGGCATGACCTTTGGCTTGGAGGAATTCAAACGCACCCGTCTTATCCCGTTTAAGTTCAACGTCATTCCCCTTCCGCCTCCGCCCAATGAACGCCTCATCAATACCGGACTTGTGGGAAATTGGACCATCAATTCCAGCATCACCCCCAGTATTCTTTCTGCCAATCGTCCGTTGGAAATTCGCCTCGAAATCAAAGGAAGAGGAAATCCGAATCTGCGAAACGACTTCGATTTCTCCCGCGAGGGCTTCTCCTCGGTCGAGAGTAAGTTGATCGACCGCGAGGGCATGAACTACGACGTATGGAAAGGAAGCTTCACTCAGACCCTCGTTCCTTCCGGAAATATTGCCACCTTCCCAGCCGCCACGCTTGCGAGCTTCGATACCGTAAACGACCGCTGGAAACTTCACCCCGTTAATCCGGCGATGACCCTACAAGGTCTGGTCGATGCCACGCAAAATCTCAGTCCGGTTGCTTCCCTCAATAAATCTGTCACGCGCCCTATCCTTCTCAATCTTCCCGCCGCCACCTTCCCCATCGTGGCCCTCGCTCCCTTCCTTCCCTTCCTCTTGGGGTTCCTAAAAAAGCGCCTCGATCAACGGGACCCGGTCCGCAAGGCCCGACAGAAAAAGCTCCGCTCCCTCATCACAAGCTTCCACGCTAGCAAAGGCTCCTCCGAAGCCATCGATGACGAACTCCTCCCCCTTCTTCGAGAACATCTCAAAATTCCTGCGGGCACATCGACAGGAGAAGTAGCCTCTGCTTTGGAAAAGAAACACCACGATCTCGCAGGGCTTCTGCGCGACCATTCCAAAGCCTCCTTCTCCAGCGGCGATGCAGGAATTGATTTAAAATCCCTCGCAACCCAACTCACAAAACTTTCGTTCCTTTTACTTCTTATCGGTCAACTCCGGGGAGCCACCCTCGAAGAAGCCAACCTTGCCTTTTCCGAAAGCCGCTTCAGCGACGCCATCTCGCAATACGAGCAGCTCATCAAAGAAACCCCCGGACATCCGCGCCTCTACCAGAATCTCGCGATAACCTATCTCGCAGTCGATGATCCTGCTCGCGCTCGCGCTACCTGCCATACCGCTCTTCTTCTCTCTCCTCTCGACGGCGAGCCGCGCACTCTCATGGACGGCATCCGCAAGCGCGTGGGCGAACCCGCGCTTCCCGGCACCAGCCTTCTCGCTCTCCGGCCCGACCAATGGTTCATTCTGGCAGCCACTCTTTGGGTTATCGGCTTCCTCCTTATCGGCCTCCGCCATTTCCCTCACATCAAGATCCCTCGCTGGACTGCGTATCTCGTCTTCGTCCTCGCCGTTATTTTTATCGGCACCGGAGCCTGGCGAAACGCTCACGCCTATGGCGAGAATCAGTTTATGGTCATTGGCGACGAAGTCCCACGCGAGCCCGAAGCAGGCACTCCCGACTGGGAATTCCCCACTCTCAAAAGCGGACAAATCGTACAAGTAAGCGAAGCCAAAGCCACACACGCCCTCGTCTCGACCGACGAAACTTCCTTCTGGATTCCCCTCTCCCAACTCAAGCAAGTTTGGTAATGAAATTACTTCTCCTCTCACTCTGCCTCGCTGCTACCGCCAGTGGCGATTTTCTCGTGCCCGCCTGGACCGCCAAGGAGGAGAACGTCATTCAAACGCTCACAACCAAGCACACCCCGGATCTCCGTAAGTCCTGTGTCATGGTCGGACGACTCGGATTGAGCGAAATCCGCACCGCCGTTTTCATCACTAAAAATGGCGACCTCCTCGCACCCTATCTCGAACCCATCGATGGCGACGACGAAGCGCCCTACCTCCTTTACTTACCCGATGGTTCACGGCGCCTAGTCGATGTCATCGAGGAAAAGAAGGAGCGCGGCATCGCCCTCCTCAAAACTCCTCTTCCCGAAGGCCACCACGCCGCGCCTCTCGCTCCCGATCAAAGCATCATCAGCGCGCACTGGTTTCTTTATCCCGTAACCGCTCCCATTTCTAAGCTCAGCGAACCCATCGCCTTCGCCATCGATCACCTTTTCCCACGACCCGAACCCGAGGCCGTCTCTTTTGTCCTCGAGAGTGGCATGACCAACGCTGGCACCCCAATCTTCGATCTTGCCGGCCGCCTTGTCGCCATGACCGGCCCCACCGACAAAGAAACAGGACGCGCCCTCTTGATCTCCCGCCTCGCCGAAGACTCGGAAAAACTCCGCGAGATCTTGCCTGAGCGAGTCTCCGCGGACCTTCCCCGTCTCCCGCTCTCTCCCGCTCTCGAAGAAAAGGAAGACGATAAAGAGGACAAAAAAAAGGAAGCACCCAGCTCGCCCCTCAGCGAAGCCCGAGAAACCTTCGCGCAATCCCTAATGCCCGGGGCCGCGCCCTTCGCTATCATTTTTAACGAAGGAAAAGCGGTCACTCACTCCATCTCCGCCGTCATTATCCGATCCAACGGATTCCTTCTCACCAAGGCCTCCGAGCTCGGCCCCGACCTCAACGTGCGCTACGCCGGTAAAACCTACCCCGCCGCCCTACTCGCAACTGATGAAGCCAGCGACCTCGCACTCGTCGGCATCAATGCTACCAACCTCCCCGTCATCCAATGGGCCTCTCCCGAGACTCTCACCGCTGGCACCAGCTTGATTACCCCCATTCTCCTGCAAGAAACATCTGACGAAATGGTCGTCTCCGACTCAATGGCCTTTGGCACCTTCAGCCACCAGCTCAACGGAAACTCTCCCACCCTGCATGCCGCCAGTCAAGTCACCAGCCTTGGCATCGTGACCGAACAAAGCGCCAGTGAAGTTCGCGTCGCCTCCATCGACCCTGACTCCCCGGCCGCAAAAACGGATCTCAAAAACGGCGATCTCATCACCGCTCTCGACGACAAGCCGGTCACCGACCGCGCCAGCCTCACCCGCCTCCTTTCTCAAAAGCGCGTTGGCAACGAAGTCACCCTGAAAATCAAAAACGGGGAGAAAGAAACGTCCATCTCTCTCACACTCACCCGACCCCGCCTCACTCCACCACCCACCGGAATCTCAATGGCGGCGAATGACCTCGCCATGGTCCCCAGCGTAAGGCGCTTTGGCTTTGAAAAAGCCATCGTCCACACCCTGCCCCTCAATGCCTGGGACTGCGGCTCTCCTCTCTATAATCTCGATGGCCAGGCCATCGGCCTCAATATCTCCGCCTCCTCTGCCAACCGGACCCTGGCCCTCCCTCCCTCGGTCATCCAAGCCGCAATCCAGCGCATGCTTCAATCCAGCAATCCATTCTAACAACCATGTTGCGCTCACTTTTCTTCATCCCCTTACTTGGGTCCCTGCTGCTTTCTGCTCAGGAAAAAACGCCGGCAGAGCTTGATGCCCACCTCCGTGAACTCGCTCCCAGATTGGTCGAATCCACCATTGCGATCCTCCTCGGAGGGGGCTCGGGATCCGGCGTCATCGTGACCCCCGATGGCCTCGTCATCACCGCCGCCCACGTCACCAGCAAACCAGGTCAATCCGTCAAAGTTCTCCTCTCAGACGGCCGCGAGCTTCCAGCCACCTCGCTCGGTGCCGATCACGAAACCGACGGCGCCCTTCTCCAAATCAATGCCCCCGGACCCTTTCCTTTCCGTCCATACGTAAAGAAAAATACTTACAAGGTGGGCGACTGGGCCATCGCCACCGGTCACCCCGGCGGTCCTATCATCGGCCGTCCATCTCCCTTCAGACTCGGACGCATTCTCGCCGACGGAGTAGGCAGTGGATTTTCCGATCCTATCACCACCAACGCCACCGTCATTTCCGGAGATTCCGGAGGACCACTCTTTAACCTCAATGGCGAAGTAATCGGAATAAACTCGAACATCCTCATGCCCTGGACCGGAAACCGGCACGTTCCCATGCCTTCCATCATCGCAAAATGGGATGCCCTCATGGCCAGTGAAATGATCGGCCGACCTTCCCAGAGCGCGATGCCCCAGTTTGAAGAACTCTTCGACGAACCCTACCGTGACCTTCGTAAAAAATTCTTCGAAATGCTCGACGCCCGCCCAGCGGATGACACCGAAGCACGCGAGCTCCGCGAACGCCCATATATCCTCGACCCGCATCACATGCAGGGCTTCCTTGATCGTTGGAATCCAGAAGAAGAAGGCGAAAAGATCCCCTTCCTCGGACTAAAACTCGACCTCCATAAAATCACTCAAGCTCTCATCACCGACATCACCGAAGGCTCCCCTGCCGAGAAGGCCGGGCTGAAAAAAGGCGACCTCATTCAAGCGCTCGACGAAAAGACTATCAGCTCGCCCACCGATTTCGCCCTCGCTCTCAAGAGCCTCAAAGAGACCGCTTCCATCCGACTCACCACCAACCGCGCCATCGTCACGCTCACACCCGCTTCCGTCCCCAAGCGACCCCATTTTCCGATGCCCGTCGCCGGACTCATCCCCATGATGATCTCCGATGGCCAGGTCGAATCCCCGCCCTCAATCAGGAAACTCACTCGCGATTTTCTCGCACCACTCCAGCCCCTTCAGGCGAAATTCAATCGTTCTGTGATGCCGATTTACGAAGGTGACCAACTCCTGACCCACGCCACAGTCATCACCGAGAACCAACTGATCACCAAGGCCAGCGAAATTGAGAAAAAAGAAAACCTCATCATCCGCTTCGAAGAAAAAGACTACCTGATCAAGGTCATCACCACCGATGAAAAACGCGACCTCGCACTCATCGCCGTCGAAATTGAAGGACTCGAGCCCATCAAACTCACAGCTCCTGAACCTGAAGTCGCGGCCCTTGTCTTCACCCCCACTTCTCGCGGTCTGCTTCCCGGCGTTATCACCCAGCCTTCACGCAGCTCCCCAGCCTCCGGCTTTGAGCTTAATGTCGAAAGCGATCAACCCAGCAGCTACGTCGGCATCAGCTTCACCACCGATGATATTAAACCCACCATCCAGACCGTCGAACTCGGAAGCCCCGCCGACAACGCCGGCTTTCTCGAAGGCGACGTCATTACTCATTTTCAAGACAAGGAAATCGAAAACATCGACGACCTTGCAGAGGCTCTCAAGGATTTCGCTCCGGGACAAAAAGTGCGCTTTCAGCTTAAGCGCGACGAAGAAGAGATTAAAATCTCCCTCATCCTTGATATCCGACCCGCCCTGACCACCGACAAGCCCAATCGCGCTGCCCTCATGCGGGATCGCGCTCTCTCCTCGCTCTCCGCACGCGGCGGAAAGCTCTCAAAACGCCGTAACGACTTCCCACGCGTGATCTACCACGATCAATTACTTCCCATGACCGAGACCGGAACTCCCCTGATCGATCATGAGGGAAATGTCCTCGGCATCAACATCGCCCGCAGCCTGCGCCACCGGAGCCTCGCTATTCCCGTCTCCGAAGTCCTCGCCTTTTACCGCGAAAAGCTTAGCCTGGGACCACAGACCAATTAAATGTCCCCAAGGTAGCAGTTCCAGAGCATCAGGGCTCCGAGGGCCAAAGAGGCGAGCGAGTGTATTTCTAGCAGCGTCGATCGTCGGAGTGGTTTTTGGCCTCTGATACCAAGTGCGGAGTGACGTCAGTGCTTTTCAAGTACCCTCCAAGGTAAGGATATTCGGCTACTTGTTGGCAAAGACCACACTGGGAGAAAGAAGGTAAAAGAGAGCGGCGTAAAGACGAGTGATCATAATAAAAGGACGGGATCTAATACAGGAGATGAGCCCGATCGGGATTAGCTCCTTTTCAACCCCCCTATTTACGGTCTAACAAACGCTGTCCTTCCGGTGCACTTTCTTCGAACCATTTCCTTCCTCACTCTCTCGTTCTCGGGGGCTTGGGCCGACGATTTCGTCGCGCAGACCCGGCCTTTCCTCGAGAAACACTGCATCTCCTGTCACGGCGAAGATAAACAAAAAGGCGATATCGTCCTCCACAACCTCAACTCCCTGGACGACGCCCTCAAAAAACACCGCCTCCTCGAGAACATCATCGATCAAGTCCACCACGAGGACATGCCTCCCGATGACCAAGACGTCCTCCCCTCCGACGAAGAGCGCAAAAAATTCATCGCGACCCTCACCAGCATCACCGATCGGATCAAATCAGGCGATATTCCCCAGCGAGCCGGACGTACCACTTTGCGCCGGCTTAACCGCAACGAATACAACTACACCGTGCGCGATCTCTTTGGAGTGACCTACAATCCCGGGAAAGATTTCCCAGCCGATGGAGCCGGTGGTGAGGGCTTCGATAACATGGCCGACGCCCTCTTTTCCTCACCCACCCTCCTGGAAAAATATCTCCAGGCGGCCAAAAAAGTGGTCGCCTCGGTTTACGCGAGCCCCACACTCAAGAGCAAAATTATCTTCGCTACCCCGGAGAAACCCAGCCAAAACAAAGCCGCAGCCGAGAAGGTCCTCAGCTACCACGCTACCTTGGCCTATCGCCGTCGCGTTTCGGGAGAGGACATGGCACCACTCCTCAACGCCTTCGCAAAAGGCCAACAAGCCGGATTCAGCTATGAACAATCCATGCGGGCTCCCCTCACCGCCCTCCTCATCAACCCTCGCTTTCTTTTCCGCGCGGAGCACGACCAATCAGGACAGAAAGAATGGCGGCTCACTGACTTCGAAATCGCCACCCGCCTTTCCTATTTCCTCTGGTCCTCCATGCCTGACCGTGAGCTCTTCCGCCTCGCCGATGAGGGAAGGCTCAGCGAGCCCGCGGTGCTCAAAGCACAAACCCTGCGCATGCTCACTAGTCCCAAGGCGACCGCATTTTCCCGACACTTCGCCGGCCAGTGGCTCGGGTTTAAAAAGATGATCGATGAGGTCCAACCCGACCCCGAACGCTTCCCTGAGTTCAACGAAGAACTTCGAAACTCGATGTACCACGAGGGAATCGACTACTTCACCCACCTCGTACGTGAAAACCGTCCCCTCACCGAGCTCATCGACAGCAACTATACCTTCGCCAACGCAGCCCTCTCCAAGCACTACAACCTGCGAGAGCGCGTCAGCGGCAAGACTCTGAAAAAAGTCACCCTCCACAACAAGAACCGCGGCGGCCTCCTCGGCATGGGTGCGATCCTCACCGCCACTTCTCTTCCTCTCCGCACCAGCCCGGTGCATCGCGGCGTTTGGATTCTTGACTCCATCCTCGGCGACCCCGCCCCGCCTCCCCCGCCCAATGCCGGTGAACTTCCGGAAGACGACACCCAAGCCAGTGGCCTCACCTTCCGTGAGCAACTTACCGAGCATCGCAAAAATCCAACCTGCGCGAGCTGCCATGCCCGAATCGACCCTCTCGGCTTCGGCCTTGAGAACTACGACGCTATCGGCCGCTGGCGCGAAAAGGATGCCAATGGAAAGCCCATCGACAGCAGCGCCGTCCTCCCCGGCGACATCAAATTCTCCACCCCCTACGAGCTCAAGCAACTCGTCCTCTTTGGCAGCGAAAAGTTCGCCCGGAATGCGACGCGCAAAATGATTTCCTACGCCACCGGCCGCAGCCTCGAATACTACGACGAAGCCGTCATCTCCAAAATCGTCGCCAAACTCGAGGAAAAGAGCTATCCTATGCACGAGCTCATCCTCGAAGTTGTCCAATCCCGCCCCTTCTTAAACCGCTCCGCTACCCGCTGATGAACGTTTAACATCTTTGTTCATGACAAGATCAAACCTCACCCATTTTTTCGATAAAGCATACAACCTTCTACGGAGATAGTTTTACCCGGAACGTCACCTCCAAAATTTAAAACTACTTGGCGAGCAATTCTCTGAATTTCCAGCTGCTATAGAAGACGCACTCTACCGACTCAGCATTCATCTCGACACTTCAGTAATCACCTACGTAAAAGAAATACCAGACGGCAAAACTTCTCGAAAAAAAGCCATCGAAATTTTAAAGGTAACTCATCAATATTTATCAAACTCTACAATTGAGACAGCAATCGATTGGAATTCTGATTAGCTTCCCTCTTAATCAATCATCTCAGATTTTAAATCTCCGCCCCATCCCAGATTAGCCCCATTCGCAAGATTCGCGTTCTAATCACCCAACCAAGTTTGCCTAAAGGCGAGCTCCGGTTCGTCCCTTTCGTTAATTTTGTGGTTCACCCCGCCACCTTCCCAAGCCTCCTCAACCAAGCAGCTCAACGTTCAGATCTCCCTCTTCAAATCTCAAGTTTCATATGGCCTACATCCAATCTAACCGCTGGAAAATTTCCCGCCGCCAAACGCTCAAAGGAGTCGGAGCCACGCTCGCGCTCCCTTTCCTCGAAGCCATGCGGCCCATGACGGCCTACGGCCAATCCGCAGCCGCCACGACCGACCCCGTCCGCATGGCCTGCCTCTTCATGCCCAACGGAGTTCGTCCTGACAAGTGGACCCCCAGCGGAAGCGGTCGCAACTTCAACCTTTCACCCATCCTTTCCCCTCTCGAAGCGGTAAAGGACGATATAACCGTCATCAGCGGCCTTTCCAACTCTCCCTCCAAAAAAGGCGACGGACACTATTACAAAACCGCCAGTTGGCTCACCTGCACCACCATTGAAGCCACCGAGGGTTCCAACGTCAGCGCCAACGGAATCTCCATCGACCAAATCGCCGCCGAGATCATCGGCCGAAGCACCAGACTTCCCTCCATGGAGCTCGGCACCGAGCCCATCACCAGTGGAGTCGATCGCAACGTCAACCTGACCCGACTCTACGGCTCCCACATTTCCTGGAAAAAACCCGACGTCCCCCTCCCTTGCGAGATCAATCCGCGCATCGCATTTGATCGCCTCTTCCGCAACCGGGACAAGAATGGCAACGCCGGCGCTTCCGCCGATCAATCGGTCCTCGATATCGTCCTCGACGACGCGAAGAGCCTCCAACGCACCCTCGGAAAAGAGGACAAGCACAAACTGGAGCAATACCTCGAAAGCGTCCGCGAAGTCGAACGCCGCATGGAGAATGAAGCCTCCAAGCTCGGTACCGGACAAAAGCTCACGCCGAACGCCCTTTCTCAGCTCAAGATCCTCAACCAGGCCATCAACGAGGCCACGGGAGCAAAGAACAGCGACGAGCTCGGCTCCCGCCAGCGACTCAATGCCACCGAACACGTCCGCCTCATGATGGACATCATGGTCCTCGCCTTCTGGACCGACTCGACACGCGTCTCCACCTTCATGTTTGGAAACGCCGTATCAGGAAAGAACTTCTCCTTCCTCGATGGCGTCAGCGGAGGTCACCACTCCATTTCCCATCACAAAAATGATGGTAAACAACTCGACCAGTATCAGAAGATCAACACCTGGCACACCGAGCAATACGCCTACATGCTTAAGCGTATGAAAGCGATCCCCGAGGGAAACGCCAACCTTCTCGACAACTCGATGATCCTCTTTGGCTCCGGCATCCGCGATGGAAATGCCCACGCCACCAAAAACATCCCGATCATTCTTGCAGGAGGTGCCAATGGCCAGCTCAAGACCGGTCGCCACCTCGACACCGGCGGCGGAGAACTCGGCAGCCTCTACGTCGGCATGCTCAAGCGCCTCGGCGTCAAAAGCAATAAGGTCGGCGCCTTCAACAGCGAACTACGCGGTATTTAGCAATCCCCAAAAGCACCATTCCAGATTAGGCTCTCCGCAAATCGATGTTACGTCGTCTTCTGGAACTTTTCTTTGTCTCCTTCACCGGGTTCATCATCTTTGTCATCATCAAAGTGAATTCAGGACAGGGCGTGCCTTGGATCGGTGGCATTAGAAATCTCCCCCACTTCGATAAAGCGGGCCACCTTATCCTCATGGGCGGGCTCAGCTTCCTCGCCGTCCTCGCAATCGTCCCGAGGATGAAATCGCCGCCTAAAAAAGCGACCATCCGCGTCGTCTCGATCCTCATCTTAATTATCGCCATCGAGGAAATCTCCCAAAGCTTTATCCCCAGCCGAACCTTCTCCCTCGCTGACTTCCTCTTCGACATCGTAGGCATTACCCTCTGCGGATGGTTGGCCTATCGCTTAGCACTCATCTTTTCGAAGACGCGTTAACCAAGAATTTGAAATATGCTTAGCCCAAGGAGTGGAGATCCGTCTTGCTCGCCTCCAAGAGCATCAAAGGTTCACCCCTATACTGCCAACAGCGCAGGTTCTTGGCGTAGGGCTGGACGCGGCCCGCGTTCTTTGCATCGATCGTCCGTCAGAGCGTTTGCCGAAAGCAGAAGAGCAACCACGGCGAACACAATAAAAACTGATCTAGGACAAAAAAACCTAGCGATGGTTCGTGTAAAATGATCGAACACCTCGCAATCCAGGACTTCCGGCGCCTCATGTCTATCTGCATCGGGGCCTTACGAGCGGCATCAAGTTATCACAGCTCGAGGCCCGGTCGCCCGCCCTTCCTAACAGGTCGTCACAGAGGCAACTCAGATTCTAAATATGTGGCCTTATTTCGTAGCTGGTTTCCCAAAAATCATCAAGATCACTAGCCCGGCCACCAGGTCTTCGAGCGACTGGCGATTGGGGACATGGCACTTGAGGCAGCTATTGTGGAGAACGATAGGAGCCACACGACGGCAGCGAGAACAAGGCTACTTTCTTCTTTGGCCTCATCCGGATTTTCGTCAGCAATAAGGAAATGGGGCCCGAGAAGGGAAAGTCCAATTGTAGGAAGAAGGGAGAGGGGGACGAGCGCTTTCACGAAATGATCGGATGAAAATCAAGAGTCACAATGGGGCACTGTTAATACGCCATCTGAACGACATTTCATTCAGTAACACAACTACCTAAGTCGCCGGACGCACGGGGACTCCGTGGCCTTTGAAATATTCTTTCGCTTCCGGGACGGTGTGCTGACCGAAGTGGAAGATGCTCGCTGCTAGAACGGCATCCGCTTTTCCTTCTTCGAGAACATCGACCATGTGCTGGAGGTTCCCAGCGCCGCCACTGGCAATCACGGGGATTCCCACCGCTTCACTCACGGCTCGGGTGAGCGAAATATCATAGCCATCCTTGGTGCCATCGGCATCCATGCTGGTGAGGAGAATCTCTCCGGCCCCACGATTGTAAACTTCCTTGGCCCATTCGAGGGCATCGAGTCCTTCCACCCGATTACGACCACCATGAGTGAAAACGCCCCATTTTCCGGGGCTGATCTGCTTCGCATCAATGGCGACCACGATGCACTGATTGCCAAAAGCTTTCGCTCCTTCGTCGACCACTTCAGGCCTCATGATAACTGCGGTATTCACCCCCACTTTATCGGCTCCGGCAAGAAGCATGCGACGCATGTCTTCCACCGTGCGGATGCCGCCACCAACGGTGAGCGGGACGAAACATTTGGAAGCAGTTTCCTTTACCACATCGACCATCGTTTCCCGTCCGTCCGACGACGCGGTGATATCGAGAAAGACAATCTCATCGGCCTGCTGTTCGTTATAAGCAATGGCACACTCCACCGGATCTCCGGCATCGCGGAGGTCAACAAAGTTGGTTCCTTTGACAACGCGTCCGTTGGTGACATCGAGGCAAGGGATGATTCGCTTGGCGAGCATGGAGATTGTCTAGCGAGTAGGGTTAGAGATGAGAATCTTTAACACAGATTAATGAGGAATATTTTTGAGATTCTTGATGATTTTCTGGAGCAGCTTCAATCGGCCGGCGAGATTTAAAACCTTCAAGAATTCTCCTCAATTTTCAAAAACCTGTGTTATATCACCCCGATAAACAGAAGAGACGTATGCTTATTTTAAAGTTCTCAATTCTAGCGCTTCGCGGAGGTTGAGCTTTTACTTGGACATGAGAAAATCTTTCAAAGTCCGGTGTGCCCGCGGTATTCACGATAAGTTCCAGTAGGAACAATCACGGGACGCCATTCTTTCTTTAATCGACGATATTTACGAATAAATTGAGTCGGATCGGCCCAGTTTTCCCGAGACTTTACAATACTCTCCCGCCACATCCCGATCTTAAGATTGTAGCGGATTTCGAAATGAAGATGAGCGGCATACATTCCCCTATTATTTCCCATCGTCGCGATTTTTTGACCTCGCTTCACCATATCTCCTTTTTTCACCAGCATCGACCGTAGATGACCATATTGGGAGTCGACAAACTTGACCTGCCCGGTCCCGGGATCGCGGTAAGCATGACGAATGAGTATCACGCGCCCCCATCCAACACGCACATCAGCCGCAAACGTGACCACGCCATCGCCCACAGCGTAGATGGGATCGTGAAGATCGGAGTCTCCCCCGCCATTGCCATTCCAATCTTCGCCGAAGTGAACGGGCGGGGTCAGTCGCAGGCCCCGAGCCTTGTAGTAGCCCTCCGCGTTTGGCTTTCCCACTGGGAAGTCAAAGCCATCGGCAAGTTTCATGCGGACCTGCGCCATCATTGCTCCCTGAAAAAGGATGCTCAAGAACAGGAATCGAGCGATCATCTTCACCTTTAAAGATGGGCCGCAGCAGCTCGCTTCAGTCGATCCATGATCGCAACTCCCACTCCGGTGTTGGCGACAGGTTCAGCAACGATGAGATCCACTCCGGCCGCATCAAGTTGACGGAGGCAGTAAAAAAGGCGCACGGCAGCTTCTGAGAGTTTTCCTTTTCCCGGTGAGAGAGTCTGAGTGGCGGTCCAATCGGTGAGATCGATCAGACAAGCACCTCCAGACCCGCGGTAGGTAAGAAGGCCGTATTTCTTCCCTTCCTCGGGGACAAATTCACCTGGCTTTGTTACGATCATCAGAGGTGTCGCAGGCGCGTAGTGGCTCGCCATCTGCCCGGGAGCTTCCACCGTCGCACCCGGCTTGTTGCGGACTCGCTCGACTTTAGCGATAAGCCGAAGGTCTTCCTTGGAAACGGGACCAGGGCGAAGAAGGCGCAAGACGGGACCTTTTTCGGTCATCGTGGGCGCGATGATCGTGCTTTCGAGTCCATCGCGGCAGGCTCCGCCATCGATGATCAATGGAATGCGACCACCGAGTTCATCCGTCACCGCTTGCGCAGAGGTCGGACTGATACGGCCGTAGCGATTGGCGCTCGGCGCAGCGATTGGCCCGTGGACTTTAGCGACTTCACACATGATTTCATGAGCACTGAGGCGGACCGCGACGGTTGGTAATCCACTGGTAACGAGATCAGGGATATCCTCACTCTTTGGAAGAACGAGGGTAAGAGCACCAGGCCAGTGGGCTTCGATGAGTTCATCAACCAGCTCCCGAATTTCTTCAGGAACAACGGCCACCTTTTCCAGATCACTTTTCCGACCGATATGAACGATAAGGGGATCAAACGAAGGCCGCTCTTTCACCTCGAAGATCTTGGCGACAGCCTCGGCATTAAAAGCACAAGCGGCGAGGCCATACACGGTCTCGGTCGGCAAAGCGACGACTTCTCCCTGTTCCAAAAGTGCCACCGCTTCAGTGACAGTTTCGCGCCAATCTTCAAAGTCAGCGACGAGTAATTGCGTATCCACGGGCGGAGACTTACAGGAGAAAGGGTTCTTTGCCAAGTGAGGCGTGAGATGGTCTTGCAGGGGGCCATTTCTGAGGGCAGAATCGCGCCGATGATTTCCTACCAGCGCTTCGTCGATCTCCTTGCCATGAGTCGATTTGCGAACCTCCCAACGGTGTGGTCGAACGCGCTCTTGGGCACGCTTCTCGGTTGGATAAGCTTTAAAGGGCACGAGATGCCCTCATTCGGACTGATCGCCTTGTCCCTTTCCTGTCTCTATCTGGGAGGCTGCTTCCTCAATGATTGGTATGATGCGGCCTACGATGCCGAGAATCGCGATGATCGACCTATTCCCTCGGGACGTTGGAAACGCGGGACGATTGGAACGCTCGCCTTTTTTCTCCTGATAGGCGGACTGGCTCTCGGTTTTCTGGTTGCCACTACTTTTACCGTTTTTGCGGCGGGAATCGTCTCCTGCATCCTTGCCTACACGCGCTGGCACAAGGTCCATCCGATCAGTTTTCTTTTCATGGCAGGGGCTCGAGCTTTAATTTACCCCGCCTGCGCCTTCAGCTTTCTCACTTGGCAACAGTTTATCACCCTGGATCCCCAGCTCTATTTGAGCCTGGTCCTCCTGGCTATGAGCTTGGGATCTTACATCTTGGGGATTTCTCTGATGGCTCGAAACGAATCAGCACCCTCACCGACCTCAGCACAAAAAATCGTACCCGTCATTTTTCTTTCGGTTCCCGCCCTTTTTACCTCCGGGGTGATGCTCCTCCTCGTTCAAGCGCCTGCGCTCCCTTCCCTTATTCTTTTCCTCGCCGTCCTCTCCTTCTGCGTTAAGAAAGTCAGGCTCACAAAAAACATCGGACAGTTTGTCTCGCGCACTCTCGCCGCGATCCCGCTGGTTGATTACCTCGTGATCGGCCCCGTAGCGATCGTGGCCGTTTTCGAAGGAAATATGGCCTTCGCCCCCCTCCTCGTCATCGGCCCCGGACTCGCCCTTCTCGCACTCCTTTTTCAAAGAATTGCGCCCGCGACCTAGAGCTCTCGCTTTTCATGGCTCGAAATCGATGCTATTAGTCCCTACATCATGAAACACGAAACTCTATGCCTCCACGGTGGCCACACTCCTGATTCCGAAACCCATTCCCGCGCCGTCCCACTCTACCGGACGACCGCCTTCACTTTCAAGGACACCGAGCACGCCGCTAACTTATTCGCACTCAAGGAACTGGGTAATATCTACACCCGCCTTATGAATCCCACCACCGATGTGCTCGAAAAGCGTATCTGTCTTCTCGAAGGCGCGCATGAAATGGCGGGACTGGCTCACTCTTCCGGGACCGCAGCCATTTTCAACTCCATCGTTAATCTGGCAGAAGCAGGCGACAACATCGTTTCCGCCCGAAACCTCTACGGTGGCAGCTACACTCAATTCAACGACATTCTCCCCGCTCTCGGAATCGAAGTCCGCTTCGTCGACTCCCAGGATCCCCAGCAGTTCGCCAATGCCATCGATGACAAAACGCGCGCTCTTTTCTGCGAAACCGTCTCGAATCCCGCGCTCGAAGTCACCGACCTTGACGCCGTCGGCGAGATCGCCAAGGCCCACGGCCTTCCTCTCATTGTCGACGCCACCTGCTCCACGCCCTACCTCACCAACCCCCTCAATCACGGAGCTGACATCGTCGTCCACTCCCTCACCAAGTGGCTCGGCGGACACGGAACAGGACTTGGCGGCATCGTCATCGACTCTGGTCGTTTCGACTGGACTGGCGGCAAGCACCCCCTCTTCGACAAGCCTGATGGTTCATACCACGGCCTCCGCTGGGGACACGATCTCCCTGAGATGCTCGCTCCCCTGGCATACATCCTCCGCATGCGCACCGGCCCACTTCGGAATCTTGGTGCCTGCATCTCGCCCGATAACTCGTGGCAATTCCTTCAGGGCATCGAAACTCTTCCACTCCGCATGGACCGTCACTGCGAAAACTCCCTCGCGGTCGCTCAGCATCTCAAGGACCACCCGCAAGTCGAGTGGGTCCGCTTCCCGGGTCTCGAAGACGATCCCGAGTTTGCCAAGAACCAAAAGTATCTCCGGGGAAAAGGCGGCAGTGTCGTGGTCTTCGGAATCAAAGGTGGAGCCGAAGCAGGAGCCAAGTTCATCAACTCTTTGAAAATGTTCTCCCACGTCGCCAACCTTGGAGACGCCAAATCGCTCGCGATCCATCCCGCCACCACGACTCACTCCCAGCTCACCGCCGAACAGCAACTCGCCGGCGGCATCAAGCCCGAACTCGTCCGCCTCTCCGTCGGCATCGAGCACATCGACGACATCCTCGCCGACCTCAACCAAGCTCTGGCTGGAGCGTGAGTCAAAAGCTCGTTCAACCCCGGCGATTAGCTTTTAGCTCCCGCTAGACGCCATGAAATCAATATGAGAATCCCATTCAAAAAGACCCTTCTTATCTCGGGAATGCTCTTTTTGTCTGGGACCATTCTTTTTCTGACTGACAGCTGCACTCCCACCTACTCAAGGGCTGAATTTGAAACTGCCATCTCCGAAACAACGATCGATACCCTAGGCACGGTATACTACAAAGGTCGTAAAGGTGGATTTGATTACTTCCGCACAAGAAAGAACTTAGGAGGGGAAAGCCTGCGCCTCCCAGTTTCCGAAAGCCTCATCACCAAACCTTTCGACTACAGGTTCCAAAAGAAAAATTGGAGATCCGCCTGCTTCATGCATCTCAAGAGTCCCGAGTTACAAAAAGTGATTCTCCTCGGGTTCAATATTGACCCTGTGCCAGCTGAGCCAGCTGAGCCAAAAGCTAACCGCTAATAGCCAATAGCCAGCTTCGCAAGCAACCTCGCCCCCGATTCCCAATCCATGTCAGCTCTCACCATCCCCGAAAAATGCGGCGTCATCCTGCTGCCTGACACCGTTCTCTTTCCCCACGGAGCCATGCCGCTGCATATTTTCGAGGACCGCTATCGCCAAATGGTCGAGGAGGCACTCGAGGGCGATTGCCTTTTCTGCGTCGGAAATCTCCTCGGCGCTGACTCATTCAATCCGGAAGACCACGCAGCCAAGGTCGGCACGATTGGGCTCATTCGAGCCTCGCGGGAAGCTGACGATGGCGCCTCCAACCTCGTCCTTCACGGCGTCTTTCGGGTCCATTTCGATAAGTGGTTCGATGAAAAACCCTACCCGGTCGCAGCCATCCGCCCCCTTCTAAACACCACCCTTTCGGACGATGAGGAAGAGGACTACCTCGTTCTCCTCCGAGCCGCAGTCGACATGGCGCTCAAGAAATTTCCGACCCAGGTCAGAGATCAAGTCCACGACATCCTCGACCGTGCCGATGACGCAGCTACCTCGTCCGACGCCATCGCCCAACAGTTCATCCACGATCCCAACGATCGACAACGCCTTTTGGAAACCGGAGAAGTCCGCCAGCGCCTCGACTTCATCATCACCTTCCTTCAAAAAGCGGGACTCCGCGCTGACGAAGCAGACGACGACATCGACACCTCTTTTTAAACAGCAACCCGTCTTGCCAAACCCCCGATTCTCGCCTATTCCGCAGGCCTCATGAAAATCGTCGTCGCATACTCTGGAGGGCTGGATACCTCCGTCCTCCTTCTCTGGCTCAAGGAGAAATACAACGCGGAAATTATCGCCTACTGTGCCGACGTCGGACAAGGCGAGGAGCTTGATGGACTAGAAGCCAAGGCCCTCGCGACCGGCGCTTCCAAGTGCTACATCGGCGATCTCAAGGAAGAGTTCGCTGCCGACTACATTTTCCCGATGTTCCAGGCCAACGCCGTCTACGAAGGCCGCTACCTCCTTGGAACCTCCATCGCCCGCCCTTGCATCATCAAAGGTATGCTCGATGTTGCCCTTGCCGAAGGCGCTGACGCCATCGCCCACGGCGCCACCGGAAAAGGAAACGACCAAGTCCGCTTCGAGCTCGCGCTCAATGCCCTCGCGCCTGACATTAAAATGATCGCCCCATGGCGTGACGATTCTTTTCGTGAAGAATTCCCCGGCCGTGCCGAAATGATCGCCTATTGTGAGAAGCACGATATCGACGTGCAAGCTTCCAAGAGCAAGCCCTACTCCATGGACCGGAACCTCCTCCACATCTCCTTCGAAGCCGGCGCGCTCGAGGACACTTGGTATGATGGCACCACCCCCGCCGACAAGGACATGTATGTCCTCTCCGTCTCCCCTCAGGACGCCCCGGACGAACCCGAATATCTTCAGTGCCTCTTCGAAAAAGGCGAGATCATCGGACTCAAAAACGACAAGCTTTCCGGCTACATTAGCGAGCTTGCTGACTTCGAGGTCAAGGGCGAGCAAGACGGCTACACCCTCCTCACTCCCTACGGTGTCATGCGCCTCCTCAACCACCTCGGTGGCAGACACGGCATCGGCCGCGTTGACATCGTCGAGAACCGCTTCGTTGGCATGAAAAGCCGCGGCATCTACGAGACCCCCGGCGGCACCATTCTTCTGGCTGCCCACCAGGACCTCGAAACCCTCACCATCGACCGCGATGCCCAGCACCTTCGCGATAGCCTCATTCCGACCTATGCCAAGCTCGTCTACAATGGCTTCTGGTTTGCCCCCGAGCGCGACGCCCTCCAGGCCCTCGTCACCGAGACCCAAAAGACGGTCAACGGCGAAGTCCGCCTCAAGCTCTACAAAGGCAACATTATGAACGCCGGTCGCCGTTCCCCGAACAGCCTCTACGACGAAGACATCGCCACGATGGAAGGCGGCCAGGAAGAAGCCTACAATCAAAACGACGCCACCGGCTTTATTGCCCTCAACGGCCTCCGCTTGAAGCAGTTCGCCCGCGTGAACCACAAGTAAGCCAGTGGCGTGACCATCCCGGTCACAAAGCCTCTCTAAAAAGCGGGGCCCCAAAAAGGCCCCGTTTTTTTTGAAGCAAAGAGAATACAGAAAAAACGACACATTAATCTTCATTGGAGATTGATGGATTAAATTGGATCATAAACGGTTCTTTTTCCGAAGACCCCATAAAAACTCTTTGCCCACTCCGGTAAAATCCCGCTCACAAAAAATATGATCGGCCAACTGCATCGTGATTTTTTGCAATACGCTGATGCTGACTCCCGCCATCGGCGGAATTTGGAAGTCGCTTCCCAAGCATGTCGCTGCCTCCGACTCACCCAGATGGGTCGCCCAATTAATGAGAGTTTTGAGAATTTGTGAGATCCTGCATTGCCGCCTCCCCTCCGAAATCATATGTTTTTATTGTATGAAGATTCTCGTTTCCTTCTTCGCACTTGCTTCAGTGCTTCCTGCCTTCGGCCAAAAGGAGCATTTCCCAAGCATCAAGTGGAAGGAGAGAGAAACCGATCATTTCATGCTTCGCTCCTTTCATACCGACCACGATCCAGCGCGCAAGTTAGCCAAGCGAGTCTGGAAGGAAATGAGCGAGATCATACCTTCCCTTGTCACTGACTTCGAAAAAAAGGAGTTCAGAACTCCCGGAGGCGCTGACCCCTCAAAAGGAGAACAATTTAAATACACCGTCTATCTGGTGGCCGACGGAAACACCTTTCATGAGGTCGTCCAAGCAGATGCTAAGAGAAACAACTGGAGCATCGATCAGGTCAATCTCACCAAACAAGTCGGCAACTACGCCGATCCTCACAACCGTTTTATGGTCATCTGCAAGACCGATGCCCTGTCATCAGGTCGCGGCGACGAGCAGGATAAATCAGCTATCTTTGTCCACATCGCCGGCTCCAACTTTCTCAAAGGTCAGGCCCGCACAGGAAAACAGCCCTTCTGGATGGGCGCTGGAATCGGCTACTATCTTGAGCATCTCGTCTTCAAAAAATGCCGCGTGCTCTACCTCGATTTTGACAAGTATTACGCCTCGGAAGACGGCAAGGCTGAGACAGTCAAAGGCGGCACCCTGGGTCCACAAAATGCCTGGCCACCTGTGATTCGTAAGCTTTGCAAGAAAGACAAGCGCGTCAGCCTTCAGGGAGTGATGGAAACTAAAATCACCATGCTCACTCCCAACGAATCGGGCTACATTTTCGCCCTTACCCACTTCATGGTCAGCAATGAAGAACGTCTCGTAAAATACCAGGCCTTCGTCGCCGCTGTCCGCGACGGAGAAGAGGCAACCAAGGAGCTTCTCCTCGAATCCTTCGGCTACGATGATGATGAAGAGTTCGAAAAAGAGTGGTATGACTTCCTCGAAAGTTCAAAATTTAAATAAGCTCTGATGGGTGACGACTGCGGTATTCCCGGGGACCTCCTCGAAAATATCAGGGAGGGACACGAGTCCGCTTGGCGTGAACTTGTCGACCTCCTCACGCCTCAAGTTTATCGCATCATCCGAAACCAGGTCCGCACCTCCTCGGACCACGATGACTTGGCACAAGATGCCTTCACCAAGATCTTCCTTAAGCTCGATCAATACGATTCTCGTAGCCCTTTTCCACACTGGGTCTCACGCATCACGATCAATACTTGCTACGACTGGCTCCGACGCCACAAAGCGCGCCCCCTTGTGAGTTTCTCCGATCTCGGCGAATCCCAAGCGGAATTGATCGAAAAATCCCTCGCAGACGAATCCAGCGAGCAAACCGAAAGCCTCCAAGCAATGCGGGAACTCCTCGATCGCCTCATCTCCACCCTCAATCCCCGCGAGCAAATCGTGATCCGCCTTCTCGACCTCGAGGAAAAGAGCATACAAGATATCTGCGATCATACGGGATGGGGCGTTTCGAAAGTTAAAATCACTGCGATGCGCGCAAGACGTAAGCTCACCGACCACTTTAAAAAGCTCGAACCTAACCACTAAGCGATGAACTCCTCCGAAGATCCCTGGAAACGTCTTATCGATGCCTCAAAGTCCTCCCCTGAGGAACCGGAGCCAAAGCTTCCCCGCATTAGCGTGAAGAATCTTCGCACAACTGTGCATCAACTCGTGCTCACTCTCACATGGCGAAAATGGTCCCTCCTCGCTGCCATCACCGCAGGATTGGTCTTTCTCTTCGTTCTCTTTAACCTTCATGATGACGCTCCACCGCAGGGCCCCATCATCCTACCCGAACCTCCAGTCTTCCCAACCGCATTATGAAACCCAAGTTCCGCGACTACCTCACTATTCTCATGGCACTTCTCGCAATTTTTCTTTGCGGTTATGGTGTCGGTTTCCTACTCGGGACTAAGAAAAACCGGAAGCAACCAGCGCCCCTAATCCTTGTCGGTCGTTCGGCTGAGGACGCCTCCTCCTGGGAAGAGAGCACCCTACTGCGCATCGTCTCATCACTCAAGCTAACCGAAGAGCAGCGAAACCTCGTCTCCAATGAAGTCCAAATCACCTCGGAAAAAATCCAGATCAGCCGTGATGAGGCCTTCGGGGATTACTACCTCCACCTCCTCGAACTCCACGAACGACTGCTACCCCATCTGAACGAACAGCAGCAGGAGGAAATAAAAAAAGATCAAAAAAGCTTGCAACGTGCCATCAATTCGCGTTTTTAATCGATCGATAAGACACAATTATTTTTTCTTTTCTTAGCCTCCATTTTTCATGTCGCGCTCCCAATTTACCCTCGGTATTACAATGCTTGTTGTCGCTGGGACCTTGGCATTTTCGATCTCATTTCTCCAGAGTGACGACTACTATCAGGCCGCTGGTGATCAACTCTTTGCAAGCTCCCAAAATGCTCCAGAACGAAAATTTGTAAATCTGGATCAATCGCGAAGCCGCGCAGCAAGAGCGAATTCCTCTCGGATCGTGGATTCCTCCGATCACGATCTCGGCCTCACCAGCTCATCCATCTCGAATCTCACTGACGCTGACTTGCAAAGGGTAAATGCCATTGTGAACCGGACGCGGCAAGAAAGCCGGAACAAACTTGATAAGCTCACCGAAAAGTACTACCTCACCAATAACCAACGTCGGGATATCTTCCCTCTGATCGTCGCTCATCACAAGCAAGCTCACCCCGCGATCCTTGTGAATGGTCAGCCTCTGCCAAGAGTCAATGTAGGTTCCACCCTGAACGATAGCATTTATATCGAGCTCGATTCCGATCAACAAGATGCTCTTACAGAAGCGACGATCGACGACGAGGCTTGGTGGAAAGACGTCGTCGGCCAACTTGAGGATGACCTCAACGACGCCATCAACAACGGTGCGATGGTCGCCGTAGCAGCCCACCCAACTTCTGAGGCGGGCGTCACTACCTCCTCAGATGGACCTGCATCCGTCGACGGCGAGGCCTCGACCCGTTCCGAAGGAAATCTCTTCGAGCTCCTCAGACAGTAATCTGTCCCCTTTTTCCTCACCAAAGGAATAGTCTGCACAAAAGAACCGCGTAATCCCTTGGATTTACAAGGAATCGAAAAAACCTTTTTTTGTAACCCCGATCCATCTTCCCGCGTCTCTTCACATGAACGCGACGATCTCAATCGAAAAAATCACTTTCTCAAAACCTCAGAAAAAGAATCATGAACCTCAAATCAACCCTAGTCATCGGAATCTTTCTTGGAGGAGCTTCCTTCGCACAAGCGGGTGACAAGTTATTCGGTGACGGCACCCTTCCAGAATTCCTCGACCATTATGACGTCAACAGAGACGGCCAAATTGACGAAGAAGAGCGTCAAGCCATCAAAGAAGCCCGCAAGGCCGCTCGTGAATCAAACCGTGCTGAAATTGATACCGATGGTGACGGAAAAATCTCCAAAGAAGAGAGTCAAGAAGCTCGTAACGCAATCCGCGCTGCCATCGAAGACAAGCGCGCTGAGAAGTTCGCAGAGATCGCTGGTGACGATGGACGCCTCTCCCTCGAAGAACTTGCCGCAATTCCTCACCTCGAAAATGCTCCTAAAGAGATGATCGCAGAGATCTTCGCTCGTCTCAATTCCGACGAAAGCGGTGATATTTCTTTCGAAGAATTCAACGCGCGTCTCCGCCCCTACCCTCGTCACGACGGCTCACGTAACGGTAGCGGAAATTTCCGCCCGAAAGATCACAACCGTGGCCCAGGCCACCGTAAAGAAGGAGGCGAGTAATCTCGCTTATCCCCCTTGCCTGCCCCCCCAAGCAAGTTGAAAGGTAGCCTGAAAAGGCTACCTTCTTGTGTGACCGCACATTCGCGCTTATTTTTTGAAATTCGCCCGTTGTGAGCCCCCTTCTTCCATTAAAAAATCCCCCTCATTCTCCTCAGCCCCTTGGTGCATGCAGATCTTTTGTATGAAGCTGATCTCGACGTCTTTCCTGCCGGAAACAATCAATGTGTAGGCTCCGACGGCTGGACATCGAACGACAATTCTGCGGGTGCCCAATCAATTGACGCAGAACTCATCCCCCCTCTTCTCCAAACGGCTTAGATTGGCTTCAATCGTCCCACCAATCCCTTCACCTTCGCCGCCTTCAATCTAGGATACGATCACGTCGCCACCAGAGTCCCGGAAGTGAAAATCGATGCGATCATAGGAATTGAAGATTCCACCAACACCTCCGACCCGAAAGGGCAGATTCGCTTTTACCGCATCCTTCGGACTCCAATCCCCTATGGGACTATAGAGAGTCAGGCCCGAAACTTTCAGGAAGGAGCTGATCAAGCGATCTCTCCCTCACCAAATTTCCTTCTTCATCTCCCATCAAAACGCGTATCTTGGGGGTAAACTCGTTGAGCACCTGCCGACAGGCGCCGCAAGGACTCCCCCCACCCTTCACGGAAATGGCAATCGCCTCAAACTCCCGTTCACCCGAAGAAATGGCCACCCCGATCGCCACCCGTTCCGCACAATTGGTCAGCCCATAGGAAGCATTCTCAACATTACATCCCTCGTAAACCGTTCCTGATTTTCCCAGCAGAGCCGCCCCGACAAGAAACTTCGAATACGGAGCATAAGCCCGCTCCTTCGCCTGCGCCGCGATCTTTAGCAGTTCTTGATCAGTCATTTCGAAGCCACCTTTCTCGCTGCTTCCAAGGCCACTTTCATCATATCGGTGAAGCTCTTTTCGCGCTCCTCACTCGTCGTGCTCTCGCCCGTGCGAATATGATCGCTCACCGTGCAGATCGCCATCCCTCGCGCTCCAAATTCCGCGCACACTCCAAAAAGCCCCGCCGCTTCCATCTCCACCCCAAAGACGCCCATCTTTTCCATGCGATCGAACATCTCCGGCTGTGGTGTGTAAAAGAGATCAGCCGAAAAGATGTTCCCCACTTTCACCGGCACCCCCAGCTCCTTGGCCGCTTCCACATGCGCGGCCAGTAAATCATAGTCTGCAATCGCCGCGAAATCATACCCACCAAAGCGAGCCCGATTCACTCCGCTGTCCGTGCAGCCTCCCATTGCAATGAGAACGTCGCGCACTTTTACTTTGGTGGAAACCGCTCCACAGCTCCCAACCCGGATCAGGTTCTTCACCCCATAATCCGTAATCAACTCTTTGGCATAAATCGAAATCGAAGGAATCCCCATGCCACTTCCCACCACCGAAATCCTCGTCCCTTCGTAAGTGCCGGTAAACCCGAGCATATTGCGCACCCCGTTCACCTGTTTCACCTTATCGAGAAAAGTCTCTGCGATAAATTTCGCCCGGAGCGGATCGCCCGGCATTAACACGGTTTCGGCGAATTCACCTTCCTGAGCTTCCAAATGTGGAGTGGCCATGTCGGAACCTTACAAGATCGATTCACCTTCGTCCATCTTGAGTCCAAAGGACTTCGCAATCGTCGCTCCCACATCCGCGAAGGTCCCTCGAATCCCGCCATTTCCCACTCCAACACCATGGATCAAGACAGGAACACGCTCACGGGTGTGGTCAGTTCCCTCCCAAGTCGGATCGTTTCCGTGGTCGGCGGTGATCACAATCAAGTCGTCTCCTCGCTCCGCTAAAAAGTGACCCAACTCCCAATCCCACTCCTCCAGGGCCTCTCCATATCCTTTCGGGTCCCGGCGGTGCCCGAAGAGCATGTCGAAATCGACAAAGTTTGTCATCACCAAATCGGCTTCCTCCAAGGCCTCTCGAGTCCGGTTCCAAAGCATCGGATGCCCGCTTGCTTTGAGTTCAAGCGACATCCCGGTATGCGCAAAAATGTCACCAATCTTTCCCACTCCCGCCACTTTCTTCCCGTCATCCACCAAGCGCAACAACACCGTCGGTTTCGGCGGCCTCACCGCGTAGTCTCTTCGATTCCCCGTCCGTTCAAAAGCACCAGGCTCTCCGACAAAAGGCCGCGCGATCACCCGACACACATTCATCTCGATCGTCAACTCACGCACCTTTTTACAAAGATCCAACAAGCGCTCCAAGCCAAAGGCTTCTTCATGCGCCGCGATCTGAAAGACCGAGTCCGCCGAGCTGTAAAAAATGGGCTTCCCCGTGCGCACACTTTCCTCTCCAAGTCGCTTGATCACCTCTGTGCCGCTCGCATGGCAATGCCCCAGCGAACCTTCCAAGTCCCCCACTTGCCAAATTTTCTCTAACAAGTCCCTTGGAAAACATTCTTCCACTTTGGGAAAGTAGCCCCAATCCCAAGTCGCAGGAACTCCCGCCATTTCCCAATGCCCACTCGGAGTGTCCTTCCCGGTCGACACCTCACTTGCCGCCGCGAAAAAACCCACCGTCTCCACTTTTTCCCACCCTGCTGGCAGCTTCCCATGCACGAGCCGATATGCTTCTCCCAAACCCAATCGCGCAAGATTAGGAAGTGCCAAAGCCCGGCCCTCGTTCTCCAAAAACCACTCGGCTATATGCCCCAAGGTATCGCTCCCCTCATCGCCAAACTCAGCCGCATCCGGAGCCCCACCGATCCCCACCGAATCCAGAATCATCCAAACAACCTTTTGCATGCAGCAAGCTTAGCTCAAACTCCGACTCTCCACCAAGCTCATCCTGCTGTAGATCAGGCGGCTCGCTTAACTTCGATTAGAGGTTCCAATAACAACCTCAAACCGGAATCATGCGCTCATTCATCAAATCACTCATACTTTCTCTCACCCCTGCCCAACTTTTCGCCGACGAATACAAAACCCTCGTCTAAGAAAAGAGCTTCTCCGTCCCCTCGGAAAAGACCGATATGATCATCTTCCATGGAGGAGATCCCCCTGACGGCAAGTGCAAACCCCAAATTACTTGGTCTTAAAATTGTCGACACCACCGAGCGCTTCCTCCGCGTCCGGGCCGTTCAGAATTAGACAGCCGGGACCGCTATCCTAGCGCCTCCTCACTCTTTCGCGCCATCAGCCAAAAGGCATCCGAGAGCCGATTCAGAAAAATCCGCAGCTCCCGCGTCGCCACCTTTTCCGAAACCTTCCACGCCGATCTTTCCGCCCTTCGAGCCACCGTCCGCGCCAGGTGCAATCTTGCCGCCAGCTCTCCTCCGGTCTCTCCCGGCCGAAGCCAGCCCTCAAATTTTCGATCTCCTTCGATTCCCCCACTTAAATTCTCAACCCACTCGATCTCCTTCTCCGTGATCCTTCCAAAGCCCGCTTTTTCATAAGCCTCGTCCTTTCCCTCGGGCATCGCCAGCTCCCCCATGAGTGTCACCAACCACTTCTGGATCTGGTCGATCACTTCCGCCGCTTCGCCATCCATTGCCACGCGAGCCAGTCCCAGCACCGCATTCAGTTCATCGACCTCACCGAGAGCTTCTACCTGAGGAGCGGTCTTTGAGGACTTCCCTCCAAAAAGCAAATCAGTAGTTCCCTCGTCCCCTCGCTTGGTCGTTATACTCATTACTGAACTTTCACCTTTCCTTGCCAGCATTCCAGCGTGAATATCACCTAATGTTACGTCGAAAATTTATTCACGCCTCAATCGCTTCACTAACCGCTTCAGCCTTGGCCGATCACCACGGAGCCCACAAGAAGGACCCTGGGTCTCTCTTTAAAATTTCCCTCGCCCAGTGGTCCAACCACCGCGCGCTCAAGGGCGGAAAGTTGACCAATATGGAATGGCCCGAGTTCACGAAGAAGAACTTCGACATCCTCGGCCTCGAATTCGTAAACCAGTTCTTCAAGGACAAGGCCAAGGACATGAAGTATCTTGACGAGCTCAAAAAGCGCGTCTCCGATCTTGGTATGAGCAACGTCCTCATCATGGTCGATGGCGAAGGCCACCTCGGCGCCGGCACCGATGCCAAAAGACAGAAAACCGTCGACCAGCATAAGAAATGGGTTGAAGCCGCCAAGTTCCTCGGCTGCCACTCCATCCGCGTGAACTCACATGGAGAAGGCACGACCGACGACGAAAAAGCACTCAACTGCGTCAAAGGCCTCACCGCCCTGACCACATTTGCCCAAGATCACCAAATCAACATCATCGTGGAGAACCACGGCGGGCTTTCTTCCAATGGAGAATGGATGGCCAAAGTCCTTGGCGACGTCGGCCTCGATGAATGCGGGTCGCTTCCCGATTTCGGAAACTTCCACGGCTACGATCGCTACAAGGGCCTCAAAGAGCTCATGCCATTTGCCAAAGGAGTTTCGGCCAAATCTCACGACTTCAACGAAGCCGGGGATGAAACTAAAACCAACTTCAAGAAGGCGCTCCAAATCGTGCTCGACCACAAATACCACGGTTGGGTTGGCGTCGAATACGAAGGAGGAAAGCTCTCGGAAGAAAAGGGCATCAAGGCCACCAAAGCACTTCTCGAAAAGTGCCGGAAAGAATTGGCCTAGAAACAAGCTCCGTGATGAGACGGCTTGCTTCTTCTCCATCGCGCAGCGAATCATCCTTCGATGTCGCAAGTAGCCAGGACAATTTCTGAACGGCCGTCGTCCGAAACGCCTTCTCGAAACTGCCTCTAATAAGCGATCCGGTTCCCTGCACTCGAGAACATATTGCTCACTTAGGCGTCCGATCTCCCGTCGTTATTAAAATCCCCCCAGGTGATTCCCATTCCCGCCGAAAGATCCTCCACGCCGAGCGCATCAGCCAAATCAACAAAGGTTTCCCCGTCGTTGCGATAAAAATTATTCCGCTCAAAATCGTTCGCGAGATAGAGATTAGAGTCGTCAATTAAGGAAATCAGTCAGTGAAAGGAAGTCCCGAAAGACTTGAATTGTCCTTCGCACAGAATTCAGCGATACTACTTGCCGTGACTCTTCCCGCAAAAGCGATCCTCACCCTTGCCTGCTCAGCGCTTTCTCTTGTCGCGGAGGACCTCGTTGTTACCGACTTCGAAACCCCTTCCTACGGCGATTGGCTCGTCGCCGGTGAGACCTTCGGAAGGGGTCCCTTGAATGGCAGGATTGACACTGAGCACGATATCACCGGCTTTCTCGAAAAATGGCCCCTCCTCTGCCGCGACCTCAAACCCCGCGATGGCGAGATCTCCCTCCGCCTCCTCATCGACCGCATGTCCGTCGAAGCTTTCTCCCACTTCGGCGAAATCACGGCTTCCCTCATCTTAGATCCCCGCCTCGCCCCCTGGACCCAACAAATCGTGGGTTGCAAGGTTCACCAGCTTACCATTTGTGAACTTAAGTCGACCTGGGGAAAACCTGGGGAAAACGGCCAGTAACCTTTCATCGCCTCGCTCCGCCGCCAAATCACAAATCAAACCATCATGAAACTATTCCTATTCACTACTCTCCTCGCCTTCGCTTCCGCCCAAGCCGAGGACAAGAAATCTCCCAAGTCCACTTGGATCGACCCCGAAAAAGCAGCCAAAGAAAACCCTGATTTTTCGATCCAAGGCGAATACTACAAAGAAGGCGCACCCGTTGGCATTCAACTCGTAGCCCTCGGCGACGGAAAATTTACCGCCTACTTCCTCGAAAATGGCCTCCCCGGCAAAGGCTGGAAAAAAGAAGACTCTCGTGCGATCTACAACCTAACCCGAAAAGAAAACCAACTCATCCCCGACAAAAAAGCCCCCCTCTCCCTCACCCTCGGAAAAGGAAACATCACCGTTAAAATCGGTAAATCCACCCCCGTCATCCTCCCTCGCATCGAACGCGAAAGCCCCACCCTCGGAGCCAAGGCACCGGAAGGAGCCACCGTGTTGTTCGATGGCACTTCCGTCGAGCACTGGCAAAACGGCAAGATGGAAAATGGCCTCCTTCAAGCCACCGGAACCACCAGCAAGCCGACCTTTAAAAGCTACAAGCTCCACCTCGAATTCCGCCCCCCTTACAAACCCTTCGCCCGTGGTCAGGGCCGCGGAAATAGCGGCGTCTACTTTGGCGGGCGCTGGGAAACCCAGATCCTCGATTCCTTCGGCCTCGACGGGAAAATGAACGAGTGCGGCGGCATCTACTCCATCGCCGAGCCCCGTCTCAACATGTGCCTTCCTCCCCTCAAATGGCAGACTTACGATGTCGACTTCACCGCAGCCAAGTTTGATGCCGGAGGTAAAATGACCGACTGGCCTTCAATGACCGTGAAACTCAACGGTGTCCTCATTCACAAGAATCAAAAACTCACCAAAGACTTCACCACCGCCTCTCCTAAAAACGGCCCCCTCAAAGACGAAGCCCGTCCTGTCTACCTTCAAAATCACGGCAACCCCGTCGTCTTCCGAAACATCTGGGTGCTTCCCAAGTAAAAAGGAGAGGAAAAGGACTCCCCGAAAAAAACTCCCCATCTCTCGGCTCCCCGTCTTCCGTTTCTTGTTTCTCGAATTTGAATTTATTTTGAATTTCTCTCCTTTTTCCCGTGCCGCGCAACATCCCCCTCTTCATTGCCTTCCGGCTCCTTTTTAACGCGCGTTTCTACTACCCGATCTTCGCCGTCCTCCAGCTCGACTACGGTCTCACGATGGCGCAGTTCGCCATTCTGAATGCCATCTGGGCCGTCTCCATTGTCCTTCTGGAAGTTCCCTCGGGAGCTCTCGCCGATAAATTGGGCCGTCGCCCCATGATCATCATCGCCGCGGTCTTGATGATTTTGGAAATGAGCCTCATCGCCTTCGTCCCTTTCGGAAATGCCAATCTCATCTTCTGGGTTTGGGTTCTCAATCGCATCCTCTCCGGCGCCGCAGAAGCTTCCGCAAGTGGAGCCGACGAAGCCCTTGCCTACGACTCACTCCCTGAGGGAGAACGAGAAGCCCAGTGGCCCAAAGTTCTCGCCCGGCTCATGACGCTCTCCTCCTGCGCCTTCGTCGTCGCCATGCTCATCGGCGGCGCCGTTTATGATCATTCCTTTCTTAACAATCTCCTCGGAACCAACTTCGCCAAGGAAACCGCCATCCGCTTTCCCATCTACCTCACTCTCATTTCCGCCCTCATCGCGCTTCCGATTTCCCTCTTGATGAAGGAACCTGTCACCCAATCGGAAGACCTCGCCAGCGACTCACTCTGGACCAGCATCCACAAGACCGGCGGCTGGATCATCGGCACCCCCATCGTCTTCGCCCTCATCCTCGCCGCTCTTGTCCACGATACTCTCGTGCGTCTCTTCCTCACGATGAATTCGGAATATTATCGCCTTATCGATTTACCCGAGAGTTCCTTTGGAATTATCGGAGCCAGTTTTGCTGCCATGGGAATTCTCATGCCCCGTCTCGCCAGGCGCATGGTGGAAAAGGGGCGTCTCGCCACCAACTACCTCTGGATTTCCGTTTTCACCTTCCTCGGACTTTTGGGGATTGCCCAAGCTTGGCAATACTACGGCGTCTTGGTCGTCGTTCTCTTTTCCGCCAGCTTCGGACTCCTCAATTTTTTCTCCTCCCACTACCTCAATGCCAAGGTCGACTCCCGACAACGCGCCACCGTCCTGAGCTTCAAAGGTCTCGCCCTCAATATCGGCTTCGGAATGACCAGCCTGCTTTTTGCCGCGCTTCTCAAAGGAGTCGATAACGATTTCAAGGCAAGCCTCGCTTGGCTCGCGCCCTCTTTCCTCGTGATGCTCCTGCCCTTGATCCTCTTTTACTGGATCAAGGTGAGACGTCCTTCGGTTTAGCCTTTGGAACGAGCCACTCGACACAACCAGGAACCAGTCGCTGCCATGCAAGGGCGCTCACCAATTCGGAGAGAACCTCCGCTTCGGAGCGTCGATTCACAATCGCAGTGTCATCGAGGAAATGAGCCACTGTTTTCGCTGCCTCACGTTCCACTGGAAGAGTAAACCACAGCGCCAAGGCCGCGAAGCCAAGGATTCCCAAAACAATGCCAATCGCCATCGATGGAAGCAACGAGGTCGCCACCGTCGCAAAGGTCACGATCACCACGGAAAAGCTCGGCATGGCCCAGCCAAACTTCACCGCCCAGGCACGCCAACTCACCACCTTTTTCTGCCGCCGGGCCATCAGCACGAGCCCCGCCAGCAAGCCAGCCGCCGCGACATCCCGGGCTTTCTTCGATTTGCAAATCGAGGGAGAAATCACCAAACGCTCCGGACCAATCGGTAAAAAAGGCCGCCGTTTCTCCTCAATCTCCACTCCTGTGACCTTTCCCTGACTGAGGATCGCCTCCGCGAATTCCTTTCCAGTGATGGCCACGGTCTCGTCTCCATGACGCCGGAGAGTCCGGTCACAGAAGAACTTCCGGGCGAAAACGGAGACAATAACGGGAATGATTCCGCTCATTAGGAGTAATTTACCAATCATATCGTCAGTGGAGCATCGCTCCAGATCTGTGACTTTTAAATTTCAATTTTCACCTTTTTGCGCAAACTCCGCGCCCTACACCAGTAATCCCAAACTCTATGGTAGAAGATAACGATCACCAAGACCAGAACGAACCGTCCTCACAGGCGACCGCTAGCTCCAATCAAAACCTCATCACCGGCATCGTGATAGGGGCCGCTGTCCTCCTCCTCCTCCTCCTTGTCATCTCCCAGCAATTCGGCAAGAAGGACAGCAAAGAAGATCAGAAAAACGCCAAATTGAAGGCGCAAATCGAGGAAGCCCGCATGGCAAAAAATTCGATCTATCTGAACCCTAATCAGAACTCCAATCCATCAGCCAACGGACTTGCCACGAGAATCAAACAAGATGTCGATTCCCTCAATAGCATCCTTGTCTCCCAGGAAAACACCTTGCGCCAAATTGATGGTCTTAAAGCAACCGTCCAGACGCTGAACCAGCAAAACAGCGACCTCAAATACCAGCTGCAACGTTTTAGAGACGATGCTCAAAAAGTGCCAGGTCTCGAAGCCGAGATTGCCAGAATGCGATCTGATGCCACTCGGGCCGCCGAGTAACTTACAAAAGCCGCTGGATCCAGCCACCGTCGAAGCCCTTAGACTCCAATTTACCTCCTCGCGTAACCGCTGTCACTCGCCTCGCCGCAGAGTCTTTTTGATTTTAGGGAACCAGGGAACTTTTTCCTAAATGTGAGAATTGCGAGCTCCGATAATCGGTAATTGAGCATCAAAGCACTAATTCATATTTGAAAGAACGCGCCAGAAAGGTTTGTTTTGGAACGATATGAACTTTCTCTCTGCGATCTGCCTCCTGCCTATTCTCGTAGCAGCCAAACCCAACATCGTTTTCATCCTTGCCGATGACCTTGGCATCAAGGACCTCTCCTGCGAGGGCTCCACCTTTCACGAGACGCCCCACATCGACGCCCTCGCCAAATCCGGCATGCGCTTCACTAATGGCTACTCCGCCTGCCAAGTTTGCTCTCCCTCCCGCGCCGCCATCATATCCGGCCAATATCCCGCCCGCATTCAGATAACCGACTGGATCGGCGCTGCCTCAGGGACCAAATGGAATCGCAACGACCGTGTCCTTCCTACAGAATATCTGCAGAATCTCCCCTCCGATATCACCACTGTCGCCGAAGCGCTCAAGGACGGCGGCTACCGCACCTTCTTTGCCGGAAAATGGCACCTCGGAGGCGAGAAATCTAAACCCGAGCACCACGGATTCGAGATCAATATAGGCGGCCATCATCGCGGCTCGCCTCCCGGCGGATTCTTCTCCCCTTACAAAAACCCCGACCTCACCGACGGACCTCCGGGAGAATCGCTCCCCATCCGTCTGGCCAACGAAACGATCGACTACATCAAGAAAGACTCCGAAAAACCCTTCTTCGCTTTCCTCTCCTTCTATTCGGTCCACGGCCCCATCCAAACCACTCCGGAGCTCTGGGAAAAGTATCGCAAAAAGGCCACCAAAGCCGGACTCGCAAAAGAACGCTTTAAGGTCGACCGCAACAAGTCCGTCCGCCAGGTGCAAGACTGCCCCATTTATGCCGGCATGATGGAATCGATGGATGACGCCGTCGGCATCGTTTTGGACGGACTCAAAAAGGCGGGCCTCGACCAAAACACCATCGTCGTTTTCACCTCAGATAATGGCGGTGTCTCCTCAGGAGACGCCTTTGCAACCTCCTGCCTCCCCCTCCGCGGCGGAAAAGGACGCCAGTGGGAAGGTGGCATTCGTCAGCCCTTCTACATCAGCGCTCCAGGAGTCACCAAGCCCGGCTCGACCTCCGAACAATTCGCTACCGGAACCGACTTCTACCCAACCTTGCTTGAACTCGCCGGCCTTAAGCAACTTCCCAATCAACATATCGATGGCCGCTCCCTCGTCCCCGCTCTTCGGGGTGAGAAAAGCGACCGTACTCTCTACTGGCACTATCCCCACTATGGCAACCAAGGTGGCGAGCCATCAAGCATCATTCGAAAAGGCGATTTTAAACTGATCCGCTACTACGAAGACGGTCGGGAAGAACTCTACAATGTTTCCAAGGACATCGGCGAAGTCAGCGACGTTTCGAAACGACACTCGAACATCGTGACTCGTCTCTCAACCGAGCTCACCGCTCACCTCACCGAAGTCGGTGCAAAGGTCCCTCAACCCGACCCCCGCTTCGATCCGGAAAAGAAGAAAAAGCAACTGGAACAGGTCACGAGCAAGGAGAAACCTCGCCTTGAGAAACAGCACGCCAACTTCCTCAAGCCAGACTTCAAGCCCAACAAAACCTGGTGGGGTTCAAAGGACTAACGAGCGGGTCGGGGTCCCGGGATTACGCCCGTCACCCCTCCCCCAAAACCGGACATACGATTTTGCGTATCCAGCGGTTGAACATCGCTTCTTTTCAGAGGTCTTACGCTGCCTCTGATTATCGTAGCTCTCATACACTTGCGTCTTGACGCTTTTCGATACTCTTTTTCGACAGGTCAATGCGTTCTCCTTTGTCGATCCGATAGCCGGAGAAGCCCAGGGCAAGGTTCGCTACCTCCACCCCGTCCCGGGAGCCATCTCCCCCGCATTCAAAATGCAGCAATCCTACAAAACGCCGCGGCGAAAACCTCGACACCCTGGCCGGGCCTTTCTCGGCCAACTTCGAGTCTTCCCGATCTCTCAACGTTCAAACCTCAAATTCCGAATCTCAATCATCTCCCACCAGATCCTTCCTGAACTCCGCTAGGGATCTCTTTCGCTCTTCACTCACCTCAGGGTAGCAGACGTCGAGGGAATTTATTTCATTCAAAATGGCAGCCGCCACAAGAAGGCGCATATTCATTTTGTTGTCGGCCGGAATGCAGTACCAAGGAGAGCCTTTGGTAGCAGTCGCATTGATCGCGTCCTCATAAGCTTCCATATAGTCGTCCCAAAAAGCCCGCTCCTTCACGTCGCCCTCGTTGAACTTCCAGTTCTTTTCGGGACGGTCGATGCGGTCAACAAAGCGACGGCATTGCTCTTCCTTACTCACGTTGAGGAAAAATTTCATCACCCGCGTGCCGTTCCGTGCGAGGTGAATTTCGTGTTCACGGATCGATTGGTAACGCCCCTCCCAGACTTGCGAAAGATCCTCAGTGAGATCCTCAGGAACCCGTTGATACTTTGTGAGAATCTCCGGATGAACCCTCACAATGAGAACTTCCTCGTAGTAGGAGCGATTGAAAACCGTTATGTGCCCACGCCGCGGAAGCACCTTACTGGTGCGCCAGAGGAAGTCGTGATCGAGCTCGGTGTGGTTAGGACTTTTAAAAGAATGAACCCGCACTCCATGAGGATCGACACCCGAGATCGCGCGCCGGATCGTGCCATCTTTCCCTGCCGCATCCATAGCCTGAAAGAGAAGCAACATGCTGTAGCGATCATGCGCATACATTTCTTGCTGCCGCAAATCGATCTGCTTCGTCAGCTCACCCAACTTCTCCTTGTAGTCCTCTTTATCCTCATAAAGCCGTTTCACGTCGGTCGGGAGATTCGACAAATCAAATGGTTCCGAACCGTCGATACGGAAGTCTTCAAACCTAGCCTTTTTTCCCATGACCTTTTCTAACGCCTTGGTCGAAAAACGAAAATGTTCTTTGTTGAAATTTTCCTATTGGGCCATTCAACATTTGTCCTTAGCTTTTTAAAAAGACGGATAGCACGCCTCCTTAAGGAAGAAAATCGCTAACAGCTAAATACAAATCGCCAGCGTCGTAGAGCTCACGGCGCCCCTATTCCCAATTGCCGGACTGGAGCTTTGACATCCTTTTTCTTGTCTGACAGCTTCCAGCGCCATGCTCGATAGCCACCACCACCTTTGGAAATATTCCTCGGAAGAATACGGTTGGATCCCTGAAAACACAGCCCTTCAGCAGGACCAGCTTCTTCCGGAGCTGGCAGCCGCGACCTCCGCTGCCGGAGTGACTGGAACGATCGCGGTGCAGGCACGACAAATTACGCAGGAGTCCGATGACCTCCTCGCGATGGCAGATCAAGGTGAACTCATCCGCGGCGTTGTCGGCTGGGTACCCCTCGTCGCTGATGCCGTAGCCGCCGATCTGGAACGACTCGCTCCGCATCCAAAATTTGTCGGCGTGCGTCACGTCCTTCAAGAGGAACCCGATGAGTTTTTCCTCCGAGACGATTTTCACCGAGGACTCGCTAAGCTTCCCGAGCTCGATCTCCGCTACGATCTACTCCTTTTCCAACGCCAACTTCCCGTCGGCATCAAACTGATCGACCGACAGGCCGAGCTGGGAATCGTCGTCGATCACATCGCCAAGCCCGAGGCCCACAATGGCCGGATTCAACCCGAGTGGCGCAAGGGAATGAAGGAACTGGCAAAACGCGACAACCTTCTCGGAGTGAAATTTTCAGGCTTGGTGACTGAATTCAATGCCGATTCTGAGATTGATCCCGACACCGTGAGAGCCTACTTCGAAGAGACTTTGGAGATTTTCGGCGCTAATCGAGTCATGTTCGGTACCGACTGGCCAGTCTGCCTCCTCCGTATCAATTCATACCAGGCATGGGCCGAAACGGTTCAAGAGCTCGTTTCTGCCCTCTCCCAAACGGAGCAAGAAGCCATTCTCCTAGGAAATGGTGAGAAATCTTACCAGCTGCACTGATTAGCTCCTTTTCAAACGAAAATCATTAGCTCAGGATCGTCTTCGACGCTTGAAGTTCGATTATTACACAATCGTCACATAATTCCTACTTGTTTTCACCTTTGAGCCTTAACCGCACAGAATACAAATACCTCATCACGCTTGATGACAGGGACCAATTTGAAAGTGATTTGGACGACCGACTCATCGTCGATAGCTTGGCCTCCGCCGATGGCTGCTATCCGATCGTGACGCAGTATTACGAAACTCCCACACGGGAATGCTATTGGGAAAAGCAACGCTCCTTGGCGAGCCGCCGCAAAATCAGAGTCCGTATTTACGGAACCGAAGGTGGGAAGATTTCCCCCACCGGATTTATCGAAATCAAGCACAAGCACTTCGGAATCGGAGCCAAACGACGACTTTTCCTCCCTGTCGAAGAAGCCATCGCCTTCGCTAAAGGCGACCACGAAATTCTCCGTCGAATCGAGCGTAAATGGTCCCGCTCTCAGCGCATGATCATCGCCGAGATTTACGATCTCATTGAGCGGCGCCTTTTCGAGCCAGCCATTCAACTCCGCTATGACCGCAAAGCGCTCATGACGACCGATGGCCAGCTCCGCATCACTTTTGATACTGACCTCAAGTGCCGCAGCGAAATCCTAAAACTTCAGCCAGACGATCAGCGCTTCAAGGACTATATCATCCCTCCCCATCAATCGATTCTCGAGGTAAAATCGATCGGCCCTGTTCCCTTTTGGTTCCGCGAATACGCTGGTGACATCAAACTAATGCGCCGCAGTTTCAGCAAATTCTGCAGAGCTATGGAAGTGATCGACCCCGTCCTCCGCCGCCAAATCACAGGGCACGCCGCCGCCTAGTGACATCTTCATTTCAATTTTTGTTTCACACACACTCCTTCAATACTAAAACCGTCTCACAACATGGATTACGCCATCGCAAACGCCGTTCAAGATTTCTTCGACTTCGCTCCCTCATCGACCTCAGCAGGTCCAGGCCCACTCGAAGTGGTGTTGGCGATGTGCATGAGCTTCGTGCTCCAGCTTCTCATTGGTGCTCTCTATAAAAGCACTTACAAAGGGACGCGTTACTCACAGGACTACGTCCACACTACCATCATCATCGGAACGGTAACCACCATTTTGATTATGGTCGTCAATGGGAACGGAGCCGTGGCCTTCGGAATGTTCGCCGCTTTCTCGATGATCCGCTTTCGAAGAAACCTCGGTCAGTCACGAGACCTCGCCTTTGTATTCTTCGCCATGGCCACGGGAATGGGCGTCGGCGCACGAGAGTATCCCCTCACTCTGGCTACAACGGTCATCGTAACACTCGCAATCTACCTCATTTCCAAAAAGGATGCCTTTGCTCCCAAGCGTGCCTCCCACCAGTTGCGTATCCGGGTAAACAACGACATCGACTACTCGATCGCATTCGAGAAGATCTTCGAAGAGCACACTGCTGCCATCGAACTCATCAGCGTCGAATCTGTGCAAGCCGGGATGATGAGCGAGCTCCGCTACGGGCTCATTCTTAAAGATAGGGTCAAGATTTCTGACTTCATGGAAAAGATCCAGATCGCCTGCGGCAACAACCGAGCGATCCTCACAAGCACCCAGCGCGATCTCGACTCCTGACAAGATCCCTGCTTGATCAATTCCCAAACCCCATCTCGCTTTGGCAAGGTGGGGTTTTTGTGTGAACGCCTTAATCCCTTTCCCCAAGTCTCTGGCTAGGGGAAATACCCCTTCTACAGGGGGGAGGCGCCCTTTGCTGCTTTGCAAAGTTACTACCACCGTCAAAAGCTAATACCACTCCGCAAACCGGAAGAGACAAATGTTTATTTTAAAGTTCTCAATTCTAGCGCTTCGCGGAGGTGGAGAGAGCCGGGTGCTTTTGCAAGATGGCTGCGTTCCAGCTTGGTCACGCAACCCGCCGGCTCCATCGCAGCGCCTTGCTCTCTCGTGAAATCACTTTGGCATGTATCTTTTCTGTCATGCCAAGAGAGATAGACGCTAAAAGAAAAACTCACTAAAAACCAGTGACGAATAACCTAAATAGCTAAATTTTAACCCCCTCTTCTTAGATTCTTCTTTCAAAAAAAACCACGAACCGCACTAGACGGTTCGTGGCTTTCCTAAACAAACTATAACAATGAAAATTCTTTAGCTGAGAGCTACCGCAATGAGGCTGCCTATCAATCCAACACCAATCAATGAACCAACGATGAGAGTTCGCAGCTGTAGTTTGGCTACGGTATCTGAATGCTTAGCCTCCGCTTCGCGCATCTCCTCGCACAATGCCTTGTAGCGCTTCGAGGAATCCTTCAGCTCCTGCTGCATGTCCTTCATCGCGACATTCACGCCACCAAGAACCTGCTTCACTCCATCCATCGCAGTGATCGACTTTTCATTCACCCGCGTGAGCGAGCCCAAGCTACTATCGACATTGGCAATCGATTGACGCATGAGATCGTCCCGCTTCCCAGCATTTACCAGCTGTCCCGTCACCTGATCTAACACGCCACTCACCTTCTCAGTGCTTCTGGTGAGGGCATCAATGTTCTCCATCGGCATCGGAGGCAAAATGTCCTGAGACTTAAACTCAATGGGACGCTCCTTCGTTTTCTCCAGCGCCCGGCAAATACTATCAACTGAACTCAGAAGCTCAGAATGACGATTCTCGATCTTTTCTTTCTCCGTCAAATTATGCTCGGACGCCCGACCGAAATCCGTTTTGTTCTCAACGACCTTGGCGGGCTCGGAAGTCTTTTCTAATTTCGTCGTAAGGCCTGGACTCTCTTCCTGCTTCTCGCTCACCCAGAACTTCCACCAACTCTTCTTGAATTGCGTATCATTGGAAGCATCTGTGGCAGCGGAACGAGCGACGCTTTCCGCTTCCGTCTTCATGGCTGGCTTGGGGTCTACTTCTTTGCTGGACTCTTGAGACAAGTATCCAACAGATGCAGGAGAAACAGCAGCACTAGTTCCTCCTCCGACTGACTGAAACGGATTATTCATAACAAAGCTATGTTATCAAGGCAAGTTAACTATACAAGCTCATCTTCCACAAATTTCGCCGGATGTGAATAAGCTCTACGCTTGAATACCTCGGTAGAACAGGGGACACTCAATACATGTGGAAGGGCCGATTCTCTCAAGCAACTGCCGATCTCGTGCAACAATATGGCGAGTCTATCTCATATGACTGGCGTCTATTCCCTCACGATATAGCGGGGTCAATTGCGCATGCTCGCGCCCAAATGAAATCTGGATTACTCACTGAGGATGAGTTTTCTAAGATCGAATCTGGACTCAAGGAAATCGAGGAGGAAATTGCTGCCGGAAAATTCGAATTCTCGATCGAACTGGAGGACATCCACATGAATATTGAATCTGCCTTAACCCAAAAAATAGGGGCCGCAGGAGCCAAGTTGCACACCGCGAGATCGCGAAATGACCAAGTCGCAACTGATACGCGCCTTTATTGCCGCAGTGCCATCGATTCGATTTTAGAGCTGATTTCACACCTTCAAGATGCTCTTCTAGGGCGTGCCGATGCCCATGCCGGAACAGTTTTCCCCGGCTACACTCACTTGCAACGCGGACAACCCGTCACCGTCGGTCATCATTTTCTGGCCTACGTCGAAATGCTTTCCCGAGACAAGGAGCGACTCATCGATGCCCGGAAACGGGTCAATATTTCTCCACTTGGATCAGGAGCCTTAGCAGGCTCCACCATCAATCTCGACCGTGAGGCTATCGCAAAGGAACTCGGCTTCGATGGGGTCACCACAAATTCGATGGATGCCATATCCGATCGCGATTACATCGCAGAGATCCTCTTTACCCTCGCCCTTTGCGGCGGCCACCTCTCACGTCTCTCCGAAGATTTGATTCTTTGGTGCAGCAGTGAGTTCGGCTTTGCCACTCTTTCAGATGCGCACACAACAGGGTCCTCGCTCATGCCGCAGAAAAAGAATCCCGATGTCTGCGAACTGACTCGAGGTAAAACAGGAAGACTTTATGGAAATCTCATTTCCCTCCTGACTGCCATCAAAGGCCTTCCTCTGACCTACAACCGCGACTTACAGGAAGATAAGGAGCCTCTTTTTGATTCGATCGATACCATGACGCTCGCGCTCAGAGTGAACACCGAAATGATCGCCGCGATGAAGATCAACGTAGAAGCGTGTGAAACTGCCGCAAGTGATCCCCTACTCCTTGCCACCGACCTTGCCGACTGGCTTGTCAAAGAAGGCATCCCTTTCCGCTCCGCTCACGAATTGGTCGGAAAAGCAGTCGCCGCGTCAGTGATGCAAAAGATCCCACTCGACAAACTTGACCTCACCCAGGTGGACTCGGCTTTTACCGCCGATGCCTCGTCGGTGTTCTCACTCACAAAGGCTCTCGCGGCCCGCACCAATCCGGGAGCTCCGTCAGTCGAAAATGTTAAAGCCCAGATCGCACGCTGGCGCAAGACTTAGGCCCTTGGATTCAAAGCGGTAACAAATGAAGTCTAGTAGCGCTTCCAAAGGCTACGACTAAAGAGAATCAGGACCGCGGTGTATTCAAGACGGCCCAAGATCATCAAACCGGAGCAGAGGAATTTGCTCGGAGCCGACAGGTCGAACCAGGCCTCGGTCGGCCCCATTTCACCAAAAGCCGGACCAGTGTTTCCAAGCAGGCTGATGATTAAAGAGAGAGTTCCCAATGGGCTGTGCTGGTGCTCTAAAATTCGAAAGAGAATCGATCCGGTAATCCCGAAGAATCCAAAGAGAGAAATCACCAAAAGCAGCTGCGCTATGGACGAAGCCTCTACCGCCCGGCCATTCAACTTTACCGGAAGAATAGCGCGGGGCCGAAAGCTCTGCTTCAACCCCGTTCGGACGCAGCGAAACCACAGCACAATCCGACCCACTTTTAAACCACCCGCAGTAGACCCTGAACAACCACCAATAATCATGAGCACCAGCATCACTCCGATCCCCATATCACCCCACAACTCGTAATCCGAAGACGCATAACCCGTGCTCGTTGAAACCGAAACCACATTAAAAACAACGTTGATTATACTCTCTTCAAAAGACCCGATATGGGCGAGAATGCTCATGGTCACGCAAACAATGAAGAGTAAACCAAGATACCACCAAACCTCTTCGTAGCGCACACGAATCTCCTTGGTCTGCCTCTTAATCAGGGCCAAATAAATGGGGAAACTTAAGCCTCCGATGATCATGAAAAGAATCATCCAACTCTTCACCAAAGTCGTAAAGTGATCTCCCATGATGCTATCGCTCTGCGTTCCAAATCCACCGGTGGAGATCGTCGTGAGAATATGATTAACCGCTTGAAAAGGAGACAATCCCATCAAGTAAAGCCCTAGTCCCCCGACAACGGTCAAGGAAAAGTAAAGCACCCAGAGCTGACGCATCGTTTGCCTAATACTCGAGAGGTCCGAATTCGAAAGGGATGACTCAGCCCCAATGAGAGTTTTACCGCTGACTCCCGATCCAGAAAGGACCACCACAAACATCGCAAGGATTCCCATTCCCCCAACCCATTGGGTCACGGAACGCCAAAGCAAAATTGTTTTGGGAAGACCTTCCAGCTCGTCAAAGATGGTCGCTCCCGTCGTGGTCAGCCCCGAAACCGCTTCAAAAATCGCGGAAGAATAATCGAGGCCCAGATTACAAAAAACATAAGGCACCGCCGCAATGAGACTACAGACCACCCAACCGATTCCGACCAAGGCCATCGCCTCCCGCCGACGCATCGTCGAGCTTCCCGTTTTCTTCTTTGCTAGCCACGCTCCACCAAGGCGAAAGCCAACTCCAACTGCGAGAGTAATCCCGAGGGAAATAGCCCAATCAGTCAACACAAGGTCAGGATTATGATTGGCATCAATAGGCACGATTAAGCCAAGCAGAACGCACATAATCATAGCGGCCCCGAGAAGGAGAACCATGGTGCCCAGCGAACGGAATAAGATGGCAAAATTCACGCAGGGAAACTCTAAGAAGAGACCAGCCCCTCCGCGACCTCAAAAAGTGTAATCGTGCGTGAAACGGCTCCCCGATGTTTTTCCGTCACGGTCCGCGCTAACGCTGTTTGTGCCGATGAATCTTCCAAACAGTCTCGAACAGCTGCAATCAACTGCTCTCGGGACGAGACGACTTGAAGCCCCCCCGCCATGACCAATTCCGATACGAGGGGCTCAAAATTTGCCATGTGGGGCCCGGAGATCACAGCAATACCCGCCTGAATCGCTTCCCCAAGGTTCTGCCCTCCTTTGGCCAGAAAGCTTTTCCCGATCACGATGACGTCGGCATGAGCCGTCCAATCACGTAATTCTCCCGTCGAATCGATGAGGAACACTTCGTCTCCCATTGGTTCAGTAAAACGGGATCTCTTGATCACCTTCCGCCCAGTCAGTGCCTCAATTGCAAGAGCTGCTTGCTCCCGTCGCTCGGCATGGCGAGGAACAATCACCGGCAAAACATTCTTTCCGCAGTTTAAAAATGCTTCTGCTAACCACTCGTCCTCGCCTGTGAAGGTTGAAACAGCCATCACAACTGGTCGATCTGTCCCAAAGTCGGCAATCATACCCGCAAATTCAGTGCGCCTTCTGGGAGCCGTTGCACCTTCGTAATCGAACTTAAGATTCCCCGTCACTTGAGTGGCTTCCTTCTTGGCACCGATGGCCTGCCAGCGGCAGAGATCTGCCTCTTCAGGCACGCCGATACGATCCAAACTCCCGATAATGGGCGCAACCAAAGAACGAAGCAAGCGAAGCCGCTTTTCGGAGCGCTGAGAAAGGCGGGCATTCACCACTCCGATCGGAATTCCCATGCGGGATGCTTGCAGGATTAAATTTGGCCAGAGCTCTGATTCGACCAAGACGATGGCTCGTGGCGAAAATCGCCGATAGGTCCGTCTCATCAGCCAGGAAAAATCTACTGGCGCGTAGATCACACGAACAAAATCAGGAGCCTTTTCACGCGCCACTGCCATTCCGGTCGCCGTGGTGGGAACGAGCGTAAAATGATCTCCCGTTTTAGCACGCCACGCCTCGATCATTTTAAGAGCGAGAAGAACCTCCCCCACGCTGACCGCATGCACGTAGACGCTTCCTTGTTTTTCAAATTCAGCCTCCCTCGAATAAATGCCAAGCCGTTCAACCAATCCCGATCCCCAACCGCCCCGACGGATCATTTTAAGAAGCCAGGCGGGAGCCACCAAAAGGCAAACAACCGGCAGAACCAGCTGATAAAGAAAGAATGCTATCCGGAACATGGCTGTGAGTTTAGGAGGCCCGTTGATAGATAATAATACGACTCCGTCCATAGTCGCGCTCACGCAGCAATTCCAGACCCACCGCGAGGGGAACCTCTCCGCGAGCCTCCCTTTCAACCGTAAGTAATCCCTCAGGCGCAAGCCACTTTTGCCACCCTTCCATCGATACCAATTCAGCCGCTATATCACCATAGGCATTCGTATAAGGCGGGTCAGCAAAGATGAGATCGTAGCCCCCTGCGCAATTCTTTAGGAAATCTGCCACTTCTCGATGATGAATCGTGCCAGCCGGTAGCTTCGACTTTTCCAGGTTCCCCTTGAGCGTCTTGGCCGCAGCGCGATCCTTTTCGACAAAGTCACAAGATGACGCCCCCCGGCTTAATGCCTCGAGACCCAGAGCACCTGAACCCGCGTATAAATCAAGAACCCGAGCGCCTTCGAGACGTCCCATCAGGGTGCCAAAAACTGATTCCCGCACCCGCTCTGTCGTGGGACGAGAAACGTCACGCGGCACATTGAGCGAATGTCCTTTTGCCTTTCCTGCGATAATTCTCATGGAACTAAGATCGGGTTTGGTGCTCGTCCGGCATGACTAAATTTTCGTGCAACTTCCACGAAAGAGACTTCTTTTTCTCCTTCCCCAAGGTCCACTGTCAGACCCTGAGTTCCCACTTCAAAACGAAGATCCCGATACCAGCGATCCACTGTCACCAAGGGAATCAGCCCCAGAGACCATGATGGATCCGTAGCTGTCACTCTCTTCTCGTAGGTCTCCGCCCGTTGCGGATTGGCAATCACCCGAAGCGTGGCAGCTCCCGTGCCTGACGTAGTGAGGAAACCATTCCCCAAAAAAGCTTCCTCATCACCGATGAGGCGCACATCGCTCGCAAAAACGCCGGCGTTGGTAACGATCAAATTACTATGACCTCGATCAAAGGTGATTCTACTTCCATCCTTGGGATCCTCGATCACACAGGATACGAACTGCGACTGGCTACTTCCGCTCAAAAGAGAAGGATACAAGAAAAATCCCTGCAATGAATTATCAGATGAAAAGCGAGCAATATTGACGGGAGGAGCGTTCTTTCGCAACGAGGTGAAATCGATCTGTTGTTCAGGGACCTTCACCTGCACCCCAAATGGAAGGCCACTCGAAAAGCGAAGAACTGCATTAATATTGAATCGCAGGCCCAAAACATGCATCTCCGGCTCGTTCATCTGTAGGACCCCTTCCTTCCAGACGATAGGGATGCTAAGCGATTCCTCTGAACCATCGTTCCCGATACGCAAGCCCTCAAAATGCACCTGGCCTTTTCGCTCCTGGCCCCAGAGGGGAATTTCTCCCGAGAAATTATCAAATCTCAACTCGAACTCAGGCACCGCTTCCGAATAAATCCGTGCTTTGACGTCCTTAAAGACCACAAGGCCCTCAAAGTCATCCACGGGCGCAATGGTTACTGCTCGTTGATCATTCGGTTGTTGATCGATGGCAGGAGCCTCGGAGGAGGAATCTTCAGTTTTCGGATCAGCAGGGTCTAAAGGCTTATTCGGATGCGATCCATCGTCCACCACCTCCAGGTCATCGGGCACCGCTGTCACGATCGCTTCCTCCCTTGATTTCATGAGTGATTTTAAGGATTCTAAAGAAAGATCCACCTCCACGCCGACCACCTCCACGCGATCGAATCGCTTCTCGCCTTTGATCATAGAACGCCAAGATAGATCGATCTCGATACGGTCGATCTTGAAAACTCGAAATGACGAGCCCTCAACATCAGAGGACGTTATTTCCAAATCATCCACCTGACCTCCGGCCCAAGGCGACCACGACCAGCTCGCTATCTCGCAAGTCAGATTGAATCGAGCCTCAATTTGCTTCTCCACCAAGCCCGTGCCCCAGGAACTGGATAAAATGAGATTCCCAATTCCCAGCAAGAGGAGTGGGAGAAATACAACCCAGAACATCCAACGCCTGATTCGGCGGAGACGGCCCCAGTCTTCGGCATTGATCACGAAAGAACCCTACTTTTTAAGTTCCTTTAGGGCAAATCGAATGAGGACACTCTGATCGTAGAGAGGTCGTCCGTTGACACCGATGTCCTGAAGCCGATAAACCAAAAGGCCGAATTTTTTATCCTCGGTGCGCCCGATCGCAAAATTTTCCTTCGTTTTGCCAAGAGTGGAGACTTCCTCAAACTTCCACTCATGTCCGGTCCAACCTCGTAAAATACTGGATCGATCCGCGCTGATGTCCTCAATCCGCTTCAGCTTTCCATTGGGCGACTTAAAGATATCGGTCGTTTCATCATAACGAAGAAGAGTAATCTTTGCCCCGGCTCCGCTCACCCGAATCATCCACTGGTCCCCCAAAAGCTCAAGGCGGACTCCCACCGGCTGAATCACTTTAAATTCCCGCTGATCCCAAAGCTCAAGATACTGATCATACTCCTCCTTGGTGAGTCCCAATTTTTCATCATAAGGAAGAGGAATTCCCGGCTTTGATTTAGCCGAATATTCAGCAAACCACTCCGGATTCTTGCTCGATCCCTCTTTGACCTTCTCGATATATTTTTGAATTTCATCAGGAGGAACAACCGCAACTACTTCGCCCTTAACTCCTTCATTGGGTGTTAGATAGGCGGCAAGAACCTTGGGCGCCTCTTGAGAAGAAGCAATGAGGAGGGAGCCATTCCAGATAAAAAGATAGGCTATAAATGATATTGTTGCATGGGCTCTCATAATTAATTTATTCAAGGTCTAAGCGGAGTCAGCCGCTTGTTTTCATTCAGGGTCGGCAGTGTTCTTCCCAGCGTTTGGAGATGCAATCACATAACTTCGCAGAAGTAAACCGGCTCCGGCGGCAACAATCCTCAAAATAAGAAGCAGATGGGGCATCTTCATATCGACAATTAGCCAACGTGGTTGCTGCGGCTATTCTTCACTTGGGTCTTTCGTGTAGGCCCAGCGATCGGAAATGACATCTTCTATCAACACCGAACGAGGTCCCTTCCCGCCTTCGGGAAAACGAAGCCGTAAAATCAGAGGCTTCATGACCCTTGAAAAGTCAACTTCGCTTCCCATCAACTTACGAAAGGAGACAGCAAGATCGCTCTTATCCGGGAGGTAGCCGAACAAGTATTCCTCGCTATTTCTCGCCGTGAGCTTGAAACAGAGCCACTTCGTTTCATCCTTAAACTCATAGGCGAAATAGTGATCCCTCGCGGCGTAGACGCGAAAGTCCATCGCGGCGGAAGGTCTCGAGTTCACGAATTCATTGAATTCCATCGGCTGGTAGGCCACCTGCGATTCCCAGTCGATCTTAGGGCCTTCTACCGTCGTCTCCGACATCACTGCAACGGCCTCCTTCCCATCAAAAAATTCGACTGTCATCGCAGTGAAGGGAAGGCGATCAAGCGACAAGACAAGGAATTCTGAAACCGATTCATACTTCCGCGGAAGCAACTTATTCCGCAAATAGTACTCTGCCATCAGAGGTTTCACCCTCTTGGGATGCCTGACAAACTGTAATTTTTCTTCCCATGATTCAGCCTCAAAGTATGCCCGCAGCATCTCCTCCAACTCTTCATAGGTTGCTTTGGCGACCACCCGCTGACGCGCTTCCGCGACCTTCCCGATGGGTCCCTCACTCGGAGCCCATGCGTCTGAGTCCTCCGAGCTAGTCTGGGAAGCAGTTTTTGGATTTTCGGCGACGATGAGCTGGTAGGCACCCCAAACAAGAAGGATGGCCATCCCTCCGATAAGGAGGATAAACCAGCCCATGGGCACATTTGAGGTAGAAGCGGTAACAACTTTATCCTCCGCCAACCACTCAAGGTCCATGGAGGGAAGGAGTTCTTCTCCCACCCGACCCTCGTTCAGCACCGTATTCAGAAATTCACGATCCTCTCGAGCCTTGATCCTCCTCGAAAGATCCCTTGGCTTTATCTCCTCTTCTTCCTCCAGACGAACCACTTCTTTTTGGTGATTTTCCTCATCAAGCACACGAAGCACAGGTCTCTGCTCTCCATCATCGGGTTCGACATCCGCAACGGGCTTCTTGAAAGCCAAATCACCTTCAACATCAACATCGGAATCCACAAATCCCATGAGTTCATCGAACTCCGGTAATTCTTTTATTTCATCTTGATCATCTGCCATTTTAATTGCCGTATCCGCACTTCAAATCTAACGACAAATGGGAATCGACGCAACCCCAGATCCTCGCTACATATCCTGTTCAGGTGGCTAATCCGCGAATTCTTATCCTCACAGCCGGTTTTGGCGATGGTCACAACAGCGCCGCGAAACATCTCGCAGAAGCGCTCGACTCCCATGTCGATGCCTGTGTTGCCGACCCTTGTGACCTCGGGAGCCCCAGAACAAACCGCTTTTTAAGCGCCGCCTACCGGGAAATCACGACTTATACCCCTCGCGTTTGGAAATGGATCTACGATTCAACCGACCGACAGGACTTCACCAAACCCCTCCCCTTTCTCAAAAAAACCGAGGATGCCCTTGGGAAACTACTGAAGGCATTCCGACCGGATCTCGTGGTCTCGACCTATCCCTTCTATCCCTACCCTCTTGATCGTCATTTCGAAACCCTGCCCAGGGTTCCCATCATCACGGTCGTCACTGACTCGATGAAAGTGAATGCAGCCTGGACTCGATCCCCGTCCGATCACTTCCTTGTCACCGACCCCCATACCGCATCATCTCTTGAGCAAAATGGTGTTTCGGGTGAAAAAATCATCGTTACCGGCTTTCCTGTAAGCTCGCGCTTCGAAGCTCTCCCTCCCGTCAATCAAAGCGCGTCGATCGACCCCTTCCGCGTCCTCTTTTTTCCGACAGCCCGCTCCCCCCACGTAAAGTCGATCATGCGGTCGGTTCTCGAGTCTCCCGGTTTACCTACCGAAATCACGGTAGTTCTGGGTAGAAATGTCCGCCGACTCTATCGCCGGGCCCAGGAACTGAAGCAAGAATTTCCCGGACGTGTAAAACTCAAAGGATGGACAAAGCAGGTCCCTGAGTTGCTCAGTAGTCACCACCTTGTCATTGGAAAAGCAGGTGGCGCCACGGTTCATGAGTCAATCGCCGCCCAATGCCCCATGCTCGTGCACCACATCGTGCCCGGACAGGAGGAAGGAAACATCGACCTCCTCGAAAAGCTCGGGATCGGCTCACTTGCCACCGAAGCGAACGAAATAAAATCCGCCATCGCCTGCTTGCTTGAAAATGACGCCGCTCTGTGGCGCGCTCAAAAAGAACGCCTCGCAATTCACGCCCGACCAGCCGCCTCCCAGGACGCAGCTAAATTCATCCTCTCTCTATTACCTAAAAAATGACCTTCCTCTTCGATATCGGTAATGTCCTTCTCAATTTACATTTTGAGAGATTTCAAGATGCCGTCCTCCCGGCTCACCTCGATAATTTTCCCGAAGCGATGCTCTCTCTTAAGGATCCTTATGAGACTGGAGTCATCTCCGATGATGAATTCGTTTCCCGTTCCCTAAACTTCTTAAAAAGTGACCTCAGTGTCGAAAAGTTCTCCGCAGCTTGGCAGGATATTTTTTCTCCTAACAAACCCATGTGGGAAGTGGCAGAAAAACTGCATGCGGAGGGCCATCGGCTCATTCTCTTCTCAAACACCAATGCCCTGCATGCCAAGAAGTTCCTCGCCGACCACGCGATTTTCGCTCTCTTTCACCATCATCATTTTTCCCAGGATGTCGGTGCCATCAAACCGCATCCAGATTTCTACCAGGTTGCCATCGATGAATATGACCTGAGTCCCAAAGAGACGATCTACCTTGATGACCTTCCAGAGAACATCGCCACCGGCCGCGACTTTGGATTTCAGAGCTTCCAATACGACCTCAATGACCATGAGGCCTGCCTTAAGTGGCTTAGGGAGCGTCTAGTTTCCGAGATCTAAAGCTCTGGTCCCACGCCAACTCAACAGTCAGCCAAGCAAAGCACCAAAGGTCCGTGCTAACACCATAAGGTATGGGGAGAAGATCCGATCTAACGTAGCCCAAGGCACAGCGAAGTGGCGCCCTGAGAATTATGATTGGCAGCATCATCGGCAAGACAATTAGCGCCTTCCTCCAAGTCGGCCACCCGCAGCGGTCGAGTATGGTTCAAGCTAACGATGCACTTCTTCCCGGCGCTGCTCAAGCGTTCCCTTTGTCACACCCAAACGCTCGATCGCGCCGAGCTGGCTCGCGACATCCCTCGCACTTCTCTCTTTGGCAAAGAAGCGACGATACACGTTCACCAGCCGCTGCGCATCTCCCTCGTCTTCTTCAAGAAGCTCCAATCGGAAGCGCTTGAGGCCAAGTTTTTGAAATCCTTCGACACTTCCCACTCCGGTCTGAGCTCGCCCGTTAAAGAGAGTATTTCGACACCCCACGTCAGCCGTTAAGGTATGGAGCTGGCCCACCCGATCCCGCAGCTGAACATGATGCGTTTCGCAGGGCTTCCCGCAGTCCTTAATACTCGTTCCATTACTCAAGAAGGTGCAGAAAACACAGTGCTCCATATGAAACATCGGCATGTGCTGGTGGACGGTCAATTCCAGCCAATCCGCGGGCGTCTTTTCCAACATCTCGCCCACTTGCCCTTCATTGAGGTCGTAGGAAATGGTGAGGTTTTCAAAGCCTCCGCTCTCCATCAGAAGTTTCGCAGTTAAGGGGTTGGCCACGTTGAGGGAAAAATCCCCAATCAGCCTCAAATTCGAATCTTTGAAGAAGGAAATTGCTCCGAGATTCCGAATGAGAACACCATCAGGCTCGGCCCGTTCGATGATTTTAAAGTAACCCGCCTCGCTCGGTTTTTGAATCCGTGGAGTCGCGAGAAAAATCTTGGCATCCGTCTCGCGAACAAGACCGACCGCATCCTTGTAGAGCCTAAGATCTTCAAAGTCGCAGTAGAGGAATTTCGTCCCGGCAAAAAGAGCCCCTTTCACCTGATCCAAGCTGCGACACAGCACGCGAAGCTCCACTTCTGAGGAAGACTCTTTCGCTTCAGGAAGAAGTCCCTTCAAGACCGGCAGCCCATCACGAACCACCCGCTCTTCCGCAAGAACCTCGACCAATCGCCGACGACAGCGATTCAGTTCCCCCAGAGGAATGATAACCTCACCCTCCAACTCGTTCGTGACCTTCCCGAGAGAAAACCCCGTGCCTCCAAGTCGACTCAGCTGAGCCACCAGAACCTCTTCGCCAAGTGGCCGCTTCTCCGCTTTTTCTAAAAGAGTTTCACTCACTACCTCCTTACCACGGCAGCGCAGAATCAATGGCGCTCCGGCCTTCCCTGTGACGGTAATATCGAGAGCGTCTCCCTTTTCGGTAAGCCGTCCCCCCTTCCAGGTCTTGCGGACGGCCGCATCAAGTGTCGGGTCACTCGTCTTCCAAAGACCCTGACCCACTTTCACTCGAGTCCATTCGATCTTTACCCGACGATCAAAGTGCAAGCGATTGCCCTCGATCTTCCATACCATGCCCCCTTGCTCTTGATTGCGATCTTCCCCGGCATCAATCACGAAGCCATTGCCCGAATCGATCGGCACCACAGGATCGGAGACTTCCACCCAGCCTTGTCCTGATGCGGTAATCGCGCCCACGTAAGCACCGCGCTTCTTTCCCCATTTCCCATGAGTCAACAAAGGATGATTGGTCCCTCCCAGCCAGCCAGTCGAAAGCCCACGGGAAAACATCATTTCTAAAATGTGACGATCCAGCGGAGTGATCTCAACCGCATCAAGCGCCTTGCGATAGACCCGCGTCACCGCTGCGACATATTCCGGACTCTTGAGTCGGCCTTCGATTTTAAAACTCACCACTCCCGCTTCCACGAGATCAGGGATCAAATCAACCGCAGCCAAATCCTGTGGGCTCAAAAGATAGCGAACTTCCCCCATCGGTTTCGTTTCACCATCAACAACCAATTCATACGGCATGCGACACGCTTGGGCACACTCGCCGCGATTTGCCGAACGCTGCCCCAGGCTCTCGGACGTGAGGCACTGACCTGAATAAGCAACGCAAAGAGCTCCGTGCACGAAGACTTCCAGCGGCACATCATTATTCTTGTTCACTCGGTCGATCTCCTGAACGGAAAGCTCACGCGCGAGCACCGCCCGATCCAGCCCGACCAACTCATCGATGAAGGAAAGTCCCTCCGGCGACGTGATCGTCATCTGCGTGGACGCATGAATTTCGATTTCCGGCGCGATCTCTCTCACGAGCTTCGCCGCTCCCAGATCCTGGACAATGACGGCATCCACTCCGGCCCGTGCCATCATCTCGATCTGCGCGACCGCCCCTTCGAGTTCGCTTGGAAACACCAACGTATTGAATGCGACAAATCCCCTGACTCCATGCCGATGAAGAAAATCCATCAACTCGGGAAGGTCGGCCTCCGTAAAATTATCAGCCCGCATGCGCGCATTGAAGCGCGGCATCCCGAAAAAGATGGCGTCGGCACCATTGGCAACCGCGGCACGAGCACAGTCCCAGTTTCCGGCGGGGGCGAGGAGTTCAGTCACTCGTGAAGTCTGTCCTTAGGAACCCTGGGAAGCAAGGTCAGCGAACTCAACGCGTGCCTGAATCTCTACTTCGATCCTTTTTGAACAATAAGATCGGGATAGCTGCCAAGACTCAAATCATCACCCACTGTTTTCTGAAGAGCCTTCATCTTCTTGAGAAGATCCCGGCCCTTTTCAAGATGCTTTCCTTGCTCGATGAGGTCATATTTCTCTTGCGGATCAGCATTGAGATCAAAGAGTCGTGCTGCTTGACCAATCGGGTAAACGATCAGCTTAAAACCGTCATCAGTGATCTGACGTTGGGACAAGCGGTAACCGGTGTAGATGGCATCACGACCTTCAGAGCGCCCTCTCAGAATAGGGATGAAGCTTTGAAACTGCACGTGCTCAGGAACTTCTGCTCCAGCGGCTTCCAGCGAACTTGGAATCACATCCTGCAAATAAATGGGAGCCGAAATCCTCTGACCGGCTTCGACTTCAGGGCCGGCAATCGCGAAAGGAACCCGGATACTGTGATCATACATGTTCTGCTTTCCAATCAACCCATGGTGACCCACCGAAAGTCCATGGTCCGCGGTGAAAACAATGTAGGTGTTATCGCGCTGCCCGTTCTCTTCGAGTTTCTGAAGAACACGTCCAATCTGCGCGTCAAGATGAGTAATGATGGCATAATATTCTCTACGGTGCGTCTTCACCGCTTGGTAAGTCCGGGGAAAAGGAGCGAGCGCTTCATCTCGGAGATTTTTTCCGGCCTGCATCGCATTGCGATGAGGATAGAGCGGTTGGAAATTTTCCGGCACCTTCATCTGATCGATAGGATACATATCGAGATACTCCTGCGGCGCCTGACGGGGATCATGGGGCGCATTGAAAGCCAAGTAGACGAAGAAGGGCTTATCGATGGTCTTGGCATGATCTAGATAACCAATCGCAGTATCGGCCTCAACCTCGCTCCAGTGCTTGCCCCCTTGCCAAAATCCGCCTTCATTCTTGTCGGTGGCATCCCAAGGATCCGGCTGGCCCACGAGTGGGCGATTGTAGGCGTTCTTCCGATCCCGAGGCATTCCAGGACGAACATCCCCGACATGATCGAAGATCGTATCGGCCGGGATTTTTACATGCCACTTCCCCGTCATATACGTTTCGTAGCCCGCTTTCGAAAGCATCTGTGGCCAAGTCTTCTGGGCCGGCACAAATTCCGTATTCAGAGTTTTTTCCTCGCGATGGGCATACCAGAGCTGACGACCGGTCATGAGCATCGTCCGGCTTGCCACGCAAATCGCGCCATTCCATCCGCCCGGATTGTAAGCATGGGTAAAGGTGGTGCCGCTTTCGAAAAGGCGATCCAGATTGGGCGTCTTGATGTCTTTATTGCCCAGAGTGCCGATGGCCTCATAAGTCATATCATCGGCGAAGATGAAGAGCAGATTCGGCTTATCCGCCCCTGAGAGGTTTAGAGTTAGAAGAAGAGGAAGGAAAAACTTCATAAGGGGGAAATGTGTCAGACACCCCGAATTTGAAAATAAATAAAATGCACTACCTCCAGTTCTGGCGGGGATACCTCCCGGCGAGATCCTTTTTCATCTGCTCGTATCCCCTTTCCCAAAATCCCGGAAGATCGGTCGTGGTCTGCCAAGGGCGCTGATTGGGAGCGAGAACCTTGACCACCAGGGGATGGCCGTTCGCGATCAAGGGAGTTTCTTGCACATCATAGAGACGCTGCACCTTTTCCTCAATCCAAGGCTCACTGCCATCGAGATAGTTCACCCGGGTGGAAATGCCGTTGCTGAGTTTGATCTTTTCGGGCGCATAAGCCTCAAGCGATTGCCCCTGGGGCGCCGAGAGCCACTGATGCAAAACGCGCCAAGGATCGCGATCCCGGACTTCTTTAAAGGTCGTCGCCCCCGCACAAATCTGAGCGATCGCCATCTCACGATCCTCTTCGCTAAATCCCGGCAATTCCAATTCAGGCATCGCTGCGCTTAAAAAACGAAGCCTCGCCAACCAGCGGTCCACCTTGTTGTCCCATTTCTTGAGACTCAAATCTCCCGCGATCACCCGCTGCGCGAGAATCTCTCCTGCTAGGTTCGGATCCACATCGCCCCCTTTTTTCTCCTCTAGAACGAGCCCTCGAAACTTCCGTTGTCGCACCGCCATCACGCGACGGGCCACTTCATCAAAAATGGCCCCGTTTTCACCCACCACTTCCCCGGGAAATAGCTCTTCCAACCAGGCCTCATCGATTGCGACGCAGCGAGAAAGCCCCACCACCCGCTCGCGTCCCTCAACCTCCATGATTTCAGCCGCGAGAAAAACAGGGCTCTGCCGCACCGCACTCTTGGCATGCATCTTCCCACGCCGCTTGCCAATGACGTGACACACCGCCGTCCCCGCATCTCTCCGAACGGCAAGCCGGTCCCCAAAAGCCAAAAGCAGCGCTCGGGCACAGTCTTCGCCCCGTTGACGAAAGTCCGGGTCCTTTACCCGAATTCCTCGCTTTTCCATGATCTTGACGAATTGTAGGTAGCTCTTCCAAGTCTCACGCGCGCCCCTCGCCAGGACGCCAAGCCCCGTGCACGCTTGGGTAGAAAAATCGACTCGTTGAGCCTCCAGGAGCGCCAACCATTCACCGCCGAAGTCGTTTTTCCACCCCGGCTCTCCCTCTAAATAATCAATCCATTTCGCCCCCCGATCTCCCCGCATGAAGATCCCCTCGCCCGAAATACAAGCCGCCACGAAAAGAACCTCACCCGCGCATCCCAACTCCAGCCCCGCAAGAACGAGCCGGGCCAAACGTGGATGCATCGGAAATCGCGCCATCTCCTCGCCGGCCTTAGTGAGACTCCCGGAAGAGTCGACCGCCCCAAGTCGCTTAAGAAGCTCCTCTGCTTCTTGCTCACGTTCTGGCTCCGGAACATCGAGCCAGCGAAAGTCAGCAATCTTTCGGGTCCCAAGTTGCTTCAAAAAGAGCGCTGCTTCCGCAAGGTCACATCGGCGCACTTCCGGAGTCTCAAAGGGTGCACGCCCCCGATGATCCGCTTCGCTCCAAAGCCGAATACAGCTTCCCGGACCCGTCCGCCCAGCACGTCCAGCCCGCTGTTCAGCCGCTGCCTGGGAAATCTTCATGATCCGCAAGGAATCAAAGCCTCGGTTCGCATCGTAACTCGACTGCCTCGCGAGACCGGAATCGATCACCACTTTGACCCCCTCAATCGTCACCGAGGTTTCCGCGACATTGGTCGAAAGGATGATCCGCCGTGATTGATCTGCACGAATCGCAGCACGTTGCTTGTCAGGAGCGAGCGCCGAATAAAGCGTTGCAATCTCCCAGCCTCGCATCCACCCCGATTGACTCAGAATCCCTTCACAGCGCCGGATCTCATACATTCCCGGCAAAAAGACGAGAACACGGTCCCCTGGACCCAAATCATCGACTACCCCGCGCAGCGAACGAGCAACACGATCCCAAACCTCACTCCGCGGCTCGGGCCGACGACGCTTCGACACCAGCGACTCCCCTTGGTGACTCACCTCTACCGGATAAAGCCGTCCCCCCGCCTCAACGACATCACAGGGTTCGAGAAAACCCTTCAACCCTCCGATCTCGAGCGTCGCCGACATCACCACCACCCGCAGATCCGGGCGCAGCGATTCCTGGAGATCAAGGACTCGACCAAGCGCCAGATCCGATGCCAAACGCCGTTCGTGAAACTCATCGAAAATCACCGCCCCCACCCCCGATAACTCCGGATCATCCAAAAGCATGCGCTGAAGGACGCCATCGGTCATATAAATGATCTCGGTATTTCGATTGAAACGGCTGTCAAAGCGCACCGCGTAACCCACCCCTTCGCCACAGCGCGTCCCCTCGCATTTTGCGACATACTCCGCGAGCAAGCGCGCCGCCATTCTTCGGGGCTGCACCACCAAAACTCTCCCGTCCACCTCCCCCCGAACCATCGGCGGCACGGTCGTCGATTTCCCGGACCCCGTGGGGGCTTTCAGCAAGAGGCGACCTGACTTCGCCTTCACCGCAGCCCTAATCTCTTTTTCCACCTCGTGCACTGGCAATCTCACGTGAGGAGAAAAGCATCAGGATAAGATTGGAGCGAGGTGAGAATTTCTGAAATGTTGCCAAGAGATCTACCGTTTCATCCCTTGCAAGCCGGGCTATTCCCCATTAACTTACAAACATGAACATTCATATCGCCTTCCTCGGCTCACTCGGAACCCAAGAGATGGTTCTCATCTTCTTGATTCTTCTCCTTCTCTTCGGTGCCAAGAAACTCCCTCAACTCGCGCGCGGTGTGGGTAAGAGTGTCGGTGAATTCCGGAAAGCCCGGGAAGAATTCGAGGACGAAATCCGCAAGGGTTCTGAGGATCTCGACAAAGAGGAGGCCGCTAAAAAGGCCAACGACATCGACGTCAAAGACGCCAAAGGAAAAGAACCCCACGACAGCTGATGCTCTCTTCACTGAAATCGACTTTCAAAAGCGCTCCGTTGATTCTCCTCGGGGCGTTTTTCTTGTGCACTTCGTGTAAAAAAATCGAGCCCACTTCCCTCGAAATCTCCGAGTCCAAGGTTGAACCCAAGATCACGACAACCACTACCAAAGAAAAAGCTCCCTCGAAGCCTCAGAAAGCGGAAGCAGACGAACCTGCTCCCGAAACCCCGGGCATTCGCTTTCTCAGCTACAACCTGAAGAACTACCTCACCATGTCCCGCTATTTAAAAGGCGGCAAAAAAGAGGACCGCAGCAAGCCTGAAGAAGAAATCGACGTTCTTATCAAAATCATCGTTTCTGAAAAACCCGACATTCTAGGTGTCTGCGAAATCGGAACCATCGATGACCTTCGCGACCTCCAGTCTCGCCTCAAGAAGGCTGGGCTCGACCTCCCCCATCTCGAGCATGCCGGCGGAAAAGACCCAACTCGCCGTCTCGGAATCCTTTCCGACTTTCCCATCATCGCTCGCAACTCGCAGGAGACTCTTCCATATACCCTTGATGGGAATGAAATGTTCATGAGTCGAGGAATCCTTGATGCCACCATCGAACTCCCCAGAGGCCCCACTCACTTCATCGGCGTCCATCTGAAGTCGAAGCGTGAAGTTCCAGACGCCGACCAAGCTCTCATGCGTCTCAATGAAGCCCAGCTTCTCAAAAAGCATTGCAATGCCATCATCGCCAAAAATGCCGATGCCCGCATCATCGTTTACGGCGATATGAATGAGACCAAGGGAGAAGCTCCCATCAAATCCATCCGGGGACAAAGAAGCACAAAGAGCTACCTCGACGACGTCTGGGCCAAGGACTCCCGCGCTGAGTTCTGGACCCACTACTGGAAGTATCAGGATCAGTATGCCCGCTTCGACTACGTCTTCTTCTCACAGGCCATGAAGCCCGAAATGGATTTCAGAGGCTGCTACATCGTCGACCCCGTCGATTTCTACGACGCCTCGGACCACCGGGCCATCATGGTGAAGATCGTCCGCTAGAATGCTGTAACCTTTTCATCGTCCCCGGCGTACTCCCGGTGATTATGAAGACTCTTTTTCTACTCTCCTGCCGCGCCTCTCCTCCAAGCAGGCCAATTCGACTCGGCCCGCGTCCCCGAAAGCGCCGAATGTTACCTCCATCTCGACCTCGAAGAAATCCGCGAAAGCAAATTCGGCAAAGTCATCATCAGCGAAGTCACCGCTCATTTCCCCAATACCAATCGAGAGGAATCGTCGAACTCTCACCGAGACACCCGAAATACCTCAATCACAATTCATTTCGAACCGAGATGAAAATCCAAACCAGGTTACGGGTTGGGCGAGTGCCCAGAAGGACTTTGCGAAGCTACCCTGCGGAACCGCTATTTTGCAGAATCGAAATTCAACCAAGCGAGGAGGTCCGCCATGGCCTGAAGATCGAGGGCGGCCTCGAAGCCAACTGGCATGAGGGAGGTGCCCGTTTTTGTGAAAGAGCGGATCTCTGAACGGAGGATGGGATGGTCGATTCCGCCGGGGAGGCGGAAGGTGAGATTATTGGCGGTTTCGGAAGCAATGATCCCAGTCAAAGACTCCCCTTTCTTTGTGGTCACGGTGTGGGCGGCGTAGCGGGCCTCTATCACGGCGGCGGGATCGAGGATCGCACCGAGGAGCCAATCGGATGGTTTTCCACGCACCAATTCGAGATCGGGACCGAGTTGCTTTCCCTCTCCCTGATAGCGGTGACAAATGGCGCAATTGCTTTGGAAGTGGGCTTGGCCACGTTTGGAATCACCCTTCGTTTTTGTAATGTCTGCATACCGCGCGATGACTTTGGCGCGGTCGCCCGTACTTGGTTGGCTAAGGAATTTCGGTATCGGAATCTTCAGTTCTTCGGATTTGTTCAAGGTGGCGAATAAGTCGCTTTCGGGTCGGAGCGACGACATCACGGCGGCGCGGATCCAATCGTCTTTGGCGTCGCGGGTGACAATCCGAGACAAGATCGGGGTGTTTCTTTCTGAGGGCCATGCGCCGAGAGTGAAAGCGGCTTGGAGTCGGACGCGTGGGTCGCCGTCGTGTGCGAGGCCGCAAACCGCGGCGAAAAGTTCTTCGTGGCCGGCTTTCGCGAAAGGTTCGCTTTGCCGGAGGGCTTCGATGCGAATGCCGGGATGAGGATCTGCCAGCGAATTCAGCAACGAGGACGATTTTAGTTTTCCTAACATGCCCAAGGTGGCGAGCACCTGGACGCGGACGACGGGGCGATGGCGGAGAGCTAAGAAGGATTCAAGTTGGGAGATTTGCTCTTCGTCGAGATCCCTTCCTAACAAGAGGCATTGGACGGTATCCCGCTGCCAGCCACTCGAGCTATCGAGGGAGTCAATAAGCTCCCGGATAGTCATTTTAGAGAGATCGGGAACGGGGCGGCGGGGATTTCCGTTTTTTTTCTTTCGGCTGATGCGGTAGATACGCCCTTTGTCCGAGCCAGCACGGATGTCGAGGCGGGCCTGGGTTTCGGGGGAAATCCATTCGGGATGTTCGATGACGAAGCGGTAAAAATCAGCAAAGTAGAGCGCACCATCGGGTCCGGTGCGGATGGTCGTGGGGCGGAACCAAGGGTCGGTGGAAGCAAGGAATTCGGTTTGCTCTTCGCCCGCCGCCCGGTCGCTTTTGAAGCCTGAGCCATGGGGTTCCAACACTTCCCGGTGGATGCAGTTGTGGACGGGTTCGGAGATGAAGACGCTGGTGGCGAAGTCCGCGCCGAAGAGGTCATCGCGGTAGGGCGACGGGCTGCAGGCGCTCGTGACGTGGTTGAGTGACCAAGGTTGATTAGGGCGCTGGGCAGGGGCGCTGGCAGGGAAGACACGGGTGGAGTTTTCGGAGTTGGCGAGGACGCGCTTCGGGCTTTTGACGGCGAGCTTGGGATTGCGGCGAAGGTAGCGTTCGGGAAGACCGATATGCCAAAGCCAGGTAGGGTTGTTGTTGCCGAACCAGTTGCCAAAATCATCCCGGCGGCGGTTGAACTGGGATTGGGAGGAGACCGTTTCGATCTCACCGGTGCCCGGTCGAATACGGACGTCGCGCCCAGAGATATCGACAACCGTCCCGGTCTTTTTTGATTTGACGAGACCGCCGCTATCGCCATTGGCAACATGGATCCAGCCGTCCAATCCCCATTCGAAACCATTGACGCGATGCTGCTGGTTTCCGGGCGAAAATCCCGTGAATAGGACCTCCTTTTTGTCGGCGCGACCATCGCCATCGGTGTCTTCGGCGTAAAGAATATCGGGGGCGGTGGAGATGAGGACGCCGTTTCGCCAAGGCATGACACCGGTGGGAAAGGGGATGCCATCAAGGAAGACGGTGGCGGTTTCGTAGCGGCCGTCGGCATCGTGATCCTCTAGTAATTTCACCACACCGCCGGGCTTCCCTTGGCCATCGATGCCAGACGGATAGTCGCGCATCTCGACGACCCAAAGTCGGCCATCGGCACCCCATTGGAAAGAGGCGGGATCGACGATCTGAGGCTCGGCGGCAGCGAGTTCGATCTCAAAGCCCTCGGGTAGACGGAACGTCCCGAGCGCGTCGTCCGGTGACAGAGGTGGTGCCGTTTCAAAGGCAAGGAGGCTTGTGAGCGAGATGCGGGATTGCTCCTTATTGGACGCGGTGACGAACAGAGTATCCTCTTTGATCCGAAGGTCCGCACCGCGCAGGGATGGCGGTTCACCTGCCGAGCCGGTTCTTTTACCGGAGCGGACGGGCTGCGACCATCCCTTCGTCCAACCGAGATCCGGTCTGACCTTGGTCGACCAGAGTGCGATCTGAAATTGAGTTTCGTCCGAGAAAAGAAGGTCTTCGAAGCCGTCGCCATTGAGATCGAGAAAGTGGAGGGAGCCGGCATCGATAGCGGAAAAGGGGATACCCGCCGGGAGTTGGAAATCGGAGTCTTTCCAGGTTTTTGATTTCCTGTCGGAAGACTCGATGACAGCTTTACCCTCGCGTTGCACAAAGCGTTCTTCGGTGCCGTCGTGATCGAAATCGCTCGCTGCAGCCGATACCGAGAACAGCGTGAAGATGAGTGCGGATCTCACTTTGGTTGGGAGAGTTTCTTAATGATGTTTTTGGTCATTCGTTCGACGACAGGATCTCCGCCTCTGAGGCCGTGCGCCCAATCGGTGGTCCCGGTGGTAACGACGGTGCCGCCGCGTTCGTAGGTACCAAGGACGGCGTTGCCCTCGCGGCCGTTCTCCCATTTATCGTACCATTGACAATCGTCTGGGTGCCAGCGTGCGGGGGCGGTCGCGAGGATTTGGAAGTTCTTAGGGGTTCCATCACGATGGGTCGGGAAAGGGAGTTTGTCGCGCCATTCGATTTCGCAGCCGTCGCATTCGTAGCCGACGACGGTGTGCTTTCCTCCGATGGCGTCGTTGGGTTTGATCCCAGTCCCCTCGAAGATCCAATGGTCGGCGCGGTGGGCCGTGAAGGCGCCGGACCCGTCCATGTATTGGCCGTGGCTTTTGTGGTAGCCGCCCCACAGGAAGCCGACTCCGGTGAGGGTGTTCTCGGGGCGCCCGATGAGGGAGTGGCTCCAGAGCGACGAGAGCAGTGCGTATTCTTTCCGGGCGCCGTAAACCGGATCCGAATGGTAATTTTGTTTCCAACAGGTGAGGGCGCTGCCGTCGTCTTCACTGCGGACTTGCCAGCAGCAGGTGTTTCCGCTGAGGAAGGCCACGTTTCCACCTTCGCCGATGAAGGCTTCGAGGTTGTCGCGCATCGGAGCAGACCAATATTCGTCGTGGCCCACGCTAATGACGAGTTGGCGACTTTTGAGGACGTCGGGGTGGAATTCGAGATCACTGTTGGCGGCGTAAGCGAGCGGGATCCCGTTGTTCTCGGCCCAGGTCACGAACACCTGTTCCCACTTACTGAAAAAGCTGGAGGGCGGGCGGTGGAAGGAAACGCGGTGTCCCTGGTTTTTGCCGAGGCCGTTGTAGGCGTATAGGCTGAAGCCGCCCCAGTTATTGTAGGCGTTATAGGTGTTGGTGGCGAGTTCGAGCAGGATGGGAGCGGGCTCGAGCGCGTCTGGAGATTCCCGGAGGACGAAGTAGCACGAGCTTTTCGACTCACCCGCGCTGAGGGTGACGTGGTAGTAGCCGGAATTCCAATCGGCGGGAATGGGAAGCTTAAGGGAGGCGGGCCATCCGCAGCCGTAGGAGGAGGCATTTTCAGGAGTTGGGTGTTTGGCACCGGGGATCGCATCCTTTTTGAGAACGGATTCGGATTTGGCGCCGAGGCGGGCAATTTCGAAAGAAAATGTCGGGGCGGCGGTGGAGACGTGCAGGGTTAATTCTTCACCGGGAGCATAACTGACCATTCCGGTATAGCCTTCGACGGAATTCGCGCGGAGAGACGTGGGCAAGGTGATAACGGCAAGGAAGATATGCAGGTATTTCCTGGCGAACCCCTTTATAGTTCCTCGACTCCCTCGATGTATCTGAGGCCGGGTAAGACGGGGAGGAAGAGCACAAATTTGGGACATTGATCTGAATGGATCGGAGATGATAGGCCTCTTCAAGATTAAAGTTAACCTGGGAACATGGAACCAAAGTGAATTAGGGGGCCATCGGCCCTTTTGAAAATCCGTGTGCTCCCGTGGTCAAGGAGGAGCTACTCGCCCGTTCCGCCAGTCCAGTTCTTGGTTTGGAATGGAGAGGCCGGAAGTCCTTCGGTGTTGACGAGGTTTGGATTCGCTGAGCGGTGCCATCCGAAGCGAACTTGCTTGGGAGACTTGACGCCCTCTGCTGAGACTAGCACGGAGTTATCCGAGATGACGGCAGTTGCCGGGACGAAATTACCGTCTGCTCCGGCGACCTGGAATTCACTGAGCGGCTTTTTGTCACTGGATTTCAGGCCTTTGGCTGTGTGGGCAAACTCGAGGCGGATTTTGCTGCCTTCGGCCTTCATCCTTTTGTAAAGCGGGCCTGAAACGATGACGTCTTTTTTGCCATAGTCTCTGGCGAGAGACCAACGAGCGAGGCGGGCGCCGACATCGTGTTTGTTACGGGGATGGATATCTTCGATGTTGTCGACGAGATCTGTCGTTACCACCATGCCGGTGTTTGGAATTTTGAGGGTGGCGCACTGGGCTTCCCAGAGTGACGGAAGTTCGCCATCGGCGTATCGGGTGTTCCCCCACGGCGCGATTTGGACGAAGTAAAAGGGCATGTCCTTGTTCTCGAAAACTCTCCGCCAACCTTCGATGAGGTCTTTCATTTTTCCGGTGTAGGAAAGGCCATTCTTATTAATAACATTGGTTTCGCCCTGATACCAGATTGTGCCACGAACGCCGAACTGAGTGATTGGGGCAATCATACCATTATACATTTCTCCGGATGATTTTTCGCCGACGATCCAGGGCTCGATGGGAGAGCCTCCCCAAGAGCTGTTGATGAGACCGATGGGAATCTCGCTTTCCTCATGAAGACGTCGCCCGAACTGGTAAAGAACAGCCGAAAAATTCGGAACGTTTTCGGAGTTACAGGTCTTCCAGGTGGCCTTCACATCGGTGGTTGGGGCGTTTGCTTTCACCTTGGGGATGTGGAATAAGCGAATCTTATCGTGGTTGGCCTTCGCGATGAATTCATCACTTTGTGCCGATCCTTTAAGAGACCATTCCATGTTGGACTGCCCGGAGCCGATCCAGACATCGCCAATCAGGACGTCCTCAATGACGATTTCATTCGTCCCAGAGATTTTTAGCTGATGGGGTTTTCCTCCGTCATCCTTCATCGCGGGGATTTCGACGGCCCATTGACCCTCGCCGTCGGCAGTCGTTTTGGAGGTCGATCCTCCGATAGAAACCACGACCTTTTCTCCGGGATCGGCAGAACCCCAGACCTTGAGGGGAGAGTCTCTCTGGAGAACCATGTGGCTGTTGAAAACAGCGGGCATTTTAACTTCGCAACTTGCGAGTGTGGGGAAGGTCGCAGCAGCAATCAGGGTGAATTTTCTTGTGAGGTTCATTTGCTCTTTCTTTTGAGTTTCAAATATCATGGGCAGTTCGCCCTCAGTAATAAAGGCGTTAGTTCCACTCAGGGGGACTTAATGAGCTCGATCAATCGGGTGCGAGCGCTGGCGGGCCTCTTAAAATCAGCCATCTCCTCAGACATTGACTTCAAGAATCTTATCATGCCGTCCCGGCATGCCGATCTTTTGTGATTTCCTGCAAGGGTTTGATAATTCTAGAGATTCAAGCGTTCTGAATTGACGCCAGCTGCTCTGCCACTGAGTTTCGATGGATGATGTCCAGTATCCTACTGAGTGCCTTTCTTGTTCCACTTTCCTGTTTGTCGCAGTCGCTGGCTGCAGGAGAGCACGCTCCGCTGGTGGTCGCCCACCGTGGTGCCTCGCATGCTGCCCCAGAAAACACCCTGGCGGCCTTCAAGCTGGCATGGAAGGAGGGCGCCGATGCGATCGAGGGTGACTTTTTTCTAACTAAGGATCAAAAAATTGTCTGCACGCACGACCGGACCACCCAACGATTAAATAAGGAGAAGCTGAACCTCGACGTGGCGAAGTCGACTTTGGAAGAATTGCGCGCCCTGGATGTCGGTTCGTGGAAAAATGAAAAATGGAAGGGCGAACGGATGCCGACCTTGGCAGAGGTGATGGCGACAGTGCCAGACGGAAAAAAAATCTACATCGAAGTGAAATGTGGAGCCAAAATCATTCCCTTTTTGAAGACTGCGATCGAGGAGAGCGAATTGGAGCCGGAGCAGATCGTGATCATCAGTTTTCAAAAGGCGGTGATCCTGAATGCGAAGATTGCCATGCCGATGCTAAAGGCCTGCTGGTTGTGCTCCTTCAAGCGGGAAAAGAAGACGGGCGAGATTAAGCCAACCGAAGCAGAGGTGATGAAATCTCTGAACTCGGTAAGAGCGGATGGTTTAAGTTGCGGTGACCACAGCTCGCTCACGTCAGTATTTCTCAACCGCGTGCGGGCGGCAGGCTACGAGACGCACTGCTGGACAGTGGACAATCCCAAGCGGGCGGAGGAGCTGGCCAAATTGGGCATGCACTCGATCACGACAAATCGGCCAGCGTTGATTCGGGAGGGGCTGAGAACGACCGAGACTCCGTAGTCAGAAGCCACCCCCTTCCTTCCAGCCAGACAACAGTTTCCAGAAGAGCATCCGAAACCGCCCCAACATCAGCAGGCATCGCACATCGGACTTTAATTAAATCTTCCACTTGTCACGGTAGGAACGGCCAAGCCACTCAAGTGGATGTTTTGAGCCCTTCGCAAAAGTGTTCTTGATGGGATCCCACGTAATATCCGTGTGATGTTGGTAGGCCAGATTCATGAGATGGGCGACATTGATGGATCGGGACCCGATGATAGCGCTCGTAATAGGCTGCTTGCGTGACTTGATGCAGTCGAGAAAGTCTCTCACATGACCCGGTGAGCGATAGAGCTTCACCTTGGAATCCTTCAAGTAACCCTTTTCAGCTTTGTCGATTTCGACTCCCAGTTCCCCTCCCTTTTTGAGGAAAGAGGACACATCCTTACCGTCCACTTTTAAAGCAAACTGACCTCGCGTGACCTGGATCTCACCGTCAGCTCAAACAAGATGAACCCCAATCCCCTGTCCATGGGTGATGATTATATCGTCGCAGACAACCGCCGCCCCTTTTTCATCATCCTGCTTCCCAGGAGGCTTGACCGCGGTTGGTCCTGACTCGTCCTTCCCAAGAGCCCACTGGACGATATCGAGATGATGAGCGCCCCAATCCGCAATCAATCCTCCGCCATACTCGGTATACATCCGCCACATCGGGTAATGTGAATGAACACCCCTCGGGGCCAGAATTGAATTGTAAGCGCGCTCCGGAGCCGGCCCCAACCAAAAGTCCCAGTCAAGTCCCGCCTCCCCTTTTTCTTCAGGGAGATCGCACGGTTTCCCCGGACCTCCGAAGTTCACAAAGCCATGATCGATCTTTCCAATCACGCCATTGCGAGCCAGTTCGCAAGCCGCCCGAAATTCACGAGACGATCGTTGTTGGGATCCCGTCTGCACAATCCGACCGCTCTTCTGAACCGCCTCCATCAGAAGCACTGATTCACGAATGTTGTGAGTAAGAGGCTTCTCCGCATAGACATCCTTCCCATTCTCGATCGCCGAGAGAATTTGGATTGTATGCCAATGGTCCGGAGTCACAACAACCACCACATCAATGGCCGGATCAGTGGTGATTTTCCGGAAGTCAGTATGGGCCGCACAATCGTTGTTCTTATAGTGGGTATCGACTTTCTTTTTGGCGTCTTCACGGCGATTGGTATCGACGTCACAAACCGCCACGATCTTCACCTCCGGTTGTCTGAGAAACTCTCGAATCAGCCCCTGGGCACGCTTCCCCATTCCAATGAAGCCCACATTCACCTTTCCGTTTGCCTCTGCACCCCAGACATTTGAAGGCAAAACGAATGGAGCTCCAAAGAGCGCGGATTTTTTCAAGAGACTTCGACGATTCATAATCGTGACACAAAATACCCCATCACAAATCCCTCTCTTTCGATATTTCCAAAGGAAAGCTCTTATCCTGCTCGCCGCCATCGGGCCCAGCAAAAGACAAAGGACCCGAACGTCACCTCGATCTCGCCGGAACTCCGCGAGAGCTTCGACCTCAAGCCCTTCAAATGGTCGCAAGTTCTCCCCTTCTCCGGCATGATCCGCCGCCTACTCACGGTGATTAAAAGATGAAGATTCCATCGAAAGCTATAGTGAAGTATACTCGCGACCATCTAATGAAAATAAACACCAGTCTTCTTCTCGTCGCGGCTGCTTTTTTTGCGGTCGGAATGTCGGTGAATCACATCATCTTTTCACCCGGCGTGGAGAGTGTCCCGGCCAAGGACGGAGCGACTCGTCCGCGAACCGTCGATTCGTCGAGGAATCGCCCGATGGCCTCCCAGTCCGGCCGCAGCGACTCGGAGCAAGGGGCTGAGGAATCACGTAACGAGGGAAATGATGGCTCTCCAGGTTCGCTAAGGCAGACCCTAGAGTTACTGGAGCGGGGTGGTCGCATGGATGCTGGGATCGCGAAACATCTTTTGGAGCTGGCTCCGGCTGGCCGGGAGCGTCGACGCACCCTTGAACATCTCGCCCACCTCTGGGGAAGGCGGGATGGCGTGGCTGCCGCCGAGTGGGCCAATAGTTTGGAAGGAATTGACCGCCGGCGAGCCTTGGATAGCGCCCTGCATGCTTGGTCGGAAGAAGACCCCGCCGGCGCCGCCCAATACGTCGGTCAACTGCCAATCTCTAAGCAGAGCCTGCACCTCGTGCACGCCATGGCTCACCAGTGGGCGGAACGCGATCTGAATGCGGCGATGGAGTGGGGGGCGGCGCAGACCGATCCGGCCAAACGCGAGCGGGCGATCGGCGGAGTAGTCAGTTCCTGGTCCGACTCTGATCCCGCCGCGGCAGCAAACTTTGCCTCATCGATCGAAAACAATTTTGAACGGAACCGGGTCCTGGAGGTGGCGGCCCGGCGCTGGGCCAACCAGGACACCGCTGCAGCGATGGAGTGGGCCCAAGAATTACGAAGTGCAGATCGTCAGCGCGCCACCGAATCGATCCTGCGTGAGGTAGCGGAATACGATCCGGGGCGGGCCGCCACGATGTACGAAAAACTTACCACGGCCCTCCCACTGAAGTCGCAGACAGCCCACGAATACCGGCGCATGGCCGAGGAAATTGCCTCGGCCTGGTCATCGAACAATCCGCAGGAGGCCGCCAACTGGGCGATGGGACTACCGGAATCGGGGGAGGTGCGGCGCGCCGCAGTCGGAAACGTCACCGAACATTGGCTGCGGATCGATAGCATGGCAGCCGGCGAATGGATCCTAGAGCTTCCCAAGGGCAATGTTCGAGACGCAGCGTCCGAGCGCGTGGTTCATTCCACTGTCCAGAGTGACCCCGCCACTGCCTTCGAATGGGCAAACAGTCTTAGCGACGAGGGGCACAGTACCGGTCTGATGCGGGAAGTCCTTCACCGGTGGAACTCCACCGACCCGGCCTTGGCGCGCGCCGCCCTCGACACCGCGAGTATCTCGTCCGAGCAACGTCGCGAACTCAATGAAATGTTTGGGGGAGGAGCAGACCCGTCTCCCGTGGAACCGAACGGCCAGGAATCCGAGTAGGGGAAGAAACATCTTCACCCCCTTTCTCCCCCTCTCCGCTCCCTTCAACGACGCCCTCAAGCGATCAACCCCAAAAGCAATTTCCTAGCAGGAATCGAAGACCATTTTTTTTCGATGGAAGAAGACCTTATTTTTGCTCGTTTCCAAATCAGTCGAACACGCCTAGTCTCCGCCACTCATTTCCATAGTCGCTGCATGAAACCTCTTTATATCGCTCTCTTTAGTATTTCTACTGCCTGCTCCGACATCATTTCCGAGTGGAGTCCCAATAAATCCCAGATTGAGAATCAAACTCTCAAAGCCAGCGAAACGCCCGAATTCGATACCAACGGCAACCTCATTTTTTCCAACAAACAGCACCTTATTCTACCCGAGGACTCTGCCAAGAAACTCCCCTTAAATAACTTCGCCGTCGAAGCTCGCGTCCGTATCGACCAACCGCAACGATGGGGTGGAATTGTTAGCTACAGCCAAGACAATGGTCAATACGAGAGAGGCTGGATTCTCGGATTCAATGGAGATCATTTCTCTTTCCGGCTTTCAACCGGAGGCCTCCTGCTCGAAGCCGCTGCCCCCCAATCCTTCGAACCAGGCCACTGGGCACACCTCCTCGGCACTTACGATGGCAAAAAGATTCGACTCTATGTCAATGGAGTCCTCGCTTCCTCCCGAACAGCCTCCGGACCGGTCGTATTTCCGGATATCCCTACCCCTTTCGTCATTGGAGCTTATAAGGACAAGGATGAATTCTATCCCATCAACGGACGAATTTCTTCGATTCGCATCCTCGACTCCCTCCCCACTCAAAAGGAGCTCGCTGACATCGCCAAAAAATCCGCAGGTGTTTCCTTCTCCGTCCGACCTGCGGTCCGCTTCCTCTCCCCGGGCAAAGCTCTCCTCAATTGGGAAGCGAGCCACCCGGGCAAAGCCATTGTCGCATACGGCCCAACTCGCAAACTCGGTGCCGTCATCGAATCCACTTCGGAAAACCTGCGTCACGAACTCATTCTCGAGAATCTTCAGCCACACACCCGCTATTCCTATCGCATCAGTTCTGAGACCGACGACGGGCCCAAATTCAGCCCCATTTACGAATTCGACACCGGGATGAACTACATGCCCAACAATCTCGTTGCCGATAAAAATCACCCTGCCGCCACCTCCTACCTTGCCGACCTCCCTGTTCAACCTGGCTTCGCCGTCGTTGTCGGTCTGTCGGACGGAGCCCTAACCAAAGCCCTCGCCGCACAGAGTCTCCTCAACGTCACCGCCTTTGACGACGACCTCGATCGCGTGAACAAACTCCGAAAAGAACTCTACACCGAAGGACTCCACGGAACCCGTATCACTCTTATTCATCTTCCTGACCTTAAGAAAATCCCCCTCACCTCATGCGTTGGCAATCTCGTCTGCACAGAACGCACCACCCTCCCTTGCCCAGCCTCCGAACTAGCACGTCTCACCCGGCCCAACGGCGGACGCACCGCACTCCCCGACGGCACCGTGACATCACGCGACCCCATCCCCGGTTCGGGAGAATGGACCCATCAATACGGCCCTCCTTCCAACACCGCGTACACCGGTGAGCGGCTTGGAGGCAGCCAGGCTTCCGGAGATCTCGAGCTTCAATGGATCGGCCGGCCCGGAGCCAACTTTGGCATCGATCGACAACCTCGAATGTCAGCTCCCCTCGCCTCCAATGGTCGACTCTTCCACCAAGGGCTCAACCGAATCATGACACTCGATGCCTTCAATGGCCAAATTCTTTGGGGCATGGAAATCCCTGATCTCCGTCGCGTCAATATTCCTCACGACTGCGCCAACTGGTGCGCCGATGAAAACTATCTTTACGTCGCGATCAAAGACCTCCTCTGGGTGCTCGACGGGTCCACGGGAAAGCGTATCACGACCTTGAAACTCAATGACGATCATCGCGACAGTCACGAATGGGGATACATCGCCCAGGAAGGCGATGCCGTCATCGGCTCCTCCGTTCGTCTGGGTGCCGAGTTTAAAAAATACTTCGGCGATGCATGGTATGACAAAGTCGGCCGCGACTCAGACACCGCCAACGTCCTCAGCGATAACATTGCTGGCTACTCTAAATCCGATTGGAAAGGCCGCTGGTCTTATGGTCGTGGACTCATCATCAATCCCACTATTTCTCTTTCCGATGGAAAGCTCTGCTTTCTCGAATGCCGCAACCCGGATTTGAAAAATGACACCTCCGGACGCGAAGCCACCAAAGATCTCTGGAAGGACATTTACACCGTCTGCCTCAATGCGAACACCGGAAAAATCATCTGGGAAAAACCATTCCCAAAGACCCTTCTGAAGACGGAAGAAAGAGGCTTCATCCAGGTTTCCTATGGCGCTATGACGAGCGAAGGGTTTCTTGTCACTCTTTCCGAGGGCGACACGACCGAACAAGGAAAACCGACCGGAAAAGGAATCTTCAGCTATCACTATTTCGACCTCGCTAACGGAGGTTTGAATTTCCAATCCCAAACCGCTTGGAGAGCCAATCACCACGGGGCCCACATCTCTCACCCGGTTGTCTATGAAGACAAAGTCTACACCGACCCCACTGGAATCTCCCTCCCCGATGGCAAACCCCTAGATCACAAGTTTGGTCCACGGGAGGGCTGTTCCGCTGTCGTAGGAACCAGCTACGGCCTCCTCTTGAGAGGGATCGATCGCTGTCTCACTTTCTGGTCTCATGACGAAAAAAAGCCCACGCACTGGCCACGTCTCCGCCCATCATGTTGGCTCAGCTTCCTCCCTTCCCAGGGCCTGTTCCTCGTTCCGGAAGGCGGTGGCGGATGCTCCTGCGGTGGATGGATGGAAACCTCTCTCGCCTTTATTCCGAGAAACGACTCCGGCATCCCAGTCCAAAAGAAGTCAGAAGAATCTAAAAAATAAATATTGTGATGCACTCGACTCTCATTCTCCTCGTCCTTTGCACAGCGGCCTCCGCCAGCCCCTGGCCAACCTACCGGCATGACAATCGCCGAAGCGGTGTCTCTCCCGACACCCTCGCTCTCCCTCTCGACGAAGCGTGGACTCACGATGGCGGCGCGCCCCAACAAGCATGGACCGGTCCCGCAAAGTGGGATGCCTATTCCTCAAACGAAGGCCTGCAATCAATGCGCAACTTCGATCCCTGCCACTTCACCACTGCCAATCACGGACTCATCTACTTCGGCTCCTCCGCGGACAATGCCGCCCACTGTCTGGACGCCAAAACAGGAGAAGAAAAATGGCTTCACTTCACCAATTCCTCCGTCCGCTTTCCACCCACCATCGAGGGTGATAAAGCTTGGTTTGGATCCGACGATGGATTCGTTTACTGCGCCGACGCCCATACGGGGAAGCCTCTTTGGAAAAAGCGTGCCGCTCCCAGCGACCGACTCATTCCTAGCAACGGAAAACTCATTTCCCCTTGGCCCGTGCGCACCGGCGTCACCGTCGAAAACGGGCGGGCGTGGTTCGCGGCATCTCTCGTCCCATGGAAGACATCCTATCTCTGGTGCATCGACTCAAACTCCGCCGAAGTAGCTTACGTCACCGAACATCAGGAAGTCACGTTGCAAGGTGCAATCCTGGCTGGAGGATCCCGTCTCTACATCCCACAAGGACGTGCCGCACCGATCGCACTCGACCAGGAAAACGGTAAGCTCACCGGCCAGATTGGACAAGCAGGCGGCGTCTTCTGCCTTCTCACCGAGGACAACCAACTTATTGCCGGGCCACCTACTCAAAAAGAACGTGATGAACAAATCCGCATCGCTGATACCACATCAGGGAAACGACTCACTACCTTCAACAACACCAACCGTGTTGTGGTCACAAAAGGAAAAGCCTTTCTGCACTCCAACGACAAACTCCAGTGCCTCGATCTTGCCCGCAAAGGAAAACTCGAAACGACCATTGCCCTTGAAGAGGCAGCACTGAAAAAACTCGATCCAAAGATCGAGGAACAAAAACCCGAGATCGAAAAACTCAAAAATTCCATCAGCCAATCACGCGCAGACCTCGGCAAGTGTCTTCTTTGGGAAATCGTTCACCCGACTCCGGTCGAACTCATCATCGCCGGGAATCAGCTCATTGCCGGCCTGAATAACGAAGTCATTATTTTCGAGGCCTCCACAGGAAAGCAACTTTGGAAGGCTCCGGTAAAAGGCAAAGCATACGGACTTACGCCGGCCGAAGGACGGCTCATCGTCTCCACCGACCTTGGACACATCCACACCTTTGCTCCCAAGCCGTGAAACGACGATTCCTCCTTCTTTGCATCGCGACCCAAGCGATTGCCTGCCAGGTCCCGGTCTTTCGATACGCTCTCGAGCGCTGGGAAGCCGACACCTTTCGTCTCCAACTGATCACCAGGGGCGATCCACCATCAGACCTCCAAACGATCCCCGAATATCTCAACCTCGAGTTCGAAACCCTCGATCTCGATACGCTTACCCCTGTTCAACAACTTTCCATCGTCGGACTCGAAAAGATCTCCGAGTATCCGTCCTTCCTCCTTCATCCCCCTGACAGCTGGAAAAATCCGGAGCCCCTTGTTTTTCAAGGAACCAGTTCAGCCCTTCAAAGCATCACCGATTCACCGCTCCGCCAACGCATTAAAACCGACCTTCTAAGTGGTCATTCAACTGTCTGGGTGCTGGTCGAGGGAACTGATCAGGAAGCCAACGAGGCCACCTACCAGCAGCTCCAGGAAACTCTCAAAATAGCACAGGAAAAAATCAGCATTCCCGATGGCGTCATCCAAGCCGATCAAGTCGGAAAAGTAGGCGATAACATCAGCCTCGACGACGTCCTCCGCTCGACCATCCCCCTCAGAATTTCTTTCAAGATCGAACGTGTCCTTCGCTCAAACATTAAGGAACAATCATTCCTACGTATTCTCACCGCCAACCGCTACTCACCACCCGAAGAACCCCTTGTCGTCCCTATCTTCGGCCGTGGCCGCACCCCTGGCCCGCTTCTCGGCAGCTCCATCACTCCCGAAGACATCATCAACGCCTGCGAATACCTCTGCGGGGCCTGCTCCTGCCAGGTCAAAAGCGGCAACCCTGGCTACGATCTTCTCCTCCTCGCCAACTGGCGGAAAAATCTCCAAAACGGACTCGTCGTCATCGACAAGGAACTGCCCGTCATTCTTCCCACGTTGAACACCGAAATCGTCGCTGAATCCAATGACTCCGTTGCCCCTAATTCTTTCATTATCGAGTTCACCCCAACCCTCGTCATGGGCACCATTCTCGGCCTCGGTCTCGTCATCGGAACGATTGTCATTCTAAAGAAAAGCTAAGCACCATGTTTCTCGCCGAAATCAAACACCGAAAATACAACTTCATCCTCGGCACACTAGCCGTGGCAGCCGCAATCGTCGTCTGGCTCACCTCCACAGACAGCCTCGCCAGCTTTGATCGCAATACCGAGGCCCAGCTCGTCGAGCTCGAAGAGAAAACTAATTTCGAACTAAAGAAACTCGAAGACGACATTCGTAAAACCATGAAAGGGCTTGGGTTTAACGTCTTCCTCTTTCCCAAAGGAGAAGAGCTCTGGCAAATCAAAGAACGAGGGTATTCGGAACAAACAATGCCCCAGGATTCAGTCAACAAACTCGCAGAGAGTAAAATTGTCACCGTCAACCATCTGCTGCCCCAACTCTCCCGCCGTATCCACTGGAAGGAGCAAAAACGCTCCATTCTCCTCATCGGCATCGAAGGCCAGGTCCCCATCGCCCATCGCTCAAAAAAGAAACCCATCATGAGCCCCCTCGCCCCGGGCTCCATCAATCTCGGACACGATCTTCACAACTCCCTTGGCATTAAAAAAGGTGACACCATTACCCTAAACGAAAAAAACTACCTCGTCGCTCAAACTCACCCACCCCGCAATTTCCTCGACGATGGCTCCGCATGGATTCACCTCGATGAAGCACAGGAAATATTTGGCTTAAAGGACCAAATCAACGCCATCCTCGCCCTCGGCTGCAACTGCGCCAGCATCGACCGACTTGGTGAAATCCGCAGTGAAATCTCCACCATTCTGCCGGACGTCCAAATCATCGAGCTAGGCTCCTCTGCCATGGTCCGCGCCGAAGCCCGGAACAAGGTCGGTGATCGAGCGCGCGACGCCAAACAAGCCATCCTCGAAAACCGGAACGCGGCACGAAACGAGCGCGCCCGCTTCTCCTCCGTTCTCAGTCCTCTCATCGCCGCGGGTGCCTTCCTCGCCCTCGCCTACCTCGCCTTCGCCAACGTCCGCGAACGCCTCCCTGAAATCGGCACCCTCCGCGCGATCGGCGTTAGTCACCTAAAAATCGCCACTCTTCTCCTCGGCCGGGCTGCGCTCATCGGGCTTCTTGGAACCACTCTCGCCTTCGTCATCTCTATTGCGACCTCATTTCCATTTCCCGGCACCACGTGGCTCCTTACCCCCCTCGCCTGCGCCGCCACAGCCTGGCTTTCCACAATCTACGCACTGACCAAAGATCCCGTCACCATCCTGCGTCATGATTAAAAATCATCGTGCTTACTCCATTACCACGACTCGATCCGCAATCGCATCCGCTTCTTTTCTTGAGTGAGTCACGTGCAAGGCGGTCACCCCTTCCCTGTCGATCATTTCACGGATGACCTGGAGTACTTCATCGTGCCGGGCTTCATCCAAGCCTGTCAGAGCTTCATCCAGGCAGAGCAAACGCGGTCTCAGCGCAAGTGCGCGCCCCAATGCCACCCTTCTCGCCTCGCCCCCGGATAGCCCTTTCGGTAATCGATCCATCAATCCGGTCAATCCTAACTCTGACGCGAGCCCTTCCACTCGATCTCTCATCTCGTCACGATCCCAACGATGTAGCTTCGGACCAAACTCCAATTGTTCCCTTACCGTGAGAGTTGGAAAAAGGGCCACATCCTGAGGCACTAACCCGATCATTCGAGCGCCCGGGGGCAAGTCTGTGATATCCACTCCGCCCAGGAGAATTGTTCCACTCAAGACCCCTCCGCTTCGCAGCCCGCAAACTGCCTCCATCAAGGTCGTCTTTCCACACCCGCTTGGTCCCATCAGGGCCACACATTCACCGTCATCGATCGACAACGAAAAATCGCTCAGTAGAAATTCACCCACTCCCACGGTGAGACCTTTGACCTCCAACATCAAATCGCCCCTCCTCTCCCGACAAAAAACCGCACCAACATCAAAATTACGACGGCGAGTAATATCATCAGCAATGAAATCGCAGCAGCTCCCGGTAAGTTTCCAATATTGATTTCCAAAAACACCGAAGTTGCCAACACCTCGGTTCTCCCCCGGGTCGCTCCCGCAAAAATCAACACCGGTCCAAACTCTCCCAATGATCGTGCCCACGCCATCGTTCCCGCAGCCACCACTCCTTTTCCCGCCAAAGGCAAAACCACACGCGTAAAAGCCTGGCCCCGGTGACACCCGAGGGTCATCGCAACCTCCTCATATCGCGGACTGATTTGATCAAATGTCGTCCTCATTGTCCGCACCGCAAAAGCGGCCGCCACGGGAAACTGGGCTAAGACAATCCCCAGGGGGTGAAAGGTCATCGGCAATCCTAATCCGCTGGTCACCTCCTCCACAGAACCAGAACCCCGCATAAGCAATGCCCCTACCGCAAATACTCCACCAATAAAAAGCAATGCCCTGGGAATCATTGAGCAATCACTCCCCTTATTTTTCCAGACAAAACCGACACAAGCAGCGAAGCAAAGCCCTCCGGCCATCATCCAACAACATGTGGATGGCGAAACCCGATTGAATAAAATCAAGAGACTCAGCCCAACAATCAGCGGAGGAAGTAGAATCGGAATATCAAGAATGGTATCAATAAATGCACGCCCACGAAATTGGTAACGAGACAAGAGATAAGCCAGCGGCACCGCGACCAAAACCGAAAGAATCGCGGTAGACGTGCAGGTGACAATCGTCAGTTTGATCGACCTCTGAATATCGGCATCTCGCAGAACGTTCCCAATATCCTCCCACGAAACAGTGAGAACATTCGCCCCAACCATCAAGACCAACATCCCAACATAGCCAATCAGGACCACGATTAAAAAGAGCAGGAATGGAAGCTCCGGTTTGACCCGCCAAGGCCGTTGATTTTCACCAAATTCCATCACTATGCTTATTCTTCTTCCTCCAGCTTCCAGGTAAAGCCCAGCTTCTCGAAGTCACTTCTCGCGTCATCACTACTGAGCGATTCTCCCAGCCGTTTCATCAATTCAGGATGAGCGGTTTCACGGGCCACCGCATACGGTTGCTCGGCAAAGGCCAACTCGTCATTGAGATCCACGATCTCGCATTCCTTTAAAGTCACCGGACTCGCGAGCGCATTGCTCCGATACACCAGGGCAGCATCCAGGGAACGGGCCTGCATCGCCGATACCAAATCATCTCCCTTTGCTACTTTCACCGCAATATTTTCAAACTCCACCTTCCGTCTCGTGAGCATTTCGTGAGTCAATTGACCCAAAGCGCTTTTTTGCTCATCACACACCCCAAGCTTTACGCCCGCCCCCGAAAGATCCGCAAGCGTGGATAGACTCTTGGGATTCCCCTTTGCCACCAGTAGAATAATCTCATTCCCCGTCATCACCGTGCCCGGAAAAAACCGGTCATCAACCATATCCAAAAATTTAACATCACAGGAAAAATACCCTGCAGGCTGACTTCCGGCTTTCATCATTCCGATCAAGGTCCCGCATCCCTCGAAGACGGTATTCACACGGCATCCTTCCCGCTTTTCAAATCCCCGAATTCGCTCCTGAATGGCAGGACGAAGCATCGAACCCGAAAACAAGGTCACCTCCGGAATATCAAGCCAGGCATCACCTACATCAGGAACCTCAAAGCCCATTTCCACGAAAACTTTTCTCCCCCGCTCACGCGACGTGACATAGCGGGCAAAATGCAAGGCCCGGGATGCATCTTTGCTCGAGGTCAACACGCCAATCCCCGCCAACTTAGAACGCTTTGTAAACTCAGGCACGGGAATCCACTCCACCTCAGGGAAATTCTTCGCCACCGCATCCCACGCAATCGCCGCATCCACGGCCCCCGTCGCGACATCTTCCACGATCATATTTACGGTGGGCTTCGTCACGACGACATTTGGTTCAACTTCACTCAACAAGCCCTCCTTCGCAAGAACGCCCCAGGTGAACTTGCCTACCGAGGCGGATTTCTCTCCCAGGGAAATCTTCACCCCCTCGCGCACGAGATCCTTCAACGAAGCAATGCCTTTAGGGTTCCCCTTTGGCACCACAATTCCAGCCGAAAGTTGCGCCACCGGCATGGATTCCTTAATCAATCCCTTGCTACGAACCGAATCTACATAACCTTGATCCGCTGGAAGATAAAGATCTCCCCCGGCAACCATCAATTGACTTTCCAATGCACCGGAGCCACCAAATTGAAGAATAATTTTAATGCCAAACTCCTCCTCATATTGTCGCGCGATTTCACTCATCGGCCTCCGTAATCCAGCCGCACAATGAACCAGCAAACTGCCCTTTCCACGCTCGATCTCGTTACGGTCATTAGCCAACCACCATAATGCCGACCCCAACAGGGCCAGCAAAAAGAATAAAATCAGGATCGGACGTTTCATGAAACAAGGTCACCACAGTGCGGACAATCGGGATCGCGCAAGAGCTTCACCCTTTTTAGTCGCATTGCGATAGTATCGACATGAATCAAATGATCCAGAGCAGGTTTGGCAAAATTCGTCACTAACTTGATCCCCTCCAATACCGCGATCTGCGCCACCATGGCAGATACCGCGCCGATCACCGGAAAACGGCGCTTCCAGTATGCCGGCGGTTCTTTAATGAGGCAGGCCAGACAGGCTGATTCGCCAGGCCTCACCGCCAAGACATGCCCTTCCATCGAACACATTGCTCCGTCCACAAAGAATCTCCTCTGCCGCATCGCCTCACGATTCATCAAGAGGCGTTCCTCAAACAAAGGGGCACACGAAAAGACAAGATCAGCCTTTCCCACGAGACCCGCGACATTCTCCTCCGAGATATTCTCACCCACTGACTCGATTTCGAGGTCCGGATTAAATCTTCGTAAAGTTTCCGCCGCCTGAACATGACGCAACTCACCAAGCCCCGCATGGGTCATGAGAATCTGCCGATTCAAATCATCAGGCCGCAATTCCCCTCCATGAGCCAAAATAATTCGTCCCACTCCCGCTGCCGCAAGAGAGAGCGCCAGCGGCCCGCCCAAACCACCAACCCGCGAAACCATTGCGGTGCACTGACGAAGTTTTTCCTGGGCCGCCTCTCCAAATCCCGGGACGTCCTCCTGCCAAGTGTAGTAATCTTCGTAATTCATCCCTGCAGAATTCCCTTTTCAAGAGTGAGCACCCGATCGGCCATTTTTATGACTTGCGGATCGTGAGTCACCACCAGAGCAGCGCCACCACCACTGACATATTTCTTCAATCCCGCCAGCACCAAATCCGTGCTTCCCTGATCGAGATTCCCAGTTGGTTCATCAGCCAGCAAAAGCTTGGGGTTTGCAACCAAGGCCCGGGCAAGACCAACCCGCTGCTGTTCACCCGCACTGAGTTTCTTGGGAACATGATTTCGACGATCAGCAAGACCCAATTCCTCGATCAACTCGCCAGCCCGATCCGAACTGCCACCTCCCGCGAGGATATTGGCTTCGATATCCAAATACGAAAGAAGCCGGGCATCCTGAAAAACCATGCCAATTTCCCGGCCTCGGAGAAGTGTTCGCTCACTCCCTGAAAGCTCGTAAGGATGTATCCCGGCAAGGGTAACGGTCCCGCTATCTGGAGGAAGAAGACCCGCAACCATATAAAGCAAAGTCGACTTACCGGCTCCACTGGGACCGCAAAGAACCACAATTTCTCCAGCCTCGATCGACAATGAAATCTGATCCAAAGCTACGACCTCCCCAAAGGATTTGGAAAAGTCCTGAACAGTGAGCACAGCTCTTTCTCCAGATATTACGGTTCCTTCTTCACGCATGACCCCATTTCACTAATCCCAATCCTCCTCCACCCCAAGGCAAATCCTTGTAAACCAGCCTCATCATCATTCAACTCTGATTCATTACCCATCGAACTAGAGACCCTAAAATCCCAGCCGCCCCCCTTTCTCCCCTCTCCAGCCCCTTCAACAAGGCCCTCAAGCGCTCAATCTACCTACCAGTGACGATGGACGCGGTCGTGATTGATTCTCCGACGGCCAAAAGATACGGAGAGCAGCCTAATGGGAGCTTTTAAAGCAGTTCACAAGATGCAAGAGTTAGCCCTTAATGAAATTGATAGAGCGAATGAGATTCCACCCTCCGGGCTTAATTAGTTTCATTTTCGTGGTAATTTTTGCTGCCGGGCTTGCTTGTCAGGTGCCAGTTTTCCGCTTCGCATTGGAACGTTGGGAAGCGGACTCTTATACCATTATCATCGTCCCCGGAACGGGAGGGAAGCTGTCTGCCGCCGAGGAGGAGGTCACCGCGTTTTTGCAGTCGAAAGGAAGCACGGGTTCGGCGACCGCAAATCTAAATATTCGGATCGATCCCGAGAATGTTGGCGAGGACGTTGGAGCGACATTGCGGCTTATCTACCCATCTAAATTGCCTGGACCTGATGTTCCCGCGATCTGGTCTGGAGCCTTGATCATGAAGAACGCGAGGGCGCTAGTCGATTCTCCCGCGCGGCGCAAGATCGTGACCCGACTTCTCAACGGAGAGTCCGCGACTTGGGTGCTAGTTGAGTCCGGAGACAAAGGGAAGGACGATAAAGCGGCATCAGAAATCGAGAAAGCCTTTCTCAAAGCCAAGAGCGAATTGAAAATTCCCGATGGCGTGCTGACCGTCGAAGAGGCACAGGAGGTTTCGCAGGCGGATAACCGCGATCAGGACGATATTCTCCGTTCCAAAATCCCGCTGAAGATTGATTTCTCTCTCATCCAAATTTCGCGGGACGATCCGGCGGAGGCGATTTTCCGGGAAATGTTGTTGCACATGGAGGACGATCTAGGGGAGTTCACAGACGAACCAATGGTTTTCCCGGTCTTCGGTCGTGGGCGTGCCCTGGAGCCGCTCATCGGTCGTGGAATTAATCTTGAAAACGTGTTCGAGCATACCTCCTACTTTTGCGGAGCCTGTTCGTGTGAAATTAAGAACCAGAACCCGGGAGTCGATCTGCTGATCGCCGCAGACTGGGAAACGGCCGTCGCGGGGAGTGAAGTTATCGTAGAGAAATACCTGCCTCCGCTGGTTGGAATTGGAGCGTTGGCCGCTGGGAGTGTCACCCAAGAAGGGGCTGCGGCGGCCATCGAATCCGGCCCCGAATTTTCATTCCTTGGGCTGTGGGTAGCGGCTGGTGGTGGCGTGCTGTTGGCGCTGGGGCTTGGGAGTATTTTAATTCTGAGGAAAAACTAGCGACGATAACAAAGGTATCAAATTTATGACAATGAAGGCATTTTTGATGGGCGCGACTGCGGCCTGGTTTTTCTCCGGGGTGACCGTTGGTGCCGACTGGCCGATGTGGCGACACGACACGGGACGCACGTCAGATTCGGCCGAGGCACTTGCTGAAAATTTGAGTTTGCGGTGGTCGCGTGAGCTCCCGCGTCTGACGCCGGCCTACCGCGACAACCGCCTGCAGTTCGATGCTGGCTACGAACCGATCGTGCTTGGGAAGCGGCTCTTTGTGGGGTCGTCACTGGACGATAGCGTGACTGCCTTCGACACCGAAACCGGCGGGCAGCTCTGGAAGTTTTTCACCAACGGTCCGGTGAGGTTCGCTCCGGTCGGAGGGGAAGGGAGAATCATTTTCGGCTCCGACGACGGATGCCTCTACTGTGTGAGCACATCGGACGGATCGCTAGTCTGGAAGAAGCGTGCAGTGCCATCGGAGCGAAAATTACTTGGAAATGGCCGCTTGATTTCGGTGTGGCCGATCAGGGGAGGGGCGGTTCTAAAAGATGATCGGGTCTATTTCGCCGCCGGCGTCTGGCCGCTGGAGGGCACTTTTGTTTTCTGTCTGGATGCGGCAACGGGAGATACGATCTGGCGGAATGACCGCTCATCTTACCGCTACGGAATCCATCCACACAATGCCAAGGCGTTCGGAGGGCTGGCGCCGCAGGGTTACCTTTTGATCGACGACGAGAGCGGGCATCTGATCGTCCCGAGCAGTCAGGCTTACCCGGCTAAGTTTGATTTAAAAACAGGTGAGTTGAAGGCGTTCGAACTTCCCTCGCCGGGGCGACTTCCAGGTGGCTGGTTCGCATCGACACCGTCCGAGCTTGAACAGCAGAAACTGAAGCGGCGTGGCCTGATCTTCGACAATGCTGTTAACTATCGGGTTCATGAGGACAAACCGCATTTCAAGGGAGTCGAAGGAGTCCGAGGTAAGATCACGGCGGCAGGGTATGAGATGAAGTTTAGTGATGGATATCCTGGCGTGACGGATCCAATCCACTCAATGGTGGTCGCTGACGGGAAGCTATTCGTTGTCACGGAGGCAGGGGGATTGAGCTGTTTTGGGAAGGGGTCCGCCGAATCCATCAAACATGGGACAGAAAAGGTGAGGCGTGCCAAAACTCTGAAGCCAAGCGTGTTTGCCAAGCTGGATCAGAAGCACGGATATGCGCTTCTGTTAGGGGCCGGAGATGATTCAGAGTTGATCGAATCGCTCTTAGCGGAGACCGACTTTCGCATGATCGCAGTCGATTCGCGATCGGAGAGAGTTCGCTCGTTGCGGGAGGAGAGATGGATCAATGCCACGACGAATGAGCGGCTCGCAGTCATCGGAGACGACCCCGCTGCTATCGAGCTGCCACCGTATTTCGCGGGATTGATCGTGCTCAGTGAGTCGGTCACACTTAAGCCCTCCGAGTTGCGACGGGTTTATGAATCGTTGCGGCCGTTTGGTGGTAAGTTGATGGCGCGATCAGGCAAGCAACTTCCGGAGGAGATCGAACTCGAGGGTGCGAAGCGGTCTGAAACTGAATCCGGTTGGACCGTCATCACGCGTGAGGGGGAGCTGACCGGATCGGCCAACTACGAGGGTGACTGGGCTGAGAGCCGGGACGAGAGAGTGCGCGGTCCGTTGGGGGTGCTGTGGTTCGATGACTCTCTGAGCCATTTCAAGCGCTCGCCGCAACCAAAATTCATCAACGGCGTGATGATTTCGACGCCGAAGGATTGGACTGATGAAACGACTCGCGGGGGAAAGGTTGATTACCGACTACTCCCACCGGTTTTTTCTGATGTTTACACGGGAAGGATCCTGACCGGGAAAGAAGCTCCCGGATTGCGATCTTCGTATTCAAAGGTTGATCTCGAGACAGTCCAACCGAGTCAATACCGCCCTCCGGGACAGAAGGACGACTGGAAACCGAAAGCACCGCAGGCGGGTGAGCGGACGAACCCCATGACCTTGGAATCCGAGCCGCGAATTTTCCCAAAGAGCTATGGGTGTGACGGCGGTTTGGACTACGGACTGCACTATACCATGCGATCGGGAACGCCGGCCTTCTACGACAAGCAAATCGAAAGTGGCACGATCAATATCAGCGGGCCACGTTCCGGCTGTACCAACAGCATCATTCCGGCGAACGGGCTGCTGAACCTCCCTTACTTTTACGATGGCTGCACCTGTAGCTACCCCTTGCCGATGGCGGTGGCTCTCGTGAGTATGCCCCCCGAATTCGAGCAGTGGGCTTCGTGGGGAACGGTGCCGATTGAGCAGACGCGTGGGAAGATTCAAGTGCTGGGGATCAATCTTGGAGCGCCGGGTGACCGGGTGACCGAGGACGGCATGATGTGGCTCGACCACCCGGGGATGGGTGGGCCCTCTCCAGAGATCGATTTTGTAACCGATCCTCCCTTGGCGGATCTGGAAACCTTTTATCGACATTCGCTTTTCTTGGAAGGCGGAGAAGGCTGGCCTTGGGTTGCCGGATCTGGTGTGCGGGGTATCCGTTCGGCGACGCTTGGGGGGATCAAGTCGGGAAGCTATCGGGTGCGTCTCGTTTTTTGTGAACCCGAGGAGCAGGACGGTCCCTCCGTTTTCACGGTCGCCGTCAATGGAAAGAAGGTCGCTGACGGCCTGGATGTGCTGAAGGAGGCCCGGGGTGTCCTGAAAGGATATCTCATGGAAATTTCCTCTGTGGATGTCGAAGACGATGGCCAATTACAAATCGACCTTCGTCCCGAGGCTGGTGAGACGGTTCTGTCAGGAATTGAGCTACGACGTGTTTCCGATTGAGAGAGTGATCTGGATCAACACGCCATTCTTCTCAGCAAAATCGAGCCCGTCACGGATTGCTTCGACTCCACTTTCGACGGATCCCAACCACGCGCCCCCGCCGATCCCCCAAGCGCTCAAGCCCAAAAGTAAATTGCTCGGTGTGGTAATTCCAAGTGGTGCTTGTCCGAAGGCCGAGCTATTCCTCCTTTTATGTTACACCAACGCCTCTCCAGAATCCTGATTCTCCCAATATTCGCGCAGCTCGCTCTCGCCGACGGGTGGGTGGCTTACAACGATTGCGTCGACACCACGCCCGAATCGACTCCGGCGAATGCCACGAGTTTCGGGCTCGGGCGATCCTACTTCGGCGACGGGAATTCGGGGAATCTCATCGATTTTGATTCGGGTGCCGACACGGGCGTGACGGTGACTTTCAAGGAGAATTTTTCCACCGGGAATACAATCAACTGGTCGCAGGATTCCGCCGATTACACGCAGGGAACCGATGCTGCCGAAATTTTCAAGGGGAAACTGAATCTCACCGGAAACATGTCCTACAACGACGCACCCGACTGGTCGATGGATCTCACAATTAGTAATCTCGATCCCAACGTCTCTTATACCTTAGCGGCCACCGCGCATCGCAACGGCGGCGTGGATTATGCAAGCCGCATCACTAACTGGACCCTCAACGGCGCGGAATCGGCGACCTATGCCTGCTCGGCCGGAGCGCACAAGATCAGTGAGACCAGCGCCGAGTTCAGCACCGGAGACAACGTCGCTGGACTGGTCGCCCGATGGACGGACGTCCGCGCTGGAGCCGACGGCACCCTGGCACTTCGCACGGCCCACGGTATTGGCAGCGCGACTGGTGGGATCGCCGGAGCCGACGACTACCGAGGCTATGCCGGCGGATTATTTATGCTCATCGCGCAACCGCAGAATACGCCCTTCGTCATCACTTCAATCGTCTATGACGAGGAGTTAAAATCGGCGACAATTACCTGGCCAACTCGTTTCGGGCAGACCTACGCAATCGAGGCATCGGACGATCTAGTGAGCTGGGACGAAGTGGAAGACAATCCGATGATCATCGGCAACACCGGTAGTTTTACGGAAAGCGATATTAAAGGACCCGACGGTCGGCGCTTTTACCGCGTGCGGGTTCTCTAACCGAAAAGCGGAAGAATGTGTGCCTTTGCGTGCTATTCGTAGTTCTCCGCGATCCACTGATTGAGCAAGCGCACTCCAAACCCGGTACCCAAGGTCGTCTCCCGTGGGTCCAGTCGGGTGTTCTTCATCGCCATTCCGGCAATATCTAGGTGTACCCAGGGGATCTCCCCCACGAATCGCTGCAGGAACTGAGCCGCCGTAATCGATCCGGCCGCACGTCCGCCAATATTCTTCATGTCCGCAACCGGAGAATCGATGAGCCTGTCATACTCCGCCGCCAAAGGCATCCGCCACGTCTTTTCGGTGGAACCCGCAGATGCTGTTGCAAAGGCATCCGCCACTTTATCCGAGTTCGAAAACAAGCCGGCATGCTCGTGTCCGAGAGCGACGAGGATGGCTCCCGTCAAGGTCGCAAGATCGACCATCACCTGCGGTTTGAAATTCTCCTTGGCGTACCACAGGGCATCCGCCAGGACCAGACGCCCCTCGGCATCGGTGTTCTGCACTTCGATGGTCTGACCGGACATCGAGGTCACGATGTCACCGGGATTCTGGGCATTCCCATCCGGCATGTTTTCCGCCAAGCCCACAATACCCACGACATTCGCTTTGGCCTTCCGGGTCGCGATCGCGTGCATCGCCCCGACTACTGCAGCCGAGCCCCCCATATCGCCCTTCATATCCCACATCCCCGCGCCGGGCTTGAGAGAAATCCCACCGGTATCGAAGGTTACGCCCTTCCCGACCAAACACACCGGCTGATCAGCCTTCTTTCCGCCGTTCCATCGCATCACCACAAGCTGCGACTCCCGCCGGGATCCCTGACCCACCCCAACCAAGGCATCCATCCCCAGTTCCTTCATCTTCTTCTCGCCCAAAATTTCGACCTTCAAGCCGATCTTTTCAAACTTCTTAATCCGCGCCGCATAGGACTTTGGATAGAGGGTATTTGCCGGCTCGTTCACCAGGTCCCGGGCCATCAGCTGACCGTCACAAACGGGACCATGAAATCCCTGATACGCGGCCCGTGCTTTCCTCGGATCATCCACGCTGACCCGCAAGGTCGTAACCGTCGTCTCACTCCGCTTGGGAAGCTTCGTGCGATATTTAAAAAAGTGATACGCGGCCAATCGAGCCCCTACGGCTGCTCTCGCGCCCTCATCCGGTGACAGTTTGAGCCCATCCAAGTGGAGAGTCAGAGTCTTCTCTCCGCTCACCCGGAGAGCCTGCATCACCTCCGCCCCGAACATCTCGGCATCAAATTTCGATCGCTCCCCTACGCCCTTCAGCAGCAGGCCTGCGAGTTTAGAACCTGTCGGAGCATAGACAGAAACCGACGTCCCCTTCTCTCCGCAGAAATGCCCGGCCTTCATCGCCGCCGCAAGCTGCCCCTCGGAGTCACTCGCGTAGCTCTTCGCAGCCCCGAAGAGCTTCCCTCCATCAAAGATCGGAACCCCCGCCACTCCGGCACTTGCCTTCTCACTCGAAACAAAAATGATTTTCACTAGTCGTTTGGTCTCAAATGCGAAGACGTCCTGCAATGGGGAACTCCGATACAAGCAATATTTTTCGGATACCTTACTTATCGGGGACAAGCCCCTGCTATTTCGGTAACTACAATGGAATCACGATGAGGGTTAATCCACGATTACCTGGAGATGATCGATATTTCCTCCGCTCTTCCCCGTAGACTTCAAGCTGATGACATTGTCACCTTTGCGAAGCGAAACCTTTGCAGAAAGATTCCCCCATTCCTCCCAGCCTCCGGTGGAAGGGAAAGGGAGCGTGGAGATTTCCGCTCCATTTACCTCCAGCTTTAAAGGACGATTCGGTGAAGACAGGGCATAGCGAAAGAGGAGTTCGGCCTGGCCGCTTTTTTTACTTTTCACGGTCCACTCCAACGACTGTTCACCGTCCCCAAAATCGGCATAGCCACGACCGGAGAAACCTCCATGACTGGAGTCCAGAGTAGGGCCATTTCGTTTCGCCTCGTGAACGTGGTAGACGTCACCCCGGGGATCGATTACGGCGATTGCTTTCCGTTTGGACTGTTTCTTCGCGGAACTCCCTTTTCCTCCAAATTGCAGAGCTTCGGGTGGAGTATTTTCCAGAAGTCGATTCAAGGTATAGGCGTAGTTGGTGTTGGCCAGAGGGGTTCCGCCGGCGGACTTCAGGCCCCGAATATTAACATCATGAATATGCCACGCTTTGAGTTCAGCAAGATGCAGGTTCACGACTTTTCCATCGCCTGATATTTCTATCGATTCGATCGCAACAGGACTCACATCAAATTGCGGCGATCCATAGGACTTGTGATATTCATAGTAGTAGCGCTTGAAAGGCCAGGTCTCCGGTTTTGAGGCGGTCTCTTTGTTGACCGGTTTGGTGAAGGTGAAGCGGAATCCGGTTTTGGTGAGGTTCATTGACTGCGCTTCAAAGGGAGCTTCGCCATCCCATTCCACCCTCGTAATTCCCTGGCTACCGGCCCAGGTGTGTTTTGTGTGGCCGACGTAGAGGCTTCCGTCCGGCGCCCACGCCATCCGGTTACATCCTCCACGTAGCGAGCCGCCATCGATGAAGGGCACGCAGGCTCCCTGCAATTCACCACCGACCTCTTCGAGCATGACCCGCATGATTCGGCCCTTGTTCATTTCCCCGACGAGCAACTGGCCCGTGAAAGGGCCAAACTTTGCTTCGGGAGTAATTGCGAGAACTTTGGTGGGAGAGTTGGCCATCGAACCGTGGGGAAATACGACGCAGGCGCGGGTTCGCATTTTGGCGAGTTCACCGGGAGCTGTTTCAATCGGAATTCCGTCGAACCCTTCCTTCCAGGTGAGGCTTGCAGCATGTCCAAAAAATCTACCTTCGCGGACGTGAAACAGTTTGCTGGACCCGACCCAGTCGCCCTGGTTGTCGGTGACAAAAAGATTGCCCTCTAGGTCGAAGCCAAGTCCGTTCGGGGTCCGGTGACCGTAGCTCCATGGGATCGTTTTACCATCGGGTGTGAGTTTCAAGATACAGCCCCGATATGGGGTGGAAGCATGCATCCGGCCGGGACGCCCACGGGGATCGAATTCCCCCCGGACGATGGCACGCACGCCGTTCCCGGATGAGCCGGTGCCCAGGGCAAAATAGTAGGCTCCTTCAGTATCACGTACCGGAGTAAAATGGAATTCGTGGTAGTTACCGGACATCCCGAAGGCATCACTCATCACCTCAAAATCGTCCGCTTTTCCGTCTCCATCGGTATCACGAACGCGAGTTAGCTCGGGGCGCTGCGAAATGACGAGTTCGGAGTTTGAAAGGACCACGACACCGAGAGGATTGTGCAGCCCCTCAGCGAAAAGGTGCCATTTATCTTTCTCGGTATGATAGAAAAAGATCTCACCACTGGGCAGGCAAACCACCATTCTTCCGTCGGGCAGAAAAGCCATCCCGTCGATCTGATTGGTTTGGAATTTCGAAGGCGGATCCGGAACTTTCGAGAGAGTGTAGTTGGGGGCCGTTCCACCGAGGGCGGTAGCGCTCATCAAAGCGAAGCCCATCAAAAATGGGGTAATTATTATTTTCATTGGTTTCCTCCTTTAGTGGTCGTGGTTGCTGGAACAGCCGGATATTTTTCAAGAATCGTGATTTGAAAGGCCGCCGCTTCATGGGCCTTCAATTGCAGAGTTCCATCCTCCTCAATCGACCCCGCTGAAGCGGTGATCGACGCATTCTCATCCGGAGTAAGTCGAAAGGTGATGGGAACCGCCGGGCTAACGGTAAAGGAACGGACAATCCCAGAATGATCCTCCGAGGACTTGATCAATTCCCGTATCTCGCACTGGCCCACCTGGTATCGAAACTCCGGGTAACCTCCGATCAAGCGGTAACCCCGGAATGAAGGCAACTCATCTTCCTCCGAAATTCGGATCGGAAAATCGAGCGCTTCGGTGGTGTCGTAGAAAGGAGTTTTGAGGTTGGTCTTTGCCAGATCCTGGTAGTCCTCCGGTTTGAGCAGGCTTGATCTTGCCCGGTAGTAGGGAAAGCCATTGAACTCGGCGACCGGCTGTCCGTTGCTCGACCAGTGAATTCTGTTCCCGCGGATGAATCCCCCTTTTGTCCACGAGTAGCGAAGCCGGCATTCACCGGCATCCCAGCAATAGTATTGATTTCCTGGAAGAGCGACCGCGAAGGCCGCCGGAGATGCTCCGGGCATAAACGTCCGATACACGATGGGCACCGTCACGGTGGTGAGCACATCGTCGAAATCGGGTTTGAAGGTGCCGTTGGCCTTTTGTTTGTTTTTGGGAAAAGGAAATGCCTTGAGCATGGCGTGCGGAGTATAGACCGCCATCGGGAGTGTCGCCCGCGCCTCCTTGACTTGTTCCGTGGTCACAGCGGGTCCTTCGTTTCCCCACCCATTGTTGACGTAGGTGATCATGAGAGCGAGTTGGTCATCACCGAAGAGAAGCTGTGGTGGCATGGCGGAGTAGAACTGCTTTCCGTTCACGGTAACCGGGCCTGCAAGACCCCGCAGAACGATCGCAATGGTTCGGTTCGGGTCATCCAGCCAGTCGCTTCCTGCCAAAGCGGGAATGGAACCGGGTTGCCCTTTGCCATCCGCCATGTGGCAGGCGACACAGGAACCGGCGCTGTTGTAGAGATCCCTGCCTTTGTCGAAGCCTTCCGGAGCAGCCTGAACCGCGGCAGTGAAACCCTTACCCAATGCAAACAGGCCGATGAGTGTCATCCTCAAATTTATCATGGCCGCTTTTCTACATCGCAGGGAACAAGATGCCAAGGAGGGAGAGCAAAACAGACTTATGTAAAACGGCCGCTCACGGGCGGTCGCTATTTTTCTAATATCTCATCTTCTCCTTTCCGGATGAAGCCGCGATCTCTTTTATCATCGCGTCCCACTCCCTCTGAAATTTTCCGGCCTTGATGGCTTTGATTTTCGGAAGGGCATACTTCGCATTTTCGCCGTAGTTTGGGAAGACGCTCATCAGCAGGTGGAGTTTGAAGCCGGCTTTGCCTTCGGGCGATTCGAGGATCTTAAAAACCACTTCGAGACCGCCCTCGATGTTGAACTTCGCAAAAATTTCAATAACGTTCGTCTGTGGTCCAAGACCGTGGTAGCAATGAAATGTTCGGCCCACGTCCTTGACGATCGCGAGGGCGGAGTCGGGCAGTTTGATCGCTTCAGCGACTCCCGTCGGAGGCAACCAAAGTGATTGATCAGCCTGCTTGCCGGTGATGTGGAGTTTGTTTCGACCACGGCATTGAGAACGAGGTTGAGCTTGCCGCCACCACGGCCGCTTTCGGCTTCGTCGATGGCATCGTCAAGTTGCTTGCGGGTTTGATCTTTGAAGTCCGTGCTGCCTGCTCCGATCAAGAGGTCGCTCGGCCCCACTTTGCCGGCGGCGGGAAAGCCTTCGGAAACCTTGGTGATGATAATGGAAGTCGGGGAAGTGATGCCAAAAATTCCAGGCGGTCCAGGACTGCGCTCCCCATACACGTAAAAGCGGGCCTGGAGAAGTCCTGTAGTGAGGACAATCAGAGTAAATACGACTTTAAAGATGGGCGTGACTTTATTGACCTAAGATGGGTGGGACCTTTTGTTCCTCGATCCAGACACTGAAGTGGCCGGTGGCAGGAATGGGACCCCGGGGGGAGGCGTAGGTGAGGAAGCTGGTGGCGGCGATGATGACCTTCCCGCTCTTAAAATCCTCATGGAAGTCACTGAAAATATGACCACCCCGTGGTTGTCCGCCTTCGCGTCTTGCAACGCCACGATTCGACTCCGCGAGTTTTTTACCGTTGATGTAGAGGGCGTATCCCTCACCGGCAAAGACGTGATTACTGCCACCTACCACGAGGCGGTAGCGGTGACCCTCTTTGAAGGGCGGAACTTCGACGATGGTGCGGGCGAGAAGAACTTCCCTCTCCCAAAGAGACATCGGCACGGTGCCACAGCCGCAATAGGGCGAGGTGCAATCGCGGAGAGGAGCAAGTTTCCCATCGAGCTGGCCGAAGGGTTGTTGGCCTTGTTTCCAGCCGGACTGAGCGGCATCGAAATCAGGGGCGAACCAATTCTCCATCCCTGCCGGGTAGGTGACCTTACGGTAACGCGGGCCGGCGTGGTCCTTGGCGAGTTTTTCAGGAGGGTCAAAAGTGAGGTAGTCCCACTCTACCGTGCGGAGATCAGTGCCGAAAGGAGTCCATTCATAGTCGTCGATCCCAGCAGTGCGGTAGATATTCGTGAGTCCGTAGATCGATCCGCGGAGGAACTGATTTTGCCGTTCGGGGCGCTCGCTTTGCGCTTCCGCTGCGAGGGCTTTTTGATTGCGGGGATTAGTGAGGTAGCTTGCGGCAATGCCATCGAGCATGATGGCGCGGAGAGCTTTTTGGTGCTCTGATTTTTCGGCAGCAGTGATTTCGGCAGCATCAACGACCTGAGGTGGGGCGGAACGCTTCGGCCGTGGTGTGGGCTCGGCCTGGCCTCCTAGGAGACCGACCATGGCACGGCCAAGGGCGTCGCCCACAAGAAGGTAAGTCTCGGCATTACGATTGTAGTGGTAATCCTGATTACGCGGGGATTCATCGACTTTACGCCAGAAGTCGCGGGTATCGACCGAGGCGACGGTATTAGCAAATTCTGGATGCTTTACTGGATCGCTGACGGCGAGTTGGGCGTCAAGAATGGGGAGATACTTCGGATCCATACGATGACCACCGAAGCCAACGGTGGCCACAACCGCGGGCATCTTCGGGGCCTTGAGATCTTTTCGGACATCCTTGATAAGATTAGTAAGGTGTTTCTCATACTCAGCTGCCATTTCCGGCGGGCTATCCTTATGACCCTGCCACCAGGCGAAGCCGGCGAGTTCGTATCCTTGGCCTTGATAACCGGGGACAACTTTTCCGATATTGGCGAGGGTCTTTTGGACGCCTTCGATCATGAGTTTGTATTCCAAAGCCTCCCACTTATTCCCAGGGTCAGTGCGGCCACTGGAGGGTGGGCGGAAGTCGAAGCCGAGGGCGCGATTGCCCATCGCGGTTTTAATCAAGAGGACCTGCTCCTCATGGAAAGTCCCGAGGACGTGACCGAAGGCGAGTTCAGGGCCGATAGCTTTGCCGTTTGAGGCGGCAGAGAGAGGAGAACCTTTGCCACCTTCGGCGATGCGGGCCTCTTGGAAGTAGACGTCTTGGCGGACGGTCCAAGCGCCGGAGTCGTCGATGAGATAGGGAAACTTTTTTTCGCGTTTCACGACGTTCTCCAAGTCGCCGTTACCGAGGAGGTCGGTCTTCTCAAGCCAGAAGCGCGGGGGCGTGTCAGAGGCTTTGGTGACTGCGAAAGAATAGCGTGTTTTGGGTTGGAGGGTGACGTCGGCAGAAGGGACTGTCCCATCGATAGTGATCGCTGAATCACAGTGGACCTTGAAGGTGCCCGAGAGAGGAACCTCGAAGGTGCCTTTGGCGAGAGCTTGCTCGCTTTGCTTTCCGTCGGGTCCGTAGATCGGGAAGTGGACGACCTTATACTTTCCAATTTTATAGATTTCGAAAGGACCCTCAGGGGCGGCGGGATTAGAGGTAAAGAAGACGCCGGCGTAAATATTTTTAGCTCCAGCGAGATCTCCCATTCCGACCATATTGGACTGGCCGGCGAGGAGGTAGACCATAACCGGTTTGGTGAGGTCGCCGGGTTTATCATCGGGATCCGGCAGGACCACGGGGATGGGATTAGCGAAGGCTGCCAGGGTGAGCGAGGAGACCGCGAGGAGAAATTTCATGAGTGGGAGATGGTGAACTTGTATGAACAGGAAAGGTTAGCGTTTGGGAGATTTAATATTTGTTTGAGGACGAAGTCTCAGGATGATTTTGGCACCGATCTTGGGCAGGTGCTTTGAGTTGAGTTCCCACAGCAGGGCATGGTTTTCGTGTCCATAGATTTCGGGGAGGCAAAGGAGTTCGTCGCCGAAGGTCGTGAGGCTGATGACGCTGCCACTGCGGTCGGCGAGGTAGGTCTTGGGGCCCTCACCATCTCCGTAGAGGTTGGAACCAGCAAAGAGGAAGGTCTTGAGGCGCTTGGCGGCTTCTTCAAGATTGGGTTCACCTTCTTCATTCATACGCGTCACGAAAGCGGAGAGCGGCCGCTCTGTTTGTTCACCTCCGTCATCAGTGGTGACGAAGGAGACCGTCACCGCGCTTCCCTTGGGCGGGAGGTCGATCCAGCGCTGGTCATCCCCTTCGCCGACGATCTTACGAATCGCGGGGTGGCCCGCCTTCGCTCCGAGGAGGAGAAGGGCAGTATGGATGTGGCTCGGCTTTGCCTGAATCTTGACAATGGATTCGTGCTCTTTGGTGTCCTTGGTGCAGGCCACAAATTCCAGTAAACCTTCATCAAGATTTACGATGGCAGTGACATCGACAGCACGTTCCTCAAGGTCAATTTTCACACCCGGAAGCTTGAGGGCGGCGAGGGCATCCTGGAGATCTTTTGTAGGTTCCTCAGCGAGCAAGGGGGTGCTAAGGGCGACGATGAGGAGGAAGGGCCGAAGGGAAAAGTTCATATTATTTACGTGCAACGAAGTTTGACTATTTTTTTGGGATTTTAAATCCCTTTCAAGGATACGCCAGCAGCGTCATCGCACCATTCAAAAGAAAACCGTGGCAGAATCGCCAAGAGTTGAATTCCACGTGGTTTTCCTTCGATCGCCGACCCGCATTTGCTATCAAGAGGGACCCTCGACTACTTTCACTATGAAACTCCTCATCCTCATCGCTTGCCTCCCTACCCTGTGCTTCGCCAGTCCCGCCCAGAACGCAGAACAATGGGGGCAATGGCGGGGCCCGCTCGGCAATGGCGTGGCCACAAACGCAGACCCCCCTCTTACGTGGAGTGAAGACAAAAATATCCGCTGGAAAACGGCGCTTCCCGGATCAGGAAATTCCTCTCCGGTCGTGTGGGCCGATCAGATTTTTATCACTACCACCATTCCATACGGAGAGGAACAAGATCCCCCGACCGGCTATCGGCCGGGCGCACATGACAACACTCTGAAAGTCCGCAAGAGCAGGTTCGTGGTCATCGCAATCGACCGTAAAGATGGAAAAATCCTATGGCAAACCACGGTGCGGGATCAGGTGCCCCACGAAGGCCATCACCTCACCGGAACCTACGCCTCGGCATCCCCGATCACCGACGGCAAGCAGGTCTTTGCCTTCTTTGGTTCCAACGGGCTCTATTGCATGGATCTTAAGGGGAAGATTCTTTGGGAAAAAGATCTCGGAGACATGCACACCAAACACGGCCACGGCGAAGGCAGCTCCCCCGCCCTCCACGGTGAGACTCTTGTCGTCAACTGGGATCACGAAGGACCTTCCTTTGTCGTTGCTTTCAATAAAAACACCGGAGAAGAACGCTGGCGAAAAGAGAGAGACGAACCCTCCTCTTGGTCCTCTCCCCACATCCTCCTGCACGAGGGCTCGCCTCAAGTCGTTATCTCCGCCGCGAATCGCATTCGAAGCTATCACCTAGAAAATGGAAAGCTTCTCTGGGAATGTGGCGGCCTCTCCCACAACGTGGTGGCCGGTCCGGTGTCAGAAGACGGCATCCTCATCGCGGGATCAAGTTACGAAAAACAGGCCATCCTGGGAATCAAACTAACGGGAGCCACAGGCGATATCACCGGAACCAAACAAGTGGCCTGGATCAAGCGCCGCGACACCCCTTACGTCCCCTCTCTCCTCCTCTACAAGGGCCTCGTCTACTACCTTCGTCATTATCAGGGAGTTATGACCTGCCTCGATATCAAATCGGGCGAGGAGATCTATGCCCGCGCCCGTTTCCCCGGCATTCAGGACGTCTATTCCTCCCCGGTGGCCGCGAAGGATCGCATTTACCTAACCGCGATCGATGGCAAGACCGGTGTCCTCAACGCCGGCCCTTCCCCCAAGATCCTGGCGCAGAATCACCTCGACGACTCTTTCAGCGCCTCACCTGCCCTCGTTGGCAAGGATCTCATTCTTCGAGGAAGCCAGTCCCTCTACTGCCTCAGTGAAGCCACCTCCCCAAAATAACAGGGAACGGCAGAAGCTGGTAGACCCAACCCCCTCAAAGACGCCTGCCAGCAGTCCACCCAAAAAGAAAATTGCTAGTAGTTACTTCGTCTCCAGCAACTTGATTCGGATGTTCTTGAAACGTACTTCGAAGCCACCCGGCGAGTGATACTGCAGGCCAATGATGCCTTCCTTGGCGGCCTTCTTCTCATCCTGATCATCCAACTCGATTGTTACCGTGCCATTGATCTCATGTGTCAACTTCGATCCCTTCGCCGTGATACGATAACTGTTCCAGCCATCGTCCCCCTTGACCGAGGGAGCCTTGTCCTTGTAATCGAAGGCGAGCACTCCACGCCCACCCTCTTCGTAGAGCTTTCCCCATAAGCCATTCCCGAAATCAGCTTGATAGCCTTTCACCACCCACTTGTTGGCGCCGCGCTCTGATTGCTTGGAACGATACTGAATCCCGCTGTTACCCCCCCTGCCGACCAGCACGCAGTCTGCCTCGAGCACAAAATTCGAGAACGGCTTCTTGAAGACGAGAAAGGTGTTTCCGCCCTCCAGTTTCTCAATCGCCCCTGAGATGTAGCCGTCCTTGACGCGCCACACCTTCGGATCGCCATCCCAACCCGACAAATCCTTGCCATTGAAAAGTGTCATCCAGCCATCGGCATCGGATTTGGGCAGTTTGGTTTCCTCTTGGGCGGAAAGCGAGGCGGTGATGAGAGCAGAGGACAGAATAATGGCGAAGGATTTCATAAGAAGATAACGTTCAATAGCAGTTAAACCTATACCCCGAGGATACCTCAAAATCTTACACTCGTAACGTCCTTCCTAGCACTTACCACGTTCTCGTTACTTGCCCAGGACGCGGCCAAGGCACTTGCCAAAAACTTCTCAAAAGCGGTGACCGATATCGAATCGTCGTAAAGGACCTCGAGAAGTCCGCGAAGCTCTACATCGAAATCCTTCATCTCAATTTCCCCTGAAATCGCCACTTTCCGACCGATCCAACACAAAAACGACAGGACATCGCCGCTAATCCCGTTATAGTCCGCGTAGATGATTCGCTGGTTCACCAAAAATGACATCGCCGCCAATTTTCTTCTGGCGGCGATTCTTTTGGGAGGGGTCTATACCGCGCTCAATAAAGTCCCTCTCGAAGTGAACCCGAGTCAGGACTACGGCGAGGTCGACATCAAGATGACCTACCGGGGAGGCAGCCCCGAGGACGTCCAGGAGCACATCATCATCCCCATTGAGCGCGTCCTCCGCTCTCTTCCCGGGATCAAACGCGTCCGCGCCCGTGCCCTCCGCGGCTCCGCAAATTTTGATATCGAGCCCGAGGACGGAATCGACCTCGACGAGCTCCGCGACGAAGTCGAATCCCTCGTCGATACCATCAACACCTTCCCCGGTGAAACCGAGCGTCCCCGGATCACGGTGCCCAATTCCTCAAACTACCGTGAGGTCGTCACCGTCGCCGTCACTGGGGACCTTTCGGAAATGGAACTCTACAACCTCGCGCGCCGCGTCGAGGAGGATATCCTCGACCTCGCCGAGGTCTCCCGCACCGACCTCCGCGGCACCCGCCCCCTCGAAATCTCCATCGAGGCCAATGACGAAAAACTGCGCGACTACGGCCTCACCATTCAGGATCTCTCCGATGCCATCCGCCGCTCTTCGCTCGCCCTCTCCGCCGGCTCGGTGCAAACCCCCTCCGGCCCCATCATGATCCGGACTGAGGGCCAAGCCTACGAGCAGGAGGACTTCGCCAATATCGTCGTCACCGCCGTCGATGGCGCCCAACTCAAGCTCTCGGATCTCGCCACCGTAAAAGACGGCTTCGAAGATCAGGGAAAACTGATGCGCTTTAATGGTGTGCGTGCCCTCATGATCGATGTCCTCCAGGGACAAGACGAAAGCGCCATCGAAATCTCGGACGCCGTTCATCGCTACATCGAGGATTCATCAGGCCGTTATCCCGCAGGAATCACCCTAAGTACCTGGGACGATGAATCAGGCCGCATCAGGGGCCGCCTCTCTACTCTTGGCAATTCGCTCATGATCGGTGGGATCCTGGTTTTCATCGTTCTCGGCGTATTCCTCCGTCCCATGCTCGCCTTTTGGGTGGTGCTCGGAATCCCCGTATCCTTTGCCGGAGGGGTGATCCTGATGCCCTACTTTGGTCTCACTGCGAACACGATGAGCCTCTTCGGCTTCATCATCGTGCTGGGAATCGTCGTGGATGACGCGATCGTCACCGGCGAGAATGTCTACTCCCGTCTCCGCGAAGACCTCACGCCCCTCGACGCCGCCGTCCTTGGCACCAAGGAAGTCGCCACCCCCGTCACCTTCGGAGTCATCACTACGATCGTGGCCTTTATTCCCCTCATGTTTTTCGAGGGCTACTGGGCAACTTACACCAAGCAAATCCCCCCCGTCGTCGGAGCCGTTCTCATCTTCTCCCTCATCGAATCAAAGCTCATCCTCCCCTCCCATCTCAAGCACCTGAAGATGAACCGGAACACCAAAAATCTCGGCTTCTTTTCCCGCTTCCAAAAGTTCGTCGCCGATGGCTTGGAGCGAGCCGTTGAGAAGTTCTACGCTCCCTCTCTTCAGTTCGCCGTCAATCATCGCTACAGCACCATAGCTGTCTTCTTCGCCCTCGGATCCCTTGCTGTCGGACTTCACAAGGGCGGTAAGTTTGGCTTCATCGCCTTCCCCACCATTGAGCGCAACGTCATCCGCTCCAACGTGGAAATGTATGGCAACACCCCCTTCGAGGAAACCGATGAAGCGGTTCTTTTCATCTGCGAAAAAGCACGGGAACTACAGGCTGAGCTCATCGACCCCGGTAACGGAAAATCACTTATCAAAAACATCTACAGCGACACGGGCGACGCCGGACGCTACGGACGCTCCACCGTCACCGACCAAGGATCCATCTATCTCGAAATCCTCGCACCCAGCGAGCGCACCGAGCCCGGGATTAGCAATGAAGACCTTTGCAAGCTCTGGATGCAACGGGTTGGAAAAATGCGCGGCATGAGAAGCTTCCGCGCTCGTGGCTCCCACGGTAGCCGGCGCTCCGGCGGTGAAGAACTCGAATCCCTTGAAATCCATCTTCGCGGAATCGCCAGCGAGGAAAAAACCGAACTCGCCGAGAAGATCGAAGCCCTCTTTGAGGGACACAATGACATCGAGTGGGCACATTCCGATAAACAACAAGGGCGCGAAGAACTATCCATCACCCTCAAGCCACTCGCACTTGAACTCAATCTCACCCAGCGTGATCTTGCCGGCCAAATTCGCCAAGCTTTCTTCGGCGATGAAGTTCAACGCATCCAGCGCGAAGGCGAAGAAATCCGCGTCATGGTCCGCCTCCCCGAGAACAAACGGGAGTCCCTCCACACCTTCGACACGCTCAATATCCAAGCCCCCGATGGCACCAACATCCCCTTCTCTACCATCGCAAATGCCAAGCTCCGCAGCGCCCCTGGCGAGATCGAACGCATTGACGGAGCTCAGGTCACCGACGTTATCGCCTCACCGACTTCCAAGAGCGTCGACATCATTGCTCTCGCAGCCGAACTCGAGCCTCAAATTTCAGAAATCGTCAACAACTACGACGGCTTTTCCTGGGTTTGGGAAGGTTTCATTAAAGAGGATCGTGAGACGGGCAACCGCTTCGTCTGGCTCTTCGGCGGACTCATGCTCGCCCTCTATGCCCTTCTAGCCATCCCCTTCAAATCCCTCCTCCAACCTCTCATCGTCCTCCTCGCCGTGCCCTTTGGAATCATCGGGGCTTACGGCGGCCACCTCATCATGGATGTTGTTCCCTCCTGGCTTTCTGTTTTTGGAATTTTGGCCCTCGCAGGGGTTGTTGTGAATGATTCTTTAGTCCTCGTGGACTTTATCAATCGGAAGCGCGAAGAAGGAATGGACCTCAAGAAAGCCGTGATGACATCAGGGGTTAAACGATTCCGCCCCATTTTCCTGACCTCTATTACGACCTTTGCCGGACTTATTCCTTTAATGTTTGATCGTGCTCTTCACGCACAATTTTTAAAACCAATGGCCATCTCCCTCGGCTACGGAATCCTCTTCGCTACGGTAATTACACTCTTCCTGATCCCCGCCGCCTACCTGATCCTCGAGGATCTTAAGTCCTTTTTCATCAGGGGTTTACGCTGGTATACTGCTCCATTTAACGACGAATCTGAGGCTGATAGTCAGAAATTAAAAAATTCTAACCAATCTTAACTATTTCGCTCGCTTTTAGCACATTTTGGGGATAACCTCCAGGGATAATCTAATTTCATTCGTCATGGCTACCCAGACAAAGCGCAAACAACACCTCAACGTCAATGCGACGCAGATGGAGATTCCTCCTGCAGGAAAAGGTATTTCCGAGGATTTCGAAGGAAAGCTTGAGGATGCTCAAGCCCAGCTGGAATACCTTCACAAGCAGCGTGAACAGCTCGAGCGCCAAAAAACGGCCCTCGAGGAGCTGAACCAACGAAAGCAGGAATTCCTGAACGGCCAGATCGATCTCTCGGAGCGACTTTCCAACGCTGTTACCACCATCGACCGCGAGCTTTTTGATTCCAAGCAAGAGATCGAGGACATGGGGCAAGCCCGTGAATCGTTCTCGAACCACCTTAAGCGCATCGAAAACCTCAATTCAGAAGCTTGGTCAAAGGAAGCCCTCAAGGAGGAGCTCGAAAAGGCTCTCGGCGTTCTTGAGCGTGCCGAAGATGAGTACCACCAGGCGATCGACCACTTTTCCGGAACCCGCCGGGGCCAAGGCATCTTCGGCGCAGGAAGCTCCCGCGCCCATCATCCGACCGGTGACTTTTCATCCATGATGAAACAGGGCTTCGCCTTCAATCTTCCACTCCTCGGATTGGGCGCGCTCGCCCTTCTTGTTTACCTTCTTAAGTAGAAATAGAACCATGGCTTTACTTCGCTCCCACACCGGCAGCCTCTCCAGCGAAAACAAGAAGGAGGAATTTTTATCAACCAAAATCGCCGAACTCGAGCGCATGATCGATGAAGCTCCCGAAAAGTTAGAGGAGCGCCTCGAACGCGAGCGTACCATGATGCCTCCTCCCGATGATTTCCCTGATCGCGAGCGCGAGCGCAGGTTCTATGCTGAACTCTCCCGTGGTGAACTTCAAAACGAGCGCCGCTACCGTGCCCGCAGCACCGTTCTCTTCACCCTCTCGGTCGCGGCTACCCTCTCGGTCTGCTGGTGGATCTATGCCGAACTTCAACGCTCCGGTATTCTTTCCTTCTAGGCACAACTTCGCTCACCGTTGCAAAACTGGTCATCAGAGACCCCGCACGATTTCCATCGCCGGGGGTTTTTCGTCTTCACTCTTCACACTTTCCTCTTCCTCGTTCATCTTCCGCCCATGGCTGATCAAACAATCGACGTACGCTATGTCGCCAAGCTCGCCCGTATCGATTTAAGCGAAGACGAGATCACTCGCTTCGGCGAGCAACTGGGAACCATCATGACCCATATCGACAAACTCTCTGAGGTCGACATCGAGGGAATCGAAGCGACCTCCCACGCCACCCAGCTTTCCAACAAAGTCCGCAAGGACGAACCGGTCGGAGGGCTCAAGCCCGAGGACTTTCTCCAAAATGCTCCCGATCAAGCCAAGGGCCAGCTCCGCGTCCCAAAAGTGGTCGACGCCTAATTTTCATCTCTGACCTCCATGTCTCTCGCTTCCCAATCACTCTCCTCCCTGCGCCGACAACTGACCGCCGGTAACATCACCTCCCGTGACATCGTCCAGGATACCATCGAGCAAATTTCCGCGCGCGATGGGGAAATTAAGGCCTTCCTCTCACACGATCCTGAGACCGCTCTCGCCGAAGCCGAAAAGGCAGATCTTTCCCTCCCCCTCGGTGGCCTTCCCATCGGAATCAAAGATAACATCAACGTCAGGAATCACCCCTGTTCCTGTGCCTCCAAATTCCTCGAAGGAGCTTACCACTCGCCTTACGATGCCACCGCCGTCATCAAACTGCGTGCCGCCGGTGCCATTCCCTTCGGCCGCTTGAACCTCGATGAGTTCGCCATGGGCTCCTCGACCGAGAATTCGGCCCTCCAGATCACGCAAAACCCGAAAGCTCCCGGGCACATTCCTGGGGGATCTTCCGGAGGATCTGCCGCTGCCGTCGCAGGCGACCTCATTTCTGCCGCGCTCGGCTCCGATACCGGTGGCTCGATCCGCCAACCCGCCAGCCACTGCGGCGTCGTGGGACTCAAGCCATCCTACGGTCGTGTCTCTCGCTATGGCCTCGTTGCCTTCGGCTCCTCACTCGATCAAATCGGACCTCTTACCAGAACGGTGGAAGACTCCGCTCTTCTTCTTAACGCCCTTGCAGGAGGAGATCTGCGTGACTCCACTTCACTCGATGACGATGTTCCCGATTACACGGAAGGTCTTGAAAATGGAGTCGCCGGAATGAAGCTCGGCCTGCCGAAAGAATACTTCACCGATGGAATCGATGCCGGCGTCCGCGCCCGTGTTGAAAAAGCCGCTGCCGATCTCGAAGCCCAAGGCGCCGAGATCATCGAAATTTCGCTCCCGCATACCGAATATGCCGTAGCGACCTACTATATCATCGCTCCCGCCGAAGCGTCCTCGAACCTTTCCCGCTTCGATGGCATCCGCTACGGCAATCGGAGTTCCGAGGCCGATGACATTCTCAGCGTTTATCAAAAAAGCCGTGAAGAAGGATTCGGATCCGAGGTCAAACGCCGGATCATCCTTGGCACCTATGTCCTCTCCTCCGGTTACTACGATGCCTACTACAGCCGCGCGCTGAAGGTTCGCACCCTCATCCGCCGCGACTTCGAAGAAGCCTTCGAAAAAGTCGACGCCATCCTCACGCCCGTGACTCCCGAAACCGCCCCGAAAATCGGAGCCGCAGCTGGTGATCCTCTCAAGCACTACCTCGCTGACATCTTCACCATCTCCGCCAACCTCGCCGGAAACTGCGGCATTTCAGTCCCCCTGGAACCGATCGACGGAAAACCTGTCGGCCTCCAAATTCTCGGACCTCATCTCGGAGAAAAAACGATCCTCCGCACCGCAAGAGCCGTCGAAGCGCTCGGCAGCTAAGATGGATCTCATAGGCCAAAGGTCCAAATCATATCAGCCTAGGTATCAAGCCGAGGGATCCATGGGCAGGCCCTGTATCTCGCCTTTCCTTTAAACCCACCCCCTCGCACTCTTCTGCGTCGTCCTTCTTTAAAATCGCAGGCAATTTTTCGCAATACTTGATGCTCTTCGAGCGAGCCGCAAAGAGATGCAGGTCCCCACCACGAGAGTCACCGAACTTGCTCCACTTGAATCAGGCATCATTGAACTTCCCCGTTTTCAAAAACGTGAGCACCTCACCGATGACCTTCTTCTTTTTCATGATAAAGGGATGGCTAGCGTGAACGACTTTAAAGTCCTTCATTCCCTTGATTTTGGCGCTCGTCGTGGAGACCTTACCATCGTCTTCCCCGGGAATCATCGACGAGAGGATCCAGTTGATACTGCGATCCCCCGTGATCACCCCGAGATCAAAATCAACCGAGCCGAGCACCTGGGGAACCGACTTCTTGCGCGTCCCCAGTTCCAAACCGGCCGGACCATTGATCCAGCGAAATACTTTGAGGCCTCCAAGTTTATCGACCACTTCACTCCCCTGATTGGGAGGACTGAGCATAACCACTCGCCCAAGGTTCTTCACGGGGTGACTCGCCTGCATATGACGCACGAGAATCCCACCCATTGAGTGGGTCACAAAATGGACTTTTTTGGCTCCCTTCGTCTTGGCGGCCACTTGGTCATGAACAAGGCGAGCGAGCTTTGCGACCGAATGCTTCCGCGAGGGATAATCGAGATTCAGGACTTCGTAACCCTCCTTCTCGAGAGATTTCCCCATCTTCGCCATCGACTTAGAAGAACGCGCAAGCCCGTGGAGAAGCACCACGACTTCATCCGCTGGCACCAGTAACATCATCACGAGAGAAATAAAAATGATCCTAAGCATCGCTTATTTGATGGGATGAAGAATGATTTTCTGCAGATCCATAACCGCCTTATTGGCGATCTTATCGGCTTTCAGCTTCAGGCGAAACTTGCCCGCCTGCACAAAGGAAATTGCTCCCACGTCGCGTGCGATGAAGTCTTGAAACCCTCCTGTTTCCTGCACCTCGAAAGTCATTCTATTTTGGATAACTCCAAATCTGACAGAAGCGCTTCCATCACGCCCACTCCAAGATAAGATCACAGAACTCCCCCCTTGCCCGGGAGCGCAGCCTTGGAAGATCTCAGCGCGATAGTTGCCCGGAGCTGGCACCTCGACTTCCCATGTGGCGTAGTCATTCACATCGACCCAGTAGCCGAGGCAGAGTTTCTTCGGCTGTGGTTCCCACATGAGCTTCCGACCATAAACCGTCGCCTGCTCCGGCATGAGGGTGATTGCTCCATCGGCTCCGGGCTTCGCCATCGGAAAGTTCCCTTCAGGAGCGGGACGAAGAGTGACTGCTTTGAGATTCATGACCGCACCTCCATTTTTCTTAAGGCATTTGACGGCGAGCTGGCTCGCATTCCGATGGTCAATGTATAGATAGCCCAAATCCACCGTGGTGTATTCATACCAGCTTCCAGTGCTCTGAATCATCCCTGTGACCTTGGCCTCACCAAGACTGATTTCGATCTCGGAACTTTTACTTGCGAGAGAGTAAGTCAGCTCCACCGTATACATCCCCACGTTCCCCGGCGTGTAGTCCCAGACGACGAAATCTGCGGGATTCCCCCAGAATCCGATTCTGTGATTTCCGGGGTGGCTTTCAAGCTTAGCCTGCTTTCCCACCACCTTGGAATCAAGTGCGGAAAAGGTGACGCGGCCGTCGTCAAACGCCGTGGTATTTTTCGCGAACTCTATCTCAATCGCGTCCTTTCTCTGTCGGAGAACTTCAGGAACAACAAGTGAGATTTCGGTAGCGTCCTCATTGAAGGAGATGTTCAGCGGGCTCCGGAAAACGTCGTAGCTAAAGTAGGCCCTTGTGATGTGCAGACCCGGCGTGGGCATGCTGATCTTACCCGAAGAAGGATCATCCAAAAAAAGATGACGCCCATTCCCTGGAGTAAAACTGAAAATAGTCTGACCGAAAAGACCCAGTGGAAGGAAGAGCAGAGCAGCGAAGTAGCTCATAGAAAATCCATAGCAGATTACCAAAGATCCTGCAATGGGGAAAGATCCTAAGGATTTCTATCCTCATGGGCTGAAGGCACAAAGGTCATCAGAGAGCTTCATCAAACCGTGCGCCAAGGAGCAAGTTCCCGCTCGAGAGCAGGAATCATTTTTACGCCCATCGTTTCAGGGAGCTCCATTGTCGCGCGATTTCCCGATCCACTTTGGAAGTGCATATGAACGGGAACTTTCCCGGGATACTCGGCGAGGATTACTTTAATTTTTTGAAGATCATCACCGTTGTGTCGACCCGTCCAGAGTGTCAACTCCAGGATTCCACTGGTCTTTTTACGTCGGGCTTTCAGCTCTTTGATCTGAGCGCCGGTAAGGCGGCGCTGCTCGGTGCGATCGTCGATTGAGATCTGCGCCTGGAAGCGGATGACCTGACCAGCGGCCATGAGCCCGGCATCGCGAGCCGGGAGATAGCTCTCGCTCCAGCAAAGCATTTCGACCGAGCCGGTGAAGTCCTCAATCGTGACGACGCCGAAGGGCTTACCGCTCTTCGTCATTTTATGCTCCACGCTGCGGACCATCCCGGCGAAGGCAAAACGGGCGCGCTTGTCCTTCCCGATATCGATCTCATCAAGGAGGCCAATTTTAATATATTTATCCGAGTCCACTACACCGCGGAACTTATCGAGCGGATGTCCGGTGACGTAGAAGCCGAGGAGTTCTTTCTCGTGCACCAGGCGATCATCTTTCGACCATTCTTCGATCGCCGGATGATCGGAGTCGGCAGACTGCGATTCACTACTACCGCTGAATTCCATCGTGTCAAAGAGGCCCCCCTGCCCTGCGGCACGATCGCGCTGGGCGCTGCTGGCACTGGAGACCACTTTCTCAAGACGCTCGGTCATCCCCGCACGAGTTTCGCCCGTCCAATCCATGGCGCCAGCTTTGATGAGATTCTCGAGGATGCGCTTATTGATGACCTTCGAGTCGAGTCGGTCGCAGAAGTCATCGAGCGATTCAAAGGCGCCATTTTCATCGCGCTCCTTGAGCGCCATCGCCATTGCTCCAGCGCCCACGTTTTTGATCGCGGCAAGGCCGTAGCGAATACCCTCAGCGCCTCCGAGAAGTTTTTCGGGAGAGAAACGGTTCTTTGATTTGTTGAGATCCGGCGGGAGGATTTCGAGGCCCATGCGATGACACTCGGAAACAAAAACACCGATCTTATCGGTATTTTTAATCTCATTCGAGAGGAGGGCCGACATAAAATCGACGGAGTAGTTCGCCTTCAGGAAACCAGTCCAGTAGGAAATGAAGCCGTAGCAAGCCGAGTGCGACTTATTGAATCCGTAGCCCGCGAATCCCGCGATCTTATCGAAGATGAGGTTGGCATTGCGCTCATCGATCTGGTTCGTCTCGGCCGCGCCTTCGACAAAAATCTGACGCTGCTTCTCCATCGTGGCCGGATCCTTTTTACCCATCGCACGACGAAGAATATCCGCACCGCCGAGGGTATAACCTGCGAGCATTTTGGCCGAGTTCTGCACCTGCTCCTGGTAAATCATGACCCCGTAGGTATCTCCGCAAATCTCCTCAAGCATCGGGTGCTCGTAGTTCGGCTGCTTACGGCCCTCCTTCACCTCGATCATCTCATCGATATATTGCATCGCCCCGGGGCGGTATACGGCGAGAAGGTCAATGATGTCCTCGATCTTATTGATCCCGTATTTGCGGCAGGTCTCGACCATACCACCTGATTCCAGCTGAAAGACGCCCATCGTCTCTCCGGCGTTAAGCATCTTAAAGGTCGCTTGGTCTTCGAGGGAGATTTCGTAAATGTCAAAGTCCGGCGTGTGAAGATGGATGTAATCCACCGCCTCCTGAATGACAGTCATGTTTTTAAGACCGAGGAAGTCCATCTTGAGAAGGCCCACATCGGTGATGGCACTCATGTCGTATTGCGTCACCACTTCCCCTTCATTTCCACGGGTGAGCGGGACATGCTCATCGAGATTCCGGTCGCCGATCACGACTCCGGCAGCGTGGACTCCGACGTTTCGAGACTGGCCCTCAAGCTTGAGCGCGAAGTCCCATAACTCTTGATAGGTCGAGGATGATTCGATGACCTCCCGCAGCTCCGGCTTTTCCTTATATTCATCCGCGAGCTTCACCCCAGGCTTGGCCTCGATCATCTTGGCAAGCATCCCGGCCTCGCCGTAGCTCACGCCCATGACGCGGGCGACATCACGGATGACGCTCTTCGCTCCCATTGTGCCGTAGGTGATGATGTGGGCAACGCAGCGCTCGCCATATTTCTGGCGAACATAATCGATGACCTCCGGGCGGCGCGTCTGGCAGAAGTCGATATCGACATCGGGCGGGCTGACACGCTCGGGGTTGAGGAATCGCTCGAAGAGAAGGCCGAAGCGCATTGGACAAATATCGGTGATCCCCATCGTGTAGGAGACGAGCGATCCTGCAGCCGACCCACGGCCGGGGCCGACAGGAATATTCTGCTCCTTGGCCCAGTTGATGAAGTCAGCGGTAATCAGGAAGTAGGAGGCGAACTTAAGATCGGAGATCGTCTTAATTTCGTAGTCGAGTCGGTCGCGCAGTTCTTGATCGGTGTCGGCCTTTTCCTGTCCGTAGCGCGTAGCAAGACCCTCGTAGCAGACTTTTCGAAAATACTCCTCACGTGGGGAGCCATCAGGCGTGGGGAACTTGGGATATTTTGCGGAAGAAGTGGGATCGAGGACAAACTCGACATTACAGCGCTCGGCAATCTCGAGCGTGGCATCACAGGCTTCGGGATGATCGGCAAAAAGAGCACGCATCTCCTCGGGGGTCTTAAAGTAGACCTCGGGCGAGTAGCGCTTACGGTTCTCATCGATGATGAGGCGGCCAATTCCGATGCAGATGAGGACATCGTGCGCCTCGTAGTCCTCCTTATTGAGAAAGTGGACGTCGTTGGCCGCGACCACCTTCACCCCGAGTCGCTCGGCGAATCGATACAGCACCTCGCGGCACTTCTCCTGCGGTTCAAGCCCGTGATTGTGGACTTCGAGGTAAAAATTCTCTTTCCCGTAGATCTCGCAGAGTTCCTCCGCGGTCTCGTAAGCGATGTCGTCTTGATCCTTAAGAATCCACTCATTGAGTGGTCCTGAAATACAGCCTGAGAGGCAAATGATGCCCTTCGAGTATTTACGTAAGATCTCCCGATCTACTCGTGGGATCCCGCCATAAGATCCATCGAGGTGGCCAACCGAAACCAGCTTCTGAAGATTGACCCAGCCCTCGTTATTTTCCGCCAGGAGCGTCAAATGGGTTGAGGAAGGACGCCCCGGGATTTCCTTCATATCGCTGATCGCCTCCGGAGCGAGGTAGATCTCGCAGCCCAAGATCGGCTTCACGCCAGCAGCGGTGCAGGACTTATAGAACTCGATCGTCCCGTAAAGGTTCCCGTGATCGGTCATCGCGACCGCAGGCATTCCCAGCTCCTTGGCCCGCTTGGCGACATCCTTGGTCCGGCAGGCGCCATCGAGCGTCGAATATCCGGTATGCAAATGGAGGTGAACGAAGGAGTCGGACATCGACGCGCAGACTGGACCAGAGTGCCTAGAGATTGAACTCTGAAAATCCAAATAGGAAAGATTTTTTGCTACTGCTTCTTCTGAGTCGGGAGCGGAGTGTGTGCTTCGTTGATGATCGCTTCCATCTTGGTGACCATTTCCGGCATTTTCTTTGCGAGATCGATCTTCTCGTAGGGATCTTCCTCAAGATTGTAGATTTCGAGCGCCTGCATCCCTTTCTTTCTCTGCACCTGTCGAAAGGCCTTCCATTTACCTTGGCGAACCGCCTGGGAGACGATCTGCTGGTCGTTGCCTCCGCAGAATTCCCAGTAGAGGTAGTCGTGCTTCTTTTGCTGGTCGTTTTGCCCCTTTAACAAGGGAAGAAAGGAAATGCCGTCGGATTTGGGAGGAACGGGCTGTCCGATCAACTCACACATCGTCGGGAGGACGTCCCAAAAGGCACTCAGGTGACCGGTCGTCTTATTTTCCGCGATCGTTCCCGGCCAACGGGCCAACATCGGTGTGCGGATTCCGCCCTCGTGCATGTCCCGCTTCATTCCGCGGAGGCTACCGGTGGAGTTCCAGAAATCAGGGTCGTGTCCCCCTTCACGGTGAGCTCCGTTGTCCGATGTGAATATGACGAGGGTGTTGTCATCGATTTCGTAGTGCTCCAGGAGAGCAAGGATATCGCCGACTTGATTGTCGAGATTCTCCATCATGGCCGCGAAACCAGCGATTGGGTTGATGACATCTGGAGTCGTTTCAAATGAACCGGCTTTCTTTCCGTGGATGATGTATTTCCCGACCTTGTCGTTGAACTGGGGGAATCTCTTCTGCCATTTCTCGTGGAGCTGTTTCGGAGCATGCATCGCGGCGTGTGGGACGGCCGTGGGAATGTAGCAGAAGAAGGGTTTCTCGGCCTTGGCATTCGCCTCGATGAACTGCATCGCGTGATTCATAATGATGTCATGCACAAAGGTGCCCTTCTTCAGGGGGATCTCCTTGCCATTGTGGACGTAGGAGGTTGGATAGTAGGTGTGCGCAATGGTTTGGCTCTTCCATCCGCAAAACTCATCAAATCCGTGCGTGAGAGGATTTTGAACTCCCTCTTCATGGGTGTAACCAAGCCCCCATTTCCCATAGGCCCCGGTGGCATATCCCGCCGCTTTAAAAACTTCGGGAAGGACTGTCTGCGCCGGGTCGAGTGGGGCAACGACATTTTCCTGAACGTTGGCGCGCAAGTAGACCTCGCCCGGTTGCTGGCCCGTCATAAGCACCGCGCGGGATGGACTGCAGACCGTGTTTCCTGAGTAATGCCCCGTGAATTTGAGGCCCTCCTTGGCAAGGCGGTCGATATTCGGAGTTTTGAACTTTTTCTGGCCGTAGCACGACAAATCACCGTAACCGAGATCATCTGCAAGTATATAGACGACGTTCGGCTGGGTGTTCGCCTCGAGGAGCGAGGAGCTCGTCAGCAAGCTTGTGAGAAGAATTTTGAGAGAGGTCATAAATTGTGATAGTTGATTACTATTGAGACAAAGCTCCCGAAAACGACCAGAAAAAACGACCAGAAAAAAGGATCGGAAAAAAACATAAAGAACGGCCATCAGGACAAGGAGTCCCGTTGCGAGCCGACGCATTTTTGAGAGTCTTGGGGGCATCAATAAAATTCGTTTTACACGATACACCTTCTCCTCCACACGTCTCCGACTTTCTCAGAGAAGTTCCTGCTGCTCTTTATCGATCGCCAAACGCACGCCGAGCCCCAAAAGCCGCACCGCTTTCCCTTCCCCACGATTCCATGCCAGCTTAAGGAGATCGAGGTAAGCATCCTCGTCCAACTCGGTCCCCGCCTTTTCCGCTGTGGTCTGCGTAAAGTCCTCGAACTTGAGCTTCACCACGCGAGACTTAATTTCTTGGTCCACCTTGGCCTCCACCGAGTCCCGCACCTCGGCGAGCACCTTGCGCATAACATCGACAAGCCAGTCGAAGTCCCGGATATTTTGAGAAAAGGTATGCTCCTTGGAAAGCGACTTGCGAGTCCGGTCATTCGAGACCGGTCGCTTGTCATTCCCCCGGCACCGCTCGTAGAGCTCCACGCCCCATTTTCCAAAACGATCCGCGAGTTCAAACTTGTTAAACTTTTGAAGGTCACCGCAGGTCGTTACTCCGATCTTCATCAGTGACTCACGCCCCCGCTTCCCCACTCCGTGAAGTTTTCCCACTCGCAGCCCTCGCATAAAGGAATCCACCTCATCGGGCCGCACTTCCAGTTGACCATCCGGCTTGTTCCAGTCGCTCGCGACCTTCGCAATCATTTTGTTCGGAGCAATTCCCGCAGACGCGGTGAGGCCGATTTCCTCGGAAATGCGCATACGAATCTCCTGGGCCAGCGCCGCTCCCGATTCACTGCGATGCGAGAGGTCGAGATAAGCTTCGTCGAGCGAGAGCGGCTCAATCAATTCGGTGTAGCGCGAAAAGATCGCGCAAATCTTCCGCGATTCCTCTCGGTAAACATCAAAGCGAATGGGAGTCAAAATGATCTCAGGACACAAGTGCTTCGCCATAAAGACCGGCATCGCGGAATGGCACCCAAACTTTCGCGCCACGTAATTTGCGGTCGTGAGAACGCCCCTTCCCGAGCTTCCGCCCACCCCGACGGGTTTGCCCTCAAGCGAAGGATCATCGCGCACTTCGATCGCTGCATAAAAGCAGTCCATATCGATGTGGATGATTTTGCGCTGCGGATCCATGACCAAGACAATTATGCCACCTCCGCAAATAAAATCAAAGATGACTTCTTTAACTCTGCCCTAGCGTCGATGACGCATCACCATAGCAAGCGCCTCCGCGATGAACATGGCTGAGCTTGGCTCATACAAGCTCTTAGACGTCGAAGAAATCCTTACCAAAGGCACCCGACTTCTGCAGGTAGTAGTCATAGTCGCCCGCATACTTCTTCACCTCGCCGCCTTCGATGTGCCAGGTCTGCTTCGCAAGTGATCGGATGAAGTGCACGTCGTGGGAAATGAAGACGAGCGTTCCTTCGAACTGCTTCAAGGCCGAAACAAGCGCTTCGATCGAGGTCAGATCAAGGTGAGTGGTAGGCTCATCCATCAGAAGAAGGTTCGGCGGATCGACGAGAAACTTCACGAGCGAAAGTCGGCTCTTCTCTCCTCCGGAAAGCACTCCGACCCGCTTGACGACGTCTTCCTTCTTAAAGAGGAAAGAGCCAAGAATCGAGCGAGCTTCGTCATCGCGCATCCCACCACCGGCCTCGCAGACTTCGCGGAGCACGGTGTTGTTTACATCGAGAGTGGCGGCGCGGTGCTGGGAAAAATAACCAATCTTGGTGGTGGTTCCAACGTTCCGCTTTCCGGAATCTCCCTTCTCCACTCCAGCTAGCATCTTCATGAGGGTTGATTTGCCACCACCGTTGGGTCCCACGAGCACAATGCGATCTTCGCGCTCGATGTGAACGTCGAGGTTCTTGTAAATGACCTTATCGCCATAGGACTTATTGACATTTTCAAGCGAGATCACGCGCTGAGTCGAACGAGGAGGCTGAGGAAAATGGAAGTGGAAGAGCTTGCGCGGCTTCCGGGGCTTGGGAACCTTATCCATTTTATCGATCATCTTGAGCCGGCTCTGCACCTGCGAGGCCTTTGATCCCACTGAGCGGAAGCGGTCGATGAACGACTGAATTTTGGCGATCTCCTTTTTCTGATTCTGAAAGGAGCGCATGTCCTGATGGTAGCGTTCGTCCTTAAGCTCGAGGTAGCGGGAGTAGTTGCCCTCATAGGGAGTGAGTAGCTGATTATCGATTTCGTAAACCTTTTCAATCACCCCATCCATGAAGGAACGGTCGTGGGAAATCACGAGCAAGGCACCCGGGTAATTTTGGAGATAACGCTGGAACCACATCAGGGAATTGAGATCAAGGTGGTTGGTCGGTTCGTCCAGCATCAGGAGATCTGGTTCCTCGACCAAGAGACGAGCGAGGTGAGCCCGCATAATCCATCCTCCGGAAAAGACATTCGCCGGACGTTTAAAGTCTTCTTGAGCATAGCCGAGACCCGCGAGGACCTTTTTGGCCTTAGGTTCAAGCTGGTAGCCATTGAGTTCCTCATACTTGTCCTGCGCCGCCGCGAACTCGGGCGTGCCCGTTGTGCCGTCACGCTCTCCTTCACGGATCGTGGCCATGGCATCCCGGAGTTCATCGCTGATTCCGGTCGCGATTTCTAAAATGGTGGCCTCTCCTGGATTTCCCGCTTCCTGCTCAAGGTAGCCCACCATCCCGTATTCATCGATATTGATCGTGCCGCTGTCCTTCTCTTCCTTGCCGAGGATGATTTTGAAAATAGTCGATTTTCCGGTGCCATTCGCACCGACCAGGGCAACACGCTCGCCCCAGTTGATCACCATGTCGGCGTCCTCAAAGAGAGTTCGACCACCCATGGCCTTGCGGAGTTTTTTAATGGTAAGCATCGTATATAAGCCGATTGAGGTTCGAAGGGATCTCAGGGGATGCGGCGAAAGAGTCAAGTACCGTCCGCTTCTCTTCAAAGGACTGACAATCTTTCGGTTTTGGACTTTCCGTCACACCATTCACTAACCACATTATGGCATGCGCATTTGGGTGGGGTTTGTTACAGGGTTACTTTTGGCGGGCTGCCGAAAGGATCGCACTCCTCCTCCGGAAGAACCCAAGGTTTCCTACAGCCGCGAGATTCGCCCGATTCTCGCCCGGCATTGCATAAAATGCCATGAACTCGAGGGCAATAGCACCGGCTACCTTCTTTCGCTCGCGGCCCCTAAAATTCCGACCACCTTCTCCCTGCCTCACCCCGAGGGAATCACCATTCCACCCAAAGAAGACGGCCTCCTCTTGAAATGGCGGGTCGAAGGCGGAAACGTCGACGAACATTGGGCACTCGGCCCTCTCGAAGGCAGCGACTGGAACCCCGCGGCCACTTCTCCGGGAACCGAGGAATCTTTTCCCGAAGGAGATTTTCGCGAGCACCTCCGCCTAATGATCGCGGGAGACCTTCTTCCGGATCAGGGAGCCATTCTCAAAACAAACTGGCTTCGGCAAGGCGACGACAACCCAACGAGCCGCTTAAAGCTCGTCTCTCAGTTTCTCGGATTTCCAATTGATCGCATCAGCGCACCAAAGGGCATCAGCGCGCCAGACGAGACGCGACTCCGTCATATTTTTAGCACACCCCACGATGGAGACCCTTCTAATTCTCTCGAGCCCCCTACTTTCATGGAAACGCCGATCCACGATCCGGATCCACTCTGGGCCGATTGGGAAAAGGACCCCGAGGAAAATGCCCAAAACTGGTTCGCTCAAAAAAACACCACCCCCCAAATTCCGGGTCTCGTGGCAGCCTTTTCCTTCGACAATGGAAAATCCGATAACGTCGCACTGGGTCACTTTAACCCCGCCAACTTCGAGCTCACGGAGACGACCGAGGGCGTTTCGGGTCTCGCCGTAGCGGCGCCACGAGGAGTCATTCTTCCGTCCTCGATGAAATTTTCGAGCATTCACCCCTTCACCCTTTCGCTGTGGGTAAAGGTCGACGCTCTTGCAGGAGACATCCCCCTGATCGTGGGGCAGAAAGGCTCTCGCGGTTTCTACTTTGGGCTTCAAGACGGACGCCCCACCGCTCGCTTCATCCGCTACTGGCCTGGCAATGCCATCTACACCATCACCGAAGCACCCACTCTTCTTCCGGGCCAATGGTCCCACCTCACGCTCAGCTACGATGGGTCGCGCAAGGCCGGAGGCCTTCGACTTCTGGTCAACGGACTTTCAATTCCCCAACTGACCGAGGCCGACTCGCTCCGAGGACGCGTTTTCCCCATTGGGGAATCATTTCCCACCACCCTCGGAGGGCAAGGCACCGATGGACTCGCCCTTGATGAAATCCAGATCTTCGATCGCCAACTCTCAGCCTTGGAGATCCGCACTCTGCGGGATGGAAAATCTCTCCTAAATTTCTTCAAAGGCTCGAAGGAACTCTCTCCGGAGCTCACCGACTACTTTGTCTCAACGAGCGATTCTCGACGTCGCTTTGAAAGCGCCCTTTTACAACACCGCGAAAACAAACTCGTGACTGAGGACCAGCTCAAGGAAACCCTCGTCATGGAGAGCCTGCCTCGGGCCGAGCCACCCACCGAAGCGCGCCTCACCGGACCGAAGTGCCTTGATGCGATCGACCGCCTTGAGTTCGTCGACACCCTCATCCACACCGATGTCAATCTGCTCGCGCGTGCTCTCGCCAATAACGTGTGGAAAGCCCACTTCGGCGAAGCCCTCGTGCCCGGTCTCGGAAACGCGAATAGTGATATGAGCCGGGTCGATGACCTCGATGCCCTCGCCGTAAAACTCATCGACCTCGATTGGGACCTCGCCCGCCTCTCCGCCTTTTTGACCAAGCCAGTCTCTCCTTGAGACAATTGCCATCGTGTGAGACATTAGCCTCTACATGAATGTGAATTGGAAAAAGCTTCTTATCGGTACTTGGTCCTGGAAGCGCCCCTTTTACTCAATCGCTTTCATTTACGGCTTCTTCCTTCTGCTGGCTCTCTTTGGGGCAGATATGCTCATCTTCAAACCACCCAATCGGCCCGAGCACTCGCCAGCGTCGGTTTTCACCTCTCTCGAGGCGGACGATGGAGAAACGATCACCGCCTACTACTTCCCGCCGGTCGAGGGCATGCCTATCCTTCTCTGGTCACACGGAAATGCCGAAGACCTCAGATCGGTCTACTCCGTCATACAGGAATTCCACGAACTCGGTTTCGGAATCATGGCCTACGATTACCCCGGCTACGGCTCTAGCTCCGGAAAACCCACTGAGGAAGGCTGCTATTCCGCAATCCAAGCCACCTACGACCATCTCACCGGCTCTCTTGGCCACCCAGCGAAACGCATTATTTTGACGGGCCAATCCGTCGGCAGTGGCCCAACCTGCTGGCTTGCCGCCAAGGAAGATCACCTCGGAGTCATTCTCATCTCCCCCTTCACCTCTGCCTTCCGCACCCTAACGCGTATCCCCATTTTTCCAAACGACCGCTTCCAAAACATCGACCGCATTGGCGAGATGAAGAAGCCACTTCTCATCATCCACGGCACCTCCGATCGGGTCATCAGCCACTGGCATGGCAACAAACTCCACGAACTCTCCCCAGCCGAGAGTAAACGCCTCGTCTCCGTCGAGGGCGCAGGTCACAACGACCTCTTCCATGTCGCTCCAGTGGAAATGCTCTCCGCCTTCGAAGATTTTTCCGAGGAAGTTTATCTTCGCTAGTCGGCTGCTTCAGAAGCACGGCTCTCAAAAACTTTTGAGCAAAAAGAAATCCAGAGAGCTTCCTTTTGAATCTGTCATTTCCTAGAGTCGCCCCATGAAGCTCGTTCTCGCCGCTCTCGCCGCCACTTCTGTCCACGCCGCTCCGCTCAAGTATCCGGATTCCCATCCCGGCACAGTCAAGGAAACCATCCACGGCGTCGAAGTCGCCGACCCATACCGCTGGCTCGAGGATCTCAACTCCAAGCAGACCCACGATTGGATCGAAGCGCAGAACAAGGTCACCGACGCCCACCTCTCCGCCATTCCCGGTCGCGATCAACTCAATTCCCACCTGACCAAACTTTGGAACGTCGAGCGCTTCGGCACTCCCTTCCGAAAAGGCGGTCGCTACTTCTTCTCGAAAAACGACGGTCTGCAAAATCAATCGGTCCTCTACACCACTCCCGCGCTCGATAAAGAGGCCACCGTCCTCCTCGATCCCAACAAGCTCTCCACCGATGGCACCGTAGCGCTCAAGGACTACGAGATTTCCCCTGACGGAAAACTCATGGCCTACTCCACCTCCACCTCCGGCTCCGATTGGATCGAGTGGAAAGTCCGCGATATCACCACCAAAAAAGACCTCTCCGATCACCTCGTCTGGTCAAAATTCTCCGGCGCGACGTGGTCGAAGGACAGTAAGGGCTTCTACTACGGACGTTTTCCGACTCCAAAAAAAGGAGAGGAAATGATGGCGCAAAACACTCACAAAAAAATCTACTTCCACAAGGTCGGCACTCCTCAGAGAAAAGACAAGGTCATCTACGAGCGTTCCGATCAGCCCAAGTGGGGCCTCTACGCCGGACTGAGCGATGACTCCCGCTACCTCCTCATCGACATCTCCCAAGGGACCGACACCAAAAACGGCTTCTTCTACAAGGACCTCTCCAAGCCCGACTCCAAAGTCGTTGAACTCCTCCCTGACTTCGACGCCTCCTACTCCTTTATCGGAAACATCGGCTCCACCTTTTTCGTCCAGACCGACCTCGACGCACCTAAGCTCAAACTCATCGCCATTAACGTGGAAGACCCCGCGAAGAAGAACTGGCGCACCATCATCCCCGAATCCTCCGAAACCCTCCGCTCAGTCTCCCTCGTTGGAGGCATCTTCATCGCCAACTACATGAAGGATGCCCGCTCCGAGATTCGTCGCTTCGAACTCTGGGGTACTCCGCTCGCTTCAATCGCCCTCCCCGGCATCGGAACCGCCGGTGGCTTCCTCGGAAAGTTCGCCGAGCTGGAAACATTCTACTCCTTCAGCTCCTTCACCTCTCCCGGTGCAGTCTACCGCTACGACGTCGAAACGAACACCTCCACTCTCTTCAAAAAACCAAAAACAGTTTTCAAAGAGGACGATTACGAGACCAAGCAAATCTTCGCCAAGTCCAAGGACGGCACCAAGGTCCCCATGTTTGTCGTTCACAAAAAGGGCCTCAAGCTAAACGGCCAAAACCCCACCTATCTCTACGCCTACGGTGGGTTCAATATCTCTATCCTTCCACGCTACTCCCCCGCCACCATCGCCTGGCTCGACATGGGCGGCGTCTACGTAGTCGCCAACCTTCGCGGAGGTGGCGAATACGGTGAGGACTGGCACCAGGCCGGAATGAAATTGAAAAAGCAAAACGTCTTCGATGACTTCATCTCCTGCGCCGAACACCTCATTGCCGAAAAATACACCTCCACCCCGAAGCTCGCCATCGCCGGAGGATCCAATGGCGGCCTCCTCGTCGGTGCCTGCCTCACCCAGCGCCCCGACCTCTTCGGCGCATGCCTCCCTGCCGTCGGCGTCATGGACATGATCCGCTTCCAAAAATTCACTATCGGCTGGGCCTGGCAATCCGAATACGGCTTCCCCGATGAAAACGGCCGACGAGTTCAAATACCTCCTCGCTTACTCCCCCTATCACAACACAAAGAAGGGAACAAAATACCCCGCCACCATGATCACCACATCAGATCATGACGACCGCGTCGTCCCCTCCCATTCGTATAAATTTGCAGCCGCCCTCCAAGCAGCCCAAGCTGGCAGTGCGCCCTCCCTCATCCGTATCGAAAGCAAATCCGGCCACGGTGCTGGAACTCCTACCTCCAAGCAAATCGAGCAAGCCGTCGATAAGTTTAGCTTCCTCGCTAAATCACTCGGCTTCCCGATTGATCTGAAAAACTAATTTCTCTCATCCAGAGAAACCAAGATGACAGCGGAGGTCCACAAGGAATGGCGATCGCCGTATCGCCATACCCGATACTGATGGGCGTTCGATCTGACCCCACGATCGTCGCCACTGATTAAGACCTAGATCCAGAACTCACCTGATAGCGAGCGGCCATTACTTCCTCATTCCCGGTCCACTCTAAGTGGCGTGCCCCCGCTGTGGTTTCAGTATCCGGCGAGCTTGCGCCGCAGGATTACCATGAATCGAGCAGTCCGTTGGTGCCGACTGGCACGAATCCATCCGCTGAAGGCTCGCACTGAGGCTTGCTTGCTGCTGCTGTTTGCACCCCATCATCAATTATTTTTTCCCGCAAGAAGTGTTACACGCCTGGCATATTTCAAAAAAAGTTCAAAATCAGGGTCGTATCCGTCCTCAAAAAATTAAAGGTTCAAGCAATGCATGGATCGAAAAAATCTGAATGGAATGAGCGAAATGGTTTGATCGTTTCGGTTTACCTCTCTCTCGTGGCAGCTGCGCCTCTCGCGGCTGACTCGGGAAAGTCAGAACCGGCAGTGCCCGTTTTTAAGGATGGAGAAGCACAGGTGGTTGAGAGATTCAATGATCCCGACATGTGGATTCGCCACGATTTATGGGTTGAAACTGAGTTTGATTCCGACGGGGATGGCCGACTTGATCGGATGCATGTTGACGTCACCCGTCAACGGCAAACTGACACCGAAGGGTTGAGGTTGCCGGTTATCTACATCACCAGTCCCTACTTCGCAGGGACAGCCAAGGGAGAGCATGATTATTTTTGGAAACCAAGGCAACAAGTAGGTGAAGCTCCTCCGAAGCGCGAGGAATCACCTCTGGTTGAGAGAAAAGGCGAGCGACCGATCATTTCAAAGAGCCATGTGAAAACCTGGGTTCCACGCGGCTATGTTGTCGTGCATTCATCCTCGCCGGGAACCGGGCTTTCCGAAGGCTGTCCCACCATTGGAGGGAAAAACGAATCGCTGGCACCCAAGGCAGTAGTGCAATGGCTGACCGGCAAGGCGACCGGCTACACGACCCTGAAGGGTAAGGAAACGGTGAAGGCTTTTTGGTCGACCGGAAAGATCGGGATGACCGGGACTTCGTTTAACGGGACCTTGCCCTTGGCGGCGGCGACCACGGGAGTTGAAGGGCTTAAGGCGATTATTCCCATTGCTCCCAATACCTCTTACTATCATTACTATCGCTCCAACGGATTGGTGAGACATCCTGGCGGCTATATTGGGGAAGATATCGATGTTCTTTACGATTTTATTCATAGTGGGAATCCAGACTATCGCGACCACTGCAACTGTGCCGTTCGCGACGAGGAGATGATTAAGGGATTTGATCGGGAGACCGGGGACTACAATGACTTCTGGGCGGGACGCGATTACTTAAATCACCTTGGTCCGATGAAGGCGGCGACCCTGATGGCCCATGCTTTCAATGATTGGAATGTCCAGCCTGAACATAGTGTCAGGATCTATCAGGCCTTGAAAGAAAAGGGTGTCCCCATTCAGGCTTATTTTCACCAAGGAGGACATGGTGGAGAGCCGCCACTGAAGCAGATGAATCGGTGGTTTACACGATACCTTCATGAGATCCAAAACGATGTCGAAAATGAACCTAAGTCGCGGATCGTGCGGGAAGGTGACAAGCGGGATGAGCCCACCTCTTACTACGATTATCCCAATCCGGCGGCGGCGCCTGTTTCGTTTTATTTGAGTCCCGGCGCACCGGAGAAAGGCGGCTTGAGTGTCGAAAAATCAAGCCAGCGAGGAACTGAAACTTTGATCGATAATTTCTCTTTCGACGGCACCTCACTGGCAAAAGCGGAGTGGACCAAACACCGCTTGATCTACACCACGCCGATCTTAGAGAAGCCGATTCATCTCTCCGGGACTTCCTCGATCACGATCCGGTTGGCGAGCAGTAAGCCTGCCGCCAATCTATCGGTTTGGATGGTTTCGCTTCCGTGGTCAAAGGGAAAGAATACCCTCATTACCGACAACATCATCACCCGTGGCTGGGCTGACCCCCAAAACCATCGTTCCCTGCGAGAGAGCCAACCCTTAGTGCCTGGTCAGTTCTATGATGTGAAGTTCGACCTGCAACCGGATGATCAAGTGATTCCGAAAGGTCAGCAGATCGCCTTGATGATCTTTTCCAGCGATCGTGAATTTACCTTGTGGCCCGATCCCGGCACCGAGTTGACGATAGATCTCGATGCCACCTCAATCTCGATGCCAGTCGTCGGGGGACTCGGAGCATGGAATAAAGCCCTCATCAACGAAGGCAAAGAGGACGAAGAGAACTAAGAAAACAGACCCCGCTACCCCCTTTCGCCCCCCTCCACTCCAAAGGCCGCTTCAAAGCCCCCCGCCAAAAAAAACCTAGCAGTCATGATTCTCACCAGAGATCTTGGGGCCTGCCTGCCGGACTTTTGCAAGAGATTCACGCTTCGATTGACTCCCACCTCACAGTGGTAGAAATGGCTGGGGAGCACGTCATTTTCCTTTGTCTAAAAGAGTAGCCCTCGAATGGTGATACTTATGAGGTAGCCTGGGTTCGCTTGACCCGATAAAATCGAAGTGCCCCCTTTTCTTCACCTTCATCGGTGAAGGTGACCGGCGAAGAATTGGTGACGTTGTCGAAAGCGGAGTCCGGCAGGTCGTCCAGCCAGTCGTTCAGGTCGGTGGAATACTGCACTTTGTCACCCCAGCCCACGGCAGTTTCCCAGTTGAGGGTGACGTTGCCGGAGGGGTCGAAGGAATGGGTCACTTCGAGTTCCGGGATCTCGATGACCGACTGCACGATGACGTCGGCAACTAGGAGGAAGTTATCGCCATAGAGGGACGTTGCGTTGGCCGTGAGATCCCATTCGAAGGCTAGGAAGCCGAAGTCGAGAGGGTTATTGGTGTTAGTGAACTGCTCGTCAGTGAAGAGGGGAATGCCCTCGATATCAGCCGACCAAGTATTGCTTTCGAGGTCAATCGTGGCAAAGAGATTGAAGAGTTCACTGGGGATAAAGTCAACGAGAGTATCAAACTGGTTGGTTCCGTTTTCCCACCAAATTCCAAACTGTGAGTTGAGGGAATTAGGGTCCTCATTATCGAAACGAATGGATGCGAGGCGGTTGCCGCCAGAGTTGTAAATGCTGATGAAAAAATCATCGCGCCGGTTGTTCGTGGAATCCTCGATTCCAATCAGGGTGTCGATTTCCACGAGCGGAGCTCCACTTGCGATATGATCATAACCCAGATCAAGGGCCACAAAGGTAACGTCGCGGGCGGGTCGCACGAATCCGAGCGATGCTGTTTTCAACAGGGCGGGAAGAACATCTTCGTCGATCGACTGGGCCCCCGAGGTGGTGTCATTCGAGGTCCAGCTGGCGTTGGCTGACCATTGGTTGGCCCCAGTGGCAAAGTCATCAAAATCTGTTTCATAGATTACATCCGCCCGGAGGTGAGAGGCAAGGAGGAGAGGCACAAGAAGCAGTTTCATAAGGGATTATTTTACGGCTTAGGTTAATTTCTCACAAGAAAGGAATTCCTGGTGATGGGCACAAAAGAGGCAGCCGGTTAGACTGCCTCTTGTTCAAATAGGAATGACTTTTTATTGGAGCTTTAGCGGCGGCCTCCAATTGGACGCTCGGGTGGAGCAACGGGACGTTCTTCGTCGTCAGTGTCTTCGTCGTCAGTCTTATCCTTATCCTTATCCTTATCCTTATCCTTATCCTTATCCTTATCCTTATCCTTATCCTTATCCTTATCCTTACCGTATTTGCGGAGGCGGGCATTGAATTCCTCGAGACTCACACCTTCGTTATCGTCTTGATCCAGGCGGGCAAAGATCGAAAGTAAGCGTTCCTCTGAAGCTCCCGAGAGAGGCGGGAGAAGGATAAAGTTTTCATAGGAAAGGAGGCCGTCCTCGCCGGCGATCTCTGCAAACTTTTCCGCGCGCTTCTCAGCGATCTTTTCACGGATGGCATCGCGGGCGGCTTCAACTCCCTCCCGCCAAAAGCAAATTCCTCACAGCCAGCACGCCAAAACTCATAACTTGAGTTCATGCACAATCCTCTCCATTCTCTCATATCATGGCTGAATCACTCGATTGGATTATTATCGCCCTATCCCTCGCCATCAGCCTTGGCATCGGCTGGTGGGCGGCCCGCTCGACGAAAAACAACCCGGAGAGTTTCTTCCTCGCCGGACGCTCGATGCCTTGGTGGCTCCTCGGTATTTCAATGGTGGCCACCACCTTCGCCGCCGATACCCCCACGCTTATCGCCGACCTGGTCCGCCAGGACGGTGTCGCCGCGAACTGGCTATGGTGGGGCTTCATTTTCTCGGGCATGTTGACGACCTTCATGTTCGCCCGAAGATGGCGACGCTCCGGCCTCCTTACCGATGTCGAATTTTACGAACTCCGCTACGGCGGGAAACGAGGCGAGTTTTTGAGGGGCTTCCGGGCCCTCTATCTAGGTCTCGTCTTCAACGTGATCGTCATCGCGTGGGTCTCGTTGGCCGCCATTAAGATCTTCGCAATCATGCTCGGTCTCGAGCCGTGGCAGACCGTCCTCATTGGCGCTGGAGTCACGATGGTCTACTCAGCTATTGGAGGCCTCCGCTCCGTTCTCCTCGTCGACCTTTTTCAATTCTCCCTTGCGATGATCGGCTCGGTCGCCGCGACTTACTACGTCCTCAATATGGACGCCATCGGCGGCTTGGACGGCCTCTTTTCACATGAAGCGGTGAAGGAGAAGATGAACATCTTCCCCAAGGACAGGAAAACCTGGATCACCCTGTTCATCATCCCCTTTGCCCTACAATGGTGGTCCGCATACTATCCCGGATCTGAACAGGGAGGTGGCGGCTACGTGGCCCAGCGCATGATGGCCGCCAAGGATGAAAAGAACGCCGGTTGGGCGAGCCTCCTTTTTAACGTGGCCCACTATGCCCTGCGTCCATGGCCCTGGATTCTCATCGCCCTCGCCTCAATTATCGTCTTCCCCACGGTGGAATCGATCGGAGAAGCCTTCCCGAACTTTGATAAAGGTAAATTGGGTCACGACGTGGCCTATCCCGCCATGATCGCCCAGCTTCCGACCGGGCTCAAAGGAGTGGTTCTCGCATCGCTCATCGCCGCCTACATTTCCACCCTCTCTACCCAAGTCAATGTTGGGGCCTCCTATCTCAGTCAGGATTTTTGGCATCGTTTCATCCAGCCAAACTCGTCACAAAAATCTCAAGTGATGACCGGACGCTTTGCCACCGTCATCGTCCTCGCCGCCGGAAGCCTGCTCGCCCTCACTTTAACCAATGCGAAGCAGATTTTCGAGATCACCCTATCCATCGGGGCAGGCACCGGACTGGTCTACCTCCTACGCTGGCTCTGGTGGCGCGTGAATGCCTGGAGTGAAATCGCGGCCATGATTGGAGCTTTCGTTGCGACCTACCTCTTTGGTAGCAAAGGACTTCTCCCTTTCCTTGATCCCTTCGGATGGAATGCGGCCGTGGGAGACTGGGGCTACGCCGCTATTGTCGCCACCACCACTGCAATCTGGCTCGTCGCGACATTCCTCACGCAAGCCGAAAGCGAAGAGACGCTCACCCGTTTTGCCAAACGCACTTCTCCTCCCGGCGAGAGTTGGAATCGGTTTCACCCAAGCGAGGATCAAGGCCCGTCCATGGGCTGCGAGCTTCTCCAGGTCTTTCTCGGCAGCACCGCAATCATTTCAGCACTCCTAACCACCGGTTACACCCTCTATGGTGAAGTCATCCCGGCAGTTGGACTTTTGCTTCTGACCCTTGTTTCCGGGTTTGCCACCTTCAAGGTTTCCCGAATGAGCGGGGATCATCCCAAGTAGCGAACCTGAGAAAAGACGGGACAATCGCGCGCGCAAGGAGCAGAACATCCCCATGAAGAAAATTTTTCCCACCAACGCCGGCAAGCACGCGCCCGCCCGCGTCATCGAATCGATCAAGGGAGAAATCCGAAAATACCTCAAACGTGAACGCGGAAAGAAGCTCCCTGAAGGCGTCGATTTCTGGGACTTCGATTGTCGGGTCGGGCTCTCAGCGGAAGAAGCTAAAGTCGTCCATGTGAAGGAACTCAGCGGCGCAATCGATGAAACGGCAAAGGCCGAGCCCGAGGCGATCTACATCGAAGTCCTCTCGAAACAGGGCATCCGAACGAAGCGACCCTAGCGTCACTCCTTCTCGCAAAGCGCGCGCACACTGCGTGCCGGGATCGCGGTATGCAGCGTAATCAAGATTGGTTTATCCTTACCCTTACCCCGGGTGTCGATGAGGGCGACGTGGCCGATGACATTGGCACACTGATCGAGAACGGGAGATCCGCTACTTCCGGGAGCCCAGCGTGAGCTAACATTCATTTTCAAAAATGCCAGTGAAGCCAGTGAACGATCGTCCTCTTTTCTACTGCCACCGTTCCAAAAGAAGCGGTTGATGATGCCCTTTGAAAAATACTTCCCCTGACTGAGCGGACGACTCAGACAAAAGGCTGAATCACCCGGACGAACTTCGTCATTGAAAGCAAGAGGAGTCGTCTTGGCATCGATCTTCACCACCGCTGCATCCATTTCCCGATGGTAACGATGCACATGTGTCACGGGATAGACCTTGCCCTCGTGATCCACTGCAACAAGAGCCCCTTTCTTCATCTCTATCTCACCGGGATCAACGACATGGGCACAAGTTGCGATGAAACCGTCATCCGAAATGGCGTAGCCCCCTCCCATGTTAGAATGCCAGCGGTCGCAATTTTTACAGAGATAGGACCACCCGATGCGGTAGCTTCCTTTGCGCGCCTTTTCCATAATTTCGGCTCCGGTCAGAAATCGCGTGGACGGCTCCGCCAGTGAAACCTTGGCTGGAACCGGCTCCTTCATCTCCTTCTGAACACTCTCGTTGGAAAGCACCTTCTCTGCTTCGAGAAACTTCTCCGACTGTTGCCCGATCAATTCGGATTCAGAATTCAAACCCTTGCGGCTTTGATCAAAAATGGGAACGCCCGGAGCTTGTCCAAAAGCGTGAAGAGCCAGAGTGTATGTGAGGAAAAAAATGTGCTTCATCGTATCAAAGTGGCCGGTGGCCTTCGTTGTCATTTTTGCATTTAGATTGAATTAATCGATTCTTTTTCATCACATTAGAGAATTAATATCCAAAAACGATAAAAACGAATATAAGTATTTTCTCATCAACGGAAAGCTAACACCTTGTTCATCGTGTAAAATCAATGTGTGTTTGTTTTAAATCGTGTGTCAAGGAAGCGGCCAGAGATGGCCGCTTTTTTCTTTGGGTCGGATCCAGCTAGTCCCAGTCGATATCGATCAAGCGAGAGTCCGATTCACAGAATGACGCATCACCATGATACGGACAATTCCGTAATCATCTTCAGCCATTCTCAATTCCCAGAAAATCTAAAACCCGAAATACGATCAAAAGAAAGATGATCACGCCCGCAATGAGAATGCCCCACTGCGCCACCACGGCACTGATCCCTAAAGCAATCGCTCCGGCACCGAGTCCCCGCGGCTCTGATTTTAAAAGACTCACAATCCCCAAGCCCGCCGCCAGCATTCCAAACCCAATCACAGTGGGCATCAAGAAGCGGGATGGCTTTGGCTCTTCCAAGGTGATCGGAACGTAATCTTCACCTTTTATTTTTGCCTTCGCCGCTGCCGCAAGTCGCCCCGCAAAATTACCCGCAGTTTCCTCGATGGGTTTTGGCGGAGGATCGATCGCCCCTTGAATCCAAGGCGACAGAAAAGCCGCCGCCAAAGCAAGAAAGCCCACTGCGATTCCAATGAGCCCAATCCTTCGCTTTTTCGGTGATTTTATTTCCGGCATTATCGATGCGACACTAGGCTCTCAGAATGAAAGTTACACGATAATTCTAACGCGACCGCCTCTAGCCGGGAAAGGTTTCCGATCCCGTGCTTCTCGAGGAATGCCCTAATCTTAGATTGAGGGTCGAGCATGCTCACAGGGAACTGCAGCACATCGAGAAGATCGTTTTCCTGCAGCGCTTTAATCAAGCCAATAATGATTCGCTTTATGACACCACAACGGGATGTTCGTCTTGGTGAGTGACCACTCCAATGTCGGCTACGATTGCTGCCCCTTTTGCGAAAAGGAGATCCTGCGCTTCCTGATAATGCTCAGGGGAAACGGCCAAGAGAAGGCCACCCGAGGTCTGGGCATCCGCGAGGAGAATCTTCAGTTCATCCGGAACGGAGCTACCAAATAGGGTGAACTCTTCGGCCAGCTCGAGATTCTTTCGAGACCCGCCGGGCACACAACCAGCCTTAATGAATTCTATCACTGCCGGGTCAAAAACAGGGACCTGTGATGCCGCGATGCGCGCCGTCACTCCCGATTCCCGACAAACGTGAGAAAGGTGTCCGAGTAAACCGAAGCCCGTGACATCCGTCCCCGCCTTCGTCAACCCAGCTTCCGCCATCGCCGTTCCCTGAGTATTGAGCGATGCCATATGCTCGGACACTTTTTGAATGAGTTCAGGAGAAGCGAGGCCCTTTTTAATGGCGGTGGAGACGATTCCAGTTCCAATCGGCTTCGTCAGCAAAAGATGGTCGCCCGGCTGAGCTCCCGCATTTGAAATAACGCGATGAGGATTCACCAGCCCGGTCACCGAGAGCCCGTAGAGGGGTTCAGGGTTCTGCACGGTGTGCCCGCCCGCAAGGGCACAGCCCGCTTCGGCCACCTTGTCGGCCCCTCCTTTTAAAATCTCATTAATGGTATCGAGCGAAATTTCGTCCGTCGGCATCGCCACGATATTCATCGCCGTGATGGGATTTCCACCCATCGCATAAATATCAGAAAGCGAATTCGCGGCGGCAATCTGCCCGAAGAGATACGGGTCATCGACGATCGGAGTGAAGAAATCGAGCGTCTGCACCAGCGCCAAGTCATCGCTAATGCGATAAACGGCGGCATCATCAGAACTCGCGGAACCGATCAGGAGGTTCGGGTCGGAGAGAGTCTTTAATCCACGCAGCACGTGCGTGAGTTCGGCTTGGCCGAGCTTCGAGGCTCATCCACCACAAGAAGCGAGTTCAGTGAGGCGTTTCCGTTCTGTTTGCGACATGCTCAGACGATAGCGCAGGTCCTCGCTTTGCCTAGAAATAAGAAAAGGACGGTCTCATATATCATAAAAAGGTCGTTGAGTCGGTCATTCCTGCCGTTTATGAGTTCTTGCGATGGTTAGTGACGTTCCTTCCCGGTGCCTCTCCGTTGTGGTGCCCATGTATGACGAAGCAGGCACGCTCGCAGAAGTTCTTCAAAAAATCCTTCTCCAGGAAATGGTCGGAGAGGTGATCCTCGTCGATGACGGCTCATCCGATGACACCGCCAAGGTGGCGAAAGATTGGGAGGCCAAGGAAGAGCGCGTCCGATTCATCGCGCATTCCCACAACCAAGGCAAGGGCGCCGCGCTACGGACCGGCTTTAAAAACGCCAAGCTTCCCTACGTCATCGTGCAGGATGCCGACTTGGAATATGACCCCGCCGAGTTCATCAAAATCATCACGCCCCTTGCCTCCGATCGCGCCGATGTGGTCTATGGCTCCCGCTATTTAAAAAAGGACACCCGCAATGTCCTCCGCTTCTGGCACACCATGGGAAACCGTTTCCTCACCCTTCTTTCCAACATGACCAGTGATCTCCACGTCACCGATATGGAAACCTGCTACAAGGGCTTCCGTCGCGAAATCATTCAAGCGATCCCCATCGAGGAGAACCGCTTCGGCTTCGAACCCGAGGTCACCGCCAAGCTCGCCAAGATGAATCTCCGCGTCATGGAGACCTCAGTGTGCTACTATCCACGGAGCTTCGATGAAGGAAAAAAGATCGGCTGGAAGGACGGCGTGCGCGCCATCTTCTGCATTGTGAAATACAATCTCATCGACCGGGAAGCGATCGAATGGCAGAAAAGCACTGATGCGTAACGACGGACTCGGAAAGTATTTCTGGCTCAGCTTTGCCCTGGCCATCGCTTGGTCGCTTTATCGACTCCTTACCAATCAAGCGTGGATCCTCGATGACGAGATCGCCCATTTCCTGATTTCTGCCGACGTTTGGAACAATCCAAAGGAACTTTGGCATTCGTGGAGCCGCCCGGGGCGCAATCTTCTTCACTTCATCCCCGCTCATTTCGGGCTGACCTCGGCACGACTCTGGACGCTCTTTCTCGCAGGTGTCGCGATGTGGCTCACCGGCCGCGAGGGAAAACGACTCGGCCTCGCCAACCTCTGGGTCCTCCCCCTTCTCGTTGGATTTCAGTGGTGGTTCCCCGAACTCAGTTATCCGGTCCTGACCCAGACGCCCTTCATGATCACGTGGATTGCGGGTGTCTTTTTCGCGATGCGAAAGCATCTCGTTCCTGCCGCGATCTGCTTCGGCTACCTTGGGCTCGTGCGCCACGAAGGCATCGCGCTCAGCGGCCTTTTTGGGCTTTGGGTCATCTTTGCCCCCGGCGGCTTCGCCCGTTTTCTAGCCCGCGGCGATTGGAAAAAATCGCTCTCCGCCTTTCCCCATGCCGTCTGGATCGGCGCTTGGACCATCCTCCCGATGGTCCTCATAAATATCGCCACCCAACTTACGCGCGGCGAAGTTCCCTTCCTGATGTTCTTTGAGTCAAAACCCACTGAGATGTATGGCTCGGGGCCGCTCTGGCTATACTGCCAGCACCTCGCGACCGGAGCGGGCTTTCCCATCGTCATCCTCTTTCTCATTGGAGCATTTAGAAAATGGGGTTCGGTAAAATGGGACCTCCTTCTTTATGCCACTTATCCCGCCTACTTCGCCCTCCAAAGCATCATCTACTGGAAGGGCCTCTTCGCTTCGGGCGGTTACTACCACTTCATCATGCCGATGGCTCCCTTTGTCGGGCTCGTCGCTCTGAGAGGATTCAATCTCGTCAAGCCGAAGCTCCCCACTTGGGGCGTCGCGCTTGTGGTCGGGGCCGTTGTTTACACCGGCCTCCTCATGCCGCAGCAGCAGTTTATCGTGGGCGACACCCATATTGCAGGCATGCCCCACGAGGGAAAATCGCTCAAAATTATCGCCCCTCCGATGACCCAAAGCCGCTACGGCCAAGGTCTAAAAGATGCCGCTGCTTGGACCAAAGAAAACATCCCCGCCGATCAGCCCTGGATCAGCCACCACACCGCCCTCACCTACTGGAATCACGGAAAAATCATCGGTCAAAAACTCGGAGCCTGGGACAACCTCACCCCCAAAAACCTCCCCTCGGGAACCCTCCTCATCTGGGACGCCCAATACTCTACTCAAGAGAGCTTCGGTTTCACTTTAGAAGCGCTGGAAGCAAACGGCTGGCAGGAAGAAAAAAGCTGGGCCCACGGAACAGTGCGAGTCTTTCGCAAAAAGTAGGATCTCAAGCGATTCCATGAAGATCGATCAGGGTCTCTTCCGGGCTTTCTTTTCTTCCGTGATTGATGAGCAGATGATGGTGAACGATGACCGCGCGGATTTGGACGAAATTACTCACGCGCTATTTCTGAATCGGATCTCCGTAAGTATCGACCCAATGTCATCCACCATGATCAGCACGCTGTTTTTAGGACGCTCGGCTCCGCTGAGCGGAAGCAGAAAAACGCAAATCAGAGAGCAGAGAAAATAGAGGAGGTTCATCATTTCAAATGAGTGTATCAGGTGGAAATGTAAGGAGGCCCCACTTCTGTGCATTCATTCCTCCGCTAATTTAGTGGAAGATGATCCGATTCTGCCGCTTTTGGCATTGATCCCCCGCTTCCCTTGTCAATGATGGCGCTAGTTTATCGGTCACATGGAAACGGCAGAACGCTACGAAATTCGCGCAAAAATCGGCCAAGGTGGGGTCGGTGCCGTTTTTCGTGCCTTCGATAGTCACCTCAATCGCGAAGTGGCGATCAAACGCGTCCTCGCTGGCGGCGGATACGTGAATCAAGAAGAGGCCACCAAGGCCATGCTTCAGGAAGCCACCTCCCTCTGCTCGATCCAGCATCCTCACATTGTCACCGTCTTTGATGCCGGAGTGGACCAAGACGGACCCTACGTGGTGATGGAACTCCTTTCCGGCCGCACTATTGATGAAATGATCGAACGGGGCACGCTGACTTACGACGATTTCCGCGAAGTCGCCCTCCAAACCCAGGAAGCGCTCATTGCCGCCCAAGACCTCGATCTCGTCCACCGCGACATCAAACCCACCAATATCATGGTGACTTGGCTCCCCAGTGGTCGCTTCCAGGTGAAACTCGTTGACTTCGGCCTCGCCAAATTTTCCCCCAAACCCTCACTCCAGACGATCGATCATGGCGACGCCGTCTTCGGCTCGATCCATTTCATGGCTCCGGAACAATTCGAGCGCACCCCGCTCGACAAGCGCACCGACATGTATTCCATCGGTTGCGTCTACTACTACACACTTGCTGGTGTTTTTCCCTTCGATGCCGAAAACGCATCGCAGGTGATGAATGCCCATCTCCAAAACACCGTCACACCCCTCAGCGAACACCGTCCCGATCTTCCGGGCTGGCTTTGTGACTGGGTTATGTGGCATCTTTCGCGCCCGATGGACGATCGTCCGATGGACGCACGCGAATCTCTCACCAAATTCCTAATGAGCGAAGATCCAAACAGCCAAGCCCCCAAAACTCCGGAACCCCCGAAGAGACCCAAGCTGCTCATTCCAGGAGCCGCCCCGGCCCCTGAGCAGCCTGCCGCTCCTGCGGCCCAACCGGAAACTGCTCCCCAATCGATAGCTCCACCTTTAGGTGCCATACCCGCGGTTCACACCCAGCCCCAACCTTTACAAGCGGCCGTGCCAGCTCCCGTGGAACAAATCCCCGCCGCGGCTGTGGCAACTGCTCCGGTAGAGCCAGCTCCCGCTCCTCCAGAGCCTCTCGCTCCTGTACAAATGCCAGCTGCTCCTGTTGCTGCCCCAGCTCCGATGGCTACCCCGGCACTCCAAATGGCCGTGCCCGCTGCGCCAGTGTTGGTGGCTGCCCCAGTCCGGGCTCCCCTATCCCCCGCCCCTCCCGTTCAATTGGGACAACAAACTGTCCATCTTCAGGGAGCACCCGCTCCTGTTGCCGCGCCAAATCCACTCGGAGCCCAGGTTCAAGCGGCATCGGCCATTGGCGGAACCTCCGCGACCATCGGAGGAACTCCAGTCGTCGTCATCAAGAAAGGACTCGGCCGCGCGGCCAAGGCCACCATCTCTTCGATGCTTGCTGTGGGTCTCGTCATCGCCGTCATTATTTACATGGATCGTGGCGATGAGAAAGAGCGCGTTGAGCGCCTCAACGAAATGACCGCCCCATACGCTGACATCGATCCCAGCCAGCCCCTCCCGACCCAAGAACTCAGCGAAAACGATGTTTCTATTGTCTTGAATGAATTGATCACTTTTGGTGCGAAGGATGAGGGCGTCCGCCCCACCTACCTTACTGTCCTTTGGATGGGTGAAGGAGCCCACATCGACAAACAGATCGCCGAGTTTTCCACCGATGAGTCAATCAACACCGACATTCGCCTTAGACTCTTCGACGTGCTCGGAAAGCGCAAAGGCGAAAGCGCCATCCCGGCCCTCATCAACTACGGAGGAAGAACCGAAAATGCCGCCGAAGGAAAAGCGGCCATCAGTGCTGCTGGAAAAATGGCCACTGCGGAAAACTTCAGCGAACTCCTCACCGTCATTTCCATCGCCGAGGATAAGTCCGTGAAGGCTCAAGCCGTCACTATCTTGAGTGAGGTCGTCTCCTCCTCAGAAAATCGTGAAGCCTTCGCCGGCCCCATCGTGGGATCCTATAAGTCCGCGGTCGACGACGAGACCCGTTCCGCCCTCCTCCGCCTTCTGGGCGCTGCCGGTGGAGAAAATGCCGCAGCAATCGTCAAAGAAGCAATCGAGGGAGACAACACCTCGATGCAGCTCTCAGCCATCGCCGCGCTCAAGCAATGGCCCGATGGATCTCAATTCGAAATCCTTTACGAGTTTGCTGACGGACAAGAAGACGACACCATGCGTCGTGAAGCTTTCGAGGCCATGATCAACTTCCTGACCAAAACCGAAGGACTCGAAGAAGAAGATAAGGAAATCTTCTGGTCCGACGTCGCCACCGTGGCTGTGGGACAAATCGAGCAGCTCAAAGTGGTCGGCGCTATGGTCAACCAAAACGGCCTCTGGGCAGAAGCGGTCCTCGACTACTTCATCCAAGACGAAGATGCCAATGCCTCCGACCGCGTCATCGACCGATCGGAGCGGGCCAAGCGCGCCCTCGGAGAACGCCTTCGCCGCCTCAACAAAGACGACGAATAAGGCCCTCGAAGCTCCCTAATTCCCCAAAGCGCTGTCATTCGACAGCGCTTTTTTTTGCTTCAGGTTTTGGGGTCACGGTTGCTACCTCGCCCCTCTTATACCAAGTAGTGTTTCAAGAGAGACGAATGCCCCACGCGGAAAGAGGGCCAATTTCTGTGACATTCTTCCCTCCTATACCCCGTCACAAGATTACTGCTACGTCTTGGACTGCGGCAATTTGCTCTCGTTGCATGCACGGCATACTTGGGAGGCACCCTTATCTCGTAAGCCTGAGCACCTGATCCAAGTGGGATTAGGTGCCAGTGCGCGAACAAGGAGCCATGTTTCTCTACAGCCTTGGCTTGGGTGGCTTCACGGGATATTTCCACGCGGGAGCCTCTTGCAATTTCACCTTCCGCTTATAGATCCGATGCCGCGTTGCAATATAGAGCATGTCTCCATGGACAGCGCAGTAATTGACGCGCCCGTCTTCATAAGCGGGACGCGGAAGAACAAGCTGAACCCGTCCTGGTTGGTCAAAGATCTGAAGTCCGGCAAAGGTCCCCACCAAGAGATGACCGGAAGCAACCGCGCACTGCCCATCGAGCCCCACCTTAGAATTTTGCGTCGGCTGCTGCGCATAAAAGTAGGCCTGCCGATTCTGAAGTGACCCATCTTCTTCGATAGAAAAGGAATGAACATAGGGGCCCGCAAACTCACACACGAAAAGCTGAGTCTGATCCGCGCTCATTCCAATGCCGTTGAGCCCATTGACGCTCGCCGCCATCTTCCGTTTCTTTGTCTTGAGATCGATATGCCACACCTTTCCCTCTTTAGGGTCGGTGAAGTAAAGGTGCCCGGCATGGGACACCACAATATCATTGGCGCCCGCTCCTATGTCGATGACTTCGTGCTTTCCAGTCGCCAAATCATAGGCGCGGATCTGCTTCGCGGATGCCGTATAGAGAATCTTGCCATCAGGCCCCAAGGCGATCCCGTTGGCCCTCGCTGTCTCCTTCGCCACGAGGCTCTCTTTTCCATCCGGCGTGATTTTGAAAAGCTCACTATCCGGGACGTCCGTAAAGTAAAGGGTGCCATCGGCCGCGATCGCGAGACCTTCCGACCAGTTGTGCCCTTCACTCACCACCTGCCAGTCTTCGCCAGGAATGAGCCACTCGGAGGCACGGGATTTGCACTTTCCCGGATGAGTCCTCACCGGAGTCTTCCCGTGATCCTGCCACAACCAGCGCAGCGCCTCAACCATCAGCTTATTTCCTTCCTTACGACTATGCCCGCCATCGCCCCAGCGATAGGTGTGTTCGTAACCGGAGAACTCGAGCGCCCGCTGCATCGTCTGATTGGCCATCCACCAATCTCCGCCATAAATATTGAGATCATTTTTGCCATCCTGCAGAAAAATACGGAGCGGCTTGGGTTCGGTCTTGCGGATCAAGGCTGGATAGTCGTTTCCGCCCCGAAGCCCCACGTAGGTTCCTATCATGGAGTAAACCCGACGAAACTGATCCGGACGTTCCCAGGCTGCCGTGAAAGCGGCAATCGCTCCCGACGAACCCCCGCAAAGAGCCCGATCATCAGGATTATCCGAGATCTTGAGGTTGAGACGGGGAATCATTTCCTCCACGAGGAAGTTGGCGTAGTCCGGGCCCATCCCATCGTATTCCAACGAGCGGTTGAAGCGCGGTTGCGCATTCTCGTTCGCGGCCGGCACCACTCCGGGATTGATAAAAAGCCCAATAGTCAGCGGCATCTCGCCTGCCGCGATCAACTTATCGAAGACATCGGGCACGTAGCCCTCTTTCCCCGGATTCCGGACAAATCCCGCTCCATCTTGAAACACCATCAGGCAAGCCGGCTTCGAGCCATCATACTGAGCAGGCACATAAATCCAGTAATCCCGCGTCGTTCCGGGGAAGATCTTCGAATCGCTAAATTGATGCTTCGTGAGTGTCCCCGCATTAAGAAGCTGAATAAAAAGTGCCAAAATAAAGAAAAAGCGCATAGCGCAGTAAAGCGATCAGGGGGTCTGCTGGCAAGACAGAGACCAATTTTGCTTCCCTGCTTCCATCCTGCGCCCATTCAGATATCCTATTAACGTTTTTCTGATGAATATTTCACCCCTCCTCCTCTCTGGATTTCTGATCTCGATGCTTCCAGCGCAAGTCGTCATCAATGAGATCCACTATAATAGTGAACCTAACACCTCCCATGATGAATTCGTGGAGCTCTACAATGCCGGCACGGACCCCGTCGACGTCTCTGGATGGTTTTTCCAGCAAGGAATCAATTTTACGATTCCCGCAAATACCGAAATCCAGGGCCTCAGCCACCTCGTCATTGCACAAGATCCCGCCGCGATGCAGGGCATCTATGGCGTGGACTCCGTCGGGCCCTTTGGTGGCGGCCTTTCCAGCGCGGGCGAAACGGTGGAGCTCCGCCAAGCCAATGGCACTCGCGCAGATATCGTGACTTATCGCTCGGAATTTCCCTGGCCCATCGGAGCGAATGGAAATGGTTCCTCGATGGAATTGATCGACCCCTCTCTTGATAACAATTTGGGGGCTTCATGGCGCAGCTCACTCGTTCCCGGCGTCCTCCCTGAAGCCACTCTCATTCCCGCATCAGCCTCTTGGAGTTGGCGCAAGGGAGACAGCGAGGCCTCAAGCCCGGTCGATCTCTGGCGCGGCGAGAGCTTCACAGAAGACGCCACTTGGAACTCCGAGAGCATGCCCATCGGTTTTGGCTCCGTCTCCGGGCTCACCTTTGCCAATCCCATCGCTGACATGCGATCCAATTACACCTCTGTGTTTTTTCGGAAAGAATTCACCATCGCTCGAGGCGAAATCTCTTCAAACCTTCTTCTCCGTTTTCTCTCCGACGATGGCTTTGTCGTTTGGATCAATGACCAAGAAGTCCACCGCTATCAAGTCAACGACGGAGATCTCAACATCGGAATGACGGCAAACTCCAATGGCGATGAGAGCAATTGGATCGAGCACCTCGTCACCACCGCGAACAGCTTCCTACACGAGGGAACCAACACGATCGCCATTCATGCCTTCAACAAAGTCGTCACCAGCAGCGATTTTGGCATCAATTTTGAAGTCATCCGCCCTGCTCCTGTTGCAGGCGCCCCTCCAGTCCCAAGCCCCGGAGCGGCCAACTCCGCCCTCACTACGAATGCTCCGCCCGCCATCCGGCAGGTCGATCATTCCCCCAATCAACCTGCAGCGGAAGAAGACACCGTCATCACAGCAAAAATCACCGACCCCAATGGAGTCGCTTCAGTAAGTCTTGCGGTCCAGCTCGTTTTTCCAGGAAACTACGTTCCCGCTTTTCTCGCGAAAGCGACCTCGGCCTTGATCGCCGATCCAGAAAGCCCGCGCACCCCGAACCCTACCTATTTTGATGCCGTAAATTGGATCACCCTTGCGATGGTCGATGACGGTTCAGGTAACGATGCCCTCGCCGGCGACAACATCTACACCGCAACGGTGTCCGGACAAGCGAACCGGGTTCTCGTGCGCTATCGTATCTCCGCCACGGACTCCAGTGGCGCAAACGTCGAGGTTCCCTACGCCGATGACCCGGCCCTGAACTTTGCCTACTTCGTTTACAACGGGATCCCGGATTACCAGGCCGACGCCCGCTCGGTTCTTGGAGCTCCCCACACTTACTCGGCGGAAACGATGACCTCGATTCCGAACTACCACGTCCTCACCACCTCCGCGAATTTTGACCAAGCGGTGGCTTACAACGGGAACCAAATCGATCGAAACCGATATGCCGCACGAAGCGCCTACAACTGGAACTGCAGTTTCGTCTACGATGGCAAGGTCTACGACCACATCGGCTACCGTCTCCGCCAAAGAAATGCCCGCTACGCCGGAAACGGCAAGCGGAGCTTCAAATTCCGCTTCAATCGCGGTAGCTATCCTACCTTCCGTGACTCTGATGGTAATAAATACCCCGAACCCTGGAAGTTCCTCGCCACTCATAAAATGATCGGTTCACGGGGCCATTCCACTTGGGGAATGGACCAATCGACAAACCACAAAATCTACAACATGACCGGGACCCCCGCTCCCAATACCCATTGGTTCAACATGCGGGTGATCCGTGGTGCCGACGAAGCACCCAATCAATATCAAGGCGACCATTTCGGCATGCTCCTTGCCCTCGAAGAATTTGATAAGCGCTTTCTTGATGCCCACGGCATGGAAAAAGGAAACCTCTACAAGCTCATCAGTGGCCGCACCGATGGAGTGAGCGTGCAGCGTTATCAAGCGGCTGATGCAGTCGATGATGGTTCCGATTTCAAGAACATCATCTTTAACCTCCGCCCGGCCAAGGACGACACTTTCCTGAACACCTACGTCGATTACAACCACTGGAATCACTACCACGTGGTTAATGACATGATCCGCCACTACGACGTCGCACCCAACACGGCAGAGCACCTCAAGAACCGCGCCTTTTATTTTAAGCCCATGCCTGGAAATCCTCTGGGACAATTACAAACCCTCCCCTGGGATTCGGACACCAGCTGGGGACCGAACTGGAATGGAGGCATCGACTTCCCAGCCAATGCCATCGTCAGCGGCAACAATATTCCCACCCGCGAACCCTTCGCTACTGCTTACAAGAACGTCGTCCGAGAAATGCGCGATCTCATCTGGACGCCCGAGCAAATCAGCCTTCTTTTGGATCCTTCGGCTAGTAAGCTTAAAGATCTTGTTTCAGCGGACCGTGACCGCTGGACCGGTGCGATCGGAGGAAGCCAATCGGAACGCGATATCGAGCCTATCGTGGCCGACATGAAGAAGTTCGCCTTCGATGGCGGATCATGGGTCGGTGGCACAAACGGTGCCATGGCCCCCATCTCAAACGATTCCGGCGTTTCCGGTCAGAGCGGACGCGACGCCTACCTCGATGCTCTTGCCGCCGACCCCGCCCTTCCCGCCAAGCCCACCATCACTTATTCGGGAACCGCGGGTTTTCCTCAAGACGGACTCGCCTTCACCAGCTCTGCCTTTTCAGATCCCCAAGGCGCGGGCAGCTTCGCCGCGATGGAGTGGCGGGTCGCCGAGATCACTCCCATCGGCGGAGGCACCGAGGTGCTCATGCCCGGCGGAGCAACTTGGACTTACCTCGATGATGGCAGCGACCAGGGAACGGCCTGGAAGGACATGAACTTCGATGACGCTTCCTGGAAAACAGGCGCCAGCCCGGCAGGCTATGGTGGCATCAGCGGACTTACCCTTACGACAGCCATTCTCTTCGGAGATGACAACTCGAATAAGCACATCACGACCTATTTCCGGACCACGATCAACCTCGCTGACCCCTCTGTGTTCGAGTCCTTTACCTTTGGTCTCCTCGTCGATGATGGGGCCATCGTTTACGTCAACGGATCACCGGTTATTCGTGATGGCTTCAACACAAACACCGTCGTCAATTACGACACCCAAGCCGACTCCAACGGCGGAGAGTCGACCTTCGACGAATTCGTGGTGGATTCCTCCTTCTTCATTGCAGGCGAAAACGTCATTAGCATCGAGGTCCATCAAGGAAGTCCCACCAGCTCGGACATGGGCTTCGAAATGGTGCTGTCCGCGACCCGCAATCTCATCGAGGGCGGAGAAGATCCCCTCTTTGAATGGAATGCCGATTGGGAATCCGGAGCGCTCACCTCATTTAGCCCCTCCATCAAGGTCCCCAGCATCACCCGGGATGGCGAGACCTATCGCGCTCGCGTGCGCCACGAGGATGCCAGCGGTCGATGGAGCAATTGGTCGGATCCAGTCGAGTTCCTCGCCACTGCCCCCGCCATCCAGCCCTGGCTCGATGGACTAATCATCAGCGAGGTGATGTATCATCCAAACGATCCCACCCCCGAAGAACTCGCACTCGACCCGACTTTGGAAGAGAGCGACTTCGAGTGGATCGAGCTCATGAATATCGGCTCCACCCCGCTGGATCTCACCAACGTGCGTTTCACCAAGGGAATCGAGTTCGACTTCATCAATAGCACCAAAATGACCATCGCTCCCGGCGAACGCCTTGTCGTGGTCGCTAAGGAATCAGCCTTCAATCTCCGCTACGGATTTGTCACGACCCCGGACTTCGTCATCGGCACCTTCTACAAAAATCTCTCAAACGGCGGAGAACGACTGAAGCTCTCGATGGGCGCAGGCACTTCCATTCGGGATTTTGAATACAAAACCGACCTTCCTTGGCCCACCGTCTCTGATGGCGGTAATCGCAGCCTCGTCTACGTCGTGGTCCCCGACTCTCTCCTTGACCCGACTCTCCCCGAGAGCTGGCGCGCCGGCGTTTCCAGTGGCGGCTCGCCTGGAGAAGGTGAATCGACGACCTTCGCTGGTGATCCTAATGGCGACGACGATGGAGACGGCATCCCGAACCTCATCGCTTACGCTGCACCTGGAGGCCTGACCTTGACGATCACGGAAGGCGGCTATGCCGAACTCAGCTATCGTCGATCCCTCGCTGCTGACGATGTCTTCATCTTAATCGAAACAGGAAACGGGAGTTGGCAACCCACGGGAGCTGGGTATCCCCTCCTAGACGAAGTCTTCTATGCCGACGGCACGAGCTCTTTGAGCTATCGCAGTGCAGCTCCCGTCAATGCAACCGAGATCTTTAGACTCAAAGCCTTCCAACGCTAAGAGACTTACACCCAAAACATGCCAGGAAATTCAAATATTTATTGAACTCCAAAACACTCTGTAGTAGTGCCTTACTCATAGGTTAAACTTATTTACTAAGATTTAACCTCCCCCCCCAACAACGATGAAAATTCTTACGTTAAGTTACCTTCTTTTAGCCTCCGCGACTCAAGCGACGGCCCAAGCTCCGTCCTCTGAAGTGAAAAATGTCCCCGAGCTATCCACTACCTTCTTGGGCGGTATTTGTGGCATTCTGTTCCTGCTTTGGCGTAAGAAGTGATTCATACCCAAGGCATTCTGTTCTTGCTATCAGCCTGAATTCACTGAAAGAGGGAACTTCGCAGACCACTGCGAAGTTACCGATGGACACTCTTCCCTTTTCTGAACTCGGACTTTCCGGGCCCCTTCTCGAAGCCGTTGAAAAAATGGGCTTCGAACAACCTTCCCCTATTCAGGCAAAGACCATCCCCCTTGCCCTTGCGGGTAAGGACATTATTGGGCTCTCTCAAACCGGCTCCGGAAAGACGGCCGCGTTTGCCCTGCCTACGCTCCAGCAGATTGATGCCACACTGATGAAGCCGCAGGCTCTCATCGTCTGCCCCACCCGCGAACTCGCGGTTCAGGTCTGCGAGGAAGTCTTCAAGCTCGGTTCCGCTTTAGGAAATATTCGCTCCATGCCCGTCTATGGTGGAGCCCCGATCGATCGACAGCTGCGTGCTCTTCGAAAAGGAACCCACATCGTCGTTGGCACCCCGGGCCGCCTTTTAGATCACCTCCGCCGAAAAAGTTTTGATCCAAGTCACATCAAAACGGTCATTCTGGACGAAGCCGACCGCATGCTCGACATGGGCTTCCGCGAGGAGATGGAAGACATGCTCAAAGTCCTGCCCAAGAACCGTCAGACTCTCTTCTTCTCCGCCACCATGAACCCAGGCGTGCGGCGCCTCATCGAAAAATTCGGTAATGAGCCCGAGCTCATCGAGATCGAGCGCAAGGCTCTCACGGTCTCCAGCATCGACCAGTCTTGCTACGAGGTCCGCGGCCGCTCGAAGGTGGAGGCGCTCTCCCGCATCATCGACATCGAACAACCCAAGCTTTCCCTCATCTTCTGTAATACCAAGCGCGTCGTTGATGACCTCACCGAGTCTCTCCTCGCCCGTGGCTTCACCGCAGACCGCCTCCACGGCGATATTACGCAGTCCATGCGTGAGCGCGTCCTCGCCAAGTTCCGTGAGGGAACCGTCGAGATCCTTGTCGCTACCGATGTCGCCGCTCGCGGACTTGACATCGATGATGTCGAACTCGTCGTGAACTTTGAGCTCCCACAGGACCCCGAAGACTACGTCCACCGCATTGGCCGCACCGGTCGTGCAGGGCGCGACGGCAAAGCCGTCAACTTTGTCTTCGGCCGCGACATCTATCGCCTCCAGACGATCGAAAAATATATTCGTCAGCCCATTCGCCGCGAGCGCATCCCCACCCGCGAGCAAGTCGAGGGACGCCGTGCCGACCAACTCTTCGAGACGATCCAGGAGCGACTGGAAGCCGGCGACTACAAAAGCTACCAGCCCTATCTTGACCGCCTTCTCGAGCAAGGTCACACCGCGACCGATATCTCCAATGCACTTATCACCCTCATCCGCGAAACTAGCGGCCGTGAAGGCCAGTTCATCGCGGAGGATAATGACAAGAACGAACCCTTCTCAAACGAGCGTTCCGGGCGTGACCGTGGTAAGAGGAATGATCGTAACGACCGTAACGACCGTAGCGATAGGCGTGATCGGGGTGACCGCGACCAGCCGCGTGAACGTAACCGCTTTGAGCGAAGTGATAAAGCGAAAGGGCCGGGCAGCGCTAAGATGTCCACTCTCTTCCTCACCGTCGGCAAGGCGCAGAGCGTCATGCCTGGTGATATCGCCGGCATGATCTACCGCGAGTGCGAACTCCCGGACGGCGTCCTCGGACGCATCCGCATCTTCCCGAAGCACACTCTCGTCGATGTCGAATCGACCCACGCCGATAGTGTCATCTCGAGTCTTCAAAATTCCCGTCTCCGCAATCGCTCTTTCCGAATCGATCACGACCGCGGCCGCAACGAAGACTAAAGCTAAAGCAAGCCCAGCTCCTTCAGCTGCTTCGTTGCCGTTCCCACGAAATCCCGGTTCGCCGCCGGGGAAGCCGGGGAGGGATGCAAGATCTTCCCCAAGTTATGAGAGCCGTCGCTTGCGGTTCCTAGCTGCTTCTCTGCGAAGGCACCCACCCCGATCAGGTGATCGGGCTCAAGAACTTCTATGACCTTCTTCAGATGGGCGAGACAAGCTGCCTTCACCGGCACCATGCAATCCTTTGGTAGCTTATCCGGCGTCAGATTGGCTCCCGTGTCCTTCATCCAGACCAAAGGGCAGAAATTGGTGACAAAGTGATCCTGGAAAAAGGAATCCGCTGTCCCGAAAACGTCAGCAAAAAGCCCCCATAGCCTCCGCCCCGATACCTCGGAACGCTCGCAATCGAATCCAGTCACCGGACGTTTCTTGTGCTCGGGATCCGGTCTATCCACAGAACCGGAAATCCCCATCCAATCGCGCACGTGGGGAATCTCTCCAAAAGGCACACCCGTTTGCGCCATCCCGTAGGGCCCGGGATTCATCCCGAGAAAAAGGACCTTCTTCTTCCCACTTCCAAAGCGCGTGAGATAGTCGCAGTGCCGCTCCCAAGCATACTCCAGGGGATTGTAGGTCGTATAAACGGGCTCGGGAAAGGTGAGCCCCCGTAATTCCTCTCGAAGGTCGTCGGCAGCTTGAATGAGCGGATGCATCGAGGCGAAGTGTCAAACAGAGCTCCGCTGGAAGAAATAAAAAAACCGCCTCACCGCACGAATGCAGAGAGGCGGTTAAAATCTCAAAGGTCTCTAGCGACGACGGATCCCAAGGAGGGCTCGGGTATATCCACCTCCTTGAGGTAGTCTTCGTAGCGCAGGGCATTCTGAAAGTAGTCATGCGGGGCTTTGTAGTGGTGCATGAGGAAGAAGGGCTTTTCCTGATTCAAGCCTTCTTTGAGCCAGTCGAGAGTGATGTCGGTGATAACATCGGTGGAGTGTTCCCCCTTATATTTGATGGTGTTTTTTCCATGGCTTATCACCGCGGATGCGGAACTCGGGATCGAAATAGGAACCCTGTCCAGCGAGGACGGAGTAGTAATTGAAGTCCGATGGTTCGGCCTTGAGATGCCATTTCCCAATCATGGCGGTATGGTAGCCGGCTTTACCGAATTCGATCGCTAGGGTCTGTTTCCCCGGAATGACGCTGCCCGCGAGATCGAGGGCCCATTGGTATGATTATATTGCCCCGTGAGAACGCAGGCGCGAGAAGGTGAGCAGATCGCGTTGGTGCAGAAGGCATTCTTAAAAAGAGCACCTTCCTCGGCGAGACGATCGATATTGGGCGTCGGAGCGATCTCGGCGAGGCGGCTTCCATAAGCGGAGATACCATGCGCAGCATGGTCGTCCGACATGATGCAGAGCACGTTTGGCCGGGAGTCGTGGGTGCCTTCGTGATGATCGGCGAGAGCCGGAAGGCTGAGAGCGAGCGAGAGGAGAATTCGGACGGTCATATTTGTCCGACAAGTTTCTCCATTGCGGAAAAATTATCAAAGCCCCTCTTCTAAGACGCTCGCCTCCAAGGCGAGGTATTTTTCGATTTCACGCGAGGGATTATCGGCGCGCATGAGGGCCTCGCCGATGAGGACAGCATTGGCCCCGTAATCGAGGACCTGCTGAGCATCTTGAGGAGATTTCAGGCCAGATTCGGAGACGAGAATAACATCAGCCGGCACCTCATCTGCAAGGGATTCAGTCGTGGTGAGATCCGTGGTGAAGGTTTTGAGGTTCCGGTTGTTGATCCCAATAAGATCAGCACCGAGGTCGAGGGCGCGCTCCATTTCAGGGAGGTCGTGAACTTCCACGAGGACGTCGAGTTGGAAGTCCTTGGCCGTTTCGTAGAGATGCTTGAGGAGATCGTCATCGAGACAAGCCACGATGAGGAGAATCGCATCGGCCCCGGAAATAATCGCTTCGTAGATCTGGCATTCATGGACCGTGAAATCCTTTCGAAGAAGCGGGATGGGAGAAATCTTGGAGATCTGTGTGAGATAAGAAAGGTGCCCCTGGAAGAATTTCTCATCGGTGAGGATGGACATACAGGATGCACCGCCATCGATATAGCGCTGGGCTTGGCGGACGGGATCGAAGTTGGGATCGATAACACCGGCAGACGGCGAGGCCTTCTTCACCTCCGAAATGACGCCTAGTTTTCCTTCGCCGCGCTCAAGCGCAGAACGAAAGCCACCGAAGTCATTGCGCATCAGCGCAGATGCTTTGAGCTTATTCGTGAGAGGGATGAGATGTTCGATCTCCTGCTTTTTGTAGGCGACAATTTCGTCGAGCTTGTTCATGGGAAAAATTTCACTTGGGACGGGCAAGGGTCATCGTCCCCTTGTCCCCGTTTCCTTCAAAGCGGAACTTGAATTCCTTGGGAGTGAGTTTGCCCCTCACGGCATACGTGCCGTAATTGTTTGGCAGCTCCATTTTATCATCCACGGGAAGGGAATGGTCCGCTTGAAGGGTAGTTTTGACAGGATGCTTGTAGTCGCCAAATTGGAGAACTCCCCAGCCTGCACGGTAGCGGAAGGTCCAAGTATCAGGTTCCTTGGGATCTTGCGTGACAAGACACCAAAGCGGGCCCTTGTGCCCATTCACCTCGCTTTTCCAAGCCCCCTTCCAAGGACCTGTAGGACGGTCTCCTTGTTTAAAGTTCTGCACCGCCTTTCGGTAATCGACGTGATAATTCGAGGTACAGGATGTTAGGCCGCAGGCAAGTAACAGAAGAATGAACCGCATTACCTAAAGACACACCACGGTGAACAGTTCGTCGAGAGGAAGTTGCATCCCGATGTAGAAATCCCCAAACTCGGCGTAGCGGGCAGAGACTTCATCGAAGCGCATTTCGTAGACGATGGATTTGATTTGGTAGGTGTCATGCGCGAGCAGGGTGACACCCCATTCGTGCTCATCGAGTCCAGTGGAACCAGAGATGAGTTGGAGAATCTTGCCGGAATATTTCCGCCCTGTCTTGGCGTGCCCTTTCATGAGCTGAGCACGCTTTTCAAATGGGAGCGAATACCAGTTGTAGTCATCGTGTGAGGCACGCCGCTTCGACATTGGGTAGAAGCAAATAGCGGGCCAATCCGGAAGAACTGGATACATGCGATGTTTGAGGTAGTGCTTCATACGCTCGTCGAACTCATTGAGCTTTTCCTCAAATTCGGGAGTGCCCTCGATCATCCCTTCTTCATCCACGAGGGTGTCTTTGCCATACACCTCACGAGAAGTGGTGTATTCCGAGCGCTCGGTTTGCGAGAGGTAGGAATAACTCGGCGCAAGGACATCGACTCCAAGAGAGAGGGTGAGCCGCTTTTCGAAGTAGGTGGCATCATGCAAATCGGGAGTAAGAAGCATGAATCCAATGTCCGCCTTGGGCGTGGCGATAGAGAAGATCAGAAGTTGGGTGTCAGGATGAGAACGGATCTCTTGGACAAGCTCAGTGAGTCGCGTCTTGGCCTCACGTTGTTCGGCCCCTGAGAGGAGATTCCATTGACCGTGGTCGATTTGATAAAATAGGTGGAGGACGTGCCAGCCTTCAAGCGGCACGAGAGGAGCAGGAGCTTCAGACATGTTGTTTAGTAGTTAGTCACGGTTGACGTTTGAAATACGGACCTTAGCAAGTTCATTATCTTCTTCTTTGTAAGAAGGGTTGGTTCCAGGCGCACCCTCAACAAAGAGAACCGACCAAGGGTCGATATCCTCGTTGATATACGCATTGATTTCTGAGGGATTCTCAAAGCCCGCAGTCGAGGTAAGGGTAATTTCGGCACTTCCCGTTTTTTTGAACATGCCATTTTTGACATCCAGGGAAATGGGGTCACCAATCAATTCTTGCTTACTATTGCGAAACGAGACAGCGAGCGCGGCGGTTCCCGATCCGGTCAATTTAATCCGAGCACAAGGAATCAAACGGGCTTTGAGCTGGACCCCGTGGTCAGCGTCCTCACCCGTCCGGACCGGCTTGCGCCAATAGGTTTCGATTTCGGCGACTGCAGCATAGATGCCTTCGATGGGGAAATCTTCATCGAAGAGAACCAATTCTGGCTCAGGAGCGTTCTCGTAATAGCTGGAAACCCCCCAAGAAGCGGCTCCGAAAAGAATGATCAACACCGAAAGGAGAGACACTTTTTCCACAGTAGAGAGGCAGGAAACGGCGTTTACCAGGTAGCTTATAATTCCTCCTTGGTTTTCACCCGCTAGGTCGGACACCTCTTCGTTCTTGTCCCCGGAAGCGTCTTTAACCACCTCGTTCTCGGAAGAATCATCAACCTTCTCGTTCTCGGAAGAATCATCAACCTTCTCGTCTTCTGGCTCATTCTCCTCGCCCGAGCCCTCAAATTCTCCGTCCTGCCCGAAGGAGACTTTGCTCGATTCGGCGCTCTTATCAGCGCGAGACGCAGGAACGAGCGGAACTTTTTCCTCGTCGCCAAGATCCCAATAATCGTCTTCAGCTTCGGTATTTGAATCAGGTTTCATTATCTTCTGGGTGCGAGAGACAACTAACAGAGGAGAGGTCACCTTGCAAAGCGCGAAAGGGCGGGGAAAAAGAGTTTGCATCTTGGGCCTCTCTGGGCGATTTTTTTGGTCCTACCACCATGGCTGATCTCGAAGACAAAAATCCGGAGAATGTAGGAGGCAAATATTACGTCGATTCCCAGTGCATCGATTGTGATCTCTGCCGTGAAACCGCCCCTCTTAACTACCAACGTTCTGATGATGAAGGGTATTCCTACGTCTTCAAGCAACCGGAGACCGAAGAGGAAATAGAACAATGCGTCGAAGCCATGGAAGGTTGCCCTGTTGAGGCGATCGGCGACGACGGCGAATAGCCGCCTCCAAATGAGAAAGTCGGGCTCGGGAAAAAAAGCCAGCCCGCAAAAAATCCGTTCGCATTTCATGCGCGACTGGATCGGGGGACATTTTCCTCTTGATCTCAATCGGAACGTCTCTGATGCCTCTACCTTCATTGAGGATATCCTCGAGAGCGTGGGCATGCGTGGCGGACTTGATGAGGACCGCGTCAAAGAAGCTTGGAAATCCCTCGCCGGAGACGCTATTGCCAGCCAGACTGAACCTGTTTCCCTCCGAAAGGGCTGCCTCACGCTCAAAGTTCTGCAACCTGCGATGCGTTTTCACCTCGAGCAGCTCAAGCCGCAACTTCTGCGCAAACTCCAGTCGGAGCTCGGCGAAGAAAACATCACCAAGCTCAGAATGACGCTCGGGTAACATCACTTATGTATCAGAATCTCCTCTTCGATTGGTCCGGCACACTGGTCAACGACCTCCCTCCCACCCTCTTCGCCACCAATGCGGTGCTTGAAGAAAATGGGGCTCTCGCGATGGAGCTCTCGGAATTCCGCGATCGCTTTCGCCTCCCCTATCCCGAGTTTTACGAAGAAGTTCTCCCCGGAGTCCCAATCGCCAGCCTCGAGGACACCTTTCGCTCCGCTTTCCATCAATCGCCAGAGCAGGTCACCGTCCTTCCTCACGCCCGTGAGATGATGGAGTGGTGCGCGGGACAGAAAATTCGCTGCATTGTCCTCTCGAGCATGGACGCAAGCATCTTTGCTAAACAAGCTAAGGAGCTAAAAATGAACCATTTCTTTGAAGAAATCTATGCCGGGGTCATCGATAAGCGCGACCGGATTGGGGATATACTAACCCGCCACGACCTCGATCCTTCTCGCACCGCCTTTGTTGGAGATATGGTCCACGATATCGATACCGCCCACCATGGAGGAATCGCCTCCGTCGCGGTGACCACGGGATACGATCCCCAAGTCCGTCTCGAAAAGGCTGAGCCCACTCACCTTTTCCACGATCTCACTGCCTTCCGGGAATGGCTTGAGACCCAGCCGACCCGCGCTTAGCTTCAACCCGTGGGAGATCAAATCATCATCAAGGGCCTGCAACTCGATTGTCATATCGGAGTTCCTGCCGAGGAACGAGCCGAGCCTCAGAGCCTCAGAGTCCATCTAACTTTACAAGTCCCGCCATTTCCGAAGAGCGATGTGATTGAAGGCACCGTGGACTACAAGGAAGTAGCGGATCAGGTGCGTGCGCTGGCGGCAAGCGGCGAGCGTAAACTCATCGAAACTCTCGCCCAAGATATCGCCTCCCACATCCTTTCTTCATTCCCGGTAGATCGAGTCCGCGTGGAACTTGATAAGCGCATCCTACCCGAGACCGATTGGGTCGGCGTCATCATTGAACGCACAAATTGAACAAGTCAGCAATTCACGTGTCTCTCATCTACGAGCGACGGAGAATTTCCCCTGCCATCCGTTTTCCCGGTTCGCCCCACCCATGTCCCAAGAAGAAAAAACCGACCCCGATCACGAACTCGTCCGCCGCGCACAGGACGGGAACACGCGTGCATTCGATGACCTCGTCGTCAAGTATTCCCCCAAACTCTACGGCATGGTCTACCACATGACGGCGAACAAGGAGGATACTCACGACCTTTTGCAGGATATCTTTGCAAAAGCCTACCGCTCACTGAAGCGATTTCGTGGAAAATCGACCTTTTATACTTGGATTTATTCCATCTCGACCAACATGACTCTCAATTTCCTAAAAAAGAGGAAACGGCGGAGCGCTTTGAGCCTTGATAACGTGGATTCAGGCATTCAAAACAACGACGCTATGGTCGATTTGGGACATGCTTCCAACCCACGCCACCAAAGCAACGTCAATGAACTTCAAAAAAAAATGAACGAAGCGCTACAGGCGCTGTCAGAAGACCACAGAGCAGTTGTTACCATGTTCGACATTCAAGGAGTTCCCCACGCTGAAATCAGCAGAATTCTTGGCGTGACGGAGGGGACAGTTCGCTCCAGATTGTTTTACGCACACAAACAGCTGCAGGGCCACTTGCAGGAGTATGTTCGCTAAGATCTTCATGGTTTCCCTTGAATTTTAAGAGAAATAAATAGCTTTATCGTGAATAACACAGACCAGATCCGAAAAGTCATCAGCTTGAAGCGCTATGAGACTCCCCGCGATGGATATTTCGAAGACTTCCTCAAAGAGTTCCAGCAACGCCAACGCCAGGAGCTTCTTAAGAAATCGTCCCTCAGCCTCCTCAGTGAACGCGTCGGCACATGGTTTCGCGAGCTGGGCTCTATCAAATGGGTCGCTGGTGCAGGGGTCGCTTACGTGACTCTGACTATTACCTTTGTTGTTTATTCCTCGATTTCCGGACCAGAAGTTGAACAAAACATCGCACCTGCCTCCTATGAGCGAGATTCTGCAGAGCCTCTCCCTGCTGTCGATTTTGAAGATGGCAGCAACTTCCGCTCTCGACAGGACACAAAGCGAGAATTCTAATCTACTTTTTCATTCATGACCTTCTCCAAATTTTGCCGCGGCCTCATGGTCGCTGCCCTTTTCTCTCAAGCCTCCTTCGCTCGAATCACCCTCACTCTCCCCCCGGAAAAAGAAGGAGGCCCTGATAGCCAGGTCATTGCCCTGCCCGTCGATACCAAGGGCCACTACGTCACCGTAGGAATCGTGGGAGCCGATGCCTCTAAGGCAAGCGCAAACAATCTCGCATTTTCTCTAATCGCGCAGGACCCCCAGTCCCGCTGCACCATTCTCAAGGGGCCGATCGTTCAAAAAATTCCGGCCTTGGGCTCTTCCAAAAAGCTAGAGCCTGGCAGCGCACTTTACTGGAAGCCGAACAAGTCCGGAGCGATCTGCCGCGTTGTGAGCTGGGAGACTTCCTTTCACGAGCGCCAATTACCACTCAGCTTCCTTCGCGTCCACTGCAGTGCTGCTCTTCCAAAACCGGGTCAACCTCTCTACAATGAAGTAGGAGATTTGGTGGCAATCGCTCACCAACCGACGCCCGATTTTGGCAATGGCGTCTATGCCCTCCCCATCGAGGCTATCAAACGGAACCTCACTGACTACCGGACCAATAAGTCCCTGAGGCGCTGCTGGCTTGGCCTGCATCTTGACCACTTGAATCCCATTCCCGCCGTGGAGGGCATTCGCCCTGAATCTCCCTCCGCTAAGGTCGGACTGAAAAAAGGTGATATTCTTATCAGCCTCGGTGAATGGTCCATCACGACCTACTCCTCCGCGATCAACGCATTTTACTATCTCCTTCCAGGTCAAGAAACCAACCTGCGTGTCCTCCGCGGCACGCAACTTCTCGATCTTAAAATCACTCCCTTGGCTCACCCTGGCTATTCTGCGGTGCCAAAGAGCGGAGAATAAGCCCTTCTCGAATCGTGGCAAATCATCCGGCCAGCTTCTCGGTCCGCACTTCGGGAAAGGGAACCTACGAGATTTCCCGACAAGTCGCGTCCGTCGTTTCCGAGTCCGGGATCGAAACAGGCACGGTGACCATCTTCGTCCAGCACACCAGCGCCAGTCTGGTGATCATGGAAAATGCGGATCCAAGTGCGCGCACGGACCTCGAGAACTTCTTCGACCACCTTGTCCCTGAGGATACCCCCTATTTCATCCACACCGACGAGGGCCCCGATGACATGCCTTCCCATATCCGTATGGTCCTCACCCGCACCAGCGAAGTGATCCCGATTATCAGTGGACAAATGACCCTCGGGACCTGGCAGGGCCTTTTCCTCTTTGAGCATCGGGACCAGCCCCACACCCGCATGATCACCATCATGGTGCAGGGGAATTAATCTTCCTTACGCATCGCCTTCAGCCGCTCTTCCTGAGCGTCGAAAAGAAAAATCGACCGTTTGAAATCGATCAAGCCATGAAGCTTTTTGGCCTCTTCGCGCGAGCGATCATCGATGATCATCGTAAGCTTTCCCATCTCTGCTGCAGGAATTCCCGCTAAAAGGCGAGGATCAGACACGCGAAAGACAATCTGGCGAATCTTGAACCATTTTTTCACGAGGTCCACATGTTCGATCTCACCATAGAGAAGATCGATCACTTGCATCTTCCCTTTTCCACCGGAGAACACATTGCCCTTCAATCGCCATGAAAGCTCCACATGGTCGGAAAGAAAACGAAGTTTGCCCAAGATTTCCTCCCGAGCAAGCGAATCGGCCGGAGGAATCTGGAAGCTGATATTTACTGGATTGGTTAGCATCATCGTTTCTTCGTGACTCTAAGGTAAGCCCGGAAGGATAGAAAGAGGAAGAGTAGCCTACTCCTTGCAGAGCGTCGGCAAACGGATCTCCCTTCAGGCTTCCGATCTTCGATTTTCCTGAACTCCGATAAATTTCCTCGCTTGCGCTGCCTCGCCTATATCAGCAAATTATTCGATAGGCCGCTGATCTTCAGCACTTGATTTCCAAAACCGCTCCCGCACTCTTGAAGTGGTCTTTTTTACCCCCCCTCCCCGCTCTATATGATTTCCACCTCTCTCCGATCCTTCGCTTACTTCATGGCTGTAGCGAGCGCCTGCTATCCTCCAACATACGCGACACCAGTTATCGGAGTTGATTTCTCAACGGGAGGTTCCTTTAACTCAACAACTGATGATCTCGTTATCGGCGATGGCATTACGATCTCAGACTGGAGTATCGCAGGCGGCGGAAAAATCACGGGAGATGGAAATGGCAATACCGGACGGGCTTCCGCCCCCGTCGGAAAATTTAATGGGCCTTCTCTAGCCAACGGAACCCCTCCCGCGTTGGGAAGTGCCCCACCTACGCAGGGAATTCACTCGTTTACCATCACGATTGATTCAAGCACCACGATCAATCTAACAGACGTCAGATTCGACTTCAGCCGGGCAACGGAAGGAAGCGCCCAACGATGGCTCGCATTTCGCACGAGCTTGGACACCGGACTTCTCTACAGTGCAAATGGTCCTGCACGTCCCACATTCACCTCGGTTGGGCTTGCGCTCACAGATACCAAATACCAGGGACTGACAGATACAACGGTCACCTTTTACTGGTATAGCGGAGGCCAAGGGTCAGGCGACTGCGATATCGATTCCATCGTCGTCGAAGCCGCTGTGGCCGCCGCCAATCCGCCCACGGTGACCAACTCTGCCGCGACCCATGTCGAAGCGACCAGTGCCACGCTCAATGGCATCGTCACTGATACCGGAGGAGCCGCTCCTCTCATCACCATTTTCTATGGAACCACCGATGGTGGCACCACCCCCGGGAACTGGACTAGTTCGGTAGATCTCGGAAACGAGACCGCCTCTTTCGTCACCGACGTCACCGGCCTGTCACCTTCGAGCAATTATTTCTTCCGCAGCTATGCCGAGAATTCCGCCGGGACAGATTGGGCACCCTCCTCTGAGACCTTTACCACCAATGCCATCTTCCCTTCCAGCATTGATAATTCCCCTGCCAGCAATGTCAGGGGAACATCGGCAAGAGTGGCCGGAGAGGTAACTAACACCGGAGGATCTCCCCCCGTTGTGACTCTTTACTGGGGCGATAACGACGGAGGAACAAGCACCGACGCATGGGATAATTTAATCACGCTTGGAGCACAAAACGGCTCCTTTGAGACCAATCTTGCGAATTTAAATTCCCTGACAACTTACTATTTTCGCAGCCTCGCGATCAACGGAGGGGGCCAGGTTTGGGCTGCGCCTACCGAAGCATTCACCACCTTGGAAGTCCGCGACCTTGTCATCAATGAGTTCCTGGCCGCCAATGACGGTGGCCTTTCGAATAATCAGAATGCTTGGTTTCCCATCGCGAATCAGGTCAGCGGGCGCACCGATGACTGGATCGAGATTGCCAATCGCAGTAGCGGGCCTCTTCCACTCGATGGCTGGTTCCTCACTGATGAATCCGCTAATTTGACCCGGTGGGCTTTTCCCGCCGGAACAACGGTCCCCCAGAACGGCTTCATTATCGTTTATGCTTCCGGTAACGGCATTCCGGATGCCAATGGAAACCTTCACACCAACTTCAAGCTATCTAAAGGTGGAGACTACCTCGCCCTCGTCGATCCCATGTTTGCCGTGGCCTCGGAGTTCGCCAGCGGTGGCATGAATTACCCGACCCAAGACGATGATATTTCCTACGGCTTACACCCGGTCAGCGAACTTCCCGTTTACTTCGAATCTCCCACTCCCGGAGATGACAATGACACCAATGGTCAAGCCCGCGTCGCTGATACGAAGTTCAGCTTAAAACGAGGGTACTATCAAACTGCCATCAATGTGGAAATCACCACCGCCACTCTCGGAGCGACTATTTACTACACCACCGATGGCACCTTCCCCATCGATGAATTGGGAAACCCCGGCGCAAGTGCTCAAACCTATTCCATTCCGATCGCCTTAAACCGAACCACCGCGATCCGGGCGGCCGCGGTGAAGGTCGGGCTCGTGCCCACGAACGTAGACTGCAACAGCTATTTCCTTCTCGATATCGATGGCGCGGCATCCAACGGCATCGACACAAGCGGACTCAATCTCCCCTTCCTGCAGCAAAGCCAACCCGCAGGATGGGGCAACCTCACTTCAGGCGATTATGACATGGATTCCGAGGTCTCCCAAGAAACTACCACCGCGACTGGGCATGCCACCTCAACTGCAAAAACGATGCTCGAGGGAATGCGGGATATCCCCACCATTTCCATCGTCATGAATCGCGACGATTTTAGTGGTTCCAACGGCATTTATACCAACTCCGGCAATAAGGGATTTGCTTGGGAACGAGCCTGCAGTGCTGAGTTCATCCCGGCAGAAACGGACACGCGTAGTGACTGGCAAGAGAACTGCGGACTCCGGGTTCAGGGAGGAGCCAGCCGGAACCCCAGCAGTAGCCCGAAACACTCACTGAGCTTCCGCTTCCGCGAGAGATATGGCGTCAACAAACTCAAAGAGCCGCTTTTCCCAGGCTCCGCAGTAGACGAATACAACGTCATCGCGCTCCGTGCCGGATACAATAATTCATGGATTCACCGCGATTCCGGCCAGCGCGGCCGTGGCTCCATGATCCGTGACCAGTGGATGCGTCAGAGCATGCTCGACATGGGCCACTCCGCAGCAGGCGAGGGCTTCATGGCCCACGTCTTTGTCAATGGCCTCTACTGGGGACTTCATAACATTTGCGAACGAGGGGATGCCTCTCACTACGCAGGGCACAATGGGGGCGACGCCGACCTTCTCGATGCTCGAAATGGTTCACAATACACCGATGGAAACAGCACCGCTTGGAACCAAATCAGTGGGGTGGTCAATAGCGCTGACTGGCAGAACATTCAACAGGTCATCAATATCAACCAGTATATCGATTACCAACTGATCAATCGCTACGGATCCAATCAAGATCTCAAAACAAGTGGCAACTGGCGCGCTGCGGGCGGAGGCCCCTTCCCTTCCGGCATGCCCGAGCAGATGGCCCCTTGGGATCTCTATTCCTGGGACGGAGAGCGCTGTCTCGAAAGCCAAAATTCCACCAGCATCCCTCTCGACCCCATGGGAGTGCGCGGCATCTTGGAATCAAACGACGAATACAAAATCCGTCTCGCCGACCGCTTGCAGAAGCATTTCTACGGAAACGGAGCTCTCACCCCAACCAAGACCGCAGCCCGCTGGGAACGCTACGTAACCGACATCGACCGAGCCATCATTGCCGAGTCCGCACGCTGGGGCGACCACCGCCGAGCCACCCCATACACCCGCGACGCCGAATGGCTCACTGAACAAAACCGCCTCAACACGAGCTACTTCCCGGTCCGCACTAACAACGTGCTCAACAACCTCACTCTGCTCACCCTCGACGCCCCTACCTACCTTGTCGGAGGAAGTTCTCAAGTCGAAGGTCTCATCCCCTTAGGTTCAACCCTCACCGTTACGGGCAGCACCACCATTTATTACACCACTGATGGCAGCGACCCTCGCCTCGATGGAGGTGCCATTTCTCCAAATGCTACCGCAGTGAACAGCGGGGGCACTATCCCGATCTCTGCGGGCGCGATCGTGAAAGCCCGTGTTCGAAGCGGCACGTCTTGGTCCGCAGTCACCGACGGAACCTATTTCGTCGGACCCATCGCCGACTCCACCAACATCGTCATTTCCGAGATCATGTATAACCCTGTCGGCATGGACGAGAACACCGAGTTCATCGAACTCCTAAATCTCAACGACTCCCACTCTATCGACCTCTCGCTATCGACCTTCGCGGGCATCGATTACACCTTTCCACTGGGTGAGTCCCTTGCGCCCGGCGAGCGCATCGTCATCGTAAAAGATCTCATCGCCTTCGCCACCGTCTACAATACAGCTGACATGAGAATCGCTCCGGGAGATTACCGTTCCCGCCTGAGCAACGACGGCGAGGAACTTGCCTTCATCAACGGACTGGGAGCCGATGCCCAACGTTTCACATACAACGACGTAGATCCATGGCCTAGAGCAGCCGATGGCGACGGATTCACCCTCACCCTGATCGCGCCCGAAATATCCCCTCTCCACTCGCTCGCCTCGAACTGGCGCAGCAGCACCGCCCTCAACGGCACCCCCGGCGGAAGCGACGCCGAGACCTTCTTAGGAGATCCAATGGCTGATGCCGATGGAGACGGACTCAACGCCCTTCTAGAATACGCGCTTGGTTCAACTGCTGGAGACGCCGGTCCCAGCCCTGAAGCTCGAGCCACCCTAGGAACTGGAACCTTTGATGATGGAAATGGTGGAACAACAGAATTCCTAACCTTCTCCTACCGCCGCAATTTGGGAGCCGATGATATCCTCTATCAAGTCCAGCTCTCCTCCGACCTCGACAACTGGGCTGACACTGGATCTGAATATGTTACCTCTGTTTCAAATGAAGATGGCACCGAAACGGTCACCATCCGCAGCGTCACTCCCATTGCTGATCTGCCGAAAAAATTCATCCGCTTGAAGATCAACCTCCCCTAATCATGAAATCACTCACTCTATCCGCCCTCCTCGCCCTCCCCATGCTCGCCTTACCAAAGGCCGTTTTTGAAGCGCAAACAATCGATGATAAAATCACGGTGGGCTATGGGCTCGCGGTGGCCGATGTCGATGGCGATGGAAAGTTGGACATCCTCTTAGCAGATTCGCAACGCACCGTCGCCTACCGTGGACCCGATTGGGAAATGCACGAACTCACCGGAAAGCTGACCAAGAAGGATCATGTCTGCCTCTGTGCCAAGGATATCACGGGCGATGGTAAAGCCGAGATCGTGGTGGGCGGAGAATGGAATCCCGGTGACACCAAGACCAGCGGCGCCGTATTCTCGCTCAACGAACACGCTGATTGCTTCGCGCCTCGCTCCGCCAACAAACTTCATCATGAGCCCACGGTCCACCGCATGCACTGGGTCGCGGAAAAAAATCGTCGCCATTTTCTAGCAGTCCTTCCTCTTCATGGACCCGGCAATATCAAAGGAGAAGGCGAAGGAATCAACTTCCTCGGCTACCGCCCCGAAATAGATCCCGCCAAGGACTGGCAAACTTTCCTCATTCATAAGGGCTTCCACCTCGCTCACAACTTCGACCCCGTGAAGTGGGATGACTCCGGCAACGAAAGCATCCTCGTTGCCTGCAAGGAAGGAGTTCATCTTCTCTCGCCTTCAGGAAAAGAACAATGGACCGCCAAGCCCATTACCAGCGAGGGCGCGGGCGAAGTCCGTCTTGGCAAACTCCCAAACGGAAAAAGATTCATCACCACCATCGAACCCATGCATGGGAACCAAGTCGTCATCAATCCGGAAACAGAAAAGGGATTATGGTCTCAAGATCGCCTCGTAATCGATGACTCCTTACAACAAGGACACGCGCTGGTCACCGGCGACTTTTTAGGACTCGGCTATGACCAAGTGGCCGCTGGATGGCGTAATCCCTCCAAAAAGGACAAAAAAGTGGGCATTCGGCTCTATGTTCCTGCCGATGAGGATGGAACGGTCTGGAAGCTCCACTCGGTGATCGATGACAACACGATGGCCTGTGAAGACATGAAGGCCGCCGATTTAGACGGCGACGGAAGGCTCGACCTCATCGCCGCCGGGCGCGCCACCAAGAATATCATCATTTACTGGAACAAGACTTCCAAATAGAAGCGTGCGCTCGCTGTCTCACAGATTGGGTTTGCTTTTTTCCCGGTGATCGCTAATGCAGCGGCCCCGCGACAAGCGGGATACCGCCATGGAAAAGAAAAGTGATTTCGGACTGATCGGTCTGGCCGTTATGGGTCAGAATCTTGTGCTCAATGTGGAAAGCCGCGGCTTCCAAGTTTCGGTGTATAACCGCACCACCTCCAAGATGACTGATTTCATCGCGGAAAACCCCGGCCGCAACCTCATCGGCGAAGAAACTCTTGAAGGTTTCGTGCAGTCGCTCGCCGTTCCTCGCAAGATTCAGATCATGGTACAGGCAGGTGGTCCGGTTGACGCAGTGATCAAAGCGCTCATGCCACTTCTCGATCCAAATGACATCATCATCGATGGCGGAAACTCCCTCTACACTGACACCGAACGTCGCGACAAGTATGTCAGCGAGGCGGGCTTCCGTTTTATTGGAGCCGGTGTTTCCGGTGGCGAAGAAGGCGCACTCAAAGGCCCTTCCATCATGCCCGGTGGACCTGCTTCCACTTGGGAAGTGATGAAGCCAATCTTCGAAAGCATCTCGGCCAAGGTCGATGGCGAGCCTTGCGTGGTTCACATCGGAGAAGGCGGTGCCGGCCACTTCGTCAAAATGGTCCACAACGGCATCGAGTATGGTGACATGCAGCTCATTTGTGAGGCTTACAATATTTTCAAAGCAGCTGGCTTCACCAACGAAGAGCAGGCTGCCATTTTCGCTGACTGGAATGAGGGAGAACTTGAGTCCTTCCTCATCGAGATCACCGCGAACATCTTAAAACAGAAGGATCCTGAAACCGGTAAAGACATCGTCGATCTCATCGTCGACAAAGCTGGTCAAAAAGGAACCGGACGTTGGACCGTCATGGGATCCGTTGAGCAAGCTGTCCCATTCTCCACCATCGCTGGTTCAGTCGAAGCACGAATCCTCTCCTCCATGCGCGATCAGCGTAAGATTGCTTCCGGTATCCTTCAGGGACCCAGCAACTGGGACTTCGACCTCACCATGAGCAAAGAAGATCTCGTCAAGAAAGTGCGTAACGCGCTCTATGCGTCCAAGATCGTTTCCTACGCGCAAGGCCTCGACCTCATCACGAAGGTGGGCGCTGACAAAGGCTGGTCACTCAACCTCGGCGAGATCGCTAAGATCTGGCGTGGTGGCTGTATCATTCGCGCACGTTTCCTCAACCGCATCACCGAGGCCTACACCGCAGCGACTCCTCCCTCCAACCTTATGTTGGCAGAATTCTTCACGAAGGTTCTCAACGAAGGTCAGCAAGACTGGCGTGAAGTGGTCGCTCTCGCTGCGACCAATGGAATCCCCGTTCCATCCATCGGCGGATCACTCGCATACTACGACGCCTACCGCGCCGAGCGACTTCCCGCGAACCTTCTTCAGGCTCAACGTGACTTCTTCGGAGCGCACACCTACGAGCGCACTGACAAACCCGAGGGCGAATTCTTCCACACCGAAGATTGGCCTGAACTCATGGGCTAGAACCACCACGGACCTCCTTTTAAAAACGGCGCACTCGAAAGGGTATGCCGTTTTTTGTGGCCAAAGCACTCAGCGTCGTAGGTGACCCGGCGAGTTCTTATCTTCTCCGGCGCTGTTTTTCCGTAAGCTTTTTCTCCGACTTATAAACCGTTTTCTGTCGAGGAGGCTGGGCTTGTTTCTTAGTCGTGGTTCCGGTGATTGCGATGACCTGAAAGTTGACCCGCATATTGAGTCGATCCACTTCCATGACCTTCACCTTAAGGCGGGTTCCGGAAGTAATCTCGCCATCGCGGCGACTACAGAACCGTCCCGAATTGGACTCAAAGGACCAGTGACCGTCCGGGAAGCCCTCTCGCTTCACCACGCCACGTTGCATGATATCGGTGCACTCCATGAAGAGCCCCATCGCCCGGATTTCTGTCACGATGGCATCGAAGACAGGCGGTTCTTTATATTTCATTCCCAGCTCTAACCACTCGAGCATTTTCATACGACGACTCTCCGTCTCGGCGCTCGAACTGGTGCGCTCGGTCTCGGAAATATGAGCCGCGATTTCAACACAACCCTCCTTCTTGGGAACGGGATCGAGTTGCTTAGGAGGATTCTCAAGAAGACTTTGGAGAGCTCGATGCACGATGAGATCCGCGTAGCGTCGGATCGGGCTGGTGAAGTGACAGTAGTCACTCTTCGCAAGGCCGTAATGGCCATCAGGGTCCGCAGCATAGGCCGCACGTTGCATGCTTTTAAGAAGGCCCAACTTGATGGCATGTTCCTCGATGCTACCTCTCGCCGCATCGATAAGTTTCTGGATGTGCTTCCGGTTACTAAGATCACCCGGTTGGTATCCATGGGATCGGGCAAGCTCGGCAAAGTCGTTCAGGCGGTCAGGATCCGGATCACCGTGGATTCGGTAAATCGCGGAGCGACTGGAATTCTTAATCTTCTGAGCCACCGCTTCGTTCGCCGCGAGCATGAATTCTTCGATCAACTGATGACTCTCGTTGTATTCGTCCTTTTTGTAACCGGAGGGCACACCCTTGTTGTTGATCATGAGGGTGATCTCGGGCATATCCATATCGAGCCCACCTCGGGCGAAACGACGTTTCCGAAGAACACTCCCGAGCTTCCAGGCTTCACGGATGTGGTCCCCGAGTTTCCCGCCGTCTTCTTTGTTCTCCAAAATCCCCTGCGCTTCCTCGTAGGCATATTTCCGGGGCGTGTTGATGACGGCATCGACAAAACGGGCCTTCTTCATTGCACCCGCCGGTCCGAAGTCCATCACGACGCATTTGGTGAGACGGTCCACTCCCGGATTCAGAGAGCAAACGCCGTTACTAAGAACTTCAGGAAGCATCGGGATGACGCGGTCGACGAGATAAGTTGAATTTCCTCGCTCACGTGCTTCTGCATCCAGCGCGGTTCCCGGTTTTACGTAGTAGGAAACGTCGGCAATATGAACCGCTAGTTGCCACCCAGACTCTGTCTTCGCGACCCATACGGCATCGTCGAAGTCTTTCGCTGTCGAGGGGTCGATGGTGATGACGTCTTTCTTCCTCCAGTCTTCGCGACGCTTGATTTCATCGGCAGGAATTGCTTGAGGAATGTCCTCCGCTTCCTTGACCACGGCGACAGGAAATCCTCGGGCCACTCCGTGCGCCGCGATGATTTGCTCAACGTCAACCCCAGGTTCGCCTGGGAAGCCGAGAACCTCGACCACATGTCCCGTCGGGCTTTCATGGGGATCAAGCCACTTGGTGATTTTTACCACGACAATCTGACCAGGCTTGGCCCCCTTGCTATCAGAAAGACGAATGCCTCCAGGAACCCGCGTGTCTTCGGTGAAGAGAATTCCAGATTTCCCACGCGTTTGATACGTTCCCGTGACGATGCCGGAACGACGTTCCACAATCTCAAGAACCTTGGCCCGCATGTCAGGCTTCATCCCTTTTCGACTTGCAGGAGGACGACCCGTCGGCTTCGCTAGGTAGACGCTTACGGTGTCTCCATCAAGAGAAGTCCCCAATGCTGTCGAAGCAACGTAATAACGCGGCTTGGTAGAAAGATCGATGCCACTGGCGAGGTTTCCTTCGTCGGTATAGTTCGGCATGAACCAACCGTGGCCAGCGGGGTTGAGTCGGATCGTCCCAACTAGCTGAGGATCCTTCCCGTTGGATCCCCTCCCGTTGGATGCCTTCCCGTTAGATGCCTTCCCGTTAGATGCCTTCCCGTTGGATGCCTTCCCGTTAGATGCTTGATTACTCTTTCCTGCTCTGGCTGGAGCTTGATCCGGACTCGCATTCTTATGATCCTTCTGGGCAGGTGCTTTTCCAGCAATAAAACGGCCCTTTTTCCCCAGAGAAATTTCGCCAGCGCGTTCCATGTTAAGAAGTAACTCGCGAAGATCTGAACGCTTCGTACCTGGGATTTCGAGGAATCGCGCCAACTCACTTTTATTGAGAGGCCGTCCCCCATCGGGATCGATCAATGCAAGAATGCGCTTCTTCAGCGGGTTATTGCGGGGTCCTTTACCGGGCATGCAAAAGTATGCTTCAACTTTGCCCATCTAACAACCGCTGATCTCAGCACCCGATTCTGCCTAGATTTAAAATCTTTCCCCTTTTTTTCCTCGCTTTATAAAAGAATCACATAATCGTGTAGTTACATAGTATTTTTTTTAATCAGAAGGTTGCCAAACTGCGTCAAACTATTCTAGTCTTATTTACTGAACTGATTGTCTATGAAAGCACACACATCCCGCTCACTTTCTCGGAAAGGTTTCACTCTAGTGGAACTCCTCGTTGTTGTCTCCATCATCGCCATTCTTGCAACCCTCGCGGTTGCAGGGGCAAAAACCGCTATGGAAGCGGCCAAAAAAGCGAAAGCCAGAGCCGCAATGAAAACCTTGGCCGATGCTGTCGACCTCTACTATGACCGCTATGATTCACTTCCACTAAGCGATGGAGCCGACGGAGACACCGAGTTTCGGACCGACTCAGAGCTCATGAACGTCCTTTGTGGCTTGGAAAGCGCCAAAATTGACAATCCTTATCTAACGTCGTTTTTCGAATACAAGTCCGCAAAAGGAAAGGGCAACAACCAATTCGATGGACTTGCACGAACCGAGACCGAAGCACAACTCTTTGGACCATGGAAAACTAGAAACATCAATGAGCGCTACTATCAGGTGATCCTCGATCTCGACTACGACAAGGAAGTCCGCGAGCCCTCAAACCTTGGAAATAACATCCAATATGGCAGACGCTACCTCATTTATTCCTATGGTAAGGACGGCAAGATCGGCCAGGAATACAACATCGATAATCTCTATAACTGGAGATAAAGCTTCCCTCAGCCCACTCTAACATCTGACCGCTTTCTTCGGAAAGCGGTCTTTTTTACATACAGGGAACGAGAATGCCGTCCCGCATTCCGTGGATCTTCTTCTTATCGGCAGGCACAATCGTCGCCAGACAGCCGCCTAGCTGCGTTCCCCCCTGATCATCGACAAAGTAGTAAGGACAAAGACGAACCCTCCCCGTCATCACCTTTTCAATCCCTGATTCTGAATCAAAATAAGGATGCTCCACTAAGCGGGTATCGCTGAATTCCTGCAGCACCCATGGCTGCAATTGAAAATCCTTCTGCGCCGTCGCGATCGCCTCCGCCCATTCATCCGACGGGAGATCATGTCCGATCATAACCCCGCGAGAGCCCCAGGCCCGTTCATCAAATCCGCTAATTTTCAGGACAAGCCGACGATCCTTCTGGCTAAACTTGGCCACTTCATCCCATGAATTGACCTCGAGTCGAGGCAATGCCGCATGTGAAGGGAGCTCGGTAGGATCCACCACCCAGCCATGAGGAATCAATTCCCTCAGGCGTCGAAAATGGCTTCCGCGCAATTCCTTCTCCCAAATGCCTTTCAGCGCTGGAGCACAGAAAAGAGCGAGCCATAATTTCTCCTCGAAATGAGGCTTAAAGGGAGGAGTCACTCGCCCTCTCTTACAGAGTTCCTTCGCCAGAGGAATCGACTTCCAGTCAAACAACTCAAAAAAACGATACACATCCCGCTCACTCCCACTCCATGCCTCAGCCGCCACCGTCCTAAATTCTTTCCCCAGTTCGCCCGCCAGCCATTCCATTTCCGGCCGAAAGTCGGCCGATTCCTCCGAGATTAAGATATCGGCTCCGTTTGGAAAGAGAGAGCGAAACCCCTCCACCATCCCCTCAGCTCCTCCCAAAACATCGAAACCCGCGTTGGCATAGGTCTTTCCCAACCAACCCAAGGTCCCTATTCCGCCAGGGACACTATCAAGTTCGGAAATAGAGAAGCCATCTTCCGTGACTAAAAGATCAGGTCGAATCACTCTCGGGGCCCTTCCTCGCTCCTCATCCGAGCGCTGATGATTGACCAGCCAGGTCGGCTTCCCGGCATCCAATACTTCCGCAATCCACGGCGTCATTTTTCCAGCGGCACTTTGCCGATAGAGGAGGTCACAACTCTGCTGAAAACGATTCAAAAGATGCCCCAAACCGCCCAGAAATTTCCGCTCCTTTTTGGAAAGCTGAAAGGGACGCGGCGACCACAGCCATTCGCGCTCAGCAAAGAAACCTCCCTCGGGAGCGGAAGCTTTGAGAGAATCGAGAGTCAGATCATTACCCACGGCAAAAGCCTAGCGTGGAAATCGATCACGGCAACTCCCGAGGCAAAGTGCCACATCGTCTAAAATCCACGGCGCCCTTCAAAGGCCCGCGTCAGAGTAAGTTCATCCGCGAACTCCAACCCGCCCCCTGCCGGAAGCCCCTGTGCCAGTCGCGTGACACTACAGTTGATATTTGAAAGGGCCTCAGCGAGGTAATTTGCGGTGGCCTCCCCTTCGACATCCGAACTGGTTGCAAGGATGACCTCCATTCCCTCCACCTCGCGCACCCGCCGAATCAGGCCGCCGATGCGAAGGTCCTCAGGACGGACATCATCGAGAGGCGCCAAACGCCCTCCAAGACAATGATACAACCCCTGATAAACTCCGGACCGCTCGATCGGAATGACGTCGGTGGGTTGCTCCACCACGCAGATGATCTTGTTATCGCGCCCTTTCTCGTCGCAAACGGGACAGGTTGATTCCCCCGCAAAAAATCCGCAACTCCCGCAAGACTTCACCCTGGAGTCGCACGACTCCAGCGCCCTCGCCAAATCCAGCGGAGTCGCTCTGCGATTCTGCAAAAGATGAACGGCAATGCGCTCCGCACTGCGGGGACCCACTCCTGGAAGCCTTTTCAGCTCCGCGATCAACTCACGGACTTCGATGGGATACTCGACACTAGCCATCGGATCGTCGGGAGCGTGTTTGTTCGAAGAGGTCCTTTTTTATTTGAGTGACATTCTCGACCTCGCCTCTGTTCACCACATCACAAGGCATGCGATGAGTCCGTGCATAAAGGAATGAGGAAAACCAAGCCCAGAGAATTCCCAAGGTCATCCCGAAAGGTTTCCAAAAGATTCCCCAAACGGCAAAGGTCGGAATCAGAGCGAGAGAAAGTATTAGTCCGGAAAGCCCTATAATGGTGCGACGCAGACCGCCCGGCGTTCCTAGAATCGCAGCGACCAGAGCAAAAACCGAAACCAGTCCAATCAGAAATCCCGTCGGCCCAGTAAGCCCAGCCGTTGTCGAAAAATCAATTCCTCCGCTCTCCCACCCGCCCCTGAGCCATTCGTTCGCGGGATCAAATATCCCCATGAACTCAGTCGCGACCCCTAAGAGGAGTGCTACCAGACTAAAGATTGGAAACGAGACCATAATACGCCCCGCCGGCTGTCGGTGATGGTTTGACATGTTGTCGAGGCTTGGCCTCCTGGCAAGAGCGTAACCGAAATCCGAGTTTATCTCAATCTCATTCCCTCTCTCAGACAGGCGGACGATCAGGCTAGGCAAAGAATAATACTATTTGCTGAACGACGCTCGCTTTTAGCAATTAGCCCTGCATCAGGGCTTCGATCTCCTCGACCTCGATCGGGAAGTTCTCAAAGAGGTTGATGTTCTCTTCCTCGCCAATGAAAACATCGTCCTCAAGGCGAACTGCTAGACCTTCTTTACGAATGTAGATTCCCGGCTCAATGGTGAAGACATTACCCACTTTGACAGGGGAATTGAAGGGCGAGACGTCATGCACATCGAGGCCAAGATGGTGCGAGGTGCCGTGCATGAAGTATTCACTAATGACTGCTTTCTTTTCTTCGGGAGTCACCGCCTTATCGACATCGGCTTGCTCGACCAACCCCAAGCCCACCAGCTCCTGGGACATCATTCCAATGACCTGCTCTTGGTAATCGGTCGGCTTGATTTCCGGACGGAGAATGGTATTGGCCCCGCGCATCACGCGAAGTACCGCGTTATAAACATCACGCTGACGATCGGTGAACTTTCCGTTTACCGGCACTGTCCGGGTCATATCGGCATTCCAGTTTCCATACTCAGCACCGACATCCATGAGAACCATCTCCCCATCCTGACAAATTGCTTCGTTTTCGAGATAGTGGAGCACGCAGCCATTCTTCCCCGATCCAATGATGGGCGTGTATGCAAATCCGCGCGACTTGCTCTTGATAAATTCGTGAATGTATTCCGCTTCGATCTCCCACTCGCCCACTCCGGGCTTGATGAAACCCAGAACCCGACGGAACCCCGCCTCGGTAATATCGACCGCCTTTTGAAGAAAGCGGACCTCCTCCACATCCTTGATCATGCGCAGTTCATTTGTCAGCGGTGCCACTCGCTCATAGCGATGAAGTGGGTAGCGCTCCATGCACTCCTTGATAAAGCGTCCATTGCGGGTTTCCACGATGTTTGAGGCACTAATATGCTCATTGGTATGCAGATAAATGTGCTCCACTTGTGGCGCCAGACGATGAAGAAACGCTTCAAAGTTAGCTGACCACTGCACGTTCTTGATCCCCGAAACTCCTTCGGCTTGCTCCTTGTTCAGCATGTCGCCTTCCCAAACTGCAATCTTCTCTGAGGTCTCACGCACAAAGAGAACTTCACGATCCCGTTCCTGTTGAGCATCCGGAAAGATAAGAAAGACGGTCTGCTCCTGATCGACTCCTGTAAAATAAAAGAGGTCATTGTTTTGACGAAAAGGAATGCTCCCATCGGCATTGGTCGGCAGTAAGTCATTGGCATGGATGATCACCAGACTGTTCGGCTTCAGCCTATCCACCAAACCGGCACGATTTTTGGTAAAAAAGGAGGGGTCGATCGTGTCATATCTCATACCGCTAATGGAGGGGTTTTTATCGACAAGCGCAAGGGAAGAAAAAACATCCATAGAGCCCCGAACCCGGCGAATCCCGCCTCATTGAGGCTAACCCTTCTTCTCGCTGCGATGCAGAAGATAGGCTGCCAGTCCGACCCCGAGTGAAAGCACCTCGGCTCCGTAGAAGAACCAAATTACTTCGCCTCCGCTAATAAAGCCGTAACTGTGAAGGCCCACTTCGAGCATATTGACGTGCCACCAAGAGAAGGCCACCACCATGCCCATGAAGATGCAGCAGAAGTGAATCCCCCAGTCCCGGAGCCAACCTCCCAAGCGGGCATGAAGAATCAGGAGCGCCCAAAGGACAATTAAAAGAGCCCCATTTTCCTTCGGGTCCCATCCCCAGAAGCGTCCCCAGGAATCATTGGCCCAAATCCCGCCATAAACCGTTCCAACCAACGAGAACACGAGCGTGAATCCCACGATCCCATAAGCCGCACGCGTCACGAATCGCTGGAAAGACTTGTTTCCTTCGATCACTCCGGCGAGGCGAAGGTGAACGTAAACTTGCGAAAGGAAGCAAGCAACCAATCCACCCGAGTAACCCAAGGTCACCGCGACAACATGCGTCGAAAGCCAGTAGTTCGAGTTCAGAACCGCCACCAGAGGATCCATGTGATCCTTGGCATCACCATATTCGAAACGAAAGGCGAGAAAGAGGCCTACCATTCCGAAAAAGGACGCAAGCGAGAGCAGAAGTCGGCGGCGGGTGATCAGCTCTCCTAATCCGAGGAGAATCACTGCACCCGCCGTAATAAAGGGAATGGTATCGTAAAGGTTCCCCACCGGCGGACGTCCCGTCACCAAGGATCGATGCACGATTCCCCAAACAAGAAAGCCAACTGCAATGAGAAAAGTGATTCCCGCAAAACGCTGAACCCACGTTCCCAATTTCCCTTGAGCCACCAACCAACCGACCGCGCAGATAACGAAGCTGAGAATAAAAAATGCGAGGGCATACTTAAAGTAGCTCCGCTTGTAGTAGGTAATCTCAGTAGGAATTTTCTTGCCCAACCCCCGATCTGCACTCCGCTGGGTGAGGTCTTCCTGCCACGCAGTCAGAACATCGAGGAAGGCCTTGGAATCCGGCTGCTGGGCAAGCGGCGCAAGTTCTTCGAGGGTTTGAAGGTCGGCAATCGCAGGTTCCCATTGTGCCGATTTCCCTTCAATTAGATCGGTTAAGGTTCTCCCTAAAGGCCGCCATTCTTCCGACTCGTCGTAGGGTGGAATCCAATTCAAACCAAACCGGGTTTTCGTAATAAACTCCTCGATCGTACCCAGAGTGCTCCGCATCGCTTCAGGGATCTCGCCATTGTTAGCGTCTGCTGCGCTTCGGATCGCTTCGCTCACTTCAGGAAGAATGGCCATCCAATGACTAAACTTCTGGAGACTTTCAGGATTCTCAACCGCAGGAGGCAACTGCTCCGTCGGAATTTGCATTCCGTTGCGAGCAAAATCGAGCGCACTGGTGAGCGCCTGATAACTCAGGATCTGCTGCGCAAACTCGGTTAGCTGCTTCTCCTTCATCTCTAACTCACGATTCTCTGATTCCCTCGTCAGCTCCTGACCGCGCTGCATCAGCTTGTCATAGATCGGAAAAATATCTTCAAAGCTCAGACGTGTGCGCAACTTGTCGACCTTCAAACCCAAGTTCGTCACGATTTCGGAATTATCGAGCCGGAACACCGGGAGTTGATTCGCAATCTCCGGGCGAAAAAGGCAGTCTAGAAGCCACTCCGTAGCACCAACCTTCATCGTCTTGCCACGAGTCTCAACCTTCATCTTTAACGAACCGTGAAGCTGTAGAAGTTCGAAGCGCGCAAAGGTCGAAAGCGGTTTCACCCGTCCCCCGCTCTGCACCGGAATTTGTGAGGCCACTTCCAACACGGATTCAGGCCATGGCTCATATGCCGGTACTTTTTTTACCGTCGGAGGAATACGGCTCCCATTGATGGCGTAGCCAATGAGAGCAAATTCTAGGATCAGAAAAAAGATCACTAGCCCCCAGCGAAGTGCGAGGTTCTTTTGAGCGAGATTTGGAAGAGCAGAAGGCGGGGTCATGACACAGCTTTGGATGACTTGCGGGTGCTCCGCATAATGTAGAGAGAGAGCATCGTGAGGAAGTGCGTGAAAAGCGCAGCCGTCGAGACATAGAAGGCCCACTCGGGCCAACGATCCGAAGGATTTCTCACGATAGCGAAACCGGAAAACGGCCTTCCTTGAGGCTTATCCCAGCGGGCTTGGTACAGAGTGAATCCACCATGACGCATTGGATGGTTCATAATAATCTCATAGTCCTCTCGATTTCCATCGGTCACCTTCGTGACATCGCTCTGGAACCAGCGGGCCTTCCGGGTTCCGGGATAGTAATCGCCTACCGTTTTGTTCAGTTCCACCTCAAAGGGCATGGGCCAAAGCTTGCGAGTAAGGAGCATCCCGTAGCGGGTTCCATCGATCACAAATGAAATAGGTTGAGGATTCAGATTCGAGAGCATCAGTTCGTAAACCTCGTCTCCTTTGCTCACGGTCACGTAGCAACCCGGCATATTCTCTTCCTGGGTCGTGCTTCTTTCCACCTCATGAATAAAATATCCATCAATCACCTTGTGGTTTTTTGCTCGCTCAGGATCATTTTTAGCAAGCGCCATCGAGCTGGCACCGAGATAGCCGGTCACCTCAAGCTCGAAGGGAAACTCGGGAAGATCGACATGAAGCGTGTCCTCGTTCCGAAGCGGTTCCAGTTCCCCTGAAGAAATCACGGTCGGAGCGGTGCGGTCGCCCTTTTCATCATAAGCGAAGACCTCGATATCCGAGCTGTGGTAGCTCTGGGCGTAATCGGATTTTTCTCCCTGATAAACCATCATGAGTCCTTCCTTCTTAGCGATGCTGGAAACAGCACCTGCGACCAGCATGAAAAGAATGGCAAAGTGACTCACAAGAACTGCCGCCGTGCGCCAGCCTTTCCTCATCCGAACAATGCCCCCGCAGAACATGTTGATCGAAAGCACCACAATCACCCAGTAGGTGCCTGGAAGAGGAAGAAAAATGATCTTATCGTGCTCGTTTCGAGGAACGACAAAAAGAGAATCGATATCGAAGTATTTATCGATGGCCTGATAAAGACCAAGGTATTGCTGCTCCCACGTTCCGAAGAAGGTGAGCAAGAAGAGGAGGATGAAACAGACCACCGCAATCTCAAAGCCCGATAAAACACGGAAGACCTTCTGCCCTAGGGAACGTTCTATTTTTGGCTGACTCATGGTGCTGGAATGATGTGGAGGTCAACGAACTCGAGTGAAGTCGCGTAAGCAAGAAAGGCTTCCTTTTGGGCAGCTACATCAGCGGCTGGGCCGGTCATTTTTAAAGTAATGACATCTTCGCCACTTTTACGAACGAATCCAATGAGGCCTTGGTCCGGCTTTGCGGGATTTCCCATGCCAGCCGCCAAATCGCCGCTGACTTCGACGAGGTAGGCTTCCCTACCAAGAACCTGAATTTCCGTGAAGGCAGTGAGGTCGGCCGCAGGGTCCTTGCCGAACTGCCCCAGCCAACGATTCGAGTTGGGAAGCACCCCGCCTTGCGAAATCCCCATGAAAATTTCAACCGAATCTTCAGGCCCAGCGAGATAATTAACAATTCGCATTTCGGTTCCGTGAATCCTCCGCCAGGTCAACGGAGGATAGTCTTTGATGTTGCCGGGATACTTTTGATCAAAAAGCGTGAGCTCCCGGGTCTCGCTAACCGAGATGGAACGTTCGCTTTCGTGGCAGCTCGTGAAAAGAGCCGCCACCAGCGTAAGAAGTGCGGGAATTCGCATGGGTTAAGGAGACGTAACCCCGAAGTAGTAAATTTCAAATTTCAAAATCTCGTAATATTTTAATCGTCCGTCATCTTTCCGCCGTGGAGCCTATCAAGTATCTCAATCGCGAATCCGGACAGATCGAAATCGAGCAAGTTTACGGCGAAGGATTTCTCCGCTGGGCCTACGGAAATCCGCTGGGAAAGCTAGCCCTACATAGCTTCGTGAAGCGTCCCTTCTTCTCGAAGTGGTATGGTAATCGCATGAATCAGCCCAAGACTGCCGGAAGGGTCGGCCCCTTCCTTGAGACCTACGGACTCAGTGATGAGGATTTCATTAAAAAGCCCTCAGAATTCTCCTCCTTCAACGATTTTTTCTACCGAAAGCTCAAACCAGAAGCCCGCCCCCTCGCCCAGTCCCCGGTCGTCCTGCCCGCCGATGGCCGCCATTTGGGCTTCACTAAAGCGAGCGGGATCAGCGGAGTGTTCGTGAAAGGCCAAGAGTTCGATGTCGCCGGCCTCCTCGGATCTGCCGAACTCGCCAAAAAGTATCAAGACAGCCCCCTTCTCCTGTCGCGGCTCTGTCCAGTCGACTACCACCGCTTCCACTTCCCCTGTGCGGGCATTCCAGGCGAAACCCGCGTCGTTAACGGCCCGCTCTTCTCCGTCTCTCCTCTCGCGCTCAGACAGCGCCTTTCCTACCTCTGGGAAAACAAGCGCACCATCACCGAGCTCAAAACCGAAAAAATGGGCACCGTCATCTGCATGGAAATTGGCGCGACCTGCGTCGGCTCCATTCACCAAACCTTCACTCCTGGACAACCGGTCGATAAAGGCGACGAAAAAGGCTACTTCGCCTTCGGGGGGTCTTCCACCCTCCTCCTTTTCGAACCAGGCACCGTTCAGCTTGATCCAGATCTCCTCAAATCGAGCGCCCAGCAAATGGAACTCTACGCCAAAGTCCGCACCAGCGCAGGCTCCCTCACATCAGATTAATGGACGCGTAACGCTTCAAAAGAAACACCATGGCCCAAAAAAGCGCGATGGTGATCAGGGCATTGAATCCTAAAGCCGGATAAAATCCCATTCCTCTTCTCAGCATCCACGGGAGAATGAGAAACATCGGCATCGTCGGAAGTACGAACCAAAAGGTGTAATATGCGTGGTTCGCGATTCCCTCTCCCCGATCCGCCACCGATCCAGCGGTGCGATCATGCCACATCCAGATCATCGCAATCAGCGAAGTGAGCGGCAGGGCGATCAGAAGCGCCGACAGCTTATCGCTGAAAAGCTGAATCTTGGTCACGGCGAGAATCACCACCGCGGTGAGCAGAATCTTCACCAGATCGAAGAAGCTGGGCGTGAGAACTTTGAGAACTTCATTTTTGTCCATTGCGATGGGTCTATTTTGACGCCAATTTATCCGCCATGCAAGGAGTTCGATTTCCCCTCACAATACTGGCCCTCGGCCTCGCCGCCTGCTCACCCACTCCATCAGTGACCCGGCAGGTCATCTCGCAAGCTCTTCCCGCAGTTGCTCAAGCTTCGCTCAAACTGAGCGCAACCCAAAAAGCCTCCATCGGACGTAAGATCTGGCAAAACGAATCCGGTGGAAAAGTGAGCGGCCTCACCCATTGGAATGATGGGGAAGAATTCCCCTCCATGGGAATCGGCCACTTCATCTGGTATCCCAAAGGATTCAATGGCCGCTGGACCGAGACTTGGCCGGAGTTCGTCCGCTACGCCCGGAGTCAGGGGATGCAAGTTCCCGCCGTCGGCACCCTCTCCGACTGCCCCTGGCCCGACAAAGCGGCGTTCCAACGTGACTTCGATGGTGCCCAACTCAACGGACTCCGAAAGTGGCTGGCAGCAAACATCGCGCTACAAACTGAATTCATCGCCTACAAGTCACGCGCCGCCCTTCCCAACGTTCTCGCTGCCGCCCCACCGGCCCAACGTGCCCGCATTCAGCAAAACTACGATAAGGTCTCTACCAGCTCAAATGGGATCTACGCCCTCGTCGACTACGTCAATTTCAAAGGCGATGGCACCAATCCTCGCGAGCGCTACGCCAAGCAAGGCTGGGGCCTGATGTGGGTTCTCATGGAAATGAAGGAAGTGCCCGGTGGTCAAGCTGCTGCGAAAGAGTTCGGACAAGCAGCCAAGCGCCGCCTCGACCTTCGCATTAAGAACTCTCCGCCCGCTCGTGGAGAGAAGCGCTGGCGCGCCGGATGGCACAACCGCTGCGAAAGCTACGGACGCCCGCTCTAGAAGACAAAAAACCCACGAAGATCACGATGACCTTGGCGAGTTAAATTGTTTAGGGGCCGACTTACTTTTTTTTCTTAACGTCGTCCGCCTTCTTAGGGTCAGTCGCTCTCTTAACGACGCCCTCTTTTTTCTTAACGACGCCCGTTTTCTTACGAAGCTTTTCGGACTCCGCCGCAAGTTTGGCAGCCCTTTTTTCCAACTCGCTGATATCGCGCTTACGACGCTCCATCGCTTCATGATTCTCGATCACCTCCTTCATCATTCTGCTCTTCTTTGAAAGGCGCTCAGCGGCTTCTAGGGACTGCTTAAGGTCAGTTGCGCTCTTCGCATTCCCCTCCTTGAGAGCCTTCAATTCGTTCTCCAGCTTCGCAATCCGGGAATCTTTTTCTTTGTGAGCTATCGCAAGTTGGGCATGTTGCTCTTGAGCTTTCTTGGCCTCTGCATCAATCGACTTTGATTCTTCATACAACTTCTTGATGTCGGTCACGATCGCAACCGGCTTAGAAACAATCGGGCCACTAACTCTCTTCTTTTTTATCGGCCCGCCTTTAGGAGCAGAAGCCTTGCGCTCATTACGCTCCTTCATACGCTCCACCACACTCACATAGCGTTCGGCTGATTTTCCGAAAGATGACTCGGGGTCGATCTTGGCCATTGCTTCGATCGCCTTCTTTGCCTCGTCATACTTTTTCTGGCTGGCAAGGGCCTGGATACCATACATCGCAACCCGTTGAGCATCCTCCCCTTTCATCTTTGATGATTCCATTTGGGACAGCTTGACGATCTGGTCCCTCTTTTCCTCCTTGAAGAGTTGCTGATAGCGCTTCTGCTCCTGATCGAGAGCCTCCGCCTTTTCGATTTTAGCAATGAACCCGGTCTCTCCCTTGGGATCTGCCTTGCTAATATCGGCAAGCTCCATGATGTAGAAATCACGCAGGACGAATTGCGGCATGACCTCCAAGCCTTCGATGATCGCCTTAGCACGATTCACACCCGTTTCCTTGAGAGCCTTCTCGAAGGCCGCGTCCCGCTTGACGCGCGTTTCGATATTTTTTTGCAAACTGGCAAGAACCGCATCGGGCTTTTGAGCGCGAAAGTTCGCGAAACCGTAAGGCCGTCCCAGAGGATCGACTTGAATGATGACTGGAAGACGATTGACCTTATACTTTTCCTTCAAGGTGAGCAAGTCAGCGTTCGTGTCCTTGGGATCCTTGGTAAACTCGATCACATGGGTCACGAAGTGCTTCTCGGCTCCTTTTTTGAACTCAGCATTCGCCAAGGTCTCCTCCTTAACCTTCTTGGAAATCGCGTCCTCGCCCAGGAACACTAAAAGAACATCCTTTTTTTCGGCCGCGGCTTTAGTTTGCGCATCGGCAAGTTGATGGGCCGGACAATGTGCCCAAGCAACAGGCGAGAGGACTAAGGTAAGACAAGTCAGATAGGTAAGCGCTTTCATGGCAGGTTTTTTGTCCCGAAAGTTCGCCCATCTCCCGTGCGCAGTCGAGGTAAAAACAGTATTCCCATCTCCGTTTCCACGAAAAAAGAAGAATTTCCAATGAGGAAAAGGCCTCCCCGAAGGAAGGCCTCAAAAATGCGTCATCAGACGTCGGAGCTCGGATTATTGCCCTTCTGCAGCCGGATCGAAGGTGGGCTCGGAGAGAATCTTTACGTAAACTCTGTTTTTCGTCAGCTCACGATCCCCCAAATAGAGGAAGATCGTCAGTCGTTGATTCTTGTAGAGATCAATATCGCTTTTGTAGATCCTATTCACCCTCCCATTGCTCATCTTCACACCAATTAAAGCAACGGTGTCTTCCACCTTCGCTCCATCTTTTTCCTTGAAAATTCTCGATTTCCCGGCTTTCACTTCAACGCTGGCCTCTTCTCCCAATCTAACAATCACAGGAGCAGTCGTTAGATTAATAACTCTAATCGACTCATTGGGATAGGCCTTCAAGGTCTCCGCGAACTCAAAAAGCTTCGGCTTGTCCCACGTCATCTTCTTCAGCGCACGATCGTGGACAAAAACAGCCAGCTTAGGAACCGTGGGTGCTCCCACCTTGGCCCACTTCTTTTCTCCAGCGGAGAGCTGAAGGGGAAGGGTACGATCGACAACCTCTACCCAAGGAGCAAATCTTCCCAACTGGAAAGGCACTGCCGCAACAGCCCCGGCGAAGCCAGAAACACTGAGCGCTCTTGGCGGGATACTGCCCGGAACGGGAGGCTGCTCAACGCGTCTCCCATTGATCGACTTAAACTTCATCGTTGGATTCTCTCCAAGCGCAAGGAGACGAACGAAGCCTTTCTCCTTATCCTGAGAAAAAGCAATCTGGATGAGCAAGATTGGGAGTAATAATCGTAGTGTCATGATCTAAATGAAAGGGGGGTGAAATAGAACGGAATCAAAAGGTAAAGTATTCATCGGAACCGATGGAAAGGTAATTTTCCTCACCTTTTCATCGAGCTTATTTTCAATCAAGTTGCGCAGCTTACACTTCAGCTTGGTCAAGCCAACGGAATCCGACAATCCGGAAACGGCGTCCGAAATCAATGCCATCTTCTCCAACAGGCTTAGGATTGATCCCATACTTGTCAGGATTCACGGGCTCTGGAGTCCGCTGCACAGTGGCTTCACACCATGCCCGTGCCAGAATCTTTCCGTTCACGTCACGGGATTCCCCGTAAGTCCGAATTTTAAAGGTGTCCCCGCGCGCGGTGAGCGAAGAACCGATCACCCCAAGAACGTCTCCCTGTGTAAGATATCCGGGAAGTCCCCACGCTTTGGAGGCGGGCTTCAGGCGATGGTCTAGCTGGGTGGAATCGCCGATACTTCCCTGCTGTGATCTCAGTCTGGCATCTCCGATGTCTTCTTCGCGACCAGTGATGGCCAATGAACCACTTTCGAAACTACTATTGATTCCGGCATTCCTCAAGGCCGTTTCGATTGGACCGGCCCGTGATAATTCGAGATCGTCAACGAGTCGACGATTCACAAAGTCTGACAGGCCAAAGAAAGGGCCTCGTTTTTTGACCTCGGTCACCATTTGCTCAGCGAGTGACTCAACTTCCTTCTCACTCAAATCACGGTTTCCGGTCAGGGAATCAGCGGTAATCCCAGAGTCTTGAGTCGTCGAACCGCTGGGATTCAAAAATCTGGGGAAGATCACTCCCTTACTATCCCCCACCGAGACTCCCAAGGTCGAGGCGATCAAGGCTCTCCACGCATCGACACTTGTCGAATTCACGTTGAATCCACCCTCAAGACTGAGCCGGGCAGCAACCCTGAAGAAATCACTAAGATCCTCCGTTACCGACGTTTCCAGGTCAGGTCGGTTGAAGAGTCCATAACGCCCATTGGGAAGAGGATCTTTAGATGGGTTTTCGGAAAAGCGATCCATCTGGCGATCCCGGCGGGTCTTCGTAGGGCCGCCTGAAGAAATCAGATAAGTGTCCCAAAGATTGTAGTTCACCTCGTAACTCATATCGAAGGCCACGTGATTCTTATCCGTCTGGTAGAACAGCAGCTCCCGGAAAAGTCTCGACCAGTAATTTGAGCCCATCGTTTGGGCATTCCAACCATTCTGCGATTTATTGGCCATGGCATCCAAATCAACGACGGTCCCGATCTGTTGACAGCGGGGATCCGCAAGCGAATTACCAATCGCGTATGTGGGATGCCATGCGAGCTCCGAGAGCTTCATATTTCTCAGATAGGCCAAATTCGGAATTCCAAACTCCTCGCTGGGAAGTTCGAAAAGAACGACCGGACCTGCGTTATATTGACTAGTGGGACTACCGAAAGGAAACCCGGTGTATCTACTACCAACCTTCTGTGACTTGGTATTCTCCCAAGCGATCGCGTCATCAGGTTTGTCACGAGTATAGTTTCCAAAGAAATAAGGAGCTTCATCACTCGTGTTGTCCCAAGGAGTTCTCATGATGTGACTCGCCCGGATATTCCAGTTACCAAGCATGGCAGTCTGAAAGAGCTTATCCATATCACCGCCCGAGAGAGCATTCGTACTATCGAGATTTCCAGGATTCTCCTCAAACCAACGTAAGCGGAATCCATCGCGTGTGCGCTTATCAGGGTCTGCCGTTCCTCCCACCGCCACAAGTGGGCGACCGGCGACATTATTTTGGAACTCGTAGACTGGCACAGGAGACTTCGAGTCCCATACGAGCGGATCCTCATCTCCTCCTCCAGCCTGCAGCGAGATGTTACCAGCGATCATCATCGGTGCCCGTTGGCACTCGGGAGCCAAAACCCGTCTGTAGGAGGAAGCATCCTTGATCACGAACTTGAAATTATCGCCTCCGGAGGACCCGGCACTTGAGCCTTCTTCGAAAAATGAAATCGGCTTGAAAGGAGTGCGATCATTCTCGGTCCATGGAAGGCTAAGCTCATCCAAGAGATAGTTGTTGGCACTCTCAGCATTGTAGGGCGTCAGCAGGTTGTTGAGAGTATCGCCTCCAATACTGTAGTTACCACGCAGACCTCCCTGCCGCTTCGAACGATTTAAATCAGGCGTGCACACAATGGTCTCACCAGGTCCAATCACGAGTGGCTTTGGGTTCTGGTTGGAATTTACATCATCGGCAATGATAAACCAGAGATCTCCATCTTGGGGCCCCCTGCCTTTTCCAAATCCAAGATTCACGACACGTCTTGTGGGGTCACCCGCAAACTCGATATTCACATCCTTGTTCCCGTTGATATACATTTCGCAAAGCATCGCGGGGACCGTCATTTCCACATTGTAGGGATTCCAAAGAGCAACCCGCGGATACAACGCGACATAGAGACGATATGAAGGCGATGATGTGCTGCCCCCTCTGCGAGCGGCAATATTATAATAGAAGCCCGCTTCTACGACAACCGGAGCAACAGTGGACCGATCCAATTTCGTAAACGGAACTGCATGGACATCTTCACTCGAAGAAGAGGGGCCATTTCCAGCCGGATCGGCAAGAAAACCATCCCATGTGTTGCTTCCCCCCGTTCGTGGGCTTCCGTAATTCACGGGATAAGGTAAGAGGGGTCTCTGATCACCGGTCAAATCCAGCTTATTTCCCGTAACTGCGAAACTGTTATCCTTCGCAGCTTCCAACCAATTTGACATGATTCTGAATCGAGGGGAAATGGCATGCAAACGTGAATCAAATTCGTGACCCGTTAGATTCGCAATCTTCTCATTGGGAGGGCCGACGAGAAGGTCACCAGAGATCGTGTCATCATCGGCTACTTCGTCATCCCCCAGAGTCAATCCGATATACTCTAGACGTCCCGATTCAAGGTCAGGAACGCTTTCCCCTTCGACGAGAGGAATCGCAAGATCCTTTTGCAAGCCGCCATCACGGGCGTTGACGAGAACTGTACGAGACGACGTCGTGGCATCGTGGAAAGTATCCCTCACCGCTTCAGGGTCGACTCCTGCTAACTCGGCCGAACGCAAAGAAATCAATTTTTCGTTAGCTGCTTCCGGAATGGCAGTCCAGCCCTCCATCGCGCCTGCTTCCACATCCTGAGCGTGAAACACTCTCTGGAAACCAGTTTGGTCATCGGCACTGGGACTCTCGTCCTGATGACGATCGACTAGTGAAATTCTTGCCTTGGCACTTTCATCAGTGATCCAAAACGCATAGTTGCCCATCGCCGTTTGTTGAATGGCACCATTGGGTCGGCGCATTTCACGATTAATGTTCACCGTTTTCACTTCCACCATGTCATCATCGTCGTTCACCGAACCGGGACCGACTAATTTGATGATTTTCCCCCCATCTTTCTCAGTAAGACGTTTATCAGGCTTCAGCAACTGACGCCCTGCGTCACGAATTCGCTCCTGTCCACCTTCATTACCGCTGACCAAATAAGTGCTCACCGCAGTTTCACGATCCCAAGACTCCGTAAAGCGACGATCCCGCAGCCCACCTTGGGCAGCATTACGGGTCCATGGTGTCAAGGTCTCGGGATCTTTAGCTCCACCAGTTTCGCCCGTAGAGCTTTCTCCCCAGTTCGTCGACCAAACTCCCAACCAATGAGGTTCTTCGATCCCTGTAATTTTGTATGTCTCCACACTGTTATCCAAAATAGCAGCAGAGGCACTGACTCGTTGATCGGGTCCCATTTCGCGTTGCAGTTCGCCAAGAGCAATCATGAGCGCGAGGCGTGCATTTGATCGAGCCTCTTCTTCAGCCATGTCAATACGCGCGGTTCTGACACTCACAGCAGAAAGGGAGAGAAATGCCACAGCAATCAGCGTAAGCAAAAGCAGGACGGAGATCGTCGCGATAAGGGCGAATCCACGACTCTTTTTAGGATGCAGTTGTGCTTTCATGATGAACACTATGTAAACACATTGTGATTCCAGATCAATCTCGAAAACGTGAAAAATGCGGAAAAATATCGTCGGAAAATTGAAAGCATTTCATTAACTAGTTCATTAACAAATCTTTAAGAATGTATTTACATTGACAAACATGACTCTAAAAGAAGCATATTTTACTTAATGAACCCAAACTAACTAGTCAAATAGACCCCCCGCCACGCCTCTTTCCTAGGTATCGAGTAGAATTCCTTCGTGCTGAAGAAGCTTCAATTTGATGTCGAGACCACCACCATAACCGGTGAGTGAACCATCTCTCCCGATGACCCGATGACAGGGCACGATGATGGAAATAGGATTCATACCATTCGCCGTTCCAACCGCACGCACCGCACTTGGATTCTCCAAGCGATTCGCCAGTTCGCCATAGGAAATCGTCTCGCCATAAGGGATCTCGTAAAGACCGCGCCAGACGCTTCGCTGGAAAGGACTCCCCTTCATATCAAGCGGGATCGCAAACGTTTCTCTCTTACCCGCGAAATACTGCTCGAGCTGTTTCGCCGTTTTTTTAAGAAAGCGATCCGAAGCGTCCTCGCGTGGCAGCGTCGTCACCTCGATACGATGACCAAAGTAGATTCCCGCAAGACCTTTTTTGGAGGCTAGCAGAACCAGCGGTCCAACGTGAGATTCAATGCGCGTGCTCACCACACCATGAGAGGGAGCATGCGATTTCTTCTTGGGAGTCTTCATGGCGGGCTTTGCCGTTCGCTTGCTACCGGGCTTGCTTCGATCAAGACCGAAGTATTTTTCACTTCGGTAGCGAAGCCAAACACGGTGAGTTTGCGGGATTTCGTCTTTCTCACTTGGAGTCAGTGATTGGTAAAGAGTGAGTGCCTGATCACGGATTTTGCGACACGCCGCATTCTCATGAGCCCCCCAACGCCTTCTCGCCTCACGGGTGAGTCGGGTGGTTTCTTTGATCAGGTCGCCGCGCGAGGACTTTTTCTCGGCCATTTTTAGAGCGTATCGCAACCCGGAAGCCCTGACAAATCAATGCCCGAGAATCTTTTCGAAAAAACACCACCTTTTGTTTTATAACCACAAAGGGAGGGGGCTAACTGCGCTCCAAAAATAACGTGGTCACATAAACGGTGTCTCCATCGTGCTCACCAAAGTCAAAGATCTCCTTGCTCACCTTCCACCCTGTCTTTTTAAAAAGACGCTCAAGCTCGGCATCGACAAAGAAGCGGATCGTTTGCTTCGTCTTCTCCTCTCGAATGACCGTTCCATCTTCTCCCTTGAGCCGATAGCTGTGCTCACGCTTCAACAAGCTTTTCCTCTCAATCACGACATGCTTGGTCCACAGCTCCCCACGCTGCCCATCAGGCAATTCAATTTCCCGATCAGAATACCACTTCACCGGAGGCAATTCGCCGGTCAACTCAGCCCAAGGGAAAAAGAGGCTCAGATAAGCCCGCCCGCCCTTCCCCACTCGGGAGGCCATCCGCAGCAATTCCAGACGCGGGTTCTCAAAAAGTTGAAAAGTGAATCCCGGAACCAAGATTGCCGACCACTCCCCCTCTTCATCCTTCCAAGCTCCTTCCACCACCTTCGCCTCCGGCCAGCGCTTGCGCGAAAGCGCCACCATTTCAGCCGACGATTCCAAACCAGAAACCTCAAGCCCCTCAAGCACCAGCGGCCCTAAAAGACGCCCTGATCCACTGCCCACGTAGAGACTCGGTCCCCCTATGCTCTCAAGAAACTCTTCAATTAATGGAAGCTCGTTAGCCGCCTCCTCGGCTTCCCAAAAGAGATCATGCCACTCCGCCTCCAGACCCTGATACGATTGACTCATGCTCCCTCCTTTCCCTTCACAAGCGCATAGATCGTCAGTGGGCCAACGAGCTGGATCTCTTCGATATCGGACTCGATCGGACTCAATCCCTTTTCAGGATCGTGCTTAAAGAGAATCATCGCATCTTCATAAGTCGCCCTAAAATCCTCCACTGTGAAAACAGTGGTAATCTGGGTCGCCTTCATCACGGCACCGTCTCTCACAAAGGCCTCGATCTCCTTAAACTTCGGCCCTCCCGAGAAACAGAATCGCCCACGCATGTGGGAAGCAACCGTCCGGGTATGATGGCTGTCACTATCGGTTGGTGAAATCTGCCAGACGTTGGCCTTCCCAAAAGTGTGTTGAAACTCGCGGCTGGCGAGGGAATTAACCTCGTCGTTCGGCGTCGCCGCAATGAGATGCCCCAGCCCGCCAAAGTCCAATTCCTCCTCGGCATACTCCGACAAAATATTCGCGGTGACCGCATTCAACCCTTCGAGTCGAGCCGCAGCCACCTTTTGATACTGCGTGTCCAAAAGCGTCACCATGTGACCCTCATCGTGGAGTCCCTTGGCCACCACCCGAATCGACGAATCACAACCAGCGAAGAGGATGCCATCGGGATTCTTGTGTGCGAGCCCGAGTTTGCGGGAGAGAGGCGCAGCAAGCAGTCCATAAAAGGCCACCGTTCCCAAAATCACAATGAAGACCAACGGTACCAATTGGTGAGCCTGCTCCGCCAGAACAGCTAGATCTTCGTTCCCCGGATTCTTCTCCGCGAGGTGCTCCAATTCGAGAGCGAAGACGGCCGTCACCGCCGCCGCGACAATTCCCCGTGGTGCGAGAAGCGCAAGAAAGAGTCGCTCTTTAAAAGTGACATTCTTTGCCCCAATATTAGACAGAAAGACTGAAGCCGGACGCACAATGAGAATCAACCCGACTAGAAACAGAAGCCCTTTCTGCCAGACCGCCTGAAGCTCCTCTAATCCAATACGACCCGAAAGCATCAAGAACAGAAGAGAAATAATCAGCACCCGCAGGTGCTCTTTGAACTCTAAAATATGCCGAACCGAAACCTTCTTCTGATTCGCCAAAGCGACCCCTAAAATTGTGACCGTCAACAAGCCAGATTCGTGCTGCAACGCATTCGAGCCCGCGAAAGCCACGCCCACAAGTGCCAGGAAAAAGACACTCTCAAGAAAGTCCGGAATCAAATGACGCGCCAAAAGTTGCTCCACCACCTTCGCTAGCCCCCAGCCCACGCCAACCCCGATCACAACCGTCTTCACGATGGCCCAAAGAATGTTATCCCAGCTGTCTCCAAATCCACCGGTTTGAATCACGATGAACACCAGCACCGCGAGCACCGCCCCCATGGGATCGACAACGATGCCCTCCCACTTCACGATCGAAGCCACCTTTCGCTGTGGCTTAATCAGCCGTAAAATTGGCCCCACCACCGTCGGTCCCGTCACCACCAAAATTGCCCCAACGAGAGCACAAACCTGCCAGTGAAATCCCAGAGTATAACGCGCCACCACCGTCGTCAGCACAAACGCGATAACCACCGCGTATGTACACAAGCGCCTCACGGGAGTCCCAGCCTCCTTCAGCTCGGTAAACTTAAGCGTCAACCCTCCTTCAAAAAGAATGATCGCGACAAAAAATCCGACCAAACTCAAGAGCGCTTCCTCCCCCTGGAGGTAGTCGTCGATCTGCATCCCGGTCAACTGCGAGAGACCAAATCCAAAGAGCAGAAGAAGAAGAATCGACGGAAGCTTCAACCGCCAAGCCAACCACTGGGCAATCACGCCCAAGCCCAAAAGAAATGCTAAATAGTTGAGAAGACTCACGCGCGAATCCTAGCTCAATTCCGCCGCCAACCAAGGGCAGATCAACGAAACAAACGATTTCCAAAACATCTCAGATTGCTCAACGCCCGCCCCCTCTCATAACCCGCAGCCTCATGCATCTCGGCTCATTTCTTCTCCACGACGCCATCAAAGTCTGTCTCAAAGACGGAACCCGCCTCCAAATCCGCGAAGCAGCCGCCAAGGCCCTACGCCAAGAACCAAAAGATCTCCACCAAGGCCGGTCGCACTGTTTTACAGATCTCAAGCCATCGTGCTCTTTGCCACTGCCTTAAGGAAAATTACTGAAGCGATCGCAAATTCTTGACCCCGGCCGCTCAAGCTTTCATCTTCCGCCCGCCGATGAAATTGATCCCAACCATGACTCGCAAGCAGATCGAGACCACGATCCTGATCTACCTCGTCCTCCACTTTTCCTTCTTCTTAGTTTACACCGTGAAGGTCTGTCAAATGATGGGCCTTTTCGGAGGCATGTAAGCCCCTGTCCCTTTTAAGAGAATCAAGGGAGGGGCGATCGCCGTATCGCCCAGCTAGCAGGTCTATTATTCCTGCTCCAAAAAATCAGCGGTCGATATTCGTGTAAACCGCTTGGACATCTTCGTCGTCCTCAAGAAAATCGACCAGAGCATCGATTTCTTCCAGCTGCTCAGCCGTAAACTTCTTCGGATTATTTGAGATCCGCTCAAGACTCGCTTTTGTCACCTCGACTTTCATCTTTTCCATCACCGAAGTGAGGTTTCCAAAATCGGTGTAAGCACCATAAACGAGACCCATCCCGTCTTCGGCTTCCATTTCCTCAAGCCCAGCATCCATGAGTTCCAACTCGAGCTCTTCCAGCTCCACGCCCTCCGTCCCAAATTCGATCACGCTTTTGCGGTCAAACATGAAGTCGAGCGAACCCGAATTCACGATTTCTGCGCCGTTCTTACTAAAAATGGTCCGGACGTTGGTGTAAGAGCGATTGGTATTATCCGTGGCGCACTCCACCCAGAAAAGCGAACCGTGAGGCCCCTTCGCCTCGTAATTGATCTCCGTGATATCTTCTAGGTCCTTCGCCATCGCGCGCTTAATCGCCTTATCAATATTGTCCTTCGGCATATTCTCTGCCTTGGCATTGACAATAGCGGTCCGCAAAGTCGCATTCGAGTCAGGATCATCACCACCCGCCTTTGCAGCCATCGTGATGCTCTTTGCTAGCTTCGGAAAAATACGTGACATTTTTCCCCAACGTTTCTCCTTGGCCCCTCTCCGAATTTCAAATGCGCGTCCCATATCGTATTGCTGCTTACGTTGAAGCTAGCGGGACTAGCAGAATTGAAAATGGCAAAGTTTTCCGGATTCCCTAGCTCACCTTCAGCTCCAATAAAAAAAACGTTCACCGTCACCCTGATCGCGCTCTTTGCCCTGAGCCTGACACTTGACTTGATCCAGTCAGGGAAGATTCAACGTTCTGCGCAAATCTTGAAGACGACCGTAAAGCCCAACGAAAATGAAACCAATCCTTGATGCCCATAACCTCATTTCTATTCTCGTTGCCCGCTCCATTCCAACGGCTTCTTTCAGGTAACCCAAATCTACCTCTTTAAAGCTTGGGATGACGAAAAAAGAAGAGCATTAAAAAAAAAGTTTCGGCGATTCAGCGACCACCGAGAGACACTTAAGAAGAACTCCTCAACCCCTAAACAACCTCCCGCTTCACCACCTTCATCTCACCCCGCCAATGGCGCTCGAAATGAAACCGTTCGCGCTCCGTTTCCTTTTTCTTCGATGACCCGTGCTCCACCAGCATCATCGCCCGATCACTCCGCACGAAAACCTCCCGAATCCGAAAGATCGGCTCGCGCTTGTTTCGAATAAAGCAATGTAGCGGAAGATCCCAATGATCGGCATTCCACAAAAAAGCCGCCGGAAGAAACTCCGGCACTTCCGAGAGCGCCAGACAGAGCTCCCGCATATTCGCTTCCCCATGCGCATTGATGAGCTTCTTCGCCATCCGCTTGTTCATCATGCGATCCACGTAGCTCGCAACCGGATTCGCACGCTCCTCTTCCGCCTCTTCTAATATAGCGGCCTGATGCAGCGCCATGAGTCGCTGAAGCTCCTCGCGCTTGATCTCCCCCGCCTCCCACTGGAGCACCAAAACGCGGGGGCTGGGAAAAGGCGCAAGTTTCATCGCAGAGATGATACCGCCCTCCTCCACTTTGGCAACCCGCTCACTCCCGAGGTCCCCCTTAACTCGGCATTCAGAGTTCCTCTGCTTGCACCCCCCATTTCTCCTGTTACCCCTCCTTCATGACCGTTTTGAAAGTCAAGTATGCCCTCTGGGCCTCCGACCACCTCCGCGCTATCAAATTCTATCAGGACACCTTCGGTGCCGAACTCCAGTTCGAAATGGAAGTCTGGAGCGAGCTCACTCTTTGCGGCTCCACCATCGGCATCCACGGCGGCGGCGAAGGCAAACGAACCTGGACCGGCCTCAGTTTCCAATGCGACAATGTCCTCGAAGCCGTCGAAGTCCTCAAAACCAATGGCGGCGGACTCGTGCGCGAACCCGAGGAAGAAGACGGCATGGTCCACCTCGCCTTCTGCTTTGACACCGAAGGAAACGAAATCATGCTCTCGCAGAAGCGCGCCTGATTAGGAGAGGAGTCGCGGCGCCCTCGCCGTTTCACTTGTCCCTAACCGGGCCTTCACCACTCATCCTTCAAAACCATGTTTCAATTTCCCCTCGGCCTTCTCCGCCTTTTCTCCCTCCTCGACGGACTCTCCTTCATCGTCCTCCTCTATTTCTCTATCTACGAAAAACGCATGCTTGGAAATGACGACGCCATCCGTATCCCCGGAATGATCCACGGAGCCATCTTCACCGTTTTTCTCATCCTCCTATTTGCCTGCTGGGGCCGCCAAAAATGGCCCCTCAAGCGTGTCGTGCAAGTCTTCATCTGCGCCCTCATTCCCTTTGCCCCTTTTTTCCTCGAACCCTCACTCAAACGTGAGCAACAATCCGCTAACCCATGAAAACCCTCATCTGCCTCCTCGCCTTCATTCCCTTTTTCGTCATGGCTGATCATCACGAAGAATCGAAACCCACTCCATCGCCTTACCGCCACATCGTGATGTTTAAGTTCAAAGACAACGCCACCAAGGAGCAGACCGGCATGATCGAAAGAGAGTTCATCGCTCTCTCAAAGAAAATCGCCACCATCACGGACTTCGAGTGGGGCACCAACGTGAGCCCTGAGAATCACGACCAAGGTTTCACCCACTGCTTCGTTGTCAGCTTCAAGGACAAGGCCGGACTGGAGGTCTACCTTCCTCACAAGGCCCACAAAGCCTTCGTCGCAACGCTCCTCCCCGTCCTCGATAAGGTCCTCGTCGTCGATTTCGTTTCACAGAAGTAGATCACTCGAAGTAAGTGTCGTCGTGCTGATACGGCGGCGCGCAGCAGCAGAGGAAACGAAGGGCATCGACCGCTTTGATCTGATGCCACGCTCCGGGAGGAATGAGGATGGCGTCTCCGGGCCCAACCTCACGTTCTTCCCCATCGACCTCCATCAGACCAGTCCCTTCTAGGAGATAGTAAAGTTCCTCACTCACTTTATGGTAGTGACGCTCCGTCTCACCACCGAACGGAAGCGTGGCTTCCGCCAAACTTTGCTTTTGCACCGCGGCATTGCTGAAATCCAGCAGACTGCGAACCGTGGACCCGTCTTTCGTGGTAAAGGGCTTCTGCTCTGCGTATTTTCGAATGTCCATGCTTAGAGTTTTTCGTAAATGCTTAAAATGGTGACCGTCTCCTCGTTCGCCCTCCATCTGACTTCAAAGCCTGCCAAAAGGCAGCCGTATTCCCTCTCGGAATCACGATGGTAGGCAGGCCGGGGATCCAGCGCGAGTGCCTCGGAAATAAATTTCCGCGTAGCTTTATCAAGCCCACTTTTTAATTCCTCTGGAAAATCCACCGCAAGAGACGGCGGTGCTTCCCCGGCAAATCCACCCACCGCTTCGGGCACCGATTCTACGAAGGGAAGATAGGGTTTCAAATCAAGAACCGGAGTGCCCTCGACCAAATCCAAACCAGAGATTTCAACCGCATCCGAAGTCACCTTTTCGATCCTCACCAGCGAGAGGCCAATTCGATTGGGCCGAAAAGGCGAGCGGGTCGCAAACACACCCTTCTTCTCATTTCCACCCAGCCGCGGAGGCCGCACCAGCCATCGCACCTCATCTTCTGGAACTTGATCAAAGACAAAGACAATCCAAAGATGGCTGAATTCCTCCAATCCCCGGCAAGCTTCCGAGTCAACTTCATCTTCAAAAACGATTCTCCCCCAAGCATTGGGCACGAGACCACTTTGACGTGGCGTAGCGAACTTTTCTCCAAAGCAACTCTCGATCACCCCAATCGGGCGCATGGAAAAGTGCTCCACTTTCATCCCTATCCTTTCGCTAGAATAGCCGAAGCCAAATCCGCCCGTTCATAATAAACTCCAGCGGCATCGCAGAGAAGATTGGACGAAATACGACCGCTTTCAAAGACCGTCGGAAGTCCACTCCCCGGGTGGGTTCCTCCGCCGACAAGGTAAAGATTATCGAAGCCCCGAAGTCGATTGTGCGGACGAAAATAAAGCATTTGATCCATCGTATGAGCGAGATTGAATGTGGCCCCCATAAAGACGTTCGAATCTTCTTCCCAATCCGTGGGAGTCAAAATGCGCTCAGCCACGATGTGTTTGCTGAGATCCTTCATCCCGGTGCGTTCTTCGATCCGCTTGATCACGATATCGCGATACTCCTTCTTCGTCGCTTCCCAATCATGTCCGTGTCGGCAATTGATCGTGGGCACCAAAATATAGAGCTGTGAATGGCCTTCTGGAGCCACCGTTGGATCAGTCACACTCGAATTCCGCACGTAGATCGACATGTCCTGTGAGATCTCTTTTTCACCCCGGATCTCATCAACATTGCGCTGATAATCATCCGCGAAAAGGACATGATGGTGAGGCTCATCGGCGTAGAGTTTGTCGATTCCCAGATAAAGCATGAAGGTGGAGCAGGAAAATTTCTTCTCCCGCATTTTCTCTTCTGATTTTTTCTTCCCATTCATGAGATTCACCATCGCATGACCAAAGTCGGCATTCATCACTACGTGATCGGCTTCCAGACGTTCGCCGTTTTCAAGGAGAACTCCCTGCGTCACCGGGCCATCCATGAGGATCTCTTTCACACCGCAAGAAAGTCGAATACTGGCACCATCTTCTTCTGCGGCCTTCGCCATTCCCGCAGGGATCTTATTAAGCCCCCCCTGAACATGGTAGATCCCGTATTTATACTCGATGTAGGAGAGGATACTGAAGAGCGCCGGGCACTTCCAAGGGCTCATGCCGAGATACTTGGCCTGGAAAGTGAAAGCCAGCTTCAGCCGGTCGTCATCGAAATAGGTATCCAAAACATCGACCACGCTCTTTGCCGTCGCAATATAGGGGAAAACACCTGCGATATCCTTCGTGATATAGGAGGAGAGCTTATGGTAAGGCTGCTGCAGGACCGGATAAATCTTGTTCAACTTCGCAGCATGATCGGCAATGAAACGTCGGTAGCCTACCTCGTCACCAGGGAAGACCTCGGCAATGCGTCCTGCCATCGTGTCTTCATCGCTTGAAGTCTCGATAGAAACCTCACCCCAGCTCAGCCGGGTCATGGGATCAAGGGGCACAAATTCGATGTAATCCGCGCTCTCCCGCCCGGTTTCGGCAAAAATCTCATCGAGCGCAAATTTCTGGTGAAGAAAGGTGGGACCCAAATCGAAGGAGTAGTCGCCCAGCTTCATTTCGGCAGTTCGCCCGCCGACGCGATCCGCCTTTTCGACAACCGTGACATCAAAGCCTCTGTTTGCCAAAATCATGGCCGCAGAGAGCCCTCCCGGGCCCGCTCCTATAATCACCACTTTTTGCTGCTTGCTCATGGACACCCGATCCATAGACCAGCACTGAAGGTCTCGCTAACTCTTTTTTTGTCGAACCATGATCACTCGATTTGCCCCCAGCCCCACCGGCCACCTCCACCTCGGTCACGTCTTCGCGGCCCAGGTGGCTTTTGAGCGCGCTCAGGAAAACGGCGGTGAGTTCCTCCTGCGATTCGAAGACATCGATCACACCCGCGTGCGCGAAGAATTTTACGACGCCATCGAAGAAGACCTGCAATGGCTCGGCATCCACTGGCAACAGAAACCGTGGCGACAACGGGAAAGGCTTCCTCAATACGCCGATGCTCTTGAAATCCTAAAATCTCAAGGAATGGTCTATCCCTGCTTCTGCTCCCGAAAAGAAATCGAAAGAGAACTCGCCGAACTCGCAAATGCGCCCCAAGGCCCCGAAGGCCCGCTCTACCCGGGAACTTGCCGTAACATAAGTGCCACTGACGTTTCCTGGAAAATGCAACAAAGAGAACCAGCTTGGAGGCTCGACACCCGAAAAGCGGGCCAAAAACTCACTTTCCACGACCGTCTTCACGGAACCATCGCCGTTGATCCCACGCTCCTCGGCGACGTCGTTCTCGCCCGTAAAGATATCGACACTTCCTACCACCTCGCCGTCGTCGTGGACGATCACGCACAAAATATCAGCCTCGTTACGCGCGGCGAAGACCTCCTTCCCTCCACCCACATTCACCGAATTCTTCAAGATCTTCTCAATTTTGAAGAACCAGATTACGAACATCATCAACTGATTCGGGATGAAACGGGAGAACGCCTTGCAAAAAGGAACCGCAGCCTATCCATCGCCAACCTTCGGCAAAAAGGAAAAAGCGCTTCCGAAGTGCTGAAAATGATCGCTGATTGAAAACTATCAACGTTTCCCCGGATAGAAATTCGTTCAAAAAAACGTCCCGCAAAAGCTAAATTGACCTCTTTTCTTTTTTCCTACTTTGCGTAGCGTCTTGGCATGTCCTTAAGGCAACCCACTCTCTTTTTTCTCGCAGCGAGCTTCCTCTCATCCTGCAACAGTAGCATCAACGAAGCTCAACTCGCCAGTACCGTCGATGCCACCCAGGGAAGTGCTAAAGCTCTTTATGACAGCGGCCGTGCCGCAGAAAGTTCCGGAAAATCGAAAAAGGCGATTAAGATCTATCACAAAGTCTCCCGCAGCTACCCCCTCTCAGACTCCGCTGCCGATGCCAAATTTCGAGAGGCGTCCCTCCTCGATCTCTCCGGAGCACTACTCGAGGCCTTCGAGGCCTACGACAGCCTCCTCTCCAAATATCCAGCCTCCCCTTACTACGCCATCTCCATCACCCGGCAAGAGACCCTTGCCCAACTAGCTGCTGGCGGAGATTTAAAAAACCCCACCTTCATCGGACTCAAAACCCGGGTGGGAGCCAAAAAAGCGACCGAAATGCTCGCTAAGGTGCGCGATAACGCCCCTCGCTCGCTCTCCGCCGCGCGCGCACAATTCACCACCGGCGAGGTCTGGAAAAATGAGAAAAAATACGACCTATCCATTGATGCCTTCCGCCAAGTTGTTCGCGATTACCCCGATTCCAGATATGGCCCCGAAGCCCAGTTCCGGATCGGTAAGATTCTCCTCGCCCAGGGTCTCGAGGGAAATCAGGACTCGGCCAACCTCGAGCGCTCCCACCGCGCTTTCGACGACCTTTTACTCCGCTACCCCGACAGCAAACAAGCAGGTGATGCGCGCCGTGAGATTGCTAAGCTTGCCTCCAACGAGATTCAACGCACCTATGACGTTGCCGAATTTTATCGCAAGAAAGGAAAGACCTCATCGGCCCTCTTCTACTTCCGCGAAACGGTTCGCAAATCCAAACCCGGCACCCTTCACAATAGGGCCAAAGCCTGGATCGTAAAACTCGGTGGCTAGAAAACTTCAGAAACTTCCGCGATGAAATCCTTCCTTCTTCCCCTCTTCTGCTTCATCGCCCTCAGTTCCTGTGCAGGATACCGTCTGGGTGGCCAAAAACCGGACCATCTTACTTCGCTCAAATCGATCTACATTCCGCTCGCTAAAAGTAGAGTGATTTTCCCAAGGGCCGAGGCTCTCACGACAAACTCGGTCGTCGATTCCTTTGTCAACGATGGCACCTATAAAATAGGCAATGCCTCTCACTCAGACGCCACCCTTTTTGTCACTCTCACCTCTCTCAACTATCGCCAGGTCCGCTCGTCGCGCTTCGATTCACTCCGATCCGAAGAACTCGAAATGGAGGTCACACTCGGTTGGACGCTCATCGACCCAAGCAAACCCGGCAGCCCGCTCGATCAAGGCACTAGCCGCGAGCGCAGTCGCTTCTTCGTGAGCAAAAACTTACAAACCGCGAGAGCTGACGCCCTCCCGGACGCTCTCGAAGGCGCAGCCCAGAGAATCGTCTCCCGCCTCTCCAACGGCTTCTAGCATTTAGAATTTCTCACCAATGTTAACCTTCGTTCCCACCCCCATCGGCAACTTGGGAGACATCACCCTTCGGGCCATCGAGACCCTAAAAGAAGCGGACCTCATTGCCTGTGAGGACACCCGCCATTCCCTTAAGCTCCTGAATCGGCTCGAGATCTCGAAGCCCCTCACGGCCCTCCACGATCACAACGAAGACCGCCGCATTCCGGAACTTCTAGAAAAAGCGAAGGCTGGCGAAAAGATCGCCATCATTTCCGATGCCGGAACCCCCTGCCTTTCCGATCCCGGCCATCGGCTTTTGAAAGCGGCACGCGATGCCGGAGTCCCCTTCACCGTCCTTCCCGGGCCATCGGCCATCACCACCGCCCTCGTCGCCTCCGGCTTTCCCCCTCATCCCTTTTCCTTCCACGGCTTCCTCGCGGTGAAGAAAGGTAAACGGGCTAAGCAGCTCCAAGCCGCCCTCGACTCCACCGAGACCACTCTCTTCTTTGAATCTCCTCACCGGATTCCCTCCACCCTCGAAATCCTCGCTGAACTCGCCCCCGGGGCCAGGGTCTGCGTCGCCCGCGAGCTAACCAAGAAATTCGAAACCCTCCACCACGGCACCACCACCGAACTCTTCGCTCATTTCTCAGAACGAAAAGCAAAAGGAGAAATCGTCCTCATCATCCCCCCGCTGGAAAAAAAGCCCATCAGGCCAAACTAATGTAGCCCGTTCAAATCTCACTGCTCGTGCTCAAATCTCTTCCCTTCCGACTTCCTTCTCAAAAAATGCGCGCTGACAAATGGCTCTGGGCCACCCGTTTCTACAAGACACGGAGCAACGCCGCGCACGACTGCGCCGCTCGCAAGATCAAACGCGCAGGTAATCCAATCAAAGCGAGTACTGCCCTTAAGATCGGCGACCACCTCGTGGTCCCCTCACTCGACGGCACCCACAAGCGCTCCATCGAGATCGTCGTCCTCATCGAAAAGCGCGTCAAAGCATCACTCGCAAGCTCCGCCTTCATCGATCACACCCCAGCCGAAATTCTCGCCGAAGCAGAAGTCCGACGCCTCGCCAACAAGGAAAATCGCGATAATCGCAAACTCGGCGACCAAGGCCGCCTCACTAAAAAGAAAAGACGCGACTGGCAAGACCGTGACTCCTTCTAATCCTCAACCCTCTCAATTCCTGCGTTTTCTGTGGTTAAGATCTCCACCTCATTCCTATGAAACTCCCTCGCTTCTTCAGCTTTCACCCCGTCGCCAACCCCTAAAGGAGTCGGGGCGTCTCGCTCCATTCTTTTCCTCTCAATCAATCAAGAGAAACTAGCAAATCCTGCCAATCTCTAGAAAGCTTGGTTCTCCTTCGCCCTTTGTATTCTCTTTCTCGCACCACGCCTTCGTCCCGCCTTGCTCTTTCAAGAAATCACTCTGGTATTCGGCTCTTTTAAAACACTAGTTGGTATTGCTTTCCGGCGACTTCGATTCCGAATCCCATCGCCGTCATGACGTAGCCCGCTCTTTTTTACTTCTTCAAGTCCACACAGATCATTCGATCCTGACCTCGCATGATGAGGCGACCCTTGGAAAGAGCGAGATTGCTCCAATACTTGAGATCTTTTTTATTCTCAAGATCACTGCCAAAGACATTTGCCTCGGCGAGAAGCTTGAATCCTTTCGTCAAGGGCTCCAGGTTGTTCCAAAAGGAACAGCCCGTATCCGCACTCAGATTTCTGCCGCCCACACCACCGATCAACTTGATCAGGCGCTTAAAAGCTTCACCAAGGTTAGAAGAAAACTAAGCCTTATTTAGTCTGCCATTTTGGATCGAAGATATCGACAGGCTGAATCCGATGCCCTCCCAGAGCATAGAACTGGTCCGCTACCTTTCAAAGCGGAGTTCAGGGAAGGGACTCCGGCTTTTTCGTTTTTGGTTTCGCCTTCCTCTTTCCTTTCCTAAAATATGGGATGGAAAAGATCATCATCGGACGGCTTCAATCGTCGCAATGGGACGAAATTTCGGCTCTCATTTTCAACTCTCTCGATCGATGGTACTCCGAAAACCTTAAACGCCCCACCATGCTAGGCGGCCCCGAGTCGATGCGTTTCTTCGCCGAGATCTACGAAGATCTCGACCCCGGTTGCTGCGTCACCGCGACCTGCCCTGAATCAGGCCAAATCGTAGGGACCTGCTTCTATCACCCCCGCGAAACTCACCTGTCTCTCGGGATCATGGCGGTCCATCCCGAATTCGGAGGTCGAGGCATTGCCCGCACCATTCTCGATGTCATCGTCCATCTTGCCAGCGACCAAGGTCTCCCGATCCGGCTCGTCTCGTCAGCCATGAATCTCGATTCCTTTTCCCTCTATTCCAAAGCGGGCTTTGTCCCTCAAGAAACCTTCCAAGATCTTCTCATCACCGTCCCCGAATCTGGCCTCACCCCACTTCCGCCAAACCAAAAGCAGGTTCGTCAAGCGACCTCAAGTGACATTGCCCGCATCGTCGCACTTGAAAGAGAACTTATCGGCATCTCCCGCGAGCAAGATTACGCATTTTTCCTAAAAAACAAAGATGCGCTCTGGCACAGCCTCGTGGCAGAAACGTCCAGAGGCGAAATCACCGGCTTCCTCTGCTCCATCGATCATCCCAATATGCGCATGCTTGGCCCCGGTGTCAGCCGCGATGAAGAAACATCACTCGCGCTCATTCATCACGAACTCCACCATTCGCGTCGAGGTCAAAGCCTCATCTTCCTCGTTCCGACAAGTTCTGCGAACGCTAGTCAAAAAACTCTATCAGTGGGGTGCTCGGAATACTGAAATCCACTTCTCTCAAGCGCTCGGGAAAACCCCTGAAACAACTGGCATCGTCATTCCAACCTTCATGCCGGAAAGTGGCTAAAAGAGGCTCTGGATCGCCTGCACGTTGCGAGCCGTTTGGCCGACCTTATTGATTCCACTCAGTGCTTTCCCTGCAGGAGTGTTGCTTGCGCAGGAAGAAAATAAGCAAGAAATCAAAGCAAAAGCGAAAAGAGCACACCATTTCATGACAGGGAATTATGACCCTGATTCACGAAGATTAAAATCCATTTTTTGTGTCCCATTCTCCTGAGTCTCAGAAGAATCTCTCTGCCGAGATTGCTCCCTTCATGACACGAATCGATGTCACACGCCGTTCCATCTCTCCAGCCCCCCTCTCCATGACTGCCTTCCCCTAGGACCTCAGACTCTCTCGCCGATGAAATTACAGTCCAATCGAAGCCCTTAATATTATACTCGGCCAGTTCCCCCATGACGGGGAAGATTACTACAAACTCAAGATCGATCGCCTCGGCAAAATCAAAAATCCAGAGCTCACCATCCTAGACGATAAATCCTTTTCCCACAAATCTGCCACCTTGGTGACCATTTAAACAAAAAAACATCTCCAGCTCACCTTTCTTTTTTTAGCCCAGCAGTGGTTCTCGGTCATCAAAACCCCGTCCCAGTGTTCTTACAGAAACGGAATGTCGTGCTGTTCAAAAAAGAGCATGATAAAATTCTGAGGCGATCAAAACATGTTTCTTGTAAACAGCTTACGAACAGTAAAGAATGAACGACTTTATGAAATTGATCATTATTCGCGGCCTAATCGTCCTTGGACTGGCGATGACGCAGGCGACCGCACAAGATGGGGAACTCCCTGATCACAAACTCTCCGAGTGGAAAATCGGAGATCACCTTTTTGGTGAAGAAGTCAAAATGGATACTCTCAAAGGCCGAGTTGTCGTCATTGAAGAGTGGGGAGTCCAATGAGGACCCTGCATTAGCGCCATGCCCCATCTGGTCAAGATGGACAAAAAAATGAAGCCCAAGGGTCTCTCCATCATCGCTGCTGAGAGTCAAAACACCCCTGAAGATAAGATCAAAGGAATCCTCGATGAGCATAAAGCGGAATTCACCGTCACTCGCCAGGCGAGGGGTCCTCTCAGTTCCCGTGGTATCCCGAACGCTTACGTTTTCGGAGTCGATGGCCAGCTCATTTTCAAAGGACACCCAATGTCACCCGATTTTGAGAGGACCATCAAGAAAGCACTCAAAGAGTTCAAAGCTGAAGACGATCAGCCTGAGATTAAAGGCGACGTGTTTCCCCAACGCACTTGGAAAAACACTGATGGAAAACCTCTCGTTGCTTCCGTAACTGAAATCAAAGCCGACCAGGTTATCTTCAAGCTTAAGAACGGTCGTAAAATCCCTTACGACATCTCCAAGCTCTCCGAAGAGGACCAAGCTCTCATCAACGAAAAGTTGAATCCAGATGAAGACGAGTAGTCTTCTTCTCTAAACCATTCCCAAAAAATCCTGGCCTCATCGCCGGGCTTTTTTGTGGGCTCCCCCTTTTCTTCCACTATCCGCTCGATATACGGTCATCATCTTCCATGGGAAACCTGTCATACCAAGTAGTGTTTCAAAAGAGACGAATTGACATGCCTGGCCTACTGACCGAGGTCTGAAAGACCTCGGTCCTCAATCCACTTTCTCACCGCTTTTACGACGAATTCCGGGCCGTTGTCCGATCCGATAAACTGAGGGATGCCGCGCTGCTCAACAAGAATCTCAAGCTGATCAATCACATCTTCTGCCGTCATGGATCGGGCGAGCCTCAAGCTCATAAGGTCACGACTATACTCATCTAGAACCGGCATCCATTTCAGGCGACCTCCGTCGTCAGTCTGATCAAAAATAAAGTCATAGCCCCACACATAATCCACTGACTCAGTCTCTCGTAATTGACTGGATCCATCGGAGTTGGGCTTTGGATTGGCAGCTTGGAGACTACTTGGTAAATTTTGCGCTAAATTACCATCTGGAGGTACAAAAAAGAGCCCTGCTCCTTCGTTAGAAGGAACAGGGCTTATAACTGGCGACGGCCTACTCTCACAGGACCTATCGTCCCACTACCATCGGCGCAAGAGAGTTTCACTTCCGGGTTCGGAATGGGACCGGGTGGTTCCTCTCTGCTAAGGCCACCAGAGAACAGAACCCGCATATATCGGGTGATGATCTCTGATTGCCAGTATTGTGACAAGTGCCACTCTCTGGCATCCGTGTGAAGTTAGTTATAAATGAAAACAGGAGTCTGGCTAACAGCCAGAAAAGACTAATTTCTAAGAGTTTAGGAATTAAGTCGAACGGATGATTAGTACTGATGAGCTGAATACATTACTGCACTTATACCCTCAGCCTATCAACGTGGTGGTCTTCCACGATCCTTCAGGGAAAATTAATCTCTGGAATGGCTTGGCGCTTAGATGCTTTCAGCGCTTATCCGTGCCGCACTTAGCTACCCAGCAATGCTCTTGACAGAACAACTGGAACACCAGAGGTGCGTCAGACCCGGTCCTCTCGTACTAGGATCTGAACCCATCAATTTTCCTACGCCCACAGAAGATAGAGGACCGAACTGTCTCGCGACGTTCTGAACCCAGCTCGCGTGCCGCTTTAACCGGCGAACAGCCGGACCCTTGGGACCTTCTCCAGCCCCAGGATGCGACGAGCCGACATCGAGGTGCCAAACCACGCCGTCGATATGAACTCTTGGGCGTGATAAGCCTGTTATCCCTAAGGTACCTTTTATCCGTTGAGCGACGGCAATTCCACATTCAACCGCCGGATCACTAAGGCCTACTTTCGTATCTGCTCGACTTGTAGGTCTCACAGTTAGTCTGGCTTATGCCTTTACACTCAACACACAGTTACCAACTGTGCTGAGCCAAACTTCGCGCTCCTCCGTTACTCTTTAGGAGGATACCGCCCCAGTAAAACTGACCGGCTGCCACGGTCCCCTAGCCGGATGACGGCTTAGGGTTAGATCATCCAATGTTAAAGGGTGGTATCTCACTGATGACTCCACATGCGCCTAAACGCACGCTTCAACGTCTCCCACTTATGCTGAGCATTAAAATCGAATAACCAGTAACAGCTTACAGTTAAGGTCTATAGGGTCTTTCCGTCTTTCTGCGGGTAGCCGGCATCTTCACCGGCGCTACAATTTCACTGAGCATCTAGTCGAGACAGCGCCCAACTCGTTGCACGATTCGTGCAGGTCGGAACTTACCCGACAAGGAATTTCGCTACCTTAGGACCGTTATAGTTACGGCCGACATTCACCAGGACTTGGGCTCGGAGCTTTGCTAATAAAAGCTAACACCTTACCGTAATCTTTTGGCATTGGTCACGTGTCACATCGTATACTTCGACTTACGTCTTTGCACAATGCTGTGTTTTTGCTAAACAGTCGGTTGGGCCATTTCACTGCGGCCTATTATAAAATAGGCACCCCTTCTTCCGAAGTTACGGGGCTATTTTGCCGAGTTCCTTGACTAGGTTTCACTCTTGCGCCTTGGTATATTCTACCCATCCACCTGTGTCGGTTTACGGTACGGGCCATTAATGTTAGGACTTTTCTTGGCACTCTCTCTAGCTATGCGAATTGGCCGTAGCCGCATCTCGGAATTCAATAACCTAGTAGCTTTTGATCATGCGTCCTCCTAACTGGGTTCAGGAATATTAACCTGATTACCATCCCCTACGCCCTTCGGCCTCGGGTTAGGTCCCGACTAACCCCGGGACGAAAAACGTTGCCCGGGAAACCTTGGATTTACGGCGGGCCGGGATTTCACCGGCCTTATCGTTACTCATGTCTGCATTCTCACTTCTCTACACTCCAGGGTCAGTCACCATCACCCTTCACTGTCTAGAGAATGCTCCTCTACCGCGCCATTATTCCGTAGAATAATGACACCCGGAGCTTCGGTATAGTGCTTATCGCCAAGTATTTTCGGCGCAAGGTCTCTCGATGAGTAAGCTATTACGCATTTTTTAAATGGTGGCTGCTTCTAAGCCAACATCCTCACTGTCTATGAAACCTCACCTCCTTTCCACTGAGCACTATTTAGGCACCTTAGCTGCCGGTCTGGGCTGTTTCCCTCTCGACGACGAAGCTTATCCCCCGCCGTCTCACTGCTGCGCTCCATTGAATGGTATTCGGAGTTTGATAGGGGTTGGTAGGCGGGTATGCCCCCTAGCCCTGTCAGTGCTCTACCCCCACTCATCAGCACGCAACGCTGCACCTAAATGCATTTCGAGGAGAACCAGCTATCACGGGGTTTGAATAGCCTTTCACTCCGACCCACAGCTCATCCGAGCGTTTTTCAACACACACCGGTTCGGTCCTCCACGTCGTATTACCGACGCTTCAACCTGGCCATGGGTAGGTCACCTCCGTTTCGGGTCTACCTCCTGCAACTATGTTCGCCCTATTCGGACTTGCTTTCGCTACGCATCCGATCCAGAAGATCTTATGCTTGCCACAGAAAGTAACTCGCAGACTCATTAAGCAAAAGGCACGCAATCACACTCGAAAGTGCTCTTACACCTTGTAGGCATAGGGTTTCAGGTTCTATTTCACTCCCCTCACAGGGGTACTTTTCACCTTTCCCTCACGGTACTGGTTCACTATCGGTCGCTAGTTAGTATTTAGCCTTACGCAGTGGTCTGCGCAGATTCACACGGGGTTTCACGTGTCCCGTGCTACTCAGGAACTCCCTAGGGCTTTGTCAGATTTCGGTTACGGGGATGTCACCCTCTATGTCGCAAGTTTCCATTTGCTTCACCTATCGTTCAAAGTCCCACATCGGGGTCCTACAACCCCCTGACAAAAGCCAGGGTTTGGGCTGGTCCGTTTTCGCTCGCCGCTACTCACGGAATCGAATTCTCTTTCTTTTCCTCTGCTTACTAAGATGTTTCAATTCAGCAGGTTTTGCGTATCATTTCCTATTTTATTCAGAAATGAACGATACCGTTAAACGGTATCAGGTTACCCCATTCGGAAATCTCCGGTTCAAGCACTTGTTTGCAGTTCACCGAAGCTTATCGCAGCTTATCACGTCCTTCATCGCCTTCTAGCACCAAGGCATCCACTCTATGCCCTTAATAACTTAATTCCTAATTTCTCTTGAAATCAGGTTTTGAAAAGTCAGCCAATTAAGACTGCTTTTCTGAAGAGTCAGTCACTAGGACTGCTCTTCGCCATAAAAATTAGATTGGTAGTCTTTTCCAAGGACTGCAAGACAGACTCAGTATCTGTATTTCATTTATCATGGGAGCTGAATCGATCTAAATCTAAATTTGAATCTAAATCCAACTCCACAGTCTGGAAAAACTTCACACGGATGTCAAAGAGCGGCGCTCATATTCGCAATATGGGTCTCACAAGAAAGATGTAGTAGTCAATTCACTCTCAGCACTGGTAACTCTTACCAGTGGAGTTGTTGTAAAGATGGTGGGCCAGGGCAGACTCGAACTGCCGACCTCACGATTATCAGTCGTGCGCTCTAACCAACTGAGCTACAAGCCCAATTAAATCATTAGCGACTCGAAAGATTGAGAGGCTTAGAAAAAAATTGGTGGAGATTAACGGATTCGAACCGTTGACATTCTGCTTGCAAAGCAGACGCTCTACCAACTGAGCTAAACCCCCATATAATCTTTACGGTGAGTGAAAGACAAAAAATCAGATTGTGCACTGCGCCTCTAAAAAAGGGGTGCGTTAGTGGTCACTCAAATATTTGTGAAGGCCATTTCTGGCACTTCCACCATCAAACGCAGTCAAGTAAAACTCGCTGCGATTAAGTTAGGTGTCGACCGAGTCTATTAAAGACTCTTACTCCGTAGAAAGGAGGTGATCCAGCCGCAGGTTCCCCTACGGCTACCTTGTTACGACTTCATCCCAGTTACCAGCCTCACCTTAGGATACTGCTTCTCCGAGGAGTTAGCGCATATACTTCGGGTGCGACCGACTTCCATGATGTGACGGGCGGTGTGTACAAGACCCGGGAACGTATTCACGCCGTCGTAGCTGATACGGCATTACTAGCGATTCCAACTTCATGGAGGCGAGTTGCAGCCTCCAATCCGAACTGGGCCCAGTTTTACAGATTGCCTCCACCTCACGGTATTGGTTCTCATTGTGCTGGGCATTGTAGTACGTGTGCAGCCCTAGGCGTAAGGGCCATACTGACCTGACGTCGTCCCCACCTTCCTCCCAGTTGATCTGGGCAGTCTGAACAGAGTCCCCGGCATTATCCGCTGGCAACAGTTCACAGGGGTTGCGCTCGTTGCTGGACTTAACCAAACATCTCACGACACGAGCTGACGACGGCCATGCAGCACCTGTGCATTGTCCGCCCGAAGCGACTTCTCCTTTTCGGGAGAATACGACAAGCATGTCAAGCCTAGGTAAGGTTCTTCGCGTTGCATCGAATTAAGCCACATACTCCACCGCTTGTGCGGGTCCCCGTCAATTTCTTTGAGTTTTAGTCTTGCGACCGTACTTCCCAGGCGGCTCGCTTAACGCGTTAGCTCCGGCACAGAAGGGGTCGAACCCTCCCACACCAAGCGAGCACCGTTTACTGCTAGGACTACAGGGGTATCTAATCCCTTTCGCTACCCTAGCCTTCGTGTCTGAGCGTCAGTGAATGTCCAGTAAGTTGCCTTCGCCATTGATGTTCCTCTCGATATCTACGCATTTCACTGCTACACCGAGAATTCCACTTACCTCTCCATTACTCTAGCACGGGAGTATCGGATGCAGTTCCAAGGTTGAGCCTTGGGCTTTCACATCCGACTTTCCGCGCGGCCTACACACGCTTTACGCCCAGTTATTCCGAACAACGCTTGGGACCTTCGTATTACCGCGGCTGCTGGCACGAAGTTAGCCGTCCCTTCCTCTTCAGGTACTATCAAACTTACACGCTATTAACGAATAAGTCTTACTCCCTGATGACAGGAGTTTACAACCCTAGGGCCGTCATCCTCCACGCGGCGTTGCACCATCAGACTTTCGTCCATTGTGAATGATTCTCGACTGCTGCCACCCGTAGGTGTCTGGACCGTGTCTCAGTTCCAGTGTTGCTGATCGTCCTCTCAGACCAGCTACCCGTCGTTGCCTTGGTGAGCTCTTACCTCACCAACTAGCTGATAGGCCGCGAGCCCATCCTTAAGCGACACCCGAAGGCATCTTTACTCCGTAGAGACTATGGGGCATTAATCTTCCTTTCGAAAGGCTATTCCCCACTCAAGGGTAGGATTCTCACGTGTTACTAACCCGTCCGCCACTAAGAATTTCATTAGCAAGCTATTGAAATTCTCCGTTCGACTTGCATGTCTTATCCACGCCGCCAGCGTTCGTTCTGAGCCAGAATCAAACTCTCCGTAGAAATGTTGAATCTGACATCTAAACATTTTTTGGCAGACACCGTAGTGACTGCCGCGCTTAGCTATCAAATTGAATTTTTTTAAGAATCTTTACAGACTCTCAAGGAAGGGCTTGTCCGTTCTCACGGGGCTTCTCCCTTTTGACCCGCACCCCAACTCATTAAAATCGAGTTGCAGTGCACAATCTAATTTTTTGTCATCTTTCCGACAGATTCATCAAGTAGTTTGCTTTTTGCTTACTAATCGCTGTGGGAATCTGTGGAACCCATACTGTGAAAGAACTGGTCAGTGGGGACTAAGAAGCCGATCGTCTTCAGGAGATTCCTGAGGCGCGATCGACTGGCGTGTCTCTCACTGGCGGCCATTGCTTGCCGCGGCGCAACCCTAATGAAAATCCGCCCTCCGTCAACGATTTAAGATCCACTTTTCCGGATAAATATTCATTCACTCCACGAATCCCTTAACTACGGGAGTAAATTGTCCTTTTCGACCTCTTATTTTTTCTGCAAAAGTTCTCTTTTTAATTAAGATACCTTAGATACCCTCTTCAGGTGTGCCTCAACTGGGTTTCGGAAGTGGTTTTAAGGCAAAGACTGGGACCATGAATAAACTGTCGCCAAATGAGCCATCAGTTTTTCTTCGCCATCCTCCACATCAACCGCCGGAAGGCCTCCTTCTCAAACACAAATTCCACACCTAATACCACTCTGCATTTTAAAAGAGACGAATGATGTTTTTAAATAGTTAGGAAAGAGCCCTGCGCGTTGGAATCAAGAGTCGGGCGCTTTCTCGAAATGGCAGCGTTGATCCCCAGTTGTGGTGCACCCAGGGACATTTCACCCGCACCATGCCTTCGTCCCGCCTTACCCTTTCAAGAAATCACTCTGGTATTCCTTTCTTTTGAAACATTACTTAGCGTCATTCACGAATGCCTGCGAACGACTTGCTTCCTGAGAAAATCATGGTTTATCGTCAATGATGACACGTAGGTAAACAGGGCCATTCATATCGTCTTGGCCGCGAGTGAATATGGCTTCCAGTCCATTAGCAGCTTGGTGGGCGTCAGGCAAAGGTCGCCGAATTGCCAAGTCGCAACTTTCTTCGAATGAATGATAGGAGTCTTCTCCTGTTTCAGAAGTGAGCTTGAACTCTTCTCCGGTGATCAGGACGGCAGTGTCGCGAATAGGATGAGTTGTGCATGTTCCTTCCCAAGCCACTCCTGGAGTTCCTCCTGTTGGCCCGGCGCACCAACTATTGGGGTCTTCTCCGCGGGAAGTAATCCCTACTCGTTCGAGTCCCTGTCCGCCACCGGCTGCCCCGATATCCCACGGGTGGTGATTTTGAAAAATCGCTTCATCAATTATGATGAAGCGGGACTCTTGTCCTTTTAGTCCTGATGGACAATGGAGGCGTATTTGACCACGCGCGTTGGAAAAAATTGAGTCTGGAAGTTTGAAAATCTGTGCTTCGTCAGGAATGTCAACGGGCCTCGAGGACTCAGGAACGCAAAGAATAAAACCACCAGGAGGCACAGATGTATTTTCTGGAAAGCTAAATCGAGCGCAGAGGTTGTTGCTGATTTCCCATGTTCTAGTTGGCATTTCGATTTCCCAAAGAGAGAGCGTTTCTTGGGTTGTATTGTGTAACTCGATGTATGGAAATCCATCGACATCAGGATGGTACATGATTTCAGAAACAATGAGGGAGGGTGGTGGTGGTCCGGAATTTTTCAAGCCAAAGCTTGGAGTTTTTTCGGCAAGGAAGTAATCGATTCCCTCGGACGTGTGATGGCGCCCAAGGGACGCATTTTTGGCACTCCCCGAAAACCTGACTCCGTGGGTGTAGCCGGTCAGTTCGCCCTCATGATCCCCGGAAAACAAGTAGCAACGACCTTCGATTGAACTGAAGGATAGATCGCTTCCTGCTGCCACAAAATCTGATTCATCAACGACGAAATATCCTCTGCTGGGGATGATCATATCCGATGCGAACTTGTATTGGTATGGCTGGTTTCGGTGGTCGCTGAGCCACCACCCTCCAATATTGACGTCATCTAGGGTAGGATTGAAAATCTCAACGCTGTCCTGAAGCTCTCCAACTGACCGTGATCGGAGTTCATTAATCAAAAGAGGAGGGATATTTGGTTCGGGGTCGTCTGCACCCGGTGACCCAAGCCGCTGAGCACTCGCACGCCATGTCGAGAAATGGTTCGCGTCAGCTGTCGGATCCAAATTCGTTCGAGTGAGAGAAAAGCCAACCTCTTGAGACAAATCTTCGAAATAGCCGTGATTATCCGGAGCAACGGCCCAAGGATAGTGGCTGTCGAAACGCATTTGAGTCGCAATACTTCCGTCGGAATTCGTGAGGGCGATTCGAGCCCGTGAATTACTTAATTCTGCGGTCAGAATTCCTTGAAACGGGATATCAGGATAGAGAGATTCAAATTTTTTGGGGCTAGCGACAATGAGCAAGAACCCGCCCGGGGGGACGAAGGAGCCTTCGGGGAAGGTGTCGGAGAGTAGGGCGTCGTGTCCGGTTATTGCTAGATCAACAATGCCAAGCCCCGAAATATTCAAGGGAATATCTCCGATGTTCTTAAACTCGATGAACTCCTCCGGTTCGAATCTTGTATCGGTGGGCTGATACATGACCTCGGTAATGAGGAGGTTTGAGAAGTCCTGATCGGCTTTAAAAGTGGCAATACGCAGTTCACTCCATTCATCCCCGGATTTCACCCTGGCGTGAACCACCATTGATCGGTTCACTGATGAGGGCTCGTCGAAACAGCCGTCTTCGAGAGGGATAGGGTGTATCCGGGCTGATGAGCGAACAGATCCGCAGTGGGTGCGCGGATCTGTTCCGTCAGTGGTGTAGAAAATAGCGCCGAATGGGTTTGGATTGCTGATCGACAATAGTTTCGGCACTGTCACAGGACCACTTGCCGGAGAAATTTCCGGAGCTTGGAGAGCGGAAACCTTACTACACAAAATAATTAGTGAAGAGAAGACGGGGCCTAATCCCATCAAGATCTCTCGAAAATTATTCATCATTTAATAACTAAGGGCTGGGGGGAGGATGTCAAGAAAGAGAAAGGTCCTGTTTTGGAGCGGCGATCAAATGATTTCTTCTCACATCATCCAGAGATTAGGGGGTGCGATCACCAAGCTTCTGGGCAACCGCTTCAGCATCATAAACGCAGCCCCCCCAGCTTCCGCCGCTGGCATTCTGAAGGGCGGCCCAGAGGCGGGTGTCGTCAGGGAGATCGGGGTGGACGCTGATCTTGGGGTGGAGGTCACGAGCCATGAGCCCTTCGAGATCACCGAGGTAGTCGATGTTTCCCGTAAGGTTCACCGTATCGATGCGCACGCTGACGGGGTCGCCGTCACGGAGCTTTCCGATCGGGCCTCCGGCAAGAGCTTCGGGGCTGACGTGACCGATGCAGGCACCAGTGGAGACACCGGAAAACCGACCATCGGTGACAAGCGCGACTTGCTTGCCGACCTCGCAGTATTTCAAAGCAGAGGTCACTTGGTAGGTCTCTGGCATGCCGGCTCCCATCGGGCCGATGCCAGCAAGAATTATAATATCATAGGCGCGGATGCGGTCGGCACTCTGGGATTTCACGGCCGTGATCGCTGCGGCTTCACTTCCGAACACACGGGCACGTCCCTCCAAGAAAAAGATCCCCTCTTCGTCGATCATCGAGGGATCGATAGCGGTGCTTTTGACGACACTACCCTCAGGCGCGAGATTTCCTTGCGGAAAGGTGACGCTACTGGAAAGGCTGCGATCGAGCGAGCGAATGACATCATCGGGATCGATCCCATCGATTTCGAAAAGCCGATCGCGGCAGCGTTTTCGGCGCTCGGACTTCTCCCACCACTCGAGGTTTTCCTCCAAGGTGAGCCCACTGACAGTGCGCACACTCAGATCAAGATGCTCGCGGATCTTGAGCATCGTTTCGGGGACTCCTCCAGCGAGGAAGACCTGCACCGTGGCGTAGCCTTGCGGACCATTCGGAAGGGCATCAACGACGCGGGGCACGAGCCGGTTCGCTTCCTGCCAATCGTTCACGGTAGGACGAGGAAGTCCGGCGGCATGGGCGATCGCGGGAAGATGGAGAATGAGATTGGTGGATCCACCGAAGGCCGCATGAAGAAGCATGGCATTGCGAAAAGAAGCCTCCGTGAGGATCTCGCTCATCGAATACTCGAGACGCATCGCTGCCCGACCACTACGGGTTGCTAGATCTTTCCAAATCTGCGAGCCACTCGGGCTTAGCCCACTGTGAGGCAGACTCATCCCGAGCCCCTCACCCATGACTTGGCTGGAAGCCGCAGTGCCAAGAAATTGGCAGCCCCCTCCCGGACTCGCACAGGCACGGCACGCGGTCGCCGCCGCTTCTCCAAGGCTGATCTCACCATGGGCATAGCGTGCGCCCAGCGACTGCACCTTTCCCAAATCTTCCGTGTCCTCACTAAGGAGACTGACACCCCCCGGCACGAGAACACCCGGCAAGTGGCCACAGCCCGCCAGCGCCATCATCATAGCCGGGAGCCCCTTATCACAGGTCGCGACGCCCACGACTCCCTTCGCCGTTGGAAGTGAGCGAATGAGCCGACGCAGCACCATTGCTGCATCATTTCGAAAAGGAAGCGAGTCCATCATCCCGCTCGTCCCTTGAGTGCGCCCATCGCAGGGATCACTGCAGAAAGCCGCAAAGGGAACGCCTTCAAGCCGGGCGATTTCGTTCGCAACTGCTTCCATCAAAAGCCCGACCTCCCAGTGACCTGAGTGGTAACCGAGCGCCGTTGGGGTGCCATCGGGCTGGCGAATTCCACCCTGGGTCGAAAGTACGAGAACCTCTTTTTTTCCCCAGGAGGAAGTCTTCCAGCCCATGCCCACATTCTGCATCCAGCCGAAAAGGTCGCCGCTCGTCCCCTTCGCGAGATCATCTCCCGAGATCGGGAGTTCACCGTCGGGGCCATCGGCACGGGTCACGACTTCGTCGATCCCTTCTTCCCCGGATTCTAGAATATCATTCACAGGGTGATAGCGCCATCGATACGGCGGGCGATTCCGAGGGGGTTACTTTCTTGCAAAGCGGGAGGAAGAAGCGCGTTAGGTAACCCTTGGTAGCTCACCGCACGAGCCCAACGAGTGATACCGCCCTGACCCACCGAGGTGAAATGGGACTGTGTCGTGGCGGGATAAGGACCGCCGTGCACGAGCGAGTGACAGACCTCCAGACCCGTCGGGAAGGCATTTACCAAGACGCGCCCAGTGAAGCGCTCCAGTTGGAAAATAAGATCGGCATGCTGGGCCAATTCATCTGTCGTACCATGGATCGAAGCACCCAGTTGACCACAAAATCCTGCGGCAACTTCCTCATAGGAAGCTGCATCAGGACAAACGACGACGACCGCCGAGGGGCCGAAGACTTCTTCACTGATTAGCTCGCGCTGAGAAAGGAAGTCGGCGAGGGAAACTTTCAACACGGTGGCAGTCGCGCCAATCGCGGCTCCCTCCAACGATCCCCTCCCAAGCATTTCCACCCCATCAAGCGACAAGAGATGGGAGATCCCTGATTCGAAGCCCGCCGCGGTCGCTTCATTTAAAATGGGTTGACCAGTGCTGCCGTCCACCAATTCCGCCAACTTGGCGAGCATGACAGCGCAATTCGATGGAACGAAAAGAATCCCCGGGCACGTGCAAAATTGTCCATTGCCCTGAGTAATGCTTCCGAACAATCCTTCGGCAAATTTCTCCGAATCTTGATCAAGGAGCTCAGGCAGAACGAACTGCGGATTGACGCTCCCCATTTCTGCGTAGACCGGAATGGGAACTTCACGAAGGGCGCCGAGGTTAAAAAGCGCACGGCCTCCTTTGAGCGATCCCGTGAAACCAATCGCGGCGACCGAGGGATGCTGCACGACGGCCTCGCCGACAGCGTTGCTTTGCCCCTGAACCATTTGATAAGTGCCTTCAGGAAAACCCGTTTCAGCGAGCCCGTCTTGAATGGCCTCAGAAATGAGAGCGCAGGTTCCGGCATGAGACGGATGCCCTTTCAACACCACCGGACAGCCAGCGGCGAGAGCACTGGTGACATCAGATCCACCTGCCGAGAGCGCGAGGGGAAAATTACTCGCACCAAAGATCCCGATGGGGCCGATGGGAATGAGCATCTTTCGTAAATCCGGCTTAGGAAGCGGCGTGCGGTCCGGCTCGGCGTGATCGATGGTTGCTTCGACCCACGACGCATCGCGCGCGACCGCAGCAAAAGCGCTGAAACCACCCACCATCCGGCCAAACTCACCCTGCGCCCGACCATCGGGATAGCCGGTCTCTCCTTGCACGCGTTCCAAAATGGCCTCGCGAGCATCCATAAGATTTTCGGCAATCGATTCAAGAAGCACCGCAATTTCAGCACCACTTTTTCTCCGTAAAATGGGAGCGGCCACTGCGGCAAGATCGCAGGCTTGAGAAACTTCTTCCCGGCTGGCGTCAGAGAAGTTGCCAGGAAGCGCTTCGCCCGTGATGGGATTGATCGTTTGAAATGGCATCTTGAAATTAAGCAACTTTATTTTCGAGTGTCCCGAGGCCTTCAATCTCAATCTTGACCACATCACCTGCGGTTAGGGTGAAGTCAGTTCCGGGAACGACTCCTGTACCCGTCATGAGCATGGCACCTTTGGGGAAATCCAACTCGCGATACAGCGCTTCTACCAACTCATCAATACTGCGCTTGAGTTGGGTAAGGTCGGTGGATCCAGAAAAGGCGAGATCACCCGCGCGGGTGATCTCGAGAGAAATTTTTGCGTCATCTGCAAGCGCTTCACGACCGATCGTCAGATGAGGTCCCACCGCGCAACTACCCGTGTAAACTTTGGCCTGCGGAAGGTAGAGCGGATTTTCGCCTTCGATGGACCGCGAGCTAACGTCATTTCCAACCGCAAAGCCGAAGATTTCGCCACCGGCATTGATCGCGAGAGTCAATTCTGGCTCGGGGACATCCCAAGAAGAATCTTTTCGAACTCGAATCGCGCCCCCGGTCCCCACAGCTCGGTAGCCCATCGACTTAAAGAAGAGCTCCGGCCGATCTGCCTCGTAGACGAGATCATAAAAAACATCGCCGCCCGCTTCCTCAGATTCTTCCATACGCGCGGATTTCGACCGGAGGTAAGTCACACCCGCAGCCCAGATTTCAGTATCCAGTGGAACCGGAGCCAAGAGCTCTGCGAATCCGGAAATTACTTCACCGCGTTCTTCGGCGGCTAGAATCGCGGGCAATTCACCTTTCCCCGATTGAAAAAGGCGCTCCAAAAGATCGGCGCTGACCGCATGACAGCCCGCTTCATCCTCGATCAAGTTCCCTCCAGATGTGCGATAAATCCTCACACCGAAGAGTCAACATGCTCGCCCCTAGCACGTCGAGAAATGATAACGGTAGAATTATGTCAGCCAGCCTAGCGAATAGTGAGCAGTGGTCTCATCCTCCCTCTCCCGGTTCCTCAAACGACCCTTTCTCGACGCGCTCATCCGGAGTGCACTTTTTATCTTGGCTCCTCCATTTACTTCAGCAGAATCCGAAGGGTTCCTCCCGAAATGACAATCTCGATCACCAAGGACGCAAGCGAAAAGCTCATGATCACTACCACAAAGAAAAAGGTGCCTTTCGCATGAGGCTGACAGGTCCCAGAAGCTGCATCCACCTGATGAGAATCAGCCGAGTTCGAAGATTGCTAATCTGCTCTTGCACTCTTTGTCTTTGATCCTGCAACCAGTCGCCGTGAAATTTTCTCACCAGCGCCGCGAGATACAGAAAGCAATTGCTACAGAATATAAAAAATAGACTCACCGAAGGAAATAGCAGCATTAGAGTGGAAATATCAAGATCCATGTGGGGACTCTGGCATACTCAATCCACGAATTAACTCACGATTCATCTCCATTAAGAAAACTAAGCACCTCCTCGCCCACCTCCCGCTCCCCCATCAAAAAAGTATGGTCTCCATCGAGCACTTTAAGCGCCCGCATTCCCAAAACCTGTCCCCCTTCCACCGAAACGATACCATCATTATCCGAATCCAATAACCCCTGAAAAAAAGGAAGCGATCGGGACCGTCCCATCACCACCGCCACCTCAACTTCCCCTGAAAATCCCGGCACCTCACGCCTTACCGCGGCCGTCGAAAGACTCATCCCCCCCGGGCCCAGCAGCCACCGACTCAGCGGAAAACTCTCCAGCCAATCGATAATCTCGCTCCCCTGATTTGGCGGAGCAAGCAAGACTGCCCGATCATTGACCAATTCAGGAAAGCGATGTGCCAGATGGCGCAGCACAATCCCTCCCATAGAATGAGTGACAAAGTGCACCGGCTTCCCATCATCATACGAGGACACGATCTCGGCCACATCAGCGACAATTTCATCCATCGGCTTCCGAAACGAGGCATAAGGAACATTGAGAGTCTCGAACCCGCTCTCTTGTAGCAACTCCGCAAGATTTTCCATCGCCCAGACGCTCCGCCACAATCCGTGAAGAAGCACCACTCGAGCCCCTGCCCCCGGACAGTGCCGGGCTCGATCAACCGGAAACGGGGGAATTAACATGCGAAGTCGTTTCATCCCAGAACGCTAAAGCCAATTACCCGATCCGGAAAATCGATTCCCTCAAAAAGAACATTAGTTCCATCAATGTTACATCCGAGTGTTAGACCCGCCTCGCCATTTGCGTAAGATGGGTCTATCCTTCCCCAGCCGATGTCCAAGCTCCTCCGTATCATCATTCCCCTCCTCATTCTTGCCGTAGGCTATTTCGGCTTTGGGATCCTCGCTGAAAAAGAAGAGCTGGAAGTCCGTACCCGCCCTGCCCCCAAAATTATCGAGACCAAGGTTCAAGTAATGGAGCGCAGCGACTTCCGCGTCACACTCTCGACCCAGGGAATCGTCCGCCCCCACAATGAAACCGCCCTCACCCCTCGCGTGAGTGGTCGCGTGATTAAAATTTCACCGAAGTTCGAGAGCGGATCATTCTTTGAAGAAGGCGACATCCTTCTCGAACTCGACCCCTCTGACTTCCTCGCCGCCTTATCCGCTTCCGAAGCCCGCCTGGCCCGCTCTGAAGCCGCCTTTGCCCAAGAAGATGCCCGCGCTAAACAGGCCCTCCTCGACTGGGAAGACCTCGGATACACCGAGCCCCCCACCGAACTCGTTCTTCGCAAGCCCCAACTCAAAGAAGCCGCAGCAAACGTCAAAGCCGCGGAAGCAGAACTCCTCAGCGCACAAAACGACCTCAAACGCGCCCAAGTCCTCGCCCCCTATGACGGCCGCGTCCGTGAACGTAGCGTCGGCCTTGGCCAGTCCGTCAGCCCTGGAACCACCATCGGAGAAATCTTCTCCACCAGCTTCGCCGAAGTCCGCCTCTCCCTTTCTACTCGCGACCTTGTCCACGTCGATCTCCCCGACAACCCCGACGACCTCGCCGTTCCCGTCACCCTTACCGATGCCCTAGCCACCGAAAACCCCACTACCTGGCGAGGAATGATCGTCCGCACCGAAGGCTCACTCGACGAAAAATCCCGCAAACTCTTCGTCATCGCCCGCGTCGATGATCCCTTCGCCCTCAAAAAGGAAAATGCTGCCACTCCCCCTCTTCGAATCGGTCAGCCCATTCGCGCTGAAATTAAAGGCAATATCATCGAGAACGTCTTCATCGTTCCTCGAAAAACCCTCCTCCGGCCCAATGAAATCGTCCTCATCGAGCCCGTAGAACTTACCATCGCACGCACCCGCATCGAGCCCGTCTGGAGCGATTCCGCTAATTTGATCGTGCGCGATAATATAACCGAAGGCTGGCTCCTTTCCACCTCCCGCCTCCCCTCCGCTCCCGAAGGAGCCCCCGTCGTTATCCTCGAACCAGAAGAGAATCAAAACGAAGGAACGGAAGCCGCCGCCCTCCCCAAAGACTCCCCCGGAGCCTGAAGGACAAAGGATCCGGGGCATCCTCCTCCGCAAAATCCGAAGCTAGCGACCGTTCTCCCGCACCAACGGTGTTAAACATACACGCTTGGGCCAATACTCTAGGTTGCCAATGCGCTGAGCATCAAAAACAAGCCCAGCACCTCGCCCTGCCTCATCAGCCGCCCGCAGCGCCCACCTCCAAAGCCCGTTCAAATCTCGCTGTCGTGTTCCAATCTCAAATTTTATCCCTCTCCCATGCCGCCCCTTATCGATGATACGGCTCCCCTCGCTTAATCGAATAAGCCCGGTAAAGCTGCTCCAACAAAACAACCAGCGCCAACTCATGCTGAAGCGTCAGCGGCGAAAGCGCCCAAGTCTGGTGACATTTCTCCCTCAACTTCTCGGTGTGCCCATCCGAAGCTCCGATGAGCAGAGAAATCGTCTTGACCCCCGGGTCCATCTCCCAAGCATTTACCTTCTTTACAAACTCCCCCGTCGTCCAAGCTTTCCCCCGCTCATCCAGGGCGACGCGATATGTTCCTTCCGATCGCGAAAGTAAATCCGCCGAAACAACTTCTGCCGATCCCGCTTTCACATAAACGAGCTCCACCTTCGCGCCTCGAGTCAGCCGCTTGAGATACTCCTCAATTCCCTTCTTCGCATAAACGAGAGCCGGTTTCCCTGCTGCCAAAATCCTCCAAGTCACGGCAGAACAATGACACCAAAATCAAAAAGCAACAATTCTTCAATTCTTCGTGAAACTCCCATTGACGAAAACCCGCGCACCTGCTCATATCCGCGCAGTTCGACGAATCACTGGACCTTTGGCTGAGTGGTCGAAAGCGCTCCCCTGCTAAGGGAGTATACCTTTGCGGGTATCGAGGGTTCGAATCCCTCAGGGTCCGCCACTCTCATAAAACCCTGTAGTCCAAGTGATTACAGGGTTTTTCTTTGATCTCCCTTTCCTCTCGGAAGCGTGTATGCGTCGGAAAACTCCTTGTTTTTAAGGACTGAAGAAACTTCCACCATTGAGTCCAAGCCCAAGAGTCAACAGGAAGGAAGTATGAACGGATCGCTGTTTGAAACATCGAGCGCAACCTCGACGGTTTTGAAGAGTTGCCCCTCGGGGATCGAAGACGAAGATCGTGCTTCTGAAGTAGTCCCGTTTTTGTAGCCAGTGAATTCTTGGTTTTATTGATGAGCGAGCTATGAGGAAGATGGAGCTCGGATAGCTAAATGTGGAGGTGAATAGCGCTATCACTGACCTTGTTCGATCAAGCGGCGGATCGTTGTTAAGTTCCGTCGGGCATCAGCGTGGGTGGGCTCTAGTTTGAGCGCTTGCTCAAGATGCTCGACGGCTTGTTGGAGTTGTCCTTGTTTTGCCAGGGCGAATCCCAGACTGGAGCAGTGGTTTGGGGAATTGGGATTGAGCTTCAGCGCTTTTTCCAGGGACGTTTGGGCTTCCGGCCATCGTTCCAGTTTGAGCAAGAGTTGAGATAACATCGCGAGGATTTTTCCATCTTGTTGGTTGCTCTTGACAGCTTGTTTGAGATGGGGGATGGCATCGGAAAGCTTGCCTTTTTGGGCAAGGAGCGTGCCCAGGTTAGCATTGGCTTTTCCGTGGTCCGGCTGGATGCGGAGAGCCTCCCGGAAACTGGCTTCCGCCAGATCGATTTTCTTGGCCCTAATATAGGAAATTCCCAGGTTGTTGTGTGGTCCGGCGTTTTTTGGAAACGACTTGATCAGGGCCTTGTTTTCAGCATTGGCCAGTTGGGTGAGTCCCCGTTGTTGGAGGAAGGTGGCGAACCGGTATTGTGCTTCGTATTGATTTCGGTGACGGGAAACGGTTGGGATCGGAAGCGTTCGCCCGGGGAGGGGGGCGGAGCGGGCAAAGCGTTCGAGCGGTGTGCCTTGTGAATGCCCTAGATCTTCTTTTAAGTGATCCGGGTTCAGTTTGCCTTTGTAAATGACCGAGATTTTCCCATTGCCATCGATTAAGAAACTGACGGGCACGGGTAGGGTTTCAGCACCCGTGATTTGGTAGTCATGGGCAGATTGCAGGTAGCTGATCAAGTTTCTCGTCGCTCTGCCGCTTGTGAAGGGGAGGTCCAGTCGCTTGGCCATTTTCTCTGCGTCGGGCGCTCCCGCGTTGTCCTCATCAAGGCCGTCGACGGCGAGGGCGATGATTTCAATGCCGGCATCGCGAAGCTCTTGAGCTCGTTCTGCCAACTCTTGCAGCTCTTCTTCACAAGGAGGGCACCAGCTTGCCCAGAGACTCAATACGTATGCTTTGCCCTGTCCGGTAGGTAATGGCTTGGAGGCGCCATCGAAGGTTTGGTAATTCAACCTGGCCATGGGAAGGAGGGAGGCCAGATGGATGCGGGCAGTGCTGTCGGTTGGAGGTAAATCGACGGGACTGGGAGAGATTGTCGTTTGACGTTTTTGTGTTTCGGTTTTTTCAGCTTTACCGCTGTTTTGGATAAGGCTGTAGCGTTGATCCACCTCCAGATTGGGAAAGGTCTCAGTCTCGCCGCCTGGCCATTGGACTTTCACTGATTCGATGCTCTCTGCGTCTCCTAGTCCGAAATGAATCCATTTGGTGGATTGGGAGAGGAATGATTGTCCTGCTCGCAGGGTTTTGATCAGAGGTCGTCCGTCGGTGAGGATCACTTCGATCCTTGCGCCGATGGCATCGCGGTTGGTGGTTTTGGTAGTGCCTTGAAGGCGGAGAGTCAGATGATGGTGCTCGGACGGAACGTCGTTGCGAAAAAATCTCAGTCGTGGGGCGTTTCGGTTTGAAATCCATACATCCAGGTCGCCGTCGTGATCCCAATCGGTAGCAACCAAGGCCCGGCCATCGTCTGGAAGATCGATTCCAGAGGTTGCCGAGATGTTGGCGAAGCGCTCGTCTGGTTTTGCGGTGTTGAGGAAGACACAGTTTCGTTCCCTTCCACTATAGGATCGGCCGCGACGCATCATGGCGCCGAAGGTTGCGTTGGCTTTTTCAAACTTACTTGTTTTTTGCTCGTCGGCTTCGTTGAGTGACTGCGACACGACCTGTCGCCAGTAGAAACTTCACAAATCGCCCGGATCTTCGCCGGTAATGTTTCCGTTGGCGACGACAAGGTCCTGCCAACCATCATTGTTGAGATCAACAAAGCTGGTTCCCCATGCCCAGCGCGCCATGGTAACTGAGGCGGATTCACTTACATCTTCAAACGATCCGTTGCCGAGAGCTTTCATGAGAGTGCTGCCGCGCGCGAACCGTTGGAGTCGGGATCGCACTTCTTTGGGGGCATCCGGTTTGAACTGCTCTTGAAAGGTGATGCGGTTTCCGGCGGCAGAAAACATGTTGCTGACGTAGACGTCCATGAGGCCATTGCGATCGTAGTCTCCCCAGGTGACGGCCATTCCAGAGGCGCTGTCTTCGACACCTGATTGGGCGGCGACATCGCTGAATTTTCCTTCGTCGTTGCGGAAGATGTTGTTTCTTCCGAAGTCATTAGCGACGTAGAGATCCTGATCGCCATCATTGTCATAATCCTCCCAGGACGCGGCGAGGCTCCATCGCAGGTTGTTGACGTCCAGGCCTGTTTCAGTGGTGACGTCGAGGAATTTGAATTTGCCACCGCTCGTTGTCTCGTTCTTGAATAGACTGTTGGGGCCGCCGGAATTTGAGTCGTGATAAACGAATGCTCCCCCGATCCCGCTCGAACGTGACTGAGGGCCATTGGAGGCATTTTGATAATAGGTGCAGATGTAGAGGTCGAGGAGGCCATCTTCGTCGTAGTCTGCCGCGCTCATGGACATGAGATCGTGGGCAGTGGGGATCAGGGTTTGGAATTCAAACCGGCCGTCGCCTTGATTGGCAGCCAGGATGATGCCGCCGGTAATCGCCACGGCGAGATCCTGATCTCCGTCGTTGTCTAAATCTACGAGCAGGGCGCTGCGAGATCCTTCCAGCCAATTCACTCCGGCCTTTTCTGATTCGTCGCTCAGGGTTCCGTCAGGGTTTTGAATGTAGAGCCGGTTGGGGAGGCCGTCTTCCTGGCAGAGATAGAGGTCGTCGAGGCCGTCATTATTGACGTCACCAAGAGCGATACCCGGATTGCCGAGCCAGAAAAAATATTGGGTATCCTGGATGTGCCGGAGCCAGTGACCGTATCCTCGACCGAGTTGTTGTTGAAATGAAGTGTTCGAGCCCAAGACGGACTGGGTGCAATCTGAAAAGAGGGTTCGGCCAGGAGTGTGGGATTTGACCTGTTCGAAATCGCTGACTTCAAGAGAAGTGAGGAGGGGGAGGGAGTCATCGCTATTTTTAATCCAGCGGGTGCGCCAAGTGGCATGTTGCTCGATGACTCCGCCTTCGGTGATCCCGGAGATGGCGACATACTGTTGTGTGGTAAATGAATCGCGGTCCTGTTGCACACGGAATACCTTGGGTTCGAAGCGCAGGTCAGTGGCTCTTTCCAGAGGAGCGCCGAGTTTGCGGAGTGAGGCTTCGAGTTCGGTAATGCCTTGCTGCTCTTCAGCAGCTGGCTGATTGCTCATGCGGACAATATTGAGAGCAGAGCCCGAATAGGCCGCGTTGAGCTTCGCCGGTTCCAAGCTGTGAAATGAAATGTCTTCGGTGACGAATTTTCGAAGTGATTTTCCGTCGATTTTCCCGGGGTGCAGAATCAATTTACCGAGTCCCTTGAGTTGTTCTTTGGCCTGCTCTGCCAGAGCTTCGGTGGGCCATCCGTCAGCGTTGGGATCGTCCAAGCTCCCCATGGGCGGCTCTGGTGGTGCCGGAACTTGGTAGGGTCGGTTTGCCGGGTCGGTGGCTGTGTTGTCCACACTGGGACGGGAAGCCACGAAGATCCCGGCGATCGCTAATAAAGTGAGCCCGATGAGCGCCCATCGTTTTTGATTTTTAGAATGCGAACCGACCGGTTTATTCGGGCGACTTTCTGATGATTTCATAAGAGAGATATTCGGCAATGTGCCCTCTGTATTTAACTAAGGATTCCCTTCCACGAGCGCGATTTTTCGGGAGATGGACCATAAAAAACGGGGCGACCTAAAAAGTAGGCCACCCCGTTGAGATTAATATCGAACTTCTTTTGGTGCCGCTGTTACTTACGGCGGCGGAAGAAGATCAGGGCAAATCCAGCCAATCCGAAGAGGGACAGGCTTGTAGGCTCTGGGATAGCAGCAACCGCGTTATCATCAAGTCGCACTTGGTTCAAACGGGTCCAGCCCCAACTTCCATCGTCGCTTTCTAAAAAGTCCAGCTGGTAGTCGTCGGTGAGGCTGACGCCGTCAGCGACAAGATTAGCCTGGGTGAGTGAGAAACTCTCAACTCCGTTGCCGTTTGTTGGATCGTAGTAAACTGCATCATAATTTCCAGTTGTCTTGTTGAGCAAGGCAAGGCCCTTTAGACCTGCGTCAGTAGTGACTCCCGTGCCCACTCCTGCGGGGTTAGCAAAATCCGCAGCCCCTCCCTGATTACCTTGTCCGCCAAACCAATCGAACTCAAGCACTGGGTCGGTCGAACTGGTGGTGGCGAAGTTGATCGTAGGAGAGCGGTAAATGAAACTTACGTGCGCTCCATCGTGGGCATTTCTAGTGGCTCCGGTGGTGTTGATATCACCGAAGTAACCAGCAATACCGCCACCATCTACTTGACCAGCGCCAACGCCGTCGCCTGCAAACCAAGCAGCGCCATTCACGGCGGTCCAGCCGTTATCGCCTCCCGGCTGATCATTGAAGTCCCAAACGACTGCAGCATTTGCTGAGGACGCACCGACAGCCGTAGCAGCTGTAAGGTTGATTACGAGTTTTTTAATTTTAGTCATCTAATAGTTGTTGTGTTTAAGGGTAATCACTTTACGTCTCACTGATTAACCCAGCTACTAGTTATTAAATAGCAGACGATTACAATAGAAAATGTCATTTATTTTCGATTGTGATCAAATCGGCTGAATGCCGCTTTAAATTCTCACGGGCCTGATTTGCCCAATTCGTAAACTTCCACCAATTCGTCGACGCAGACTCTCTTGAGCCAGAAGTCCCCCAATTTGACGTTTCTGGCGGGGCTTCCCTTTTGGGCTCTTACCACGATGAATTTGACTTTCCCCCGGTGAAATTTCTCTAAAATACTCTTTGAAGGGAACCCACTGAGGATTTGATTACGCAGATTCCTGTAATGCTGGGGAAAGTGGCTGGAATAGCCGTTGAAGATCGGGGCTTTGTGGAAAGTGCCCAAATACATCCACTCACTGGTTACGAGATATTGCCAGACCCGGGGTCCCGGTGCGACCGGCAAGCAGAGGATTCCTTCTTCTTCTGAGGTGTTCTCCTCAACATACTCCAGCCACTTACGATGTTTGTTGACGTCAGTAATTTCGGCATTTCCCGTTCTTCTTGGAAATCCATCGACCAGAGCGACAATGGCGAGGAGAGGGAGGGCCCAGCGGAAGGCACTTTGAAGCTTGGGGCGCTGAATTCGATCCCGGGAAAGTTGGTAGATCCCTCCTAATCCTAAGGCTGCAAAAATGATCACAGGGATTTGCACGAAAAAGGCAAAGCGCATCACAGACCGGACTCGTGAGAATCCGGGGACATTTTCGGTCAACCACCACCAGGGTTGGAAGCTGCCGAGCTTGAGGTTTGGGCCGAGCGATAAAAAAAAGGCCAGGACGGTGATCGCCAGCAGAAATGAGACCCAGCGGCGGGTTTGAGTTCGTTTTAGGCCATAGAAGATCCCGGCGAGGGCGAGGAGGTATTTGAGCCAGCCTGAGGAGAGAAAGAAGGAGCGTTGTTCGTCATCACCGAAATCGATGAGTTCATGAGCGGGAGCGTGGAAGTAGTCGCTCACTTTTGCCGAGAGATCGGTAACGAGGTCTGATTCCCATTCGATAGCGTGCACTTCAGTGACCTGCCTGACCTGATAGACAAAGGGCACCGTGATGACCAAAGCGACCACGATGGCGAGTCCCCAGTGCCGTAATTCATGGAATTTGATCCATTGTCTCCACAGGATGGGCGCTGCGCCAACGAGGAGAATGGCGAGGAAGAGTCCGTGGTGCATGCAGGAAACAAAGCTCAAAGCGGCGGCGACTCCCAGCTCCACGCCTTTTCGACGCGAGGGCTCGCGGCACAGTTGCTCGATTGCGGACCAGGTCCAGAGGATGCCCCATAAGGAGGCAAGCTGGAAGATCCCGAGTTGCCAGTGCACCATTGGTAAAAGGACCATCGCGGCTCCGGCCCAAAGAGCGCTCCAGCGTCCCATCCCGTAAATCTTTGCCAGCCTCTGTGCGAAGACCCCATTAAGGACCAGGCAGATCCAGACATAGACATTGTAAGCGAGAATCCGCGATCCGGTCAGCCAGATGACCGGGGCGACCACCATGGTGGTGGGTTGAGGCTCCATCAGGGCGAAGGATCCCTGGGTAGGGTAAAATATCGGCGCATCCCAGTAGCCGAATAGCCCTCCGGCCAATCGGTCGGCATTCCACCACGTGGCCCAGACATTATACAAAGGCACTGAAGCGGTGGGTTCCGTGCCAATCGGGACGTGGGAAAAAGGAGAAGCAATAATTGGCCAGGTCAGGTGCAGGGCGAGCACGAGATAAACGAAGACGCATGCGATTGGCCATTTTCGCTTGACGCATTGGGAGATCACATTTTTTCGCAACTCTCTGAGGATCATCTACGGCGACCTTATGGAGGTGAATCTCACGAGGCAAGGGGGAAGACGGGAGCTTGGTTCCCGGCGCATCTTTAAAATACGATGAAAAGAGATTGGAGGACTTGGGCTTTGATCTATATGCACGCTGCAGCGATGGACCCCCACCCTGAAAATGAGATCGAACTCAGCGTTGTTATCCCATGTCTTAATGAGGAGGACACGCTTGATGTCTGTATCGGCAAGGCGCTTCAGGCGATGGAGAAAGAGGGCGTGTCCGGGGAGGTGATCGTCGCCGACAATGGGAGCACTGATGGTTCGCTGGAGATCGCTCGAAAACGAGGCGTGCGGATTGTTACGGTCGAGGAGCCTGGTTATGGCTGTGCGCTCATGGGGGGGATCGATGTGGCCCGCGGAACTTATGTCATCATGGGGGATGCCGATGATAGCTACGATTTCCTCGAAATTCCGAAATTCCTGGAAAAGCTGCGCGAGGGATTTGATCTCGTGCAGGGATGTCGGTTGCCTGCGGGCGGTGGCACGGTCTTGCCGGGTGCGATGCCTTGGACCCACCGACACCTGGGAAATCCCTTCTTCACTTTGTTAATTCGCTGGTGGTTCAAATCGCCCATCCACGATGTCTATTGCGGACTGCGGGGATTTACTAAATCCCACTACGAGGCGCTCAAACAGAGCTGCACCGGAATGGAATTTGCGACGGAGATGTTGATTAAGTCCAGCCAGACCACATGTCGGATCTCGGAGGTTCCGATCACTCTTCATCCGGACGGTCGGGTGTCCCATGCTCCTCACTTGAATACATGGCGCGACGGATGGCGGACGCTGCGCTTTTTTCTCATCAACTCGCCTCGCTGGCTTTTTCTGGCCCCCGGTTTACTCGCAATCGTGGCTGGCTTGGTGGGTTATGGTCTCGGCATGCCGGGAGTGACGCTCTTTGGGATTAACTTTGATTTGCACACGCTGCTCTTTTCCAGCTTGTTCATCATGTGCGGGTTTCAATCCATTCTCTTCGCGTTGCTGAGTAAGACCTATGCGGTTGAGTCCGGTCTCATCGGTCCCGATCTTCGCCTGAAGAGGTTTTATTCCTGGGCGACACTGGAGCGGGGAATTTTGATTTCGGGTCTCGCGATGATGGCGGGGGTCTTCCTGCTAGCCTATGCGATCAATGAGTGGCGGCTTTCTGAATTCGGCGCGCTCGAATACGGGCGCAATATGCGTTTGGTAATTCCCGGTGTGACGATCACGGCGCTTGGTGCCCAGTTACTACTCTCCAGTTTTTTCGTGAGCATTCTCGGTATTCAAAAGAAGCGATGAAGGTCATCGATAGGATCCATGGTGGCATTGTTCATCAAAGGCGGGTGCGGGTGCTGGCAGATATTTTTGCTTCCTGGCTTCCGCAGGACCTTTCGATTCTCGATGTTGGTTGTGGCGACGGGCAATTAGCGAAGGAGCTCACTACGGCGCGCCCTGATTTGAAGATAAGCGGTGTCGATGTTCTTGAACGTGCTGATTGTGCCATCTCGATGCAGGCTTTTGACGGGGAGACGATTCCTTTTGAAAATAATGCCTTTGACGCGATTCTGCTCGCCGATGTTCTCCATCATACCACTGATCCTTGTCGGCTTCTCAAGGAGGCGATGCGGGTGTCGAGAGAGCTGATCGTGATCAAGGATCACAACCGGAACGGACTGTTCGCGGGAGCGACCTTGCGCTTCATGGACTCCGTTGGAAATGCCCGCCACGGAGTAGCACTTCCGAATAACTATTGGTCCCGCGAACAGTGGACGGCAGCTTTCCAAGACCTCGGACTTGGAATTGATGAGTGGACCAATAAGGTTCCTCTCTACCCTTGGCCGGCTAGCTTGTTGTTTGCCCGGAGGCTTCATTTCTGCGCCCTTCTCGCCTCGAGGGGGAACTCATGTCGCTAGTGAGCGACCATTCTTGCTTGATATTAAATGGGCAAAAGCTAGTTTGAGACAAACGAATCTTAGAAAAATGAGATTGTGACCTGTTATTATGATCAAAAAATTTCTCAAACTAGTGACAGCGTCTTTCGGCGTATTCGGCATTAGTCCAAGCACAGCCCATGCCGGGGTTTCGGTATTTTGGGACTTCAATGATGTGCAGGGAAACGACTACGGCTGGACCACCGTCACTGGCACTGCTTGGTTTGCAGGGGACGGCGTGGGCGCTGGTCAAGCAGATGGTGGCGGTATTGATGGTTACTTCGGTGGGATCAACACCACCGGAAGCACTAGAAATGCCCACGATGGAGCGCACGTAAATTTTCTTTACCGCTCTCCTGCGATCAACTTCGCCGCCGTCCATGAGACCGACCCAGTGCTTCAGTTCGATTGGTTTGGCGGAGCTGGCAATCAGGAAGGGGTTGCGGATATTACTAACCCCGCAAGAGTGGGCACGGGAGTCACTACTGGCGTAGGTCAAAAGGGCCTTGCCTTGCTCAATCTGACAACTGGAGATTATGATGCAGTTTACTACGATCCAACAAACGGCAACGGAACGAGAGTTTCTCACTCACCCAGGCTGATCTTGTCGGAGCCGGCGTCAGTCTTGCGGACAACTACCAGCTGGACTTTTTCGAAAACGACGATGGAAGTTGGGGCTGGACCCGCTTGAATGAGGTGAGCCTGGATGGGGCGGCTCTTATTGATCTGCCGTTTAATGTGAACTGGAATTTTAATGACGGTGGGGGAGGAGCTCATAATTGGAAGATCGAGAATGGCTTTGCCAGCTTTTCGGCCGATGGAGTTCATGCTTCTCAGGATGGCACCAACTTTGCGGAAGACGCGGCTCACGCGGCAATGCTTTTCAGATCACCGATGATTGATTTTAGCAGATTGGATCCGGATCAGAATGCGATTGAGGTGAATTTTATTGGTGGTCAGGGAAATCAAGGAGGAGCCCCGGAACCTGCGGGCCCGGATACGGTTGTTAACTATAACGGAGGAAATTCTGATGCCAACGGGCAGAAAGGATTGGCCTTTCTCAATCTGACGACGGGAGTCTACGATCACGTTCTCTATGACTCTGAGGATGGGGGAGATAATCCTGAATCGATTTCACTCACCCAGGCTGAATTGGTTGCCGCCGGAATCGATATCAATGAAGTCTATCGTCTGGACTTTTTTGATTACGATGATGGAGCCTCCGGCTGGACCCGGTTGGAGAGCCTGAATCTCAACGGCTCGGTCATTGCCGATCCGCCCCCGCCCCCGCCCCCGCCATCTGAAACTCTTCTTGCCTGGAACTTCAATGATGGGCCGGGAGGCGATAACGGCTGGACCACCGTCAATGGCACGGCTTGGTTTGCAGGGGATGGTGTTGGCGCTGGTCAGGCAGATGGTGGCGGTATGAGTGGTTACTTCGGTGGGATCAACACCACCGGAAGCACTAGAAATGCCCACGATGGAGCTCACGTAAATTTCCTTTACCGCTCTCCTATGATCAACTTCGCCACCGTCCATCCGATCAAGCCAGTGCTTGAGTTCGATTGGTTTGGCGGAGCTGGCAATCAGGAAGGGGTTGCGGATCTTGCTAACCCCACCACAGTAGGCTTGGGAAAAACCCTCACTACTGACGTAGGTCAAAAGGGCCTTGCCTTGCTCAATCTGACAACTGGAGATTATGATGCAGTTTACTACGATCCAACAAACGGCAACGGAACTGAGAGTTTCTCACTCACCCAGGATGATCTTGTCGGAGCCGGCGTCAGTCTTGCGGACAACTACCAGCTGGACTTTTTCGAAAACGACGATGGAAGTTGGGGCTGGACCCGCCTGAATGAAGTGAGAATCGATTCGACGGCGCTTGGCGAATTAGCCAGCCGCATCAAGATTACGGACATTGATTATTCTCCTGACACGAACTCAGTGACCCTCACTTGGGATTCCAGGGAAGGAGTGATTTATATCGTGAAGTATTCGGAAGACATGACCGATTGGTCGACTGATATCGATGACTCGGTCATTGGCGATGCTGGAAACCAAACGACCAGGACGTTTAATTTGGGAGGTATCGGGATTGTTGATCAAAGGAAGGTTTTCTTCAGAATAGAGCGGTAGCGAGCCAACCTGGTGGCGCCTGCCTGATGTTGTAAAGGCTTACTTACTGCTAGGAGTTTGCTTTTGGAGGGAGAGCCTTGAAGCCGCCTTTGGGCCGTTACCCGGATCGCACGAAGCGAGCGAAACGAGGAGGAGAAACAAGAAAGGCCGCATAAGCACGGTTTACGGCAGATCAGCGGAAAGAAAAAGACGGCCTGGGCGAGAACTTCAAATGTTCCACATCAGACTTCAATCCACACAATAAGGAACCGAGATTTGTATGTTAATCCTTATTAGAGCATACAACCTTAGCTTTCATATAGGGCTTTAGCCCTGGTTGACCAACCCCCTTTCAACCCCCCTCCGCTCCGGTCCAAAGGTAGCTTCAAGGCTCTCCCACCAAAAAAAAGAACAAATAGGGATTAGTCAATTTGACATCTTAATCAAATAAGAGGAGGAAGAATTGCAGTAAAGGTCGACACGGGCGCGAATCCCTCCGGGTCCACCACAGGATACGAAAATCTATCGCGAGCCCAACCTTGCTGAAAAATTCCCTCCCAAAAACCGTATAAAAGGGCCAATATTTCATTCTCATCCATGTTCTCACGCCGCCTCGCTCTCGCCATCTTTACGAGTTGCATCATGCCCTTTTCCGGACATGCCCTGACCCACCCCCTCATTAAAGAGCACTGCACCAAGTGCCACGGCGGCGTCAAACAAAAGGGCGGCCTCGACCTCCGCACCCTCGCCTCAGCCATCGAAGGCGGAGAAACCGACACCGCCCTTCTTCCCGGCTCCCCTGATAAAAGCCCCCTTTTTCAGGCCCTCCACCCCGCCTCCGATCCCCATATGCCGCCCAAAAAGCAGCTCACGACGGACGAAATTGAAACCCTCGAACACTGGATCGCCACCCTCAAAATCGAGCCCCAAAAGAAGCTCGTCCTACCCGACCCATCGCTGAACCCAACCAATGTCATAGATCAACTCATTTCCAGAAAGTGGAAGGAAGAACAGGTCGTCCCCGCCCATTCTGCCAACGACTCCACTTTCGCCCGCCGCGTCTACCTCGACCTCCTCGGCCGCATCCCCAAGACCAACGAGCTTCACTCCTTCCTCAAAGACCCCGCCCCCAACAAACGCGACCTCCTCGTCGATCGCCTCACCGAAACCGAGGAACACGCCGACCACCTCACCGAGATCTTTAACGTCGTCTTCCTCGACCGCGCAGAAACCCGAAAACGCAATCGAAACGAACGCAAAGCCTGGCTCGACTACCTCCGCTGGACTTTCAAAACAAACCGTCCCTGGGATCAAGTCGGACGTGACCTCCTCGTCGCCCGCCCAAAAGAAGAGATCGAAAACGGCGCCTCGTGGTTCCTCTACGACCAGCGCGACGACCACCACCAAATGGCCACCCGCACCTCACGTGCTCTTCTGGGAAAACAAGTGCAATGCGCCCAGTGCCACGACCACCCCGTCGCACCCGAAATCGAACAAGGCCACTACTGGGGCCTCATCGCCTTCTTCAGCCGCAGCCTCAACGTGAAAACACCCGAAGGCCCACGCGTCGCCGAACGCGCCCACGGCGGCTACGACCAATTTGCCAACCTCGAAGGCAAAACATCCCAGTCCCAGCTCATCCTCTTCTCAAATAAAACCATTCCCGAACCCGACGGAAAGCGCACTAAAGACTCCAAAGAATTCTACCAAACCGTCCCTCCCGATCAATGGTTTCGGAAACTCAAGAAGGACGAAAAACTCAAAAAAGACCTCCCCGCTCTCCCTGTTCCAAAATTCTCCCGTCGCGAAGAATTCGCCAATGCCATCACCACCGACAACTCCGATTATTCCGCCGCCATCGTCAACCGCATCTGGGCCCTCCTTTTCGGCCGCGGCCTTGTTTATCCCGTCGATCTCATGGACTCATCCCATCCCGCAAGCCACCCCGAACTCCTCGCCTGGCTCACCCGCGACTTCTCAAACAACGGTCACAACCTCCGCCGCCTCATCCGCAACGTTTGCAAATCAGAGGCCTACCAGCTCGACTCCCGCCCCGTCGACCCATCAAAGAACCCACAGCAAGAAGCCTTCTTCACCCGCGCCCTTGATAAACCACTCTCCGCCGAAGCCCTCGCCCGCTCCCTCCGCATCGCCCTCGGCCACGGCTCACCAAACGACAAAGATCTCCGCAACCGACTCGCGAAAGTCTTCCCCGATCTTTTCGCCGAAAACTTCTCCCCCTCCGTTCAACAAACGATGTTCCTCACCAACGGAGACTTCTTCAACGGACTCCTTCTCGACTCTCCCCTCCTCAACCGACTCCTCGAAATCGAAAGCCCGCAAACAGTAGTCCGCGAAGCCTTCCAAAACATTCTTTCCCGCTATCCCGACGATACGGAAGAAGAGCGTGCCCTCTCCTTTATCAAAGCCAAAGATCACCCTTCCATCGAACAGTTCTGCTGGGCCCTCATCACCGGCGCCGAATTCCGAATCAACCACTGACCCGGCAAAGACAGGAAGCTCTAATCTCAAAATCCTAAACCCCTTTACCCTCCGATTTTTTTAGAATTTGGAATCTCTCCCCATGCCCGCTTCTCCTCCAAACTGTGGCTCTCCCGACCACAACCTCCACCGTCGCAAGTTCCTCCAAGGGCTCTCCGCCGGTGCCGTCTCAAGCATGAGCTGGGGCGGACTCTTCGGCGCACCAGCCTTCGCTGAGATCGCAAAGCGGAAACAAAAACACTGCATCCTCCTCTGGCTCTGCGGCGGTCCCAGCCAATTCGAAACCTGGGACCCCAAACCCGGCATGAGCACCGGCGGCCCATTCAAAAGCATCCCGACTAACGTTCCCGGCACCCACTTTTCCGAACTCCTCCCCAAGTGCGCTTCCATCGCCGACAAGCTCGCCATTGTCCGATCGATGAAAACGACCGCCAAGGAGCACACCGAAGGCATCAATCTCCTCCAACGCGGCCACTCCCCACGCCCTCCCTTCACTCGCCCCACCATCGGCTCCGTCCTCGCCCAACAACTCGGCCAACTCGAATCCAAAATTCCCAACTTCATCCTCCTCGACCCCTGCCCCGAAGGAAACGAATTCAAAGGATTCAAAGCGGGAAACTGGGCCGGCTGGCTCGGCGCGGATTACTCACCCGTGCGCGTCGGCGGTGAATTCCAAATCCCCGACGCCCATAAACTCGACTCCATTACTGAAGATGACCACGAAGCCCGCGAAGCTCTCCGGAAATTCTTCAGCAAGAAGTACGAGAACGATCGTAAATCAGCCGCCGCCAGCTCCTGGAATGCCACCTTCGAGCGCGTCAACGGCCTCATGAGCTGCGCCCACCTCTTCGATCTCGAGCGCATCCCGCAAGCCGACCGCGACCGCTACGGGCCCGGAGCTTTCGGCCAGCACGCCCTCCTCGCCCGCACCCTCGTGGAGGAAGGCGCCCCCTTCGTCATGGTCGCCAACGGCATGCCCTGGGACAGCCACGTCTTTAATCACGAGATTTACCAAATGGTCGTGCCTGATCTCGATAACATCATCTTCCAACTCACCAAGGACCTCGAAGACCGTGGCATGCTTGAAGATACTCTTGTCGTCGCGATGGGTGAGTTCGGCCGCTCCCCTTGGATCAACCAAGCCCGCGGCCGCGACCACTACCCGAACGCCTGGTCCCTCGCCATGGCCGGAGGCGGCGTGCAAGGCGGAGCCCTCGTCGGTGCTACCGACAAATACGGCGCCGAGGTAACCGAGGATCCCTTCAACGAGGAAAACCTCTTCGCCACCATTTTCTCCGCCCTCGGCATCGATCCCCATTCGGAGTTCGACATCCCCGGCTTCCCGACTTTCCATCACGTCGAAAACAAAGCTGCACCCATTTCCCAAATCCTCTCATGAACCCTCTGACCCTTAAAAAAGGCAAGGAGATCGATCTCCCTTCCCACGTCCTCGACCTCACCCTCGGGCCCGACAAGAAACTCTACGCCTCCTGCCTCGACGGTGGCGTTTACGAAGTCTCCACCGCCTTCAAAATCATCAGCGATTCCTACAAAGAAATCGCCCGACACGATAACTTCGCCTCCGGTATCAATTGGTCTGCTTCGCAAAACACCCTCATCTCAGCGGGCTACGGTGGCGACCTCAAGTGGATCGACCCCAAGGAGAAAAAGGAAACCCGCTCTGTCAAAGCCCACAACTTCTGGTCCTGGCAAAGCCGCATCTCACCCGACGGCAAACTCGTCGCCACCACCACCGGACAATACCTCTGCGGCGGCTACGAATACGAACCCGCTCCCGAAACCGAACCTTCGGTCAAAGTCTTCGATGTCGCCACCGGCGAACTCCGTCATTCCTTCCCCCACATCCCGCCCGTCCAGTCCGTCGCCTTTTCAAACAACGGCAAACTCCTCGCCGCCGGCAACCTCATGGGCGAAGTCATCCTCTGGGACCTCGAACAGGACGGTAAGGAAATTGCCCGCATCAAGACTCCCGATTTTACCGGTTGGGGCATCATCAAGGGCCACTACTACACCGGCGGCGTCTTCGCCCTCCACTTCGCGCCCGACGACAAATCCCTCTACCTCGCCGGCATGGGCAGCACCACTGATCCCGCCGCCGGAAATGGAAAACAACTCTGGCAAAACTTCACCTGGCACGATGGTATCAAAAAATCCAGCTCCGCCGTCAAAGGCGAAATCGGAGAAGGCCTCATGGAAACCCTCGCTTTCCATCCGAGTGGAAAATTCTTCGTCATGGCCGGACGCATCTTCAAAGGCGACTGGAACGCCGCCCTCTTCGACCACGAATCCGGCTCCCGCCTCCACCACCAAAACGTCGGCTTCCGCATCTCCGCCTCCGCCTTCACCCCCGATGGAAAAACCCTCTTCCTTGCTGGAGGAAAAAATCAAGGCAACCCCGCCGAAGAAAGAAAATGGGGCCGCATTATCATCTACAAAGTAGTCAGTTGATCTCGAGCATCCTCGCCGTAGGAACCTCGATCTAATCATCCGTAACTCCCTCGTCTACTCCGCAAGCGGAGCCTACGCGACCTCCTTGATAGGGTTGTCAGCTGATCTCAAACCTACGACGCCGAAAATCACGCTGGCTGGGTCAAATTCCAGCTACCATTTTACTCCTTGCGGGAGAGCTTCAAAGAGAGCGATCGCTTTAAAAAGATCAATATGTTCGATGCTGATCTCACACTGCGAATCAGCGTGTAATAACTCGTCATAGACCTCTGTAAACTGCTCGAGGACAGCAGGAGGAGTGCCCGTCAATTTGCGCACGACCATGCTCCAGGTGAGCAGTAAGCGCACCTCGTCTTCCACCGCACAGACCAACTTGATCACCGCGTGACGAGAATCCGCCTCGATCTTCGCATAAAGTTTACGCACCGCGTCTTCGCGTCCTTCAAGGATCTGGAGAATACGGTCATCGTCCGCGATCAGGATCCCTGTCACGTCGCGCGCGTTATTTGCTTCGACAGATTTGCTCTCGATGTCATCGAAGTCAGCATCAGTAAATGGTGCGACCGGACTGCTCAGATAGGTAAGGCGAAAAATGGGGTAATCTTCCTTCTCCTGGATCGTCTCCCACAAGAGGCTTACCCGTGCTGATTCATCTGACATGCGGCGATGTTGGCACAGCTTTTGGATTCCTACTAAAAAAATCTTTGAGATAAGTCGTATGAATAAAATTTGGCAGCGATTCGACGAGGAAGAAAGAAAATAGGTCCCCATCGCCCTCTACAAAGCCTCCTAAGCCATCAATACTCGCCAAACACATCATGCCACCTCTTTTTAAACCCTACCTCATCGGCAGCGAAACCTTCGCCCTAATGGAACTCAAGCACCCACAGGTGGAGCAAGAAATCATCGCTGAAATGAGCCAAGGAATCGACGTCTACTACGATCGACGCTGGGCCACCACCGGCGTCCTCACGGAATGGTTCGCTCAAAATACCGACCTCTTCCTCGGCAAGCGTGTCCTCATCATCGGTGCCGGAATCGGTGCCGAAACCCTCATCCTCGGCCGGCACGCCAGCCACATCTGGATCAACGACATCTCCCCCACCGCCCTCACTCTTTGCCAGGAGCAACTCAAAGAAAACGGCATCGAAAACGCCACCTCTCTTGTCGGTCGCTACGAAGAACTTGACCTCCCTGAAGTCGATCTCGTGGTCGCCAGCTTCCTCGTTTACAACGACGATACCTACCGCTCGATGAGCACCTACATGGACCAGCACCAAGGCAACCTTATCCTCGTCAACGAGCGCCTCGCTCCCTTCCCCAAGCTCCTCAAAGAAAGAGAACACCGCATCCTCTTTGAAAAAGGAGCCGCCGTCTGCGCCCATTTCTCAAAGTAGGGCAAGCCGCTCACCGAAAGATCGCCCTTCTCTCCATCAGTATTATAACTTCCATGATCATCGGTTTCACAAAGGCCAGCTCACTCCTCGCGCTCGCCTTCATCGCCCTCGCGCAAGCCGATGACTTCCCCACTCCCTACAACAGCGAAAAGGACAAATCAGCCAACCCGCCTTCCCCCCAAGAAGCCGCCGCTTCCTTCAAGCTCCCCGAAGGATTCAAAACCACCGTCTTTGCCGCCGAGCCCGATGTCCAAAACCCCATCGCCATGGCCTGGGATCACAAAGGCCGTATGTGGGTCGCCGAGAATTTCACCTACGCCGAACGCGGAAAACGATTCGACCTGGAACTCCGCGACCGCGTCATTATTCTCGAAGACAAAGATCACGACGGCAAAGCAGAGACCCGCAAGGTCTTCTCCGACAATCTCCAAATGCTCACCTCTGTCGAAGTCGGAAAAGACGGCGTCTGGCTCATGTGCCCGCCCCAACTCCTCTTCGTCCCCGATGCAAATCACAACGACATCCCCGACTCCGATCCCCAAGTCATCCTCGATGGCTTCACCGTCGCCCAAAGCAACTACCATAATTTAGCGAACGGCCTCCGCTGGGGACCCGATGGCTGGCTCTACGGCCGTTGCGGCGGCTCCTGCCCTGGGAATATCGGCCTCCCGGGCACGCCCGAAGCGGAACGCGTCCCCCTCCGTGGCGGCATTTGGCGCTTCCACCCCACACGCAAAACCTTCGAAGTCCTCAGCCACGGCACCACCAACCCCTGGGGTCACGACTGGGACGAGCACGGCGAACTCTTCTTCATCAACACCGTCAACGGCCACCTCTGGCACATGATTCCCGGCGGTCACTTCGACCGCCCCTTCGGCCGCTCCGCCAACCCCCTCATCTACGAGCCCATCCAAATGCACGCCGACCATTGGCACTTCGACACCACCGGCACTTGGCAAAAATCTAGAAATGGCGCCGCTAACAGCTTCGGCGGAGGCCACGCCCACATCGGCATGTGCATCTACCAAGGCAGCCACCTCCCCACCTCCTGGGATGGCAAACTCCTCACCTGGAACCAACACGGTCGTCGCTTGAACGTCGAAAAACTCGAACGCGAAGGCAGTGGCTACGTCGGCAAACACGAATCCGACGCCCTCCTCTCGGGCGACGATTGGTTCCGCGGCCTCGACATCCGCACCGGCCCCGAAGGAGCCCTTTATGGCCTCGACTGGTCCGACACTGGCGAGTGCCACGACCACACCGGCGTCCACCGCACCTCCGGCCGCATCTACCGCTTCACTCACGGCGATCCCGGTAAACCCGAACTCTCCGACCTCATCAACATCGATGGCGAAAAACTCACCCGCATCATCGAGCACCCCAACGTTTGGTTCCACCGCCGCGCCCTCACCCAGATCACCGCCACCCCCGAACTCATCGCCACCGCCCAACGCCTTCTCAAATCCCCCGACATCGTCATCCGCCTCCGCGCCCTCTGGACCCTACACGCAATGGACCAACATCAACTCACATGGCTGCTAGATGAAACCAACGAACACGTAAATTCTTGGTCTCTTCGCCTTCTTTGCGAGGCTCTCCCAATTGACCACGTCAATGGTCTTCACCCGTCTCACAACCCAGATTCGAAAATCTCTGAATACCTCACCATATTTTCCAACAATACTCAATCACCCATCGTCCGCCTCACCCTCGCCTCCACCCTCCAGCGCCTTCCCTTAAAAGATCGCCCAGCCCTCGCGAGCGCACTCGCCTCGCGAAATGACGCCACTGACCACAACCTCCCCAAGCTCATCTGGTTCGGCCTCACCCCACTCATCAAAGAAAACCCCACCGGACTCATTCAAGTCGCCACCGCCACCACCTGGCCTGACCTCCTCCGCTACATCGCCCGCGGCCTCGCCAGCCAACCCACCGCCATCATCGATCTCGCCATCGCCCAACCCGAGAAAGCCCCGCATCTCCTCCAAGGCCTTATCGAAAGCTCCAAAGGATGGCGCACCGCCCCCCTCCCAAAAAACTGGACCCGCGCCGTCGCAGCCCTCCAAAAAGACAACCCCGAATCTATCCGCGACCTCTCCGCCCTCTTCAGCGATGGCCGCGCCCTCGACTCACTCAGGACCCTCGTCTTCGACAAAAAGTCTACCCTTCCTACCCGTACTCGCGCCCTCCAATCCCTCATCGACGCCCGCCCCGATGACCTCCGCAAGACCTGCGAAAAACTCCTCACCACTCCCACTCTCTGTCGCACCGCTCTCCAAGGACTCTCCCTCTTTAAAGACCCCGCCATCGGTGAAAATCTCGTAAAGAACTACCACAAGTTCCGCACTACCGATCGTCCCCGCATCATCGCCACTCTCACCACCCGCGCAACTTGGGCCAATTCCCTCCTCACCCAAATTACTGCCAAAAAAATCCCCGCCACCGATCTCTCCCCCTACCACGCCCGCCAAATCATCGCTTTAAACGACAGGGAACTCAGCGCCCGTCTCACCGAGATCTGGGGCAACGTCCGCCAGTCCGATGAAGCCAAGAAAGAGCGCATCACCCAACTCCATAAAACCCTCACTCCCGAAGTACGAGAAAAAGCAGAACTCTCCGCTGGCCGCCTCCTCTTCCAATCCCTCTGCGCTTCCTGCCACATCCTCTATGGCCAGGGCGGAAAACTCGGACCCGACCTCACCGGCTCCGGCCGTGCCGAGCTCGGCTACCTCCTCGAAAACATCGTTGACCCCAGCGCCATCATCCCCGCCGAATACCGCATGTCCGTCCTCACCCTAAAAGACGGACGCACCCTCACCGGCGTCATTTCCTCAACAAACGACCGCACCCTCACCCTCCACGGCCTCGCCAAGGAATCCACTCTCGAAAAAGGTGACATCAAAGAGACCACCCAGCTCGCCAACTCCATCATGCCCGAAGGTCTCCTCCACGCCCTCACCCCCGGGCAAACCCGCGACCTCATCGCCTACCTCATGCACCCCACGCAGGTTCCATTTAAAAAATAAAACTGATGAATAAAAAGCACCTCCTCTCTTCCCCACCCCGCTGCCAACGCAGCAAATAACGCAGCAAATAACGCAGTATGGAGCTTCACCCCCATCGCCTGACAATAACATCTATCGCGTGCTGAAAGCGCTCTGGCAATTTCAAACAGCAAGAATCCTAACCCTACCTGTCGCGCCACAGTTCGAAGAGCATAGGCGGGAAATTACAACCGAAAGACTTCCCTCATCCACCCACTCCCGAATAATTCAATTCACTTTTCTTACCCCAACGTATAACCGTTCCTCCATGAATTTCTCAAAAATTATCACTACGTTTCTCTCTCTAGCTTTTCTCCTTACCCTCACTTCATGTGATATAAAGGAATCAATAACCATCAAGTTGGATACCACTCTCGGAGTCGAATTCCAAATCCAGGACGTCACCGCCGAAGAAGCAGAAGCCCTCCTCAGCATCGACAACGCCCCACAAGTCATCGACCTCCGCACCCCCGAGGAATTCGCCACCGGACACATCCCCGGTGCCGTCATGATCGACTTCAAAAGTCCCGACTTTAAAACCGAACTCGCCAAGCTCGACACCTCAAAAGAATACCTCTTCCACTGTAAGAGCGGCGGTCGCAGCACTCAATCCCTCGACGCATGGAAGGAACTCGGCTTCGGAAAACTTTACCACCTCAACAAAGGAATACTCTCTTGGACAGAGGCCAACAACCCCACGAAGTAGAACTGGTTTCACTCCTTTTTTCATAACAAGAAAGCGGGACCTCGGTGCCACTTTTTGTGTTCTCGAAATGGCAGCATTGATCCTCAGTTTTGATGCCCGCAGTCTTCGTCTCCGGGCTCTTCTCCTCTTCCAAGGTCAACGCCCTCGCCGTATCCCTACGATGGATTCCTTGGTGCGCCGTTCTTGGACACAATGATCGCCACGATCGCCTCGCCCAGCTCTCTAAAGTCGCCGGACTCAGCGAAAGCCACTTCTGCCGCACCTTCAAGGAAGTGACCACGCTCACCGTCACCGAATACACCACCTACGCCCGCATTTCCTGGGCCCGTAAGGAACTCCTCCGACCATCTCCGACATCGCCTTTCAGGTCGGCTTCCAATCGCTATCCCTGTTCAACCGTTCCTTTTCCAAAATTGTGGGCTGCTCTCCGAGAAAATTTCGAGAAGCAGAGCTCAGCAAGGCTACAATTGGCGCCTAGGAAACATCACTTTTTCTTCTTCGCACGCAGCTTATGGTGCAGCTGCGCCACCTTGCCCATGTAGTGGTCCATTTTAAAATCAACAGCCGCCAACTTCATGTGCTTGCGTGATTTCTCCGGCTTCTCCAAAGCCTCATAGTAAAGTCCCAGATAAAGGTGGGCGTAGCAAAGCTGATTCCGTAGCCGCATCCCCTCCGCATTCTTCTTTGCAGCAGCAAGGACCACTTCCGCAGTGCCCTTTCCTCCATAAAGATCATGGATTTCTTTCATGGGAACCCGCCCATCGCCCTTAATCGGAATAAACTTTTTGCGCGCCTTCTCAACCGATCCATCTTCCTGACGAACGATACATAAAAAATGCCAGGCCGCGTTCTCAACATCGTGCCCATTTACCTTTTGATGGCTTTCAAATTGCGCCACCCCCTTTTCATACTGGCCCAAATAATAAAGTGCCAATCCCCGTTGCCAATGATGGGGACCCCGCTGCGGCATGAGAGCAATTTCCCGATCCCAATCCAAAATCGCCTCTTTAATCTTCCCTTCAAAAAAGCTCTCCTCGCCTTGGTCGTAGAGAGCACCGACTGACAGCTTCCGGTCTTGGGCAACGAGCCCGGCCACCAGAGCGAGGGATAGTAAAATGGTTCGAAAAATCATGGTCTACTTCGTTTTTTCAGCGATCTCTTTTCGAGTTCTTCTTAAGAGATTCAACATCCAGAGGCTAAGCAAAACCGCCACTCCCTGCCAGAACCAAAAGGCCAGTGGAATCCCCCGGATCACATCCGCAGGCATGTCATCGATCGGCACCACCACTTGCGAGGCATACATCGCCCATGACATCGGGCTGATTCCGATCAACCAAACTCCCGCTGGCAGGAGTTCGTCTTTGGTCAGAGCCGCAATCATCCCTAGCATCAGAGGAAGAACTCCCCCGAGAATAATCGCCAGGATGGTAAACTTACGTCCTTTCGTCTCGAGAATCGTCTGCACTAAAATTCCCCCGGTAAAGAGCACCATCACAATCGCAAGCAGCGCCATCGAACTCAGCTGAAATTCAGGGAACCACCGAGAACCGACAATCGCTTTAGCAAAGGTAAACCACCCCACCGACCCGATTGCCACCATCAAAAATACCCAAGGCGTCGCAGTTGCCGGATCGGAGAGGATCGATAGTCGGCTCCCCCCCTTTTTCCGCACCCGCCGCCACCCGCGCACCTGCCCTTCCTCATTCGGAATAATCAGAAAACTCATCATCCAAATCATGGCCAGAGTCACCACTCCGAAGATCCCGATCATCATGAAAATCTCCCACGCCTCCGGCTGCCAATTCGCAGGATCCACGCCAGCGAAGCGGCCAAAGCGGCGGCCGAATTCGCGCGAGGGAAACAATTGTCCCGTCTCAATCAAGGGAAGCGCATTACCCAAAATTACAAGCTGCACCCAAGCAAAAAGCCCCACCGCTCCAACCTTCCCCAAAAGATGCGATTCGTTGCGACGCCAGCGACGCCACAGCATCGTCGACATCGCCAAAATCAGAATCCCCTGCGAGATCAGCGTAAAGACCACTTGAGGGAAATTCAGGCCAAAAAAGCGGGCCGTCGGGACCAGCTCTTGCATTGTCTGGATCACCATCTGCCCCGAACGCGGCACGAAGTAAGCGAAGCTCTCTTCGACCACCGGCAAAATGGTAAAGTATTTGAAATAGACCAAGCCGAACTTCGCCACCTGCGGAAGAACAGTGTAGAGCATGAAGACGAGCCCCATCGACCCCAGAAAAGCCCAACGCCGATTCTTCATCACCGTACCCGCCAGAAGTCCGGTTAAATGGTACAACACCCCTGCCACGATAAAGACCGAATAGATCTCTAGAAAAACTCCGAGCGGCACCTTCCCCTGCCACATCGAGAAAATGGAAAAGGGCATCGTCGCCGCAAAGATAACCCATTCGCGAATCGGTAGACCGAACAAATAGCCCACCACTTTAGTCAACGGAGTCATCGGCGCCAATCGCTGATACTCGAGCACCCCCTCATCCGCCTCCGCCGTCATTGCACCAGCAACTTGACCGGTACCTAACATGAATAAAATTAACCCCTGCAGGACCAGCAAGGGAACAATCGGAAGACGCGCTGCATCCATTAGCTCCAGCTGACCCTGTCCCATGGCACCTTGCCTGATACTAAAAAAGATAAAGGCCGCAATCAGAACAAAAACGAGCAGGACTCCTCCCAAACTTACGGGCCTCAGACGACTCCGGGCGTAGCGCCGCACAATGGGGTTCGCCCAGATCTTCCAAAAAGGTACCATTTTCTCCCGCTGCCATTCTTCACTCATGATTTTCGATTTTCCTCTGCAACTTGCACTAAAATATCTTCAAATGACGACCCCTCTTCTTCGAACGCTTTGAGCCCAAATCCGCCTGAAGCCAGCGTCCTCAAAAAGCCCACTTGCTCTTCATCGTTTCCCACGAAGTGAAACGTCACATCCGGACCATCGGCTCGAATTTCCGAAATCCGCGAATCCGTCCTCAGCCAGCGGAGCACCGCTTCGTTCTCTGCTAGAAATGTCGCCCGTAGTGATCTCTCCTTTTTCCCAAGCTTCGCGCGCACTTCTTCCGCGGTGCCCGATGCCAGGAGATTCCCCTCGTTCATGACACAAAGTGACGAACACATTTCCGCGAGCTCGGTGAGAATGTGCGAGCTCACCAGCACCGTTGCGCCACCCTTGGCAAGCTTCTGCAAGGCATGCCGCATCTCACGGCGCGAAAGTGGATCCAACCCACTCGCAGGCTCATCGAGAATCATCACCGACGGCCGATGCATCAAAGTTTTCGCAAGCACCAGTCTCTGGGTCTGGCCGCGTGAAAGCGCCTTACACCAGGCATTCTCCTTTTCAGTCAGGTTCACAATATCGAGACACTCATCCACCCTCGCCCGACGTTCCTTACGATTCCCGAGTCGATGGGTATCCGCATGAAAATCGAGAAACTCCCATAATTTAAGATCCGATGGCACCGGAGCCAGATCCGGCATGTAGCCGATCACTTCGCGAGCCCGCTCGGTGTTTTCCAAAATATCGATGCCCGCCAGGCTCACCTCGCCATAGGTCGGCTCCATTAGTGTCGCAAGAACACGAAAAGTGCTCGTTTTTCCCGCACCATTGGGCCCGACAAGCCCAAAAACCTCGCCGTAGGGCACACTCAGCGAAATGTCATTCACCGCGACAAAGTCGCCATAGTCCACCCGCAGATCTTTGATTTCAATCGCACCGGCTGACATTAGAAACGGTCTCCTTCCAGCGCATCCCAATTCTTAGGCAGCGTCAGCCCCATCTTTGCCATATCACTCTCCGCTTTCTTGAGACGCTCTTCCCGATGGGCATCGAGTAAATCACGCTGCTCCGGGCGAAGAACATCCTCGATGGCGCGATTCCTCCCGCTTTGATCCAGCTGTGATGTTCCCGATTCCATCCCATCAAATTCCATCCCATCGCGGTAGTCATCCGATCCGCGCGCCAATACTCCAAATAATTCAAAATGTTGCTCCTCATCCAACTCCACAATCTGATCCAAGCGCGTAAGATTCCCGTGTGCCTCATCCTGAACACTCTTGTGACGCTCATTCAGCCGTTCAAATTTGAATTTCTCCAACTCCTCGCCCTCCAGCATCCCTTCCATTAAGACCTCCGCCCCTTCGGCATCCCGCCAATCGTATTCCGTCGACTGCACGAAGTCGACAAAGCCACTCTCATCGCTACCCACCACCTCGGCAAACTTCATCGCCCGCTCCTTGCTTCGCTGTTTAAACCACTCACTCAAGCGTTCCTTTTCTCCATCGTCCAAGCCATAATTACTCGACCAACGACCCGACATCGTATCGGCCCACTCATCTTCATTGACCCTTCGAATCCGCTCAAAAAGGGGCGTCATTTCTCGCATCCACGGCTTCATCGTGACAAAGACATCGTCAAAGCTCACATCTTCTCCATTTCTGATCCGCCACATCATATTGCGCACCCCGTCGCCCACCTTCCGCTTCTCATTCCGATGCCCGCTCGCCACGAGCGCCCGGATTTCCCCTTGCGCCTTTCGGAGATCCTTCTCTGTCATCTCAAGCCGCTCCTCGGGCGACCCCTCCTCCGGCGCGATGCTCTTAGAAAACATTACCCCACCCACAATTCCGACTACGATTCCAACAACAAGACCTAAGACTTTCTTCATCCCAACTATAAAAGCGTCACATCTCTATTTTTGTCCCTTATAAAATGACGGAGATCGTGGAATCGTCGTCGACGCCTCTCATTACCGCATGACAAAGACTGCCTCTTTGGCAACTTCAGAAGGGCCCATTTTCTTGTGAAGTGGTCCCGGGAAACGGAGCCAGAGCAATCTTGTCTTGGTTCGCTATCAATTTCCTCCAATCTCTGGTGGGGAAGCTGGACGGTATTGGCGCCTAAGGGTCTCATTACGCTAAAATCCCACACCTTTTTCAAGGTGTGGGATGATCATTGAATTGAAATGAGCTTCTACTTGGTGATCCGGAAAAAGATGCGGGGCTCTATCGCGGGATCCAGAAAGGGAGTTCCCGCAGACAAGGTGTAGCTCGTTTGGTTTCCCTGGGATCCGTAGCTGTCATCGAGCTCGTTCCAAGGTTCATCAAGATTAAGGGAGCCCCAAACTCCATAGACAGCGCCGGGGCGGGAATTCCAGGTGATGGTGACGTTCCCCGCAGCATCGCGGTTGATCGAAGTGACTTCAAACGATGCTGTTCCAGCAATTTCATCGGGCGTCTTTCCGGAGGCGAGTTCGGTAATCTTGGCAGGAGACATCACTCCTTTCCAAAGGGAGACGTCATCGACAAGTCCATCCACCCAATGAGAAGGATCCGCCCTCAGGATCCCGCCGATCGAAGTGGTGTCGATATCGGGTGAGGTAAGATCCTTAAAAGTCCAATCTTCGCGATCGAGAACACCATCGAGGTAGAGTTGAATTTTTTTGTTGGCGTCATTATGGGTATAGGCGAGGTGACGCCAGGTGCCATCGAGCGGCTGGGCCGTGGAAAACTGATGAGGGGGGCCTCCTCCATCTCTGAGGAAGACATCAAGGCTGTCATCTGATCCATCATTTCTGGTTCCCAGGTTTAGGAGAGGATTACCGCTGATAGTGGAACCTTCGGAAAAGAAACGCAGATCATTTTGACCTGTTCCAGTGATCTTGACCCACATGGAGATCGTGTAAGCCGGGTTTTGGCTAATGGGGAGATCGTCATCCACGGAGTGAATCCGGGCCAAGAGAGTATCAGCACCATTGAAGGAGGCTACGGCGTGTCCTTCATCAATAATGAAATTCGATGCATCCATGTTCATGAGGTCTAGATGGTAACCATTTGGGCCCTCGTCCGGAGTGATGGTGCCATCTGTGCTGTCGAGTGGCCAGTAGGCGCTAAGTAAGCCTCCAATAGGCGGGCTCTCGATATCAGTCGGGATCGTTCCGTTGGTCAGCTCGTCATTGTCAGCAATTCCGTCACCGTCGGTATCTTTCAGCAGGGGATTGGTGCCGCCCGTTTGTTCGGCGCCATCATTGAGGGTGTCCCCATCGGTATCCGGCTTAGTAGGATCGGTGCCGGCGAGAACTTCAGCGCCATCGTTCAAATCGTCATCATCCGAGTCATCATTACGGGGATCGGTTCCATTTGCGAATTCCTCGGCATTGCGGGAATTGTCTGAATCGGGATCGCCATCGGGTCCATTGTCAGGATCGACGGAACCGTCGTCATTTGGGTCGAGGTCATTTGCCATTTCCCAATTATTGGGCATTCCGTCATCATCGAAATCTTCCGGAGGCGAGCCGATGTCGTCGGCGGGTGTTCCGAGTGCTAGATTGGCAATTTCTACGGGGGTCAGATCGCTGTCCCACATCGCGACTTCATCAATGCTCCCAAGGAAGTTACAGCAATCACCCGCTCGAAGGATGCCGCCGATGGTCGTGGTATCGGGCGTGAAATCGGGGACGTTGGCATAGTCGAAGGTCGTATCGAAAACACCGTCGATGTAGAGATCCAGTTGTTTATCAGATCCACCAATGAACGCGATATGATGCCAGTTATTGTCAAAAGCAGTTCCCGGCGAGTGACCATGGTTGAGGGTTTCACCTCCTCCTCCGTTACGGATGTAGATGTCTACAGTGCCATCCGCACTCCCGTTGTGAGTTCCGACGTTAAAAAGAGGATTGTTGTCTGTGCTGGAACCCTCCGAGAACACGCGGTCATCTGAATTTGCAGTTCCTTCTCCCTTGACCCACATGGAGACGGAGTAGGAAGGGAACGTCGTTAGCGCCATGCCTCCGGTGCCGGAATTGATGGCCCCGTATGTGCCTGCCTGCCCGTCAAATGCCACTGACTTTCCTCCAACAAGGGCGGTGGGGGTATCGGCTTCGTAGGTTGTGCCGCCAAAGAAAACGCCATTATTGCCTTTGCCGGAGGAGTCATCAAAGTTGTCGTCCAATTTCCAGTAGCCGACAAGCTCGGCACTCGCTGAATAGGGGAGGATGAAGAGTGAGGCTGCAGCGGGCAGCCCTGATCGGAATGTTTTGTAGAAGTTCATAATTTGTGAATCGTGTCTTAAAAAACGAGCCGGTAGCTGGAAGGCTATCGAATGGTTTGGATTGAAGTGAATTAAATCAGAGTGAGTCGGGCCGTCTGGCGACGACGGCGAACTACGAGCAGCAATCCGACAAAGCTCAAGAGGGCCGAGGAAGGTGATGCCAGTCACCGTCAAAAGCAGTTCCCGGCGAGTGACCATGGTTGAGGGTTGTGCCCCCTCCTCCGTTACGGATGTAGATGTCTACGGTGCCATCCGCACCCGTATTGTGAGTTCCAACGTTGAACAACGGATTTCCACTTGCTGTTTGGCCCTCCGAGAACACGCGGTCATCTGAGTTGGCAGTTCCGTCTCCTTTGACCCACATCTAAACGGTAAAGTTGGTATTGCCACTCGCAGCAAGTCCGGTATTCACAGCGCCATAGGTGCCAGCAACACCGTCGAAGACGGCAGATTGGCCGCCGCCGATCGCGGCAGAGGAATCGCCAGCGTAAGAGACACCGCCAAACATGGTGCCATCATTGCTATTACCGGAGGCATCAAGGAAATCTCCGTCAAGAGGATAGTAGGCAATCAGAGCTCCATTTGCGGTTGCAAGAGCTGCTCCAGAGAGAAAGAGGGAACTGAGGATTGATTGAGAAGCCATAATGCTTGTTCTTTTAACCTATAAAAAATGTCTGCCTGACAGATTAAAGCAAGCTCAAAGCAGGAGAGCTTCACGCCTATTCTCTGAATGTCAGACCATTAACTCCCCTGGATCAAAAAAGCGCCACTCCCCTTCCGTCAGCTCGCCCAGCTCGAGCTCGCCGACTGCTTCTCGGTGCAATCTCACCACCTTCACCCCGAAGTGCGCAAACATCCGCTTCACTTGGTGGTTCTTCCCCTCATAAATCGTAAGAAGGCACTCACGAGGGTCCAGCAATTTGACCTGCGCCGGCGCCGTGGTGACTTCTTCTTTCGCAAACCACATCCCCTTTTCAAAAAGGGCGATCATTTCTGCCGTAATCTCCCCATCCGTGCCCACCCGATAGCGTTTCCCCACCTTCCTTACTGGCTCGGTGATCGCCTCGGAAACCCGGCTATCATTGGTCATAATAAGGAGCCCGGTCGTAAAACGATCGAGCCGCCCCGCGAGATGAAGTTCATCCGCCCAATCTTCCTCAACGAGGCTTACCACCGTGGGATGTTCCGCATCCACCGTCGCGCTGACCACTCCCTGCGGCTTGTTGAGCATGACATAGCGCGCCGTTCTGTTTTGGACGATTTCAGGGCCCACCTCGACAAGATCAAAATTACCGATCTCCATTGCCCCACTGGTGGCGAGGGTGCCATTAACCCTCACTTCGCCAGCCTCAATCTTTATGCGGATGCGCGGCTTTCCCAAGCCACGCCATTTCCAAATCAGACGATCAAGTCTCGTGAATCCCCTCACAGCACTTGAGCAAGGGCCTTGGCAACGCACGCGTCATCAGCGGGGAAAATCGTCCGCAGATCGAGAAAGAGCGCGTCATCGGTGGTGTAACCCACCAAGGCAGGTGAACCGACACGAAGCTTCTTCGCCAGCTTGGGAACCGATTGATTCGATGGCACCAGCTTGAGCGCAATCGAGGGAAACTCAGCCCGGGGCATCGTCCCTCCACCCGGTCTGGCAAGGGTATCTTCGATCGAAACAGCGACATTCCCGGAAGAGAAACCGGACAGGATCTTCTCGGCCCGATCCCGGAGATCCTTCGTGCTTGTTCCCAAGAAAGTCAGAACCGGCACATCGCTGGAAGCGGGATCTGCTCTCACCTCGAGATATTGATCAATCGACTCCTGGAGCGTGGTGAGAATAAGCTTATCGCAACGGACCGCCCGGAAGAAGGGCTCTTTTTTAATCTCCGCAATGAGGTCGGCTCGACCACCAATAATCCCCGACTGCGGCCCGCCGAGGAGCTTATCTCCGGAGAAAATCACCAAATCAATTCCCCGACGCAGACACTCCTGCGGGGTTGGCTCATGATCGATCGGCGCAAGGTCTTCCGTGTTCATCATGGCACCCGAGCCCAGATCTTCCACAAGGGGGAAACCATGCTTCTTGCAGAGTTCCGCGATCTCAGGGATCTCAGGCTCACCCACGAAGCCTCCGATGTAGAAGTTCGAGCGATGGACTTTCAAAATGAGCGCGGTCTGAGCCGTGATCGCCTTCTCGTAGTCATAAAGATGGGTCTTATTTGTCGCACCCACCTCCACCAGCTTCGCTCCCGAGGTCTCGAGAATCTCCGGAATCCGAAACCCACCGCCAATCTCCACGAGCTCCGAGCGCGAAACGATGACCTCGTTTTTCCCATCAGCGACTAAAGTGCGCAGCGTAAGGACAAGTGCCGCAGCACAATTGTTCACCGCCGTTGCTGCCTCCGTCTCCAAAAGACAAGCGAGAGCCGTCTCAAGGTAGCCAGCCCGCTTCCCGCGGGCCCCTGATGGTAGATCAAATTCCAGATTCGAGTATCCCGTTGCAATTTTCTGCAGCGCTCCTGCAGCACGAGGTCCCAGCGGAGAACGTCCCAAATTCGTATGAATCAGGACGCCGGTGGCATTAATCACGGGCTGGAGGCGGGAATTTTCAAAAGCGTGCAGGCTTTCTTTAATCGACGCCTCCATCTCTTCACGCGAATGCCTTTCCTCTGCGATCAGCTTCTCCCGAAACGTCTGAATTTCACGCCTTACGAAAAGGTTTACGAGAGGACGCGGCAGAGACACCTCCGGAGAAAGAGCTGCTGCAAGCTTTTCGACAGCAGGGAGAGAAGACAGATCAGACATAGTTGCGAGGTCAAATAGCTAGCCCCGATTAGCCCTCAGGTAAAGAGACTGTCGTTATTTCCTCAAAAAGTTCAAAAAACATTCTTGCTAACCTGACCATCCGATTATAACTCCCACCCGTCTAACACGAAATGTGACCCGTTCGTCTAATGGTTAGGACTCCAGATTTTCATTCTGGCAATAGGGGTTCGACTCCCCTACGGGTTGCCAAATACCCCCAGCTTCGCTTGCGAGGCTGGGGGTATTTGGGTTACGCAGCGAGAAAAAAGCCTTCGCCCGTAGGATGGGCATTCGCCGTATCGCCTATAAACAACTTGCCCATCGTAGTGAGGTTACCCCAAAAATCTCCGCGTTTTTGTGATAATGAACCTCCCCAGCCAATCCCTAACCGCGCCAACCTGTCTCACTGCGCCATTCTGCGCAGCACCTCATTGCGTCATTTTGGCACTCGCTTAATCCATTTCCCCCGAAAATCCCCGTAGTTAAGACCTTTCCGCCGTCTGGCACAACTCCTGCCAATGAAAACGCAAATTCATCAACCAACTTATTTAAAGAAAGACTACTACTATGGCTAAAATCTTAGGGATCGACCTCGGAACAACCAACTCCTGCATGTCCGTCATGGAAGGTGGCGAACCTACTGTTCTTGAAAACTCAGAGGGCGCACGCACCACCCCATCGGTGGTCGCATTCGCAAAAAATGGCGAGCGTCTCGTCGGCCAAGCGGCCAAGCGTCAAGCTGTCACCAACGCAAAAAACACCGTTTACTCCGCGAAGCGCCTCATCGGCCGTAAGTTCTCTGAGCTCACGGGAGACGACAAACGCGTCCCCTACGACATCGTGGCAGCCGATAACGGCGACGCCCACATTCAGGTCGAAATCGACGGTGAAAAGAAGATATTCTCCCCACAGGAGATCGCCGCCATCATCCTCGGCAAGCTTAAATTAGACGCTGAATCTAAGCTCGGTGAAACGATCACCGAAGCCGTCATCACCGTTCCCGCTTACTTCAACGACTCACAGCGAAATGCCACCAAGGCCGCTGGCGAGATCGCCGGCCTCAAGGTCCGCCGCATCATCAACGAGCCCACCGCAGCATCGCTCGCCTACGGACTCGACTCCAAGACCGATCAAAAGGTCGCCATTTATGACCTCGGTGGTGGAACCTTCGATATCTCCGTCTTGGAAATCTCCGATGGCGTCTTCGAAGTCCTCGCAACTGATGGCGACACCCAACTCGGTGGTGACGACTGGGACAACGCGCTCATCGACCACATCGTCTCTGAGTTCAAGAGCACCGAAGGCATCGACCTCTCCGGTCAGCCCGACGCCCTCCAACGCATTAAGGAAGAAGCAGAAAAGGCGAAGATCGCTCTCTCTTCCTCCCAGAATTACGACCTCAACCTCCCCTTCATCACCGCGGATGCCACCGGTCCCAAGCACATCCAGCTCAGCCTCACCCGTGGTAAGCTCGAACAGCTCACCGACCACCTCTTCCAGCGCACCAAGAAGCCCGTCACCGATTGCCTCAAGGAAGCCGACGTTTCCGCCGGAGAAATTGACGAGCTTGTCCTCGTTGGCGGAATGACCCGCATGCCGAAAGTCGTTGAGACCGCTCACGAACTTGCAGGCAAGACGCCTCACCAGGGTGTGAACCCCGATGAAGTGGTCGCCATTGGCGCAGCCATTCAGGGCGGAGTTCTTCTGGGAGATGTCAAAGATGTCCTCCTCCTCGATGTCACCCCGCTCACCCTCTCCATCGAGACTGAGGGAAGCCGTGCCACTTCGATGATCGATCGGAATACCACCATCCCCGTCAAGAAGAGTCAGACTTTCTCGACCGCTGCTGATAACCAGCCTGCAGTCGATATCCGCATCTGTCAGGGAGAGCGTCCGCTCTTCGCCGATAACAAGCTCCTCGGTAACTTCCAGCTCTCCGGCATCGAACCCGCACAACGCGGCATGCCTCAGATCGAAGTCACCTTCGACATCGACGCCAACGGAATCCTCCACGTCTCCGCGAAAGATAAGAACTCCGGCAAGGAGCAGAAGATCTCCATCGAAGGCTCCAGCGGACTCTCCGATGACGAAATCGAAAAGGCCAAACGCGACGCCGAAGCTCACGCCGAGGAAGACAAAAAGCGCGCCGAAGCTGTCGACATCAAGAACAAGGGTGAAAATGTCGTCTACCAAGTCGAGAAACAGCTTAGTGAACTGCCCGAGGACGCCCCAGCGGAACTCAAGGATATGCTCACCAGCAAGCTCGACGCCCTCAAAGGCGCGCTCAAGGCCGACGACCTCGATCTCATCAAGTCCGCCACTGAAGACCTCGAAAAGTCACTCGCTGAACTCGCCCAAGCCGCGCAAGCCGCTGGCGCGCAAATGCCCGACATGGGCGGCGGCGCACCAGATGTCGAACCTGCCGAAGAAGATTCAGACGAACCTCGCAAAGCAAAAGGAAAGGTCGTCGACGCTGAGGTCGTAGATGCAGAGGTCGTAGACGCTGAGGTCGTCGACGCTGATAAAAAATAATCTCACTCCACTCGGAGCAAAACCAACCTGACAAAAAACAATACCTAATAATATGGCTAGTATCAAACCACTCGGAAACCGCGTCCTCGTGAAGCGTCTCGAAGCAGAATCAGTCAGCGCAGGCGGCATCGTCCTCCCTGACTCGGCTCAAGAAAAACCACAGGAAGCTGAAGTCGTGACTCTCGGCACCGGCGGAACTGACGAAAACGGCAAAGACATCGTCTTCGACGTTTCAATCGGCGACAAAGTCCTCATCTCCAAATACGGCGGCACCGATGTCAAAGTAGACGGCGAAGAGCTCCTCATCATCACTCAGTCCGACATCCTCGGTGTCCTCTCTGACTAATTCTTTAAACTCTCAATTTTAAAAATACAAAATTATGGCTAAACAACTCCAATTCGACGAAGCAGCTCGTCAAGCTCTCCTCCGCGGCGTAACCAAGCTCGCTCGTGCGGTGAAAGCAACTCTCGGGCCTGCAGGTCGCAACGTCATCATCGACAAGAAGTTCGGTTCCCCAACTGTCACCAAAGACGGTGTCTCGGTTGCCAAAGAAATCGAACTCGAAGATCCCTACGAGAACATGGGCGCTCAGCTCATCAAGGAAGTCTCCTCCAAGACCTCCGACATCGCAGGTGACGGAACTACCACCGCTACCGTGCTTGCGGAAGCCATCTACAAAGAAGGCCTTCGCAACGTCACCGCCGGTGCCAATCCAATCAGCCTCCAGCGCGGCATCATGAAGGCTTCCGAAGCCATCGTGGCCCAGCTCGCTAAGATCTCCAAGGAAGTCTCTGACTCCAAGGAAATCGCCCAGGTCGCCACTGTCTCCGCTAACTGGGACGTGGAAATCGGCAACATCATCGCCGAAGCCATGGATAAGGTTGGTAAAGACGGAACCATCACCGTTGAAGAAGCCAAAGGAATCGAAACCACCCTCGACGTTGTCGAAGGAATGCAGTTCGACAAAGGATACCTCTCCCCTTACTTCGTCACCGATCCCGACACCATGGAAGCGAACCTCGAGAACGCCTACATCCTCATCAACGAAAAGAAGGTTTCCAATCTTAAGGACCTCCTTCCGATCCTCGAAAAGATCGCCAAAACCGGTCGTCCTCTCCTCATCATTGCTGAGGACGTCGAAGGTGAAGCACTTGCCGCTCTCGTAGTGAACAAGCTCCGCGGAACCCTCAACATCGCAGCGGTGAAAGCACCAGGATTCGGAGATCGTCGCAAGGCCATGCTCGAAGACCTTGCCATCCTCACCGGTGGTCGATGCATCACCGAGGACCTCGGTATCAAGCTTGAGAACATCGAGCTCGAAGACCTTGGCGAAGCCAAGCGCACCACCATCACAAAAGATGACACCACCATCGTCGAAGGCGGTGGCGGATCCGAGGCCATCTCTGGCCGCGTGAACCAGATTCGTAAGCAGATCGAGGACACCTCCTCTGACTACGATCGTGAGAAGCTCCAGGAGCGTCTTGCGAAGCTTGCTGGTGGAGTTGCTGTCATCAACGTTGGTGCTGCTACCGAGACCGAGATGAAAGAGAAGAAGGCCCGCGTTGAAGACGCCCTTCACGCCACCCGCGCCGCTGTCGAAGAAGGCATCGTCCCAGGAGGTGGAACCGCACTCATCCGCGCCCAAGCTGGCGTAGGTGACCTCGGACTCGTAGGTGACGAAGCTACTGGGGCACTCCTTATCGCCTCGGCGATCGAGTCTCCTCTCCGTCAGCTTGCTGCCAATGCAGGTCTCGAAGGAGCGCTCATCGTCGAGAAGGTTCGTAACTCATCCGGAAATACTGGCTACAACGTAGCCACCGGAGAATACGTCGACCTCATCGAAGCTGGTGTTGTGGATCCCACGAAGGTCACTCGTTCTGCACTCCAGAACGCAGCGTCCATCTCCGGACTCCTCCTCACCACCGAGGCCCTCATCACGGACCTCCCTGAGCCAGAAGCTGCAGGCGGCGGTGGTGACCACGGTCACGACCACGGCGGCATGGGCGGCATGATGTAGTCGACCGCTTCGCGGAAATTCTAAACAAGCCGGACGGGAAACCGTCCGGCTTTTTCGTGCAAAGGAGCGAGGGCGTCTCGCCCCCATCTGAAATGTTCGAGACAAGCGCCCCCGCTCCTTTCACTCAAAAGTCAACCAACCTAAAAGATTCTAGGATCCGAAGTCTTTAGCCTCGAGCTCCCCTCCTAAAACCCTCTCTTGAGATAGGAAAGCCGGACCGTTTCCTGCCCGGCCTTCTCAGTGTCATGAACGTCGAGGTGTTCAGTCCGTTAAGAAAAAGGTAATCGTTGTCACGACGCGCACGTCCTTCTCGATCTTGTGAGAATCACTCGATTCACTTCCGGCATCCCGGACGAAAAAGCTCCCTTGGCGGGCCGTGTGGATCCCGCCAACTTCGACCTGGGCATTCGAGGCAAATTCATTAGCAGCAATGCGAGCATTCTTCGTCGCTTCCCGGAGCATTTCCGGCTTGATCTCATTGAGTCCGGTAAAGCTGTATTTGGGAGTCCGATTGGTAATGCTGATGCCCTCGGAGATGAGCTTATTCACCACCCCACGTGCCGGAGCCACCGCCGCGACCTTATCGGTCTCCACGCTGATACTACCATTCAGGAAATGATCCTCATCCGTCAAAATCTGGTCCTCGTTCCGATACTGACGTGAGCCGTAATCGATAATTCCCACTTTAATTTCCCCATCCTCAAAGCCGCTTTCTTTCAGAATCGACTTCAGTCGCTCCTGAATCCCTTCCGCCTTGCGATAGAGTTCGGGCACTTCATCCCGGCTCTTTCCACTCACGGAAAAACCAATACTCCAGTTCGCTCGGTCCGCCTGCACCCGCCGTTCCGCCAATCCTTTGGCCTCGGCCGTATTGAGTGCCACCTTCGCGTTGTAGAGGGTCTTCGAGATAAAAAACCCTCCCAATGCAATGCCTGCTGCGACAACCGAGCCGATGATGATATTTTGAAAGTTTTTTAACGCACTCATTCCTTTTTGGAGAGCGGATCAGACGGGACTTCTTGTCTGATCTGGATCCAGTCTGGTTTTGGGAGACCAACGTTCAACAGTCACTCCGCTTTTCCGAGAGGAATGACACTCTTGTTGATGTCAACCAGACGCTTCTTGGCAAGCTCTTGCATCTCCTGAACCCTTTCTGGGTAATGAGCGCTCAGGTCGGTTATTTCATAGGGATCATCGACTAGATTGAATAAAATCGGCCCGCCTTTTTCTTTTGGCAGTTGCGCATCCTTGCCGTCCAGAAACAGCTTCCAGTGACCCACGCGGATCGCGTGAAAACCTTTTAACCCATGCCAGTAGAGCAAATCCTTCCGCGGATGAGGGGCGTCTTTCTTGCCGATGAGAGTATCCCAGACATTCATCCCATCACGGGTAGGGCTGCCTTTGGCAATCGTCTTCAGATCAAGGCCGCATGCCTGAATCAGACTGGGCAGAAGATCAATCGCAGCAATAAGTGCCTCACCCTCTTGTCCGGCAGGGATGACCCCTGGAAAGCGGAGAATACAAGGCACCCGTGTGCCACCCTCGAGGGAATCCCACTTCATTCCGCGAAACGGCTTCGCCTGAGCCTTCTGCCCTCCCTGGGGACCATTGTCGGATAAAAAGATAACAATTGTTTTCTGATCGAGTTTCTCCATCGCCAAAGTTGTCAAAATCTCGCCAATGCGATAATCCAGTTCTTCGACGACATCTCCATACGCTCCAAAACCGGATCTCCCCTTCCACTTCGGGTGCGCCTCGACAGGGAAATGCGGAGCCGTATAGGGGAGATAGAGAAAGAAAGGTTTCTCCTTCTTCTCTTTGATGAAACGAATGGCCTCGTGGGTAAACTTCTGCGTGAGCAAGCGATTTTCAAAGGGATCTTCAATGAGCTCATCACCACGCCAAAGCTTCTTTGTCTGGTTATTGCTCTTTTTGATATAATAGCTCTGGTCAAATCCTTGTTGCTGAGGCTGATACTTCGGAAGGTCACCGAGATGCCATTTCCCCATCAGCCCGGTCTCATAACCCTTGTTTTTGAGGATCTCCGCGATCGTCAGCGCTTTAGGACTGAGTCCTTCATCCTTGCCCATCTTGTGACCAATCACTCCCTTGGTCCAACCAAGGCGTGTGGGGTAAGCGCCGGTCAGCAGAGCCATGCGCGAGGGAGTACAAACGGTGGCACCTGAGTAAAAGCTCGTCAGCCTGATGCCATCTTTAGCCAGTTGGTCTAGAACAGGTGTCTTGATTGCGGGATGGCCATAGCAGCCAAGATCATGGTAACCCAAATCATCAACCATGATTAGAATCACATTCGGTGGCTGGTCCTCACCGAAGGCGGGAATGACGAGTAAAAACAGCGCAAGTGCGCAAGCGGTGGCAATATGATGAAACATGATGGACTCTCTTTATTAGATAACGTCAGAGCGCGGAAATCACCATACAGAGTGATAAAAGACAAATTCGTGCTTCCGTGAATCATACCACACCTCACCAGCAGAACCATCATTTCCCATATAGGCAGTCCAAATAAGTTCTTCGTAACGCCCTGAAGCCGACCTCGTAGTAGTCATCGAAGCCCCTGCGAGATCCCTTGATGATCGAGCGGGCCGGCGAACTGACCCCGGCCGCCCTCGCTGCGGCAAAAAACGCCGCTTGATCACGGCACCGATCACACTGGGCACCCGTGCAGAGACTAAATCAAAAAAGTCACCCCGGTGAAGAGGAGCAGTGAAGCTCATCTCTTAAAAAGATGAACATGGAATCATTTTATCGATTGACTCACTGGCAGCCATCATCCTCCCAACACCCTTCCACCCCCGAATTTCCTGTAAAACTCCCCTCGCTTTCCCCGTATCTTGAAATACGATTTCCCAGCTAATGAGCTTGCCATCCCTCGACCCCTTCGCCGTCAACCGACGCCATTTTTTCAAGCAATCCACCACAGGGATCGGTGGCATGGCCCTTGCCTCGATGATGGCAAAAGCATCCGACAACGACGTCAATGGCGTTCTCGGCGGGCCGAAGACGAAACCAAAAGCGAAGCGCGTCATCTACCTCTTCCAGTCGGGAGGACCTTCTCAATTCGAGCTCTTCGACAATAAGCCCTATCTCCGTGAAAATCACGGCGTCGAGCTTCCGACATCGGAACGAGGACGGGAAACAGGAATGTCATCTCACCAAGCCTCCATCCCGATGGCCGGCTCAGTCTGCACCGAGTTCAATCGCCATGGAAAGAGCGGCCAGGAGATGAGCGACTTCATCCCCTGGCATCACAAGATCGCCGATGACATCTGCATCATGCGGAACGTCTACACCGACGCCATCAATCACGATCCCGCGATCACCTTCATTCAGACAGGCGCGCAGATCGCCGGCCGGCCCTCTATCGGCTCCTGGCTTTCCTACGGCCTGGGAACCGATAACGCCGACCTCCCGAACTTCATCGTGATGGTGAGTAAAAATGGCGGAGGCCAACCGCTCTACTCCCGCCTGTGGGGCTCCGGCTTCCTCGATTCCCGTCACCAAGGCATGCAGTTCCTGTCCGGAAAAGACCGCGTCCTCTATCTCTCGAATCCCGAGGGAGTTAGCCGACAAGGCCGACGCTCGATGCTTAACAAACTCAACGAGCTCAACCGTGAGGCCTACGAAAAGGAACTCGATCCCGAGATCGAATCCCGCATCGCTCAGTATGAAATGGCCTACCGCATGCAGGCCAGTGTCCCAGAAGTCTCCGACACTTCAGACGAGCCTCAATCCACTTGGGACCTCTACGGTGAAGACGCCAAGGAGCCCGGCACCTACGCCGCGAACTGCCTGCAAGCACGTCGTCTCACTGAACGCGGGGTGCAATTTATCCAACTTTACCATCAGGGCTGGGACGCGCACGGCGGGCTCCCCGGCTCGATGAAGGATCGCACCAAGAAAACCGACCAAAGCTCCGCGGCACTCGTCATGGACCTGAAACAGCGTGGCCTCCTTGAAGACACTCTCGTCATCTGGGGCGGAGAATTTGGACGCACCGCCTATTCCCAAGGCACGCTCACCAAGACCAACTACGGCCGCGATCATCATCAGGACTGCTTTTCCATGTGGATGGCAGGCGGTGGTATCAAGGGCGGAATCACCGTGGGCCACACCAACAAATACGGCGCCAAAATCGTCGATGCCGATGGCAACCCGGTCCACGCCAGCAAACATCACTACCATAAGGATGCCATCCATGTGCACGACCTTCAGGCCACCATTCTCAATCAGCTCGGAATCGATCACGAAATCCTGAGCTACAAGTTCCAGGGCCGACGTTTCCGACTCACCGACGTGCACGGAAAAGTTGTGAAACACATCCTCGCATGATTCTCTTACCAAAAAGGACCCCGTTCTTTTCTCAATTCTCTTTAGGAGAGAAAATTAAGCGATCAGCGACTCGCTAAGTCCCTATTGATCGGTGTATTTTTTGTAACCTTAAATCCCAAGGGAAATTTACTGGTAAAAACTCTCCTTTGAGGCGCTTGCTCCTGCGTGTGGATGACTGATTCCTCAGCTATCCAGATGTTGTTTGTTGTCTGTTCAACCACCCCTCGATGCCTGCGGTGTCGGGAGGTGTTTCATTTTCAGGATGCTATAATTTAAATCCGGTTAAATAGGCCTTTTTCCTCGAACATTCTAGCGCTTAGATGAGGGTAATGAGCGAGATCCCTTCCTGCCCCGAGTGCCAGTCTGACTACACCTACGAAAACGGCCCTCTCTTTGCCTGCCCCGACTGTGGCCATGAATGGTCCGCCGAGGAAGCGGCCGCTGAAGCAGAAGCGGCCATCATGCGCGATGCCCACGGAAACGAACTTCAAAATGGAGACTCCGTGCAGCTCACCAAGGACCTGAAAGTCAAAGGCACCTCGACCACTCTCAAGATCGGCACCAAGGTGAAGAACATCCGCATTTCTCCTGGAGCCGATCACGACATCGACTGCAAAGTCGACGGCATCGGCCCTATGAAACTGAAATCACAGTTCGTGAAGAAGATCTGAGGCTCACAACCCAATGCGGTCTAGTGTTCATTCGGATTTCTGGGAGCTGAAATCCTTCAAGATCAAATTCCCTCTTTTGGCCAAGGGCCAAGGGCAAGTCATCGAGGCAATTATCCGTCGTCTCAAGCTCGGTTTCGTTCCATCTCGTGCTCACTTGTAAATCGTCGTTCACGTCATCGGCGTTGTTCTTGAAAAAGGGGCGAGCTCCTTCTTGCAATCGGGAAAATTGATCCGCGAGAATGGCCCTCTCCACCTCTCCCATGATCAAGTCAGGAAAATCTCCCATTTTACCAGCTTAGTTCGGGAGTTGTTATTACCTGGACGGCCCGATGTACTCCTTGGCGATGACGATGTTGTCGAACTGGACGATGTTGATCTTATTCTTGGTCCAGCGGTCGGTGATGTAGCTCTCCAGAGTGAAGGCGTTGGCCATGAGGCTGGGTGTCTTCCGCCAGTTGATGCCGCGCCAGTGCCCGCGAAGCCGGCCATCGATCCAGTATGCTTGCTCGCCGTCGCGCTTCCCAGCGGAGTTGTGCTTGAGCATGAATTCGCAGCAGATCCATTTGCCTTTTGCGATGTTCGGATGGCCTTCTGGCTTGAATTGATTGCCCCAGTATTTCTGATCGGGCGCGGGTTTCATCTCGTGCCAATAGCTATAGAAATTCCACTTCCCTGGGGACGGGCTTTTTCCCCAGTTACCCCAGGGCTCGAGAGCGGTCGAAAATCGCTCGTCGCCCTTCGGCTTTAGGCCCGCTCCAACGATCGCTGCCCTGGAGGCCCTTGTTGGCACGCAGAGTAGCGAAGTGGTGGATGTAGTCGCATTTTTCATCAAAGCGCGCGTAGAAGCGGATGAAGAGCGTCTCGCTGGACCTGAACCACTTCGTGGCACCACCGCCAGTGTCGTGACCGAGAGTGGCTTTGGCTTGCAGGCAATGCTTACCAAGCTTCGGGTCACCATCAGGAGGTGAGACGAGCAAGAGCACCTGCCCGTCCTTGTCGCGGGTCTCGTCCCAGAGTTTTTTCCAATCGCCCTGCGCTTCGAACCCGTTCGCATAGATGACCGACTCGTGCTTGTGGATGCCTGTATCGGCTTTGAACTTAGCCGCGATGCCCACACCGTTGGGAAGCTTACTCTTTCCGTCCGTCGCAATGTCTTCACCAATGCTAGCAGCAGTTGTTATCGCGAATGCGGTGATTAAGATTAGGGTGAAAGTCATGTGGTGAGCTCATATCACTCCGCATTTTAAAAGAGACGAAAGATGTTTTTAAATAGCTAGAAAATAGCGCTGCGCCTTGGAATCAAGAGCTGGGCGCTTTCTCGAAATGGCAACGTTGATCCTCAGTAGTGTTGCACCCAGGGGCATTTCACCCGCACCACGCCTTCGTCCCGCCTCCCCCTTTCAAGAAATCACTCCGGTATTCGGCTCTTTTGAAACACTACTTGGCATTAGAAGTGCCGATGGAAGAAAAACAGCGGCACCCGACATCCAAAAGAGCAGAACCGAGTGCGCACACTGAAGAAGCTGAGAACCGACCTAGTCAGGAATCTCGTTGAGAGTGTAGTAGACGTCGGGATGCCAGAGGCTGTCGCCTTTGGATGACTTCACCTTCTCAAGATTGAAGTGGTGAACGTGACCACGGACACGACCGGAGACTTTAAGGTAAACCGATTTTCCATCGGAGGAAACGGTGGCCTTTTCCACAACAGGAGTGGCCGGATCGACCTCGGGGCTACCATAGCCCTTTTGATAAATATAGGTCCAAGCGGCGGCCTTGTAAGATTTGGGATCTGAGGCACTCGCCTTATCGACCGGCTCAGTGAAGGTGATGACGAAACCATCTTTCTTGACATGCATTTCATGCATTTCGAAGGGCTTTTTCCCAGTCCAGCGAACGCGCTCGAAAGTGAAGTTTTTCCCACCTCGAGCGGCCCAACCGCGGTTTGATCCTCCCACAAAGAGAGTGGCATCCTCACCCATGCGGGCGGGAATGACTCCGCAGCGGAAGTCTTCCAAAAATTTCCAAACGGCACCTTGGTAGAGGCCTTTGACCTTTTCAAGATAGACGCGCTGAACCTGGGAGTGAGTCTGCTCGCCGACGAGAACTTGTCCCTTGAAGGGGCCAAATTTCCCTTCAGCGCTATCGTAAATAACAGCGGTCGGCGACTGGCCCACTTTTCCGTGAGGAAGAATGACGGCGGGCGGGATGATGCGGGGATCCTTATCACTCTCGGTGACCATGCGGGAACCAGTCGTGGGGTTCGGTGGTTCTTTGAGATTGAGAATGGGCGCGTAAACATTGCCAGTAGGATTTCCCATGAAGCCGCCGGGCTTTAGCCATTTCAGTGAAGATGAGCCGTTCCAGAGACCCTGATTATCGGTGTAAAAGGCGTCGCCCGCTTGGTTAAAGCCGATGCCACCAGGAGAGCGGATGCCCGGGCAAGTGGGAATGACCTTGCCGTCGAGGCCGTAGCGGAAACACCAGCCACGCCAAGGGGACTTGTCACTCGCGCCGCCGGAACCAGTAAGACACTGCACGACCCAGACGTTGCCGTCCTTATCGGGATCAGAGCCGAAGTTGTATTCGTGATAGTTGCCATCAATACCCCAATATTGAGTCACCGTTTTGAAGAGGTCAGCGCGTCCGTCACCATCGGTGTCGGTCATCTTGGTGATCTCGGGACGAGAGGTGGTGAACAGCGAACCGTCCTTGTAAAACATTCCGAGAGGCTCGTGGAGTCCACGGGCAAACAGAGTCCACTTCACTTTGGAAAGGTCCGCGTCATAGGCACCTTCGCAGACCCAGATATCGCCGCGGCGTGAACTCACGGCAACTTTTTTATCGGGCATTATCGCGATGGATCCGAGTTCGAGGACTTCGCCCTCGGGCATCGGGATTTCCTCGCGGAGGTAGAATTCGGGCTGCCGTTCGTCAGCAACGGCTGCCGATACGGCGAGGAGGGAGAGAGTCAAAAATGATTTCATTCTAAGAAAAAGGTAAGTGTGATTAGTTCCAGGAATATTGGATCTGAATGGTGTGGGTTCCCGTGGTTAAAGGAATAGGAATGAGAAGTTCATTTTCCCTCACGAAAGGCGGATACTCTGAGGAGGGAACCGCTACGCTAAGCTCCTTAAAGGTAAACTTACGCTCGCCTTGAACTGCGACGGCTGCTCCGCTAAGCGCCCGGAAGTAGAAAGCCTCGGCGCTCTTGGCCGACTCGGGAACCTCGATCGTGATGGTGCGGATAACGCTCGTTCCAGAGGCATCAGGAAGGGGCTGATCCTGAATCTCAATGTCGCCAAACTGATACCCGAAGGTAGGTTGCTGGGCCTTATTGAGCTGATAGCCCTTAAATGCTGGCTTGAAAGAATCGCTTACCTTGGAGGGCCAGGGTTCGGTCTGACTTCCTAATTTTGCGAAAGCGAATCCGCGATTGACGGTGACGACATCGTCTCCGGCAGGTGGCTGGAAGCCCTGACCCCGGTTGACCCAGTGACGTCCGGCATCGATAAAGTTGCCCGTCCAGAGCATGTCGACGCTCATAGAGTCACCACTGAAGGCGAGGTTGACGCCCTCGGAGTATCCCACGCCGATGCCACGGGGATCAGTCCCCTCGATGAAGTTCCGGTAAATCGTGGCCTCGCCAGCCGGTGCCGCGAGCAGCATTGTGGGATTGGAAGATTTCTGCTTTTTCGCGCCCTCAGAAAGAGCAACATTTTTCACTCCCGGGCCATTCCAGATCAGAGAAATCTCTTCCTCACCAAGATATTCAAAGTACTCGATCTTGATTTGAGCCCGGCCCTTCTTGAGCGCAATCTTCTTCTTACTGGGCTTGCCCGCAGGCCCAATGCGATCACGGGTGATGATTTCTTTTCCGTTGATCGAAAGGGCACCGCCGTCATCAGTGTCATAGCTGAACTCGTAGGAGCCATCCTTTGGCACGTCGAGCCAGCCTTCCCAAACGAGTCCGAACTTATCCCCACGATCCGCGTGTTTGAGAGAAATAAGCCCGGCTTGTTCCTCCTCGGCATTTTTGGGTTTGGAAGCGCGGAGATCGGCGAGCGACTTGAATTCGCCATGGTGGATGTAGGAAAGAAGATCGTTAATCGCAGGCTTCTTGGCCCGTTTCGCAAGGGGGTATTTTTTAAGCAGCTTCTTGGGATTCCACATCAAAGGAAGCTTGGGATTGTCTTTCTGCGCCCGCTCCTTCTTGACCATCGCCAGCGTAACAGCCGATTCTTTATTTCCAAAATTCGCACGGACGTAGGAAGTGACATCGGCGATCTGTTGATCCGTCATCGATCCTCCGTGAGGAGGCATGACGAGATTATAGCCCTTACCATTTACCACAATTTTTCCGGCAAGCCCGTGAAGCACGAGCTGAATCGTGCGGCGAGCGTCCCCTTTGACCCAATCACTTTTGTAAACCGGGGGGAATTTATTGGCACCTTCGCCAACTCCCTTTCCGTCAGGGCCATGACAGGCAACGCAAAGAGTTTTGTAGTGGATTTCGCCGGGGTGAGCAGCGTGAAGAGGTGAGGCTAGGAGAGCCAGGGCTAGAATTCGCTTCATAGTGTGTCTGCAATCAATACGTATTAAAATTGCCTGTCTGACAAAATAAATCGCCAATTTTGGAATTTTGGCTCTCTCAATTGCAGAAAGAGTCATATTTTTAAGGAGATTCCCCTGATTTTTGTCTTTTTCTCACCTTGGTACGTCGAACGGGAAGAAAGAATCGAAAAAAGGAGCGGTTTGCGGGCAGTCCGCCTTTGGCTGACTGGTTTCAAAATAGTGAATTTGTCTCCCCGTGCAAGTTTGACAAACCCGTGAAGCCAATCAAGTTGGTGACATGAGGAAAATTGCCTTTTTGACTCTTGCATTAATCGCCACCGCATTGGCTGACGACTGGCCACGCTGGATGGGTGAAAAGGCCGATAGCACCTGGCGGGAAGTTGGAATCCGAAAAGATCTCCCAAAAAAAGGGGCAACGGTCCTTTGGCGCACCCCAGTGGGTTGGGGCTACAGTGGACCTTCGGTGGCCGAGGGTCTCGTTTTCCTCCCCGAGTATGTCCGCACCAAAGGCGAGCTCATCAACAACCCCGGCAAGGCAGTGGCTTGGAAAGGTTCAGAACGTCTCCGGGCACTCGACGTAAACACCGGTAAAGAAAAATGGGTCTACGAGCAGCCTCTCGATTATCTTCTCTCCTATCCCGGCGGACCTCGCTCCACTCCTACGGTGGCCGACGGCCGTGTCTATTTCCTGGGAGCGATGGGCCATCTTAGCTGCCTCGATGCCCAATCAGGAAAGCTCCTTTGGAAAAGGGACTTCCAGAAAGACTTCGGCGCCCCCCTTCCCATCTGGGGATTTTCAGCTCACCCCCTTGTAAAAGACGGCACCCTCTACTGCCTCGTCGGCGGCGAAGGAAGCACCGCCGTCGCCTTCGATGCCAAGACTGGCAAGGTCAAATGGAAGTCTCTCAATGCTGAAAATCAAGGCTACAGCCCTCCCTCGATCATCCAAGCCGGTGGCACGGACCAACTCATTATCTGGCACACTAAGTCGATCAATGGACTCAACCCCTCAACCGGAGATCTCTACTGGGCCCTCCCCCTCAAGCCAAACTACGGCATGGCCGTCATCACCCCTCAATTGTCGGGAAATAAGATGTTCGCCAGCGGCATCGGGCGAATCGGAGCCCTCATCGAATTGGGCAAAGATCAACCTACCGCAAAATTCGCGTGGAAGGGCAAACCGAAAACCGCGCTCTACAGCTGCAACAGCACACCCATCATTGTCGATGGCGTCATTTATGGCTCCGATATTTCCTCAAACTGTCTCGTCGCAGCGAACCTCGAAGATGGAAAACGTTTCTGGCAAACAGAGGAGCCAGTCGTCGAAAAGGAACACCGCACCAGCGGTCGACACGGCACGGTCTACCTCACCCATCACGCTGGAAACGAGCAATTCTGGATCGTGAACGAAGGCGGCAATCTCATTTTGGCAAAACTCAACAAAGAAGGATACAAGGAGCTCGGTCGTCAGCACATTCTCGAGCCCACCAACGAAGCCTTCGGCCGTCCCGTTGTCTGGAGCGCTCCGGCCTTCGCTGAGAAAAGCGTCTTCATGCGCAATGATAAAGAACTAGTCCGCGTAGACTTATCCGAATGAACATGAATACGCGCCGAGGATTCCTCACTGGAGCCGCCGCTTGGATGGCCCATCCCGTCTTTGGCGCCGACCATCGCTCACTCAAGACGATCTCCCTTTTCCACACCACCGATCTCCACGGGCACATCCTTCCGACCGAGACTTACGATGGCATCGGAGACCTCGGCGGCCTCGCACGATGCGCCACCCAGATCCGCAAGTGGCGAAAAGATAGCCCGGATAATTTGCTGCTCGATATCGGCGACGTCTACCAAGGCACCATCGCGGGCTATCAAACGAAAGGTGCCGTCATGATCGACGCATTCAATAAGCTCAACTACGACGGCTGGGTCCTCGGAAATCACGAATTCGACTGGGGCCTCGATGTCCTCTCCGGAGCCGTCGAACGCTCCAAGATGCCGGTCATCACCGGAAACGTCACCATCGATCAAAAGCCCGCCGGCAAGATCAGCGGCAACCCCTTTTCCAAACTTGCCCCTTGGGTCATCAAGGAAGTCGGTGGATTTAAAGTCGGACTCGTCGGGCTTGTCACTCCCGGCATCCCCTACTGGTCCCGCCCCGAACTCCTCAAGGAATTTAGCGTCACCTCCCCTCTCGACTCACTCAAGCAAAGCGTCAAAGAACTCCGTGCGGAAAAAGTCGACGCCGTCGTCTGCCTCGGCCACATGGGCTGGAAGCGCGCCGATGACTACGCCAACCCCGTGCAAGATCTCTTAGAAAAGGTGCCTGGTGTGGACATCTACATCGGAGGCCATACCCATCAAGACCGCCCTTCGTGGTACTCGTCGAATGTCCTCTGCACCCAGGCAAACTACTACGGCATTAACTGCGGCCGCGTCGACCTCAGCTTCGACCTCGAATCACGCAAACTCGTAAAACGAAATGCCTGGACCGTCCTCATGGACGATCGCCTGGCCCTCGACCCCCTCATTCTCGAATGCTCCAAGGAAGCGGTTACGAATGCCGAAGAGCGTCGCAAGGTCGTCATCGGCGAAGTAAAATCCCCCATCAGCGCCCGCGGAAGAACGAGTCCTTACTGGGAGCTCCTTTGTAAGTCCTTCCTCACCTCGGCCAGGAAACACGATGGCGAAGCCGACCTCATCTTCCACGGCACCTTTGGCACCAGCGACGTCCAACCCGGTATCAAAACAATCGAAGACGCATGGAAGTGGTTGCCTTACGAAAACTGGATCGTGCACGCCTCGCTCACCGGAGCGCAAATCAAGGAAGTAATCGCAGAGGCCAAAGAGGACCGATACAGCGACCGCTCCCTCTACGGCCTTCCAGAAGCGGAACTAGAAAACGACAAGCGCTATCGCATCCTTTTCAATAGCTACGACAGCCAGTCCGGTGGCCGTAAACTCATGAAGCTCCGCGAAATGATGTCCGAAAAAGCGAGCAAATCGAAACTTCTCCCCATCAACACAAGGGAAGCGCTCATCGACTACTTCCTCGACCAAAAAACCGTAGGATAGGTATCCTGCCTGTCTTGCCCGCCCCTAAGCTAACCCGGAGGCCACTGCAGCTGACGGCCTGCCAAGATATGCAAATGAAGATGAGGCACCGCCTCTCCCCCATGGGTGCCGTTATTGATAACCGTCCGGAATCCCTCTTCTGCAAAGCCTTCCGCCCGCGAAATCTCGCCAACCTTCGTCATCATGTGACCCAGTAGTTCGAGATCCTCTGCTGTCGCCTCCGCGATCCGGGGAATCGGCTTCTTTGGAATCAGAAGAAGATGCACCGGAGCTTGTGGCGAGATGTCGCGAAAGCAGAAGCACAGATCGTCTTCGTAAACCACCTCCGACGGAATCTCACCGGCGATAATCTTTTCAAAAAGAGTCTTCTCACTCATTTCTCAACACTCAAATAAAGTTGGCGTTCGGCAATGCCGTGGTCCTTGTTAAAATTCTTCAAGAAATCCCGGATTTCGATCGCGAGCTTCTCGCAGTCTTTCGTAAAGCTTTTCTTCCCACGAAGAATCATCGCGCTCTCTTCAATATCTTTGAAGGTGATGCTCTCAGCCCCCTGCTCAGAAAGGTCATGAAGGTCCTCAGTCAGGAGACAGAAAAAGGCCAACTCGAATCCATTCCCCGATTCTCTTGCGAAACGAACCAAAGAAATCGTCACCGGCGGCGCAATCGGTTTCAGCTGGAGAGCGATCGCATCGCAGCCGATCTTTAGCAGCATGCTTTCCATCCTTTCGAAAAGATCACTCAGCGGAAGCACCCGCAGCGGACAACGATGCTCCAAGTAGTGCAAAACCCCATTGCGAATATCATCGATGAAAGGAAAGTCATCGCGATTGCATCGATCCGCCGCCCGGCTCAGTGCCTCATCAATCCACTCGGTGCCATAACCGATCACCTGATGGCGACCGACTTGCAAAACCGGGAGATTTCCGACGAGGCAGATCATGGATTATTTAAAGAACTTCCGCTGGAAGACATCGCTGCGAGAGCGGTTTTCAAGGGCTTGAATTTCCCGAATGAATTCACCGACATCCTCGAAGGAGCGATAAACCGACACATAACGCACGTAGGCCACCGGATCGATGGCATGAAGCTTGTCCATCACCTTGGCCCCAATCGCGCGGGAAGGAACCTCAAGTTGGTGATCCTTATGGAGTTCGGAAAGAATTTCATCAACGGCGCGGCCAATCCGATCCATCGAGACCTTCCGTTTCTCACAGGCTTTCACAAGACCACGAAAGAGCTTCTCGCGGTTGATCACCTCACGAGACCCATCCGCCTTGATGACCCGAAGCTCGGTCCGCTCCACTTGCTCGTATGTCGTAAATCGAGAGCCACAATTCAGGCATTCCCGGCGGCGACGAATCGAGGTCCCATCCTTGGAACTCCGGGAGTCCACGACCTTGTCGTCAAGTGAGCCGCATTGGATACATCGCATAAAATTACTAGGAAATCTCAACGAAGCTCGCCTCCCCATGAGTGGATCAAAAGTAAAAAGGGCGCTTAGGTTCTCGCTTAATAATTCTTTATCTCTCTTGCCACAGAACTGACATTTTTTATCAAAAACGAGGCAATCCTGAGGTCTCTTATGCTTTTTCGACTTAAAAAAACGGCAAGAACTCACAATAAGGTCCTGTAAATCAAATCGCCACTTACTTAATGAGAATTAACAATTATGCAATCAAATGACCTTTTCTGCTAAAAGCGCGGCGAAAAAACGTCGTAAAAAAATCTTGCGACAAATCGACCACAATGGCAAAGAGTGCTTCGCAGCGCAGCTTTTCGAAGCAACGTAATGCGGGTGTAGCTCAGTGGTAGAGCGCGACCTTGCCAAGGTCGATGTCGAGAGTTCGAATCTCTTCACCCGCTCCATTCTTTTTCAAGGGGTTACGAGAAATCGCACCACCACCTGTGCTCACTTGCTGGGTGAGGGACACTTCTCCAGAAACCGTAACACGAGCGCCCGAGGCATCGGGATTTCCATCTCGCCCTTTGAGCTTAAGACAAAGAAGCTGTTCATTTACATAGTGCTGAGGATTCGGCCAAACCGGCTCAACGCTGCCATTGATATTTTTCAGGAGAACGCTGACTCCTCCGTTCATTCGACCAGTTTCAAGTTGGGGACCGAAAAAATTCTGCACGACATACAGCTCCGGAAACGCGTCTCCAGCAATGTGCGTAAAAGCCATTCCAAAGATTGGAGAAATCTGCGCGAGCCGGAGGAGCTCACGAAATTCAAATCTCGGAGCGCCCTAGGTGACGGAATGATCGCATCGCACTCCACTACTTGGACTGGAGTTCCCGAGCCATCTAGTATTACTCTTGCCGGACTTGCTGGACTCGCACTTTTACGACGCCGTCGTTAATTGTCTCTAGACACCACCTTTTCCAATTCAGACCGTCATGCATCACCAATGCATGACGGTCTTTTTCTTTCGGAAATTTCATAGCGCACCTCATCGCTCCAAGGAAACTCGGAGACGTGGTGAGATTTTATCCGATGACTTGGAAGACTCTTGAGCTGAGGAAAGTGTCCTCTATCGTTGCAGCTCCAATTGGAGTCTTCCGAACTTAAGTCGCTGATTTCCTGGCGGAGCAGTAGAACGGAATATGACAGTCTCGTGGAAATCATCGAGTCGTTCCCGACCATGAAGGACAATGTTGGCTGCTCCTTGTAACCAGCTCTCAAGATCATCTGAAACTTGGGGAATCATGGTGACATCCTCTGCCGTAAGATTACGACGGAAACGGAAGATGATGTATTCGTCAGCAAATCCGCCAACAATCAAGGTCTCAACATTGACAGTACCCAAGGAATAATCCGAAGTATTTGGATCGGTGCCTTCAAAATATTCGAGCAAGTTGTCGCGCTCGTCTTTGTCCGGATCAGGATCAATTTCGGGGATCGGGAGTCCGTTGGCGATTCTCCAAGACTCATAGTTACTACTATTGGACTCACCTGGTGAGCCACCCACTGTCCCGCTGGCATGCCAGCTCGCGGGGGCCGCGTGGTCTAGAACAGGCTGCTGAGATGGATCGATCAGAACGAGAGTGAAGCCATCGCCATCCGGTCCTTCCGGCCAAGGCAATTGATCATTGTAAGTGAATGAATGAGTGGTGGTGCCCGATGCATCGACCATAGTGATCAGTTCACCGTCGTTACTGAGGTTCCCCGTGTATTCGCCCGCAATTTGATTTGAGAAGGCCATTCCGTATCGTTGTTGGAATGCTGCGAGATCATTCACGATCAAAAGGCGGACCCCGGGCTCAAGTGTTCTCAGTCCGGCGGTGGCAAAATCGAAGGTAATTCCAGTGATGAATTTGACACCACTGAGATCAATTGTTTGGGTTCCGCTGTTCATGAGCTCGAGGAATTCAAAGTCGTCCCGATCCGTGAATCCAGCTGTCATTTCAGAGGCATCCACATCGGCGGGACGGTAGTGAAGCTCAGAGATCACCAGGTTACTTGCGTTGGCCGGAACGGTATCAACGAGAAAGTATGCCTCGGCCGGAGCGCTCCAATCTGAACCATCGAGAGTGCGAGCCGTGATGAGCGTTGATTCGGTGAGAGTGAGTCCATCGGAGACTGCTGACTGTCCCACTTCAAGTTCCGGAGTGATGAGGAAATCGGAGCTTCCGATACCGTCATTCAAACCGTGGACGGCGAGAACATTTGTTCCATCGACGAGATTTCCAACCTGACCGTTGACCTCAAATGTAACAAAGTTGACGGCTTCTCCGTCGGTATGTCTGGCAGTCGCAACTGAATTCCAAACTGGGTTGCCGGGAGCATTTTCCTGAGCGATGGGAACTCCATTGAGATAAGCGATGAACCCGTCGTCATATTTCATTTTCAATCTCATAACATCGTAGACTGAGGCATCGTCGAGATTGAATTCGAGCCTGAGATAAGCCGAGGTATTTTCGCCATCCATCGTGTCGTCCAGATCGAGACTGAGGTGTGAATCGTAGGTGGAAACCCGATCGTATCCCACTCCGGTAGCTCCCGACATCCACGTTGAATCGTTGAATCCAGCCACGGTCCAACTGAGACCGGAAGTAGGAGTGGTTGCGCTTGGGATGATGACTCTCACCGCATCCCCTTCTCTCACCACTTTTGTGAGAAGAACTCCGCCGTCGAATTGTTGGGCGGTGGGAGAGAGGCTTCCTCCAGGAGCCCGGGGATCGCTACCATCTGTGGTGAAGTAGATCATTCCAGGCGGAGGCGAAAAGGCGACGACAAAGCCACCGGACACTTCGCCGCCAGTTTGATTGTAGACGGGGCGAGGGGTGAATTGATCGTCATACCAATCGGCCCGAGTGGTGAGCCAATTTTTCATCGTTGTCAGTTCACCCATCCAATCTGCTTCGCTGGAGTATCCTTGGCGGATCGCTCTTGTCGCTCCGATTTCGGCAGCTTGCCCATCGACGACGCCCTGTATCCCGGCATTGCTCATGGCACGATCACGATGATGAAACCAGCGGTCAACGTAGAGTTGCTCGAAGTCAGGATCGTCGAAAAGGCGGTCATACCACAGACGGTTGCCGCGATGCCGGAAGGTCCCGGTTGGGCCGCCACCGATGTAGTAGCTGCTCCAGTTGTAATCCCAGGCTGGACCCATCCGTAGTTTGTCATCGTCACCCTTCCAGGGGAACATGCTGATCAACATGCCATCGCCATTCCGGCTCAGGTTATTGAAGATGAAGTATTCCACGAAATCTTCAGCATCGAGATACTTCTGGTAGCCATCGACCGGGTCCAACCATTGAGCGTCGTCGTAAAGAACGTCTTCAAACGTAGCAAACCAATCTTCAATGGCAGACCGCTGAGTCGGAGTGATTCGGTAGCCGTTGGGATTGTCAAAATTTAGAAAACCGTTGCTTTGTCTCGGAATGTCATCGCCTCCGCCGGCATTGTTGGGTGACGTTTCGGAGACTCGATTTGGTCCCCGGGTGTGGAATAATTGAGGGCGGGTCGCGCCATTTTCAGCGGGGAATCCGCCAAGAGGAACAGAGTCCATACGATTGAGGCCCAGCAGCCAACCGCCAGAGGTTCCATCTTCACTCAGCTTGTCGAATTCAAGTCGCCCATCACCACGGGAGACTTTTTCAAAGATGGCATAGACACCGCGTCGATCAGCCAGCGTGAGGTCACCGCCATTGGTATTGACGAAGGCCTCGACCCATCGGATCCGGGTGGCATAGCGCCCCATGTTGTTGCTCAAGTCATACATGAAGGTGTTGAACATCATGGAGGGATCTTTGTTATCGTCGGTATCCGGGTAGTAGAGGACCCAGTCGGAGTGGGCCGGCATGCCGAGGACTTCGATCTCTTTTTCGTTTTGGGTCTCGTCCCAGACTTCCACACTAAAGGGCTTCTGTGACCAGGTGCTGGAGAAGGCTCCACGACCTCTGATTCCAGTGCGGCTGATCATTTGCGGGCTATCGGCTAAGGCTGCTATTCCTGTCGTTTCGTTGCGATTGAAAGTGGCCCAGACCGCGCTTTGGCGTGCCACTTGTTGAACCCCGGAGCCGGTTCCGCTCCATCCTTTTGCGGGCACCTGTCCGGCCCCAAAGTTATCGATCACCATGAGGGGAAGATCAGATTCGTAGTTCGCCAGATCGGCCGCAAGTCGGATGTAGCTCTCTCCTGTGACTGCACCATTGACGCCTTCCCGAACTGCGATGGCGCGCAAGTAAGTCGTTGTGTTAATGTCGACTGGTGAGGAGTAAAGGGTGCTGCTTCCAGCGGATGGAGTGCTGCCATCAGTCGTGTAATAAATCACCACTCCGGAAGATTCGGCGGCCAAGGTAACGCTCAATATTCCGGTGAAGGTCTGACTGCCATGCGAGAACGTTACCTCCGATGGTGCGGGCATTGAGGCGTCATTGAATTGGCCGGGAGTAGAGCTCCCAAGCACCCGGGCAGTCGATAAATCTCCCGCGAGGATCCCGTAAGAAACATCAGTATCCAAAGCAGGGTAGGTCGGTGCAAACTCCTGCACAATTGTGCTTCCTCCGTCGGTAATGAGCGCGAGATATTCTCCCCCTGCGCTCAATTTAAAGTTGGTGTGAATTTCCCCGGCTGGTCCGTTCACACCTTTACCGGAGGCAAAGACGATCGCTCTCTCGCCTGGTTCTAAGGTTAGTGGTTCGAAAGGCCACTTGCTCAGATCTGTGGCATCGTCTGTCAGGAAAAATGACCCCAGATCCACGGTGAATTCCGTTGGGTTGAAGATCTCAATCCAGTCCGAGAAATCTCCGTCGGCGTCCATTAGGCCGGATTTACTGTCAGCCATGAACTCTGAAATGACAGGATGATTGGCAACCATCGCGACGTTCACGGTGATCTCGGAAGTCTCCGAACCAAAGGCACTTCCTGCGGTCAGAGTATAAGTGGTGGGGTCTCCGGGATAAACGCTGAGCGAACCGTTGCCGTTTGTGGTTTGCCCCGTGACATCTCCGGGAGCCGGACTGATAGACCAGGTGGTGGCGAAGTCAGTAGACCATGAAATCCTGACGCTTTCCCCAGTGTTAATGGTGCTCCGGTCGGAAGTGAAAGAAGTAATGAGAGGTGCCGGGTTTACCGTCACGGTGACATCTTGCGTGACGGGACCATCATCGTTTGTGGCTGTTAGGATGAAGTCGGTTGTAGAAGCCGGAGAAACGATGAATTGATTTTGCGCTGTGACATCCGTACCATTGATCGAGACCGAATCAGCTCCGGTGACGGTCCAGTTCAGGGTGGAATTCCCCGGGGAAAGAAAGGCCTCGGGCGATGCCGTGAAGCTTTCGATCACCGGTGGCTCCAGAACTTCGTTGTAGGCATTGGAATGCCGCAAGATGTCGTCGCTGGAAAGAGCTTGATTGTAAACGGTCACCCGGTGAATCGTGCCGACCATTCCTTCGGTTCCTCCTGCGTTGTTTCCTAGAGACCCCGCCCCTCTCGGCATGCCGAAAGAGCTGGCAACGCCGGTGTTTTGTCCAACTTGGGTTCCGTCAAGATAGAGGTCCATTCTTCCATCTCCGTCCCACACATAGGCAACGTGGGTTGCTTCGGTTGGAGAAAGGACAAGAGGGCTGAAACTATAGTCGGCGACTCCGCTCTGTGTGAATCCTAACTGCCCGCTGTCGTCCCACTGTTCGTAGCGCAAACTGCTGGAGGAATTGGAACCGACAGCGAGAAAGCCATCCCGACCGCCGGTCGTAGGGTTCCCTTCGACAATGAATTCGCATGTCGATGCTCCCGAAACTGTTCCAAAGTTAAAGGAGCTGCTATTGGATCCATCGAGAGTGACGGCAGAAACTAATTTGGCAGTTGGAATTGATCCAACTCCGGCTTCATCCGCGGTGATCGCTTGATCGTAGAGGGTGAGGCTTGCCCGAGCTGGCAGGGTGGCGCTTGGTAAAACTAGCAAAGCTAGAATGCAACCCAAGCACTCTATACGAAAACAATTCATGTGCTTTTGAAGCAGAAAATATGATCAGTTTGGAGCATTATCCATTAAATGACGCAGTTTTATTTTGCGCCATTCAATACAAATCAGATTTAGACTGGGAGAGGGCGCACTTCAGATATCTCGACCCAGCAAGTATGAATGGTAGCAATTTCCCGAAAGTGAAAATTGTCAAATTTTGAGACATCCGGTTTTCTGGGACAACGTCAGAAAGAACGCGAAATTTGATTTGGCTCGCAACTTTCAGAAACGATTGTGGTTAAATACGTCCTATGAAACGACTTCTCTGCTCTCTTGTTTTGACACCTCTCCTTGCAAGCACAGCTTCGGCGGAATCCAAGCAACCGCAATCACTGGGCGCCCTAGAGTTCGGAGACGATGGTATTCTTTTCGCAGCCGATGCGAAAGGGGCCGCCGTGTTTGCTCTTGAGGTTGGTGGGGGCGAGCAGCAGGGCAAGGCGCTCAAGATTGAAAAACTGGGCGAAAAAATTGCGGCTTTGCTCGGGACCAAGGCGGATCAGATTAAGGTCAATGACCTTGCTGTTGATCCGAAGAGTGGTGTTGGTTATCTTTCTATCTCAAGGGGGCTTGGTGCCGATGCGACTCCGGTGCTGGTGAGGGCGAACGGAGGCAAGCTGAGTGTTGTCGATTTGGCAAAAACGAAATCGACGAGTGTCTCGTTCACGAATGCGCCCGAGGACAAAGTCACCGGGCAGGGGCGCAGAAAGGCGAATAAGCGGATGGAATCGATCACCGATCTAGCCTGGCTCGATGGTCAATTGGCCATCGCTGGTCTTTCGAATGAAGAATTTGCCTCGACCATGCGCGTGACCGCTTACCCCTTTACCGGCAGCGTTGGCACGACGAGCCTGGAGATTTATCACGGGGCACATGGAAAGGAAGAAACCCACTCCCCGATCCGGACTTTCATGCCCTTGGACATTGCTGGCGAGCCAAACATTATTGCTTCCTATACCTGCACGCCGCTGGTGTGCATTCCGCTGGCTAAATTGAAGCCAAATCAAAAGGTGAAGGGTCGCACGGTAGCAGAGTTGGGCAATCGCAACCGACCGCTAGACATGTTCGGCTATGAGAAGGGTGGCGAAGGCTTCATCCTGATGGCCAATAGCTCGCGTGGAGTGATGAAGGTTTCGACCAAAGATATCGGGACAATCGATGCGATCACCCGGCGCGTTGCGGGAGTTTCCGGGCTGTCCTTCGAGACAATCGAATCATGGAAGGGCGTGGTGCAACTCGCCAAGATCGATGACAAGCACGCTGCCATCATTCGTAAAGGTGACGCGGGACAATCTCTGGAGCAGGTGGTCCTGCCATAATGAGCATCCTTGTTCGTATTTGGGCCTTCGTGTGTTTGCTCGGTGTGAGCGCGCTTGCGGAGGTCTCTTTCTCTCTCTCCAAAGACGGGCGTTCATTCGTGGCGGCGGGTGCCTCTGATCCGGAGAAATTGCTCGTCCATGTGGACGGTGACGGAGATCTTCCGGCGATGGCTGGCGAGGTGTCTCTGATTGAACGAGGGCTCCTTTTTAGTCCTCAATTTCCGCTCACGCCGGGCGTCCGTTATCGGGTTTCAGTCGGAGAGGCTCATCGGATTTTTGCGATCCCTGAGTCTGATAAGACCCCGGTGGCCCGTGTCGCGGCGGTGTTTCCAAGTGCGGGAATCTTGCCTGAAAACTTGCTGAAGTTCTACCTACATTTTACCGAGCCGATGGCGCTTGGTGAAGTGTCCCAGAACGTCCACCTTATCGGGCGAGGAGGGAAAGTTGTTGCGCTGCCGTTTTTGGAATTAGCAGAGGAACTTTGGGATCCCGAAGGGCGACGGCTCACTTTGTTTTTTGATCCGGGCCGCGTGAAGCGGGGCTTGAGGCCGCATGAGGAGGAAGGGCGCGCGCTCGTAGCCGGGGAAGACTATGAATTACGCATCAATGCGGCGTGGCGTGATGCCAAAGGACGGTCAATGGCGAGCGGGTTCTCGAAAAAATTCCGCGCTGGCCCGGCTGACTATGCCCAGCCAGAGCCGAAGGGTTGGACGATCGAGCCGCCTGCGCTTGGTTCGCGGGAGGGAGTGCGCTTGAATTTTCGCGAAGCCCTTGACCATGGACTCCTGGAGCGGGTGCTCAAAGTTTACCACGCGAACGGGCAGTCGCTTGCCGGTGAGAGCGCAGTCGGAAAAGGTGAGAAGGAGTGGCATTGGAAGCCTAAAATGGTTTGGGGGGCGGGGAGCTATGAGATTGTTATGGAAGCGATTTTAGAAGATCTGGCTGGCAATAGTGTGGCACGGCTTTTCGAAGAGATTAGTGGGATGACAGAGACCTGGGTTGTGCCCGGGCATCGATTAATCCGCGTCCCGTTCGTGATCAAAGACTAGTAGCGCGCGCTCCATAATTTGAGCCCTCTGTGATGAGAATTCCAGACGCCAGACTTGATGATTTGATCACCTGTTTTCTTAGGTTCTGAGTTGGGTTTCGTCTCCTGCGACAATTCAAGGGCAGCAGTGAGTGCGAGCATGATCATTGTGATCTTCATCTTCCTTAGAAGTTTCCAAGTTAGGGAATATTCCCCAATATCTGCTGGTAGTTAAGATAGTGATATCCAATCTAAGGATTTCCAGCTCAACGCGGAAAAAGCCTCTTACGCAATTGGATTTGAATACATATCTACCTTAAGAGCCCGGCAAGTGGCGTTCTTGTCTCTCCGAATTTTTCCAACGGGACACCCATGCGCTGCAGTAGGGCGAGATGAAGTTGGGACATGGACGTCGAGCGGCGCGGGGCCAAGTAATGTCCTGTCTTGAGGGTTCCCCCACCGCCACCGGCAAGGAGGATGGGGAGGTTCTTTTCCTCATGGGCGTGGCCGTCGGCGATGCTCGATCCGTAGACGATCATTGAGCTATCGAGAGCACTGTTACCATCGGCGTTCTTGAGCTCCTTCATCCGCCCGAGAAAATACGCAAGTTGCGAGTGATGCCAACGAGTGACGGAATTATACATCTCGCCCTTAGACTTGGTATTATCCCACTTGGTCTTTCCGTCGTCGTCTTCGGTGCGGCCGCTTGCATCCTTCCAGTGGGAAAGAGCGTGCCAAGTACCTTTGACGCCGGGAACGAAATCGAAGTAGCGATTGCTCTGTCCGTGATCGAGCATGAAGGTCGAGACACGGGTCGCACCGGACCAGAAGGATAAGGCCATCAACTCAAGCATCTGGCGCACATATTCTTGGTGGTCAGCGGGGATGCCAGCCGCGGGTCGCGTGAGGGTATCCGTGAGTGCCTTATCGGCCGCGATACGCTGCGTCTGTTCCTCCGCGAAATCGAGACGCCTCTCGACTGCGCGCACGGCATCAAAATATTCGTCAATCTTGCGACTGTCCGCCAGACTGGCCCGCCGTTTGAGCGACTTAGATTGCTCGAGCACGAGATCAAGCACACTGCGATCAACGAAGCCCTCGCTCGCGCGGCGGAATAGTTTATCAAACACAGCGCGCGGCATGGTCTCGCGTGCGGCCGGAATATCACGTCGGGTCCAGGACAAACAATTCCGCGGCAGACTGCCCGAGAAACTCCCCTCACCCGCAGTGCTCAGCTCCAGAGAAGGCAAGGGCGTCGACTCACTGAGATGACGAGCCACAATCTGATCTACCGAAGGCGCTCCAACGTCGTTTTTACGATGATCATACGAACCACCGGTCAGCCAGGTAGCCGTGCCAGCTCCGTGGCCATTGCCTCGAGGGGTCCACAGATTTTTAGTAATGATGAGGTCCGATTTAAAGTGCTCCAGCGGCGCCATCCAGCGATTGAGTTTCTGCAACTCGCCAGTGGGCCCGACTCTCTCCGGCTCCCATGTCCCATCGGCGGTGCCATTCGGGAAGTAAAGGTAAGCAAGATGTGGCGGCACCCCAGACTTGGTAGGGTTAGCAATCGGGGCACCGAAACTCTCCATGGTGGGAAGTGAGAGACAGGCTCCCATTCCTCTCAAAAATGCGCGGCGGTTTGGATTACTCTTCATTGGATTTCCCCACGGACGCGGGAGGTAGGCGTTTCATCTTAAAAGGATCACTCGCGGTGATAGCGAGCACCAAATCACCGAAGCGATATCCGGTCGGTTTCAGTTTCTCCGCAATTTCTTTCACTATGGCTTCATCGTAAAACTCCAGCTGTCGACCCAACGCGTAGGCCAGCATCTTTCGAACGACCTGCGCTCCAAGGTCATCAAGACGCTCATCGATCAAAGCCAGCTTGAGTCCGGCCGGCCCTCGAAATTTTGCGCCACTTGGTAAAGTCCCGCGATCATCGATCCCGCCACGCCATTGCCCAAATTCCGCGTAGCTTTCAAGCGCAAATCCGAGTGGATCCATTTGGGAATGGCACCCGGCACATCGAGCTGATTCACGATGGGCTTCAAGTTTACGACGCAAGCTTGTTGCGGCCCTTCGACCACGGCCTTCAACATCAATTTCAGGAACGTCGGGTGGCGGCGGTGGCGGTGGTGTTCCTAAAAGAGTATCGAGAATCCACTTCCCGCGGACCACTGGACTGGTGCGATCAGGGAAAGAGGTAGTTGCCAGCACACTGGCATGTCCGAAGATACCACCACGTTGCTTGGTCTCCAAAGCCACTCTGCGCATCCCCGCCCCTTCGACCCCTTCAATGCGATAGTGCCGGGCCAACTCAGCATTCAGAAAGGTATAGTCAGCATCGATCAATCGCGCCACCGGAGCATTGTCCAGCACCAGCGAATGCATGAAGTATGCTGTCTCAGCACGCATTGCCACCATCAAACTTTCGGTGCACCAAGGATTATCGATCGGATCCTTGCGAATACGCGGGCCGACATCGTCAGTGCTCAGCCATTCCGCGGCGAAGATTTCTCCCAGCGAGAGACTACGAGGGTCAGCAAGCATTCGCTTCACCTGAGCCTGACGATCTGCAGAATCGGACAGTTTCCCGGCTGCCGCAGCAGCGAGAAGTTCATCATCCGGTGTCGAAGCCCACAGAAAATAGGAGAGACGGGTCGCCAGGTCGAAATCGTTCACCACTTGATCTTTGGTAGTCTCCACCGAGTTCTCGACCCGCAGCAAAAAATTCGGTGAAACCAGAATCGCCTTAAAGGCACTCGCCAAGGCCTCGTCCCGAGGCTTTTTCTCTTCTAACTCCCTCTCATAACGCGCGATGATCTCTTTGGTTTCAGCATGACTTGGTGGTCGACGATAAGCTCGGCGCATCATCCTCATAATCGCAGCCGCCGCATCTTGAGGATTCCCCACCAACTTCTTCCACGCCTTTTCATCCGCTCTTACTTCGTCAATAACTCCTTCGGCGGAGGTGAAATAGCGATCAAGATGCGCGGTCTGAAGAAAGAGAGTATTGGCGCTGTTCGAAAATCCACTGGTCCCGCTGAAATCCATCGGAAAATCATCGGCTGGACGCAGATCGAGCCCAACGAGATCACGAATGGTCCGATTGTATTCCTCCCTCGTAAGACGCCGGGCCGGGACATAGCCAGGATTACGCACCTTTGCGTAATCGAAACCCTCGATCTCAGCAGCCAGCCACGCCCGTAATTTTAAACGATCGGTATCAACCGGTTGTAACTTCTTCTTGGGAGGCATGTCGCCCATCTTCACGCGCTCCGCAACGTTTTCCCAAAGGAGCCGATTCCGAACCAATGGTTTTTGCGCCAGCGCCGATTCCAAATCGATATCGCCCTTCGCAGTCGCGCTATCGTGACAGTCAAAACAGTAGGTCTCGAGCATCGGGAGAACTTCTTTTTCAAAATTGAAGGTAATCCCTTGAAGCTCACTCTTCTCCCCGGTTCCGCCATTGGGAGCAGGTGTGTAAACCGGCCCAGAAATCTCCTCAGCTTCCATCTCTTCTTCCTCGTCCTCCTCATCGACGAAACCAAAATCCCTCAAGGTCTCTTCAAATCGCTCACGCAGGGCCACCTCTGGATTCTTGAGGCGCCACTCTAACTCTTCCTCTATTTCGTCGGCCGCCTCAGGAAAAAGTTTCATCTCCATGCGGTCCATTTTGTTTTGCAACTCGATTTGCTTTTTCAGCAAACGAAGCAAAGTATTCTCCCCCTCATCTTCGCCGATCTCCTCTTCCTCAAATCGCCAGGCGAGGATCTCGATCTCTACCTCGACATTCTCCATTCCTACGAGAAGTCCGGCCCATTCCTCGCCATGCTCTTTTTTTTCTTCGTGAAACATTTCACGCAACTCGATACCGCGTTCCTGCGCATCCTCTAACTCATCTCCGCCCTCTTCCTTATGCCGCTCAATCAGTTCGAGCAGGCCGGGAGCCCGACTTTTCAGAAAGAGCATCGTTTCCTCATCAATCGGCTCAGCCTGGACAGATTGACACCAAGAAAGAGCAACGATCGCGATGGCGATGACACTCTTTGCCTTTCTGAATCGCTTGCGCATCTCTTTTCTTTTAGAGTTTTTCTACCCGAAAGTAGATCTTTTTTTGGTCTCCGAGCTCCGGTACTCCGGAAAGATCAATCTCCTCTGTGGTTGTGTCGCTATCCTCGCTAGCTTCGATGCTCGTAGCCACTTCGAGTTCCCAATTACTCAGATCAGTCGACGCCTTGATGGCATAAGTCTGACCTGGATCAGAGCTCCAAGTAAGGATCAGTAACGAGGAAACGGAGTCGTAGGAGACCACCTTGACTTCTGGCTTCACTGTCGTAGGAGGATCAGGGAGTGAAACGATTTGGAAACCGCCGATTCCACCGCCGCCACTCGCACCTGGCGCGAGCCCAAAGCTAATTGTGATGGAACTGTCGGTGAGCGGAGCAGTATCAGAGCCGAATACCGCGTAGTTTGATTTCACGGCATCAGTGCCTTCCTCATAAGTTGTCTGTATTGTCTCGGTGAGAATCGAGCTGAATGCCTTCGGATCCCAGTAGTAAGTCGAATTTCCGTCAGAAACGAAAGAGGCATTATTCCCATTAAAACCTGTAAGGTAGACAATGATTTTGTAGTTCGCGTAGGGAATTTGACTCAGCGTAAACGGCGGAGAGCTGGCTGCAAAAAATTGTAGTCCCGCTTTCATCGGACTTCCATTGAGGGGTGCTCCAGAAAAAGATCCGGATCTCGCTCCGCCTGATCGGGTCATGTCGACTGTTGTGGCATTCCCTTCGGAATTCTGGAGGTCCGACACCATATCCTCACTGCTGTTGATCCAGTTGTCGACTGGCTCCACCCCAAATTCTCCAAAGACCCGCTGGTTGTTCACGCTGGTGGCATGAAAGTTAAAACTGATCACCTCCGACCGGGCAATGGCGGCGCTAAAAAGCATCATTATAAAAACAGGTGAAAAGGAGCCACAGATCATTTTTGACGTTCGTTTATTCATTATCGTTGGTTGGTTTCTCGTTTGCTTCAGTCGTGCTTGAAGAAAGTGATCGTAATTAGTCTCGCAAAAACTCCAGAAGCAACTCTTCCCGAAGGGCCTGGGTCGCATTGTGGCCATGCTCGTTCACCTTAAAATGAACGATGTCTCCATCGAGGTAGGAAAAGACCTCGATTTCCCCATCAACCTTACTAGCATTCCCAAGCTTCTTTCCTTGGTAACCCATTGTCTTCGCCCACAGGAAAATCGACTCTTCGGCATCCACAAAAGGGAGCTTTCCTCCTTTGGCCGGAATAGCTTTGGAGGGACCCCCACGATAAGGAACAAGCGAATCGTCGGTTCCAGAGATATTCAGCAATCGCACTCCCGAGAGGGGCTTGGCAATCACCTCGTAATTGTTTTCTTCTCCTCTCGACTTGAAATTTTTCCCGTCGTGCTGAAACCCGTTCAAAGGGCTGACCGCACTGATGTAGTTCTTGATATTCGGGAGCCTAGTCTCAATCGCGATTTGATTCACCAGCGCCGCTCCATTCGAGATGCCCATGATGGAGAATCCATTTTTCTTCACGTCATCACGCTTCGAAAGCTCACGAATAATGGACTCAATAAAGGCCCGATCATCCGCCTTGGACCGCTCCGAAACGATGTTCCAGCTCTCCTTATAACCTTCGGGAAAAACGGTAATGAACCGGCGGGCAAGATTGCGATAGCGATTGAGAACCATTTTTTCCAGACCCTTTGCATTGCCACCATTCCCATGAAGAAAAATAATTACGGGAAGAGCCTCTTCGTCTTCGCGCTCAGGAACATTCACCCAGTAGGGCCGAGCGTAGTTTTTTTCCTGCAACCAAGTCTGCTTAATCACAAAACGATCGCTCCCGTCATTTCCCCGAACTCGCTCCTCCTTAGGGTTTTCGCCTTCATCCTCTCTGTCTCTTCCCCCCGGTAAGATCTCTTCTAATTCCGCCTCAATAATCTCACTTCGTCTTTCCTCCAATTCAGCGAGCTCCTCTTCGATCTCCCTGACTTCCTCCTTCAGTTTATCCAATTCCTGCTGCCCTTCCTCCATCTCGCGATCAATTTGTTTGCCGACGATCTCTGCAATTTGATTGCGGAGTTCTCGTTTCTCATCCTCCTCATCCGCTTCGTGCCACTCTTCCAAAAGAGCCTGCAAGCGAATCCGGCTTCTTTCAAAATCTAGAAAACGTTCAGCAGCCTTCTCTCCCTTCTCTTGTCTGATTTCGAGAAACTCCGCGAGAAGGTCTCGCGCTTCCTCAAGGACCTCCTCATACCCCTCATCGCCATCTTCTTCACGAACGCGCTCAAGAAATCGCAGGGATTCAGGCATTTCATCGTTCAGAAACCCCAGGACATCTTCGGTTCCAGGACGTCCCTCTTCATCAGCGAGAACCAATTGATGAAAGCCAAGAAAAATAACGGCAGATGAAAGGAGGAGGAAGTTACTATGGATTTTCATGATCATCATTGGGGGAATTTTTCTAATCGAATTCTAAGTTTACGAGCCCTCTCTCGGGCGATTAATATTTTCGGTAAACGGGCAGTATGCCGTTCACGTACAAAAAGCCTTTGCGAGAGCCTTGGCCTTTCCATCGCTCTAGGTAGAACAAGGCCCTCCTCTTGGGTTCCTTCCCGCACCACTGTCTCCTTTCGTTCCTCATTCGAGGGCCACATCCTATTGGCTGCCGCAAGAATCACGATCACGACCGCAGCCACAGAAACCCACGGCCCGATGCCACGCCAACCACTCCGTTCGGCCAACATCTCGCAAACAGCATGCTCGGCAAATGAACCCGAAGAAGGCATTGATGGAGACGAAGCTAGGCGCTCACGCAGAACATCGAATTGACAAAGCTCGTCAAAATAAACTCGAGCTTCGGGGTCGCTTTTCAACAGAACCTGAACCCTTGCCTCTTGAGCAGCGTCGGCCTCTCCACTCCAATAAAGAAGAATCTCGTCTCGCGTCTTTTGGTTCATCATTTCACCTACCTAATTCGGTATTAAGCAGCGACTTCAGCCGCTTTTTTGCAGCGTGCATCCTCGCCAATACGGTCCCAATCGGGGCCCCAACAATCTCTGCGATTTCCTTAAACGGAAGCTCTCCCTGAGTTCGCATCGCTACCACTTCTCTTTCTTTCTCCGGCAGCTGGGAGATCGCCTGATCAAGAGCCTGCAGGCGCTCCCTCTGCTCCATCACTTCACTCACTGCGGGTTGGCTATCGATCAACGGATCAGCTTCGGGACGCTCCTCAGGCGATTCAACAATCACGGTCCGACGGCGACGACGAATGACGCTAATCGCTTCGTTTCGACCGATGCGAAAGAGCCAACTCTTAAAATGATTCTCCTCCCGATAGCGCGGCAGCGCACACAGAGCCTTGGAAAAAGTCTCCTGCATCGCGTCTTCGCAGTCTTGTGAGTGGTGTAGCATTTGCCAAATAAATTGGTAGAGGGCCCTCTCGTATTTCCCCAGCAGCTCGGCGGCAGCTTCGCCATCGCCATCACTACAGAATTTTCGGATTAAAAGAGAATCATCCACAGAGGTTCAAGAAGCACTAACGACGAGTTACCTATTTTATTGCCATCAAATGAATCTTTTTTATCTCGCTTGGCACTCCTGAAGAAGCTGCCGGGGACTTTGCCCGATGACCCGTTTGAAAACGGTTGCGAAATATTAGCTCGACGAAAACCCGAGTCGACAGGCGACTCCGACCACACTTTCCTCTCCCCTCACAAGTTGATTCTTGGCTTCCTCAACCCGTCGAATCAAAGCGAAATGGAGTGAAAATCTTCTTTTTATTAAAAAAAATGTGGTTTTCAGAGTCACCTTCGGCTAAGGGATCTGTCTGGCCTGTGCCATGTTCATGCCAAAAGGCTGAATTTCTTAAAGCACGAGTCATTTTGTATCATGAAAATGTATGTAGGTAATCTGTCGTTTGATTCGACAAAGCAGGACCTTGAGTCCCACTTCTCTCAATATGGTTCAGTGACTGACGTTCACCTTCCAGAAGACCGTGAGACCGGTCGTCCACGTGGCTTTGCCTTCGTGACGATGGACTCGAAGTCAGCTATGGAAGACGCGATTAAAGGCTCTGACGGCATTGAGCTCGCAGGTCGTAATCTGAAAGTGAACGAAGCCAAGCCACGCGAAGAACGCGGCGGTGGTGGTGGTCGCTACTAGTCTTTCCCCGAAAATTCTTTTGCAAAAGGCGGTGCACTTAGGGTGCTCCGCCTTTTTTTGATCCTTAATTCACGATTCACTTGCTGCCTGCCTTTCATTCCTACAGCCTCTCTAAAACACGAGACAAATGGCCAAACCAAGTATTGAATTCTACAACGCTGCCGTCGACGCCGTTCAGTCAGGCGACCTTCCCCTTGCCCTCAAATCTGTCGAGGTCTCCCTCACAGAGTCTCCCGATGATGCACAAACCTGGCAGCTTTACGCCGTCATTCTCAATGCCCTGGGACAGACCGAAAAAGCTGAAAAGGCGCTCGTGAAGGTCAAAGAGTTTGGCCTCAGCAAAATTGATGAGCTCCTCATGAAAGCCGCCGATGCCGCCGGTCAGGGCAAGATGGGAATCGCCATCACGCACTACGAGGACGCCCTGGAGATCGACCAAACCCGGGCGGAAATTTACACCAGCTACGCCCTTGCGTTGATGGAAGAGAAGTATGCCGACGACGCGCTAGAAGCGGCATCCAAGGCCGTGGAACTCGCTCCCGATGATCCCTTTGCCCAGTATACCAAGGGCCGCATTTTACGTCTGAGTGGAAAGAACGAAGAATCCCTCGAGGCTCTCACCGCCGCAACCGAACTGGACCCCAACCTCGTCCTTGCCGCCTACGAGCGCGGCATGATTCTTGCGGAGATCGGACGACTTGATAAAGCGCTGCAATGCTTCGAAAAGGTCCTCATCGACCATCCTGAAGATTCTAATGCCGCTGATGCAAAGGCATTTATTCTCCAAAAGATCGAGGAAGGTCAGCAAAACGGTTAAGTTAGTCACTTGTCCCCAACTCTCGCTAACGAGAAAAATCACCCTCTGCTGGAAAATTGCTCCCATCTCTGTCGTCATTTAAAAAGATGAAGCGCTTTTTCCTCTTCCTCATCTTCGGGGCCCTGGCCTACGGAGGATGGAAATATCGCGACCAGATCGAAGGCCTCTACAAAAAAGTTCAGGAGCAGCAGGCAGGGAAAACACAAGCTGTGCCGGATCCAGAACGCTACGAAGAACTCAAACAGGAGCTCGAGCTCAAACGTTCAGGCCTCGCTCGTCGCTACAATGCCGCACGCACCGCCGGAGAGATCCTCGCCGTCCAAACCGATGCCAAGGAAACTCTGGAAAATAATCTCCCGGAACTGATGCGCTGCTGGCTGGGCACCACTTGGGATTTCAATGGCACTTCACAAGTCCCAGGAGAGGGGAAAATTGCCTGCGGCTATTTCGTCTCCACCGTCTTACGGGATGCAGGATTCAGACTGGAGCGTATCCGCTTGGCCCAGCAACCCTCTCAAAATATCATCGCCACCTTCCTTCCGCGCTCCCAGATGCATATCGAAGCCGGAATGAACTATGATCGCTTTTTAGAGAAAATGAAGGCCCGTGGGCCGGGCATCCGAATCGTCGGACTCGACCGCCATGTCGCCTTTATCGTGGTGCAAAAAGATGGAGAAATTCGCTTTATTCATTCCGATGGCGGCAACGCCCAACAAGTGGTAGATCAAGATCAGGAGAATGCCCACTCCCTACGGAAGTCGAAGTATAGGGTCACCGGAAACATCACCCGAAGCGATGATCTCATCCATCAATGGCTCACCGAAGAAGCCTTAAAAACCGTACGGTAGCTCATCAATGAAGCGCCGGAAGAACGAGATTCCATCGGAGAGCCGAGAGCCGGAAAACTACCATCACCAGCAGCGCGAACGCCATCAGCACAGGCTTTGCCACTCCCAACTCCATCCCTCCCAGATAAACGAGCGCGCCGGTAAGATTGCAAGTGGCGCAAAGCGGTGCGGGCTTGAAAAGAGTGGGAACCTCATTGCAGACAATCTCTTCGAGGACACCACCAAAGGTTCCGGTAATCACTCCGAAGAGCGCTGCGATATACCAATTGGTCCCTTCATCGAGCGCGAGCTGTGTCCCCACGATGGTGAAGAGCGCCATTCCAATAGCATCAGGTAGCGGCAACAGAGGGCGAATCCGGGGGAGCAATCGAAGAATGAACCCGGAAGCCAAAGTGAAGACGAAAACCACCACGACATCGTGCGGGTTGGCCAACCCAGAAAAGAGGCGTTCGATCTAGAAACAAATCACGCAAGGTTCCTCCGCCAAAAGAAGCCACGTGGGCCACCGCGAAGACGCCCACGAAATTCATCCCCTGCCGCACGGCGAGGAGAATCCCATAGATCGCAGAAACCACAACCGCCACAAATTCGAGTCCCAGCAAAAAGCTCACGAATCTGACTTGTTGAGATTGAAGGAAGCCTTCACGTCTTCATCCCGACCATAAACCATAAGAACGTCTCCCTCTTCCACTCTGCTATCCTTGTCGGGAGCGCCTAAAAATTCTCCTTCGACGCGATAAACTCCTAGCACCATGATCCTTGCATCGGAAGGCAGCGATTCGGCAAAGGTTTTCCCCAGCCAAGGGTGATCCTCACTGATCTCTTTCTCGAAAACCACGTAGCCATCACGAAGATTCAGAAGGTAGTCATAGTCCCGGATGTGAGCGATACCTACACGCTTGAGCATCCACTTTTGAAAAGATTCCACGGGGCCTTTGACGACCCTAAGATTCAGAAGGACCGCGACCGAGAAGATTGTCAAAGCCACCACTCCAAGCCAGAAAAAGGGTGAAGCTAATCCCGCGCTCCGAACTTCCCATGAAGGTCACAAGCAAAGTCGCCAAGGCCGAAGCCGCCTGGAACTGCGCTATCGGCTGGGACATCCCGGTGAGCTGCACCACACTCGATCCAAATCGCACAATCAAAAGAGCGAAAAGAACGATGACGATAAGTGCAAGGAACGCTCCCATGACATCATGGCTAGCACAAATCTAGCGACGATTGAACTTGGCAACTTCGCGCTGAGCTTCACGAAGCTCGGTGCGTTTTTTGAGATCTTGGCGTTGATCGCCATGGGCTTTTCCTTTTCCAAGGCCGAGCTCCACTTTGACCCGACGTCCTTTGAAATAAAGGCGCAGGCAAATGATGGTGAACCCTTTCTGCTGAGTCGCCATCGCCAGCTTGATAATCTCGCTTTTGTGAAGGAGAAGCTTGCGCGGACGCTTGGAGGCATGCTGGAACCACTCACCAGCCGTTTGCCAGGGTTGGATATCACAACCATAGAGAAAGGCTTGGTTTCCTTCGATCCTGGCAAAGGCGTCGCCAATGTTGACCTTACCCTCACGGATCGACTTCACCTCGGTCCCCACCAGAATGAGCCCGGCTTCTAGGGTGCTCTCGATGGTATAATCGCGGCGCGCGCGCTTATTAGTGACGGAATCCTGAGCCATCAAGGTAGGACTGCGCTCCTTTCGAAGAAGCAGCCAGGTGCTAGACCTCGCGAAGCTTGATCTTACCCTCGATGATTTCCATCAGAGCAATATCAGCAAAACCAGTGCTGGGGAGTGCGTTCACCAAAGGAGAACGACCCGTGTTGAGTTGATCGACTCGCTTGGAGACGAGATTGATCAGAACGAGGGGATCGCTGACTATTTCGGAGGCCTGTTCGACGAGATCGTTATTCATGGTAGCTGCGCTGGGACGAGGGGGTGCTGAGGGTGCCTCAAAGGGAATAATATTATCGGCATCCATGGCTCCTCGGTATCTTCACGGAAGAAAGTTCACCCGCGGAGAGGGTGTAAAGCCAGAAATATCTCTGTCTGACAAGCCCAAACCGATATGTTTCCGGTCTAGGGGCAAAAAAAAACAGAACTCCAGACGTTCGCCGAAATTCTGTTTTCAAATATTAAGGCTTCGTTCGCTTAGAACTCAACGCTCACACGCACTCCGTAAAGTGCGGGAGTTCCAGGGGAACCCGCCGCGATCTGGGGAGAGATGTAGCTGAAGTAATCTTCGTCCAGAAGGTTGTGACCGAAGACGGAAGCGCTCCAGTTCTCAGCCTCGTAGCCGATCTGGGCGTCGAGGATCTGGTAGCTCGCTTGCTTAAAGTTGGCGTTTCCAGTTTCCTCGTAAGTCGTCGAACCGATCGAGCGGTAGGAGGAGGAAACGAAGAATCCGTTACCAATGTCATACCGCAAACCCAGCGCCGCAGAAAACTCAGGAACAAAAGGAACCCGGTTTCCACCGAAGTCGGTCGTTCCATCGTTGAACTTCTCGAACTCAACCTGGCTCCAACCCGCACTTGCCGCGATGGAAAGCTTATCACTAGGCTTCCAATTGGCCTCGGCTTCCACACCAATTGCGCGAACTTCTTTCGCATTAAGGATGATGAAGTCGGTCGAGTTGAGGACCGAACGATTGAGCTGATAGTCGTCGATCTGCTTGTAGTATCCTCGAAGTTCAAGGTCCCAGTTCTCTTCCGGACGGTCGAGGCGCACTCCCGCTTCTGTTTCCCACGCCGTCTCTTCGCCATAGGCGGAAGTTGCAGGGTTATCGGAGAAAGCAGTAAAGCCAGCCGGCTTAATCCCGATGGATGTCCGCCCAAACAAGGTGACATCTTCTGATGCTTTATAACTCAAACCAAGAGTCGGAGAAAAGTACCAGTCATCTGTCTGACCGGAAAAACTCCCCAGCGGTCCGTAGACTGCGCTCCCCTTACTTCGGCTGAGCTCGGTATCAACATATTCGATCCGGCCACCCGCCTCGATGGTAAGACGATCAGAGAGATCTTTGGAAACATTTCCATAGAAGGCGTAGATTTCTCGCTCAGAGTTGAAGGAGGTTGTCTGGGTGTCCGGGCCCGTCGTCATGAAGGTCGGAGGCAAGGGCACCGGGAAAGAACGTGCGGCGACGCCATCGCTTTCAGTCTTCGAACGGAAGAGACCAAGCTGCCAGCGAAGGTCCTGTGTCTGGTCAGACGTTAGACTGTAACGGCTTGTCATGTAGTCTTGATTCTGCTGGATATCCGAAGTCGAGATCCCAAAGTTCGAGAGATCGAGGTCAGTAAAATTAGGCCCAAGGTTCCACGTTTGATAAGAACTAACCGACTTAAAAGTAGCCCAACCAAGGTCTCGGGTGACGTGAAATGAGAACTGCTGTCGATCCAGAGCGGTCGCTCCAAGAACATCGCTCTGCACCTGAAAAGGATCCTGAGGCAGTCCGAGTCCGAGGCCAAACGGTCCCGCCTGGCCTGGCAAATTCGTCATACGCTGACCGCCATCACGGGCCGTCTCCACCATCGCGCGGAAACGGATTTCGGTATCAGCGGAAGGACGGTAGTAAAGATTGGCAAGAGCCCCGAAGCGCTCCCGGCTGTCGACATCCGTTCCGAGGAACGTGTTGTCAATGTAGCCATCACGCTCGTTGTAGTAAGCTTGGAAGGTATAAGAGAGCTTCTCACTGAGCGGACCGCTCGCGAGGATGCGTGCACCGAAGGCGTCATAGTTGCCATACTCCGTGGTGAGACGATAATAAGGGTCTGCGGTTGGCCCCGGAGTGGTAAACTCAAGCAATCCACCCGCGCCATTTCTGCCAAAGTAAGCCCCTTGAGGACCACGATGAAGCTGAGCCGAGGAGAGCTCGAAGAAATTCGTCGAGTAAGTATAAGCATCACCGTAAGGCACGCCATCGACCGTCATGGCCACGCCAGCCGGACCGAAGAAAGCAGTGTTTCCAGTTCCACGAACGCCGATAAAATCACCAAAGCCCGCTGAGTCCGCGGCCGTTGAGGCGAATCCCGGGACGAGGCCCAGAAGCTGCCTGACTTTTTCAGTCTGAAAGAGTTCAAGATCGGTAGCGCTCAGGGCTTGGGCTTCTCCAACCTGTTCTCCTAGCACCGTCAGTGGCACTAGGCTATCTTGTGCTGACGCAGCGCACCCAAGGGCGAGGGCACTGAGACAATATCCGAGGTTTTTCATATACTTCTAAAGATGCTGACTTCGCTTTCAGATTCGTCAACTCCGAACGTCGCTTGTCATCTGTTCTTTTTTCCTGTTTCTTTCCCTTAACGATGAACTGCAGCGGATCACTCCTCCTCCTTACCTCGCTCGCCCTCAGCAGTTGCTGCGAGCGCAAGCTCTACCCCGTCTCTCTCCCGGACGCTCCTAAGCCCTCAAAACCAACGAGTTCAGGAAAACTCTCGGTAACTCTCCTCCCCGGCGAGCAGCCCGATGGAAATCTCGGCTTCCTTCCGGTCACCAAAAAAATCCACGCGCTTCTCGATAAAAAGGCACCTACTAAAATGGAGCCCTATACCGAGACCGCTCCGCTCTCTGGAGACGCAACCTTTGACCTCGTGCCCATTCCTGGCGGTGAATTCACGATCGGATCACCCTCAGGCGAAGTCGACCGCTCCGCTGACGAAGGCCCGCAACGCAAGATCAAGATCGAGCCATTCTGGATGGCCAAGACCGAAATTACTTGGGCGATCTACCAACGCTTCATGGAAAACGGGCAGTCACGAAATAAGGACGGCACGCTCAATCTCGATGGCGACATTTACTCACCCGAACCACCCATGGCGAGTTCCCCAACGACGATCGACGCCATTTCCCAACCGACGCCTCCCTACATGCCAATGCACTTCGACATGGCGGACAGCGTGGGTTACGGCAAAAATTTCCCCGCCATCGCGATCACCCAGCACTCCGCCTCGAAGTTCTGCGAGTGGCTCAGCGCTCAGACCGGCCACTACTATCGTCTCCCCACCGAAGCAGAGTGGGAATACGCCTGCCGCGCCGGAACGACCACCGCTTATTCCTTCGGCGATGACGTCTCCAAGCTCGGTGACTACGCCTGGTTCATCGATAACTCGGATTTCACCTACCATCCCGTCGGACAAAAGAAGCCCAATCCCTGGGGACTCCACGACATGCATGGAAATGCCGCCGAGTGGACCCTCAATGCTCACATCGGCGACTACTCCGCTGTAAAAGACGGTTTCACCAATCCCCTCTCCCTCTCGCCCAAGCGCTACCCGCGGATCGTTCGGGGAGGTCATTGGGATGCCGACCCCCAGGACCTTCGTTCATCGGTCCGACTTCAGTCCGAGCCCTCCTGGAAAATGACCGACCCGCAGCAACCCAAGTCGCTCTGGTATCACACTGATACTCCCTGGCTCGGCTTCCGCATCGTGCGCCCGCTCACCGTTCCATCCGTCGAGGAAATGCACCTCCTCTGGAACACCGGACCCGGGAAGTTGTAAAAGGTGACCATAGCCGCTAGGCTAAGACGTGCGCTCGTTCGTCCTCATCCTCACCGTAGCAGCCGCCTATCTGCTGCTCCGCGGATCGCCGGAAGGATGGCACGTCATTCTACGGGTCTGTCTCGCGGTCTTCATCCTCGTGCTTGGCCTCGCCGTTTGGGGAAAACGAACGACAGCCAAGTCGATCATCGCCACCCCGGAACGTCCTCCACGCTGGCTCGATTTCCTCAGCATGGGATTCGCGATCCTCGTCATTGAAGCCCTCTTCCTCCTCTTCTTCGCCAGCGCTCCGGAAATAGCGGAAGACATCGCCCGGAAATTCGATGAAGAACTCCATCCCGGATCCTACTCCAAGGGCTCATCGAATAATAATGAGCCCGGCTCGGGAGGGGGCATCCTGCAGACTTCAGGCAACTGGCTTTGGCAAAATAACGGACGCCGCCAACTCGGAGGCGCCGGAAAAGTGCGACCCTCGAACCGACCCGAAGTCTTCCTTTGGCCCCGCGGATCCGCGCCCTTTAGAAAAACCGGCCTCTATCTCCGCACCTTCACCATGGCCCTTTACGAGGCCGACGTCTGGAACGCCCTCCCCCTCGCCCCGGAAACTCTCACCTCAGAAAATGGCGTAGTGCAAGTCTCGCAAATCATTCCTGAAAAAAAGCTCACCTACCAGATCTACCACGGACCAAACACCCTGGGCCAAAGCCTCGCCGTCACTCTCCCCAACCTTCTTGAGGTTGAAACCTCATCTCTCCGGAAAATCGCCCCGGAGACCTACCGACTTCCACCACTCGCCGAAGGCGAAGAGGCCTACCGCTATCGCGCCACTTCTTCCCCTAAATTTTTCACGGAAAATCTCCTCCCAGGAACTTCGCGGCCGGAATATCTCAACCTGCCTTCTGACCCCAAAGTACGGAGCGCCATCGAGGACCTCGCCGCCACCACCAAGGGAAATTCCGGCCAACGGCTAGCCCAAGTTAGCGATCTCCTCGCCTCTCAATACCTCTACTCGCTCGAACCCAAGCTCGATCCTACCAAAGACCTTCTGCTGGAGTTTCTCATCGAAAAAAAACAGGGATACTGCGAGCACTTCGCCACCGCCGCAGCCCTCCTCGCTCGATCCGTGGGATTCCCTTCCCGCATCGCCTACGGATGGTCGGGCGGTCGCTACTATGAAGCCTCCAATATGTTCGTCTTCCGGGCCAAAGAAGCGCACGCTTGGACTGAGGTCAAAATCGCTTCGGGAGAATGGGTCATCTTCGACGCCACTCCGGCAAACCGAAACGAGGGTAATTCCACCGTCGCCGATAATGACGAATCTCCCCCCGTGCCCGATGGACTCGACCTTAATCTCAGTTTAGAGGGTCGCGAATCCCTTGCCCTTCCCCCGCTCGCTCGTCTCAAATCATTTACCCTCATCATCGGAGGAGCTGGCCTTCTCGCCTTCCTGATTTCCCTCTTCCTTAAACGCCCGGAAAAGAGCACGAGCCATCATGGCCCCGGAAGCAGTCTTTTGCCTCCCCCCCTCAGCTATCTCAGCGCATTTCGAAATGCCACCGCCCAAATCGGCCAGCCAATGCCGAAAGGCCGAACCCTTCGCCAGCAAATTGAGACCCTTCGCCAAGAGGATCTCTCACCTGAATTCGGTGATGAACTCCTGACCTACCATTACCAAGTCACCTACGGAGAAACCCCTCGGAAAACGGCGACCGAGAAACGCTTCATCTCGCTCCTCAAAGCGTGGCAACGACAGGGAAGCTAGTTCGACGGAGCATCTCTGAACGACACCGGAGAAGCTCCTAAAGAGTGCTTAATTTTTATGGGGATAAAATAGATCGTTTCGATGCCGATGCCCATCCTCTAAAGCCTAAGCTTTATTAACTAAAAACAGCTCAAATCAGGGTGGAAAAATCTTGCCAATCGGTCGCCGCTGACTAGATTGCGCGCCCTATGGCCCGCACCGCAGGCAAATCCAAAACTAGATCGTCCGTCGCCAAGCGCTTTAAAGTGACTGGCACCGGGAAGATTTTGCGTCGTAAACAAGGCAAACGCCACATCCTACAGAAGAAAAGCCGGAAACGGAAAAGATTCTTGGGTAAGCCCGCTCTTGTTTCCAAAGCAGATATCAAGGCAGTGAAAAAGAACCTTCTTCTTCGCTAATCCCAAAGACGATGACCCCGCTCGCCAAACGAGCGGCCTCCCAGCAGCCTGTCTCCCCCCGGGGAGAACGAAGAACGAGTGAGACTGCAGGAGTGAATTAATAACCAACGACCCGTTCACCAAGACTACAAAATGCCAAGAGCAACCAACAGTCCAGCCAGCCGGAAACGCCGCAAGCGCATTCTTTTGCGTGCAAAGGGTTTCCGAGGCTTCCGTTCCAAGCTTTACCGCTATGCGAAGGATGCCGTTTACAAGGCTCGTCAATACGAATACCGCGACCGCAAGAAGCGTAAAGGTCAATTCCGTCGTCTCTGGATTCAGCGCATCTCCGCTGCCGTCCGTGCCGAGGAACTAACCTACTCACGCTTCATCGAAGGCCTCAAGGCTGCCCAGATCGATCTCGATCGCAAGGTCCTCGCCGACCTCGCCGTGACCGACCCAGCAGCACTGTCCGCCATCATTGCACAGGCCAAAGCAGCTCTCGATAAGAAAGCGGCTTAAGCTGATACGTTTCGCATCAAGAAACTTCCATGGCCGCCTCCCTCAGGGGATGCGGCCATTTTCTTTCATGTCGCGGCTCAGATTCACCAACTCGATAGAGCCATTCATCGACTCGCCAGGCCAAAAATCACAAGTCCCAAAAACCGCTGCGTCTCAGGGCCTTTGCCCTCGGCAATCTCCGCTTCGCTCCGGTTGCGGTGAGACATCCCAGCTTCCTCCCCAACCAAAATCCTCCGCTTCTCCGCGTGAGATCCCCTCAACCCCAGCCACCCTTGGCATTGACCATCTCACTTCTTTCCAATAACCATCTCCCCGCCATGCAAGAGCAAGCCGCACAAATCCAAGCCGAAGCCCTCGCCGCCATCGAAGCCGCCACCACGGAGGCGGTTCTTGAGGACGCCCGCGTGAAGTTCTTGGGCAAGAAAAGCCCGCTCAACGCACTGGCCGGCGAAATGCGCAACCTCTCCAACGAGGAAAAGCCCAAACTTGGCGCTGCTCTCAATGCCGCCCGCCAAGCGATTGGCGGAGCCCTTGAGACCCAAAAGCAATCCCTGCAAGACGCCGCTGATGCCGCTTCCGTCGCCGATCTCGACCCCTCTCTCCCCGCCCGCATCCTTCCCAGCGGAGCGCTTCATCCTCTGACAGTCGTCAAGGACCGCGCGATCCAGATCCTCCGCCGCCTCGGCTTCGCGCTCGCCGATGGCCCCGAAATCGAAACCGAGTTCCATTGCTTCGACGCCCTCAACACCCCTTTTGATCACCCGGCCCGAAACGACTCCGACACCTTTTACTTCGACTCGGGCAAGCTCCTCCGCACCCACACTTCCAGCGTGCAAATCCGCACCATGGAAAAGGCCGCTCCCCCGATCAAAATCATCGCGCCAGGCTCAGCCTACCGCCGCGATGAGATCGATGCCACCCACCTCTCGGTCTTTAATCAGCTCGAAGGCCTCTACGTCGACAAAGACGTCCGCCTCTCGGACCTCAAAGGCACCCTCGAATTTTTCTACCGGGCGATGTTTGGCGAAAACACCGAAGTCCGTTTCCGTCCTCACTTTTTCCCCTTCACCGAGCCCAGCTTCGAAATCGATGTAAAGCTTCAGGTCAAAGGAGAAGCGCCCAAGTGGATCGAAGTCGCCGGCTGTGGCATGGTCGACCCCGCTGTCTTCACCCAGGTCAATGAAAGCCGCGGCGACCAAGCCTTCGACCCCGCCCAGCTCACCGGCTACGCCTTCGGCATGGGCCTCGACCGCCTTGCCATGATCCAATACGGCATCCGCGACATCCGTCTTCTCATCGAGAACGATACTCGCTTCCTCAGCCAGTTCGCTTAAGTGATCGGCTCAGCATCCTTTTCCCTGTATGGGAAGAGCTATGCGACGCTTTTTCGTTCCCATCTTTATCTCGGCATTTAGCTTCCTTTCCGCCGAAGCGAAAATCAAAAACATCCTCCTCATCGTTTCCGATGACCTCAAGGCCAGCGCTCTGGGATGTTACGGCAACAAAATTTGCGACACGCCCAATATCGACCGGCTCGCCGCCCGAGGCATGATTTTTGAGCGCGCTTATTGTCAGGGCACTTGGTGCGCCCCTTCCCGATTTTCCTTCATGCACAGCCGCTATCAAGGGCAGGCAGGCCAGAACATGGGAAAACATTTCCGCGACCACGGCCTGCACAGCGCCCGGGTGGGAAAAATTTACCACATGCGGGTTCCAGGCGATATCATCGCCGGCACCGACGGACTCGATATCTCCGACACTTGGGATGAAAAATTCAACACCAAGGGACTCGAAGCCCACACCCCCGGCGACTACGCCTGTCTCAACCTCAATATCTTCACCAAGGAGCTCGAAAACCGACAGTCCACCAAGATGCCTCATCGCATGTTTGTTTCCGTGGAATACCAAGGCGATGGCTCGGACCAACCCGATTGGCAAGCCGCCGAAAAAACCGTCGAACTCCTTCGGAAGCATCAAAAGAAGCCCTTCTTCATCGCCACCGGATTCGTCCGCCCACACTACCCCAGCGTCGCGCCCACTCAGTATTTCGAAAAGTATCCCTTCGATAAAATGCCCCTACCCAAGGCTCCTGCGAACGACCTCAAGGACATCCCAAAGCCCGGTCTCAGCAAGACCATGAGTAAAACCTCGGGTATCTCAAAGTGGCCCGCCAACCAAAAGCGCATGTGGTCGGCCTACTATGCCACCGTGACCTACATGGACGATCAGCTCGGAAAAGTTCTCGATGAACTGGACCGCCTAAAACTCACCGACACCACCGCCATCGTTTTTATCAGCGATCACGGCTACCATCTCGGCGAGCACCAATTCTGGCAAAAGAGCAATCTCCACGAAGAAGTGACCCGCGTTCCCATGATCATCGCGGCCCCCGGAATGCCCTCCGGAAAGACAACTTCTCCGGCCGAGCTCATGGATCTCTACCCCACCCTCTGCGGCCTCCTAGATCTCCCGATTCCGAAAACAGTGCAGGGAAAAAGCCTCGTCCCCGTTCTCAAGGACCCCAAGGTGCGTGTGCGAAAAGCGGCCCTTTCACTTGTCAATGGTCACCACAGTCTCCGCGGAGAACACTGGGCCTACATGCGCTATCGCAGTGGCGAAGAGGAACTCTACGACATGGATCAAGATCCCGGCCAATTTGACAACCTTGCGAAAGACCCCAAAGTTGAGGACCAGCGAAAAGAAATGAGGACCCTCCTCGATCAACGCCTCGCTGCAGCGACGAAAAAGTAGCCTCTCTATTTCGAACTCAGCTCGATCATTTGAACGCTCAGTTTGGCAAGCTTGCAAAATTGCACCCGCTGCCTCCCGTCTCCTTGAGGCTCCTCTTGAGCCAGCAGCGCTTTCACCCCGAAGCCTTCAACTAGCTTTGCCCAGTCCAAGGCATCGTCGGGAAGCTCCACTGAGGCATTCACAAAATCCTGCGTCGGGTGCAGATTCACGACGACCAAAACGGTCTGACCGCCTTTCTTCTGCTCACTCCTGAGGAAGGCATAAACCCAGTGACCGCTGGCACCTTCACCCTCCAGACGTCCAAAATCGGGATTACCTTGGTTCGCATGATTCAGGCCGTAAAACTCGCCTTTCGCAAAGGCCGGTCCCGCCGTCGCTTTGAGAAGCGTTCCATACCAGCGCCGAAGATCCTTCTGCTCGTTGCTCAAGCCACCACCATCAAACCTCCCCCCATTAGTCCATTGATTCAGTGTTGGCATGCTCCAATAATCAAAAATCGTGGTGCGCGCGTCATCGCCTCCAAAACCTTCCGGATCCTTGGCGGGCTCTCCCACTTCCTGACCCGAATAAATCATGGTAGGACCCCGACCGAGACCGAAAAGGAGACCCGTCACCGGACGCCCCACTTCCATTCCGAGCCCACCCCAGGTCTTAGGGCTAGCGAGGCGCACTTCATCGTGGTTCTCGGCATAGCGTAGCGATTGATGAAGCCTAGCACCCTGGAGGATCGAATCGAGATCGTTCGCCCACTTCGGCCCATCGTAAATCGCCATCAGCGTGTCGTAGGTCTGGTCGTCGTAGACCGCATCAAAGCCCGACGCCAAAAGCGCATCCAGCACGTTGCCATCCACCAACTTCGCTGGATCCGTATCATATGCCTCCGCTGCGAAGAAAGCCTCGGAATTCCGCTTCTTCGCTCGATCCAGCGACCACTTCCAAAATGGCATCGGAACCATATGTGCCATATCCACCCGGAATCCATCGACTCCCATTTCCTGCCAGTATGCCAGAATAGCATCCATCTTCTTCCAGGTGTCAGGAACCTCATCATCGGATAAATTCTCAAGCTGCGAGGTGTCGCGGCCCTTGGTATAATCATGCCCGTAGTTGAGCTTCACCGTCTCATACCAATCATTGCTCGAGGGCTTCCAGGCGCGGACATTATTCCCCGTCACCCGGCCATCCTCGCGCTCCGGCTCGTAAACATTTCCCGTCGGCAGCTCTAAAGGGCCGGTGCCCTCGAGGTAGAAAAAATTGTTATCGCGGTGGAAAAACGACCCCTTTTGATCCCCCTCGCCGAAGGAAAGCTTGGGCCAAACATCCGAGTGGTAACTCCGCGCCACGTGGTTCGGAACAAAATCAATGATGACCTTCAAACGAGCCTCGCGACAACGTGTCAGGAGCTCCTTGAACTCCGTAATTCGTCGCGCGGGATCATCGGCATAATCCGGGCAAATATCGAAGTAATCGCGAATGGCGTAGGGACTCCCCGCCTTCCCCTTGAGGAGATCGTTTACATCCGACGAACGCCCGGGGTAATCAGTCCCCGAGGCCTGCTCGATCACACCCGTGAACCAGATATGGGTAAAGCCCAGAGCCTTAATTTCAGAGAGCGCCTTCGCCGAAAAAGCCGAAAACTTCCCACAGCCGTTTTCATTGATGTCGCCATCGAATTTCCGCGTGTTGTTCTCGTTTCCAAAATGCCGGGGCATCACCTGATAGATGCTGACCCGCTCGGCTTGACTCATCGAAATACTCACCGCCGCCAATAAGCAGCTCTTAAACCAACGTGACCAGATCATTCCAGTTAAGCGTTTACGATTTCAGCATCTTTCTCATCCGCAAGGAGCGGTAGAGCCGCGATCATCAAGAAGCTGACACCGCCAATCACCACCGCAGAGTGACGGCTGAAACCTTCAAAGTTCTCCATCACCCGACTCAGGGCGATTGCCACGAGAGTCTGAGGTTCGAACTCCGCTCCCTTCGAAAAACTTCCCTTGGTCCACAAAAAATGCTTCAAAGCCTCCCCGCATGGACTCGCTCTACGACCTCACCTTTACCCATCTCGAAGACACCCTTCGTAATGAAGGAATCAAGGCGATCCATGCCCAGAAACTCTACCGCCTTCTCTATAAGGACTCGATCACTCTCGATGACCTCACCCCCGGCGTCCGTGATTGGCTCTCCAAACGCACGACGACCAAGGCCACTGTCGTCCGAGATATCGCCAGCAGCGATGGCTGCACCCGTAAATTTGTCCTCTGCTTCGACGACGGCCAAGAAATCGAAACCGTCCTCATGGGATACCGGGGCCGCTACACTGCCTGCATCAGCAGCCAAGCCGGCTGCGCCATGGGCTGCGTCTTCTGCGCTACCGGGAAGATGGGTTTCAAGCGTCACCTCTCCGCTGGAGAAATGGTGGCCCAAGTGAGATTCCTCAACACCCATCTCGCGTCCGAAGGAGAAGAGCCCCTCCGAAACGTCGTCATGATGGGCATGGGCGAACCCCTCCATAATTACAAAGAGCTCATGACCGCTCTCGAGATTATCAGCGACCCTCGCGGAATCTGCATCGCCCCCTCACGCATTTCCATCAGCACCGTCGGCCACATCCCCGGAATCAAAAAACTCGCCGAGGCCGGAACAGCCTATGAACTCTCCGTCAGCCTCCACGGAGCGAGCGACGTAGAGCGCGACGCACTCATCCCCGTGAACAAGCGCTGGCCCATCGCCGACCTTCTCGAGACCTGCCGGATTTACTCAGAAAAAACCAAGCGCAAAGTCCTCATCGCCTGGACCCTCATCGAAGGGGCCAATGACAGCGACGACCACGCCATCCGCCTCGCCCAACTCCTCAAAGGGCGGCAAGTTCACGTCAATCTCATCCCCCTCAATCCCACCGAAGGATTCGATGGCCAACCGCCCTCTGAAGAGCGCGTCCTAGCGTTCCAGCGCATCATCAAAGAGACTGCCGAAGTCCCCGTCACCATCCGCCAACGCCGCGGCATCGATGTCGGAGCCGGCTGCGGCCAGTTGGCAGGTTAAGTGCCTCCCTTAGCCACGCTTTCGTTCCAGGAGAACCATCATGAGGTAAGACATCACCAGGTTCAGCTCTTCACGCTCCGATAGATTGCCCAGCTTTTCGATGAGGAATTTCCCCTCCCAAAAGGCCGCTTGCTTGGTCATGCGCATCGCAATTTCTCCGGAAGATCGAGTTGCCGCATAGCGGGGATGGAAGAAGTAACCCGTCGCCATTCCGATGATGGGAATCTGCCCTAAAAGACTATCGAAGAACTTCGCCCCCGCATTTTCCTCCCGAAGAGAAAATTCAATCGACTCATTCCCGGGATTAAACACTTCGTAATGCGCCCGCCAAATACTGCGCCACCCTTTCCGGCCCACACTGCCAATGTCCCCACCCTGCGCATCCGTAAAACTATAGCGCGCGGACCAATCAATGATCTTCTTCGTCTTGATCTCCGCCAAAAGAGTGGTTCGGGTTTTATCGGTGAAAATTTCCACATGCTCGCGGAATTTGAAAAGCTTTTGCTTCGTGTAACAAACCACCTTGCCATTGGCATCGGTCACCGTCGCCTGGCTCGCGAGAGCGAGGATCTTAAACGAGAGACTCAGCGGCCACTGAAGCCCTTGCATTTGGCGCGCGATATCGTCGGTTTCTTGAATGGGATTCGTCTGAGGGGCCAGGTAGGGGTTTTCGCTCATTTCGTTTTCTACCCGTGGCATACCCAAAGGTCGAGACGACAAGATCGATGCGCGAAAATAGATCGCTCTCCGCTCTTCAAAAAGAGCAAAACTGAGGCGATCGAAGATCTCTCCTATCGAAAAAAAGGGAATCTTCTAAAGAGGCTTTTAGGACGATGTGTATGTCAGAGTATCCTTTCAGAAGAATATACAAAAAGCCCACGTGAGCAGAACTCGACGTGGGCTTGAAAAATTGAACTCAGTGAGCTCTTTGCAAAACTAGTAGCGGTATTGCGCAGGCTTGTAAGGCCCCTCGACACTCACATCGATGTAGTCGGCTTGCTGAGTCGTAAGCTTGGTGAGCTTGGCACCGATCTTATCGAGGTGGAGGCGAGCAACTTCCTCATCAAGCTCCTTGGGCAGAACTTCAACTCCGATCTCACGGCTGTCCTTGGTCTCCCAAAGAGCAATCTGCGCAAGAGTCTGGTTGGTGAAGCTATTCGACATCACGAAGCTTGGATGACCCGTGGCGCAACCAAGGTTCACGAGGCGACCTTCAGCAAGCATGTAGATCGCGTTGCCTGTCTTGAAGGTATACTTATCAACCTGTGGCTTGATGTTGAGCTTCTGAATGCCATCAAGAGCTTCGAGCTCAGCGATCTGAATTTCATTATCGAAGTGGCCGATGTTACAGACGATCGCCTGGTCCTTCATCTTGTCCATGTGGTCGGCGCGGATGATGTTAAAGTTACCCGTGGTGGTGACATAAATGTCGCCCCAGCCGAGGGTGTCTTCAACGGTAAGAACGCGGAAGCCTTCCATGGCGGCCTGAAGCGCACAAATTGGATCAACCTCGGTCACAACAACCTGCGCACCTTGGGCGCGAAGTGCTTGCGCACACCCTTTACCCACGTCTCCATAACCGCAGACAACGCCCACTTTTCCGGAAATCATCACATCCGTTGCGCGTTTGATTCCATCAATGAGGGACTCACGGCAACCATAGAGGTTATCGAACTTCGACTTGGTGACGGAGTCGTTCACGTTGATCGCAGGGAAGAGAAGCTTTCCATCACGCTGCATCTGGTAGAGGCGGTGAACACCCGTGGTGGTCTCTTCAGAGACACCCTTGAGCTCAGGAACCCATTCGTGGAAGATACCGGGGAACTCAGCGTGGATCTCCTTAAGGAGGCCCTTGATGACGGCTTCCTCGGTAGAGGCGGCCGGCTCATTGACCCAGTCGGATCCGTCTTCGAGTTCGTATCCCTTGTGGATGAGGAGGGTCGCGTCGCCACCGTCATCGACGATCATCTGGGGGCCTAGAGGATTTCCGCCAGCAGGATTAGGGAAACGAAGGGCCTGCCAAGTACACCACCAGTATTCTTCGAGGGTCTCACCCTTCCAAGCAAAGACAGGGTAGCCAGCCTCAGCCATCGCGGCAGCAGCGTGGTCCTGGGTGGAGAAGATGTTGCAAGAGCACCAGCGAACATCAGCGCCGACGGCACGGAGAGTCTCCATGAGCACCGCAGTCTGGATCGTCATGTGGAGCGAGCCCATGACGCGGACGCCCTCGAGAGGCTTGGCTGGGCCATACTTCTCACGAGTGGCCATGAGGCCAGGCATTTCGTGCTCAGCTACGTCGAGTTCCTTGCGACCGAAGGCAGCAAGGCCGATATCTTTGATTTTGTATTCTGACATGGTATTTAAATTTAAAATGTGACTTTTACTTGTATGCCTTTTTAAGCGCGGAGACTTTATTAACTCTCTCCCACGGAAGACCGACACCTTCTTTTCCGAAGTGGCCGTAGTTGGTGGAAGCGGAGTAGATGGGTTTAAGAAGACCAAGCACCTTGACGATGTCAGCAGGCTTGAAGGAGAATACCTCTTTCACCGCTGCGAGGATCTTGTCGTCGTCTCCGGTTCCGAAGGCGTCGATATTGATGCTGAGTGGCTGGGGGTGCCCGATGGCGTAGGCAAACTGGATTTCACAAATTGTTGCGAGTCCGGCAGCGACGACATTTTTAGCAACCCAGCGGCCCATGTAGGCTGCCGAGCGGTCGACCTTCGAAGGATCTTTTCCAGAGAAAGCACCACCGCCGTGGCGTCCCCAGCCGCCGTAGGTATCGACGATGATCTTTCGGCCGGTGAGACCCGTATCCCCCTGAGGGCCGCCGATGACGAACTGGCCGGTAGGGTTGATGAGATACTCGGTGTCTTTTGTCAGTAGCTTCTTCGGGAGAACCTTCTTGATGACTTTTTCAATGCAGAATTTCTCGATGGTCGCGTGGTCGACTCCTGCAGCGTGCTGGGTGGAGATGACGACGTTCACGATTCGCGATGGCTTGCCATTGACATACTCGACTGCCACTTGGGACTTGGCGTCCGGGCGGAGCCACTTGGCCTGACGGCCGGCCTTGCGGATCTCGGTGAGCTTACTGCCGAGACGGTGGGCGAACATGATGGGCGAAGGCATAAGCTCGGGAGTCTCATCACATGCATAACCGAACATGATTCCTTGATCACCGGCACCCTGCTCTTCGGTCTTCTTACCTTTAGCCTTGGCGGCGTTTACACCCTGCGCGATGTCGGCGGACTGGGAGGTGAGGAAGTTAGTAATAAAGACGCTGTCAGCATGGAAAACGTCATCATCGTTGGTGTAGCCGATTTCACGAATGGCTTCGCGAATGACTTTCTCGATATTGATCACTTCACCAATCGGTTTTGCGCCGATCTTAGGGATGCTGATCTCGCCGCCAACGACGACTTGATTCGATTTTACGAAAGTTTCGCAAGCGACACGACTGTTCTTGTCGATCGACAAGCAGGCGTCGAGAATCGCATCGGAAATGGTGTCCGAAACTTTATCAGGATGGCCTTCGCCGACTGACTCTGAGGAGAAAATGAATGAATTACTCATGGTTTTTTCTTTAATGTATCTACAAATCGTGATTCGTTGATGCGTTCTTATTCCCACACTTCAATGCCGTCAATCCTGAATTCACTGAAACTTCTCGCCGATCCTACGCGGCTTCGAATTCTCCTTCTCCTCTCCAGCGACCCTCTCTCAGTCGCCGAACTGCAGCAAATTCTTAGCATGGGGCAATCCCGTATCTCCACCCAGCTTTCCCAACTTAAGAAGGAAGGCCTCGTCGAAGATCAACGCTCCGGAAAAAACAACATCTACTCAGCCTCCCTCCCACCACAGCTAGAGAAGGTGGCCCGTGAGGCTGGAAAGGAACTCCCCGAAACCAAACAAGATTTCGCCTCGCTCAAGCACATTCTCCAAAAACGAAAGGACCACGTCCGTGCATACTTCGACCAACTCGCCGGAAAATTTGGCCGCGAATACGTCCCTGGACGCTCTTGGAAATCGCTCGCCGAAGCGATGCTGAAAATCCTGAACTACGACACCGTTGCTGACCTCGGCGCAGGTGAGGGCACCCTTTCCCAACTCCTCGCCCAACGCGCCAAGCACGTCATCGCCATCGATAACTCCGAGAAAATGGTCACTTTCGGTCAATCTCTCGCACGCGATCACAAACTCCCAAATCTCGAATACCGCCTCGGCGACATTGAATCTCCTCCCATCGATGACGCCTCGGTCGACCTCGCCATTTTCTCCCAGGCCCTCCACCACGCCAACCATCCCGAAAAGGCAATCGCCGAAGCGCACCGCATCCTCAAACCCGGCGGACGCCTCATCATTCTCGACCTCCTCCAGCATACCTTTGAAAAGGCGCGCGAACTCTACTTCGACAGCTGGTTGGGCTTTTCAGAAGTCGAACTCGTTCGCATGATTTCTGAAGCAGGGTTCCAAGATACCGAGACCGTCGTCGTCGACCGCGAGTCCACCCCACCCTATTTCCAGACCCTCCTCGCCACCGCTGCGAAGTAGGCCTTGCATCACATCCTAGGTCGATTTTGCTCTCCCTATGAAGATTATCACTTGGCCCGCTCTCCTCTGCGGAGCCCTTCTTTCCAGTTGCGCTCCCTCTGCTCTCCTTCCGCCGCAGCCAGGAATTCCCACCACCGCGCCGAGCTATTTTACCGACATCATCAAACGCGGTCCGGTCACGGTTCTCCCCCCACCTCCAGCACCCGAGATTCCCCGTCATTCTCTCGCGAGCAAGACCATCACGGCCTCCGCAATCACTTTCACCATCGTGAGCTTTGATCGGCGTGACCACACCCTCTACGTCGCCGACCAACCCAGCGGCCCTGATCCCAAATGGCGCAGTGCAGAACGCGCAGGCTCGGGCTCCCTCGCCGCTATCAATGGCGGCTTCTTCACTCCTGAAGGAAAACCTCTCGGCCTTGTCATAACCGATGGCCAACGCCGCGGTGGCCTCAATCGCGCCTCCTCCCTCGGCTCAGGTTTCTTCATCGGTGGGGACGAACGACTCCTCTCCCGTGAGAGATACCTCTCCACCAAGCCCACTCCAAAGAACCTCCTCCAAACCGGCCCCCGCCTCGTTTGGGATGGCAACACCATTTCTGGCTTATCAAAAGGCGTCAACCGTCCCCGCTCCTTCCTCCTCTGGGACGGACAGCACCACTTCGCCATCGGCCACGCCGACTCCGCTAACCTCTCCTCCCTCGCCAACGCCCTCGGCAAGCAGCCCATCTCTGGATTTAAAATTTACCACGCCCTCAATCTCGATGGCGGCCGTTCCTCCGACCTCTGGGTCAGCTCTTCCGTCAACGGCGGTCCCCTCACTCGCCGTGGCTGGCTCAATAAATCCGTCCGTAACTACCTCGTCCTTCGCCGCGACTAGTTCGATCAGATCGAGGAACTGCATCCAATGTAAACTTCTCACTCACTTGATCCCTCAATCACCACTCCCAACCCGGGTCAGGTGATTTTTTTATGCCAAAATGACATTGGGGATCCGGAACCGCGATAGAGGAGTTGAACGGGAGACACTCTCCCAAAAACCTTAACAAACTTAGACCCATGAAAAACAATCGCGTATCCTCAATGCCTCTGCTCCTTCCTCCGATCTGTGCCCACTCACGAACCCCATGTCAGATTCACCAAAAATACTGCCCTCCGCAAAGCCAGCAAGCTTCGCCTTTACCCTTCAAATCTTGTCAAAATCATCTTAGCAACCAGCGACCTCTTCATGGTAAGGCAGCGCCGCTGGAACTATCAGTTCCGCCAGCGTCCGCGTCACCAGCCTCAATCTCTGGACTCGGATGGGCTTCCTACGACCTCTGCGTCTACTCCGACATTTCAAAAAACGGGCCTTCCGTGCTCATCGACCTCTACACCTCAGGCCTCACCAGCTACACTCACACCGAGCCCGTCACCGGAGCCTATGGCACCCCGACTTTCTCCTACATCGACAGCCAAAATTCCCCCGCAGGAAACTACCTCGTCTTCACCGGGCTCACCGCAACCAGTTTCAATGCGCCTCCCCTCTCGCCCATCAGCGAGGCCGCCATCAACGAATTCCAATTGGTGGGCAACACCATCCCAGAACCTTCGCCCGGCTCCTCGGCATCTCCGCACTAGTGCTCCGCCGCAACCGATAGACACGAGCAAACGACCGAAGCCAAACTCTTTATTCTGCTTGATGACAGAATGGGGTTTCGCGCTTAAGGGCAAATCGGCTTCATTTCCAAATGATGCAAGCTCACCCCTTTCCTTCCATCGGTCCTATTAGGTAATGCGATTGTAAATGAACGCAGCAAGGCCAATCAGGAAAATAAATCCGAGAACAATCCGACCGGATCGTTTTTCAGCAGCTTTACAAAGAAGTCAGATCATTAGTTCACCATAGAACCCATTGAAGATCCTGCAAACGAAAGCGCATCGAATAGCAGGCGTTGTATCATAGCCCAAAATATTCTCATCTCGGTCATCACGATACAGGGTCTTATGATTCCCTTCCATATTTTATGGCCATACTCCCTTTCAACAGGTGGACCTCACGATATTTAAACTCCTTTCTACGCAACCCGTTTGGAGTGTTGCGGAAGAAGCGGATCAGTGGGCTCATCATCCGGCTTGAGCTACGAAATTTTGGGATCCTCCAACGGCGAAAGACAGTCGAAGGCTCAGCCAAATCCACCGGAACCCCGCCCCAAGGAGAGTCATCACACTCAGTTCCGTAAAACGAGGCCCAGTGAGAGCGCCGCAGGACCCACAAAGTGTCTGGATTGTTGTCCTCGTCATCCCGGGGAGAGGCAGGAGCACCTCGCCCAACCAGCCCGCTGGAATAAATCATCTTTCGGCTGATCGCCACCCATCATCCGGGACTCCAACCCTCATTATCAACGGGTTTTAACGAAGCGCATGACACCATCGATCATTCCAGCGAACCTAAACTGACTCCTAAAAACCATCGCAAACAACTCAGAAGTGGTGAAATTTCGAGATAAACTGTGCATTGGTTGATTCCCTGCCTTGACCTAGAGCATTTTGGCCACATCTTGCCCGTGCGCCGAGCGCTCCTCAGCATGTCCCAAGTTCCATCGCTTTCCAAAGCCGACAAACTTCTCCCCTCAGTGAAAGAGTGGAAAAAAATTGTCGACCCACATACCAAACCCTCCACGCCAAGAGCTACCTGGCAAGTCGTCAACTCGATTGGCTCCTACATCGCACTTTGGGTGGCCATGTATTTCACCCTCGCCATCTCTTACTGGCTGACTTTTACCATCGCACTGCTCGCCGGCGCCATTCTCGTCCGGGTCTTCATCATCTTCCATGACTGCGGCCACGGCTCATTTTACAAATCCCGGCGCGCCAACAACATCATCGGCTTCATCTCGGGAATCTTCACCTTCACGCCCTACAGTCATTGGAAATGGGAACACTCCATTCACCATAGTGCCTCGGGTGACCTCGACCGACGCGGAACGGGCGATGTCTGGACCATGACGGTCGACGAATACCTCGGATCTTCCTTAGGGAAGCGCTTCATCTACCGTTCGATGAGAAACCCTTTCATCCTCTTCATTTTTGCCCCCCTCTACCTCTTCATCATCCGCGAACGCTTCGCCACCCCCGGCGCAAAACCCCGCTTCCGGAGATCCGTCTGGGCGATGAACCTTGCGATCGGCCTGCTCGCGGGCGCGCTCATCTTGATCTTCGGATGGCTCCCCTACCTCCTCATTCAATTGACGACCATTGGCGTCGCTGCGGTCTCCGGTGTCTGGCTCTTCTACGTCCAACACCAGTTCGAGGGCGTTTATTGGGAACGCGAAGACGACTGGAACTTCACGAACGCCGCTCTCGAAGGAAGCTCCTTTTACAAGCTTCCCAAAGTCCTCCAGTGGTTCTCCGGAAATATCGGCTTCCACCACATCCATCACCTCAGCTCGCGTATCCCGAACTACAATCTCGAGGCCTGCCACAACTCCCACGAGATTTTCCAGAATGTGGAGCCCCTCACCTTCATCAAAGGATTTAAATGCCTTACTTTCCGTCTCTGGGACGAGGAGGAACGTAAACTCGTCAGCTTCAAGCGCGTCAAAGGAAGAGCCCGCATCTTGAGCGCAGCTGCATAGCGTGCTGTCGGAAAAGCGACAGAGCCCGCTACTTCTTTCGAAGCGCATCAATCTCAATCTGTATTTTGACCACCTCGCTCTTGGTCTCTCCCAGAATTTGTGGCTTCACGAGCCTTTCACGATTGTAGCCGATGTGCCTCATCCATTGCTTACTCCGGTAGCTCCGTAAACGATCTACCTTCTTGAAGAGAGGATCTTGTTGAATCTTCGCGAGATCATCCGCCGGCACCTTGACGCCTAGGCCCTTCAGGATCGACATCGCCATGAAGAGATGCCCTTCCTTTCCGGGATGGACCCGATCTCTAGAAAAGACCTCCGTCCGGGCATCGCGGGCCTTGCGCATCGCTGAGTGGAGATCAATCACGTGAACTCCTTCCACTTTGAGGCTCGTCTCCCAAGCCGCATAGGCTGTCATTACCTGATCGTAGTTGAATTCACCATCCTTCACCGTGGTGTCATAAATAGGAGGAGTCACGATAATGACCTGCTCCACCCCTGCTGCTTTGCAGTCCATGATGAGCCGTTCCACTCCAGCCTTAAAGGCGGCAAAGCGCTCGTCATCGAGAGGCTTGTATATGCCGCAGTTAATCCCGTAGCAGGCAAAGACTACCTCCGGCTCCACTTTTTCCATCAAACGGCCCAGACGCTCAAAGAGACAAGGACGCGGAAAGCGACCACCCGCGTGGCCCTTTTCACTGAGTCCGGAGAGAGTTTCACTCGAAAGGCCCAGCGGATAAACGTCGAAGTTCTTCTCAGGATGAAGACGCTGAAGATAATACGAGGTGAAACTCACATAGGTCCCGGCCTGCGTGATGCTATCGCCAAGAAAGACCGTCCTTTTCCCGACAATTGAATCAAGCAAAGAACCGGCCCAAGCGAGCGGGCACGTTAAGGACATAAGAATGAAAGAGACGAGCTTCGAGTTCATGATAAAGAGAATGATCTCTTTACGATGCTTCCCCTGCCAAAAGTTTCACTGGTCTCTGATCGATAGAGTTTCGCCAACGGTGATCTACCCGCGATATTTCTTCGTAAGCCGTTTGGCACACTGGATCTGCTCGCCTGTCTCAAGGCAACATTTCCGACGGGTACGGATCCAGTCGACGGGATCAGTTCCTTTCGGGATGAAGCCCGCCTTGGCACACCATGCGATGATAAACTGCCCGGTTCGCCCGCAGCCTGCCACGCAATGGATCACCACCGGCTCCTTCGCCGCATGATGTTTGTCCATGAGAGACAGGAATTGTTCGATCTGGGAATCCGATGGCACCCCGTAATCAGGGACATGGAAAAAGTGATAGTCGAATTGCCTCGGAACATCCTTTCGATTATCGAACTCACAGACATTCACGACCGCTTTGACTCCCTCATCCGCCAAAATGTCGAAGACATAAGGATCAGGCCACCAAGAAGCAGCAATGACGCCCTCGACAATCCAAGTGAAGGGCTCTGTCCGTTCCGGCTGTCCACGCACCGGCCAATACGAAGGTCGAATAGGCATGCACCTTGATGACGCCCTCACCACACGATTCAACCATTCAACTCTTCTTTCCCTAATGCCTCGAATAGGTCGGCGTCTTGTGCTGAGTGAAGAATTCGTCAGTAAGAGCCATCATGCCATTCGGGTTACCAGGAAAAGACGTGGAATCCGGAGGACGAGGAACGTTCCGTCCGATCGTGGCATCCTCGGGTTGAGTCGATGAGATCGACACCGGAGTCCCGACACTCACAAGGCGATAGAACTTCGGCGCGACATTCTTGTGCATGCGCAGGCAGCCACTTGAGGAAGGATACGGCTTCATCCAGCCGGTATGGAAGCCATAAGCCGACTTAAACTCACACCAGTAGGGCATCGGGGTCCCCTTAAAACCCCAGCCCGGTGGCTTGTTCTTTAGGTAGACTCCGCGGAGCGTGTTTCCTTTGATGGCGTAACCATGCGTGTTGGCCCGGTAGTAGTGATTCTTGGATTGGATCCGGAAGCTTCCGGCAGGAGTCGGGGACGAGCTTTTCCCAACGGTCACCGGCATCACAAGGAGCGGCTTGTTGCCCTCCATAACATAGGCCATGCGGTTCGTGGTCGAAACTTTCACGCGTACATTCGACGGATTGATAGGAAGGGTGGCAGGCAGATCATAGGCTTCGTAGGCACGCATGGAGGAGTCCCCTGAAACAGGAGCACTCGAGCACGAACTACAAAACAGGCTTCCGGCAAAGGCCGCAAAAAGGAAAGGGAGAAACGCTCGGTTCTCAGGGAGATCAATCATTCTGATGGGGGTAAGTTCTAGTTGATGAGAGGGGGCGATGCTGGGGGTGACACTCCAGAGACGTCAAGAAGCAAGACATCGAATCCTGCTCTCAACGGGCCCGGATTACTTGCCCTCTCGATCATTCTCGCTGAGTGGAACAAGAGCGTTTTAGCATTCTTTATGCCCTGCTTATTTTCTATTTTATCCCTCAGTCATGAGGCCTAGCGAGTTGAAATCGCCACCGGATGCCTGAGAAACTGACAAACACCAGCCTCGCCTTCACAGACAAAGTAATAGGCCGCGCCTTCAATCTTTTCAGGGAGCGCCTTTCCCTTGGTCGGACGTAGTTCGAATTCGATCACCCTCTCTTCAGAACTTGCCGCAACTTTCGGAGGCTTTCCCACTCCCTGCAAATCATGGAGCGTAAACGCGGCATTGGGTTTGAGGTGAAAGCTCACGTTCCCGGCTTCATTGGTCCAGTGGATTGCCTTGATCTTTGAAGGCGTGAATCGCAAATGCACTCTCACCGCCCCTCCGTCCCCTTTTGTCGACGGAACAATCACCGTCGATACCGAGAACAACTCTGCCGTCTTTGCATGCCACCCAGGCACGTGCCTCCGACACCCCGCTCACCAAGAAGCGAAAATACGTGATGGAGGATGTATCCTTGAATCCGGTGCACATTGATCTAAAGCTACTCCCGGAGTCTCCAAAACCATGAACAATAACGACATCCTGCGCCGCCTCCGTTACGCGTTTAACTTCAACGATATTCAGATGACTAAGGCCATCGCTCACGTCGAAGAGAAAGTGGACCTTGTCCAAGTGGGACGCTGGCTCAAGCGCGAGGACCACCATGATTTCCTAGCGCTTTCAGATGCCGGACTTTGCCAATTTCTAGACGGACTCATCATTGAAAAACGGGGACCCCGCCCCGACGGCTCCATTCCCAAACCTCTGGAATTCATCTCCAATAACGAAGTCTTAAAAAAACTCCGGATCGCCCTCGCCCTGCGCGACGAGGGTATGATGGACGTCTTCAAGGAAGCGGAATTTGTCGTCACGAAAGCCGAACTCGGATCGTTCTTCCGCAAGGAAGGGCATCGCAATTACGCCAAATGCCCCGAGCAGGTGCTGCGGAAGTTCATCAATGGTCTTGGGCAGGCGGCGAGCTAGTGAATCCCTTTCTAAAATCCCGGGCGCTCCAGATTTCTCCCGCTAAGCGTCCTAGTGAGCATCGCGGTTTTCTTGCTCCGATCTGGCGCCGTTTGCCAAAGTAGTCTCTGCTCCCCTGGAAGACTTCGTTCACGAAACTCCTACTCCCGATCACTACACCATCAGCAATCCGCTGGATCAGCGACCATCCCCGCCCGGACGGAACGAAGGGCCGAAGGCCTTCAACAGATTATTCGCGAAGGAGCACAAGGCCTGTCATGGCAACGTGGTGACAGTGAGCAAATTTAGGCCCAGATTTCAGAGAACCTAAGATGATTGCATAGACTTTTTGGGAAAGGGAGAAAATGCCCTTACTGACACGCCTCGCACTCTTCACCATTCATCATCGATTCGATGCTGCAGGCTGTTTTCTCTTCGGGAGTGTAGTCCTTTTTCTTGGTGGCCGGAGCGCCCTTGTCGTTTGATTTTTCAATCTCGCTCGCTCCGAGGGAACGGAGATAGTAGGTCGTCTTCATGCCGGTATGCCAGGCGCGGCGATACATGTGGCTGAGGGACTTCATGTCTGGATTGGCGAGGAAGAGGTTTACGCTCTGGCTCTGGTCAATCCACTTCTGGCGGCGGGCGGCGGCATCGATAATATGCTCGTAGCCGATCTCGAAGACGGTCTGGTGCTTCTTCTTGAGGTGGTCGGGGATGCCCTCGATGTTAGCGAGCTCGCCATTGAAGTATTTCAATTGGTCGAGCATCTCGTCGTTCCAAAGGCCTTCGGCTTTGAGGTCATCGACAAGCTGACCGTTGAGGACGATGAAGTCGCCCCCGAGGTTACTCTTGACGAAAAGGTTGGTGTAATTCGGCTCGATGCATGGAGTAGTTCCCATGATGTTCGAAATGGTGGCGGTGGGCGCGATGGCGAGAACATTGGAGTTTCGCATGCCGTGCTGGGCGATGGACTCACGGACGGGGCGCCAGTCCATTTTTCCACCACGGGGGACGTCAATTTTGAGGCCGCGTTCGTCCTCGAGGGTATCGACGGTATCCTGGGGAAGGATGCCGCGGTCCCACTTAGATCCCTTATAGCTGCCGTATGTCCCCCGCTCTCCGGCGAGTTCGCTGCTGGCTCCGTAGGCATAGTAAGCGATCGCTTCCATGAACTCGTCGTTGAATTCCATGGCGGGCTCGGAGGCGAATTGGAGGCCCTTTTTAAAGAGGGCATTCTGGAGCCCCATGACGCCGAGGCCGATGGGGCGGTGGCGCGAGTTGGCCGTCTTGGCGGCATCGGTGGGGTAGAAGTTGATGTCGATGACGTTATCGAGCGCCCGGATGGCGACAGTGATGGTCTCACGGAGCATGTCGTGATCGAGCGCGCCGTCCTTGGTGATGTGGGTGTCGAGGACGACGGAGCCGAGGTTGCACACGGCGGTCTCTTCGTCCGAGGTGTTGAGGGTGATCTCGGTGCAGAGGTTGCTGGAGTGAATGACGCCAGCGTGGTCCTGCGGGGAGCGGACGTTGCACGGGTCCTTAAAGGTGATCCAGGGATGACCGGTCTCGAAGATCATCTTGAGCATCTTCTTCCAGAGGTCGATGGCCTCGACCTTACGGGACCAGATCTCGCCCTTTTCAGCCTTCACCTCGTATTCCGCGTAGCGTTGCTCGAAGGCCTTACCAAAGAGGTCGTGGAGATCGGGAGTTTCGTTGGAACGGAACAAGGTCCAGTTCTGACGCGCTTCCATGCGCTTCATAAAAAGGTCGGGAATCCAGTTCGCGGTGTTCATGTCGTGGGTGCGACGGCGCTCGTCGCCCACATTCACGCGGAGCTCGAGGAAATCCTCGATGTCATTGTGCCAGGACTCGAGGTAGGCGCAGCCGGAGCCGCGACGCTTGCCGCCTTGGTTGACGGCGATGAGCTGGTCGTTGTGAAGCTTCAGGAAAGGAATGACGCCTTGGGATTCGCCATTGGTGCCTTGAATGTAGCCACCGATTCCGCGAACAGCGGTCCAAGAACCACCGAGGCCGCCGGCCCACTTGGAGAGGTAGGCGTTCTCGGCGATACCCCGCTGCATGATGGACTCAATGGAGTCATCGACCTTGTAGAGGTAGCAGGAGGAGAGCTGGCTGTGAAGGGTGCCGGAGTTAAAGAGAGTCGGGGTGGAGGAGCAAAACTTGCGCCCTTTATAAAGATTGTAGAGGCGGATGACCCAGGCCTCGGCATTGGAGGTCTCGGCTTTGAAGAGTCCCATGGAAACACGCATCCAAAAATACTGGGGAGTTTCCATACGGCGGTCTTTTTCGCCGGTCTTATCAACGTTGAGGTAGCGATCGTAGAGGGTCTGGATGCCGAGGAACTCGAAGTCGAGGTCGGCGGTGGGGTCGAGCGCATCAGCAAGGCGGTCGATGTCATACTTATCGATGATGTCCTGGGAGACGCGCTTGATGCCGGCTCCGTGAAGGAGGTAGGCCTTAAAATTATCGCGGTGGGCGGCCTTGAGAGCCTCGACACCATCGGTCTGGATATTCCAGGGAAGGACTTCCTCGTAGATGTAGGAGAGAAGGATACGGCCGGAGAACTTGGCCATCTCGGAGTCTTTCTCTAGCAGGGTCTTGGAATTGAGAATGATGGTCTGCTTGAGATCGACAGCGGAAATCTCGGCACCGATAGAGCGGCGGAGTTCCTTTTCAATTTCTTCCTCGGAAACCGAGAGCTTGAGTCCGATCATGGCAAACTGGATGCGCTTCTTGAGCTCAGAGCCATCCCAGAAGGCGGAAACGCCATCGACATCAGTGACGACGACCATCGATTCCTGCGCGGGATCCTCGAAGACCTCGGGATTGTCGGCACGCATGCGGGTGCGCTCGTCGCGGTAGCGGACGTAATGCGCAGCGACTTTAAAAAAGCCCTGGCGCATGAGTTCTTCTTGAACGAGATCCTGCACGTCTTCGATGTGGACGAAGGCAGAATCGCCACCGCGGACAAGGTCGGTTACGGCGTGGGCAATGGAAGCCGCTGGACCGGTCTCGTGGCGGACAGTGAGAAAAGCACGCGAAACGGCATTCTCGATCTTGGTCTCAGACCAAGGGACGACGTTGCCGTTTCGGCGAATGAGGCGAACGGGCATGACCGAGGGGTTTTCCTCGACAGAGATCTCGCCTTTGTTCTCGAGCGAGCGCTGGAAAACGAGGGACTTGGCGACATCATGCGCGTCATTTTCAATAAGCGCTTTCTCGATGAGGAGGTAGAGATCATTTTGACTCAGCTTGAGTTGGCCGCCGCGCTGGACCTCACGCATGAGGCTGTTTGAGACACGATTGGCGACCGAAGAAACAAACGATCGATTCTTTTCGGAAAAGATAGTGTCCTCAGGTTCCTTGCGAGAAATGAGGAGGTTGGTGAGTGACTCACCGATGGCATCAGCGACATCTGAGAGAGAAAACGTTTCCTCTTTTCTACCACGAGTCACGGTGATCTCCGGGACAGGAGCGCGGTTCTCGGATGAGAGGATTTCACGCCAAGCATAGGGAACGGTATCTTGGTTCGCATAACGGGAGGAAACCGTTTCTTTAAGGGCGATATCTTCTTCAAGGGTGATTGAGCGATACATTGTCTGGTGTGTGTGCGTGAGAGTTTGAGTGGGCGGAGCGGAAGGTTTTTCGAGAATGGAAAGTGGAGCTGAAGGCAGTTGAAAGTCCTCAGTTTTTAGTTCACTGGATTTGGCTTTGAACTGAGGCGGAGCCGCCTAAAGGTCGTCGTCGTCGTAGCCGGATTCTTCGAGGGCGGAAGCCTTTTGATATTCGGTCACTTTTCCTTCGAAAAAGTTCTGCTCCTTCTTAAGGTCGATGGCTTCGGAAAGCCAAGGGAATGGATTGGTGGTATTGCCGGTGAGAGGTTCGAGGTGGCAATTGACGAGACGGCGATCCGCGATGTGGTCGATATACTGATCGAACTCATCGACGGAAAGACCAACAGAACCCACTGGGAGGCAGTCCTTGATAAAGTCTTTCTCAAGGCGGACGCCCTCGGCCATGGTCTGGCGAAGCTCCTCTTTGAACTCGGGAGTCCAAATGTCAGGGTTCTCAGTGACGAGCGCATTGAGAAGATTGCGGAAGACTTCGATGTGATTGGACTCGTCGCGTAAGGTGTAGCGGAACATTTGGCCGATTCCGGGGAACTTATTCTGACGGTAAAGGCTCAGGATCATGCCGAAGAGGCCGTAGAATTGGGTCCCTTCCATAACTTGGCCGAAAAGGAAGATGTTCTTGGCGAGCGCCTGCTTGTCTTCAAGTTTGGTGAGATCCATGTCACGGCGCAAACCGCGGGAATTACTCACGACGAAATTGTTCTTCGCTTTGATGGTCGGAACGTCCTCGAACATGGCCTCGCAATCGTGTGGGTTGAGTCCGAGAGAGGAAATCATGTAGACGAGGGAGTCCGCGTGGATGTTTTCCTCATGCGCATGGCGTCCAAGAACCAACTTGAGCTCGGGAGCGGTCATGAGTTCACGGACGACGTGAATGATGTTGTCACCGACGATGCCTTCGGCAGCAGAAAAGTAGCCGATGCCCATCTTAATGATCCAACGCTCGGCGTCGGTGATCGAATCCCCCTGCCACTGACCGATATCAGTCTGCATCTGAATGTCCTCGGGCTCCCAGTGGTTCGACTTCATCGTCTTGTAGAGGTCGTAAGCCCACTGATACTTTAGGGGAAGGATGTTGAAGAACATCGTCTCTCGCCCGTTGATAACTTTTTTTGCGTCAAATGCTGTCTGCGCTTTTTCTTTATCGAGGACGAAAGTGCGGTCTCCCAAGCTGATGGTGGTGGTATCTGACATGTTGTTTGCGGAAGTGATGTAGTGTTTTTCGCTGACTCAATAACCCCCGTCGTTGATGTCCAGCGAAGTGCAGATTAGTGTTATTTGATCTCTTTGGTCAACGTCCATTTTGCTCATATGGTATCCACAAATTATTAACACTACTCTATGATGTGGTTCAGAAAGTTTACTGAAAGGTTAAGAAAATAGTACTATGTGGCAGCGAATCCAGTCAAATCAATGAACAGCGCCGCTTTTTCTGACGAGCAGGATCTTCATCCGCTGACACCACTTGGGGGTTCAAAAAAATACCCCTTTTGCGAAAATTAGTTCAGAAACACTAATCTTTAAAAATATGAGGTGTTCTCGCGGCTATTGATCCATTTTCTGGTAAGAGACTCCGAAAACACCAAGGTTTCCAAACGTAAATTTTAATGAGAATCTCACGTTTGTGTATTAATCCACTCTCCCGTGATAGATGTTTGTTAACATAAAGATCACTGTCTTTCATCGAAACGACTCACTCCTCGAGCTACTCGCTAGTCAACTTGATACCATCGTCCTGAAAGCTTATTTTACGGGCTTTGTAGAGGGATCCCGTGGCTTTCTTAAAGGCTTTTTTGCTCACTCCGAGCTCGCGGTGGATGTCATCCGCAGGAGTCGAGTCGTCAATCTCCCAGAATCCGCCCCGTTTTTCGAGCTCTGCAAGAAGCCTCGCTTCAAGTGTCTCAATGCCCGAAGATCCAGGTGGATAGAGGGATAGGTCAACCTTCCAGTCGCTTCGCACGTCCCTCACGTAGCCTTTGATGCAGTCGCCAATGCGGAGCTTACGGAAGACTTCGTTTGCGAAGAGAAGACCCGAGTGGACGCCATCGACGACCGCTTTGTAGCCTAGATCGGTGATGGCATGGATGATCAGATCCACTTCTTGGCCGATTTCATACTGAGGGGCTTCGTCGCCGAGAAACTTGTCAACTCGTTGAGTGGCAATAATGCGGTCCGAGGTGCCATCGGGGGCGACGTAAACAACAACACTATGGCCCCCGCGGGGCTTGCCGCGCTGCTCCCTGAAGGGAAGAAGAAGATCCTTGGAAAGCCCCCAATCGAGAAAGGCTCCGATCGGGGTCGTCTCAATGACCTTAAGAACGCCAATCGTTCCCGGGAGGACCGTCGGTGTTTTCCGAGTGGCTATGGGCCGATCCTCGGAATCGCAGTAAAGAAAAACTTCCAGAAAGTCGCCGACCGAGAACTTGTCTGTCCCTAATTCGTTGTTCGGCAAAAGGACATCCTCAAGATTGCCACCATCGAGAAAAAGTCCAATTTTGGAGATCCGGACCACCTCTAGCTCCGTCGTATCACCGATGTAAGCCATGGCCTATCCCTCCTCCTCGCTACTTTCAGAAACGGCGGGTATTGGACGAGGATCCTTGTAAATGGTCACCAATGCGCCGCCGAGCGCCGCTAAGAATACCCCTAGGATTAACTGCCAGCGGACAGAGGAAAATCCATTATCTTGTAGGCTTAGGAGAACGATAGCATTCACCACCGGAGCGCCCGCAAAGATAATCGACATGACCGCTGTGGGAGAGCCCTTTGCCCCGAAGGCAAGAAGGACTCCCAGGGCTCCTAGAGCGCCCACCGTTCCAGCGAGGAGCGCCCACCAAAAACCTTTCGCGGGCATGCTGAGGGATGCTCCGGAAGCTTTTAGAAGCAGCAAGGGGCCGAGAACCGCGACCAAGAAGTAGGCGATTCCCACCACGAGGAAGGCTTTGTAGCGGCCAAATTGGGGATCCGCCATGCCCATCGCTCCCTTGTGAAGGAAGACGCCATAAAGGCCCCAAAAGACCACCGTTAGTAATGCAAATGTAAGCCAGTTCATCGATTTTGCCGCTGCCATCGTTTCAGTGTTTCGAGACTGGCTTAGCTTACGTCATCAAGCGACTGGAATCTTGCTGGAATTGCTAGTCTTCTTTCCGAAACGTGATTTTACGTGGGATCTTAAAAATCAATTGACTTCAACAATCCCCCTACAAGTTCGGCGGCGGGCATGCCAAGCTTAACGACCGCGGGCTTTAAGGGGCCGCGATGGTAAAGTGGTAACTCCCCGAATGCGCCAACATGCGAACCCAGCCTTCCTTGCCGCCCTTGGTCTTTTCCAAACCAAAGGAATCCTCGATCGCCTTCCCTGATTCAAGGATCGCCTGTCCTTCGGCAAGAGGAAGAGAGATTACCCCGAAAATTCCCGCCGGGATGGTGCATTTGTAGGAAAGCTCCCCGTTTTCAGCCTTCTTCCAGTCGATCGAAATACGACCTGCGGGAGAATCGAAATGGCCTTTAGCCCAAGCGAGACGGTAACCACTGGGAATCAATGGCGTGAGTCGGACCTGCTGAAAGCCAGGGAAGTTGGTATCAATTCCAAGAAGGTTCGCCATCATCCACTCCGTCGCGCCGCTTCCCTCGAAATCAGCGTTTTGAGGGTCAGCCCAAGGCCCCTTGGGATCGGAGACGAGATCAAAAGCGATGTCCTGATTTCCGGTGAGCGTGAGGACAGGAAGGAGCGGCTTCGCGGCAAAGGCGGTGAGATCCTTGAGAGGTTTGGCATTTTTCCCAAAGGCCTCAATGACAGCCTTACGCGGTTTTTTCTTAATCACCGACGAGCGAAGCGCGAGAACTTGAGCATCCTGGGATGAGAGCTTCAGGAGGCCCTCCTCTCCAAGATACTGGCTCATGAATTTCTGCTGAATTCGAGAACTGAAGGTCATGTAGCGCACGCCATTGCTTGGCTTCCTAGCAGGGTGGGAAAGCTCAAACATGAGACGGCTCATCATCCCAAAATAGCACAAATCGACAAACTCCGGCGTCAACGAACCAAAATTGATAGGCTCGGCTCCCCACGAATGACCCTTCATCGTGATATCAGCTTCTTCTCGGCGGATCATGTAATTCTCCATCCGCTCCCAGCTGTTCAAGATCAAATCGTTGTCCCCGCTCATCCACCAAACGGCATGTGGAACACTGATTCCTGCGTCTGAGTTGACGGGTCCAAATGGCAAGTCCGGTCCGCCAGGGAAGTAGCCCAGTTCGTTTTGAGCGGAGTGAACCTTGGCGATCCAGTCGAGGAGCGCCGGAGCAGAATCGTAGTGGAAGAGCAACTCGCGCGCCGAGCGGTGAAGAGCATGGCCATCGCCGAAAGCCTGATCATTGCCCCCGAGATAGGCATTGAGGCGGTTTCCGAGCGTCACAACATTACGTTGGTAGATTTCGTTCAAGACCGCATTACTGCTCTCGAAGCCGGAGATACGGGTCACCTTTCCAAACTTGCGTTCGGCTCCTACCGTGAAATGGGCCGGTATGCTCCACTCACTCTCTTCACCTTTTAGACTCAAGACCTTCACCTTCCAAAAAACCTTTTGGCCGGATTTTAAGGCCTGCCCATTCCAAGGAATCAACAAGCGCTGCCCATTGCTCCTCTCCTTCGTCTTCCAGAGGTCGCCCTCATTTGCCGCGAGCTTCTCCGGTGTCGATGACGCCAAAAGATGAAACCCACCCTGACCCTGGCCTCGTTCTGATGCCTCAAGCACCCAACTCAGGCGAGGAGTGGCAACGACTCCGGTCGGATTGACTTCATGCTCGGCGCGCAACTCCGCCACCCGAAAGGCTGCTCCCGGCATCAACGCTGCGGAGAGAAAAAAGATCGCAAAGAGTTTCATCTGGAAGAAACAAACCCGAGGTCCCCATCAAGCGCAAGAAGACTTGTCTTTCAATTCGACTCGGTGTCCCTTCCTTCTCATGTCACCAAAGGCCCTCCTCTTCGATTTCGACGGCGTCATCCTCGATACCGAATGGTCCATTTACCAAAGTATCCTCGAGGTTTTCCTCACCCAAGGCCACGAACTTCCGCTAAAAACTTACGTCAAATGCATCGGCTCAGACTTCGCCACATGGTCGCCTGAATCACACCTCGAAGAATTGACGGGCAAAAAATTCGACTGGAAGGGAATTCGCAGCGAACGCAATAAGAGAATCCGCAGCGAGATCGCCAAGCTCGACGCCATGCCCGGTCTGCGCGACTGCCTGGCATATACGGCAGAGCAAAACATTCCCGCGTTGGTAGTCTCCAGTTCATCCCACAACTGGGTTGATGGCTGGCTTGAAAAATTGAATCTCACCGAGAGCTTCCAAGACATTGTTTGCAAGGAAGATGCCAAGCGCATCAAGCCCGCACCGGATCTCTATTTAAAGGCCAACTCGCTGCTGCCCGACCTCGAACCTGCCGATTGTCTCGTCATCGAGGACTCACTCAATGGCATGAGCGCGGCCCACAAAGCCGGCAATCCCGTCGCCGCAATTCCAAACCGAATTACCGCCTGCATCGACTTCTCGGACGCCGAATATCAGTTTCCCACGATGGTGAAATTCCTCGTCGCGCTCAAGGAAGGCTCCAATTAGGTAGTCTGATTGACAAAGCGACCTTTGAGAATCTCCGGTTTTTCAACCACTAGATAATCGACGTCGGGCGACTCGCACTAATTAATAGCGTTCGCGTGCTTGAGAAGGTTTTCGAAATCCGAGCAATACTCGAGATACTCATCCGCCGTTTGGGTGATGTCGCCATTCATTACGACTCTCATCAAAACACAAGCGCTCCCCTCCAAGGTAACAATTATAAAGACCCCTCATTCGTTAGCCCTCAATGAGACGGGAAATCCACCAGCCGATTAAGATAAACAAGGTCACCACGATCACGATGGCAGAGCCCAGAATCGCCACTCCCCACCAGCCGCTCGATTTCTTGCGCTCCGACTCAGTCGTATTTTTCAAATGGTCATTAAGCAACTCGTAGTTCCTCCGATTCGATTTATACCAGAAGGAAAAGGCATCTCCGAGGAAGGGAATGGTACCCACAAGTGAGTTCAAAACCCAGTTGGAAGTCATGCGGAGATAGACACTCTTCGGCACCCGCTTTTTGGCTCCGGCGGCAAGCAATGCCAACCCCCCGGTAGAGGTTAGAAAATCCCCCACTCCCGGAATCAAGCCGATGATCGGATCGAGTCCAATCCGACGGTCCGTTCCCGGGATCTTGATGAGATCGTCCAAGATGTGTGCGATCCACTTCGAGATCACACTCTTATCCTCAGGATTCTCACTCATGGGTTCCAATCTAGACTTTTTTTAGACCAAATCCACCGATTTTCTTGGGTCGAAAAGAAACCGGTTCGCACTTGTAATCTTTGCCAAAATAGCGCCTAGCCTCTTCAGGCGTGGCCACTGTTTGAAGGAATCAATCCTACTCTCAAGGAGGTCAGCAAACCTCCTCTATGGAAAAATTCGATACCCTGGGTCTTGACCCACTCATCCTGAAAGCCGTCATCGATGCCGGCTACGACACCCCGACTCCGATCCAAGCCCAAGCCATCCCCGCGGTCATGGCCGGCGGCGATGTCATGGCAGCGGCCCAGACCGGAACCGGAAAAACCGCCGGCTTCACGCTTCCACTTCTGCATCGCCTTGCGAGCGGAAAACCTGCACGCAATCGCGAAGCTCGCGCCCTTGTGCTCACTCCCACGCGCGAGCTCGCCGCACAGGTCGCCGAAAGCGTCGCGACCTACGGCAAGCACCTCCAACTCACTTCCACCGTTGTTTTCGGCGGAGTCGGTGCCAACCCGCAGATCAATAAAATCCGCCGTGGCGTCGACATCCTCATCGCCACCCCGGGTCGCCTTTTGGATCTCTACCAACAAGGTGCCATCGACTTCAAGCGACTCGAAGTCCTCATTCTCGATGAAGCCGATCGCATGCTCGACATGGGCTTCATCCACGACATCAAAAAAATCATCGCAGCCCTTCCCCGAAAGCGACAGAACCTGATGTTCTCGGCCACCTTTTCAAAAGACATCCGTCAACTCGCAAAAGGTCTCATCAACGACCCGACCGAAATCTCGGTGAGCCCGCGCAATACCACCGCCGAGACGGTGACACAGTGGATCTGCCCCGTTAATAAGACCGATAAGGCCTACGCCCTCGCCGATCTTATCGAGGGTGAAAACTGGCGCCAAGTCCTCGTCTTTTCCCGCACCAAACATGGAGCGAATAAGCTCGCGACCTTCCTTGAGAAAAAAGGCATCGGTGCCGCTCCCATCCACGGAAATAAAAGCCAAAATGCCCGCACCCGCGCGCTCGCCGACTTCAAGGCAGGAAAAATCCGCGTCCTTGTCGCGACCGATATCGCGGCACGTGGAATCGACATCGACCAGCTCCCGCAGGTGGTCAACTTCGATCTCCCGGAAGTCCCCGAGGACTACATCCACCGCATCGGCCGCACCGGCCGTGCAGGATCAAGTGGGCAGGCTATCTCGCTCGTCGCCGCGGAAGAACTTCATCTTTTAGTCGATATCGAAAAGCTCATCGGCCGCCTCATCGAGCGCCGGGTCCTCGCCGGTCACGAGCCGGGCATCCCCCTTCCCGAAGCGGCCCTCGGCGCACGCGTTCCCAGACCCAAAGTCTCCCGTGGCGGTGGTGGTGGTCGTCGCGGAGGAGGCGGTGGCCAAAATCGTAGAAGTGGAAGTCGCGACGGCAACCGCGGTGGCGGTAGCGGTGGAGAAAATCGACGACCCTCAGGAGGCGGAAGTCGCCGCGGCACCAACACCCGCCGATCCGGTAGCCGCTAGGAGATTTCATGAAATCCGGCCTCGATGCCAGCGACCTCATCCCAGGTCAGTTCGGCATGGGTTTTAAGCTCCAGAAGGTCAATAAAGCCCACCTTTTCCGAAATCACGATGCTGGAGATGATCTTACCGGTCGCTTCCTTGAAACCCATGGTATCACCGAGAATAGTTCTCGCACCCTCTTCTTCCGATTCTGTCTCAGCGACCAAGAGCCTGATTTTCCCTTCACCATTAAAACCGGCAGATGGAAGCTGGTTCGAATCAGACGACAGCATCGCATCACAAGGCCTTTCGACGAGTATCACACTCGATGAGACCTTCGCCCAATCGACGCTCTTCTTCCAGGTGCATATCGTCGAATAGAACCGCATACTCTCAGTGAGAATCCTTGCCTGACGAACTTCGTCAGCTAGGTTCTCACTATGAAAATTTTAGCAATTGGGGTAGCTCTCCTTTCGTGTGTCGCCCTCTCTTTTGCCCAACCCGCCCTTGAATCCCAGCTAGAGGCAGCCGGGAACAATCGTTCTAACATCGAGGGCTTTGTGAAAGAGGCCACTGCCAAGCACGGCCCCTTCGGTAAAAAATCCGCGGCTTTTCTGGTTGAAGGAATGCCGGTGAGTGATCTCCAGTCCCTCAAAAAAGACTTCCTCCTCGAGAACCTCAGTCTCGCGCTCAAGGCACGCGAGCAATTCCCATGGGCCAAAAATCTCCCCGAAAAGGTCTTCTTCAATGACGTCCTCCCCTACGCCTCGCTCGATGAAACCCGCGAGCCTTGGCGAAAGGATTTTCACTCCAAATGCTCCGTGATCGTCAAAGATTCCAACTCCGCCACTCAGGCTGCCCAGGCAATCAACCGCGAGTTCTTTAAGCTCATCAACGTCCACTACAACACCGGACGCAAAGCCCCCAACCAAAGCCCCTCCGAATCTCAAAAACTCGGCATGGCCACCTGCACCGGACTCTCGATCATTTTAGTCGATGCCTGCCGCTCGGTCGGCGTCCCCGCTCGCGTCGCTGGCACAGCGCTTTGGGCCAACAAGCGAGGAAACCACACTTGGATCGAAATCTACGATGAAGGCCAATGGCACTTCACTGGCGCCGATGAATTCAACAAAAATGGGCTCAACAAGGCCTGGTTCACCGGCGATGCCTCAAAGGCCATTGCCGATGATTGGAAACACGCGATCTGGGCCACTTCCTGGAAAAAATCCGGCACTCACTTCCCCATGGTCTGGGATTTAAAGAATAGGAACGTCGCCTCCGTCAACGTCACTCACCGCTACGCCAAGGCTCAGAAAAAAACGGCCACCAGCATCGTGAATATTCGTCTTTGGGACAAAAAAGAGGGCAAGAGAATCATCGCCACCATTTCTCATGGCGAGCAAAAAGTCACCACCAAGGCCGGCACCGCCGACCTCAATGACATGGCTCAAATCAAGCTCTCCTCCGGTGCCTCAGCAACCTTACAAGTCGAATTCGAAGGAGAAAAGCGAAGTGCCCATATTGAAGTAACCAAGGCGTCCGAATCCACCATCGATCTCTCTTGGAATCAGCTCAATCAGTCCGAGTCACCCGTCGCCGCCTGGCTCGACCTCCTTCCTGAAGAACGCCATCTCTCCATTCCTGAAAACGACCTTTCCAAAAAGGAAGCCACCGAAGCACTCTCCCTCATCACGAAAGCCCTTGAAGCCGAATCCCTCGAAAACCGTAAGAAAGAACTCGAAGCCAAAGTCATCAAAGCCGCCGGAAAAGAGATGAAGTATCTCGAGCGCCAGTTCGGCAAGCAACCCGCCGACGGTCGATCACTCTGGATCTCGATGCACGGAGGTGGAGGCGCGCCCGCACGAGTCAACGACCAGCAATGGCAAAATCAAATCCGCCTCTACGAACCTGCCGAAGGAATCGTCGTGGCACCTCGGGCCCCGAGCAACACCTGGAACCTTTGGCACGAAGGACACATCGATGCCCTCTTCGCTCGACTCATCGACAACATGGTCGCCCTTCGCGGAGTCAATCCGAACAAAATCTATCTCATGGGCTACTCCGCAGGAGGCGATGGCGTTTACCAACTCGCCCCTCGCATGGCCGATCGCTTCGCCGCTGCCGCCATGATGGCCGGCCACCCCAATGACGCCAATCCCCTTGGACTTCGAAACCTCCCCTTCATGATCTTCATGGGCGAAAATGACGCCGCCTATGACCGAAATAAGATCGCCGTTCAGTGGGACAAAAAACTCAACGGGCTTCGAAAAGGTGACCCTTCGGGATACGATCATCAAGTTACCATATACAAAGGCCTTGGTCACTGGATGGACCGCAAGGATCGCGCCGCGCTCCCATGGATGGCAAAGCACATCCGGAACCCCTGGCCCAAGAGAATTGTCTGGCACCAGAGCGGACGCACCCACGATCGCTTTTACTGGCTCTCAGTCCCCGAAGGCACCGCCAAAAAAGGCCAAAGCGTGATTACGAAAATTAAAGGCCAAATGATCGAGATCAAAACCAAGGGACTCAAGAAACTAAACCTCCGCCTGAGCGATGAACTCATCAACCTCGATCAAGAAATAATGATTAAGGTCAACGGCATCCAAAAATTTCAGGGGAAAACTGCCCGAAAGGTTCAAGCCATCTGGGACTCACTCAATCAGCGCCTCGACCCCAGCTCAGCAGCCACCGCAGTTATAGAACTCACTTTTTAAAAGAATGCCGCGCCACTACCGCTGTCAAAAAATCGACCACCCCATCAAGATCGATGGTACGCTCACCGACCCTGGGTGGAAAGGAATTCCTTGGACAGATGACTTCGTCGACATCACCGGAGAAGATTCATTGAAGCCCCACTTCCGCACCCGTGTGAAGATGGCTTGGGACGACGAGTTCTTCTACGTCGGAGCAGAGCTCGAAGAGCCTCACGTCTGGGGCACGATTACCAAGAAAAACGCGGTCATGTTTGAAGACAATGACTTTGAAGTATTCATCGACCCTGACTGCGACGGGCTCAACTACTACGAATTTGAAATCAATGCCCTTGGCACCATTTGGGAACTCAGTCTCCCAAAACCCTACGGCGAAGGAGGAGTTCCCGTTCTGGGCTGTAACCTCCCCGGCCTCAAAAAAGCAGTGCACGTCAAAGGAACGATTAACGACTCCAACGACCTCGATGAAGCTTGGTCCGTCGAGGTCGCCTTCCCTTGGAGGGAGCTCTGCAAATACAACAAAAACCGTCCTTCATCGCCCACCCCGGGAGACCTCTGGAAGGTGAACTTTTCCCGTGTGCAATGGCCCCACGAAGTCATCGATGGCCGCTACGTGCGCATCCCGCCCCACGGTACCCCCATCGCCGAAAGCCTCAATCCCGAGGAACAAGACCATCCCGAAAATAACTGGGTCTGGAGCCCGCAAGGTGCCGTCAACATGCACCTCCCCGCCCGCTGGGGCGAAGTCGAGTTCGTCGTCAGTTAGGATTCCCCGCTCAATCCCGAGGGGATTGAGCGGAATTACAAACTCCGCAAAAAACCTACTTCCGCTCGAAATTCACAAACAGCCTCTCCTTCACATCCGGGAAGTACTCCCAAAGCGCCGCTTCCCATTCCTCCTTCGTCGTTAAATCCAACGACCCCTCCGGGCCTTCCAAATCATCGAGATGCAAGAAACCTGGAAGGTCATTCGACCACGGCGCCTTCCATCGGAAGGTTGCGGAATAATCGCCCTTTCTCCATGCCATCGCAATTCCGGTAATTCCGCACAGCGAGGTCATCGTCACCTGCGTCCCCTCCTCCTGATTGATCTTCAGAAGAGGACGTCCCGGCAACTTGGCATAAGAAGAATCCGCTTCACCAAAATAATGCAACAGCGATGGCAGGACATCGAGGTGCGAGGCACTCTGATGCTCAGGAAGGTTCGTTCCCTCAGGCCACTTGATCATGAGAGGAACCGAAGTCTGCTCCGCTTCCAACGAAGAGCAATGAAACCAGGAGCCATTCTCATGAAATTCTTCTCCATGGTCGCCGGTGATGATGATGATCGAATCGTCGTATTGGCCCTGCTTTTTCATCGTGTGGATGAATTCCTCAATCTGCGAGTCAACGAATGCTACCGAATTGAGATAACGATTTTTAATCCGCACAATGTCATCGGCATTCGGAAAAGCATGAAACGCCGCTCTCTCATCATAATGATCGTAAGGTGGCTCAAAACTGGGATCCCAAAGATAGGTGAAATGAGGAGAATCGAGGGCAATGAAATGAAAATTCCCGCCCTTTGGCTGATTCTGAAGATGCTCTTTAATCTCCGCAAAGTTCTCAATCTCCCGCTGGGGGATCGTCAATTGATCGAACTCACTTCCGTGAGCTGCTTCCTTAAGATAGTCCATCACATGGGGCACTCCGAAATTGGTGGAGCTCATCCCATTATATCCCAAGTCGCACACCGTCCGTACTTCCATGCGGTAATTTGCCTTCTTCAGAAGCTCGATAAAAGGCGATGGTGGCAACTCGCCACCAGCCCGGGCAACATCAACTGCTTCACCCCAAAAGGGAGGAAGCTGACCATTGAAAAAGGAATACCAAGAAAAGTGCGTTGCATTTGAAGCAGCCCAAGTCCTCCCCAGTTGCTGGCATTCCTGATCCCTGAAGGAACTCAAAAATGGCGCGTGCTCGGGAGAAATAGCATCCGCACGAACGCTCTCAATCATGATGACATAGATATCTGGCCTAAGCTCAGAGGTGCCAGCGATCTCCGGACGCCTCTTATCTTTCCACACCGCCGAAAAGGAGATCAAGCCCGGCTCTGGCTTGAGCGGAGTGAGATGGATATCATAACTATTGTGCTCCATTCGAAGTGCCTTCCGCGATTTCCACGCAAAACCACTTCCCTTCTCTGCGGCCACCCCTACCCACGCCAGCAGGAGAACAAACAGCGCAAACTGAGGTCTAAAATGACGCGCTGAAATCCACTGCGAGAGCTTGGCCGCTCCCCAACAAAGGCCACAGAGTATTAAGACAAAGAGAGCAACCCCGATCAGAATCCCGGTCGATGTTTGAGTCATTCCGGCGGCAGCCAGTTGGCCGGCGAGATCGAAACTCCCTTCCTCATCAATCTTGTTAACGATGAATTTTAAAGAGTTCTTCCAGAAAAGGATCCCCAGAGCATCGGCAGCAAGCAGCCCGGGAAAAACCGCCATCGCAGCCCAAGGCAAAAAACGAAAGCGGGTTGGCGAAGCGAGACTCGCAATGTGTGCCGACAACCAAAGCAGCGACAACACGATCAATGCCGTTAGCGCTCTACCCAAACCCGCAAAAACGAGCTCTCCGGGACCAAAGGGCAGGTTAAACAAGAGGAGAATGTTGTGAGTGGCGTAGATTAGGAAGGACAAGACGAACCAAATCCAGTTCAGCGGCACTTCCTGCTTCCACCATCCTTTCACGGACCGCAGCGGGTTCACGCGATTCACCAAAAACCAAAACCAGCCGCCCAAGGTTACCCCGATGAGAAAATGGCGACCCACAATCATAATGTTGTCCGCGAACCGACCCGGAGGAAGGAACCACCACGCCCGCCATTCAGGACGAATCAACATCGCCAGATAGGGCACGATGGCAATTGCGATGCCTACCCACCAAAAAAGGAGATGGCCAGGACGGTCTTTGATTTTACGAACTTCCACGGGAGAAGAAGCGTGCGCTGCTGAACCGCTTTATTCAACAAATTTGAAAAGACGCCAAACAGCTACTTTTTACGAAACTCGGTCACGAGTGGCTCCAAGCCCCGGCTCGGTTCCTTTCCCACCGAGTTGACGTAGAAATTGGCGTTCGAAGTATCGAGCAGCCATTGCAAACCAGCAAGGGCCTGAGGAGATTCTCCATCGTTGAGATCAGAGAACCAAAAAATGGTATCGGCCTTAAGAGCAATCAAGAGATCCTCCATCGCCAGCATGCTCCCATCGGGCTTCGCGCCGATGGGAATCGACGACCAATCCATGCGACATCCCGGCACTTCTCGATAGTGAGGACTGCTAAATTCCTTCGTAATTTCCTCCTTCAGTGGCTTGATAAAGTTGGTCATGCTGCTGGAAAAATCGAGAATGACCCCCAAATTCTGACTCTCGATGAACATTTCGCCAATGTTCGCCTTCTTCTTTTCTCTCTCTTGTTTCAGGGGCTTTTCGCCCCGGAGAACACGCAGAAGGGCGTCCCGTGATTTGATAACATCGGTTAATAGTTTCTCCGCAGGCGCAACTCCAGCAGGTTCAAACGGAAGCTCGAAGCTATCCGTTGAGGAGTCACCAAAGTAAGCAAGCCGCATCTCTTCAACCTGCCCCTCAAAGACCGTAATCTCCTTTTCAAGTTTACCGATAAGCCGCTCATCCTGTCGATCCCTCGAAAGGGCGGTATCGAGACGCTCTTCGCTAACCTCGAGTTTTCTCAGCAAGCTCTTCGCGCGCGATGCGAAGCGCTCATTCAATTCGGCTTCGGCAGAGTCGTCATCGCCCCTTCTCCTTCGCCTTTTTATCGACCGGTGGTGGAGTAAGCTGGAGAAAACGCTCGGTTTCCAATTCTTTCCAGATCTTCACAATCCGACGACCCTCACCAGAAGGAAATAACTCGCTCTTGAGCTGCACCCGGCGGGTCTCTTGATCAATCACCGTCATCCGAAGAGTTCGTTCCAAATGCGTCAAGTAGCGGAGATGAAATAAAGTGGAATTCCGCAGCGGACTTTTGTCAGGAAAAAGGTCTTCTGCCCGAGCATCCTTGGGAAGGTTGGCCCTCTCCTCTTCCAAAGATTTAGTGTTAACCCCCTCCCTCTTGAGATAGGCATAACGCACATTTTCTAAGGTGATTTCTTCAGGATTGACCGCGGATGTATTGGCGATTGAAGCAAAAAATACTGCGGCCGTGAAAAAATTTATAAAATATATAATACATCTTTAGACTAGCAGCCCTCAATCTATTTTTTAAACACGAGAAATTTTCGGCAGAGAAAATTGATCATTGCTGAGGAAATGACGAACGACAGATGGGCGACGGTGTTATTGACCGCTACAGTATCAACCAAGAAAAATGGAATCAGTTCTCCTAGAGAGAAAGAGAGGAAGGAAATTAAAGTAAAGAGGCTGATTTCTTTTCCGAAGCTGTGCTTTCCTGGAGTAAAGACGAGCCAGCGATTGAGCGCATAGGCCGCAAAATTCGAAGGAAGGAAGGCCGCAAAATGCAGTGGGATGTTATTCAGCGCACGATTACGCTCCGGGAGATCCTCGGAAAAGGAGCACGGAAAAAGCCACTCCCCAAACGTCGTGACCACTAGGAAAACGATGACCGAGAGGACCCCGCACATCCCATATTTCCCAAGCTGAATCAGAATGGGGGTGTCTCGGTACAAAAGAGTTCTTTTGATTCCATTTTCGCGACAAAAGCGCCAGGCACTTGCTAGCTCCCGACCGATCATGAACGCAACAAGTCATAGGGATCGACCCGGGCCAAAACCGCTTTCTGAGCATGCAGTCGGTTCTCCGCCTGCTGGAAGATCGTATCGGAATGAAGCTCAAGCACTTCTTCCGTGATCTCCTTTTCGCGATAGGCAGGCAGGCAGTGGAGAACAATGTGTCCCTCTGCACAATGAGAGAGGAGTTCTTTATTAACTTGGAAATCACCAAAGAGAGCTTCCTTTTCCATCTGTCCTTCTTGCCCCATTGATAACCAGACATCGGTGTTGACGACATGCGCCCCCTTAACGGCTTCCACCGGATCACTCGTCAGGGAAACGTTCGCAGCATTGAGGCGAATCAAGAACTCAGAGGGCGGGAGACACTCTTTAGGAGCGGCGACCACGAGTTCGAAGCCAAGATACTTAGCAGCCCACATCCAAGAGCGGGACATATTATTGTCGCCGTCGCCGATAAAAACGATCTTCTTCCCGCTCCATCCACCCAGCTTCTCGCGGATCGTGAGGAGGTCGGCAAGAATCTGACAAGGATGCTCATCATCGGTCAGAGCATTAATTGTCGGAATTCCGGAAAAGTGGGCGAAATCAACAACATCCTGCTGAGAAAAAGTCCGAATCACCGCACCATGGACCATGCGGCCAAGGACTCTTGCGGTATCCTTAATCGGTTCACCCCGACCAAGCTGAATATCATCTTTGGAAAGAAACATGACTCTCCCACCAAGTTCACGAATCCCAACCTCAAAGGAAACACGAGTCCGGGTCGAAGCCTTCGTAAAAATGATCGCCCAAGTTTGGCCCGCAAGTGGTTGAGATCTATGGTCGCCACGAGTCGCCTTCAGATCAACAGCAAGGTCAATCAGGAGTTCAAGTTGCTGGGCACTGGTTTCTTCAATGGATAGCAGGTGCATAATCTAAAAGGAAGAAGCGAACTTATACCAGCTCCATCGTCGAATCAAGAACTTGTCTCCGCTCTCTCACATCCCCCAAATATTCGTGAATATTATGACCGAGTGGCCTCATCATGGGCTATGAGTATCTCAACAATGATGACGAATAGCTGCGCGATCCCGTCCTCGCCCGGTCGGTCGGAAAAGCCGATCTTGAGCTTGTGAAGCCTCTTCACGTTCGCACTGATGCTCATGAGGTCCCATTCGATATTCGCTTTTTCCTCGCCTCTCATGGAAAATCTCCGGAAGCCCAACCCTTCCTTCACGATCCCGAAAAAGGGTTCGACTGTTTCCTTCCGTAGTTTCTAGGGGGCCTTGCCGACTGCGCTTTCAAGCCGATGGGCCATAATTGCGGCGATACCTGCTCCGGGTAAATGCGGCGCGGGCGGGGCGCCTTTCTCCTCAAGGTCGATCACAAGGCTCACGAAGAACTCGAAAGTTCTTCGTGAAAACTATCGCCCTTGCACGCTCCCCCCCCCGCATGACATACCCCTTACAACAACAACACTTCATGAAACACCTCCTCTCCCTCACTTTAGTATTTAGTATTTCGAGCTTAGAGTTTCTTGGCGCAGCCAAACCCAACGTCATCGTCATCATGGCCGATGACATGGGCTACGGTGACCTCTCCTGCTATGGAGCCACCACCTTCAAGACCCCGCACATCGATAAGCTCGCCGCCGGTGGCCAACGCTTCACCAGCGGCTACTGCTCTGCGTCCACCTGCACCCCGACACGCTACTCCTTCCTCACCGGCACCTATGCCTTCCGCAAGCCCGGCACCGGAATCGCGCCGCCAAACGGCCACCTCATCATCGACGAAAGCACTTTCACCCTCCCAGACCTCATGAAAAAAGCCGGCTACCAAACCGGCGTCGTCGGCAAATGGCACCTCGGCCTCGGTGAAAAAGGAAAAGGCCCCGATTGGAATGGCGAACTCAAGCCCAGCCCCCGCGAGATCGGCTTCGACCACCACTTCCTCCTCCCCACCACCAACGACCGCGTCCCGCAAGTCTACGTCACCGAAAGCCGCGTCCTCAACCTCGACCCTGCCGATCCCCTCTGGGTTGGAAGAAAAAAACCTTCCCCGGATCATCCCACCGGAGTCACCCATCGCGACTCCCTCAAGATGGACTGGTCCCATGGACACAACTCCACCATTCATAATGGCATCTCCCGCATCGGCTTCTACACCGGCGGCCACAAGGCCCGCTTCCGCGATGAAGACCTCGCTGATAAGTGGGTCGAGCAATCCAACGCCTTCATCGAAAAGAATAAGGACAAGCCCTTCTTCCTCTTCTACGCCTCCCACGACCTCCACGTCCCGCGCATCCCGCACGAGCGCTTTCAAGGCGTCACGCCCCACGGCTTCCGCGCCGACTCCATCGTCCAGCTTGACTGGACCGTCGGCGAGATCATGAAGACTCTCGACCGTCTCAAGCTCACCGAAAACACCCTCGTCGTCTTCTGCTCCGATAACGGCCCCGTCATGGACGATGGCTACAAAGACGAAGCCCTCGAAAAGCTCGGCAGCCACAAAGCCGCCGGCCCCTACAAAGGCGGGAAATACTCGATCTACGAAGGCGGCACCCGCACCCCCTTCATCGTCTCTTGGAAGGGTAAAATCCCCGCTGGCACCTCCGAGCAAGTCGTCTGCACTATCGACCTCGCCACCAGCCTGGCTACCCTCACCGGTACCGAAATCCCCAAGGAAGCCTTTCTCGACAGCTTAGACGTCTCCGGCGCTCTCCTCGGAAAGCCCGACGCTCTGGGCCGCACCCACCTCATCCAGCAGGACAACGGCGGAAAAGGAAACCACGGCTACCGTTCCGGCAACTGGAAGCTCACCCACCACGCTAAAAAATCGGCCCGCAATATCAAGGTTGAGAAGACACTAGCGAACACCAAGGTCCCCGAATACCAACTCTACGACCTCTCCAACGACCCCGGTGAGAAGGTCAATATCATCAAAGGCCACGCAAAGATCGCCGCCAAACTCCAAGCCGAACTCGCCACCGCCATCGCGAACGGCCGCACCCGGAAGTAACTCATCCAAAGTGGCTGCGGAGCAATGTGGAAGAGGCCAAAGAATGGCTCCCCCAAAGCGGGCTTTCCGCAGAAGCTCAACAAAAAGTTATCGAAGATGCCTCACGCGGTGGCCGCAGAGGAGGACGTTAATGGCCGAATTTGAGAAGAGGCGCCTCAGGAATTTCGTGGCATCGCCAGGTCCACCGCCTTGCGGAATCCCTCCACCACAATATCACCATTCCTCCGTACTTCCACGATGCCGTAGGAGTTATTCTCCTCGCCGCTGCCTTCAACGGCGGCCTTTAAGGTGTAATAGTGGATCCCTCCGATGAGCGAATGCCCGCCGCGATGATCGTGCCCCTGGAAGACGACAAGCACGCGCCCACTTTTCTCAAGAAGTTTTCGTACCTCATCTGAATTCTTGGTAAAATGACTTCCTCTTCCATCAAGACGCTGATGCGCCAAGACGACGACGGGAAGCTTTGTCGCCTCAAGATCGCGCCTGAGCCATTCCAGTTCCTTCTTTGGAACATGGGTATCGGTCCACTCACAGTTTCCGGGCGCACAGTCACTGCCATCTGCTAAATAATTGGCGTCCAAAACGACAAAGTGGACCCACTTCGAATCGAAGGAGTAGTAGCTCTTGTCCTTCGCGATTCCGGTATTCTCGACATTCGCGAGGAACTGCTCTTTTGAAATACTATCGATATCGTGATTCCCAATCACGTGATAACGCGGTCCCTTGAACTCCGCAAATTCCGCTTCGATGGTCTTCAGGAAAGCGAGCGTCTCTTTCTCCTTGGGCTGATCGGCTTGATCCTTCAAGTCACCCAGCTCAGCCAGGAAAGCGACCTTCTTTTCATTCATCAGGGAGACGCATTCCTTCATCTTCCCCAGCGATTCCCGGTAGTGCCGCGTCCCCCTCTTCTCGCAATCAGCATAGTGAAAATCAGTCACCAGGCCAAAGCGCAGCGCTCTCTTTTCCTCTCCTTCCTGCGCCAATACGCCTCCGATCAACAAGGCCGTCGACCCCTTTAGAAAATCCCGCCTTGAAGTCTGCCATCGATTCCGTGTCTGAATGCTCATCATTTAAAGGAGCACCCTATCGAATCAATCTCACCAGACCAAGAAGGATTCGCCCACTCAAGTCCCGTCTTTGTCTTCTCTCCCCTCATCCGCCAATCTCCTCCTCACCATGAGGAAATCCTCCTTCGCCTTAGTCCGAGTCCTTGCGATGATCGGGCTCGCGATTAGCGCCTACCTCTTAATCCAGAAGCTCAATGGCACCATCTCGTCGATCAAAGGATGCGGCGGAGTAAATGGCGGAGCAAATGTCCTTGGCTCGAAATGGTCCCAGTGGTTCGGCATCCCGGTGAGCGTTTTTTCCACCGTCCTTTATCTGGGAATTATCGGGCTCACGTTCAAGCCCCAATGGACCGCCCTCATAACCGTCGTCCTGCTCCTGGTCGGCGCCGCCATTTGGTTCTCTCTCGTTCAATTTCTCATCATCAAAGCCTTCTGCCCTTGGTGCCTCGGAACCCACCTCACCGGAGTCCTTTGTGCCATCTCCATTTGGCGTGCTCTTCCCAGTGAACCCAGCGGAGAGGGTGTCGCACCCGCTCTCCTTCCAGCTGGCCTTGGACTCGCCATCCTCATCATCGGGCAAGCCATCGGACCAGAACCCAAGGGTTACGCCATTTCCAAAGAAACCCTCTCAGGAGGGGTTCCTGTTCCGGAAAACAGCGGCGAGCGCATCATCAATATGGGAACTGGCCCGTCTCTCCCTTGCTTCCTGGATCGCCCAGCCAGAATCATTTCCCGAAATCCACAAGATTCTCTTCACCCGTCCCATCCTCTGGCCCGAGCAAGCGAAGGAAAAGATCGCTCTCATCATTGGAGAAGAAAAACTCAATGCCGCTCTCAACGATCCCGAGGTAAATCGACTCCTCGCCTCAAATACGAACGACTTCAAGCAGCTCAACTCACGCACCGTTAAGATGCCCAAACTCCTCATCGGAAAAGGAAAAATGCTTCAGGGCCTCATGAAGAACTCCGACGCCTTCATTTCAGCGATGGAGAAGACTCTTCCTCTGAAGTGACCTCGTCCTCTTCGACAAATTCCTCGACCAAATCTTCACGTTGCTCGGCAATTGCGCGGTCAAAACTGCCAATCAAATCTCCCGCCTTATCGGCCGAAGTGATGAGCGCGATGATGAGATACTGCACGATCGCCAACAAGTAACAGATCCACCCGATCGTGGAATCCAGTCCACCGGCCTCTCCCCCGAAAATAGCGGACATCATCGCGAACACTGGAGTTGATCGATTCAGATGCTTGCAGGCCGCTTTCTCGGCCCATTTTTTCCGCCCGCTCCAGAGCTTACGGAACATTCCTTTTCCCACCGGAAGTTCGAACGCACCCCCATGGATCACACCAAAGAGGGCCTGATCGGGCATTAGCTCGATTACCCCAATCACAAGGAGGAGTCGGAAAAAGACCCCCACCCAGGCTTGTCCCCCTTCGAGATCGAGCGGGACCCAGCCGAAAATATAGTGCTCCATGTTCGCCGTCGCCACCAAGAGGATGATCGCCGCCCGGAACCATTGCTCCAAATCATGCTCGAGTTCTTTCTCTACCTTCTCCTGACGAAGTCCGTGCTTCATGAAGAGCCGAAAGAGCGGGATCGCAATCAGCCCCACCACAATTCGCGTGATTGGCTTCAGAATTGGACGGAGAACCGCCCAGCGCAGTATGTTCGTATACACAGCCGCGAGTAAATTCGTTCCCAAGAGAAACCGCAAGGTTACTCATAAATCCGGTAGTAGAGCCGGAGTTCCTCTTTCCCGCGGGCCGCTTCATTAAAAAATCGAAGATTCCCAATCGACCAGCATTTCACCGACTCCCGGGACCAAGAAAAAAAACCAAGCCACGTCCTCTTCATCGGTCGTCTGCACCCCGACGATGGGGAGCCCCCTGGTGGCCTAGTTGACCTACACCGCAATCGATCTAAAGCGCTGGGGAACAGTGATCTCACCCCGTAGTTCAAACTCCTTCATCTTCAAAAGTGTCTTCTGTCCACCCACCGGCGATGACAACATTTCCTGGTCAGGAGCACTGGCCATCGCTGCCAATGGCCGACTCCGCCGAAGCTGAACTCAAAAATCCTCTTCCAAGCCCACCGAAGCAATTCGGAGTTTTTTATCTTCTTGGAATCGACAGATTGAAAGGCATTGGCAAAACTAGCGGTAGCCTCTCGACACAATGAAGAAGAATTGGATCATCATCGCAGTTTTCCTGCTACTGGCAGTGCTACATCAGGACCTTTGGAATTGGAACAACCCCGCGCTCGTTTGGGGATTCATTCCCATCGGCCTCTTCTATCATGCCTGCTATTCCATCGTGGCCGCAGGATTCTGGGCATTCGTGGTTAAATTCGCCTGGCCCACCAAGCTCGAAGAATGGGCTGAAGGAAACGACGAACTCTAAAAAACATGGCCACCGTAATCGTAATCGTCATTTATCTTGCGCTCCTTCTCGGGCTCGCCCTCTTTTCCAAAACCCTGTTTCGAGGCACTTCGAAGGACTATTTCGTCGCGAGCCACTCCATCGGGCCCTTCATGCTCCTGATGTCGGTCTTCGGCACCACCATGACCGCTTTCGCACTTGTGGGATCTACCGGTAAGGCCTTCAGCCTGGGCATCGGAACCTATGGTCTCATGGCGTCCTCCTCGGGCCTCATCCACGCAGCCTGCTTCTTCATGATCGGCATCAAACTCTGGGCCATCGGAAAGCGCTACGGCTACGTCACCCAGATTCAGTACTTCCGCGCCCGCTTTGAATCGAAGGGCTTCGGCTACCTTCTTTTTCCTATACTCGTCGCTCTCGTCATCCCCTATCTCCTGATTGGAGTCATTGGCGCGGCAAAAACGATCGTCGGAGTCACTGGCGAAAAGATTACCCCCAAGGGCACGATCCCAGGAACTTTCCCTGAGTTCTTTTCCGATACCGGCGGCGCCATTCCCGCCTGGCTCACGGGCCTTGTAATCTGCAGCGTCGTCCTCACCTACATCTTCGCCGGTGGATCCCGGGCCACCGCCTGGGCCAACACCTTCCAAACCCTCGTCTTCATGGTGATGGGCATTCTCGCCTTTTACCTCATCTCCTCAAAATTAGGCGGAGTCGGTGCCGCCATCGAACAAGCCAGCGATGCCCATAAAGTCCGCACCCTTTCCGAGAGCGCCACCGGAAAGGAAATCGGGGTCTCCAAGTGGGTTTTCCTCACCTACATGTTCGTCCCTCTCAGCGTGGGCATGTTCCCCCACCTCTTTCAGCACTGGCTCACTGCTAAAAGCGCCAAGAGCTTTAAGCTCACGGTCATCGCCCATCCCATCTGCATCATGATCGTCTGGGTTCCCTGTGTCCTCATCGGCATCTGGGCTACCGGACAAATCCCGGCCGGCACGCCCTCTGGCGCCGTTCTCTCAAAAACAGTCGGCATGCTCGTGAAAGACCCCATCGTGGTCGGACTCGTCACTACCGGAATTCTCGCCGCCATCATGTCGTCGCTCGACTCCCAGTTCCTCTGTCTCGGAACGATGTTCACCAACGACATCGTCCTTCACGATACAAAGAAGACTTACACCGACAAACAGACCCTCATGATCGCCCGTGGCTTCATCATCGGCATCGTGATTCTCGTCTACATCCTCGCACAAATCCTCTACAAAAAGAACGTCTTCGATCTCGCGGTTTGGAGCTTCTCGGGATTTGCCGGACTTACTCCACTCGTCATCGCCGCACTCTACTGGAAACGAGCCACCAAGATCGGTGCTTACGCCTGTGTCATCGCCGCCTTTGCCACCTGGCTCATCTTCTTTGCCAAGAGCGGCTTTGGTGGAGAATACAATCCTGGTGGAGTCACTCCTGCCTCGATCATTTGGGTCGTCGCGGCTCTCGCCATGATCATCGGCTCCCTTGCTTCATCTCCACCCAAGGAGGAGACGGTCGCGAAGTATTTCTAGGCCATCGCGAAGAAGATCGCCGCAAAATAAGTTCTAAGAAATCTCCCCTCCGCGTGTCATGGAGGGGAGATGACTACTTTTCGAACCTTAGCCTATTTCCTCTTCCTCGCCCTAATTTCACCGGCCTCCGCCATGCTTCACCCTCACCCTGTGGTTCAGGGACAGCCGAAGGATTTGCATACCGTTTCCTTCTCAGCGCAAAAAGAGGTGCTCAAAAATTGCACCTTCATGATCGTCGCTTACGGCAGCCTGCGCGGCGGTGTCGGCTACATTCTGAAAGTCTCTGACTTCCTCAATTTTAACATTGCTACGATTCAAACTGATAAAAGATAAGGAAGATCTCCGTTGCGAAAATCCCTTTCTTTGCCACCTTCGATCAATCTAATGGACGAACTTTCTCAAGACCTACCCACTTCTGCGGCCTTTCTCCCTTATCCGGTATCTACCTTGAGCCCGAAGATCATCCCCAATGATCTCACCTCCTTCAAATCCCGCGGCCTCAGCCAAGTCGAGCGTGACCTCCATCAAAAACTCACCGAAATGCGGGAGCAATACGTCCGCACCATCGAACACTTCAACTGGAACAAGCTCGTTTATGAGGCCGATATCCAGTTCGAACCCGTCATGGGCGAGACTTACCACCTCTATCGCGTCCGCCAAAAGAACATCCTTTCCATGATCGCACCCGATCAGTGGGCCCAAAAACACCTCGCCAGCTTCCGCCTCAATCTCGACCGCCAGTGGGAGTTGATTAAGGCTAGTGTTGACGCGCGCGATCTTTTTAGCGACGAAGGAGTGGCCGATGTCGGCTAAGCCTCTATGTCCATCCACCCCAGCGCCATCATTTCGCCCGATGCTCAGATCGGTAAAAATGCCGAAATCGGTCCCTTCTGCGTGATCGAGGGAAACGTCACCTTGGGCGACAACTGTAAACTCCACTCCCACGTCGTCATCCATGGACATTCAAAGATTGGAAACGATAACGAGTTTTTTTCCTTCGCTGCCATCGGCATCAAATCCCAGGACTTAAAATATGCGGGCGAGCCCACCGCTCTCGAAGTCGGTGATCGCAACGTCTTCCGTGAAAACGTCACGATCCATCGCGGCACTCACGAAAAACTCCCAACTCGCATCGGCAACGATAACCTCATTCTGGCCTACGCCCACGTCGCCCATGATTGCCAGATCGCCAATCACAACATCCTCTCGAACAATGCCAGCCTTGCAGGGCACGTCGAAACCGAGGACTACGTCATCGTTTCCGGCCTCTCGGGCGTGCATCAATTTTGCCGCCTCGGAGCGCATGCCATCATCGGCGGCATGACCAAGATCACCCAGGATATTCCTCCCTTCACCATCATCGATGGAAACCCCGGACAGGTGCGCGGTATCAACAAGATCGGACTCGAACGACGCGGCTTTAGCGAAGAAGACCTCAGAGCGCTCAAAACCGCCTACAAGAAGCTCTTTTTCCAAAAGGATCTCAACCTAGCGGACGCCATCGCCTCCCTCCCGGAAGATGCTGCGACCCATCCTTGTGTCAAGCAGCTCGTCGACTTCATCCAAGCGTCCAAGCGCGGCGTTATACGCTAGAAGTCGAGTTTGAAAGCAGCCCAGAGAGTCGTGGCTTCAACATCAAGAAAGCGTCCGGTGAGCGTCTCGTATTCGGCGCCAATCTGAAACCGGGCGTGATCCTCGCAAAGGTTATAGTTGAGCCCTGCATAGATCGTGTGATTCAGATTTCCTGGCCGAATACTGTTGCCCTCTGCCCTCGCAACATTAACGACGTTCCGGTCACTGATCTCGAAGACACTCGCATCGGCGTTGGCATACTGGTAGCGGACCACTGCTTCGAGCTTATCCTTAATCAGCTCTTTGGAAGGCATGACAACAAAACCATAGACATCGTTCCCACCATGAGTGCGACCATAGGTCGCATTTAAAAAGAGGTCGATGTCTCCAATCTCGGATAGATGGGTGACCGAAGTCGCCCACTTGTAACCAATCGAATCTTGCTCCTTTGTCGGATCCGCATCGTTGTAGAGAAAATCTACCAGAAGATTGTGATCTTTCCCAAGGTCAAAATCAAAACCGGCATAGTAGGCTACGCCAGCATTCCAGTCAGCAAGAGCCTCTTCTCGGTCCGTGGTGTAAACCCCGAACTTCATCTCTACATCCTCATAGTCCGCTTCCAACGAAAAGCCGGTAGAACGCCGTGGCGCGAAGAAATTATTCAGATTCGAGCGCTCAACCGTTTTGATCTCACTAGAGGAATCGTGCTCTTCCCCACCGAAGGCGATCTTATATCGACCATAGCCTAAAACGACATTCTCAAAGATGCCCACGTCCCCGAAGTCATACTCAAGATACAGTTGATCGAAATCATCGTAAGCGATCTTGTCGTCACGATAATCGCCATCCTCGACATTGATGCGCCCAACCAACTTGAATCCATCCAGGAACTCGATCGCAGCACCCACACGGAAACGCCGGAACTCGCCTCCAGCGCCGGAGAAATCCCGGCCGAAGAAATTTCCTTCAGTGTGGCCAAACTGGTAGTGCGCCCTCAAGTAGAGCTCGACCTCCTGAATGTATGGATTTTTCTTATCCTTGTAAATTTCAGTTAGAGAATCGAAACGCTCGCACCAATCCCCATTATTCTCGGGCTTTTCGGTTTCTTGGATCGTTTCTCCAGCGAAAGCTCCGACGGCAGTCAGAGCAAGAGTGGCGGTGGTTCGAATCTTTATCATCAATTGGCGCTTAGAAAGCCATACTTTGGACAAGAGGCCAACCGGTATTTTGACAAAATTGTCACTTCATCTCACCGGCTGGATGGATCAGGCGACCTCCAGCCCCTTCCTCAAACCCGAGAATATCCACAAAAAATGCGGGTGTCCTTTTCAGGACACCCGCTTAGTTGAAAAAGACGCTATCTTGCGTTCTTAGAAATACATGCGGAAGGCAGCCCAGAGAGTGGTCGCTTCCACGTCTGTGACGGTTCCTTCGAAGGTCTCATACTCAGCTCCCACCATCACCTTGGCGTTGTGGTCGCAGAGGAAGTAATTGAGGCCAGCGTAGATGGTGTGGTTCTCATCACCGCCATTCACGATGCCAACACCGTCAGATGCAGCAGAGTTGCGAACCGAACGGCTGTTGATGCTGAAACCAGCAGGATCATCAGAAGCGGCATACTGGTAGCGGAAAACAGCTTCCAATTTGTCTTCAATGAGGAAAGTCGATGGCATCACAACAAGACCATAAACTTCAGCACCATTGTGGGTTTCACCGTAGGTACCATTGAGCAGAAGGTCCCAGTTTCCGATCTCAGACTGGTGTGTGACTGAAGTCGCCCACTCGTATCCGAAGGTGTCTTCGTCCAAAACAGGATCAGCATCGTTATAAACGAAATCAATCGTCATATCTCCATCGAAAGCGCCGAACGCAGCGCTTCCGTAGTAAGCAATACCTTCGTCCCACTGACCGAGAGTCTGGTCAGCATCTGTTGAGAATACACCCAAGGTGTAATCGATGTCACCCCGGGAAGCATCGATAAGCACTCCTGTGGAACGGCTTGGTGCGTAAAAATTATTGAGGTTCGAGCGCTCAACCGTCTTAATCTTCTTCGAAGAGATGTGCTCTTCGCCACCGAAAGCAACTTTGTAACGACCGTATCCGATAGCCACATCCTCAAATCCAGCGACATCGCCCAAACCATACTCAAGATACAACTCGTCCATGCCGTTATAGCCTAACTGGTCGCTACGGAAGCCACCCTTTTCAAGGTTTGCGCGACCAACGAGCTTAAAGCCGTTGAGGAACTTGATCGAAGTGCCCAAACGGAACCGGCGCAGCTCGCCACCATTCTCGGAAAAGTCCACATTGTTGTTCTCACCATCGACATAGCTAAACTGATAATGAGCCCGTCCGAAGACCTTGATCTCCTGAATGTAAGGACTCTTATTATCCTTATAAAGAGTGCCCATATCCTGCAGGGTATCGCACCAGTTTCCGTTGTTTACGGGCGCGGGAGGAGCCACCGAGGTATCGCCAGCGAGGGCGCTGAGGGTGGTGGCAGTCACGCCAGCACTAATTGCTTGGATCAATTTTTTATTCATGTGTGTATAGATTTAGTCACGAAAGCCGCTAACTTTCGACCGGTCAGGATTAAGACACGATAATCGTAAATAACAAAAGTGGAAATGTGACGAAAGTGCCACTTAATTAGGGAGCTTGGCTCTTGCGGGACATTCTCACGAAGAGAAGTCCCGTCCTCCATCGCGTCACCAATTCGGCTTACATGACTTTAGATGATTAATCAGAGAAAGGCGTTTTCCTTGGCTCAACCATACGTATTCAGTCTCCTACTGTCTCAGGAGCTTCAAATACTTGCTCAAACCCACCTACCAAGAGAGTCGCTGCATAACCAATATCTCCGTTGAACAAGAAAGTTGGAGAGGAAGTGCTAGTGCGGGCCGCTTTGAGTAAAAATTTCCTTTAAAAAAATCCACGATGAGTTGACAAGAACGCTCATCTGGCTAGTCTCCGCCTCCCTCACCAAATTGGAGAGGCGACTACTGAACCTTTTTCCGACCTACTGCTATGAAAAGAACTTATCAGCCTTCGAAGCGAGTCCGTAAGCGTCAACACGGCTTCCGTGCCCGCATGGCTGACAAGGCGGGTCGCGGCATTCTTAAGAATCGCCGTCGTAAAGGCCGCAAGCGCCTCCTTCCAAAAGGGGCCGAGATTCACTTCAAGCGCCACACGGTGCAGAACAATACCAAGTAATCAGCTGGCCGCCTTCGAGTTTTCCTCAGGCGGCCTTCTTTTTTTCAGCGTGCCGTCGCAGCTATGGAACTTTCCCGCAAGCGACGCATGCTCGACTGGAGCGAGTTTCGGACTGTGCGCACCGAAGGACGATCAGCCGCCGGACGCTTTCTTGTCATCGGTTCCCACTTGGACCCAAGCCTCGATGGTCGAAGATTCGGCTTCATCACCTCGAAGAAAGCTTCGAAAAGAGCAGTCACGCGCAACCTTCTTCGCCGCCGCTTCCGCGAAATCGTCCGGAAATGGGGTGATCACCTCCCCGACCAGTATCGTTTCGTCACCATCGCTCGTTTTCGCGCCGTCGACGCCACCTATCAGGAACTCGAGGCCGACTGGATCAAAACCGCCAAACGGCTCAACCTTTGGAGCGAAAACGCATGAAACGGCTCATCCGCATTGTCATCCGCTTCTACCAAATCTTTCTTCGGCCTTTCATGAAAGCACTGGCTGGACCACACGCAGGCTGCCGCTACGCTCCGACCTGCTCGCACTATTTTCTCGAAGCAGTCGAAACCCACGGCTCTCTCAAAGGCAGCTGGCTTGGGATTCGCAGAATTATACGCTGTCATCCTTGGGGCGGGTCCGGTTATGACCCCGTCCCACCCACGAGACCTCAATCATCTCAACATTGACCCTTTTATAAATCATGGATCGTAAAGCTTGGATCGTCGTCATCATTTGCAGTATTCTGCTCGCCTACAACTTCCACGTAAGTAGCGAGAACAACAAGATCTTGCGCGAACGCCAGGCTGAGGAAGCCGGCCAAAAGAGGGCCGCCCAAGCAGCGGAGGACCCGAAAACTTCCGCAAGCCTGGATGCCAGCACGGAAAATCCCGGACTCGTCGTCACTCCTCCAGTGGAAGCCGTCGGCAACGATGAACTCCACCTAATCGAAACCGACGAGACCATTTTCGAACTCTCCTCACTCGAAGGAGGCATCAAGGAGGCCACCTTTAAGAACGAACTCGCCGTCAAGGACCTCACCCGTAAGGTCCGCATGAACGACCTCGGGCCCAATCGTATCGGCGCCCTCCTCGGACCTGGTGGAGTGGCTCTCGACAAACCCTTCTACAAAGAATTTTCAAAAGACGAAAACTCCGTCGTCTACATTGGTGAGCTCACTAACGGACTCGGCGTCAAAAAAACCTGGCGAAAGGTCGCCGAGGGCGAAGGCACCGCCTATCGCCTCCAATTGACCATCGAGCTCTTCAACACCTCTAAGATCGATATTCCTCTGGGCACCATCCAATTGGTCACCGGATCGACCGCTCCCCTCCACAAGGGTGAGCGCGCTGACTACGTCAACTTCTTCTGGCAGGACAAGGGCAACTTCGAATCCGAACATCCCGGCTATTTCAAAGGGGGCTTCTTCGGTAAGGAGAAAATCGACTTCACTGCATCCACCGAGCAAACCCTCGATTTTGCCGGCGTCGAAAACCAATTCTTCGCCACCATCGTCGATCCCGCCGAAGATTTTCCCAGCATCGTCCGCGCCCAGCCCGACAAAGTCACGCTTCCACTGGAACGCGGCGGCGACATCGCCCCCCTCCTCACCCAATCAATCAGCCTTCCCGGCGAAAACCTCTCCCCCGAAAAGGGCCGGACCCTCGTCTACGACATCTACATGGGGCCAAAAGACAATTCCCTCATCCGCAGCCTCGATGGCAATAAAGATGACGTCATGAACTACGGCTTCTTCAGTCCAATCAGCCGGACCCTGAACTGGATTCTCAACAAGCTCTCCAGTCTCTTCGGAAGCGAAAAAAACTCCTGGTCATGGGGCTGGGCCGTCGTCGTCCTCACAATCCTGATCCGCACCGCGATGTGGCCGCTCCATGCCAAGTCCACCCGGACCATGAAGCGCATGTCCAAACTCCAGCCGAAAATGGCATTACTCAAGGAGAAATATGCGGACGATCCCAATAAGATTCAACAGGAAACGATGAAGATGTATCGCGAGTTCGGAGTCAATCCGATGGGTGGTTGCCTCCCCCTCCTCGTCCAGATCCCCGTCTTCTTCGGCTTCTTCACCATGCTGCAATACGCCGTCGAACTGCGGAACCAGCCCTTCATGTGGGTCACCGACCTCTCTCAGCCTGACACGATGGGAAACCTTCCCTTCGGCCTCCCCTTCCTCGGCGACCCGGTCCCCGTTAACATCCTCCCTATCCTCATGGCCGTCACGATGGTCCTGCAGATGAAAATGACCCCCAGCACCGGCGATAAAATGCAACGCCGCATCATGATGTTCATGCCCATCATGTTCTTCTTCTTCTGCTACAACTTCGCCTCCGCCCTCGCCCTCTACTGGACCACCCAGAACATCTTCTCCATCGGCCAGACCTGGCTCATGCAAAAAATGCCCGAGCCTGAGCTCAAGACTTCCAAGAAAGCCGGTAAGAAAACCTTTATGCAAAAGATGTCCGAACGCGCCGAAGAAGCACAAAAACAGCAAAAGCTGCGCAAGAAAGGACAAGCCTCAGGCCAGGAAACCGCAAAGCTCAAAAAGCCCCGCGGACCAAAAACCGGAGGCTAAGGGACGTTCCCAACATCCCCGGCGGGGATTCATACTGTGAAGACTGGACACGTAGTGGACAGGGGACAGATCAGATCTTCGTTCGAGTGATCGTCGCACACCGTTAGCGGGTGACCGCGTCTCTCATCAGACATCAGAAAGTCTCCCTTATCCTCCATTTGTCAAAGATCGTTGGGGTGAGGATACTCGAATCGCTGATAGTCCCATTACTCACGCGGACATTCTTCTAAACGATTATTTCGCCGAAGGATCTCGGTCACCGTGCTTGGTGAGGGCACCTTCGAGATACCTTTGTTTTGAAACGATTGATCCACTCATAGCCCACAGTAGGGCTGATCTTAAAACGCCTCATTAGCTCACGCTTACTGGCACCAGGCTGCAGGGTCGCAGTCCTTCGCCGCGCGCCCATGCCTCCGAATGAAAAATCGGCATCATGGCTTCTCCGCCGGCGTCCATCTCGCCTCGATGTGCGCCACCATGTTCACCGATAAAGTCGTCCCGCTTCGCTCCGGTTATGCTCAAAAAGAGAAATCACTACTCTTCCTTCGCTGGAACAGGTGCCTTCTCCGCACCTTCCAGCGTGCGGAGATAATGGCGGATCGCTTCGAACTGCTTGTCGGCATCACCCTCGTAAAAAGTCGCGTTGAGCGCGCGTTCTTTATCGACGGTATATTTCGGCATGATGGTGAGCGGCGCGTGACGCTGAGGCCAGAACATCCAGGAGCGATAGTATCCCTGACGAAGACGATCACTGGAAAGCTGCAGGTTAGGCCCCTGCCCCTCGAAGGCCTGAAGTGCAGGAGTCTCGCCAGCGGCATGGCAGGTGACGCAGGCGTAGCCCGTCAGCCCTGCGATTTCCTTCCCGGATTTGGATAAAGTGGAATCAACTTCGAACTTCGATTCGGAAAGGTCCATTCCAGCTCGATAGGTCATTCCTTTGGCGAGAGAGTCGGCATGACCCGGGAATCCCGGCATGCGGGCAGACATCCACGGCCTCACTTTTAAACCTTCACCTTGAAGAAGAGACTGAAGCCAATCGCTGTGGAACTTCTCACCCGCAAGCGAGATCTCGGGGAGCTTGTTCTCGCCCGAGTGACAGCTGGCACACTGGAATCGCTCCATCGCACGCGTCGCATATTCGTGCGGCACGAAACGTCGGAGCGAGGTGTAGTTCTTATTCCCGTCGATGTTCTTGAAAGCGAAGAGCGCCTGCTTGTCATCGAGGCTAAGACCAAGTTCCGGAGCATTCCCCTCCTCTTCGGAGAGGCAACCGTGTTCGAGCCACTCGGTATTCCACATCTCCTTTAAGTCCTTGGCCGGAAACTCATACTTCACCCCTTTTCCAGGTTCATGACAGGTGGCGCATCGCTGGGCCACAAGAGCTTCTCCTTTCGCCGCATCACCGGCGGCGGCCGGGGAAACCTTGGGATCCCTGGACTCAATCCAAGCAGCAATGTCGGCAGCTTCCTGATTGCTTAAGCGGAGGTTGGGAAAAGTGGTGTGCTTGGCATGTTGTTGGGGATGAAGAAGAAGGGCCTGGAGTCCACCGCGCGTGTACTTGGAACTCTTGGCGAGCTTCTCCGCCCAAGGCATAAAGTGGAGCTCTTCGATGAGCTTCCCCCCTGCTTTGGCGTCACCTTTGAGAGCGGGAAGGTCTTTCTCCTTCACGCTCGCGAGGTAGGCGGCGATGTCATTGGCTTCATCCGGCGCGACACTTGGGCAATGGTCTTCGGGCTTCTTGACCCACTGCTCAAGCCACCCTTGATGGAAGCGGTTTCCCGCGTTCTTGAAATCAGGAAGGCTCTCAAATAGCTCAGGCATCTTCCCTGACTTGAAGTGGTTCTTGTCGGGCGTGTGGCACTTCACACAGTTCATCGCAGCGAAAAGATTGCGTCCCTTCCGGGCCTTTTCCTTGGCGGCGAGCATCGAGTTCGAGGTGTAGCGATAGGCCGACGGCTTCACGGGCTCCATAACAAAGTCGGATCCACTCCACAAAAGACGAATGCGACTGGTTCCTTTTTGCACGCCCTTAAAATGACAATAAATCGATTGAGATCCTGCTTCTAATTCAAGCGGCGGGCATTCAAGCGGCAGCTCCCCCTCCATGATTTGCTTCCCGTTGATCTTGAGACTGGCCCAGCCATTTCCTTCCAAGCGGAAGGCTCTCTGATCGCGGGCTTCGACGATGATACCCCCCTCAAAAACAGCCTGTGGTTCCGAAATGAAAACGGTAACCGCTTTCCTTTCTTCGATCGTCAAAGCCAAGCGATCGACCACCACGGCGTCATCGGCACTTCCTTTCGAAGTGCTCAAAATGAGTCCCGGTTCACCACGTGCTTCCTTCTTAATTACGGGAAGATTAGTCAGGTCCAAACCGTGATCAGCAAAAGCCGGACGCAAATTATGAACGGTGTTCCAAATGGTCTCCTTGAATTCCTTTTTCGCAACATCGGCGAGATCCATGCGGACTTCCATCTGCATGGCCGGCGTCATCTTGGGAATGTAGAGGAAAACCGATTTTCCATCGGGCAAAAGTTGGGCCGCGCGTACCTCGACAGCATCGACCTGATTCACCGAACCTTTCGAAGGTTCAATAAGAGCGTGTTCCCGAGCAACGGAGTCCATTTCATCGATGGAGAATCTTCCCGAGCCATACTGGGGGCCCCAAATGTAGTCCCACTTGCTCACCGAATAGCGGCGCGGGTCCATTGCGATCTCTGCATCGAGTGGCGCACTAAACTCAACACGAATGCCATTTTTAAAAGCCTCCAACTTCATCGGAACGGGCTTCTCATCAGAGACAAAACGGACGCGCTGAAAACCAGTGCCTCCATTGGTCTGCCAACCGCGGAATCCAATGATGTAAAGGTCGCCCGTCTTAGGATGGAAACGCCCGCGCATCGACGCGGTCGTGAGCTCGATCGGAAGACGATAAACCCCACCTTGCACCTGCCCCCCGACTTCATCGATCAGAGTGCGGTAGATCGAACTCTTGCCGTAGGAAATGTGGAACATTTTGCCCGCGTGATTTTTCCAAGGGCTGTTCTCTGGCACCCACATCTGGCTGCCGCTGGAGTTATCGACGTAATAGGGCAACCAACAAAGTGGCCTTTCATAATCGGTCGGCATTCCCGGAAGATTACCAACGAAGGCCTTGCCGTCCCACTCGCTCGGCACCACGCCGTGGAAGCTGCTGCCATCGGGCTTGCTCCAGGTAATCTTGCAACGCGGGACGTAGCTCCCTTCGTTTTCCCCCGTCGTCATTTCGCCATTCGGTCCGATTCCTAAACCGCCCGGAGCGCGGAGCCCCCAAGCCATCCGCTCGCTCGTGCGTCCATCGGAGCTTACTTTAAGAATGGTGCCGGTGTGCTCGGTGAGCTCCGAAAAGCCCCGGCCACCCGAAAGAACAGGTGCGGCCTTGCTGAAGTAAAAGTTGCCCTCTTTGTCAGTCTGGAGATCGAAGGCAAACTCGTGGAAACCGGGTGTAATAAGAACGTCATTGTTGAAGCACTCGTAGAAATCAGCTTCGCCATCACCGTTGAGATCATGCAAGCGAGTCAGTTGATCCCGTCCGTGCGCGTAGATGACGTCATCGACAATTTTCAGCCCGAGAGTTTGATAAAGCCCGCTCGCAAAACGGCGCCACTTAATCTCCGAAAGATCACCCTGGATCCCCTCGGCGATCCAGACATCACCATTCCAACTCGAACAAGCCGCACGATTGCCATCGGAGAAAAAGTCGAAGGCCCCAAAGCGAATATTCGATTCCCAAGGGTTATCCTTGGGAAGAGGAATGTCATCGACCGCATAGCCTGCCTTCGCCTCGCTCGTCCGACCTTTCGTCGTGATCACCTCCGGAAACAAAGAAGGCCCTCCTTCAGTGAGAGCTTTGAGGCTGGAACGTTTCGCCACGGGAACTTCGACACCTTCCGGAGCAAAGACGACATCAAAGGAACCTGCGGAATCTTTCTGTAGAGAAACCACAATACGACCGGAAGGGAGAGTCTTCAGACGCACGCCATCAGGCGCGCCCCGCAGGCTCACCTCGATCTTGCGACCCCCATCGAGCTGGTCCGAAACCAGCAACTCAACTCCCTTTTTCAATCGCTCAAACTCAAACGAACGCAACATCCCTTTGCCCAGCGTCCATGGCATTTCAAGGAATTTGGAACCGCTCACCGAATAACTCAGCACCGTCCCCGCTTCATGACGGTAGAGTCCAAGATACTTCCCTTGTGCGTCAGGAAGCGGGCCGTTTTGCGTTTCACGAGGGTCATCCCAATCGCCGTCCACGGCCACTCCCAATCCCTTGTTCGTCGCAAAAAAGTAATCCTCACGGTCCTCAGGAAGATAGGAATTATCGTTATGTTTTCCGCTCCACGGGGTTCCCTCCAGTTTGACGGTGCCCTTAAATCCGCCAACCATGCGCAGAGTCTCGGTATCGAACACCACCGAGTGGTCTTCTTTGTCCCCAAGATTGATCGCGATTCCCTTGAGCACCGCAACCTCGCCCTTCGGACCAAAGCCCAGAAAAGTATCACTAATAAAGGGCCCGGTATCCATGACATCCCACCAACTGGCCTTGGCATTCTCGGCGAGGCGCTCTTGAGTCAACTTAGCCCGCGTTTCGGCCAAACTACTTCCGATCAGGAAAGGGAGAATTCCGCCAAGGAAAACTGCGCGTGAAAATGTCGTCATCAGTGGTGAATAGATCGTCCTCGGACGCGGAATCTGCAGGCCCAGCAATGGAAGAAAATTAATCTCAAATAGTATATTTCAGGTCCACATCGTCAATCCAAAATGCCTGACAGTATGGCGAAGGGTAGAACAAGAGAGTTCTACAGCCTCATCTTTTCATTGGCTACCCTGAGAGCATATGCTTTCTTTAATCCCTCATGAATCGCCGCTCGTTCCTTCGCACCTCCGCCGCTACCACTGTCTTTGCCGGCACCTCCCAAACCCTCAGCGCCCTTGCCGCGGACAATGTCTACCGCGCAAACATTGGCCTCCAGCTATACAGCCTCCGCAACGAACTCAAAGCCGACACCCCCGGCACGATCAAGGCACTCGTCGATGCCGGCTACAAACAAGGCGAGATGTATGGCTTCCCGAACTGCGATGACATGATCAAGGCCGCCAACGATCACGGCCTCGGCTTGCACTCCACTCACTTCGATTGGGAAGCCGCCGTAAATCCATCCGACGAAGGCTTCTCCGACTTCAGAAAAATCGTCGAGAAGGCCAACCAGATCAAACTCACCCACCTCGTCGTTCCCTACCTCCACGACAAGGACCGCAACTCACTCGATGACTACAAGCGCGTCGCTGGGAATCTCAACAAGGCCGCCGTCATCGCCAAAAAGGCAGGCATCCAACTCGCCTACCACAACCATTCTTTCGAATACAAACCGATGGGCGGATCGACCGGATTCGACATCTTCACCAAGGAGTTCGCTCCCGAGATGAAATTCGAACTCGATGTCTTCTGGGTCAAAGCCGCAGGCGTCGATCCCGTCACTTTGATCAAAAAGTTGAGCGGGCGTGTTTCACAACTTCACCTGAAGGATCTTAAGAAGGGACTCGAACTTCCTATCTACGACGGTATGCCCAAAGAAGCCTTCAAGGAACTGGGCAATGGCATGATCCCCATGGAGCCCATCATCGAAGCAGGCAAGGCCGCCGGGGTGGTTCATTGCCATATCGAGCAAGACCACTCGCCGAACCCGCTCAAGAGCGTCACGGAAAGCGTTGCTTACTTGGAGACTTTGTAGGTTACACTAGCCGAAATTTTCCCGATTGGTATCACAACCTCGTCAGCCGTAACCCCGACGAAAGGTTCGGCCATGGCCTTCTTCTCCAATTAGAAAAAGTCTCATCCCAAAACAAGTCTTTCAGTGGAGTGGACACCTTTTAGCTTAGGTCAAAAGCTCTATCCACTTCGTCGCACAAACATCAAAAGTCCACCACAGGATAAAAAGAGAGCCCACTCCAGTTCCAGCAGTGAAAGCGTTGTAGAGATTCGAAAAATTCGATTCATCCTCATCGACACGATTGATGTCATTGCCGCCAAAGGAACTGTTATTGATCACGCTGAAGTAAACAGTAGCCCCTTAAACCGAGAAGATGAGAGGAAGAGCAGGTGCGATTGGAATTGATAGATTCATCATCCTAAAGCACGCAAAGCTTTAGGGGATGTTACAGCGAAACTGAGATTTCCTTCGAATTACTTCACTGTCATCCCCGGGTTGGCCTCAATTACCTTTCCATCAGAAAACGTCACCTCCATCGGTGCCTTCCCGAAATTAAAAGCCGCGTAAGTTTTTTTGCCGTCCTTCAAGAAAACATTCGTGAACGGATAATCCGATATCACCGCCGCATCATTGCGCCCCAGTCGATCAAGCGTGTGTATCCAGTGATCCATAAAGGCATGCGTGTTCCCTCCTTCGAGTGAGCAGTCCGGCGTCGCCGTGAGATAATCTACCCCCACTTTTGGATCATTGAGCGCCCCAAACATCACCACCAAATCGCCCCAGCCGTTGTTATAATCCGCGCCGCCTTTTCGCTTGGAAACAATCATGTCGTGATTCTTCTTCACGTAGTCCGGATGCCGCCCCATGTAGATCGACGCCGGTGTAAAGGGCAGCCAGTTAATCCCGTGAATGCAATCGATGTCTCCCGAGAACCAAGTCGCAAAAGCACCCTTACCTCCCCAAATCATCCCCAACGCCACGTTGGGAAAGTCCTTCGGAAAGTTCGTCCCTGAGACATCGAACCAATACTCCTCCACCGCAGTCCGCTCAGTGTTAAAGAGGAAGGTTCCCAAATCGCGAAGGTCTTCGTCACCCGTAACCTCGCCCCAAAGCATCAAGCCATACCAGGCATTGAGTGATTCCGATGACGACTCCTGATTATTTCCGTCGCCAAACTTCGCATGCCCCGAGGCCCACGAATGCCCCGCATAAAGATCAAAGCATCGGATGTAAGGAAACATCGCATCCTTCCGATTTGACGACGCGATATCGCGAATGATCAACTTCATCATGGGACTCCACCTCTTCGCCCACGCCGGATCAAGCCGCGCCACTTCCGCCGCTGCTCGAATGAAATAACCGTAGTGGAAATGGTGATCGTTCAATTGGTCATCACTCCCATAAGACGCCCCACTCCCAATCAAGGTCCCCCACGCCTTATTGTAATAGAAAAGCGGAGCAGCTTCACCGGCCGATGCCGTTAACCAATTCTCCAACCGACTTTGAATCTCCCCCACAAAACGATCCTGCAATCCTTTCTCCCCCGCAATTTCCGCAATCCCGCTCAGCGTCGCAAGCTTGCCGAGATGCTTTCCTTCCCAATAAGTATCAGCAAATTCATCCTTTATCGGTCCAGCCTCCTTTTTGAGATTGGCCACCATCCGCTCACGACTCGCGATCCCTTCCTTTGGCAACATCGGGAGTAAGCCCTGCACCGGAACTAAAGTGGAAAACTCCTCTCCCGAAAAAAGCTTCATCTCACCCCGCACCGACTTGTAACTCATCCCCGTGAGCGCCGCCTTGGAATATTTCCAATGATGGGGATAGAGCGCCATGAGGGTCCCTGAACCCGATCCCTCCATCGCCTTGGTCACCGCGTGATATTCCGTCGTCACCTGGCCCTTGCCCACCTGAGGCTGCACCAGAGTATCAACAACATGCAGATGCGCATGCTTCGCAAAAAGTTTCAGCGTCTTCTCATTCCCCTCCGGCAACAAGGCCACCGAGAAATACGATTTTCCCTTTTCATTTTTCACCATCGTCCCATCGAGCCCGGTCCACTTCGACCCCTTCGCGCCGAACAAACCATAATGACTCCCGCGCACCGTCAACCCGATTATCGAGTCGCCTTCTTTCCCCGACCAAACAATCGGCTTATGCGCCATCGTCAACTGCACCTCGCCGCCTTGCACCTTACCAAAAACAAAGGGACTGCCATGTCCATAGCTCGTCCGCAAGATCGCGTCCCCCGCCGCAAACTCCGCCGTGATCATCCAATCCGAATAATCCGCCAAGCGCGCATCAGGAAACTCCGCCATCGCCGAATGCCCGATCGAAAAGTCGCCCCCTTTCGAAACGCCACCGCCCATGATGTTACCCGAGCTCCCATCAATTCCTCCTCCCGGATAGCTCACTCCCAAGCCCGCTTCGTGACACACCATCCCCAGGGGATGCGGAAACATGTTCTGCGAAAATTTCTCCCAAACCAGCGAACTCCACCACTGATTCGTCGGCACTGGGCCCGTCAAATCCTTCGTCCGATAAATCGCCTCGGCCACCGGCAAAGCCGCAATCTTTTCCGGCCGCACCGTCGTGTAACTCCCCGCACTCACCGGCACAATCTCTCCCAAGGAAAAAACCGGATTCAAAACGATCCCCAAGCCAACCAAACTAAAACACCTCCTCATGGGGATCGAAACTAGGCCCAAACCCGACGAAGTAAATTGCATTATTTTGCACAAATCGAAAAACGTAATCAATTTTTAAAATTCCTCCATTTTCCCACCAAAACCCTGGCCCTCGATGATCACGAGCCCAAAGCGTTCCGCGTTCGCGCCACGAGATCGGTATCTTTTTTGCCAGAACCTTGCAGCCAAAAGACACTTCCTGCCAAAAAGCGATTTCTCATCTCGGGCGAAATACTCTCGTAATCCTCCAGGACCGCGGAACTAAATTTATAATCATGCGAGCCTGTTCCCTTGAGGTAGATTAAGCGCTGGGCTTCCTTCATGAACGGTTTGGGATCTTTCGTCGCATTGAGGTAGGCGAGAGCTTTCTTGGCCGCCAGCTCCTTGTTCCCACTGATTTCGGCGAAAATTTCATCGATACCGGGAACTCCGTCAACCGGCTCAAATTGATCAATCGCCACCCCCTCTTTGATTCCCCCACGATCGCGGAACATCGTGAGGAAAGCAGCATTCTGAAGAAGGAGGAATCTCCGCGTTTCATCGTTGAAGGTGTGCTGATGTGCATAGTGCAGCGCATTCGTTGTGGTGCTGGCGTGAAGGGAAACGATTCCCGGTCGACGCATGAGCATCTCGGAGGCATGTTGGAAAAGCCCGTCCCAGATGGACTGCGGTGAAATCTTATTATTGAGAAGCTCAACAACCTTTCGGCTCGCATCCTCCCATGTCCCTTCCCGGAGTACGGAAAGCATCTCGCTGGTCGCTTCTTTCTTTACCACGCCTCCTTGCCAGTCGCTTCGGATCGTTTTTAACATCTTTTCGTTCAATCGACCGGGGAGGTCTGCCTCGTGGCTACTTTCACCGGGGTTGCTCCCACTGTGCTGCAACAAGGCATATCCAAGGGAGCGGAGAACGGGTTCGGAATGGTTCCACCCAATCGCTTGCAGCGTCCTCCAGCTGTTGGCGACGTAGATCGCCTTATGTCCAATGTCGCGGAAATCTCTCGCTCCATATTTTGCAAAGAGATCAAACACTTCCTGAGCACCTGCCGCCCGGGCCAACCCTGCCGTCGCGGCATCAACTTTCGCTTCGTCCCAGCGATCCATTCCTTCCGCAAAAAGCTCACGGGCTTTCCCGGATGAGGGAACCTCACTCTCTTTGACCGAAACCATCGTCCAATCTCCCTCTTGCACGTCCCGGGCCTGGGAAGATTTAAAGTAATCGAGCGCCCAAAAGATGGGGAGCCAGCGATCTGAATCGGGCGAGTTGACGCTCGCAAGGTGAGCTGAATTCACCACCAAGACGGCATGGAATTTGAATCCTACCGGACGGGGCTGGATGTTTCTTACCCCTGCCAGAAGAAGGGCACTGAGAATTTCACGGTAGGTCGTTCCCTTCTTAATGCGTCCGGCAACCTCTTCCAGAAGCCGCTCACGGGGGGTCTCCTCCAGCAGCCGAATGAGGGGCTCGATCTCGGGCCTAAACTGAACCTGATTGGGATCCAGCTTTACATCCTCGGCTCCGAGCAAGGGAATCTTTGAGAGAAATCCCAGCGCTCCGGCAGCCGCGCCAGTCTGGAGAAGGTGCCGACGGGATGGATGATAGTTCATCTCAAAAGGTTAGTGTGATCTGCAGGCCAAGTCCCGCATGAAAATCATCTCTCCTCATTCAAAAGACGTTCTGTTCCCTCTTCGTCGCCCTCCTTTAACACCTTTCGATTTTTCAAATCATATTTACTGCCCTTTCTCACCGTGACCCACTTCTTTTCGTCAGGAGTGTCCTTCGTCCACGATTTAGGATCATAAACCAGGACCGCTCCCTCATCCTTACCGATGACTTCAAATTGATCGCCTTTCACGACAATCGCGACGTCTTCGTCAATCCCAATACCAAGCAGTTTGGCACGATCAAATTCCTTGCGCATCTTCTTTCCCGGATCTGTCAGAACCTTCAAAAGGTCCATTTCTCGTCCACGGGCCACGACGTGCTGGTCGATTGCAGTGTTTCGCATGAATCCAAATCCCCGCTGCACATCGCCTACCATGATGGTGTTTCCACTCGTATCTCCTCGCGCGAGAAAGGACCCTTGAATCGTTGCTCCCGCTGATGATCCTCCAATCACTCCGCCCCGATCGAGGACCTTGTGAAACTCCTTCTCGGTTCGCGTTCCTCCATAGGCCTTTGTGAAACGCCACTGTCGACCTCCACCGAACCAGACTCCGGTCGCCCTCGTGAGTGGTTTTACGAATTCTTCTGTCTCCGCTTCCTTGCGGTCATGAGTATGGAGAATGGTGACCGCGGCAACCCCCATCTGCTTGGCCAATTGAACCGACCACGAGCGCTCGTAGTTGTAATCTGGATCACTTGAAGCAGCGGTCGGGACGATGACGATGCGCGCTTTTTCTCCTCCGGCCAGCTCGACGAGCTTCTTAAAGATCTGCGGGAAGGTCTGATCCCGGCCGCCGCCTCCCATAATGACCAAGGCTCCCTTTCGGGGACCCACCATTGTTTTCGGGGGATTCTCGGCGGAGGAAGGAGAGACCAGAAAGAGACTGATAATAAGAATCAAGAAAGGTGACTTGCTCATAATTGATCAAGATCCGGTAAGGAGTAGCTCCTTGCAATCATTCTTCTGCCGGGACCGGGAAAAAGAGGGGCTTCCCTTCAAGTTCGGTCAGAGGAAGAGCCCGACCACCCTGATCCATCAGGCTTCTGTGAAGTTTTGGTGAATTTGGATGCCCTTCATAAATTTGCGACCTCCCCCATTCTGCACGACCAACTTCCACGATTCATCCTTCACTCTTCAATCTTCACCCATCACTCTTTCCCCATGCGCTCACGCAATCTCCTAGCCCTCGCCCTGGCCCCCCTCATCGCATTCCCGCTCATCTACTCCTCCGCCCGGGAATCCCCGGAACCCGAACTCAAAATCCAGGCCTTCACCAACGCCACCATCTACCCGGTCTCTTCGCCTAAGATCGAAAACGCCACTCTCCTCCTCAAAGGCGATACCATCATCGCCGTCGGCCCTTCCGATCAGATCGACATCCCCGCAGATGCCCAACGCATCGACGCCACCGGAAAGACCATCATCCCCGGCCTCATCTGTACCCACTCCCACATCGGCTCGGTTTCCGGTGCCGATTCCTCCTCGCCCATCCAGCCCGAGGTCCGCGTCCTCGACTCCATCGACGTCCGGGACACCTCTATCAACAAGGCCCGCGCCGGCGGCATCACCACTGTCAACCTCATGTCCGGCTCCGGCCACCTCCTCTCCGGCCAGACCCTCTACCTCAAACTCCGCGAAGGAAATACCGTCGAAGACCTCTCCATCAAACTCCCCGATGGCTCCCTCGCCTACGGCGTAAAAATGGCCAACGGTACTAACTCCATTCGCGATAACGGCCCCTTCCCCGGCACCCGCGCCAAATCCGCCGCCCTCGTCCGCCAAAAATTTCTCGAAGCACAAGTCTACCAAAAAAAGCGCGCCAAGCACCTCGAGGAAAATGATCCCGAAAAGACCTTCGAGCGCGACCTCGCCCTCGAAACCCTTGCCGACATTCTCGATGGCAAGCGCACCGTCCACCACCACACCCACCGCCACGATGACATCCTTACCGTCCTTCGTTTAAAAGAAGAGTTCGGATTTAAAGTCGTCCTCCACCACGTCTCCGAAGCTTGGAAAGTCGCCGATGAAATCGCAGCCGCCGACGTCCCCTGCTCCCTCATCTTCCTCGACTCCCCCGGCGGAAAACTTGAAGCCCGCGACTTCGAATGGCGCAATGGAGCCGAGCTCGAAAAGCGCGGCGTCCTCACCGCCCTCCACACCGATGACCCCATCAACGACTCCCGCTGGTTTCTCCGCAATGCCGCCATCGGCGTGCGCGCCGGCATGTCCCGCGAAAAAGCCCTCGAAGCACTCACCCTCTCCGGTGCCAAGATACTCGACCTCGACAAATCCGTCGGCTCCCTCGAACCCGGCAAGCAAGCCGACTTCGTCCTCCTCTCCGGCGACCCCTTCTCCATCTACACCCGCATCCTCGAAACCCATATCGAAGGAAAACAAGTCTTCGACCTCGAAGACCCCCAGGACCGCCTCTTCGCCGAGGGCGGCTACGGCGCCGGCCACAACCGCCAAGCCACCGGCTGCTGCTTCTACCGCTAACCTCCCCCAACCAAGTCCTACAAAGTTGAACGTTCAGCGTTGAACGTTTTAAAAAAATCCACCTTCCTCATCATGTTCAAATCCCTCCTTCTCTTCCTCCTCAGCCTGAGCCTCACCGCCGCCCACGCCCAGATCGCCGTCAAAGCCGACCTTCTCTTCACGATGACCGGCGATCTCAAGCCGATCAAAAATGCCATCATCCTCTGCAGTCCGGATGGCACCATCCAAGCCGTCGGCACCGATATCCAAATCCCCGAGGGCTACCAGACCCTCACCGTAAAAGTCGCCACCCCCGGCATCATCGACGCCCACTCCACTGTCGGCCTCTCCGGCATCCTCAACTCGCCCAAGCACGACCAGGAACAGCTCGAGAAATCCGCCCCCATCCAACCCGAACTCCGCGCCATCGACGCCTATAACGGCCGCGACCCCCTCGTCAAATGGCTCCGTGATCTCGGCGTCACCACCGTCCACACCGGGCACGCCCCTGGAACCCTCATCTCCGGCCAACTCATGGTCGTCAAAACAAACGTCCCCGCCATCACCTCCCTCGACGACACCCTCGTTCCCACCTCCGCCGTTGCTGCCACCCTTGGCTCCAGCGCCCTCTCCAAATCCCCCGGCACCCGAGCCAAGGCCATCGCCCTCCTCCGCGCCGAACTCCTCAAAGCCCAAGCCCATGCACGCAAGATCAGTACCGCCGAGGCCGATGACGAAAAAGACGCCCCCGCGCCCAATATTAAACTCCAAATCCTCGTCGACGTCCTCAACAAAAAGACCCCGCTCCTCATCAATGCCCAGCGCCATCAGGACATCGCCTCCGCCCTCCGACTCCGCGAAGAATTCGGATTCAATCTCATCCTCGATGGCGCCGCCGAAGCCTACCTCCTCCTCGAGGAAATCAAAGCCGCCGGCATCCCCGTCATCGTCCACCCCACCATGGGCCGCCCCTTCGGCGACCTCGAAAACATGACCTTCACCCTCGCCGCCCAACTCCATCAAAAAGGCATCCCCTTCGCCTTCCAGTCCGGCTACGAGACCTACGTCCCCAAGACCCGCGTAGTCCACTTCGAAGCCGCTCTCGCCGCCGCCTACGGTCTTCCCCGGGAAATCGCCCTCGCCGCCTGCACCATTTACCCCGCAAAAATTCTTGGCCTCGATGACAAGATCGGCTCCCTCGCCCCGGGAAAACACGCCGACCTCGCCCTCTTCGATGGCGACCCCCTCGAAACCACCACCCACACCACCCACGTCATCATCAACGGAAAACTCGTCTCCTCGACCGCGAAGTAGACTATTTTTCAAGAGATTAGGACAGCTTTTGGCTACTGCTTGTAATCCCGCCCCATCAGGCTGTTCATCACGCCCCCTTGCCAGTCGCGTAATTGTTTCGACAACAGCTCAACGACATTAGGATGTCCCTCGGCAATATTATTTTTCTCGCCACAATCTTTCTTCAGGTCGAATAGTTCAACCCCCGTGCCCTTGTCTCCGTCGATGACCAACTTGAAGTCATCGGTTAGGATTGCCCGCGGTCCCAGGAAATCCTTTTCGCTGATTTCAGGGTGATGGTCATTCCGGAAATTGCGGGTGAAGAGACCGCCCATTTTTTTGGCCAAGGGGGTAGTGCCTTTCTGAAGTTCCGGGTCGAGGTAAGGCTTTGGCGAACTCTTATCTCCTCGGCTCCCGCGAAAATTCCAAAACTCAATCGCTTCGCCACGTTTCGTCATTTTTCCGTTTAAAAGCGGAACGAGATTGATCCCATCCAAAGGAACATCCGGAATTTTGGCACCGGCCAGCGCACACAAAGTTGGCAGGATATCGGAGGTGACGGCATTCACCGTCGAGACCCGAGGCTTGTTGATTTCCTTGGGCCACTCAATCACTCCGGGAACCCGGATCCCATTCTCATAAACCTTACCCTTGAGTCCACGAAATTGAGATTCCGTTAAGCCGCTTGGAGGAGTGCCATTGTCGCCACAATACCAGAGCAAAGTGTTGTCCTTTAGACCGAGTGTTCTTAGCGCGTTACGCAGTTTGCCGATCGACCGATCCATCGCCGTAATCTCGGCATAGCGCTCGATCAAGACCTCGCGCTGAGGCCTCTTGATTCGTTGACCGGTTTCGTTGGAAGTCAAACTCACTTCCACCTCGTTGTAATTTTCCGGCAGATCGCGATAGAGCGCCAAGTCGGTTTCCATCCCGCTATACGGCTCGTGTGGAGAGCCAAACCAGATGACGGTAAAGAAAGGAGCATCCGCTTCTTTCTTCTTTTCGATATAGTTGATTGCTTCATCGATGAGAATTTCTGAACTCTCGCCGTAGAATTTTTTTGGCTTCCCACCGTTTCGAGAAAGGACCGGATCCATTTCGAAAAAGTTGTCGTGAGACAGCCATTCATCAAAGCCCATCGCACCGGGATTCGTTGGCGACCCATTCTTGACCGGTCCGACATGCCACTTCCCAAAATGTCCCGTCCCGTATCCGGCATCGCGAAGAAGATGAGCAACGGTAGTTTCCTCCGGACGAAGCGACCGGCCGGGAGTAAATGTCCCGTAGCGATTGGGATGCCGCCCGGTCAGGACGTTGCCCCGGGTGGGTGAGCAAACCGGCTGCGCATAGAAGTTATCAAGGCGCAGACCGGATGCCGCCATTTCATCGAGAAAAGGCGTTTTGATATAGGGATGACCATTGTAGCCGACTTCTTCCCAACCGTGATCATCTCCCATCAAGAGAATGATATTGGGCCGGGATGAATTTTCTCCGCTAGGCTCAGCTCCATCCAGACTCGCCAAAAGGAGAAGGCTGAGAGTGATTAGTTGTTTCATGTTCTTTTCAGAGATTCGAAGATGATAGCGGACGAAGCGGAAGACATTTCGTGCTCCGGCTCAACACTGAAGATCAACAACTACCTTCCTGTCATGAACGATGCGACAAAGAACCGGATTTTATGACTTGGTTGTTCCTGTAGAAGCGGCGAATTCAACAACTGCCGGGTGAGGAAAGGTGAGCAGGCTTGAAAGCGAGAGTAGATCTGAAACTAGTGATTAGTGGTCCTCGAGACCTCTCACATAAAATCCAGCTTTGAACTATCGCCCTTTCCTTACCGCCACTCTTTTTGTCAGTCTTACCACGCTATCCGACTTCTCTTTCCGATGCTGGTCAAGGGAGCAAGGAGGAGATTCAAACCAAGTGTCCGGTTGTCGTCACGCCTCCGGGACATACCAGCGAAGCCACGCCTGGTGCCGCCCCTTCTGATGCCATTGTCTTTTTCGATGGCACGAACCTTTCGAAATGGACGGAACCCTCACCGATCCCGCCCTCGGAATCACCCGCGGCAATCAGTAGGCCCTCAATCTACTCCTCTTGCCCAAAAACACTCGAAGCAGCATATGCGATCTGAGAGTCCGGAGAAATCGCGACAGCAGGATCCTTGTCGGGGTAATCAAAATGATTCAGAAAATGCCGTAAACATTCGATCCTCGCCCGTTTCTTGTCGTCCGACTTAATCACCGTCCACGGAGCATCCATCGTATCCGTATGAAAAAACATTTTCTCCTTTGACTTCGTATAATCATCCCATTTATCCAGCGACTGTATATCGATCGGGCTCAACTTCCACTGCTTAAGAGGGTCGGTTTTACGGAGATAAAAACGCCTGAGTTGTTCTAACCGGCTCACCGAAAACCAATACTTCACCAGGATAATCCCACTATCGACGATCATTCGTTCCAACGAAGGACATTGCTGAAGAAACTTGAGATACTCCTCTTCGCTACAAAAATTCATCACCTTTTCCACCCCAGGACGATTGTACCAGGAGCGATCAAAGAAGACCATTTCGCCCTGGGTCGGCAGATGATTGATGTAGCGTTGAAAATACCACTGCCCCTGTTCCCGCTCATTCGGTCGCTCAAGTGCCACAACGTGAGCCGCACGAGGATCCAAATGCTCCATAAACCGTTGGATCGCTCCACCCTTTCCAGCAGCATCACGGCCTTCACAAAAGACGATGATGCGCTGTCCCGTAGCTTTCACCCAGTGCTGCACTTTCAGCAGCTCAGTCTGCAGTAGCGCCTTTTCCCGATTGTAGTCTGCGTTCTTCATCTTCCCGCCATAAGGGTACAGGCCTTTCTGGTGCGCAACCTCGAGCGAAACGGCGTTGCTCAGGCCATTTAGATGCTCCCCCCTGGCCTCAATAAGTTCCGAAAGATCCTCAAATTCTGGATCGAGAGTATACTTAATGGGCACTCTCTCTTCCTGGACTACATTCTCTTCAATCATATCGCATCCCCTTAACTGGAGGGACAGAATGCAATTTCCCTCCATCACCGCAAGAAAACTGCAAACTTTCCCACCTTATCCGGTATTCATAGCAACTCCCTCGCGCCGCTACTCGCACTCATGAATCCTTTCCTTGCTCTCATCGCCCTCTCCACCCTGGGCCTTCCCCTTCTCGCTCAGGACAAAACTCCCCACCTCGGCAAGCAAGCCTTCAAGACCAACTGCGCCGCCTGCCATCTTGCTGACGTCCTCGTCGTCGGACCTTCCCTCGTCGAGGTCGCCAGGAATTACCCCGCCGACAAACAAGCCGACTTCATCACTTGGGCCAAAACTCCCGGGAAAAAGAACCTCAAGCTCATCCAGATGCCTTCCATGGCGCATGTCCCCGAGGCCGACCTAGCCAAAATCCACGACTATATTCTCACCTCCACCAAAGGCCTTACCGAAAAGAAGAGTAGCTCCCTCTACCCCGCCTTCAAGGAACCCAAGCGCCCCCTCCCCTACGTCGTTCGCACCTCCATGCCCGACTCCAGCCCCGCCTCCATTGCTATCGTCCTCGAAAACGGACTCACCGCATGCTGGGACACCGAAGCCTGCCGCTTCCGCTACGCCTACCTCGGTGACAAAACCAACCTCTTCAGCATATGGAAACCGGCCTCGCTCCCCAACAAGCCCTATTACATCGAAACATCCGAAAAACTCTTCCTCCTCGAAGGCTACCCCCACTTCCACGGCTACCGCCTCATCAACAAAACCCCCGAGTTCTCCTACCGCATCGGCCATGTCGAAATCAAAGAACGCTTCGCTAAACACCCCACCAATGGAGCCTTCACCCGCCACTTCACCATCGGTAACCAGACCGGCCCCCTCACCCTCGATCTCACCGCTGAAGGAAGAGCCACCCTCACTTCGGACAAAGGCACTTTGGAAGACGGCCTCCTCACCCTCACCGCCGACCAAGCCAAATCTTTCACCCTCACCGTGATCGCCAAAAATTGGCAGTCTCCGAAGGAATCAAAAAAACAACCCCCCATCGTCCAACGTCCCGTCGCACCACCCACCACTCCCTCAGCCAACACTTCCGATTGGTCCCACTACTACTCTCTCCAAAACATCCCCGTCCCCGCCACCGTCGATCACCAGATCGGCGGCGTCACCACCCTCCGCGACGGACGCCTCGCCGTCTGCTTTAACAGCGGCGAAGTCTACCTCTACTCACCCCGGAGGAAATCCTGGTCCCTCTTCGCCCGCGGCCTCGCCCTTCCCCTCGGCATCCTCGAAGAGACCGACGGCTCACTCATCGTCACTCAATGGGCCGAACTCACCCGCCTCCGCGACACCGATCAAGACGGCCTCGCCGACTCCTACGAAAACGTTTGCAACAGCTTCGGCATCACCGGAAACTACCACGAGTTCGTCTACGGCCCCGCTCGCGACTCCAAAGGCAACCTCTACCTCTCCCTCAACGTCGCCTCCAACGGCGACGGCATCCAGGACATCGTCCGCGGCCCCTGGAACCCCATCGGCCTCCCGCGCGAACTCCACATCGTCAAAAACGATAAAGAAGCCTGGAAGAAAAACAAACTCAAAGCCGGCCGCATGTACTCCCGTGTCCCCTACCGTGGCTGCGTTTTGAAAATCACTCCGGATGGAAAATCCACCCCCTTTGCCTACGGTTTCCGCTCCCCCGATGGCATCCACGTCGACGCACAAGACCGCCTCTGGGTCACCGATAACCAAGGCGACTGGCGCGGCACCAGCCCGCTCTACCACGTCACCGAAAGAGGATTCTACGGCCACCCCGCCTCCCTCGTCTGGAAAGATGGTTGGACCCGTAACCCCCTCGACGTCCCCGTCGAAGAACTCGAAAAAATGCGCACCCCCGCCGCGGCCCTCTTCCCCCACGGCGAACTCGCCAACTCCCCCACCCAACCCATCAACACGATCGCTCCCGAGCTCTTCGGCCTTCCCAAAGGCGAACTCCTCATCGGCGACATGAACCAGCCCCACCTCGTCCGCTTCCTCTCGGAAGAAGTCGATGGCACCGTCCAAGGCACCTTGATTCCCTTCCTCTTCAGCCCCTACCTCGGAATCGGAAACCACCGCCTCACCTTCGATAAAAACGGCAATCTCTGGATCGGAAAAACCCACATTAAATGGGCCGGCGACGAAGGCCTTAAAAAAATCACCTGGAACAAAAAACACCCCCTCCTCGCCACCGGAGTCAGCCTCAAAAAAGACGGCTTCAAAATCACCTTCAACCGCCCACTCAAGGAGAATCCCAAGCTCAAACTCTCCCGCCACACCTACCACTACCACGAGGCCTACGGCTCTCCCAAAGTCGACCTCAAGAATGTCGACCCCACCAATTCCCAGCTCTCGCCTGATGGAAAATCCCTCACTATCACCCTCCCGGAGATCACCGCACGCCGCCTCTACACCATCGAACTTAAAGGCGCCACCGACACTCAAGGTCTCCCCCTTATGGGCGACATCTTCCGCTACAACGTCGTCAAAACTCGCCCCAAATAAGATTCCCTGCAGTCTTCGTGCATGACTTCGTTACCGAAAGGTTCGATGATGGCGCAGGGAGCGTAAAAGTCTATTTTGGGAAATCAGTCCAAATTAAGATCAGGGATGAGTTTCAAACTGATCTCGAATATCTGCGAGTATTTTCGGCGAGCTTGGCTGTCGCTGGAAGAACGCATAAAAAAGATCCTATTTTGTTAGGATGTGGATATCTGGAATTTGGTGAGAGAAAGGACTGGTCAGAGTTGGTTTTGTGAAATCCCTGAAGTCTGCTGCTTCACGCAGGAGTCGTCCATCGGGACCTAATTACCGAAGACTTCGACGGGGTGAGTGAAGTGGTAACGCCAGACCAGTTCGTGTAATAGAAAGTAATCCTATCTTAGCCCGGAAACCGTGCTAGAAGGCGCTCTTACCAGCTCTTCTTGGTGGGGACTCCTCGTTTTATTTCAGCCCCTTCCGGCTGGCACGATCCTGTCGCCTCCTCCGAGCTCTAGATTGAGGAGTCACGATGTCGAAAAAGAAACAATCCCAGGCACCGTCGATTTTCTTCGAAGAATTTGCGGTCACCCCACCCGTCACCAAGGCAGCCAAGCCTTACTTGCCGCCCAAAAAGGCTCCCTCGGAAACGGCCATCGTCTATTGCGAGGACAACTTCGGAGGGATTGATGGAAAAACCGCCAACGGGCTCGTTCGACATTCTGAGAAATACAAAATTCTCTCCATCATCGACAGCGAAAAGTCCGGGCAGGATGCCGGACAAGTCCTCGACGGAAAACCGAACGGAATTCCAATCTTCGAAAACCTTAAGGAGGCCGTTGCTGACGCTGGTCGCCTCCCGAAAAATTTTATTTTTGGAATCAGCCCTGCCACTGGGATGTATTCATCCATCGAGAGACGACTTTTGCTGGAAGCAATCAAGCAGGGCATGAACATTGTCAACGGACTCCACGAGCTCCTAAACGATGACCCTGAATTTTCCGCCGCTAGCGCTCGTTCCCAAGTGATCATTCGTGACGTACGAAAACCCCGAGCCAAAAAAGATCTCAGAGTTTTCAGCGGTCGTATTGAGGACGTCACCTGTCCACGCATTGCCGTGCTTGGCACTGACTGCGCCATCGGCAAACGCACCACCGCCACCGTCATGGCCGCCGCACTCAAGGAACGCGGAATCAATGCCGTCATAATTGTCACCGGCCAAACAGGATTGATCCAAGGGGCTCGCTATGGGCTCCCTCTCGATGCGATTCCTTCTAAGTTTTGTGCGGGAGAGCTAGAGGCCACCATCATCGAAGCCTTCGAAAACGAAGATCCCGATGTTATCCTGATCGAGGGCCAAGGTTCCTTGAGTCATCCCGCTTATTCGAGTTCCAGCTTTATCCTTCGTGGAAGTTGTCCTCAAGGCGTCGTGCTCCAGCATGCTCCGGGACGAAAGCATCGCTGCCACTTCGAAAGCATGCCAATGCCCACTCCTGCCTCCGAAATCAACCTCATCGAGACCTTTGCCGAAACGAAAGTCATCGGTCTCGCCCTCAACCACGAGAACATGACGGACGCAGAAGTTTCAGCGGCCATCATAGGCTACGAAGAGGAATTTGGAATTCCTTCCACCGATTCGCTCTCCCGCTCTCCGGAACGTTTGGTCGAAATGGTGCTCTCCGCCTTCCCTCAGGTCGGGGCGTAGCATCATCAATCGAAAGCCCGAGAAGACCATGCGCCAACCTCTTTTCTCATGATCAAATTCTCCCACAAAATCCTCGCTCTCATTTTTGGAGCAATCCTCTCGCTGGCCTCTGCCGCAGAGCGCCCCAATATCATCCTCATCATGACCGATGACCAAGGCTGGGGAGAAACCAGTTACAACGGTCACTCCGTCCTCAAAACTCCGCACCTCGATGCCATGGCCGCGAACGGCCTGCGCTTCGACCGCTTCTACGCCGGCGCTCCCGTCTGCTCGCCCACCCGCGCTTCCGTCCTCACCGGTCGCGCCAATGACCGCTGCGGCGTCCCCAGCCACGGCCACGCCCTCCGGCTCCCCGAAAAAACTCTCGCATCCGCCCTAAAGAAAGCGGGCTATGCCACCGGCCACTTCGGCAAATGGCACCTCAATGCCATCCGGGGCCCCGGCGTCCCTGTCTTAGCCGATGACCCCTACGGCCCCTCCGCCTTTGGCTTCGATACCTGGCTCACCGTCACGAACTTTTTCGACCTCGATCCCGTCCTTGGGGCTCAGGATGGCATCCACTCCTTCAAGGGTGACTCCTCCGCCGTCATCGTCGACGAAGCGGTAAAGTTCATCACTACCCAGAAGGAAAAGAACTCTCCCTTCCTCGCCGTCATCTGGGATGGCTCCCCCCACAGTCCTTTCCGCGCAAGCCCCGCTGACATCGCCCCTTTCAAAGACCTCGATCAAACAAGCCAACACCACTACGGCGAGCTCGTCGCGTTCGACCGCGCCGTCGGCAAACTACGAAAGTCTCTCCGCGACCTCAAAATCGCCGACAACACCCTCCTCTGGTTTTGCAGCGACAACGGAGGCTTAAACAAAATTACGCCCGAAACCGTAGGCGGACTCCGTGGTCACAAATCAGACCTCTGGGAAGGCGGCATCCGCATCCCCGCCATCATCGAGTGGCCCGCCAAAATCAAACCACGCATCACCAGGTATCCCGCATCCACCATGGACATCTTCCCCACCTTGGCGGACCTCCTTGCCCTTCCTGACGACGCCCTCCTCAAACCCGTCGACGGCCAAAGCTTGAAGCCCCTCTTTAAAGAAGAACTCACCGAACGAGCGTCTGCCATCCCCTTTCACTTCATCGGAAAAGGCGCTCTCATCGACGATGATTTCAAACTCATTTCCACCAATCTTAAAAAGGAGGCCTTCGCCCTTTATCATCTAAAAAAGGACCCCACGGAGACCACCGATATCTCCACCCAGCATCCCGAGCGCTTCGCAAAAATGAAACGGCAATACCTTCAGTGGTACACCTCCGTCCAAGCTAGCATCGAAGGGAAAGACTACCCCGATAATTTTGATCCCACCTCAACACCCAAGTCCGGATGGTGGATCAACTCCCCCCGCTACCAGCCCTTCCTCAAAAAGTGGAAACAGATCTCCGGATTGGAGGAAATAATCAAAGATGCCGAGCGCCGGACAAAGCCCAAGAAAAAGAAATAAACCTCTGCCTCGCCATACGCTCGCGTCAGTCGGTCAATGAGTCGTGTATCTGAAATGCCCAAGGGGTGCTCTAAACGAACGCCCCAACCAAGCAGCTCAAATCTCAACGTTCACCTACGGCTTCCAGGGGGCCTCATCCTGCCCTTTCTTCTTCTGTAGAAACTTCGCATCCACCTCCCGATACCACGCATGGAGCTTCGCGCGCATCTCGGTCACGCGTTCCGCATGCTTCTCCTTCACATCGTTAAGTTCACCGATGTCGTCCTTCAAATTGAAAAGATGCACACGCCCATCCTCATAGCGCTCCAATAACTTCCAATCGCCAATCCGAATCGCCCCGCTCGGAAACCCACCTTGGTTACTGTAATGCGGATAGTGCCAGTAAAGCGCCTCCCGCTCCAACTCACCGCCCTTGAGTATCGGTAGCAGGTCCACTCCATCAACCTTCCCCTTCACTGTTCCTCCGGCAGCCTTCACAAACGTCGGAAAGAAATCGGTGCTCATTACCGGCACTTCACTCGTCTGCCCCGGCTTTGTCACTCCGGGCCATTTCACAATAAAAGGCTCCCGAATCCCACCTTCGTATATCCAACCCTTACCTCCACGCAACGGAAGGTTGGAAGTCGGCGATCCTTCCGATGTCGAAAGTCCGCCATTGTCGGAGGTAAAGCAAATCACCACCTCATCCTCCAGTCCCAATTCCTCAACCTTCTTAATCACCTTGCCCACCGCTTGATCCATCGCCTCCACCATCGCGGCATAAACGGCATGCTTTTGGAGAATGCGCACCTTGCGCGGCTTGTCACCGAGGACTTGTTCCTCATCGCTAAATTCCTGTCCGTTGATTTTGGCGGCTTTCTTTTTGTATTTCGCTACGAGATCAGGACGCCCAATCAGCGGCGTGTGCACCGAGTAAAACGAAAGCATCGCAAAAAACGGCTTCCCCTTGTTCGCTTCCATGAACTTGCATGTGTCTGTCGCCAGACGATCCGGCAAATGCTCCCCGTCCGGACCATCACTCAAACGAGGATTCCCATACGGCGAAAAATACTTCTTCCCCCCATAAGGGCCACCCGCCTTAAAGCCACCTGCATTCACATCATATCCCTGATTCTCCGGCCAAAAATCCTCCGTTGGCCCCAAATGCCACTTCCCGGCATAAAAGGTCGCGTATCCCTGCTCCTTCAGAGCCTCTGCAATGGTCACCTCCTCCTGATCCATCCGATGATGAACGCGTGCTGGAGCAAATTTCCCACTCCGGTTTCCACCAAAAAAATTCGTCGCCTCCTTCCGGGTCGGATACCGCCCCGTCTGAATTCCAAAGCGCGTCGGTGAGCACACCGGATTGGCAGCATAGCCATCGGTAAACTTTAGCCCCTGTTTCGCCAACCGATCAACATTCGGCGTCTCGTAAAAACTCCCCGGGTTGTAGGCCCCAATGTCCATATACCCCAGATCATCGACCACAATCAGGACATACGACTTCCCCTGTAACAAGGCCGTAGCCGCCAACGATAAAAAGAGCGGAATCTTCATCTGCACTCCTACCCAAGAGAGAGCTCTCTCCTTTCAGCTCCAGTCATCCAAAACCCGAAAATACAAAAATGACTTTATTTCAATGCTGGCTCCAGCAGCCCCATCTCCTTCATCCATCCCGCCGCTTGCGTCGTCCATTCTCCCACGCGCTCCGGAATTTCCTTCATTCCATATCCATGCCCACCCTTACCATAAACGTGAAGTTCGCACTGGCACTTCGCGCGCTGCATCGCGAGGTAGTAGATGACAGCTCCTTCCACGAATCGTGAATCACCGTGGGCAATGACGACGAACGCCGGAGGCGTTTTCTCATCAACCGAAACCTCGTCGACAAGCTTATTAGAATCTTCCGCGCTCTTCAAATAAGCCGGATAAATGAGCAAACTAAAATCAGGAATCGGCGATGCTTCGTCCACATCTTCCTTTGGAAAAGTCACCGTGCCATCCGAGGTCACCACAGCCGCCGTCAGATGACCTCCAGCGGAAAACCCCATGAACCCAATCCGCTTCGGATCAATCTTCCACTCACTCGCTCGCGATCTCACCATACTCACCGCCCGCTGCGCATCCTGCATCGGCGCGTGATGCTTCGTAAGATTCGCCCGACGAGGAACGCGATACTTTAAAAGAACCGCCGTGATTCCCAAGTCATTGAGCCATTCGCAAACATCAGTTCCTTCATGTTTCGAAGCAAGAATTCCATAACCACCCCCCGGTGCCACAATAACGGCCGCCCCATTCGCCTTAGCGGCGGGAGCTTGATAAACCGTAATCGTCGGCTTGCTCACATTGGAGGTCCGAGTGATCCCATCGTTGTTCTTGTCCTCAACTTTTTCCGCCCCGACTTTCTGATCCTTCTCTCCCGGAACATCCCCCTTCCAAAGCGGAAACGTCAGCGGTTCGGAACGGGAAATGAGGGTGGTAATCATGAGGGTGGCAAGAAGGAGTTTCATAACAGGCTGAAGAACATAACACCTTTCCGCGCCTCACCTTACGAGAACAATCTTCCCTCCCTAAATTCGAGAAGATTTCTGGATAGATCAAGGCACCCTAGCCTCATGGCAGAACAGGCCGGGGCCAAGATTATTGGCAAGGATGGTAAAGCCAAGAACGTCATCTTCTTCTACATGTCGGGCGGCGTCTCCCATGTCGATTCCTTCGACCCCAAACCCAAGCTACGCGAAATGCACGGCAAACCGATGCCAGTCAAAGTGGAACGCACCCAGTTCAATAACAAAGGGAAGATTTTCGGGAGCCCTTTTGACTTCAAAAAGTGCGGCCAAAGCGGCTTGGAAATCAGCTCGATGTTTCCCGAGATTCAAAAGTGGTGCGCCGACGATCTCGCCGTCGTCCGCTCCATGACCTCCAAGGTCAACGAACACGCCCAGGGCAACTACGCCTTCCACACCGGCTTCCCCTTCATGGGGCATCCCAGTGCCGGCGCGTGGGTCAGCTACGGCGCTTGGAAGCGGAAACCGCAATTTGCCTTCCTTCGTCGTCTTGCAAAGCGGTAACGCCGTCCCTCCTCACGGAGGAGTAGGAATGTATAGTAATGGCTTTCTACCCGGCCACCATCAAGCCTCCATCATCAAGGCCGACTCCGAGGAACCCGTGTGCCACCGACGACCTTGGCTACCACGCCATCGAGAAGCCCACCACGGTCTACGGACCTCTGGGCCACCGTCCTCCATAAGCTCGGCCTCGACCACGAAAAACTCACCTACCTCTACGCCGGTCGAAACGTCCGACTCACCGACCTCCACGGAAACGTCTGGAAAGACCTCGTCACATAGATCGCAGAGCGAAGGAGGAAACCAAGTTTCGTGATTTTCGTGGTTCCTCCTCAAATTCATCCCCTCAACCAAGCCCAAGGACGGGCGATCGCCGTATCGCCCAACAACCAAGTTCCTCAACCAGGTCCGTAGCTTTCCATCACCTTCTTGTTTTCCTTGCTCAGATCCGTCAATTCGGGAACCGATGATTGCATCCGAAAGGCCATTTCCTGCTGGCTGATGGAAGTCTCGATCTCAGGGTCGCCTAGGAGCACACGCGGAAGATCGCCTCGTCGTTTTTCGACTGCCGTATCCTCCGCAAGAGCGGTGAGAGGGAGGGCCCAAACAACCAAACACCCAAGAACCCAACGGCTCAAGTATTCCCGCGATCTTATCATAAATGGTATCTTCATGACGCTCTAGCGTTGCACCTTCAACCGTGCCGATTGATCGCTGAGCTGCAATTTTTCGATGGTGAGAAGGCCAGCTTCATTCGTCTTTGCCGCTCCGGACTGCAGGGTTTTCCCCTCCCGACTAAGGGACCATTGGTAGGATTGCCCCGCCTCGGTCTTGAAACTCTGGAGGCGTCGAAAACTCACGGCAGTGTGCGCGGTAATCGGAAGGTCGACTCCCTCACTCATCACAGGTTTCAGTTCGGCCCTCTTGACCAAGCGAAGATCGATCTCGAAGCGTTCGGGGGTATCGGTGATTGTTTTCCATCGAAACAGGGCGCCGATCTGGCCGGATTCGTCACCGCCGGTCGCGTTCTTAAATCCCGGATAATTTTTGTCTGTGCTGGCATTTGAAAAAACCGGATAGGCCTCATTCTTGCGAATCGATCGCCATGGAAACAACTGCGCCGCAGGATGATATCCGGCCACCGAGCTCTGGTGACCATGCGGCCCCCATCCGAATACCAATGGGAACTTCTTATCCTTGAAGTAGGCGATCAGCTTCTCCTGATCTTTACTCCAGTTGTCGTTTGGTGCGGAAAAATTCACGAGAATCGGTGGATCCGGAACCTCCTCCCCAAACACGCGGTGCTCGATGTGCTCGATCCCGGCAGGCACCGCAACATTCACTGCCGCGAAAATATCACCGCGCCGCATCCCAATTCCAAGACTACCGCTTCCACCCATCGAGATGCCACTAAGATAGACACGGTTGCGATCGATTTTGTAGGTTTGAATCACCCATTCGATCGTAGTGAGAACCCGCTTTTCCGCAGGGCAATAAGCATCCGCGTATTTCTCCTTCTCCTTTCGAATTGAGTGGGCGCCCCACCACCAGTCGTTTCGGTTTTTACGGCAATCGAGGTAGAGGATGACTTGGTCTTCCAGCCCCATGTAGTGAAACCAATCCGGATGCTTGAAGGCGCGATCCAATGCCACGTCGCCACTGCAACCAGCCGAGTGAAGGACCACATGCAGCGGCTTCTTCTCGGGATTGTCGGCAAGGGGAAGAACGTAGAAGTAGTCTTGCTGTGGCTTGGCATACCCCCACTCAGGGATACTGTCGTGCTCGTAGCGCAGGACCTTTCGCCCGCCTCTTTCGAAGTCCTTGACCAGCTTCACCTCGGGAGTCCCGAAACTGACCTCTTCTGAGGCAGAGAGTGACGCCGGCGATAGCAGCAGGATGGAAAGAACCGTAACGAATCGTTTAATCATGGACGGCATCTTCACTTACTCAGTTCTTTTTGGTAGGCTTTAATGGCTTCCACTTTCCACGGTATTCCATCTTCACCTTACCAGTATTCGGATCCAAATACAGCGGAAGAAAGAGGTAGTGCGACTTGTTAATGTCGTTCTTATCCGGAGTCCACCACTGGTCGCAGAGGGCCATCACGGTGTCGGACTCCTTCAGGTAAATCAAGTCGGTCACCTGTGAGCTTCAGGTTTTCTTCTCGCTGATGTGCCCCTGACTTTTCCAGGCTCCCAAAGGCGCATCGGCAGCGGCACCGAAAGCACCAAGGCAAATAAGGCCGCAGCTGTAGATCTCTTCATGGTTGTTGCGAAGTACACCAAATTACAGATCATACTGAGGAATTTTCATCCATTCGCCACCTTTCAGTGCCGACTTATGGGCGATCACTCCACCCAAGGTCATGTTCAGGGCATCCCCGACATGCACGTTGGGCAGCTTGTCGAGCAGGATGGATTCGATAAAATTGTTTGTAAGCTGACCATGGGAACCGCCATGGCCGCCTCCGTCGACGCCTGGTGGTAGCGGTGGGCGATCTCCCTTGATGGCATTGTTGTGTGGCTTCTCTCCATAGACGCGGCCTTGTTCGCCGTGGGCATTCTTCATGTCCCAGCTGCCACCAATCCGCGAGATCCCACCTTCGCTCGTTTTGAACATCGCGATTTCCGTGCCGAAGGGGTTCTTATGCTGGTTATTACCACCATTATATTCTGCATAAAGACTGGGTGTTCCTACGCAGGACACTTCGGTGAAGCGGCCACCGGTGATGGACACATAGTAGGCCGCCGCATGAGTTGGATACCACATCGGTGGGAGAGCCTTGCGCCACCCGTTGAGATCAATTTTCCCGTTCTTGGGATTATAACCGGGTAATCCTTTAGACCCGAAGTCATGCCAGTATTCGCCTTCAGAGTAGATGATCTTACCCAAGGCACCCGCCTGATACTGCATGCGTTTGGCGTAAAGGTCTGCATGGAAGGTGGAGGTCTCGTTCATCTGATACTTCATCCCGCTTTTCTTGACGGCATTGAACAATTCTTCGGCCTGCCCCTCGGCTTCAAATCCGAAGACCGCGGGAACGGCAGAAACGACATGCTTGCCATGATTCAAAGCCATGATCGCAAGACGCGCATGACTCGGCGCATCGGTCGCAATGTAAACCGCCTCGATACTCTTGTCCTTGATCATCTCTTCACAGGATGGATAAGTCTTCTTGGCACCGACCGCTTTGGCCAAAGCGGCACAGCGTCCGGGGTCGAGATCTGTCGCCGCCACCACCTCAACATTTGGGTGGTTCTGATAGAAGAAAGCCCCTCCGAAGGCGCATAGTCCATATCCCGCGATGCCCACCTTGACCTTACGATCCGAAACCGATCTCCAGCCCTTGGCAGCATTGAGGTCTTTTTTAGTTTTTTCAAATCCCGGAATGACTTTGCCATCTGCATCCTTTGGTGTCTCGTCAGCGGACATACTTCCGGACATCCCAAGGAAAGCCCCTGCTCCGCCGATTCCGTGCAGGAATCCCCTTCGAGAGAGCCCAGACTGCTTGTGATTTTGTTCTTCTTTATCCATGCTTCTTACTGGTTCGATTTTCTACTTTTAGTGAATACTGCCTTTTTTGGGTAGTTCTTCCTCAATCTTCTCCGAGGAGATCTGAACGACCCTAGCGCGGGACCATGCCCGAGGGGATGGATTGTCGGTATATAATTCATGCATAAATCCGACTTTCCGGCCAACACCATGGGAGCAACGGATGGCGCTGCGACCGAGAAGGATTGCCCCAAGGGTCCAACGTATCACTGCCCGAGGGAGCCGATTAACCACTGGCTCCCACAACACAAACTCGAAAGAGGGGGGGGGCTTGGTAAAGAAGAGTATCCAATATTCAAGCAAACAGAAAAACCCCACACCGCGGGGACGGCGTCCAGACTGTCAATGCACGAACCCCGCCCTGTATTTTGTTAGACACCTTAAGATGACCGCTTGAGATCACCGTAAAAGTTTTCATGCGTTCCCAACGCAAGCAGCGTGAGGATAACCGTCTCGTCCTCATACTTGTAGGCAAGGAGGGTCAGTTGCTTAACCATCTTGAATTTATAAACGGAGATACCCGCTAAGTCACCAACCTTGGCCTCGCCAATATCCGGAGCGCCGATGATTTCCTTCACCGTGTGGTCCAGATCCATTTTCTGGTTCTTGTGCAGCTTCTTGACCGCCTTGCGAAAGGTCGTTGTCTGGAGGACTTCCATGCCGGTTTACCCGAATTCGTAGGGCGAGACTTCCCTGTCCGCCAGTTCGGCCTTGGCCATTAGGATGTCCTTGATGAAATTATAGGGCAGGTCGGGGTTTTCCTCCGCGATTTTGCCAATGTTCATCCAGTATTCGATCTGCTTTGGCGTAGAACGACTGTATACCTTGCCGTGACGGCGAGCTTCGCTGATGATATTATCTGGTAGTTTAACGGTTGTAGCCATGATGATTACTCCTTCTCTGCTTCAACGCATAGCAGAGAAAGACTCAAAAAGCAACCTTTTGACGCATTTTGTATCAACCTTCTTTCTCCCTCCTCCCGGCATCATCCGCCCAACAAACCCAAACTCTCTGTGCTGCTCCCAAATCCACGAGCATCAATATTGTGCTTATGCAGGAGCTCGAGATAGAGGTTGCACAAGGGCGTCGGTTTCTCGAGGACGGTGTGCATCTGGTGCCGGTAACCTCCGCCCGCCACTATGGTGGGGAGGTTGTTGCAGGTGTGATTCGAGGAGTCTCCAAAATTACTTCCGATCACCACCGTGGTGTGATCCAGCAAGGTCCCCTCACCCTCCTCGATCTGATCGAGTTCTGAGAGGAACTGATTCAGGTGCTTCACGATGTCGACCTCGATCCGGCTGAGTTTGCCGAGGGTGTCGGCTTTGCCGCCATGATGGGACAGTGTATGCCAGCCGCCGGTGGCGCCCGGCACCTTGATTGCTCCGTAAATCCAATCCAAGGACAGGGTAATCACTCGCGTGGAGTCGGTTTGGAAGGCGAGTTTCGACAACTCGAACAGGTTTCCGATCTTGGTGGAAAAGGCGAACTCCTGGTCGGTGCTCAAGGTGTTGGGGACTTCCGGTTTCTTGGTTTTGAGCCAGAACTCCTCGTGCTTAAATTGCTCTTCCAACTCCGCAATGACGATCCGGTAGGAATCGATCTTGGAAGCGTCGCCACCCTGCTGCTTCAGCTGCGCCATGTCCCGGTAGAGGCATTGGACAACGTGCTGATCATTCTCGATCTGGCGGCGCTTGGCGGTCAGGTCCTCTTCGCCGAAAAGCCTGTCGAAGATCTGACCCTCATCGTGCATCGGCGGAATCGCCACGCCCCGGTTGTTCCACGAACACCCCCACCCGCGGTCGTAGATGCTGAACGAAAGAAACGGAAAACGGGTGTCACCCCCCATCTCCCGGGCTAGGATCTGGTCGAGCGAAATCGAATTGACGAAGTTCGTTGCCTCGGGACTCGACGCCCCGGTTAGAAACGATTTTTCCGAGTCATGATTACTGGTCTCCATTCCGGGGTGGAAGAGGTTCTGGAAGACTGTCATCTTCTCCCGGGTTGCCATCTCCTTGAGATAAGGCGAAGTGGAAATGTCACCTCGCTTGGCCGGAAAGAAGCTGGGTTTGTAGAAGCCCAGCGAGTTGCAGATGAAAATGATCCGCTTCGGTGGCACCTTGATCGCAGAAGCGGTGGCAGCGCGCAGATCGAGGGATTGAAGGGCCAATGGTAAGGCCGCTCCAAATTTCAGGAATTCTCTTCGACTATAATGGTTCATTTTTCGTCGGTGGTGAGTGAATAGGCGAGGACCTCCGTTACCAAGTCCCTCATTTGAACATTCTCGGGGCTCCTTGCAATGAAATCCCACAGATGGAGGCGTTGTTCCAGATCCGGTTTGTAGCCCATGGCATACTCGAAATACTTTTTCGCAAAATTATAAGCGACCTTGTGCTCACCCGCGAGGAGGAGCTTCTTAAGCCCGAAGATGTCCTCGAACTTGTCCTCGCCCATCTCGCCGGAAGCATCCACCGGTCCGCCCCACTTGTAGTAGCCCGCTTGGCGGTAGAGGAACGTCCCGCGGTGCGCTTGCTTGATCTTGTACTTCCCGCGCCATTGTCCGGTGGCATCAAAGCTTTCCAGCGCGAAGCCATAAGGGTCGATGCTCTTGTGACAGGCGTAGCAGGTCTTGTTGCTCTTGTGCTGGTCGATTTGCTCCTTGAGCGTGGTGGTTTCGCCGTGATCGGGTTCGAGTGCGGGGACGCTCTCGGGCGGTGGTGACAGCGGAGTGCCCACGATATTTTTGGAGATCCAGGCGCCACGCAAAATGGGTGAAGTGTCGAAGCCATCCGTGGTGACTTTGAGCACGCTTCCCATCGTCAGCAGTCCTCCCCGCGGGACCTCGGGAGGGAAACTCACCTTGCGCATTTCCTGCCCGATGACTCCCTCAATTCCATAGTGCCGGGCCAGACGCTGGTTAAGGAAGGAGAAGTCGGAATCGATCAAGTTTGCGGCAGGCAGGTTTTCCTGAATCAAATGATGAAGGTAAGCCCGGGTTTCGATCGGCAGGTAATGATTCAGGAGGTCATCGTATTCGGGGTAGAGCTTGAGGGAAGGAGTCACCTTGTTCAGCGATCTCAGGTTCAGCCATTGATCGCTGAAGGAGCGGACCATGCGATGGCTGCGTTCATCACCAAGCATGCGGTGGATTTGGGCGCGGAGAGTTCCGCCGGTGAGATCACCCGAATCAGCGAGGTCGAGAAGCTCGGCGTCCGGGACCGAAAGCCAGAGGATTCGGGCGAGATCGGCGGCCTTGGCATAGGATGGATTGGCATGCTCGCCGGGTGCCAAGAAGAATCGAGGCGAGCAGATGATCGCTTTCAGCCCGACCTTGGTCGCCTGGACAAAATCACCATCATTCGCAAGCCGACGCAGCCCGACTCGAAAATAGGGCGCCAGTTCCTCCTCGCTCAGTTTCGATGAAAACGCCTTTTCGGCAAATCGCCTGAGCACCATTTTCAAGGAAGCGGGCGAGCTGGCGGTGACCGTGATCGGGGACTTCAAAATTTCACAGCTCACTGGGGTGAGCACATCCAGCTTTCCGATGGAAGCGAGGGACTTGCCATCGAGAGTAAGGGCGTCCGTCACCAGAAATTTGATAAACCGACTCATTGTCTTTTTCGGAAAGAGAATGGGTTGCTCGTTCGCCAGCCTGATCTCCAGTTCACCTGCCATGATTGGGTCGCCCCAGGATTTTCCATCCTCGGAGAGATGGATCGCGTATCGCTTTACCTGACCATTGCCGTTGCCTCCCGACCAAGTGGCGTAGGACAGACCTTCGATCTCCACGCCGTACGGGTTCTCCAAAATAGCATAGTGGGGCGGCTTGGCGAGAGTCGGCTTGAAACGCGTATGCCAGAACGTTCGGTTGGAGCCGTCCTGCATCTTCTCTTTCTCCATCCCCTCTTGGAAGCTACTCACAGAATACCTGCCTCCGATTTTCTGAAGGTTCGTCTGAAAGCCTGAGTTCTGAATAACTTGACGGGGCTCGGCCTTCATCGGCAGGTCGCCGAAGACCATGGAATAGGACGACGGCGGCCACTGGTCGCTTAACGGACCCCGCGCAGTCAGTTCCTTGATGTAGGCTCCCTCCTTGGCGGCTTTCTTGCGGAAGGTATGCCGGGAATAGCTGTGGACCGAAACGTTCTCCCCAGGTTTAAGAAAGGCGCGGACGGCATGCGATTTCAGTTCCTTGTTTCCCAGCGAAATCACGCCGACCAGCCGCTGGGGCTGCGGACGGTCATCGGCATAGTAATACTTTCCGGCATAGACCTGCAGGCTCACATCCTCCTCGAACTCCGCCACTTTCATGGCGTCGAAAGTCAGTTCATACCAGCCCGCGACAGGTGGATCAAAGTTATCGTAGAAAAAGGAATAGCTGTTGCCGTTGTTGGCCCGCGTCCACGAGAACAGAATGCCCTCCTGGTAAGGACGGTGGTAGATGTTATAGCTCTCGTGACTGTCCTTGACCTTGTTCGTCACCCAGGTTTTCTCCGCCGGAAACCCCTCGGCGGGAAAGGCGTGATCAAGGATCTCATCCGCCACCGAAAAATAGGACCCGAGCATCTCCCTACTCAGTTTGATCTTTCGGTTCGAATCGAAATCATTCGTGCCCCGATCTTCCGGGATCTTGCCGGCCAGATCCAAGTTTGTCCCAAGCAAGTCGTTGATGGAATGAACAAACTCATGCCGGCTGATTCTACGAAATGAATCCGGGATACTCTCCTTCTGTCCTTTGACCAACCAATCCAAAACGACCCTCTTCTCTTCAAATGTTGGCTGATCTTTGTCGGCCGGAGGCATTTTCCCCGTGACGAGATTCTCAAACATTAACGCGCCATCAATGTCATGATTCTTCAAGAGTTCACTCAGATTGAATCCACCTTTTTCAGTCCCTTCGTCATGACATTCGAAGCAATAAAAATCCAGGGTTTCGAGGACCTTCTCTTCATTCGCACCGGCCCACAATGGCACACTCAAAAAAATCGAAGCGATTCCAATGAGAATGGTAGAGAATGGTTTTTGATTCATCTGCTATTTCGCTTTCTCGATTAAGCGCGAAGCGCACTCACCAGCTGTGCAATGCAGACTTGGTGGTAATTGTGCGCGAAGCTCCGGCACGGAGTTTACTCTGCGCGTGCACTTCCTCGCGCTGCTTGGCAGAAAAGTGGTGTCAATACAATTACGATTTCACCAGTTAAACCCTTTCTACAACTAGAATTTTATTCAAAGCGCCCTGCGCTCCGGGTAGAGTATTTGGATCGACCTCCTCCTCGGTAAACCGCAGAAAAAGACCCGCGACTACGTCGTCATCAACAACAACTTCCGCCACATGGGCCGCAGCGCCCTCATCTCAAAAAAAAGTAGGATAGGCGTCCCCAGCCACTTATCCGCCGTCGCTCGTGGAGCCTAGGAGAAAGCACTCCGATTCCCCTATTAGTTTCCCGCCAAAAGGCAATTTAAGATCAACGCACCTCGATTCTCCTGGGTGCTTTTTTCATCTCTTTACACAAACTTATTACAACTCACCTCTACGCAGGCGGTTTATCCATTAAGCAGCTTCTCCCCCCTTTAAATTCCTCTACCACACGCCCCATGAAATTCCTTCCTCTCCTTTTTCTCACGAGCCTCTCTCTTCAGGCCACCCCCCTCATCTCTTCATGGTTCACCGATCTCTCCGGCCGCTACGCCCGCATCTATCCGGACAATGACGCCATGGCCGCGCAAGCGTCCGTCACCACTTGGAGCCGTGGCGCCGGAATTCAAGCCGATCCCGCTTATGCCGGCATCACCGAGATTTCCTTCACCTCCACCGACGTCTTCATTCGCACCTCCAACCTCGGCCTCCATGTCATGGGCCCCTGGTATGGTGGAAATGGCAACCTCTTCCCCAACTACCCCGCGAACCAAGCCGACATTTACCGCTTCCCACGCACCCCCGCCATCCCCGCCACCAAAACCGGAACCGGACTCGGCGTCATCGGCTACATAGTCGATGGCATCGCCCTCTTCGACTCCCGCGACGCCTTTTCCTACGACACCTCCCAAGCAGTCGATGACGGCCCAGGCGCCGGAGGTGCTGTGAATGGCGACGACGTCTGGAACCGCGACGCCTACGTCAACGAAGGCGACACCTTCGACAACGCCTTCGCCCACCAAGCCGGCGCAAACCAACACTACCATGCCAACTCTCCCGCCATCCGTCACTTCCTCGACGACTCCGTCGATTACGACCCCGCCACCAACATTTACACCGAAAACCCCAACGGCACCCACTCCCCCATCATCGGCTGGTTCCGCGATGGCCTCCCACTCTACGGCCCCTACGGCTACTCTGATTCAAACGATGCCACCTCAACCGTCCGCCGCATGATTTCCGGCTATCAAAAACGCGATGGCTCAAATGGCTCCACCGACCTCGCCACCACCGGTCGCATCACCCACCCCCAGTGGATCGTCCGGAATGATGGAACCTCAGCCACCATCGCGGCCGCCTTCCACGGACCCAACGTCTCTGCTGCCATCCCCATCGGTCACTACCTCGAGGACTACGCCTATAAAGGCGACCTTGGACTCACCCTCGGCACCGACTTCGACCTCAACGAATACAACGTCCGCTTCTGCGTCACTCCCGAATTCCCTGCCGGCACCTGGGCCTACTTCACCAACATCGAACCCGATGGCACCCCCGCCTACCCCTACAACATCGCCCGCTACTACTACGGCACTCCTTCAGGAACCTCCCCAAACACCGTCCCCGCCGAAGCAATCATCCACTTTGAAGGAGGCCCTAAAAAAGCCACCGTCATTGACACCATTTCCGAAACCAATACCGATGAAGTCACCCTCGTCTGGTCCGCCATCGAAGGAGGCCAATACACCATCGACTCGTCTACCACGCTCGCAGTCGGCTCCTGGACGGGCGAGTCCAACGATGCCGGGCCCATTCAAGAAAAACTGACCCTCGCGAACAACGCCGCCGCTGACCCAAAAAAATTCTACCGCACCAAACTCAACAGCCTTGCGGCCTTCGATCAAAACGGCATCCAAAACTTCTCCTTCAATCCCGGAGTCGTCCACCTCTTCCACTTCGCCACCTCCCCGGCCCTCCCCACCGAGATCACCACTATCACTGTCGGAGGAATCAACGGCACCGTCGCCGCCTACGATCCCATCAACGGACTTCTCGAAGTCTCCTTCGATGACTCCACCCTCAACATAGGCGAATACCCCGCCATCATCAACAGCTCGATCGCCTCGACCGACGACTACTCCGTCTCCGGCCCCAACAACGTCCTCCTTCTCATCGTTGATGACTGGGGCATCGACGCCTCCGAGCTCTACAACACGGAAACCGGTCCTGGCATCCAGCTCGCCAACATGCCCACCCTGAAGAAGCTTGTCGAAAACGGCCTCCTCTTCACCCGCGGCTACGCCCAACCTATCTGCTCGCCCACCCGCGCTACCATGCTCACCGGCCGTCAGCCCTACCAACACGGCGTTGGAAATCCGCAAGCCAACTCCACCCTCCTCGCTTCAGAGCAAACCTTCCCCGAACTCATTTCCGCCAATGCCCCCGCCTATGGACTCGCCTCCTTCGGAAAATGGCATCTCGGTTCCGGAGACACCGGCCCCCTCGACACCGGCGGCTGGCCGAACTTCACCGGAACCCTTACTGGTGGTGTGCCCAACTACGACGCCTGGGACCGAATCAAAATCGAAAACAGCATCCTCATTGATAATGGCACCGCCATTGCCGATCTCGTGACCAGTGGAGACTACACTTCCCCCTATGCCACCAGCGTCCAAGTCGACGAAGCCGCTTCCTTCATCACCGACCAAGGTGCTGAACCCTGGGTTGTCTGGATGGGCTTCAATGCGCCTCACACTCCCTTCCACGACCCTCCCGCCAACCTTGCCCCCACAGGCGGATACTCCACCACCGGCACTGCCAATAAAGACCTCTACGTCCGCATGCTCGAAGCTCTCGATACCGAAATCGGCCGCCTCTTAGCTTCCGTCGACATGAGCAAGACAAACATCATCATCATCGGCGACAACGGCACTCCCGGACAAGTTGACCAATCTCCCGCAGGTGGCATCGCTGAGGCCAAAGGCTCCCTCAACGAGGGCGGAATCCACGTTCCCTTTTTTGCCCACGGCCCCGACATTACCCAAACCGGAACGAGCGATAAGCTTGTCCACGTCGCCGATCTCTTCTCTACCGTCCTCGACCTCACTGGAGTAGAAATCCCGACCAACCTCGACCTCAACTCCACCTCGATTGCGCCCATCTTCAACGGAACGGACACCGCCGATCGCTGCATCATCGCCGAGAAGTTCGGCCTCGATCCCGCCGAGGATGGCCGCTCACTCATCATCGACACCTGGCCCAACTACAAGCTCATCTCCATCCAAGACGTGAGCGACCCCACTGACACGCCCACTTACCAAATGTATCTCCTCGGAGCCAACGGCGTCGAAGCCTCCACCCTCACCACCCCACCGAATCTAGGCGACCCACATGAAGCCGCCTATAACGCCCTCGTCACCAAAGATCAGCGGTTAGAGCCAGACAACACCGTCCCACCCGAGACCGTCTACATCGATCTCCCTGCCAATTGCCCACCTCTCATCAACAACAGGAACGGTAACATCGTCCGCCCCAATGGCATTACCATCGGCGGAGTTGCCGCCTCTTATGACACGGGCGGCATCACCGCCGGAGGTATTACCACCTCCGCCGCCCGAGTCGATGAAAGCGGAGCCCCCGATCAATTCTCCGTCGTCGCCAACTTCGATGTCTCCACCTCCGACCTCACCAGCGGTCAGTCCTACGACATCATCGTCTCCTTCCCCAGCGCCGGCGGCAACCGTACCTTCACCGCCACCAACCAGTACTTAGTCCCCTAAGGAAAGGAGAAAGATAGGGGTAGGAATGACGCATTGGTTTACGTCAGCCCTCCCTCCAAACCGTGCATGCGGATCTTCCGCACCGAACACGGCTTTCCCATCAGCTCTTTTCTCGCTTTCGGAGACTCAGCTCTTCCACTTTGGCCTGTTCCATTCCCAGAAAGGCTAACCCCCAACTTCAGTTCGGATTCTACACGACCACACTGCTCCCAAAGCTTGCAGAGGCAGGCCGTGGAGAGGCCAAGGTCTTGGAAATTGACCTGCTTTTTCTACCACCTTACAGCTCAAATCTGAACCTGATTGAACGGCTGTGGAAACTGACCAAGCGACGTTGTCTAACCAATCGTTACTACCCCCACTTCGAAGCCTTTTGCGGGGCCATTGAAAAATGCCTCGAAGATTTATCCGGACCTTTAAAAAAAGAACATACCAGCCTGATCACCCTCAATTTCCAGTTCTTCAAGAATCACAATTTCTAGAAATTAGAAGTGTATCGATACCATAGATAATCTAACGGGCTACCTTAATCTCTACGATGAGAAAATCCATAAGAATGTGGCCCTCCTGAGAGGCGAAGAGCCACGACTCCTTTGCTTGAGAGTAACCCAGATTAGAGTTCCTTGCCGTTGATATTGAGCTCGTGGATGGACCAGAAGAGGGAGTGTTTTCCGGTTTGGGTGATGCGGAGGAATTTGGCATCGGTGGCATCGAAGCTGATCTCGGTGAGGGGGTTCTCCCCTTTGCCTTTGGCGACGGGCTTGCTCCATTTTTTGCCATCGCTTGAGACCTGGACTTCGTACTTCCGCGGGTAGTCGCCCGCGGAGAGGCGGGAATCGAGGGTCACGTTGGTGATTTTTGAGAGCTTGGGGAATTCAACTTGGACCCACATGCCGGGCTTCATGGGGGAACCGGTGGAGTAGCGGGATTTCGGGTTGCCATCGATGCAGCCGTTGAGGTCATTGGCACCGTTACTGGCAGTGAGCTTCCAGTCCTTGCGGTTGGCGAGGACGGGAGGTGAAAGTTGCTCGAGTTCCTGCTGGGTCCATGGTTCCTTGCGGGAGCTGTGCTTCTTGCGAAGGGTGGCAATCTGCTGAGGATAGGTGATGCCGGATTTATTGCCGAAGGAGTTGCGAATGTAGGTCGTAATGTCAGCAAGCCACCGGTCGTCGTTGGTGGCCATGGTGACCATGAGGCCTTCGTATTCCTTGCCATCGATCTTTCCGGTGAGGCCGTGGAGAAGGGTGCGGATGGCAGTATCTGCACTGCCGGCGAGGCGTGGGTTATTGACGAAGGAGGGCGCGAGGAAGTGGCCTTTTTGGCCGGGCATGGGAGTGCCTTTTCCATCGGCTCCGTGGCAGGAGAAGCAGAGTTGCTGGTAGACGACTTTGCCGTGTTCCATCGCTTTACCGAAGGCAGCACCGAGACGCTTCTGGGTGCGCTCTTCAGCACGGGAGGCGGCCACAGATCCCTGGAGGTTCTTGATGGCACGGACGGTTTCGTTTTCCCCGTGCCTCTCGAGGAGGGCGTCGATGACAGCGATGAGCTTGGGTTCATCGCTACCGGAGGCTCCGATGGAGTTGATCGTTTGGATGACCATCTCAATGTCCTCGACGAGGGCAGGAGTGGAGCCGAGGGCTTCGATGACGTCTTGATTGCCGTCAGCTAAGAAGGGCTCAGAGAGGCGCACAGCGTTGGTGCGAACGAGGGAGCTCTGGTCGCCGAGGGCGAAGGAGACGAGGCCGGGAGTCAGCTTGGACATTCCTTCGAGAGTCCAGAGGGCGTGGAGACGTGCAAGCTCCGAGGAGTGGGAGCGGGCTAACTTTTCCAGGGCAGGGATGACGGTGTCGCGGTCCTTGCGAAGGATGATGAGCTTCTGGGCGGTATCACGCCACCAGCCGTTGGGATGGGCGAGGTGGTCGACAAGCTCGGCAGTGGATTCGTCGAGCATGCGAGGTTGCTTGTCGGCTTTGAAAGTGGGGTGCGTAAGGCGGTAGATGCGGCCTTTCTGGATGTTCTTGTCAATGTCCCACTTGTCGATGACGCCGCGGAGGTAGGACTTGGGGCCGGTCCAGTTCCCCTGCTGGATGATGCCGCGGTGCATGTCGATGACCATCATAGCGCCATCGGGCGAGGTGGTGGCCCAGAGTGGGCGGAAGTTGATGTCGCGGGTGCGGATGAACTCAGTACCAGGGTAGACATTACTGAGGACAGTTTTTCCGTTTTCACGGGTGACCTTTGCGCGGCGAATGAGGCGGCCAACGGGCTCGGGGATGATGAGGTTTCCCTTCAGGTCAGCGGGGAGACGGTCGCCACGGTAGATGCCTTGGCCGGCACATCCGGTGAAGTTGTTGAGGCCGCCACGGGCATTAACGCGTCGTGGTCCGCCTTGGACATCGGGGACATCGGCAATGGGAAAGACTTCGCGGAAGCCATCGGCTTCTTGTCCGCGGAGTTCGAGCGCGCCGTATTTGATGGGTTGCTGAAAATAGAAGGCAGGTCTTTCACCACCGGCGGCGGAGTAGTAGAGGCGTCCGGCGTCGTCTTGGCCGATGCCCCATTGTCCACCTCCGCGAGGGAGTTTTTGGACTTCGATTTTTTCGTCGGTGAAGCGGTAAGCTTTATTCTCGTAGGTGATGTTGATGGAATTATCGAGATTCCAGACGAGGCCGGAAGGTTGGTGCTCCATGTTGCCGCCGCGATTACCGCCTTCGTAAACTTTCACTTTTTCATCGGCGACGCCGTCACCATCGGAATCGCGGTAGGTCCAGAGGTCGAGAGTGTTGGTGATTCCGACCATGATACGGTCATCGAGCGGAAGGACCATGCGGGGAAGGAGGAGATTATCGATGAAGACGGTGTGCTTGTCGTAAACGCCGTCGCCCGTGGTGTCCTCGTGCCGCGAAATACGGGAGGTCGCTTCCTGTTCGCCCTTTGCATCGGCATCCTGCATGTAGGTGCGCATTTCGACGACGTAGAGGGCGCCATTCCCATCCCAGGCCATGGCCACGGGTTCATGGATGTGGGGGTCGGAGAGGACCAATTCAAAGGAATAGTCGTCCTGAAGTTCGATCGACTTGTGGGAATCTCCTTTAGAAAGAAATCCCTTTTGGTAAACTTTTCCGCCGGGTTCGGCGAGGAGAGGAGTAATGAGGAGGAAGGGTAGGAGACGGTTCATGAAAAGAGGTTGGGAATTGGACTACGGGCTATCTGCAACGGAAGTTTCGATTCCGCCGAATTTTTCGGCGGTTATCTCCGTATGGGAGATCTAAAATCTGTCAGATATTTTCTCAAAATCGCTTTCGGGGTGCACGCTTTCAAGCGGAGCACTGGAGGTAAAGGGAGGCCCAGCTGGGGTCACCTCCTGGGAGAAGCATGGGATCATGAGCGGATGCTGAAGAAGAAAGAGCCCGTCTTTCCTGCGATCAGGAGGGGAAGTATGATTTCGACCACCTCAATGAGACCATTTATTGGATCACCGGCGCGCTTCTTGAGAAATTGATGAGAACGAAGTAAGCCAAGTTCTTTTCAAACCCCCTCTGATCTGGGAACGTTGGCCAATGAAGCAGCTCACCGTCCTCATCCTCGCGCTCACTTCCAGTGTCTCTTTTTCCCAAGAGTTGACCGAGGTGGATCGCCAACTCCTCCTTGAGCGGCTCAACGATATTCAAAAATCAGCCGATACTGCGGCGCGTGGACGTTTCTCCACTGCCATCAGCGCCTTCCGAAGCGCGGTTTCTAGCGATGTCGCTGCGAATGAACTCTGGATGAAATGCTGGGAGAAGGTGGAATTCAAGGACGAGGCCAAGAGCGCAAAGAATTTTCGGGAAAAACGAAAGCAACATAGGGACCGCGTCGATAGCCCTGGATTTCGCAGAGCATTGCGCCACCAACTCAACTGGCTCCTTCTTACCATCGAGATCTCCCAGGACGAAAAGACTCGGGACAAAATGAGCGACAAAGCCATCGCGGCCATCGAGAATATTTTTGCCGACGCCAAGATTCTCCAGGGCCATGAAGACATCCTCCGAGAGGGAGTCCTCGGTTCCTACTTTGCGAAAGCTTATCAGCTTGACGGCCTCCAAGTGGCGAACTGGTCCGCTGCCCCACTCGACATTTCCTCCATGTATGAGCAGATCATTTTACCGCCCTGGCAAAATCCCGGAAGTGTTTCACAGCTCCGAAAAACCTGGCTCAAGCGCATCGAACACGAAGGGAATGCCACGGCATACTGGAGCCGGGAGGGAGAAAAAGACCGTAAGCCAGCCTTCGAAAAATGGCTCACCAACGGTCGCCTCGATCTCCTCTGGGCCATGGAGCAGGACCTTTTCCAATTCGGAGATCAGCGTGAAGCCGCTCTACGCATGCTCGATCATGTCAAAAACAACCTCTCCCACCCTAAGGCCCCCTCGTGGGTCGCCGACTTCGCCTCACTAGTCAAAGGGGAGGAACTCCCTTCGAAGATAAAAGAGGGGCTGGAAGTTCCCACCCCAACGGAAACAACCGAGTAGAGTCCATTTTAACGCGACCAAAAAGGAGCGCGTGGCCTTGGACAGCGACGTCGTCAATCGAGCTGGCAAAGTCATGTCCGAATCGAGTCAATATGTTTCACATTCCTGTGTGTGGTCTCTCCAGAATACTGTCTGACAACTTTGAGTTCTGGAAATGATGAATGGCAAAAGCGCACCATTTTGAATCACACCACACCACTTTCCCGATCCTTGACCTAATCCCCTGATCCCCCTAGCGTCCCGCCCTATTTCTCAATAGATCGCTATGAGCACACCAGAAGGTAAATCCTACAAAGAAACCCTATTTCTGCCCAAGACAGACTTCCCCATGAAGGGAAATCTGACGGTGCGGGAACCGGCACGCCTCGAAAAATGGAATTCCGAAGGTCTCTACGCAAAAATTATCGCCAAACGCAAAGCCGAAGGTGCACCGCGCTTCATCCTCCACGACGGCCCTCCCTTTGCAAATGGCGACGTCCACATGGGCACCGGCCTCAATAAGGTCCTCAAGGATTTTGTTATCAAGTCCAAGTCCATGGCGGGCTTCGAAGCCCCCTACATCCCTGGCTGGGACTGCCACGGCCTCCCCATCGAATTCAAGGTGATGCAGGACGAGGACGCCCGCGACGTCGAACCAGCCGAAATCCGCCGCCGCTGCGAGACCTTCGCCCGTGGCTGGATCGATACCCAACGCGAGTCATTCAAGCGCCTTGGCGTCTTTGGCGACTGGGAAAATCCCTACCTCACCCTTAATCCCGACTACGAAGCCAACATCATCCGCACCTTCGCGGCCCTGATCGACAAAGGCTGCGTCTATCAGTCCCAAAAGCCCGTCCAGTGGTCCTACGGCGCCAAAACCGCGCTCGCGGAAGCCGAGGTTGAATATAAGGACAAGAAATCGACGGCGGTCTTCGTAAATTTCTCCCTCTCAGAATCCTCTGCCAAGGTTCTCGCTGAAAACTGTGAACTGAAAACTGAAAACTTAGGCGTAGCCATCTGGACCACCACGCCCTGGACCCTTCCCGCCAACCTCGGCATCGCGGTGCACGAGCGCTTCACTTACACCATTGGCAAATATTCCAATGGCGAAACCATCATCGTGGTTCGCGATCTTCTCGGTGAATTCCAGGAAAAGACCGGCCTCACGCTTGAGGAAGAATTAGGCGAAGTCAAAGGAGCCGAACTCGAGGGGCTGGACGCACAGCATCCTTTCCTCGATCGGACTTCCAAGGTGATCCTCGCTCCCTTCGTAACCACCGAATCAGGAACAGGTGCAGTCCATATCGCGCCCGGTCACGGTGCGGACGATTACACCATCGGCCAGCAAAACGGTCTCGCCGTTCTTAGCCCGGTCGATGACGACGGACTCTTCACTGACGAATGCGGCATCCCCGAGCTCGTGGGCGTTCACGTCTTCAATGGCAACGCCCGCATCGTCGAGATCCTCACGGAAAAAGGAGCCCTCCTTGGCGAGGAAACCTACTCCCACAGCTACCCCCATTGCTGGCGTTCCAAGACGCCCATCATCTTTCGCGCCGTCGAGCAGTTCTTCATCTCGATCGACAAGCTCCGCGATAAAGCGCTCAGCGAAATCGATGAAGTCGAGTGGCTTCCCAAATGGGGCCGCAATCGCATCTATGGAACGGTTGAGTCTCGTCCCGACTGGTGCATCTCGCGTCAGCGCACCTGGGGCGTCCCCCTTCCCGTTTTCTTCGAAGAAGATGGCACTCCTATCGTCTCCGCCGACCTCGCTCGTAAGATCGCCGACCTCGTCGAAAAAGAAGGCACCAACATCTGGTTCGAAAAGACCGACGCCGAACTCGCCACCCTCTTCGACCTTCCCAAAGGTGCGACCAAGTGCCGCGACACCCTCGACGTCTGGATCGATTCCGGTTCCTCCCACGTCGCCGTCCTTGACGCCCACCCCGAGCTCAGCTCCCCCGCCGACCTCTACCTAGAAGCGACCGACCAGCACCGCGGCTGGTTCCAGTCGTCCCTCATGCTCTCCGTCGGAGTGCGCGATAAGGCCCCTTACAAAACGGTCCTCACTCACGGCTTCGTCGTCGATACCGAAACCGGAAAAAAGACCTCCAAGTCCGACGCCAAGAAAAAAGGTAAGCCCACCGACGCCGCCCACTTCTACAACAAATACGGCTCTGACATCCTCCGCCTCTGGGTCTCCTCCGTCGATTGGCAGAGTGAAGTCCCCTTCAGCGAAGCTCTCTTCCAGCAGGTCAGTCAACCCTACCGTCAGCTCAGAAACACCTTCAAGATCCTCCTTGGAAACATGCGCGACGAGAAAGTCTCCGAACCTTCGGAACTCCCTCTCATCGACCAGTGGATCATGGAGCGCCTCCAGGTCGTTACCGCCGAAGTCCGAGAGGCTTACGAGAACTACGATTTCCGTAAGGTCTTCTCCACCATCAACCAATTCGCCTCCAGCGACCTCAGCGCCTGCTACATCGATATCACCAAGGATCGCCTCTACTGCGATGCTGCCGATAGCGAGTCCCGCAAAGCCAGCGTCTGGGTCATGGGTGAAATCTTCGACTCACTTGTCAAACTCCTCGCCCCCGTCCTCGCCTACACCGCGGAGGAAGCATGGGAGCACGCTGGAGGCAGAGGCTCGATCCACGAGCAAAGCTTCCCCGAAGTGAATCCCAAGTTCGCGGGGAAAGAAGCGATCGCAAAAGTCGACGCCCTCTTCGCAGTCAAAGCCGTCATCCAGACCGCCATCGAAAAGAAGGTACAAGCTAAGGATTTCAAGAAGAACAACGAAGCCAGCGTCCTCCTCACCCTCCCTGCGAACCACCCTGTCTGCAGCCTCCTAGAAGACGCCGCCTTCGCGAAAGAATTCTTCATCCTCAGCGAGCTCAACCTCGGCGAAGGCCCTGAAGTCTCCGCCACCGTCACCCCAACAGGCCACCCAATGTGCCCCCGCTGCCGCAAATACGAGCCCGTCGTCAAAGACGACCTCTGCCAACGCTGTTCGGACGCCGTCTAAAGGGAGTCGTGGCGCGTTCGCCGCCTATCAACCAAGTCAAAGCCAGTGACCAAATCTCTGGTTTTTTTCATCAACAATGAGGCAGCTGAATCCACGGGAACGCGGACGGGAACGATCTTAACGAAGGCAACAAGCCCGTCTCCGTGATCAATCACTCGAAAGTTTAGATCGGGCTTCATTTACTGGTGCGCCCGGGATTTTAGTCAGGTCAAACGGCGTGCTTTGGATGGCGCAGGGGGAGGCTCCACGAATAACCGCGAACTTGATGGCTGCTTTCGCCAAGGCTAGAGTGTTAGGCTGAAAAGGAAATTTTCCGGAGCGAACCACGCCTACCACCACCAAGAAGAAATGAAGCGATTGATAACCACTATAGTAGTAACACTGTCCCTTGTGACCGGTGCCTATGCCGACCAGTTCAAGGAGCGCGCAAAAGAAATTCAGAAGCTCTACAACCAAGGGATCATTGCCATGAAAACCGGTAAGATGGATACCGCTAAGACCTCCTTCAGCCGAATCCTCAAACTCCAGCCCGGCCACGGCCCGGCGAAATACCAACTTTCGCGACTCGCTGTCGTGGGGCAGGATTTTAAACTTCAGCAGCGCAAGGCGAAGTTTAAAACAACCAAACTCAAGGAGGTTGATTTTCACGAAGCCACCTTAACGGAAGTTATTGAAGCCCTGAATGTGATGTCCAAGGAAGCAACCGATAAGAAATGGAGCCCCAACCTCATCATCCAGGACCCAAAAGGGAGACTGAAGGGGAAGGAGATCAATCTTAAGATGTCCAATGTTCCCGTGGCCGCTGTCCTCCAATACGTCATGGATATGACTGGAGGCATCATTCAATACGATGAATACGCTACCGTGATTCGCTCCAAGTAAGAGCCCTCACTTTTTTCGCGCCTTCAGGATCAATTCATCTTATGAATTGGCCCATGAAGAAATGGACCTTCCAAGATCGGATTATTGCACCCTCTCTCCTCGCTGCTGACTTCGGTCGGGTCCGAGATGAGACCAGCCGCGCCATTAATTCCGGAGGCGATTGGCTGCACCTTGATGTTATGGATGGCCATTTTGTCGATAATATTTCCTTTGGACCCGCGATGATCCAAGCGGTGCATGAGACCAACGACATCTTTCTCGATGTCCACCTCATGATCACCCGGCCCGATCATTTCCTCCCCCGCTTTGTCGAGGCAGGTGCCGATATGATCACCGTGCACGTTGAACCCGAGTCCGATCATGATGTCTCAAAGACCCTCGCCGCCATCCGAGCTGCGGGCTGCCAAGCAGGCCTCGCGCTCAATCCCGCGACGCCATTTGAAGAGGTTGAACCTTACCTTGATCAGATCGACCTTCTCTTGGTAATGACCGTTGTTCCCGGATTTGGAGGGCAGTCGTTCATGGCGGAGGTCATGTCCAAGGTTAAGTCAGCCGTCGCCCTTCGCGAAAAATCCGGACTCTCCTACCACATTCAAGTCGACGGAGGCGTCGGCATTTCAACCGCCAAGACAGCAGCGAACGCTGGAGCAAATGTCATGGTGGCGGGCTCTTCCACCTTCTCTGCTGAGGACATGGGGGCCGCAATTCAGGCCATTCGTGAAGCCTGATCTTATTTGCGCCAGTCCTTCAGCTCTTTCAAGGCATTCGCCCGATGGCTGGACTGGTTTTTAACCTCAGCCCCCAGTTCCGCATAACTCTCTTCATGACCTTTAGGCATAAAGAGAGGATCATAGCCAAATCCTCCTGCACCCGCGGGCTCTTCAAGAATGCTTCCTTCAGCGGCCCCAGAAAAATGAGCAATGACAGAGCCGTTCTCGGCTAACACGATCACACAGCGGAAACGCGCCGTCCGGTTAGCCACTCCGGAAAGCTCATTGAGAAGCTTTTCGTTATTGAGGGCATCGTTTCCTTCTTCTCCTGCATATCGGGAAGAATAGACGCCTGGCGCGCCACTAAGGCCGTCTACTTCCAATCCAGAGTCGTCCGAGAGCACCAGCCCATCGACGATCCTACTGATCGCTACCGCCTTCAGGGTGGCATTCTCAAGGAAAGTCGTCCCTGTCTCCTCGACTTCGGGGGGATCATTGACGACCGAGAGATCGCACACCTCATATTCGGTCAAAATTTCACGAATTTCTTCAACCTTATGAGCGTTTCGAGTCGCGACAATGAGACGTTTTTTCACGCCCCGGAAATAGCAGTGGAGAAAACTTTTTCGATGAAATTGGAATAAAATGGCTCCGAATTACGCCTAATACCACGATGAAACACTTTAAACTAGTCGCCGCCCTCCTGATCACCTCTGCTACCTTTGCAACCGCAACAGTCAAGGGATGGACCACCGACTTTGAAGCCGCCAAGGATCAGGCCAAGAAAGAAGGGAAGGAAATCCTCCTTGATTTCACCGGCTCCGATTGGTGCCCCCCCTGCCAGGCCCTTCACAAAGATGTCTTTTCCAAGAAAGCCTTTATTGATTCCGCTAAGGAGAACTTCGTTCTCGTGGAGCTCGACTACCCGCGCAAAAAGAAGCTCGATGAAGAGCTCAAAAAGCAAAACGTTGGCTTGGCCAAAAAATACAAGATTCGGTCCTACCCAACCGTGCTACTGGTCGATGCCAATGGCAAAGCCTTCAAGAAGGTGGAAGGAAATCCGAACTTCAACCTGAGCTCCTTCAACAAAATGCTAAAGACTGCGCTGAGTGCCAAGAAGTTCAGATAGAACCCTCTTTCAATTTCCCTAACAATTTGTTGGGGAAAGAAGAGATACCTCGTCGCAGTTTTTCGGTGCTACTGTGACGGGGTTTTCTTTTTTAGGTCAGGGGTCTGAGACCGATGGTCGCCTCAACCTTATGAGAGGAATTCGGGTAGAGCGTCGGTCTATCCAATCCAGCGTTCGTCGTTTCGATGCAGAGAAACTCGCGATAGTCCCGATCCGGCAAATCCTTAATTTTTTTGGATTTATTGACCCAAGGATTCCAAACCACCGTCGTGCGGGAGCCTGCCTTATCGATAAAGACAGACCGGTGCCGATCAAGATCGCGAATGAGCACGGAAGACATTGATTTATAAATACGGTCGATCTCTTTATCGATGATTAATGCCCCCTCTTGATAGACTTCCTCTGCATCTTCAGGGAGCAGGCAATCGACGTAGTGGGAGCCTTTAAGCCCCTCCACCATAATGCGATCGGTATCGCCAACCGACAGGTAAGTGTGGAGAGCAGTGGAGACTTTGACTGGTGTATCACCGGTATTTTTCATCTTCAGAACGACCCGTAGCTTGTCTCCAATGGTGATCGTGGCCGAGAGTTCGAAATCGTGAGGGAACATCTTCTTCGTCTCCTCATCAGAAGTAATGGTGAAAATGAGCTTGGCCGAGCGACCATTACTTTCGGCCGACTCCAGCTTCCAAAACTTAGTTCGCACGAAGCCATGGGCGGGAAAACTCGCATCCGATGGATGCTTATTGAACCAAGGCCAGCAAATGGGAATTCCACCGCGAATCGGCTTACTTGTGTCCATGATCGCCTTCGGGCTCATATAGAGAACCGGAGGGTGATCGGTGGGGGCCCATTTACAAACTTGGGCTCCAAAGGGAGAGATAGTGGCACTCGAAAGCTCGGTCTTTACTTCTATGAGCGGAAGAGCCGGCTCGATGTCATCGATTGAAAATTCCGGGGCATTTCCAAGAATTACTTTAAGTTCGTCAATAGACTGGATCATGTTGTTAGGTGTTACCCTTGGGCTCACACAGCTTAACTCAAAAAGCAACTAAAGAATCATCTTTCGTCACTCTTTATCTCCTAGCTGCCCTTTTATTCACCGAAATTAGGCCTGACTCACGCAGGAAGAAATGGCGTAAGCGCAAAGAAAAACCCGTAGCCCTGAAAACAGGGCCGCGAGTTTTAGAAAATGGGTCGTCACTCCTCACCGTACGAGCACCTTCAGAGTAGAATGGTGCCGAGCTGCGGCCCACCTGTCCCATTCTGAGCGGTGAAACCGCGGGTGGGGAAGTAGGCAATTTTTCCCATAAATCTTCTGCGTCTTGAACGCTTCAGCAACCGAAGTAAACCAAGGGACAGATTGTAGAGGAAGGATTCACCTTTCTTGATAAACTTTTAGGCGATGGTGAGGACCTGTTTCACGATACGGGCAGCATTGGGAAGCTGATCGGCCTCCACGTATGGCGAGTAGATTGCAGGAGCATCAATGGTGCATACCCGCTTGATTGGGGCATCGAGGTAATCGAAAGCATATTCCTGAATCAAGGTCGCGATCTGAGCAGAGACTCCACAGAAAGGCTTCGATTCATCGACGAGAACAGCCTTATTAGTCTTCTTAACTGAATCGATAATGGCGTCCTGATCGAGCGGACGAATCGAACGAAGGTCGACGACTTCGGCATTGATGCCGTGCTCGTTCTGAAGGATCTTGGCGGCCTCTAGGCAACGGAGAACACTGGCTCCGTGGGCGATCAGGGAAATATCACTGCCCACGCGTTTGATGTCGGCCTTGCCAAGAGGGATAGTGAAATCACCATCGGCTGGGTCGGGCACATGGGCCTTCATGCCATAAAGAGTGGTGTTTTCCATGACGTAGACGGGGTCATTGTCACGGATTGCCGTTTTCATGAGCCCCTTCGCATCAGCAGGAGTTGCGGGTGAGCAAACCTTCAGACCAGGGAACGCCGCAAAAAGGCCTTCAGGTGTGTGCGAGTGGGTCGCGCCCACATTAGTTCCGCCGTTGGCAGGGCCTCGCATCACGATGGGGACATTGATGAGCCCTCCGGACATGTAGCGGCAACAGGCAGCGTTGTTGACGAGTTGGTCAAAGGCCACCGAGTGGAAGGACCAGAACATGAGCTCCATCACCGGGCGAATACCGAGCATGGAGGCACCGATTCCCATGCCAATAAAGCCGGCTTCAGAAATGGGGGTATCGACGACTCGCTTATCACCCCACTTTTCCCAGAGACCTTTGGTGACTTTGTAGGCTCCGTTGTACTGAGCGACTTCTTCGCCCATAATGACGACATTTTCATCGCGTGCGAGCTCTTCGTCGAAGGCTTCGTTGAGGGCGTCTCGGTATTCGATTTCGCGCATGGTATTAAAAAGGGTAGAAAATTAATCGTTGAAGAAGTAGCGGCCAATTTTTGAAGCCTCGGTAGTGTTGTCAGTCTCCCAATAGACATCCTCGGTGATGCTCTCAACTGTAGGAGCAGGTGACTCTTCGGCAAACTTAACCGCGGAATCGGCTTCAAGTTTACCTTCTGTATCGATTTTCTTAGCGCTTTCCTCGGTAAGGAGATTCTCTTTAATCAGGCGCTGTCGCCAAAGATTGAGCGGGTCGTGATTATCCTTATAACTCTGGATTTCCTCGGGAGAACGATACTTTTTATGAGCAGAGTCTGCGATCGAGTGACCTTGATAGCGATAAGTTTGAATTTCAAGAACCGTTGGGCGAGACTCGTTTCGAGCGCGCTCCATGGCAATATTTACCTTAGCTCGGACTTCGTAGAGATCTGAGCCGTTCGCAAGATCCCAGTCGATGTCGTATCCTTCAGCACGCTGAGCGAGACAGTCCTTGAAGGCACTGGACCGGGCTTGGGAGGTTCCCATTGAGTATCCGTTATTCTCGATGATATAGACGATTGGAATATCGAAGAGAGCAGCGATGTTGAGCGACTCATGAAAGGCACCCTGATTCACCGCGCCGTCCCCCATGAAACAAAGAGCTGCACCTTTAAGTCCTTTATATTTTAGGCCGTATCCAAGACCCAAGCCAAGAGGGGTTTGGCCCGCGACGATCCCGTGCCCACCCCAAAAATTCTTATCCGGTGCGAAGAAGTGCATCGAGCCTCCTTTTCCCTTTGAGCATCCGGTCGCTTTCCCAAAAAGTTCAGCCATGCACTCATTCATGCTCATTCCCACCGCAAGAGCGTGAGCATGACAACGATAAGCGGTAATCATGTGATCATTTTCACCCATCAGTGAAGCACAACCGACTGCAACCGATTCCTGACCAATGTAAACATGGAGAAACCCGCCCATTTTACTTCCATTGTATTGCTTGAGCGAGGCTGTTTCGAATCGCCGGATACGAGTCAACTGTCGATAAAGATCGATCTTTTGCTCCGCGCTTAAACCACGGTTGATAGGGGAACTGGCGAAGTCGAGGGGTGATGCAGAAGTCTCCATAGCAAGATTAATTTCGAAGTGGGACATATCTGGCTTACGAGACGCTTGCAAGGCTTGTCTGGAACTTGCTGTAATTCAGAAAAGACAACTAGGTAGGCACAAGTTCGGCAGGAAAAAACCACTGCATCATCAGAGTTAGAAAGAAGTTAGCGATGAGAATCGCGAGGGAGGAAAAGACCATTGCATCGGTGGTTCCGCGCCCCACCCCGACGGCGCCATTGCTTACACGAAGCCCCTGATGACATGAAATGACCACGATGAGCATGCCGAAAGAGAGCACTTTTACCACCGCGATCAAAAGATCGGACAAATCGACATATTTTTCCATATTCGCGACCCAGTAAGCGGACTCGACCCCAAAAACAAAGACCCCGACGATATACGAGGCGATCATCCCGGCAGCGGCCGCCTCCGCAATCAAAAGCGGCGCGGCGATCAACATCGCCAAGAACCGCGGCGTCACGAGATAGTCGATTGGATGCACCGCCATGGAACGCAAAGCATCAATTTGCTCAGTCACCTTCATCGTGCCGATCTCAGCAGCCATCGCCGATCCCACACGCCCTGCTAACATGAGCCCCGTAATGGACGGGCCTAATTCACGGAGCATCGCAATCGTGACCAGACCCCCGGTGACAGTCTCCAGATCAAAGATTTTGAACTGAAAATAAACCTGAGCCGCAAGCACCGCGCCCGTGAAAGCACCCGTCACGATGACAACCACTTGCGAGCGGGCTCCAATTTCTGCCACTTGCTCAAAAAGCTGCCTTCCCCGCCGCTGCCCTCGAAAAATCGAAACGAAGATTTCCCCGACGAGCATTCCCAGCTCACCAAGGTAATCGACAAGCCGCAAAATAGGACGACCAAATGCCTGGAACATTTTCAACGGCAAGAGAGTAGTTCCCTATGCTTGAAAGCCAAACTCTGATTCCTGACTGCGCCCGCGCAACCGCCAATCTGCTCACGATTCCTCCCATCTCATGAGGGAATGGCGCAAATGAGGGCAAAGGTCGTTCGTTTCATGGGTCGAATAAGATTTGTTTTCCTCTCCGCGAAACGCCGCAGCTCAAAAAATTTGTCTCTTTCTTCAAAAGCGGCCGTCGTCCCCTCCTCGACTCAAACCTAGTTTAGAACACTTTTCCTTGGCCTGGCATCTCAAACATCGGAAAGTCCTCCCGATATGAGAACCCTCGCTATCGGAGACATTCACGGCTGCCTCGCCCCCCTCAAGCAGATCTGGGAAGTGATCGACCCACAGCCCGAAGATCGTATCATTTTCATGGGCGACTACGTCGACCGTGGCCCCGACTGCAAAGGGGTCATCGACTTCCTCATCGGCTTAAAAGGCCGGTTCGACATCACTTTTCTTTCCGGGAACCATGAGGAAAAATTCTTCCTCTCCGAGATGGACCTCACCGACCGCGACCACTGGCTCCGCGTCTGGGGTGGCCCCGAAACCCTCGAGTCCTATGGCCCGGGAGGCTTCGAAGACATCCCCGAATCTCACTGGGAGTTCCTCCGAAAATGCAAACCCTCCGTAGAGACCGACACCCATATCTTCGTCCACGCCAACCTGGAACACGACGTCCCCCTCCACGAGCAGCTCCCCTTCACTATCATCCACAAAAAGTTCGGCACTCCCAAGCCGCACATGTCCGGAAAGATTATGATCGCCGGCCACACCGCCCAGAAATCGCACCTCCCTCTCAACCTTGGCCACGCCGTCTGCATCGATACCGATCCCGGCCGCGGTGGTTGGCTCACCTGCCTCCACGTAGAGACCGATGAATACTGGCAGGTCAACTTCGAGGGCGAAGTGCGCGAAGCGAAGATCTAGTCATCGAACCCTCCTTTGTAGCTGAGGCTCTCAGAATAAGACCACTTCAAGTGTTAGAGATCAGGTTCCCCTAAGACGTCCTCCAGGCTGTAGCTGGGTCCGTTTTTAGTCTGGACGAGTGCGGTAATATCCTGCCCATCTACCCAAAGCGTATCCTTGATGGCCTAATTAATCACCTCTGCCATCGTTTGTGACGACAGCCCCGCCTTGATCTTCACCGCACGATGAAGGTCGGATTCGAGATAGACGGTTGCCCGCAAGTCCTCCCCCGATAACCCACTCAATCCCCTGACCTTGAATTGCCTTGAGCAGACTCTGGATACTTTCAGGGTTCATCGTTCTCTATAGTAACTTCGCCCGTAAGCCGTCGGTCACCATCTTGGGATTCGCTTTGCCTCTCGAAGCCTTCATCACCTGACCGGTGAGGAAGTTGAGAAGCTTTTCGTTTCCTCCCTGAATCTCGGCGACCTTCTCAGGGTTCGCGGCGATGACCTCATCAATGAGCCCAGCGATCGCACCCGTATCGGCAGGCTCAAAGCCCAGTTCCTTTGCCAGCAAAGCGGGGTCTTTCTCGGGCGCTTCCCAGAGGGCTCCGAAAAGCTCCTTGGCCTGACTGTTTGAAATGGTTCCGGATTCGATGAGATTGAGAATTTCAGCAAGCTTCTCCGGAGTCACGGGAGCAGCGCTAATCTCGAGCGACTTCTCATTGAGAAGGCCCAGGAGGTTGTTGATGATCCAGTTCGCCACCTTTTTACCCGGTGTCTTGGCCCCAGCTTCCGCAGACTCGAAGTAAGCGCAAAGATGCACATCAGAGGTGATGACAGAAGCATCGTATTCAGTGAGGCCAAGATCGCTTTGGAAGCGCGCGAATTTTTCGTGCGGTAATTCGGGGACGAGCGAACGCACTTTCTCGATGTAAGCCGCCGTATCAACCGGAAGCAGATCAGGATCGGGGAAATAACGATAGTCGTGTGCGTCTTCCTTGCCGCGCATTTCCTGAGTTTCTCCAAGGTCTTCGTCCCAACGCCAGGTCGACTGAGTAAGAAGCTCTCCATTATCGAGCGCAGTGGCCTGACGCTCGGTTTCGTAGTGAATCGCCCGGCGCACTGCCGAGGTCGAGTTCATGTTCTTCAGCTCAATTTTGGTACCGAGAGGCTCGCTCTTGGTCTTGCGAAGGGAAATGTTCACGTCGCAGCGCATCTGCCCTTTCTCCATGTCGGCATCGGAAATCCCGCCCGCGATGAGAATCTGCTGAAGCGACTTGAGATAAGCGAAGGTTTCCTCGGCTGAATCAATATCCGGCTCCGAAACAATCTCCATGAGAGGCGTGCCCGCGCGGTTGAAATCGATGAGGGTATTCTTCGCCTGGTGCGTCGACTTCGCGACATCCTCCTCAAGGTGAATGCGCGTCAAATCCACCTTTTTACCGGGATTCTGAATATTCTTCTGAGCGTCCTTAGGATAATTGTGCGCGTAGAGTGGAACTTCCCCACCGAGGCAAAGCGGCAGATCCATCTGCGTGATCTGATAATCCTTCGGCATGTCGGGATAGAAATAATTCTTCCGATCCCAAACCACGGTTGGCGGAGTTTTACAGTCGAGCAACATTCCCGAAAGAATGGTGCGCTCGATCGCAAATTCGTTCAGCACCGGAAGCGCCCCTGGAAGCCCCAGACAGGTCGGGCAAATATTACTATTCGGCTCATCACCAAATGACGTGCGGCATCCGCAGAACATTTTGGTGTGCGTTTTGATCTGGCAATGAACTTCCAGACCGATGGTGACGATGTAGTCGGAGAGAGGCACGCGCTTGTCTTAGCGACTGGTAATAAAATTTCAACACCGGAGCATAAGAAGAAAAACCTTCTGCCTTCAGGGAGGAGTAATCACGAAAAGGACGAAATTAAATCGGACCATGGAAATGTCCTCAGTGGAACTATTCTCGAAGACCGAGCGCCTTCTCAATATTCAAACGCATTAGGGCCTCCCGCAGCGCTGCGTCGTCGGTGACATCGTGCAGTTGATCGTTTTTGAGCACTGCTGAAAAATCGCCTTCACGGATCGAACTTTGCAGTTTTCCTTCCACCGGGATGGCCTTGGGGATCCCTTCGGGCATGAGGCTTCCGGACTCACCCACTTTTTCCTGAATGATCGCCAGCTTGGCTGCGTTCGTCTGCGCCGGATCATTGAGGAAATCGAATTTCTGGTGGATCTGACCGATCCGGCTTTCATCAATCCACGTTTTGATTTTGGCGAGCAAAGGCTCCGCCTTCGATGCGTCGATGTTGTCACTCGCGTAGGCCTTGAGACGCTCAAGCTCCGCCAAGGTCCCAGCGTAACGTGCTCCAGTAAGAGTGGCGTAAAGAATAGCGCCTCCCACCCCTAAGCTCAAAATGGCCCCGGGAATGCCAAAGCCAAACTTGGAAAAGGTGCCCGTCTCCTTGCTCCCGCCCTGCAGGAATCCCAGGATCGTTTTCATAAAAAAGAAGGCTCCGAAAAAAGCAATCACCGCCACCGCCATGTTCATCCATGGCTCGGGTTGATCGACCAAGATTTTCGATAAGGAGAAGCCATTATTGTGCCCCCACAATCCGGCCACGCCACCGATCGCCACCGAGATCACAAAGAAGAAAAAGCTCACCAGTTTTTTGATGAATCCCAACACCGCAAAAATGAGTAAAGCACCTAAAATCAGCCCGTCCGTCCCAATGTCAAAAAAGTTCATAGATTAATCAGTCGGACAAAAGGCGCGATGACGCAAGAGATGATCGCACAGAATGAGATTTGTCATCGCCTCGACGATCGGAACCGCCCGAGGCAAAACGCAGGCATCATGACGGCCGCGACCTTTCAGTTCGGTGTCTACCTTCTCCTTCGAAACCGTCGACTGAGAGGACATAATGGTCGCAGTCGGCTTAAAGGCGACCCGGAAGAGAATTGGCTCCCCATTGGAAATCCCGCCTTGTACCCCGCCAGAGCGGTTCGTCTTGGTGCGAACTCTATCCTCATCCATATAAAAATGATCATTGTGTTCCGCTCCCGTGAGCATCGTCCCCGCGAATCCGGATCCGATCTCAAATCCCTTGGTCGCGGGAATCGAAAGCATCCCCTTCGCCAAGTCGGCCTCTAGCCGATCAAAAACAGGCTCACCAAGTCCCGGAGGACAACCCCGCACGACGCACTCGATCGTGCCGCCAATGGAATTTCCCTCGGAACGGATCTTCTTAATGCGCTCGATCATTTTCTCAGCCACATCGAGATCTCCCGTGCGCACGATATTTGATTCAATGGTCTCGGACGTTACCGTAAGTGGATCCACCTGCGCCTCGATATCCTGCACCGTTTTAATATAGGCAAGGACTTCAAGATCGGGGCAAAAATGCGCGAGGACCTTCTTCGCGATCGCCGCAGCAGCAACTCGCCCAATCGTTTCACGCGCCGATGAACGTCCCCCGCCCTGCCAGTTCCGAATGCCATACTTTGCGTCGTAGGTATAATCGGCATGGGACGGGCGATACTTCTCGGACATCTCCGAGTATGCCTCAGGCCGGTGATCTTTATTCCGCACCAAGACTGCAATGGGAGATCCCAGGGTCACCCCTTCAAAGGTGCCCGAAAGTATCTCGCACTGATCCGCCTCATTACGCGGAGTCGTCACCTCAGACTGACCCGGACGGCGACGATCCAGCTCGTATTGCAGATCTGCCTCCGTGAGAGGAATTTGCGGCGGGCAGCCATCAATCACCACGCCGACGCCTCCACCGTGTGATTCACCGAACGTTGAGATACGAAATAAATGGCCGTGAAGGCTGGACATGTGCGGAACTCTAGCAGGGAACATCGTAGGCGCAATCCTAGGACGACGCGAAAGACTGCTTGCCCAATATTTAGGATTCTATCGAATCATCGTACAAAATGACCACTTTTCTCTCTTTCCCGCACCGCACCTAGGATTTTTTGCCAAAGCCAAGCCTGAATCCGGCATCGACGGAGTTTATTTCCCTGCTGATGAAAACGACGAAGCTTACCTCTGGGAATACCTCCTAAAGAACAAAAAGCGCTCCTTCTCCAGCCCTACAAACCAGCAAGTGCTCTCCGTGGAGCACGACCAACCAAAACGTGCCCTATTTCTCGATGCCAAATGGTATCAGTCAAAAGGCTCTGCGGTGCTCGGACGCACGATGATCGACACAGACTTCAAGGTCGACCGCTCCCTACTTCAATCGATCTCAGTCGATTAGCTTGCCCCAAACTTCCGCAAACTCGCCATCACACGCGAATGAGCATGCTCGCCATGACGTAACGTGTCGTCCTCCACGCCAAAGCACATAAGAACTTCGAACATCCCCTTTTCCAAGCCCTGTCGGATCACATCCTCCGCCGATAAACAATGCCGCCCACTCCGTTGCGTAAGCTCAAAGGAAAATCTGCCCACCCCATGATAGGCCCGATAGACCACTTCCGTGCAAACCAGCCGGTCAGCTGTCCGAAAATCAAAAACGAAATCGTAGAGCTTCCCCTCATGGGTGAACGCCTTTTCCAAGACTTCTTTCAGCTCTTTATTCGAAATCACGGGCCGAAGAACCAAAAAGGCATCGACCGCCAACGTCTCGCACAACTCGCGATACAAAACCCCGTCCTTCTTGGCCTCCAACACGGAAATATTTCCTCCACTCCGATCACCCTCCTCCATCCCCAAAGCCTCACGCTCCTCCGGCGTTCCGATATAAAGAGCTCCGTGGGGCCAATATCCAGGCAAAAAGAGGTTACTTAGGGCATCATCGTGACGAGTAACGATCACATCCCCCGCCCTCAGCAAGCCCGCTGATTCCTCCAGGGTCTCCAGGCACACTCGTTTTCCCGGAAGTTTCTTCTTAAAGGGCTGCTTCAGCTCCGCCACCGCGCTCCCTCCCAGTTGGAAAAGCCCAAACATCGCCTTCCCGTAACCCGAAACATTCCTTCGCACAAAAGAGTGCAGCCGATAGGCGAAGCGCCTTTTTACAAAAGCCATCCGGCTCCGCTGAATAAATGGTTCCTCTTCCTTAAGCCACTGCACCACCTTCCCCATTCCTCCTGCCTCAAGACTCTCCTCAATTGCACTCTTCTCCCGCTCGAAAAATCTCCAAGCATCATGGTAAAACCACATCCAGCGATAGGAGGTCAAATTCCGATACAGTCTCGTAAACGTCTTCCTTTTTAACAAGTAACGGGGCTCCGCCTCATCAAGCTTCTTCCAAACAACTGGCCGCCCCTTCGCCAGCCCAATCACAAAGCTCGCACTACGCACCAACATCGCCGCCGCGCAAAAGCTCACACCAAAGACCCGTAGCCGCTCCTCTTCATCGTCCCGCTCTTTTAAACATGGCTTCAACGTCAGGACCATTTCCCAAAGCGTTCCCCTGGCTACCAAATAACGACGATAGACTTCCCGCAGCCTCTCATCCTCATCAGGAAGATAATAACCACGCTCCTGCGCCGCCATCGCATCCGCCACCTCTTGCGCCAGGTCCTCACTCCGGGGCAAAGCCGGACGCACCGCCTCCAAAGTACGTAACGCATCTCTCACTTTCACCGTTAAACATTCCCAGATAAACCCGCCTTTCGTCAACCCCAGCGCATTTCTAACAGATTCTAAAGTCTAAGATAATGGTGATTTGCCGACAAACATAAATCCTCACCCCCCGTCAATCCCCTAAGCTAAAGGAATTTCGGTGTTATTTTAGCTTTACAAAATAATCGCGCTAGAGTGTGATTCACATCGTCATGAATAAAGGCCAACTTATTGAAGCAGTACAAAATGCCCTCGGAAAAGATGCAACCAAGCGTTCCGCTGAAGATGCCGTCTCCGCAGTCCTCGACTCTATCGCCAAAGGCGTTAAGAAAGACACCAAGGTTCAAGTCATTGGATTTGGAACTTTCGAGATTAAGAAGCGTGCCGCCCGTATGGGACGTAACCCTAAGACCGGTGAAGCAATGAAGATTTCTGCATCCAAGTCTGTTGGTTTCAAGCCTTCTTCCACTCTTAAGAAGTCTCTCTAATTCCTTCCAGGAATTTCGGGGTTTCCTGATTTAACTACAGCCCGGTCATCTCGCGAGAGAGACTGGGCTTTTCTGTGCCCCCAACCTTTACTCTCGCAACTCTCTCCTCTATCCCGACATCGACGTCGGGCTTACTGCCTGCCATCTGACTCCAGACCTCCGCAACAATGCTCGCCGTTAAAAACCTCCGTGTCGAATTTGGCCCCCGCGTCATCTTCAAAGACCTCACCTTTTCCATCGGCGATAAGGAGCGCGTCGCCTTTGCCGGACACAATGGTGCCGGAAAATCCACTCTCATGAAGTGTATCGGGGGCGTCCTCCTGCCCAACGGAGGCGAAATTAATAAGCCCAAGCACCACCGCATCGGTTACCTCCCGCAGGAAGGCATCCATATTCAGGGAATCTCCCTCTACGATGAATCAGAATCAGCCTTTGCCGAGACGAAGGCCATCCTTGACGAGGTCTCCCGACTCGAAAAAGATCTCCCCAATCTCGACCCCCGTTCCGCCCCTTATTCCGATCTTCTCAATAAGATCGGAGAACTCGAACTCCAACTCGACGGCCACGACCCAGCTCGCATGAAGCCCCGGATCCAAGCAATCCTCGGTGGTCTAGGCTTCAAGCAAAGCGACCTCACCCGCGATTGCGGCGAATTTTCCGGCGGCTGGCAGATGCGCATCGCGATGGCCAAGCTCTTCCTTTCCGAGCCTGAAGTCCTTCTCCTCGACGAGCCAACCAACCACCTCGACATCGGAGCCCAGCGCTTCATGGAGAATTATCTCCACTCTTATAAAGGCGCTATCATCCTCATTTCGCACGATCGCTCAATGATGGACGGTCTCACCACCCGCACTATCGCCTTCCATCACGGCCGTGCCGAGGAATTTACGGGGAACTACTCTTCCTACGAGACCCAACTCAAGGATCGACAGGACAACCTCCGGAAGCAAAAGGTCAATCAAGATCGCGAAATCGCCAAAACCGAGCAGTTCATCAACCGATTCCGCGCCCAAGCGAACAAAGCCTCCCAGGTCCAGTCCCGCATCAAGGCCCTCGCCAAGATCGAGCGCATCCAAATCGATGCCGTTGAATCATCAGTCGCCTTCCGCTTCCCCGATCCCCCCGCCTCGACCCATCTCGTGGCCAAGCTCGAAAGCGCCGCGCAAGTCTACCAACTGAAAAATGGTGAGGACCTCACCGTCTTCAAGAACCTCGATTTCGAAGTCACCCGCGGTGAAAAAATTGCCATCGTTGGACCCAACGGAGCTGGAAAATCTACCTTCTGCCGAATGATCACCGGCGAGGAAGATCCTACCTCGGGCCTTCACGAACTCGGCCCCAAGTCGCTCCCATCCTTCTTCAACCAAAACCACGCAGACGAACTCAATCCCACTCTCACCGTCTTGGAAACGATCGAGATGATCCAAACTCGTGGTGCCACCATGACGGCCCGCGATGTTCTCGGCTGCTTCCTTTTTAAAGGTGACGACGTTTTTAAAAAGGTCGGCGTCCTCAGTGGCGGAGAACGATCCCGTGTCGCCCTCGTCCGTATGCTGGTGCGCCCGGCCAACTTCCTGATCCTCGACGAACCCACCAACCACCTCGACATGAAGTCGCAGGACATCCTGCAAAAGGCGCTCATCGACTACCCCGGTACCCTCCTCATCGTTTCCCACAACCGGAACTTCCTCGATCCCATCGTCGGAAAGACCCTGGAATTCCGATCCGGCGAGGACCCCCGCCAGTTCGCCGGGAATCTCACCTACTACATCGAGAAAACCGATGAGGAAGACGCGCAATCTTCGGGAAAAACCTCCCCGACATCCAAACCGAACCCTGCCGCAGTAAGGCCAAAGGGTCCTCAGCTGAATCCCAAAGAGCGTCGTAAGCGCGACGCCGCCATCCGCGAAAAGCGCAGTAAGATCCTCAAGCCCCTCCAAACGGATCTCGTAAAAACGGAGACCCTCATCAGCGAAATCGAGACAAGCCAAGCCACCTTAACCGAGCACATGGACTCACCCGACGTCATGGGTGATCCCGAAAAGCTTGCTGAATCGACTCGAGCCTACGCCAATCTCGCCGAAAAACTCGAGAAAGCCTACTCCAAGTGGACCGACCTCAGCGCCCAGATCGAAAAAGTCGAAGCCGAGCTCGAACAATAGCGCCACCATCCAGAGGCCTCGGAACCCAGCCTAATCACCGAAATTTCTTTCAGTTGCATTCTCCAAAGAAAGACGGAGGTTACAATCTAAATGGATCTTCTGGAAAAGAACATTGAAGCAGCAGACGGACTCATCCCTATTGCTCACTTCGATAGTCTCTCCGAGGCGCAGGAATATGTTCTCGTAATCCTCGCGATGAACCTCGACTGCCTCATCAAGGTCGATGAAGGGAAATATCTTCTCCACGCCGAAAGCCCCTTCGAGCTGGCCGTCAGAGAAGAGTTCAGCCTCTATCAAGCCGAGCAAAAATACCACGTTCCACCTCCCCAGATTCCCGTCTTTTCCTCAGGATTTGACCTCTTCCTCGTCTGGGCAACTGTCCTCTTCTTCTGCTACAGCAGTCAGGTCGAATCACCTCTCGTCACCGAGCGCTTTGTCAATTCATCCACCAAGGTCATCGGCGATGGCGAAATCTACCGCTCATTCACCGCCCTCTTCCTCCACGGAAGCATGGAGCACTTGCTCAGCAATGTCGCCTTGGGTGGACTCTTCTGCATCCTCGTGGCCCACTCTCTCGGTCCTTGGACCGGCTGGGTCCTCATTTTCCTCAGTGGCTTCCTTGCAAACCTCGCCAATGCCGCCCTTCACTTCGGCACGCAATTCAGCTCCCTCGGCGCCTCAAGCGCTACTTTCGGCGCCCTCGGACTCCTCGTCGGCGTCGGACTTTATCAAGCCTGGCTTGCCCGCAACGTGCGAAGTGGCTTCCGCGTCCTAGCCCCCCTCGGCATTGGCCTCATGCTCTTCTCCATGTGGGGCATCGGCGATGGCTCGGGAAACATCGACGTCACCGCCCACCTCCTGGGCCTCGGCTTCGGAACCCTCATCGGCCTCCCCGCTTCTTGGTGGAAAAGCGGCCATGTTCTAGCGTCAGCCTCTGCCTAAGTTCCTCAAGATCTTCCCAGTGGCATCGATCTGTGCCGAGTCACTGCGTTTCCTCAACCAAGGTCCAGAGAGGAGATCTGTGTAATCATTTTAAATCCGTTCAAATTTTCCTGCGGCGACCTTCGCGATTCGATCAGACGAAACTGGGCACCTCTGCGCGGAGGGACGTATTTGGGGAGTCTGGAAATTCCCCATCGAAACGAGGGAAAGAGAATGACGTTTCATTCGATCACCACCTAACCCCCAAGCTTCTCCCGAACCTCATCCGGGATCTCAACCGCCTTCATCGTGCTCAACCGCACGCACACCGAGGTCATCTCACCCTTCGCACGCACCGTCTCATCATCATTCACGCGGAACTCAAAGCAGTAGCGAACCGACCGTGTTTTCACCTCTTCCACCTTCACCGAAACCCGAATCAAATCACCAAACTTGATCGGCTTCTTAAAATCCGCCTCTGCATTGACCCGGGGCCATCCAATTTCCCCATCGTGCAGTTCAATCCCACGATCCCTCAAAAAAGCGTGTTCTGCCGACTCCATCCAGCGATAGAAGTTTGAAAAATGGGTAATCCCCGCGAGGTCGGTTTCGTAAAACTCAACCGGACGTGACCATTCGAATTCAGCACTCATTTCCCTGCCACCTTTCTGAAGAGTTGCTCGTATGACTCGCTCATTGCTCCAACATGATAACGATCTTCCACCGCTCGCCGACCCTTTTCTTCCATCTCTGATCGGCGCTCCTCGTCGTCGAGTAGCTCCCGCCATCCGGCCGCCAATGCCAGCGGATCATTCGGCTCGACCAAAATTCCACATCCAGCCGGTTCTACGATCTCCGGAAACGCCGACGCTCTCGGCATCACCACCGGAACTCCGCAAGCCATTGCCTCGACCAAATAGAGTCCGAAGCCTTCTTGATAAATCGCCGGCACTGAAAAAATCCTCAGTCGCTTCAGAAAAGCCACCTTCTCCTCCCGAGAAACATCACTTTGCCAACTAACTTCCCCCTCCAAGCCAGCCTCCGCCAACTCCTGCTTGAGCTCCTCAATAAATTCTTCATCCCCCCCGCCCAACGTCCCCGCGATCGCGAGCCGGGTTACAACCTCCGAATCCTTCCGCAGCTCGATAAAGGCCCGCACAAAAACACCCAGTCCCTTGTCCTCGCTCATGCGCGCAAAGTAGCCAATGACATCCTCCGTCTCACCCTCCTCATAGCCCTTCAAATCTACCCCATTCGGAATGATCTCCATCTCACCACAACCCAGCCTCTCCCGCATCATTCCTGCATAAAAATCACTCGCCGACACCAGCGCATCCGACTGCGCAACACACCGCCCCATCTCCTCCCAGCACCTAGTCTTCCACGGCTCCGGTAGCCCATTTAAAAAGATATCCTCTCCTTGAAAAGCACACACCACCGGCGCCCCCAACCGCTCCTTAAGCTCGCCCGTCATGCCACTCAGCAGCGCATTTGATAACAAAATCACATCTGGCTTCCCGTCCCGCTCCAGCCACTCTTCCAGCTTATCGATCTCTTTCCCCAGATGACTCTCTTCAAGCTTCAGCATCACATACGTCATCTCTCCCTGCTCCGCCGCATCCGTGAGATGACTCCGTTTCGCCACCGCTCGGAGAATCCCCCGACCATTAAAAAGACGATCCACCCAAGCGGGCAGCCACCGGAAAAGGCGATACTTTTGCTGAAGGTAAACATTGATTCCTCCAAAAAATACCGGCGTCTCCCGATCACTCGGCGTCTTTTCCTCATCGAGCTGCAGCGGAAGATACATCGGCACCAAATGCGCGTCATGCCCCCGGGCCCGAAGCCCCTTCACCAAAGCATTATCCCGCATGCAAGCGCCACAGTAGTAGCTCCCGGTTCCAGCCGTCAGAATCGTAATTTTCACCGCTAAACTGTTTTCGGGTCCGGGTGGAGATAGCCTTCTCGATAAGGACGCGTCAGAAGGGCATTCGCCTCGTCATCGTTCTTCACCTTTCCAGCCGCGATGTCCCAGTGCAGCGTCCGATCCAAATCCATCGCCTGGTTCGCAAGGATGCACGAAGCAGAGGAAATATGACCTTGTTCGATATCGGCGATCGGCTTTCCTCGATCCTGAATCCTCGCAAGAAAATCCTTCATGTGGCCACGGATGGCCGGCCCGATATTCGTTCCAACATCTGGGTCGCTGATATCGTAAGGAAAACGATCAGACTCGTTGAGAGCCTCCTTTTTGATCGTTTCTCCATTTCGGTGAGGAACAAACTCATAGCGATGAACATCAGCCTTCAATGTCCCCTTCGTCCCGTAAATAATCATCGACCACGGATACTCCTTATCGGGAGCCGATCCCCAGGACCGGTGCTGCCAAACAACCTGTAGTTTTCCAAAGTCAAAAGTCGCGGTCTGCGTGTCGCTGATGTTCGCGATGCTCTCGGTATCCACCAAAATCCCACCATCAGATGAGACGCTTTCGGGCCAGCCCAAGCCGAGCATCCAACGGGTCGCATCCAGCATGTGCACGCACATGTCGCCCACAATCCCGTTTCCGTATTCCATGAACGAGCGCCACCCCTTCGGATGAACGATCTTGTTGTAGGAGCGCATCGGAGCAGGACCGGTCCAGAGATCCCAATCAAGATGATCAGGCACCGCTGCTACTGCATCCCCCGGCTTCATTTTCTTTCGCATGTGATAGTAACAACAGATTTCGACATGTGCGACATCTCCAAGGAGCCCGGCATCGACAATATTTTTCTTCGCCTCGATCAAGTGAGGCGTACTCCGACGCTGCGTCCCCACTTGCACCACCTTCTTGTATTTCCGGGCCGCCGCCAGCATCGCCTGGCTTTCCACAACATCACATCCAGTCGGCTTCTGCACAAAGACATCCGCTCCGGCTTTCACGGCATCGATCATCGAAAGCGCGTGCCAGTGATCTGGCGTTCCCACTAAAATGATGTCGAACTTCTCATTCGCGAGCATTTTTCGGTAGTCCTTAAAAGTCTGGGGCTTCTTCTTCGAAGCCTGCCGCTGCCCCACGATCTCCGCCGCTCCCTCCGCCATCTTGGAATCGACATCTGCAATCCCCACAACATTGACCGGAGCCACTTCGATAAGGCGCATCAGATCCGTCTTTCCATACCAACCCGCCCCAATCAATCCCACCCGAGGCGTAAGATCAGAAAAATCCGCCGCGTAGCCCGAGGTCACAGACGCCGCTATTCCCGCGGAGCCCAGATAGAAAAATTTACGACGATTCATTGAAGCGATTCTGACAACCTCGCCCACCACGCCAAGAAAAAACCACCCTCAAAAGGGTGCCGGTTCGCACCCATCCCCAAAGAAACTTGGGCGCTTATCCCGCCGCAGCTTCGACGAAGGAGGGCCTTGCTCCATTTTTTCCAAGTCTCCAGAAGGACTCACTAAAGCGGCCCAATTTCCAGCCTCAACGAGGCGATCTCCATTTCATTCCGGTTCCATGTCGTTCCGGTTGTGATTCAAAAAAAATCTCCTCATCCATCAAACCCCAACCTCACTCGCAACCGACTTCCCATGAGGCAGATCCTCCGGAAGCTCCGCAAACTCAGACACTCGCTCAAAGAGCTCAGTGTAGTCATGATCGATGAGATCGCCGATAAGACAATCAGTCAACGAGTGTTGCACTTCTTCGTATTTCATCACCACGTCCTTGAAACTGAAATTCTCGTCGTAAAAGGCATAGACGAGCTTCCTCATCCACTCGATCCCTTTACAAAGTCGCTCCCCGTAGGGCAAAAATTGTTCCGCGCGGGTATCCTTGTTTTCCAAGGCCGCCGCAACCGCATCAGCCCCCATCGCGCCACTCGTAAGTGCCAAATAAACCCCCGAGGAAAATACCGGATCCAAAAATGAAAAAGCATCACCAATCAAGACCAAGCCATCGGTCGCGCAATGCTCCGCCCGATAAGAATATTCGCCGGCGACCCAGTATTTTCCAAACTGCTCCCCTTCCGAAAGATGCTCCTCGATCCACTTGTTCTCCTTAATCTCGCGTTCGTAGATCTCCTTGAGATCACGTGAACCACGATACAAGTAGTCACGTTCCGCCACGATTCCCGTGCTCACAATATCGTCCTTTAGAGGAATATTCCAAAACCAACCCTTACCCTCAACGTAAGCAACAGTAGTCGCTCCTTCGTCGATACCCGGGTCACGCTTTGCACCCTTGTAGTTGGTCCAAATAGCGATCTTGTTCAGCTTTGGATCTCGTTTCCGCCACTTCTTCTTCCGTTGAAAAATGGCATCACGACCTGAGGCATCCATCGTCATCGGTGCTCGAAGCTCAAAGCGGCTTCCGTCGGCACTCTCGGCCTTCACTCCCACGATGAATCCGTCCTCTTCAATAAATCCGATCACATTGACCCCTTCGCGTACTTCGGCCCCGGATTCCCGAGCCCGCTCCATCATCATGGTGTCGAAAGTTTCGCGATCCACCTGCCAGCTCTTGGAACGTGGATGATCGCTGTGCTTCGCAAAGTAAAACGGAGCCGAAACCTTCCCGTCGGGATTCACGAACTGCACGCTCTGCTTACTCTGAAAGCCCTTCTCGTTTAAGCGATCCACCATGCCAAGCCGTTCGATGGTATCGTAACAATGCGGAATCAACGACTCGCCTACGTGATAGCGCGGAAAATGCTCTTTCTCCAAAACAATGACTTTCTTCCCCTTCTCTTCAGCAAGGATTGTCGCAGCGGTGCATCCAGCAGGACCGGCACCGACGATGATAACATCACAGTCGTAACTCAGGTTCGAGATCATGATTCTTCGTAAGGTAATATTTCCACAATGCGCGCCAATATTCGACGATCGCCATCGAGCAAGGTATTATAGCGCCCAAATAGAAATTTGCCACCCGCAAACGGAAAAAAATCAGGCGTGAATTTGCGACTCTCAATCTGGAAGAACCCGACGGGCTGACTGTGATAGTCCAAACCACTGTCGTTCAAGATCCCACCCAAGGGCTCCTCGCCGCTTAAGATCTTGTTCCTCAGTGACTCCTCTAAATGGTTCACTGCCACCTCGATCAAACCATATTCCACTACCTTAGGCCCTGCTGATAGTAGTACCTCCCGCAAATAGAAATCCCCTTCCGAACGTTCTTGAAGAATCTTTAGAGAAATCTCCGCACCATGAAATCGAGCGAGCGTCGAAGTCATGTCCCGTTGATGAAGCAGGAGATCCCGATAGGGCCGTTCTAGTTCATCAGATTCGATCCACTCGAATTCGACGCCGTGAAGCAGCGACTTCTTGCGCAAGTCACTGATCTGCTGGGAAATCTCCATATTTAGACTAGTTGATCAGTCCGATGTTCAGGCAGGAAAAAGTCATGGAGGATGTTATCGACACAGAGCAGGCCATCGCGCTCAAGGAAAATCTTATCATCCGAAATCTTCAGCAGCCCCTCGCTTCTTAATTGCTCAAGCTCACCATTCCAGCGCGACAGAACATCAACGCCAAACTTCTGCTCAAAGTAACTACTTTCTACCTTCCCCAGCTTCATCTGCAGGATGAATTCACGAATCATGCGCTGCTCCTCGTTCGTGCGGAAGCTTCGCTTCGTCGGCATCTGTCCCGCTTCGATCGCTTTCGTGTAGTCATCGATCTCGGTGAAGTTCTGATAGTGGACTCCTGCGGCATGGGAAAATGACGCCACTCCCAATCCCAAAAGATCTGCCCCTCCCCAGAGAGAATCGCGGTAAACAAACTTCGTCTTCTCCGGATTCTTCACCGCCGTGTAACCCGAGCTGATAGTGTAACCCGCGCTCTCAAGAGCCGCGAAAGCTTCCTTTACCCAGCGCCGTTTCGTTTCCCAATCCGCCACGGGCGCGATCAGCTTCCCGTTGTCCTTCATCTCGCGATAAATGGTCGTGTTGTAGGGAATTTCCATCTGATAAATGGTCACGCTGTCAGGAGAAAGTTCGATCGTTTTCTCGATGTTACGCTGCCAGTTCTCCTCGGTCTCCTCGATCATCCCGGAGATGAGATCGATATTGATCTGATCAAAGCCTTCCGCTAGGGCACGTTCGTAAGCCCGGCCCACCTCTTTCGAACGATGCGCACGGCCATTAATTTCCAAAATGTGGTCGTCGAAGTTCTCGATCCCCAAGCTGAGTCGCGTCACCCCGATATCTTTAATCGCCGCCAGCTTCCCCGCATTCAGAGTTCCCGGTTCACACTCGAAGGCCACTTCCTGAGCTTCATCCCACGGCAAGATCGCCTTCATACGGTCGGTTAAATCCACCAGCTGTTTCGCCGAGAGATAAGAAGGAGTCCCTCCCCCGAAGTAGACAAACTGCGGCTTTCGCCCCGCGATGAGTGGCTTGCGCGCCATCACCTCCAGCTCCTTCACCGTGCAATCGAGATAATCCTTGATCTCATCCGCGCTCTTATCGGTGTATACCCGGAAATAGCAAAAATGGCAACGCCGTCGGCAAAACGGAATATGGTGGTAAAGCCCTAAAGGAACGCCCTCCTTCGAAGGCTGCGCATAGGTATCGTCGACCAGAGCGTTTTCATCCTCCGACCAAAACGAAAACGGTGGATAGTTCGAGATAAAATAATTTCCTGCCCGCGTCTCTTTCTTTTTTTCTGCCGAAGCTGCCATGTCATCTATTAGTGCCAAATCTAGCCTATAATACACGGCGTAAAGTCACTTTTTTACACCGAATTAGAAACACCCCATCTTCGATCGCGATGCTGCTTGACGGTCTAAGGCCAGTTCTCGCGACCCCGATAACTCCAATCATCGAATCGATCTGTCCCTCGAGTTCAGGCTCGGAAAGAGCCTTTGGCTATTCGGCAAACATCTCCTTCAGCATGAGCGGGAGGCCAAGTGGCCAAATCACAAGACTGAGCAAATCAGACGATCAATCCTGATCCTACCCTTCATGGGCCTCGGGAAGGCTTATTGATCACCTGAAGATCTCGTCAAGAGTCAAACCCTGAATCCGATCCTAAGCGGCACAGGCTCAAAAATTGAGCCTGTGCACCCACTGCCTTTCGCTTAGGATAATATTCATATAAATCTATGAGACCAATTTTTTGCCTCCTTGGGATTTTGGCCATCCAACTTCTGCAAGCTAGGATTCCTTTTGAAGAAATCTGGATCGAAAACGTCGCTTACGAAGTCGCCTGCGATGAGCTCCAATGCCATCCCGAGAGCGGTCAGGTCGCTCACGCCACGAAAATCCCCGATCAGGGGACTGCGCCGAAAACTCTCGCGTTCGCCCAAGCGCTCGCAGCGCGGAGCAAAAATCGCTTTGATCTAGTCATCTACCCGAAAGGGAAAAAACGAAGCAAGGCGAACCGACACGTCCTCACCCGACGCATTCTGGTGGCCCTGGAAGCCGTTGCCGCTTCTGATGCCATCGCCGATTCCGCGGGCGCGACGTCTTCGACCATTCCCGAATTTGCGCCCAACTATCTCATCCTGGAATTCGCGAACTCAGGAGACTCCCTCGCCCTACTCAAGAGGGTCCGTGAGACCGCTGGCGTACATAGCGCCCAACCGCTACTCGCAAAATCCCGAAAGAAGCGCTTGGTCCCGAATGATCCGCGCTACGCCCACAGCGGTTCGAACCCCCGCTATCAGTGGCACTTAAACAACACAGGACAAAATGGCGCCACTGCCGGAATCGACGTCAACATCACGACCGTTTGGGACACTTATCAAGGGAGTGGCATCTTGGTAGGCATCGTCGATGACGGCCTGGAAACATCGCACCCGGATCTCAGTGCCAACACCAACACCGCGATCGACCATGATTGGAATGACGCAACGCCGGACGACCCGACTCCTTTCAATACCATCGATGACCACGGAACCGCCTGTGCCGGCGTCGCTGCAGGTCGCGGAAACAATAGCATCGGCGGAACCGGCGCAGCTCCCCAAGCGACCCTCGTCGGGCTTCGCTTAATCGCAGGAGATGTCAGCGATGCCGAAGAAGCCGAAGCGATAAGCTGGCGTAACGATCTCATCTCAATTAAAAGCAACAGCTGGGGCCCTTTCGATGATCAAGGCACGCTCGATGCACCCGGACCTCTCGTGAAAGCCGCCTTCAAGAGCTCCGTGGAGAGCGGCCGCAGCGGGCTTGGCACGGTCCATCTCTGGGCCGCCGGAAATGGCTACGCCAATGACAACGTAAACTACGATGCCTATGCTTCGTCGATCTATACGATCGCGATCGGCGCAGTCACCGACCGGGGCGAGCGCTCCGACTACTCGGAGCCCGGCGCTTCCAAGGTGGTTTCCGCGCCCTCCGATGGAGGCAGGCAAGGAATCACGACAACAACCTTGGTCGCAAGTGGCACCTACACCGATGACTTCGGAGGCACCTCGTCGGCGACCCCCTTGGCCGCGGGAGTCTGCGCCTTGATTCTCGAAGCCAATCCAGCGCTTCGCTGGCGCGACTTTCAAGAAATCCTTATTCGCTCGGCCTTCAAGATCCGGCCTGCGGATTCCGGCTGGAAAACCAACGCCGCCGGAATCGATTTCAACCACGAATTTGGTGCGGGAATGATCGATGCTCAAGCCGCCGTGACTCTTGCTACCGACTGGACCAACCTCCCCGATCAGGAAGAGGTTACCCTCGCCAGTGGACCCGTGAATCTCGCCATCCCGGACGATTCCAGCAGCGGAACGAGCACCACCTTTGATCTCAGTTCCGCGCAAGCGCTGCGCGTCGAGCACGTCACCCTCACCGCCAACATCACTCACGCTCGACGTAGCCAGCTCACCCTCTCTCTCATCTCGCCAAGCGGAACCGAGAGCTTCCTCACGATGCCGAACACGGGAACAGGCGCGAACTTTTCGGACTGGACGATGATGACCGTCCATAACTGGGGAGAAAACTCACAAGGAATTTGGACGCTCAAGGTGGTCGACAGCAGCTCGGGCCGAACCGGAACCTTGAACAACGCCGAGATCAAGATCTTCGGTGCCCCCACCACCTCGATAACCGATCCCCCTTCTTTTTCCCACGCCGCTACCTCCTCCGGAACTGTTGAAGCTAATTTTAACTTTCAGGTCCTCGCAGATAAGGGCGCAAATTCTTTCACTGCGGCCAACCTCCCTCCCGGTCTCTCGATCAATCGAACAACGGGCTTAATCAGTGGTACTCCTACTACAGAGGGTACCTTTTCTGTCGAACTCACCGCCTCCAACGCCATCGGGACGAGTAACGGCGAGGTCATAATTTCCATCGAAGCCCGCATTCCCACCCCTCCCGTCATTTCCGGTGCAACGAACGCCTCCGGCATCAGTGAATTGCCCTTCAGCTATCAAATCGAATCAAGTCACTCGCCAACCTCTTATCAAGCGAACCCTCTACCTCCCGGCCTCACGCTCAACCCCGGCAGCGGTCTCATTTCGGGAAGTCCCACGACCGTCGGTTCCACCTCGGTGACTCTCACCGCAAGTAATTCCGATGGCAGTGACAGCGCCTCGCTCTTGATCAACATTCAGGCTCCGGGGAGCGGTCCCCTGGCCGAGGGACTGGATACCACTGGATTTATTTTTGAGACCTCTGGCACCGGTGAATGGTTCTTGGATACCGCGACCTCCGTCAATGGATCCGACTCGGTCGCTTCCTCGAACATCAGCAACAATGGGTTCGCGAATTTTTCTACGACAATCACCGGGCCGGGACTCTTTACTTTCGCATGGAAAGTCTCGAGCGAGGAAAGTTACGACTTCCTCAGCGTCTCGCTTGACAGCAATGAGCAAAACACCATCAGTGGAGATATCGACTGGACCGAAACGGACCTTATCATTCCCGAGGGGGTCCACACCGTGAGTTGGACCTACGAGAAAGACTTCCTCGACAGCATCGGAGACGACAAGGGCTGGGTCGATCATCTGCGCTTCACTCCCGGTAATTTTTCAAGAACCTTGGGCCAAGCCCTCGACTACCCAGGCCTCGTTTGGACCAGCGGTGGAGACAAGCAATGGACCGGACAGGTTAATCTCAGCCAGGATGGTGAGGACTCTGCCCAAACTGGTAATATCAACGACAATGAGGACTCGGTCTTACAAGTCGAACTGGAGGGCCCGGGCACCTTTTCCTTCTACTACCGCGTGGACTCGGAGGAAGACTTCGACTTCCTGCGCTTCACTTTGGATGGCACGGAACAGTTTGCCGCAAGTGGAGATGTTTCTTGGACTCAACGGATTGTCTCGATTCCAGCCGGATCTCACACCCTGAGCTGGAGATACGAAAAAGATGAATTCGAGATCGATGGGGCCGACTCGGCTTGGGTCGATCAGGTCCTATGGCAGCCCAACGAAATCAGTAGCTATCAGCAATGGAGCAACTTGAATTTCTCTCTCGATGAGCAAGCCGACCCTGAATTAGGAATGGAATCAGCCGACGCAGATCGTGATGGTCAGGCGAATCTTTTGGAGTATGCCTTCGATACCGACCCTTGGACCACTGATCCACAAATCGGACCACAGGTGAGCCGCGATGGCACTAACATCTCAGTCGATTTCAGCATCGATTCTGCCAAAGACGATATCTCCTATCGTGCCGAGTCATCATCGAATATGAGCGATTGGAGCGAAATCCCCTCCACACTTATTTCCGCAAGCGGCACTATTCAGAACCGGCGCGTCACTCAAACTCAAAGCGAAGAGAGTCTCTTCCTCAGAATTGTCGTTTTGCAGATACCTTAGTGATCTACAAAGCCGCCCGCTCGCGCACCATTTGAGTCAACAGGGAGCGAGCATCACGCATGAGCATCTCAAGCGGAAGATCGAGATCCTCCAGCGCAAGAGTTTGATCAAAAAGTAGCTTCGCCTCATCGGTGACTTGCCCCGCGATGCCGATGACCTTCTTGCCCGCCTTTCGTGCGAGAGCAGCGACACCCGCTGGTCCTTTTCCCTCGAGAGTCTGCTCGTCCAACGATCCTTCCCCGGTGATGACGAGATCCGCATCTGTAATCTGCTCCTCGAGCTTGAGCGCTTCCGAAACAAGCTCAAAACCACTCACCATCTCCGCGTCACAAAAATAACGCAGACCAAATCCAAGTCCTCCTGCAGCGCCCGCTCCCGGAATATTGGAATCACAATCTAGCAGCGCAGCGACATGAGCCAGCGCCTTCTCCAATTTGGAAAGTTGATCCACTTTAGCCCCTTTTTGAGGACCAAAAATAGAGGTCGCCCCCTGGGGACCAAGCAAAGGATTGGTCACATCACAGGCCACTGTGATAGGCGGCATATCGATGCGGCTCGATTGATCGATCATTTTTATCTCCAAAAATGTAGCAGGAACTGGGAGCACCGGCTGCCCCTCGGAATTCGTGAAGATCACTCCAAGCGCTTCGGCCATCCCCACTCCGCCATCGTTGGTGGCAGAACCGCCGATCCCCACGAGAAGTCGCTTCGCTCCATGCTGCTCGATCGCATGGCGCATGAGCTGCCCCGTGCCATAGGTATTGCTATAAAGAGGATCCTGCTCCGCCTCGTCGATACGCCAAAGTCCGCTAGCGGCTGACATTTCAATCACCGCTGATCCATCCGACAAGAGGGCATATTCAGCGGCCACTTCACGACCAAGGGCGTCACGGCATTGCGCCATGACTTTTTCCCCACCGTCCACTGCCAGAAGAGCATCAACAAACCCCTCGCCTCCGTCGGCAATGGGACAAAGTTTGCAGTCGTGTTCAGGGAGGCCCGCCGCAATTGCTTCGCAAGCCTCAATCGCGCTAAGCGACCCTTTAAATTTATCGCAGGCAATCAGTATTTTCATGACTAATAAGGTAAGACTTTGAGCTTACTCGCAAGCCACATCGATTGATAAGGAGCGAATCTGAGTTCGGTCATTTCCTCACTAAGATCTTGGCCACTTAAGAGATCAAACCACTCATCAGTCGTCACGAGATTGACACTCGTGAGCGGAATAATCTTCTCCTTGTCAGAAAGATTGTGGAGGCAGAAAATATTTTGACGGCGATCCAGCGATTGCCTCCAGAGTCCAAAAACCTCTTCCCCCAGGTGAAGGGTAAATTGCGTCGCATTGGGATGAAATGAGCTTTGGGACGTTCTGATCTCAATGAGTTTCTTGAGTTTAGAAAGGACACGCGCGTGGGGATTCCCCGGATCGGCAAGGGCCTCTTCGAGAGCGGCAGCATCCCATTGATGGCGGTTGATATGACGATTGTGCCCCGATGCCTCCGCCTTGGCTTCGTCATTCCGAGTACCCAAGAGGCTGTGGATATAAAAGGCCGGCATCCCTTCCAATGCCAACAAGACAGAATGCGCACAAAGGAAGCGCGCTTCGCCCAGACCATCGTCACCCTGAAATGCGTCAAAGAGGCTAATATTGATTTCGTAGGGCCGCGTTGACCCATCAGGAAGGGTCCGCTCAGAAACTCGACCGCCATTCGACTTCATCTTTTCCACCAGTTCGTCGATTTGTTCGATCCCGAGAAGTCCTTCGGCAGGCCGTAAACCAATACCATCGTGTGAAGCGATAAAGTTAAAGTAAGTCGTCCCGGGTTGCGCCGGAGGCATGCTCATCAGCCATCGCCGCAGATAGAGACAGGTCCCGGTCGAGAGAGCATGCAAAAGAAGCGGAGGGAGGGAAAAATTGTAGATACTGTGGGCCTCGTTGAAGTTTCCGAAGTAGGAAAGATTCTCGCGATTGGGGATATTCGTTTCGGTAATGATGACCCCATCCGGCTTCACGTGCTCGATCAGAGTGCGGAACAAGCGGACAATTTCATGAGTCTGCCGAAGGTTGATACAGGAAGTCCCGATCTCTTTCCAAACGAAGGCGATAGCATCGAGTCGAAACATGGAAATACCGTGATCGAGATGCCCACGAATGATTTTCACCAACTCCAGTAGAAGCCGCGGTTCACGAAAGTTCAGATCAATTTGATCGTGCCCAAAGGTGCACCAAACATGCTTGTCTCCGGTGGGACGAAGAAGTGGTATGGTGCGTGGCCGGATGACCGCAGAAAGATCTTCCTCAGGAGAAGCCTCGATAAAGAATGAAGCGCCCGGCTCCTCGCCCCGTTGATATTGCTGGAACCACTCGTGCGAAGCGGAGCAATGATTCACGACAAGATCCGACATCAGTCGATACTCGAAAGCGATCGCTTCGATGTCCTCCCAAGCACCGAGCTCTGGATTGACGCCCAGGTAATCAGAAACTGCGAACCCGTCATCAGAGGTCGAAGGAAAATAGGGCAGGATGTGCACCGTGCTCAGAATTCCTTCGAGATGTTTCCCTAAGAACTCATGGAGAACATGCAGGGGCTTGCCCTCCCCAACAATACTATCGCCATAGGTGATGAGGGTGACATCACGCTCAGACCAGTGATCGCTGTAGGGAACAGGTTCGTAAAAATGCTCACGCAGGTGCATCGCATCAACAAGTCCGTCACGGAGAGCCTCGTGATCACCCTCTCCATATATAACGACGAGATGATTGGTGATCCTTTCTAAAAGCTGATCCAGAGGGCTCATGAGGAGACAGAAAATTCTTGATGATCAGCTTCCACGGCTTCCACGAGTCGTGGAAAAATATCCGGGAGGGCACTATTGACGCGGCTCCAACTTGGAATAAAGGGCCGCTCCATCGGGGAATCGACAAAGACCTTCCCGGCTCCGATGATATTCTGGGCGAAGAGTTCAACTGCCTTTTCTTCCTCGTGCACATCAATCTTCAGACCATTCATGAGCGCGTCATTTTTATAGCGCTCCACATAATCGAGAGCATTGCGGAAGTAAGCTGCCTTGACAGCCCTGAAGAAGGCTTTGTTCAGCACCTCTCCCTCGGTCGCTAGTTTTCGAAAAATAAGCTTACAGATATCAACTGACATCTTCGAGAGGCCCTTCGTTTGATCTTCAGCCGACACCTCCTGGTGCTTATGATCGTAACGATCTGCAATATCCACCTGACAGATGCGGTTCGGAGAATAGTTCCGGTACATCTCGGATAGGATCCCCACTTCGAGACCCCAGTCACTTGGAATTCGGATATCGGGAACGACGCCCCGACGGAAGGAAAACTCGCCCGCGAGCGGATATCGGAATTCATGTAAAAACGAGAGATAGTCATTCGCTCCCAGCACTTGTTCCAGGGAGCGAAGAAGAGGCGTGACGAGAAGTCGGGTGACGCGCCCGTTCAACTTACCTTCTGCCACCCGGGGATAATAACCTTTCGCATACTGGTAGCTGAAATTCGGATGGGCCATGGGATAGATGAGCCGAGCGAGCAGAGACCGATCGTAGGTCACGATATCGCAATCATGCAGCGCGATCGCTTCCGCTTGGTCCCGGGCAATGGTGTAGCCCAAGCAAAACCAAACATTCCTCCCCTTCCCTGCCTCGACGGGAGAAAGCCCATGATCTTGCAGCTCGGCATCGATCGCGCGAAGACGGGGGCCATCGTTCCAAAGGACGCGCTTATGCTGCGGCAATCCGTCAAAAAATTTAAGGGCGTGGCGGTATTCATCTTCCGAAGCCCGATCAAGGCCAATGGTGATTTCACCGAGATAGGGTACCTTTTTCAATTCCTCGACGATGTGAGGCAGCGCATCTCCTTCGAGTTCCGAAAAAAGCGAAGGGAGAATGAGCGCCATAGGCCGCTTCTTCGAAAATTCGACGAGCTCGGCTTCCATCTCATCGATGGGTCGATCGGTGAGATTGTGAAGGGTGGTAATGCTTCCGCTTTGGTGAAAATCTGACATGAAATTGATTAAGATTGAGGGGAAAGTTCGTCGAGGAGAGGCGTCATCAGCTCAGCCCAGCCACTCGGCCCGTGCCCTTCACTCCGAAGAACGCGGGGGGCTTTACTCACTAAAAGAGGCATACTGCTGGCGTTAGGAATGATGCAGCCAACATCTGCCCGATCAAGCATCGTCACATCATTGGGACTGTCGCCGAGAGCAATCACGAAATTAGCTCCATAATATGAGCGCAAAATCTCGAGAGCCTTGCCCTTGTTGGTTGCTCCCAGGACATGCAAAAAGCGACCTCCCGCAAGGGCGGTCAATCCCCGGCGGGCAATTTCCTCACAGAAGCGCAGTTCTTGCTCCGCCGAATCCTTCCAGACAAGCGGTTCACTGAATTCGCGTTCCGACGCAAGAATGGCGTCTTCTTTCGCAAGACCGGTGTGCTCGATCACTCCGGTCAATCCCAGGTCTTGAAAGGTTTCAAAGTGAAACTCCTCCCTGAGTGAATCGAGGACGAGATTGATCTCCTCACGCGAGGACCCCAGAAGCTCATCTTCCCGATCTGGAAAAATAACGGCGGAGCCATTTTCGACCACAAAAGCAGCCTCATTTAAAAACCGATCCCGCATCGCGAGCCACTCCCCTCGCGTTTTGCTTGTGTTTGCCACCACCGGGATCCCAAACGTCGCCAGCCTTTCCAAGACAGGAAGGACTTCCGAGTAGCTGTAATCGTGATGATCCAAGAGGCATCCATCGAGGTCAGTGACCACGAGAACCTTTTTACTTGGGGAAAAAACCATCGGCAGAGAGAGAGTCTAGCTTAGACCATGCCAAGATTCACTTCTGAATCTTGGGCAATAAAAAAGCCCGTTTCAAAATGAAGCGGGCTTTGTTGCTCTGATGAGAGAAAAAATTCCTACAAGCGATACTCGCCATCCTCATCCGTTCCAAACCATCCCAATTCACGGAATGCGCTGATGATTGGAATCTCAAGATGGTCGTCTTCGCCCTCGGCATACTCGATCGTTGCCTTACGACTCATGCCGCGCTCGGACTCGATACTGATGACGGTCTTTTCTCCGGTAAGATTGATCCAGTCACCCCAATCCTTTTTATCGTGAACTGCTTTAAGGTCGTATTCTTTCAAGGCAGCGACGACTTCGATGATCGAAGACGCTTTGTTTGTTTCGGGGATATGAACGACTGTTTCCATGTGCTGAAGAGAGAATCAACCCGACAGGCCATAACGGGCAAGCGAGAATCGCTAAAATTTTTCACACACTCACCCAAGAGCCTGAGCGATGGCTCTCCCAAGACTTCTCCGCAAGCTCTACTCCCTTGGCTCCTTCACGCAGAGTCCAGGGGAATGGTTCATCCCGCGCTATGTGTTTAAGGAAGAGCTCCCACTGCACTTTGAAGGCATTTTCACAAGGGCCTGGATCGACGATATCCCAGTTAGAATAATAGTCGATCGGACTGTCGACATCCGGGTTCCACACCGGTCTTGGCGTGTTCTCGAGACTCTGGGCCCAGCATTTTCTGAGGCCCACAATGGCACTCCCCTTCGTTCCATCCACCTGCATCGTTAACAAATCATCCCGTCGCACGCGCACACCCCAGGAAGAATTGAACTGACAAATGACGCCCGTCTTGGTCTTAAAGAGGGCATAAGAGGCATCATCTGCGGTGCACTGATAGGGTTGTCCGTCCTCGCCGATGCGCTCGGGGAGATGAGTCGCGGCATGAGTGAAGACGTCCGTCACTTCACCGAAGAGTTGATCGATGACGTAACGCCAGTGGCAGTGCATATCGATAATGATGCCGCCGCCGTCTTCGTTACGATAATTCCAGCTGGGGCGCTGGGGCGCCTGATTCTCATCATTTCCCGAAAAAACCCAGTATCCAAATTCACCGCGCACCGAGAGAATCTCTCCAAAGAAACCTTCCTCCTTCAGTTTTTTAAAGGCGAGAATTCCAGGGAGCCAAAGCTTATCCTGCACCGTGCCATTCTTCACGCCTGCGGCCTCGGCCACATCAGCAATGCGGTAGGCCTCCGATGACCGGTTCGCGGTCGGCTTCTCGCAATAAATATGCTTTCCGGCCGCAATCGCCTTCTCAAGAAACTTGATCCGATAAGGCGTGCCCGAAGCATCAAAGAAAATCGGATAAGCGTCATTCGCGAGCACTGCATCGAGATCAGTGGAATACTTCTTCACCCCATGTTCCTCAGCGAGCGCCTTCAGCTTCGCTTCGTTACGTCCAGTGAGAATGGGATCCGGCATCAGGCGGGTCCCGTCTGCGAGCTCCACCCCGCCTTGCTCGCGGATCGCTAAGATCGAGCGCACCAGGTGTTGGTTCGTTCCCATGCGCCCCGTGACGCCATTTAAAATGATCCCTATCGTTTCAGTGCTCATGATTTTGCTCGGTAAATTTGGTCGTATGAATGAAGAATGGTATCAAGAAATTCGTCCTGATCACGCGCCCACCATTTGGAGGAAAAAATCTCCACTTCGCGGAAGCCATCGAAGCCCGCCTCAGACATCAGCCTGTCGATTTCCGCAAGCTGACAGCAACCCTCGCCCATGATCCCGCGATCCAGGAGGATGTCGCTTTGATCGGGTTTGAAGTCGCAAATATGATAGGTGTCGAGCCAGCCGTTTTGCGACGCCCGATCGATCTGTTCTGCGAGATCATGCTCCCACCAGACATGGTAAACATCCAAGGCAATACCGACGCTCGCATGGTTCAGCTCCGCGCAAAGATTATTAGCCACTTTCAGCGAAGAAATTCCAGAACGGTCCCCCGCGTAGATCGGATGCAAGGGTTCCACGAGGAGACGAACACCCAAGCCCTCCGCTTCGTCGGCAAGTGCCGCGATTCCATCGCGGATCTGTAGATAGTTCCCCCACGGTGTCTGACCCACCGTCGCACCACACACGAGCACGAGCGATGGCAGCTCAAGCATCGCAGCCTCCCGCAGAGCCTGCCGATTTTCTTCCAAGGCCGCATCACGCTCGGCCTTTGTTTTACCGGTAAAAAAGCCCCCTCTCACCAAAGAAATCCCCGTGAGTCCGGCATCATCCAAATGCTTGCTCACCGAACAAAGGTCTTCTCCCTCCAGCGTCTCGCGCCAAATGGAAATCCCGCCAATGCCGCGCTTGGCGTAGCCTTCAATGCATTCATCGAGGGACCACGGTTTGGTCGTAAAAGTATGAACTGCGAGATCTTGATAATTCATGTACTTTGTCCTGTGAGAAGAGTGCCTTTGACGAGAATGGCCCGCTTGCGCACAGCTCCTTCCACGACTTCAAGATAGATACTACGCCCCGCTTCTTCCGCAAGTTGACGTATCGAAAGATCCACCGTAGTAAGAAGGGGAAAGGTGACATCCCGGATGGGCGCGTTGTCGCAACCAGTCACACAAACGTCCTGAGGGATACGAAGCCCCGCCTCGCGCGCATGCTGCACGAGCAGCGAGCCGATGACATCATTCACCCCCACAAAGGTGCGGGTTCCGCATCGAAAACGCTTCTTCAGAGCCGGAGCCGTAAGTTCGTCCGGCGATGAAAGCATCCAAAGATCCACTTCCCGATCAAACGTCATCCCCAGCGTATCACAGGCCTTGGCAAAGCCAGACAGTCGCTCTTTCACAACGTCCTCGATCCCTCCGTAACCCACGAAGCAGCAGTTGCCACTCACCTCTTTCTCAAATAGGTGCTGCGCAATTTGCGCCATCGCATCTTCATGATGACTCACCACATGGGAAACACCACGCACCGACCGGTTCAAAACCGCCACCCGTGATCCGGCCTTTTCGATCTCCCGCAGCACCGGGGCCGAAGGACGATGAAAGGCGAAAATAAAAGCTTCAACCTCGCCCCCTTTTTTATGCGGAAACGGCACAAATCCAGAACCGCCATTTTCCACGATGAGGTTCACTCCCGCTGGACTCAATCCTCTCTGCAAGCCTTCTACCAAATCAGTAAAACTGTAGAAAAGACGCGCGCTTCGATTCCCTTCAGGAGGAAGCACCAGCTTCACCGTAAGAATGATCCGCTGCCTCGGCCGCTTCACCGAGCGGCGAATATAACCCAGTTCGCGAGCGGTCAGCTCAACCTGCTCACGCGCGGCTTCCCCAATGAGCATGGACCCGGCCAGAGCACGCGAAACGGTGGCCTTGGACACGCCGGCCTTTTCCGCGATGGCTGCCATCGTCACTCCCTCACCTTTTTCCGTCATCATTTAAATCTCGTAGCCCAGTCGCTTGGCGCAATCGCTCAGGATTCCAGCTTCCCACTCAGGTCGACGAGGACATCTTGGGTGCGGTTCACTGCTCGGAATGCGACTCAAAAGGTGCTGAAAGACTGCGCAGCTATGCTTATAGGCAGGAACTGCCGGGCGGAACGCGACGTTCCCGAGATATTGCAAAGCGTCATTCAGCTCGTAGTATGCTTCATCACCTTCGCGCCAGAGACGGTCCCGCTCGGCGAATTTTTCCGGGCAAAAGGCCGCTAGTCCCAAAAGGTAGTCGGAGCCATATTCGATCATATCGATACCCAAATCATTGCCGGTATAAATCCGGAAATCAGGCCGTATTTCATCACGCAGCGCCAAGCGCTTGAGTTCTTCATCGCGGCTCAAGGACGAGTGTTTCATGCCCTTCAGCGACGGAATCCTCATCAATCCACTTACGATTTCCTCAGAATAAATCATCCCATTAGGCGCAAAAATCTTACCTAGCTCAAAACCAAGCACCGCCTCATAAGGAGCACAAACCTTGGCGTAGAGATCGACAATTTTATCCGCGGCCCAGTCGTGAAAACGCGTCGTTTGAAAAAGAATAGGGGTGCCTCCACGCGCCGCAATCTGATCACCGCCCCGATGATAGAGGTCGATCAGATCCCCTTCCAATCCTTCCACGAACACCCCAGCGACAAAGGGCTTATCCGACCCCAGCGCTTCCCGCGTCCAGTCCAAGACTTGGTTGCGCTCGTCCTCAGTAAGATAATTGGCGTAGCCGGTATCCATATTGACCGCGCATTTTAGCCCTGCCGCCTCCGTCCGGCGAACCGACTCCTGGAACGCCTCTTTCGCGATGCTCCCGTCCTCTTCAAAGGGCAAGAGACAGGCGGTAATCCCTTCGATCTCCCGGCCATGTCTCCGGTTCGCGTTTCGTTCCGCAATGCTCATAGTGAGAAAATAGTTGCATGCAACAAATCTGCAACAGCTTTTTCCACAAAACACCAAGAACGGGGCTCCAGTTCATCGTATAGCTGAAATGCCCTATGAGTTCTTCAGCCGAGCCCCCCATCCAAGCTCTCAAAATTCGTGCTCAAATCTCGTCTCTAGATTTTCACCTCCCAAAACCAAGTTTCGTCTCTTTCGTGAATTTCGAGGTGATCACCTCCTTAACCAAGCCCCCTAACCATCCGCGTCAATCTGCGTCAATCTGCGTCAATCTGCGAAATCTGCGGTTAAAAACCACCACAACCCAAGCAGTTCACCACTCACTCTTTAAAATTCACCATTCCCTTTTCATCAGCTACCTTCCCCACGTGAAGCCACTCATCGTCACACAAGGCGACCCCGCCGGAATCGGACCGGAACTTGCCCTGCAGGTTCTGAACTCTCCTCTTGCCCAAGAGTTCCCTCTCAAAGTGATCGCCTGCGCGAATCTCCTCGGAGAGTTAGCCGACCGCCTTGAAATCCCTTTTTTAAAAAATAACATTATCGACCTTCCTCTCACCACCAAGATTAAACCCGGTGTTATCTCCGCCGAAGCAGGGGCCCACGGCTTCGCCTGCCTCGAAGCCGCCGTCGAAGCTACCCTGAGCGGCGGCTTCTCCGCCGTCGTTACCAATCCCATCAACAAAGAAGCGTGGCATCGCGCGGGCATCCACCACCCCGGCCACACCGAGTATCTCGTTGAAAAAACGAACACGTCCGATCACGCCATGATGCTCACTTCCGGAGAAATCACCTGCTCGCTCGTCACCACTCACGTCGCCCTCAAAGACGTCCCCAATCTCCTTAGCGAAAAGCGCATCCTCGAAGTCATCCGCCTCACCCATCAGTCGATGAAGGCCATCCGCGGCCGCCAACCCAAACTCGCCATGCCCGGCCTCAATCCCCATGCCGGCGAAGGCGGCCTTTTCGGGCGCGAAGAGATCGAGCTCCTCATCCCTTGTTTGGAAAAAGCCCGTGCCGAAGGCATCAATATCATCGGCCCTCTCTCTCCCGACACCGCCTTCCTCCCCTCTCTCCGAAAAGAGATCGATGCCTACGTCTGCACCTACCACGACCAAGGCCTCATCCCCCTCAAGACGCTCTCCTTCGACCTCGGCGTCAACGTCACCCTCGGTCTCCCCATCGTACGCACCTCCGTCGATCACGGCACTGCCTTTGACATCGCTTGGCAGGGAAAAGCCAGCCCCACCTCACTCCACGAAGCCATCCGCCTCGCAGCGCGGCTCGTTTGAAAGGTCCGCTTGTCACAAAAAATCCGAGATCCGCCTATCAAAGAAGACTCCCCCGCCTACTGCCGGAAAGGGTAGCACCGCCCCACTTGGGACCTCACCACCGTCCTGCAGACTGCCTACCCAGAGCGCTGGTAAATTTTCACTTTCGAGCCCCAGAATGGTTAGAGTAGCCGACGGTCGCAGCAGGCGGAATCTCCGATCCAATTATAACTCCTTTCCGGCATCGTTTTGACAAGAAACAAGCCTGTGGAATTCTGTCCTTAAAGATACTCCTTAACTCTCAATCCCCAGCTCCCTCAGGAAATCGCGACGCACTTCGCGCTTTGAAAGATCAACCAAACGATCTTCATTTAAATCGCCCGCTTGCGCATTATACCCCTTGTTATAGGAAAAAAGATGCTTGGGGAAATATTCCACGTAAGCTTCTCGCTCTTCATTGGTTAGGCGGCCCCAGATCGCGAAGTTCACCGAACGGGCGAGCTTCTGCTTCATCTTGAGGGTGAGTTTACGCCCCGTGCGGGCACGCTGGACCTGCTTATGGGTAAGCTGCTCCGGGGAAATTTCGACAACTTGGTGGTTGGTTAGAGTCCAACCATCCAAAACGGTGTCGAGAGGCTGATCCCCAAAGTCGCGGTCTTCTGTGTTCATCTATGCGGGTAGGGGACGAAGCGCACCAAGCTGGGCGATCAGCTCTTTTGTCTCTTTGCGCCAGCGCTTAACGTTCTCACGGGAAGTTTCGACCTTTTCGGTCACCATTTGCTCGAGTTCTTCGAGGTTTTTCGAAAGTTGCGCGACGAGCTCTTCGATCTTGGCGACAGCTTGCTCACTGAGTGAACCTTGCTGGGAAAGTTCCGCAAGGCGCGCTTCCGCCTTCCGTTTTGCTTCCACCATTTCGGCACCCACAATCTTAGTCGTAGGAACACGGCGAAGGTCTGAAACAAGGCCAAATTTTTCAAGGATCATGATGGACCATTTAGTGGGGTCAAAATTCCAAGGCTTAACGCCATTACGATAATCGTGCTGAAATTCGTGGTGGTAGTTATGGTATCCTTCCCCGTAAGTCACGAGAGCCATAATCCAGCTATCACGCGCACTACAGCGAGTAGAATAAGGCTGATTTCCAATCATGTGACAGAGGGAGTTGATAAAAAAAGTGCACTGCTGCACAAGGACCACCCGAAGTGCTCCCACGACGAGGAAGCCAGCCCATGCGCCAACCGCACCTCCTTCGATGTAGCCAATCGCTGCTGGCAAGACGAGACCGGCCAATACCGCAATCCAAACGTAGAACTTATCCTGAAGACGAACCAAAGCGTCGCGGCGGAGATCCTTCACGTTATCGATGGGCTGCTCAGCATCCAATTTAAAGAGGATCCAACCTATATGAGCCCAAAAGAAGCCTTTCGAGATATCGTAGGGATCTTCGTCCTTATCAACATGCTTATGGTGGCGACGGTGATCGGATGCCCAGTGGATAACCGAGTTTTCGAAAGCACAGGCTCCAAAAACGAGCGTCGCAAGACGAACCGGCCACTTGGCCTTGAAGGAAAGATGAGAGAAAAGGCGATGATAGCCGAGGGTGATGCTGAGGCCGGTCGCGATCATGTAGAACGCGAATAATCCCCACATCAGCGGGCTCACGCTGTTCTTCAAAAGAAAGATGGGACCTGCGATGATACCAACGGAGGTAATCACGAACAGGAATGAGGTGTTGACCCAATTAACACGGTGGAAAGGAATCCGAAGGTTCATATTTAGTGTTCGATGAGGTGTCGACAAAAGCCATGAATGGTCGTGCCGCTCGAGCGCAGAATACGCCGAATTTGCGAAAGCGCCAGCCTGAAATCGAATTGGGACGGCCCAAGCGCAAGCCGTTCTGGGGAAAACCTGACGGAAAGCGGCTGTCTTCGCTTCTTCCGTCTCCCGCAGTCACTCTCACTCAGGGATAGCTTGATACCGTCGGCCAGCTAGAACTTGCGGTGGATTACGACCATGGCTACATCGCTTACTTAAACGGAAACTAAGTCAGCCGTGGCAACATGGGAAAGGTCGGCGACACCTACCCCCACAGCGACACTTCTGAAGGCTCGACGAACTTCGTCTCTTCGAACGCGACCCATTCTTGCTTCATCGGAACCAGCGAACCACCAAGCAGGGTTCAAGCTTTCCACTTCTGCGCTATAGAAAGAAAATCGGATTGTCTGACCACATCCTTCGTCCTAGAAGTAAGCGCATTCACATGAATTACATCTGCCTCGCAGCCCTCTCACTCACTCTTCCCCTCTTCGGACAAGCTCCCAAGCTTAAGCCCGTCCCAAATCCCATCAGCGATTTCTCGTCTGAAACTCTCACAAAAGACGGCTTCACTGCGCTGATCAAGAGTGACACTCTCGACGGCTGGTCCATCAAAGGTTCCAAGGCCGACTACTCCGTGAAAGAAGGCGTGATCATGGGCAAAGGGAACAACCTGCGGGGCAATTCCTTCCTCTGCTCTGACAAAACCTACGGCGACTTCATTTACACTTTCCAGTTTAAGTTCGATCACCTCGCAGGCAATTCCGGCTGCATGTTCCGTGGCCTCGTGAATGAAAAGGGCCGCGTCAACGGCTACCAATGCGAAGGCGACAACACACCGCGCTCCTGGACCGCCGGCCTCTATGACGAAGCCCGCCGCGGCTGGCTCTTCCCCAGCAAAAGCAACAAAGAACATATGGCTACCTTCACCAAACAAGGTAAGCGCACCACTAAGATGACCGACTGGAATCAGATCACCATCAAGTGCAACGGCCATCACCTCCAGACCTGGCTCAACGGCGAACTCCGCATCGACTACATGGACAACGACCAAGAGAACTTCACCCCCGAAGGGTTCTTCGGCCTCCAGGTCCACGGTGGAAAATCCTGCGACGTCCGCTGGCGCAACATCTTCGTCAAAGAGCTCAAGTAAGCGCTCTTAAAAACCTCTTCCCAAAAAGCTCCTCGGTCTCACCACCAAGGGGCTTTTTTATCCAAAGGCACAAGGGTCCGCACGACGTAGAAAAGGGCATCGTCCTCGAGCCCACCCGAGCAAGGTGGCACGAAGCACCAAAGACCCCGATCGAGATAATCGACTGGTTTTTCCCTCCGCAAATAGCGACCTTAACTCATTCCTCGTGAAAATTTTCCTCCTCCTCACTCTCTCGGCTTCTGCGCAATCCGAACCGCCCACCGTCATCTCCGGTGACAAAGATGGGGTCTTTTACAAAGCGCAACCAGCGATCGAAAACACCATCATCCTCGATGCAAACAACGGTTTCTTCGACAAAGGAAAAATCACCGCCCAAGGAAAAGCGGCTCCCCTTCCAAACGAAAAACCCCTCATCAGCGCCTCCTTCCAGTTGCTCAAATTTCTCGCTCAAAGTGAAGACGCAACCGCGCGTTGGTATTTCCGCACCAGCGGTGCCGGACCTCTCACCATCGCGCTTCAATTCAGCTCTCCTCTTGAAAAAGAAAGCAAGTGGACCTGCACCATCGGTTCTCAAGAAAAATCATTCACCTCCCTCGACGCCAACCAGCAAACGACACTCGACTTCGGTCTCCCATCAGGAACCCACATCCTGGCACTCACCCGCAATGGACAGAGCAAAACCAATCACCTCCTGAAAAACATCACCCTCACCGGAGCCCCCCTCAAAGAAGGCGCTCTCCTCCGGGCCCGATGGCGCCCCTCCGCGATCCACACCCGCTATCAAGCTAGTGGATGCCCGGAACCTCTAATGTGGATTTTCGAAAGCCGCAGCGCATCCGACCACTCCAGCTACAGCCCCATCACGACCGCCTTCGGCTACTACGGGGCCACCTTTAATAAGGATCGCCGAGCAGCCGGTGGAATGAACTTTTCCATGTGGGCTGTCTCCCAAAAAGCGAAGATCCTTCCCCCGCTCAACCAGATGCCCCACCTCCTCGCCACCGGAAATCCGGACGCCGAATTCAGCGGCTTCGGTCACGAAGGCAGCGGCGTCAAAATTCGTAATTGGACTCCATTCGCCCATCAACCGAACTCTGTTATCCAAGCCCTTCGGATCGAAAAAAACGATCCCTATCACACCTACTCCGGCTACTTTTACGACACCCAGAAAAAGCAATGGATTCTCTACGCCGTCGGAAACAAAGCCCCTACAAAAAAGGACGCTTCGTACCTTCGGGCGAGTTCCTTTTGCGAAATCCCCGGCCCTCCCGCAGTCGAGCGCACCGGCGACCAATCACGCATCCTCGAACGTCGCGGATGGTTCTTCGACCGCGATGGAGAAATGCACCCCGTCGATTCCATGACGACAAAGCCGCATCTCCAGAACCACCAAATCGCCGTCAGCCCCGACCATTGGTTCCAAATGATGACCGGAGGCATCGAGCATTACCAGGTCCCGGCGAAGGTCACCTCCGAGTTCACTCATCCCCTTCCGGAATACCTCCAGCCCAACAAGCTTGAGCAACTCCTACAGCTCCCTGCCAAATTTGGCTCCAGCAAAGCAGACCGCCTTACCAAAAACTCCGCCACCATCACTTACCAACTCGACGAAGAAGGCACCAATCCCACCGGGATTCTCTACTACGGAGAAGTCGACGCCATCACCTTTGCCGCACGCAAACTCCACGGGACCGAAAAGGGACGCACCAGCGAAAAACTCTTCGCCAACGAGCGAGTGTGGTCTGAGCAAAAAGATACGGGAGCACTTTCAAAAGGACCAAATCAAATCACTCTCACCGACCTCAAATCCGACACGAAATATTTCTACCGCCTCTTCGTTAAAAACGCCGAAGGGAAATGCTGGCCTCCAACCTCAGGCTCCTTCACCACGCTTCCAAACTAGGAATCGTTTCGATGCCACCCGACGGCGTGGGATGCCTGAGACATTGAGCAGCAATCTTCACCGCCAACGAAAGCGCCGCAGGCATCTCCAAACCTTGATGGATGGCATGCAAAAATCCCGCCGCGAAGGCGTCGCCAGCGCCATTCGCTCCCGCGATCTCTTCCACCGGTAGCACGAGTGATTCCTGATGATACACCTCTCCTCGAACCGTCGCTGACACCGCATGTTTCTCGGTGTGTAAGGTCACCACTCGACGTACTCCCTTCCTCACGATCGCTCGGGCAGCCTGCTCCAGCTCCGACGAAACCTCAGCATTCACCACGCTACCCAGAAGATTTCCAGCTTCGATTTCATTCAAGAAAAGATAATCCGCATGCGGCAAGGAACTCTCAACGATTTCCCCAAACTGCGCATGTGCGGCCGAAACGAGATCAATCGAAGTGGTCATTCCTGCACCCGAAGCTCTCTCAAGGAGATGGGAAGCCTGCGTCCGTCCGTCCTCCGAAAAAGTGTCGAGATAATCGAGCAGAAGAAGATATCCCAAATGAAAAATACGCGCGCCCGATTGCGAAAAATCAAGCTGCCCACCCGTGAATCCGGCATTCGCTCCCCGTTGATGAAAAAAGGTCCGACGACCCGTCGCCTGAACCGTCATCACATCGGTATAGGACGTCGGAAGCTCCGCACTCTTCCTCAATTGAGCCGTCGCAATCCCGTGCCCGGCACAGTGCGCCAAAATCCATTTTCCATCCGCATCGTCGCCGATCATTCCCGCTGCTTCGAGCGGATAAGTCACCCCCATGCGCGCGAGATCGGTCAGAATATTGTGTGGACCTCCGCCATTCGATGGCGTCTCAGAAAGGATCGAGGCAAGGGTATCCTGCGCCGGGTAGTCATCGATCAGCTTCACGCGATCGACAATGAAGTTTCCCGCCGCAAGAATTCCTTCTCTCATGACGCCGATGGTTCAAGGGTCACCACGGATGATGTTTCGTGAGACTCCAGCGCTGCCGCAAAAATCTCATGCGTGCCCACCGCCTCCTCCGGAGTGGCACAGCCGAATCGATCTCCTAACAAGCCCGCCCGCTCCAGCAAGAACGAGGCCCACATTTGCTGAATAACATCGGTAAATCCAACCTCAAAAATCCCACCCGTGACCGTTTTAAAAGCTGTCTCAAATCCAAGCTCGCTCCGCTTCCAAAACTGTTCCCCGCCGCTCCGCTCAAAAAGATAGAGCCCCTTCGTATCCGAAGTGGAATAACGCACGCCACCCTCGGTCCCCATGATCTCGATGAACCACGTATTGGTGGCCCCAGGCTGAAGCCGCTTCATTTCAAGTCGCACCGGGGTCTCGTGGCCGTCAATATCGCACCACCCATGAATGAGCGCGTTATCCCAGGTGTCACAAGCCATCATCCCGCCCTTGCCATCGGGCCGCTCGGCATAACCCTTCTGAAGCTGGGAAAAAAGACGCTTCGGTTTCCATCCCAGGCGAAGCGGAAGATGACAGGAGTGCATCCCCAAATCATTGAGCACGCCCCCTTCACCGCAGGTGGCATTGATGCGCTTCCAGTTCGCTGGCTTATTGGGGTCTAGATCACTGGAGTGATGGAAAGCCGAGACCACTTCTAAAACGCGACCAATCTTCCCCGAACGCGCCACCTCGAAGGCCCGCTGCCCTCCCGGAAGAAAGGGTAACTCGGAAGAACATCGGACAAACCTCCCCGTCTCCTCAATCACCTTCAAGATATTTCTCGAAGCTTGCAAATCGATCCCAAAGGGCTTCTCCGCAAGAAGGTCTTTTCCGGCACGAAGAACATCGATGTAAATCTGCTCGTGCAAATGATGCGGCACCGCCACGTAAACTACATCGATCTCCGGATTCGCGAGAATCTCCTGATAGTCACTCACACGCTGTGTCACCGAGGGAATCTTTTCAAACCACGAAAGAACCTCCGGATTGAGATCAGCCACCGCCTTAAGCACCGGCGTCACCGGCGTATCCACCAAGGCGCACCAGCGCGCAAAAGATGAGGTGATCTCGCGCCCCATGAGGCCCCCTCCGATGATAGCAATATTGACGTTCATTAAAGTTTTTTCGATTCGTTTCGATAAGCCTGAGCAAGAAGAGAAACAGGATTCATGATCTTAAGTTCAGGCATCTCGTTTTGAATCTGAAGGACGCAGCCCGGATTCGCCGTGAGAAGAATCTCCGCACCTGTCGCTCGAATGTGCCCCAATTTCCGCTCGAGAAGAAGCTGGGACTGCTCGGGCTGCGTCAAGGAATAGACTCCCGCCGAACCACAGCACCAATCGGACTCGGAGAGATCAACACGCTCAATCCCTGGAATCAAGTCGATCACCTGCCTTGGCTCCAAGGTCACTTTCTGGCCATGAGCGAGATGACAGGAGTCGTGGTAAGTCACTCTTTTCTCCTCCTCGAAAGGAGCAACGTCCGGAGATCGCACTTCGATCTCGGCGAGAAACTCATGAACATCACGAACCTTCGCATCCCAGAGAGCAGCCCGGGGCTCATTCGGCAGCAGCTTCGAAAAATGACGTAAATGAGAACCGCAGCCACCGGCATTTGAGATGATAGCATCGAAATCCTGAGGCGGCAGCAAATCGAGTAAGCGACTTGCATTCTCGCGCGCCATCCCCGGCTCACCATTGTGAGAGTGGATCGACCCACAACACGGCTGAACCGATGGCGTATGGACTTCGCAAGAATTTGCCAAAAGAACATCCGCAGTATCGCGATTCACCTGCGAAAAGACGAGGTCCTGCACGCAGCCCGTCAGCAAGGCCACCTTCTTGGAAGAACCATCTCCCGACTCCACCGGATCAATCAAGTCATTCGAAAATTGAGCCGCCATCCGTGGCGTCTGGCGCTCCAGTTCGCGCAATCGTTTTGGTAGAATTTTCCGGACGAGATTCTCCGCTCCGGAAACTTGGTAAAATCGTAGTAGCTTCCCCACCACTCGAAGAAATCGCGGGCGGGTAAACAGAAGGTCCAGCGTCAAAAAACGGAGAAGTCTTCGGGGCGCGGAAACCGAAACCCCGGTCGCTTCAATCTCCGCCCGCGACGTCTCAAAAAGCGTGGCGTAATCGACCGCCGCCGGACAGGCCGATTGGCAGGCGAGACAGCCGAGGCAAAACGACATTTCGTCCGCGAAGCTTTGGGAAAGAGGAATCTCATCCGTCGCGACCGCCCGCATCAAGGCAATGCGTCCCCGGGGCGAATTCCTCTCGCGTTTTGTCGTATCGTAAGTCGGACAAGAAGGCAGGCACATCCCGCAATGCATGCATTGTTGCAGGATGGAAAAGTCCAATTTCTTGAGCGACATCGTCAGAGTTTAATCAAAGATTTTGTGGGGATTGAGTAAGCAATCGGGATCAATCGTCTCCTTGAATTTCTTCATGAGGTTCAGCGAAGCATCACCTAGCTGATCCCGAAGCCACATCTTCTTGGCCAAGCCAACGCCATGCTCTCCCGTGATCGTTCCCCCGAGCGAAAGCGTCTTCGAAACAATCAAATCGAGCGCTTGGTGCACCCGCTTCATTTCTTCCTCATCCCGTTCATCAGTGAGAAAAGTCGGATGTAAATTCCCATCCCCCATATGCCCGAAGGTCCCCACCGTGAGTTCCAACTTGGCAGCCGTCTCCGCGATAAAGGTCACCATTTCCGCGAGATGGGAGCGAGGCACCGTCACATCTTCTAAAATCGTCGTGGGCCGTACACGGGCCAACGAAGCAAAGGCCGAACGCCGGGCCGAGGCCAACTTCAGCGACTCCGCTTCGTCTGCTGCCGTCATCACTTCCATCGCTCCATGGCTTCGCGCAATCGCGGCCATCCGATTTGCTTCATCCTCGACCGCCGCCGGGTGACCATCGGTCTCCATCAGAAGAAGCGCCGCGCAATCGGTCGGCAGGCCCATTTTCGTGTAATCCTCCACACAGCGAATCGTCATCTGGTCAAGGAATTCCAGCGTGCAGGGAATGATGCGCGCCGCGATGATTGCCGAAACCGTTTCCGCCGCCGCTTCCATCGAGGAAAAGGTCGCCAGCATGGTGCGCCGCGCCTCCGGACGCGGAAGAAGTTTTAGAAGAACTTCCGTGATGATCCCCAGCGTCCCTTCCGAGCCAATAAAAACGTCCTTCATCGAATATCCCGCAACATCTTTGACGCAGGCATTTCCAAACGTCGCCACTTCTCCATCGGGCAGCACCACCGTGACCGCCATGACGTAGTCACGCGTGACGCCATATTTAAGACCACGCAAGCCGCCGGAATTCTCGGCCACGTTTCCGCCAATCGTGGAAATCTTCATCGACCCGGGATCAGGGGGATAAAAGAGACCGTGCTCCGCCGCCGCCGCATCGATGTCCGCCGTGATCGCTCCAGGTTCGGCGCGCAAAGTCAGATTGGCCGGATCAATCTCCACGATCTTCGTCATATGAACGAGGCAAAGGACGATCGCTCCCGGAGTGGGCACCGTGCCCCCCGAGAGACCCGTCCCGGAGCCGCGCGTGATGATCGGCGTCTGGTGCTCTCGACAAATTTTCACACAGCGCGCGACCTCTTCAGTCGTTCGTGGAAACACCACCGCCACCGGCAGCTCCCGAAAAGTCGCCGTGCCATCGAAACTGTATGGAACAAGGTCCTCCTTCGCGGTGAGAACATTCTCCGCGCCCAGAAGAGCTGTCAGTGCATCAATCATCCTTTTTAATCAGCGTGCACAATCTCCATGAGAGCCTGCGTGATTTTCCGAGGATCAGGATGCTGAATGACATTTCGTCCATACACGATTCCAGAAACTCCCTGCGCAAGCAAATCGCGAGTCCGCTGTAAAATAATTTCATCCGACACACGGCCTCCGCCACGCACCAAGACAGGAATGCCCGAAGCCACTTCGATTACCTTGTGATACTCGGAAACATCGTCCGTAGGATCCGCCTTGATGACATCGCCTCCCAGCTCGACAGCCTGCCGGACCAGATGCGATATCTTTGTCACATCCCCATCCACCATGTAGCCGCCCGCTTCCTCATTGGGCCGAAACACCAAGGGTTCAATCATCATCGGCATGCCGTAATAATCCGCCTGCGGTTTCAGCCGAAGGATATTTGCGACGCACTGCCCGTGCACTTCCGGCGAGCCGGGAATCTCAAAAAGATTCACGCAGACACAAGCCGCATCGAGGCGCACCGCCTGCAGCATCGTTTCCTCAATCATGAGACTGAAAGCCGTCTCCGGAAGCTCCTTACCGTAGATATTTGCCACGTCCGATCGCAGAACGAGGGCTGGCTTCTCCTTTCCTCGGATCGATTGTAAATGGCGCGCCTGCCCCACCGTCAACTGCACCGCATCAGGACCGGCGTCCACGAGCGTCTCGATCACCTTCCCCATATCCTCGATCCCCTGAAGAAATCCCGGTTGATTGAAAAATCCATGATCCACCGCCACATCGAAACATCGATTGGAGCGCGCATTGAAGAGACGATTAAGACGATAGGACTTCATAAGATGACGGGATCCTGCGGCAAAGTCGACGCAATGAAAACGTGATTCTTTTCCCCGTTCCGAATAATCGCTCCACCTTTCTTAGGATTTGTCACGGAATAAGTTGATCGAAGATGCGAAGAGTCAAGGTCTGTCACCAAACCAAAGTTCTGATTGTGTAGTGGGCTACTTAATCGGAACTTGAACGAAAGTGACGGACATTGGATCGAGTAGATTTGATCAAGTTATTTCGTGACGGGCCCTTAGTTCCCTCCGCCCCATCCCGCTACTCCAAGGATTCCCCAATGGAGGTAATCACCCGAAGGGATCTGCCGCAATTAGGGCCAACCGTCTACTCTAAAAAGCACTGCAGAAATGTTAATTCTCTGGCTGGTTTCGACTCTCCTTTATGCCATCCTCTTTTAACTCGATCCCTATGAAATTCGTTCTTTTTTCCTCAGGTTTTTTGCTTTTCCTCTTCGCAAGTCTTCATGCAACCCCCCAGCCCAATATCATTGTCATCTACACTGATGACCAAGGCTTCGGCGATGCCTCCTGCCTCAATCCCAACGCCAAATTCCAAACCCCCAACCTCGACCGCCTCGCGAAGGAAGGCCTCTCCTTCACCAACGCCCATAGTTCCGACAGCGTCTGCACCCCCTCCCGCTACGGCCTCCTCACCGGTCGTTACTCTTGGCGCACCACCTTGAAAAAAGGAGTCTTCCAAGCCGAAGTCCCCTGCCTCATCGCAGACGGCCGCATGACCCTCGCCTCTCTTCTCAAGAAGCAAGGCTACCACACCGGAATGGTGGGGAAATGGCACCTTGGTATGAATTTCCCCGGCAAACCCGGATCGCGTGATTGGACCAAGCCCGTCACCGACATGCCCCTCGATAAAGGCTTCGACTACTTCTACGGCATCCCCGCTTCGCTCAACTACGGTATCCTCGCCTGGTTCGAGGGCCGCCACGCCAAAGTCCCACCCACTCTCTTCACCAATAAGAAGAAGAACCCCCGTTTCACCGACTACCGCATCATGCCGCCCTATGAGAACAAACCCGGCAAATCTGCAGACCCCTCCCGCACCGTCAAAACCAACTTCGAGATCGCCCCGGACTTTATCGACAACCAATGCCTCACCCGCTTCACCGACAAGGCGATCGCGTGGGTGAAGACACGTTCAGATCTCAACTCTCGCTCCCCCTTCTTCCTCTACCTTCCTTACACCTCCCCCCACTATCCCGTCTGCCCCCTCCCCGAGTTCCATGGCCAAGGCGATTGCGGAGCCTACGGTGAATTCCTCATCGAAACCGACCACCACATCGGTCGCATTTTAAAATACCTCAAAACCTCCGGCCTAGATGAAAACACTATGATCGTCTTCACGAGCGACAACGGACCTGAGAACGCCTGGAAGCAACGCATCCCAAAATACCAGCACTTCAGCAGCGGTCCCTATCGTGGTGGAAAACGCGACGTCTACGAAGGCGGTCACCGCATTCCCTTCTTCGTCCGCTGGCCCGCCGGCATCAAAAACCCTGGCCGCTCTTGGAATGGACCCATCGGCCAAGTCGATCTCCTTGCCACCTTTGCCAGGCTGACCAAAGCGACCCTTCCCGACACCGCAGGCGAGGACAGCCAAAGCTTCGCCTCCATCCTTCTCGATCCCACCGCAAAACCAAAGCGACTCCCCCTCATCAACCACGCTTCAAATGGCCGCTTTTCCATCACCACCGCCGATTGGAAGCTCATCATGCCCCACCGCGAACACCATCCGGAACTTTACCATCTCAAGGACGATCCCGCGGAAAAAACGAACCTCGCAGCGTCCCATCCTGACCGCGTGAAAGACCTCACTGCTCAAATCACCGAGATCGTCACCCGCGGGCGCACCACGCCCGGCAAAGCCCAGCCAAACGACACCGGCCATTGGTCCGATCTCACCTGGATCGAAAAAAGCGCCTACGAGGACACTTTGCCAAAACTACCAGCGCACAAATAGAGTTGGAATATCACAATTACATTCCGTATTTTCCCCTGAAACCGATGGCAAATTTTCTTATCGCCTGATCGTCGGACTCAAAGCCCTTGGTCAAATCATCACCATCAAGGATGGCCCAGGTCATCAACTACCTCAAAGCCACAAGTTTCGAACGAGCTCTCCTCCTCAACTGCAGAACTCCCAACCTTCAAGAAAAGCGCTTGATTTCAACTAAATCAAAATAAATCCCGCGCAACCCCAGAAAAAAATCTGTGCCCATCTGCGTAATCTGCGGATAAACCCCTCTCTTCCTCCATGACAACTTTCGAACTCCTCTCCAACCTCCCACCCGAGTTCGAAAAAGATCTCGTCTCGGAAATCCACGACCTCCTCCGCGAATCCAAAAAGACCCTCGTCATCCTCGATGACGACCCCACCGGCACCCAAACCGTCTTCGACGTTCCCGTCCTCACCGACCTCAGCGCGCAATCGATCAAGGACGCCATCGACGAAGCCCCGCCCGTTCTCTTCCTCCTCACCAATTCCCGCGCCCTCACCGTCGAGCAAACCACCGAGCTCCACCAGCGCCTCGGCGATATCCTCAAGGAATACCAAGACGACATCATCGTCATCTCCCGCTCCGACTCCACCCTCCGCGGCCACTTCCCCCTCGAAACAAATCTCCTCCGCGATGCCCTAGGCATCCCCGAATCCCCCACTCTCTTCATCCCCTTCTTCGCCGCCGGTGGCCGCCTCACCGTCGCCGACACCCACTACGTCGTCGAAGGCGACACCGCCACCCCTGCCCACCTCACCCCCTTCGCAAACGACAACGCCTTCCCCTTCTCTCATTCCTACCTCCCCGACTACATCGCCGAAAAATCAAGCGGCCCCGTCGATGTCCAAAGCATCTCCCTCGAAGAACTCCGCACCGGTGATGTCAGCGAAAAAATAGCGGCCCTCCCCGCCAGCTCCACCTGCATCGTCAACGCCGCCTCCATCACCGACCTCAACGTCCTTTCCCTTGCCCTCCTAAAAAGCGACCGCCGCTTCATCATCCGCTCCGCCGCCTCCTTCGTACAATCCCTCGCGGGCATCGTCAGCCGCCCGCCGCTCGATCCTTGGCAAATGCAGGACCTCGACCCCAACCCCAACGGCGGCCTCATCATCGTGGGCTCCCACGTTCCCAAGACCAGCGCCCAACTCACGCACCTCATCGAAAACGCCCCCAACGCTGTCCCCCTCGAACTCAATATCCCCGCCCTCCTCGAAAACCCCGACGATACCCTCTTCCCCCTTTCCGCCAAACTCAACCAAACCATCGAGTCCGGAAAAACCGCCATCCTCTTCACCTCGCGCGACCGCATCGACGCGCCCAGCGAAGCGGAAAACCTCGCCATCTCTCAAACCATCTCCCGCTCCCTCGTTTCCCTCGTCCAATCCGTCGTCGCCCGCCCCAGCTTCCTCATTGCAAAAGGCGGCATCACCTCCTCCCATATCGCCACCGATGCCCTCGGCGTCAAACAAGCCATGGTCCTCGGCCAAATCCTCCCCAGCGTCCCCGTCTGGACCATCGGAAACGAAACCCGCCACCCCGGCCTCGCCTACGTTATCTTCCCCGGCAACGTCGGCGGAGACGACGCCCTCACCCAAGCCTACCAAAAACTCACTTCTTAAAGCTCTCCCGCCCCAATGGATCAAACTAACACAAGCCCAGGAAGCAGCCGACTGGGTCACACGCATCACCCAAATTGCGGGACGCTCGAAGTTTGCTCAAAACATGCCCGCCACCCATATCGATGGCGTCATTCTTGAAGAAATTCAGACCACCAACGTCGTCCAACTCGGACCCCAACTAGCCACCCTCAAAGCTTGGAACGAACTCAATCTCATTTCCCTGTTAGAGTCTTGCGGGATAAAAAATCCAACCATCGCCACCTGCCTGCAGCTTTGGTGCTGTGGCCGCAGATTGTGTGGAGGAAGAATTGGCTCTTCGGTCTGATCCCGGCCGCCTACCTAATACATCTGCAGAAAGGATCCGATGCTACGGAGCCCGCAGTTGATCGGCCGTCCCCTCCAACCAAGGTCGAACCTCTCTCTGCGCTCAAGAAGAAGGACGAAGGGATGAACCCCGAATCTTTCCTCGTCGATATTCGTGGTGGCTTCGCCTCTGAGGCTTACGGGTCACGGAGAAATCGCCGATTTTTTTAAAGGCCGTCCCGCCATCGGTGGAGATGTCAGCAAAGAAATAACCCCCGTTCTCCCCCCCGCTCCTGTCCAAGGGAGGCTTCAAGGCCCTTCCGCCAACAGCAAATTCCTAGCATTCAGTGTCACGCTCTTTGCTCTTCCTTCGCCTTCTTGAGTAACGACTTCTTCCGTGCTGCCTCTCCATGGGGAGGATTCTCTCCGAGTGCTTTTAATCTCTCGGCAAGCCAAGAAAATACGAGTCCTCCAGCTTTCTCCGGCTGGTCAACGTTCCCAGCGGATGACCGGATGACCGCTTTCCCGAATTCGACCATGTCTCCATCCGTGAGCGTTGGGAGGTCGTGAAAACGATCGTCGTTAAATGCTGAGACAAGAAGAGCCAGAGATTCCGAAAGTCTTGGATCTTTATCCATCTCTGAGTCAATCTTGAGAGCAAGGGCTGATGCGGGGCCCTTTTCGATCGTTGAAAATAATTCAATTTCAAGAATTTCTTCGAGCTTCGACCGCAGATCATTATCCATTTTCTGCATTCCACCTGTTGTCTTGAAGAATCTCGTCATCCAAGAGCGGTCAACGCCCATTTTTTTAGCGAGAGCGGACTTTTTAAGTCCTCTTTCCCTAAGGGTTTGAGCGACAAGGGATCTTGTTGCATTCGTGATTCTCATCTCTTGGGTTAACGCAGCTCTTTCGAAAAGCAAATTTTAAGTCCTCTTTCCCTAAGGCTTTGAGCAACAAGGGATCTTGTTGCATTCGTGATTCTCATCTCTTGGGTTAGCGCAGCTCTCTCGAAAAGCAAATTTTCAACAAGAAGCGACCGTATGATTTGGCATTTTCCATATCGCAGCATTTTTCACACCAAATTATAATTTATTAAAATATAAGTGGTCTTCCCGCTTTTCGGTGGCTCCTTTCCATCTCTCGAACCCTGGCAATATTCTGCGTGTGCATACCCTAGCCCTCGTTGCTGTTTTTGTCATCAATGCCGGCGAAGCTTCGTCGCCCTGCGACCCGCTCACCATCATGGGCCCCTTCAGCACAACGTGCGAATTACGGGAAAGTTTATCATGTCGTCGTTTCGTTTAAGACACAAGGCCGCTCCATCCCCATCCGCCACACCATTCAAATTCTTCGCGACGCTTGTTCCGCCTGAGTCGTCACCCCCCTAAGACAGGTCTAACAATAAAAGCACTACTTTTAGTACTCGACTTACCCCAACCGAATATACACTATTTTCCGCAATAAGTTTTTATTTTTCGCAACAAACGACCGGCACTGGCGATGCTATCACTACCCATCAGCCCCTTTCCGATTCCTTAGAATCGCCCCCCCAAATCCTTCTCCCCTCTAAATTAAATCCCTAATAGTAGAAACCAGAAGTGAAAAAGTTATTAACAAAGGCGATGCAGGGTGATCTTTCTCCTGAGGAATCGCTGAGGCTCTTGACGGGGTGTCGTGAGGACAATGAGCTGAGTCGGCGATTTGTGCATTTGATGCAGGTGGAGAGCATGACCAAACTGGTGCGGAAGGATGATGATGATTTTTCTGCTGAGATGGCACCGCGCCTGAAGCGAGGGAAGATTTTGAGATGGGTGGCGGGATGGGCCGCGGTGGCGGCGCTGGATCAGCGGGACGCAAGTCTTCTTCGCCTTAGCCTTCGCCTTCGCCTTTGCCTTCGCCTTTACGCTTTACCTTTGCTTTCGCCTTTGCCTAAGTGTTTGCCTTTCCCGTCGTTTTCGTCGTCGTTTGCGTCGTCGTAAAATCCGTCGTTTGGATCGTCGTAAATTACGTCGTAAAGCCAGTCGTGAGGTCCGACGGTTCCGACGGTTCCGACGGTCCCGCAAATAACGGTGAATGACGGCATCTTTCCGCTAAACGTAGTTGATGCCCAAGCGAGTCTGGTCCTGATAGAAGAGGTTTTTGGATAGAGCAAATTGACCCAATTGATTTGGATCGATCTTTCCACCTCCGCACGATGCGAGGGTCAAAAAACAAGACCTATGATGAGGCCTCGCAGAGTCTGCTGCTTCATGTTGCGAAATTGGGGAAGAAGGATCGCTTTAATCCAGCAGCCTTGCGGGCGTTAGTAACACTTCTTTATCGAGTTGGGCGGCGGTTGCTTGGATAATTTTCCGGTTACTATTCACAATTTCCCGCGGTAATAGCAAATATTTCGACTTCGTCCTCTGGGGGTTATTAGTATCACAGCATGCCGCAGCCAAGACTGATTATTCCGCACCAATCGGATGGGATTTTGCCTGATTTGGCTGGGTATCACGTGACTCCCCGCTTGGTGCATCGGCAGTTTTTGTTTCAGGACGAGGAACAGGAGCACTTCCGTATTCTGATGCGGATGTTTTAGTAAGTGCCGGGTGCTTTCGGATTGAGTGATGACGAACCATTTCCACCTTTTTCTTGAGGTTCCCCAGCAGTCGGAGGATGGTAATTTTGGCGTCGCGAGCTGGGAATCCACGATCTCCTGCAACGAAGATCGTGCTAAAGTCTCCCAGTTCTAGTAAAATAGGGCGTGAATCAGGCACTTTTCCTGCCGCAATTTCCACAACCGCCGCACCAAACCACCGACTTCGCCACTCTTTCCCCCCCACCCCCCTTTCTCCCCCCTCCGCTCCAGTCCAAGGGCGGCTTCAAGGCCCTCCCGCCAAAAGCAAATTCCTAGCAGTGAACGTCGTCGTCCAGCCTGCAGGACGTACTGAGAATTACCGTCTTCTTGATTTGCATCGGGAGAGTGGAACAGTAGGATTTTCCTGCCGTGGTTAACATTCTGGATCGAATACGAAATCGGTGGTCGCAAGGGACTCTTGCGCTTGCATTACTCGTAGGTTCAGTTGCGGGCGGCGGCGGCCGTGAGATTAACTTCGATACCACCATCAAACCGGTCCTTCAGGAGCACTGTTTTAAATGTCACGGACCGAAGAAGCAGAAGGGGAAGTTGCGTCTCGACACTCTCTCGACCGACTTGGTCCAGAATCAGGATGCGGCCGAAGCCTGGTATGCAGTGCGCGAGGCGTTGACACTTGGTGAGATGCCGCCTGAGGAAGAGACTACCCTTAGCCGTGATGAGCGTGAGACCCTTCTGAGCTGGTTAAATACGACGATTGATCGTGCCGCGAAGCTGAGGGGGGACAAGGGAGGGCGAGTGGTGGTGCGGCGGTTGAACCGGGTGGAGTATCAGAACACGATGCGGGATCTGTTCGGACTGGATATCTCCTACGCTGCTGATTTTCCACCGGATGGTGTTTCGCCGGATGGCATGTTTAATAATGGTCGTTCCTTGCGCATGATGGGGATCCAATTCGAGTATTATCTTAAGGCCGCTCGGAACGCTCTCGACCAGGTGATCTTAACGACGCCGGAGCCGGAAGTGTTTACTCATACTTTCGAGAAATCGACCGAGGGTAAATGGGTTAATAAGATCAAGCCATCCAATCGCCTTGGGCAGAAGCAGGAGTTCTTGGTTCGAATCAAGAAGGATTACCCAGAAAACGGTGCGTTCCGGATAAAGGTCAAGGCGCATGCAGAGTTTCCTAAAAAACGTGGCCCGTTGCCACGGATGGAGGTCTTCGTAGGCTACAGACCTGACACGCTGGTTGATCGTGAGCTCCTTGCGGAACTGGACATCACGGCAGATGGGATGCGGGAATACGAGTTCGTTGGCCGTATAGAGAACTTTCCTTTGCCTGTTCGTGGACAGGGAAAGTATCCGGGCCTCGTGATCTCAGTGGTTAATACCAATCATGATGGCTCACCTCCCCTGGTGGTTGAATCACTGGAGTTCCAGGGACCTCTGTTCGATCGTTGGCCTCCCGCACAACATCGACGGATCCTTCATAACTCGGATCTTCGGCATTCGCATGAAGCAGACTATGCGCTGGAGGTCATCGAGCGGTTTCTGCCCAGGGCATGGCGGCGACCTGTGATGGACAGCGAGGTAGAGCGGTTTATCGATTTCTTCAAGACTCAGCGTAGAGAGTCACCGACCTTCGAGGAAGCGATCAAAGAGACATTAGCGATGGCGTTGATCTCCCCCAGTTTCCTTTATCTCCTCGAGCCTGATTCGGATGACCCCCGGCGATTGAACTCCTTTGAGCTGGCGTCGCGTCTATCCTATTTTTTATGGAGCACGATGCCGGACGAAGTGTTGATGACGTCCGTAAGATCGGGCGTTCTGCAGGAGCCCGCCGAACTGGCCAAACAGGTGAGCCGAATGATTGGTGACGATCGGTCTCGGCAGTTCGTGGAACAGTTCACCGCTCAATGGTTGGATCTGGATGCCATTGATCGGCTGGTGATCGACAAGAAACTGTATCCTGATTTCAGGCCGGACTTGTCGCACGATATGCGGAGCGAGACAGAGGAGCTTTTCGCTCATATCCTACGGAACGATTTAAGCGCACGTCATTTCATTACCTCAGATTTTGTAATGCTCAATAACCGGTTGGCTCGTCATTACGGGATCGAAGGTATTTATGGAGGTGAGTTCCGGCCTGTGGCGCTTTCAGGTGATCATGCATCGCGTCGAGGTGGGTTGTTGTCGCAGGCTTCCATTTTGATGGCAAACTCGACGGGGCGGAATTCCAATCCGATCAAACGTGCTGTCTTTCTCCGGAAGCGCCTTTTGAACGATCCTCCCGCGCCTCCCCCTCCCAATGTTCCTGAGCTGAAGACTGCTGATCCCGATTTCGCGAGGTTGCCGATTCGTGAACAGCTTAAGGCGCATGTGAATGATTCGGCCTGTGCCGACTGTCATCGTGGGATTGATCCGTGGGGGCTAGCTCTGGAAGAGTTCGATGCGGTAGGGAAGTGGCGTGAAAAGATTGTATGGCCGGTTGGTGGGGGTAAGACGATCGAGTTGCCGGTTGATGCGAAGGCCACGCTTCCTGATGGGCGTGAGGTCGATGGTATCGCGCAATTGCGGGAATACTTATGGGAGCATCGGAGGGAAAAGTTTGCTCGCGCGCTGGTGTCGAAATTGCTAGTATACTCGCTTGGCCGGAGTCTGGAGTTTTCCGATGAAGCGGCCATCTCGGCCTTGACGGATGAGTTTGTGAAGAACGAGATGCGAGTTGGACAATTACTGCAAGCGATAGTCGCGACACCGATGTTTCAAAGTAAATGAATATGGAATCAAAGAAACCATGGCGATTGAATCGCCGAACTTTTTTGCGAGGTGCCGGTGCGGCTCTGGCTCTCCCCGCGTTGGAATGTATGGGGAGGATCGCTCCTGCCGCCGAACCTCGTCGCCTTGCAGCGATCTATTTCCCCTTTGGGGTGTCGATGCCTCCCGCTGATAGCGGTAAGACCGAGTGGAGTTGGTTTCCCAAGGACGAAGGTGCGGGCTTTGAATTCACGAAGGCTCTGCAGCCACTTGAGCCGTTACGTGACGACCTGACAATCCTAGGGGGATTGTCTCATCCAGATGTTCGCCAGATTGATGGGCACGATAGCGCTGATACCTTTCTGACCGGGTGCAACCTTTTGAAACGTAAGCTGCACAATGTCCATTCGATGGATCAAATCGCGGCGGATCATCTGGCTGAGCAAACCCGTTTTGCATCGTTAGTGATGTCAACGGATGGTGGCGTTGGAGAGCCGACTCGATCGAGTACACTTTCCTACAACCGGCATGGTCGTCCTATCCCGGCGCTCAATCAGCCACGACAAATATTTGAGCGTTTATTTGGGGTGGGTGATGATACGACTGAGTTGGGGAGGCGTCGGTTACGGAGCGGGAGCAACATGCTGGATCTTGTTCTGGAAGATGCCCGCCGCGTGCGGGGGCGTCTTGGGCGTGAGGATCAGGATAAGTTTGATGAGTATCTTGATTCGATTCGAGATGTGGAGAAGCGGGTTGAGCGTTCCCAGGCTTGGGTCGATCTTCCCAAACCAGAAATTACGGACCAGGATCGAGAGCGTCTCAAACTCGAGTCGGATTCCGAAGTGCCCGAGGATTACATCGGGACGATGTATGAACTGATTTACCTGGCATTCCGAACCGACTCGACCCGAGTTGCAACCTATCAAATCGCGAGCATGGGAGACGCGACGACGTTGGCAGGGAAGTTCCCTCAGCTATTGGGTATGGGCAAAAACCTTCATTCACTTTGCCATGACTGGAACAAGCCCGAGGGGATTGAGCCGTTAGGCAAGTGGGATCAGTTCCTCGCGCGCAAGTTTGCCGGGTTCCTTCAAAAGATGCGTGATACCCCGGCGAACGCCGAAGGGACGACTAACCTTCTGGATCAAACCTCGATCATCTACGGCAGCAGCAATAGCACGACCCATACGAACCGGAACTATCCGTTGGTGCTGGCGGGCGGTAAGGCGATGGGTTTCAAGCACGGCCACTACCGACGTTTCGCTGAATCAGTTCCCCTCTCGAACCTTCACCTGACCATGCTGCGACAGGCTGGTATTCCTGTGGAGTCTTTCGCTGATAGTAACTCGATGTTGAGCGAGCTGTTGGGGTAAGCCAAAGCGCAGCTGCAATCGGTGCTAATTTCCTTCTCCCTGCTTCAATCGTTCGACATCGAAGTAGATGTCGCGCTTTGCTCCCCGAATGTGATCGTTCCGGCGGTGGGGTTGCCTCCGACCAAGGCGAGTGTAGCTGCTGAAGCTGATCCGGCCATGAGGGTGGTAGGGAAAAGCAACCCCCTTTCTTCCCCCTCCGCTCCGGTCCAAGGGCGGCTACAGAGTCCTTCCGCCAAAAGAAAATTCCTAGCAGTAACAGCAATTTTTTTCAATCTCGATACGACGAGACTTCCAATCTTCGAGGATTTGCGTATCCAAAGGGCCTCATGAAAAATATTCCCCTCTATCTCCTCACTCTAGTTTTCCTGGTTAGCAGCAGCTTTGGTAAAACCCACCACGCCTGGACCCTCGCCAGCGAAGTCTTCGCCACAGCCAAACCGGCTCAGTCCGATCGCTCACCGAAAGCACAAGTGGCCGCGGCTAAGGCCTTCCTCGCCACCCTTTCCGATGCCGAGAAAAAGCAAGCGCTCCTCCCTCTCAATGACCCCGAGCGCCAAAAGTGGACCAACGTCCCCACCAAAGCAAACGACGGAGGAATCCGCCTCGGCGATCTCACCCGTCCCCAGCTCGAAAAAGCCGTCGCCTTCCTCTCCACTGTCCTGAGCGAAAACGGCTACCTCATGGCCCGCAACATCATGATGGCCGATGACTTGCTCCTCCGCAACGAAGCCCAAGCAAAACGCCGTGGTGGATTTGGCTCCGCAAACTTCTGGATCGCCATCTTTGGCACCCCGTCAGAAACGAAACCCTGGGGCGTCCAGTGGGATGGCCATCATGTCGCGGTCAATCTCGCCATCGTCGGTGAAAAGATGACCCTCTCCCCCGCCTTCATCGGCACCCAACCTCACAAGTTCATGCTCGGAAAAGAGGAAATCATCCCGATGGAAAACGAAATCGCCTGGGCCATCGAATTCATGAAAAGCCTCGATGACAAACAACGCGCCCAAGCAATCATCGGAACCAAGCGCGGACGCATGCAAGCCGGAGCGGGTAAAGACGGTATCATGCCTGAAGCGAAAGGTCTCCCGTGTAAGGATCTCACCAAAGCACAACACGCACTTCTTTTGAAACTCGTCGGCCTCTGGGTCGATGACCTCCCCGCAAAACCCGCAAAGGCCCGCATGAAGGAGCTCGATACCCAGCTCAAGAAGGCCCACTTCGCTTGGTATGGCCCCTTCACTCCGGAAAGCGATGCCTCCTACCACCTCATCGGGCCTGACGTCATCGTGGAATACACGGGCCAAGATCTCGGCGGAAACCCGCTCGACCACATCCACTCGATCTATCGCAATCCGAAGAACGAATACGGCGCAAAGTGGATCAAGAAATAGCCTGATTTAATTTTGGGGGCTTCCAGCTCAAAATTATGAACCTCCAAATCACTGGCTTCCTTTTCTTTCTCGGCCTCTTCGTCCTGATTGGGCTCTGGTCGACAAAGCGCCAATCAAACAGCTGCTCCGACTACCTTCTCGCGGGAGGTTCCGTCTCGCCCATTCTCACTGCCCTTTCCGCTGCCGCGACCAAGAATAGCGGCTACATGTTCATCGGCTTGATTGGCTACATTTACCAATTCGGCCTCTCGGCAGTCTGGCTGGTCTGCGGCTTTCTCTTCGGGGACCTCATCTCATACTGTTTTGTCCATCGAAAGCTGCGCCAAGCGACAGGAGAAACTGGCGCGCTTGGCTTTTCCGAACTCATCGCCCGCTGGAACGGAGGCCACTACCGGAAACTGCAAACGGCCATCGGAATCATCACCCTAGTGTTTCTCACCACCTATGCTGCGGCGCAACTCAATGCCGGCGGCAAGGCTCTCCACGGGCTCTTCGGATGGCACCCGAGTTCCGGCGCTTGGATCGGAGCCGGACTCATTCTCGCTTACTGTCTCAGCGGTGGTCTCCGGGCCTCTATCTGGACCGATGCCGCGCAATCAATCCTCATGATGGGCGCGATGCTTCTTCTCCTGGGAGCCGCTATCAATGGAGCTGGCGGCATTTCGCTTTTCCTCGAAAAACTCGACCAGGTTTCCCCCACCTATCTCGACCTTGGCACCCAACGCTTTGGCTCTCTCGGTGCAACCGCACTCTTTGCCGGCGGCTGGCTTTTCAATGGACTCGGGGTGGTGGGCCAACCGCAAGTGATGGTGCGCTTCATGGCATTGGACAACAGCCAGCACATGAAAAAGACGGGGATCTACTACTTCCTTTGGAGCTCTTGTTTTCTCTCCGTCACTTTCGTGGTCGGGCTCTCGGCCCGACTCTTCATCACCAACGCAAGCGGCTTCGACCCGGAACTCGCCCTCCCCACTCTCGCACAAAACCTTCTTCCCGCTGTGGCCGTCGGAGTCGTCCTCGGAGGCATCTTTTCCGCCACGCTCTCCACCATTGATTCCCAGGTCCTCAGCTGCTCCGCCGTTCTCAGTGAAGACTTCAAACTTGGAAAAGGCGTCCAAGCAAAGCGCCTCAGCACCCTTGCCATCGTCGCCGTCTCGCTCGCGATCGCCCTCTTCGCTCCGGCCAACGTCTTCACCCTTGTCATTCTTGCTTGGTCCTCCCTCGCCTGCACCCTCGGTCCACTCGTGATCGTGCACGCCCTCGGAAAGCGCCCCAGTGAAAACACCGCTCTCCTCATGATGGCCGTCGGATTCAGTGTCGCGATGCTCTGGCGACACTTCGGACTCAACGCCCACGTTTACGAGGGAGCTCCGGGGATTTTGTCTGCGCTCTTGCTCTACCTTATCGCCTCCTTCGGTTCATCGAAGCAGAAGGTGAAATCGGCATCTCCCACCCAGCCCTGAAGAAGTCCAACTTCGACTACACCCTCTGGCTCAGCGACGATCTTAAAAATTGGCAAGTAACTAACCGGCTACCTACCGTCACCTCTGGAGCAGGACTCTACGACACTTGGACTTACAATCTCCTCCCAGCGGAAGAAGGATTCTCCCCGACGACCACCAAGCTCTTCACGCGTATCAGCGTCTTGCCTGTCGAGTGGCCAAGTGGCATGAACAATCGCCCAAAACTAGCCGACTTCGAAAGCCGAGTGGGCTCGAAATTCTCCGTTACTCTCGATAAAAACGAGCTTAGCAGCTGGACTCTTAAAACGGTCAAACGTCTCAAGGCCCCAGATGAAGAAGGACTACGTAATCTGGAATTCTTCGCCCTCATCTTCCTTCACAATTCTAACTCCCCCGTCGATCAAGGGACATACCAACTGAGCGACAAAAACGGATTCCAGCAAATCCTTTTCGCCTCACCGTTTCAGCAGAACCAGATGGTCGTTACCGTTGCCTGAGAAGAACCTGAAAAAGTCGTTCCCCGGAGGCTCCCAGTAGATGATTGCCATCGGCACGCATGGGCGAGTCGGCCAACTGGGCCAGCTCTTGCAAGCCCTTCGCCAATTGGTCGTTTGACATCCTTCCGTCCATCGAAACCACGTCTCTGTTATCGACAACAGTGAAGCGATACTTCGCAGCCCATCCAGACAACGAATCCGGAGTATCCTGCTCAGCTCCGCTGACACTTGTCGCACCGAGACCAGCACCTAAGGCAAAAAAGGAAATTGGTTCCGCTTCATTTAAAAAATGACTACCCCTCACCCGCAATCCCCAACAAGCTGAATTTCCCACGAAAAGCATCTCTCCACTTTGAATCTCTTGCTCCTATTCGTCAGCAGCTTACGAAGGAACCCATCATTTATCCTTGATCAAAAGACGATTCCTTCAAGGATCATCACCATGTCAAAAAGCTCCCTTTCCATTTTCCTGCTCAGCCTTGCGCTCGTAGCACCAAGCTTCGCCAAAGCGGGCGATCCAAAACGCGACGTCAAATATGACACCAAGCACGAGCGCAACGTACTCGACTTCTGGCCTGCGCTAAAGGGAGATAAACCCGCTCCAGTTTTCGTTTGGTTTCATGGAGGTGGATTTCGATCAGGCGACAAAAACCAACTGGAGAAGCACCGGAAAGCCACCATGGATTCGTATCGAAAAGCAGGCTTCGCCGTGGTGTGCTGCAACTATCCTTTTCTCGGCAAGGACATGGATTACCTTGAAATTGCCATGCACTGCGCCCGTTCAGTCCAGTTCATCCGTTCCAAATCTAAAGAATGGAACCTCGACCCAAAACGCCTCTGCTGCAGTGGCGTTTCAGCCGGCGCCCTCATTAGCGAGTTCTTGGGTTATCACGATGATTTTGCCGACCCCAAAGCAAAAGACATCGTCGCGCATCAAAGTTCACGTCCTGCAGTCGTCATGAGCGTCATGCAGCCCATCGGGACCCAGGAGTTTGCGCTACGGTACATGGATAAAGGCGAGGCCCCCCTCTTCATTTACTCGAACGCCTCCCCCAAGGATCGGATTCACCCACCCAGCGAAGCAATTTTACTGAGAGACAAAGCGAAGGAAGTTGGCATTCCCTGCGTCGCCTATGGAGGCGAACGAAACACCATTCCAAAAGTTCCTCAGGGAAAAAACTGGCTGGAACTCCAGTTGCAATTCTGCCTGAAGCACATGCCCGAGTGAGCTAATTCTCTGCTGCGATGAGGCACAAGGATTGCCAGGATCACCCACTGTGATCAGAAAATACTTCTTCGTCCGGAGCACCGGAACCTGTTCACTGCTCGTTCCCGTTTTGCATGCCGCCTCAATTACGATCCTCTTGACAAAGTCCCTCTAACAACCGACCCCACAATCGTGCGGATCGCTGATTTTTTCATCCTCCTCTTCCTAGCAGCGATCTGGGGTGCCTCTTTCTTGTTCATGCGCATCTCCGCGCCGGGCTTCGGCCCCGTCCCGCTCATCGCCTTCCGCATGGGGCTGGCCGGTCTCGCCCTTTCCCCGATCTTTCTGAGTAAAGAGGCCCGCCAGATCGCCCGCGACCACTGGTGGCAGCTCCTCATTAGTGGCGCCTTCGGCTCCGGCATCTCCTTCATCCTCCTCTCCTACGCCACCCTCACTCTCAGCGCGGGATTCACCTCCTTAATGAACTCCAGTGTTCCGGTCTTCAGCGCCCTCTTCGCCTCCATTTGGCTGGGCGAGCGCCTTCGAACCTCTCAGTTTTTCGGTCTCGCATTGGGCATCCTCGGAGTCGTCATTCTCGTCTGGGGAAAACTCGAGTTCCACAACCAAGGCCGCGGCTGGCCCATCGCCGCTTGTATCGTCGCCTGTATCTTCTACGGTTTCGGTGCCATCTGGATCAAAAGCAGACTCCACAACGTCCCTCCCCTCATCGCCTCATCGGGCAGCCTTCTGGGTGCCGGACTTGTCCTTACCCCCTTCGCCCTGGCCCATCTACCCAACAGCGTCCCCACCACCCAAAGCTGGCTGAGCGCCACCGCCTTGGCCCTTCTTTGCACCGCACTCGCCTTCGTCCTCTTTTTCCGCCTCATCAAGCGAACCGGAGCGACCGCAGCCACCTCCGTCACCTTCCTGATCCCCTTCTTCGGCATCTTCTGGGGCTGGCTCTTCCTAAATGAAGACGTCACCAATCAAATGATCGCCGGCATGGCCGTTACTCTACTGGGCACCGGCCTGACCACGGGGTTCATTGGGAAAAAATGACCCTTCAAAAACAAAGCTCCTAATAGCTTTCTCCTCGCCGGATCGCCTTCGCCGTCATTTAATTTAAAAAATCATCTCATGAAACTCCTCACCCTCGCTCTTCTCTCTGCCTCCCTCGGCCTCCTTTCCGCCAAGCCAAACGTCATCATCGTGATGGCCGACGACCTCGGTATCGGCGACGTCTCGCCCACTAATCCCGATTGTAAGATCAAGACTCCTCATCTCCAAAAGATGGCTGACCAAGGTGTCACCTTCCTCGACGCCCACACACCCAGCTCCGTCTGCACCCCCACCCGATACGGACTCCTTACCGGCCGCTACAACTGGCGCTCCCGACTTGCCCGCGGTGTCCTCTCCGGAACCAGCAACCACCTCATCCCCGCCGACCGCCCCACCCTCGGCCACCTTTTAAAAGAAGCCGGCTACCACACCTCCATGATCGGAAAATGGCACCTCGGATGGGACTGGACCAAAGACGGTAAGAAAATCGACTTCGCCAAGCCCGTCAAAAACGGCCCCGATATCAACGGCTTCGATCAATACTACGGCCACTGCGGCTCGCTCGACATGGCACCCTACGTCTGGGTCGACACCGGTAAGCCCACCGCTATCCCCATCCGCGAGGAAGGAGTCACAAAAAAACAAGACCCCTACGGTTGGTACCGTAAAGGCCCCATCGCACCCGACTTCGAAATCGAACAAGTCCTCCCCCACCTCTTCCAAAAAGCAATCACCCGCATCGAAGAACGCGTCAAAGAAGACCAACCCTTCTTCATCTACCTCCCCCTCCCCGCACCCCACACTCCCATCGTCCCCGTCCCTCCTTTTAAAGGAGCCAGCAAGATGAACCCCTACGCCGACTTTGTCATGCAAATGGACCACCACATGGGACAACTCATGGCTGCTTTGAAAAAGAACGGAGTCGATGACAACACTCTCCTCATTTTCACGAGCGATAACGGCTGCTCTCCGGAAGGCAACTTCGACGCGCTCGCAAAATTTAATCACAGCCCCAGCGGAAAATATCGCGGCCATAAAGCCGACATTTACGAAGGCGGCCACCGCGTCCCCCTCATCTTCCGCTGGCCTGGCAGCATCAAAGGCGACCGCACCACCAACTCCCTTGCCTGCCTCACGGATCTCTACACCACCCTCCAGGACATCACCGACCAACCACGCAAACCCCTCGGCGGCGAAGACGGCTTCTCCCTCTGGCCCCTCCTCTCCGAAAAAGGCGACACCGACCGTAAGAATATCATCAGCCACTCCATCAGCGGCCACTTCGCCATCCGCGAAGGCGATTGGAAACTCTGCCTCGCAAGCGGCAGCGGTGGCTGGAGCGCCCCCAAGGAAGCCCAAGCCAAAAAGCAAGGCCTCCCCGCCATGCAACTCTTCAACCTTAAAACCGACCTCGGAGAGAAAACCAACCTAGTCGCAAAAAAACCCGACAAAGTGAAAGCCCTCCTCGCCCTCTTGGAAACACAAGTCAACCAAGGCCGTTCCACTCCAGGCAAGAACCTTTCCAACGATCGCAAGGTCACCTTCATGCCGAAGAAATAAAATGAGGTTCCAACACGACGTCATTTAAAATCCGCAAACTCTCAAACAATCAGAAAAAGGACATGGAAGAGTTCATCGAATCTCATTCATCAAACAGTCCAAGCTCCTTGAAGGAATAGCTCAAGAAAATCCGTAGACCTACCACTATGCGCATCCCAACCCTCTTCATCCTCCTCTCCTCCCTCCTCCATGCCGAGCCTCTCTTCAACGGAAAAGACCTCTCCAACTGGCGCATCGACTCCAAAAGCAAAGCAGAACACTGGACTGTCAAAAAAGGCGTCATCCACTGCAAGTCCGGACCCAAAAAAGCAGGCTCAGTCCTCTGGACCAAGAAAGACTTTACCGACTTCACCCTCACCCTCGAATACAAAAACGGAGAAGGCACCATCGACTCCGGCGTTATGCTCAAGAAGGCCCACGATCAAATCCAGATCGGAATCTCCGGCTCCCTCAAGCGCGACCTCACCGCCTCCCCTTACATTCCCGGAAAGGGCTACCCCGTCGAAGGAAAAGAAGCGATCGCAGCCGTGAAACCCAAGGACTGGAACACCCTCAAAATCGAAGTCACAGGAAACACCTACAAAACCTGGCTCAACGGTGTCGAAGGGATCACCTACACCTCGAAAACCGCCATCGAAAAGGGCCCACTCGGCCTACAGCTCCATGGCGGAAAAAACATGGCCATCTCCTTCCGCAACATCGAGATTGCGGAGAAGGCCGAGTGATCGGTTCGCTTCTCCTTCTCCCGCGATAACCATCGCTTTAAAGATCCCAACGGATCCAGCACAACCCTGGAAAAATGCGTGGTTCAAAACCCTTCGCAACCACGTGTCCGCCGCAGAAGGAAGCACCTCTACAACTCGCTAAGATTTGCGCGATTAGCGTTCAAAAAATCACTTTTTACTTTGCCTCAATCTCCTACTTCGACCAAGTATCCCAAACCTTTTGTAGCTTGTCGCCTTCAGGTAGCTTCCCATCAAGAATCAGAAATCCATAGTTCACTACGAGCGATTCACCCTGCTTAATCTCCTTCTGGAAAAACGCTCCAAAGCGCCCGTAGTCGCGGTAAGCCGAATAAACCGTCCCCTTCGGGTTCGACGCCGCATTCATGTGAACGACACCATACTCTTGCCCATCCAAAGTATAATTCTCAGCAGCCCAAGGCAAATCCTTCACCCCGTTTACCTTCGTCACTCCATTCGGAAAAAGATACTTCGTCTTCTTCGTATCAACTTTATCAGCCGGGCGATATTGCACCCCCGCATGCTCAGGGTCGCCCTTTAGAAAGACATTACCACTCACAGGACTAAGCTTCGTATGAAGGTCGACCATCACCCGTCCACCATGCACGCTTTCCGTAATCGTAAAGGTCCTCGCCTCTTCGAGAAACGCCGTCTTCTTCTCGTCCATCCAGTGAGTGCGCGACGTGAAAACAGCAGAACCATTCTTCACCTCCTGCTTGGTAAACTTCTGATGCACAATGTCGCCGCCTTTCATGTGCCAGCGATCGTAGCTTTTCCCATTCGCCTGAATTTTACTCCAACCAATAAAAATCCCGCGATGGTGGGTAAACTGTCCACCCGCCCCCTTCGTAATCGGCTTCTTCCCCTCCGCATCGAAGACGTGCAGATAAGGCTTATAAGTCTTGTGATGCGTCTCCTTCGTCGAGGTATCGTGCTCATACATGTAGCGCACCACGACCTTACCATCCGACACCACATCAAGGTGCTTCCCCTCTGTATCCCTGAATTCCAAAGCCCCAAAAACCGGAGAGCCCATTAAGCCAACAGAAAGGAAAGTAAAAAATTTCATCTGTTCAGAGACTCACACAAAACCGCCATTACTTCAAATCGTTCTTTTTTCTACCGGCAGCGGCGACGGCACGCGTATTTTACGACCATTCAAAATCGCACCCACCCACGTGTAGCGCACAGTCCATTCGTAGACAGCCAACAAGATCGCGGTCACACTTGTGATCACAATCACAAGTTTCAAAAGCAAAGGCGCCTCCCAGGCGCTGATCAAAATTTGCACCACAATCATCAAGGGGAGATGCGCCACATAGAGCCAATAAGACGAGTCCGAAAAATACCGTACCACCGGCCTCCCCTCATTCAAGAACCTCCGGAATAGCCCCATCATTCCGACAATCGTGACCCACGAAAATCCACTTGCAAGGAGGGCCCCAAAAATCAAATCATCCTTCACCAAACTCCTCCCCCAAAAGAAAAGAGGCAGTGAGACTAGGAACCATCCCCACCAAATCCGTCCTACTTTCTCCTCCCAAAAACCCCGCCCAAAACTCATCGCCCCAAAGAAAAAGAAGACCGCATAATACCCCAGCTTTTGAGGCCATGGAAAAATTCCGGTCGATGTTCCCGGCCCAAATTGTCCCGGCATGAACGACTGCATCCACCAAGTGAGCGGCACCAGCCAAAGCAAACATCCCGGCACCCCAATCAAGCCATCTGGCAACCTCCAACCCAACCGATTCGCCACCAACGCCACCGGGACAAAAACCAACAACAACCACAGCAGGTCATAAAGAAACCAGAGATGATAAAACACCGGGAACTCCATCCCCTTACGGTACCACCCCAACCCACGCTCACCCGTCGTATCAGCTCCTCTCTCGGCCAGCGCGATCACTAATCTCTCCCGCGCTTCCCGATGCGACTCCTCCACCTCAATCTGAAACGCTCCGCCGATCGCCTTCACGATTTCAAAATCCGTAGTCGTGGCCTCCATCACCGATATCCCCCGCCAATCCTGTGCCGAAACATCAGCACCTGCTTTTAGCAAAACCATCGCCGCCTCCTCCCGTCCGAAAAAACAGGCCGCCGACAAAGCCGTGCCTCCATCCCCTCCCCGGCCATCAAGCTCGGCCCCCTTTGCTAACAACACCTCAACCATCTCTCCGTTGTCTGCGATCGATGCCTCATGAAGCAAGGGAGTGCCGTTATGGTCCTTCTCGTTGGCATCCCCGCCCTTCTCTAACAAAGCACGAACTCTCTCCACATCCCCCTCGATCACCTCTCCAAATAATCCACTCCCCCCAACCTGAGCAACTTCCCCTCGCTCGGCCTTCACTTGCCCTCCCCAGATTCCCAGCGCAATCATCGCCGGAAATACCACCACCACTCCCACCGCCAGCGGCAACCCAATCCTCAACAACCTTTGCTTCACCAAACCACCCAATCCGCGCTTCTTCCACATCATCGCCGTAAAAAATCCACTCACTAAAAAAAACAACTGCATCCGGAATCCATGAATCCAATCGATCACCGGATAAATCACCTCCGGCGCCGATCTGACATCCTCCGCCGGCCAAATCGGAATCCCCGCAAAAGACAACACCCCGTGCAGCACCAAGCCCAAAAGCATCGCCGCGCCCCTGAGACCATCCAAAAAATGATACCTTTGCATTCCCATAATTCTTTTTTACTATGATTGGTCCAATCCTGAAAAAGCGAACAGCATTTTTTCCTCCAAAAACTTGTTCGGTTTATACACCCTGCATCGATCTCCCAGTAATTCGTGTTATCCAGCGACCACCAACTTCTGAAGCAGCACCTGCGCCACCCATCAGGTGGCGCCCTCACTACGCTCATCGAGCGGTTCCTCCCCCTCGTCCTCTCAGTCGCCCGGCGCATTACTGCTAATGACGAAGCAGCCCGCGACATCTCCCAGACCGTCTTCCTACGGCTCATCAAAAAGGCCCCAAACATTCCTTCCACCCTTCCCCTCACCGCCTGGTTCCACCGCGAAACACACAGTGCCTCCGTGGATCACGTTCGCTCCGAGGTCCGCCGCCAACAACGGGAACAAACCGCAGCTTCCCTCAATACCATGAAAATCACCCCCGACCCATGGCCCCAACTTGCACCCGAAATCGATGGCGCCATCAACGAGCTCCCGGAAAACGACCGATCCCTCGTTCTTCTTCGTTTCTACGACAACCAAACCCACCCGCAGATCGCCCGGAAACTTGGTATCAAAGAGGACGCCGCGCGCATGCGTACCACCCGTGCCCTCGAGAAACTCCGCGCCATTCTATCCAACCGGGGCATCACCACCACCTCCGCACTTCTCGCCAGTGCCCTCCCCTCAAACGCAGTCAGCCCCGCTCCAGCCTCGCTCGCCTCCTCTATTGCGACCTCCTTACCCGTCCTTCCAGCCGCATCCGGAATCTCCACTTTCTTAAAAGTCCATTTCCTCACCTTCAGCGCCCTCGCCATTGGCGTCGCTGCTGTCACTACCCAGCAAATCAAGATCAATAGCCTCGAATCGGACCGCAATTCATCATCCCACCCACCGACGACTGCTCTACCCTCCTCTCGTAGATCCAGTAAATCTTCCGCCCGGTCCGTCACAGGCGACGAATCAGACCTTCTCGCCATCTTTGCCAACCCGGATCCCGCCGAGCGGCTCCACCTGATTCAGCGTTACTCCATTCACCTCTCGATCCATCGCATTCCGGAAGCTCTCGATCTCCTCCGCCAAAAGACCCCCGAATGGGACAGTGAGTCCAAGATGCTCACCCACCTTCTCCTCACCCGATGGGCCAAAGCGGATCCCGAGGCCGCTTTTGCCTCCCTCGACATTGCCAACTTCTCCCTCGAACGTGGCCACTCCCTCAGCGTCCTTGCCGCTCTCGCCTCGCTCAACCCACAACGTGCAGCCGACTGGCTCACCTCTCCATCCAACTCACAAGCTTTCTACCCTGTGATCGGCCATGTTCTGGCCGGCACCATCACCAAGGAATGGGCCCGACAGGACTTCGGCACCGCTCTTGAATGGGCGCATACCCTCGCCGACCAGCAAAAAGCCGGGGCCTACTCAGGCATTCTGGGCACCATCGCCGCCACCAACCCTCAAAAGGCCGCCAGCCTTGCCCTCACCCTTGAACCCGGCGAGGCCCGCGACCACGTCCTCGGAGAAATCGCCGGATCCTGGGCCCGGCACTCACCCAAAGAAGCCCTAGCTTGGACCATCCAACTCAATCCGGAAGAAAGAGACAACCCCACCGCCATTGCTCTCAAATCCTGGACTGAAACCGACCCAGCCAACGCCGCACGATTTCTCGATCAGCAAAGCGACCCCACCCACTTTGAGCTCGTCGCCTCGCAATGGTCACGACGCGACCCCGCCGGGGCGACCAACTGGCTCGCCGCAAAACCCAGATCAACACAACGAGATTCCGCTCTCGCGAAGACTCTTTGGAACTGGACCACCCAGCAACCTGAAGCGGCCTCTGACTGGATTCAAAACCAACCCAACGGCCCAGGAAAAGATCAAGCCATCGCCGGACTCGCCATCGCGGCCGTCGAGTTTGATCCCCGCACCGCGATCAAATGGACTCAAAAAATCTCAGCACCCGTCTTACGCAACGAGATCACCAGACGCACCTTTGCCACCTGGACCAATCAAGATCCGGAAACCGCTCATCAATGGGCCCTTGAAAACAACTTTCAATCCAACGAGTAACCCTAACAGTCTCCCATGAAAAAAAATATCCTCTCCCACCTCATCTGGGCCCTCGTCGCCCTCACTGCCTTCGTCGTCGGATCCCGGCTCAACCAAGCGGACCACGCAGGAACCACCTCGAAGTCACAGACATCTCCCTCCCAACTTTCAAACCGTCGGGTCTCCAAGGATGGATCTCCGGAAGAAAGAGGACCGACCGACACCAAATCGTCCTCCCACAGGTCCTCATCCCAGTCACCTTTAACTTCATTCACCGACGCTGACATCACGGAACTCGGCGAAGTATTCCGCATCGCCAAAGGCCCCATCGAGCGCCGCCTTGCCTTCTCGGAAATGCTCAAAAACCTCACGCCCGAAAATGCCCGCCTCATGCGTGAAAACATCGCTCACCTCCCCCAGGACTCGGCCGAATTCCGCGAATTTCACTACGCTTGGGGCGCCATCGCCGGAAAGGAAGCTATCACGCACGGAAAGGATACTCCAAAACGCGACATGGCCGCCTCCCTCGCTGGCTGGGCCGCCAGTGATCCCACCTCTGCTCTCGCCTACTTCAACCAGCTCACTCCGGAAGAGCAAAGCAGCGGAACTCATATGAAATGGGGCGCCGCCTTCGGCCTCGCTGATACCGATCCCCAACTGGCCGCCAAGTTCGCCGCCGAGCGCTTTAAAAACGGAGATAAAGAAGCCCCCAAAATGATTCACATCGCCGCCTCCGCTGTCCTTCGCTCCGGTGATCGGGAGGAAGCAACCGACTGGGCCGCAAACATCCCAGAAGGAACCCTTCAAAACCAAGCCTTTGAGCGCCTCGCCGGAGAATATGCTAAAGAAGATCCTGCCAGCACCGTCGAGTGGGCCATCGACCTTCCCCAGGGCGACGGCAAAAACCACGCGATCGGCAGCTCCTTCCACCACTGGGCCGGGCGCAGCCCTGAAGAAGCCGCCGCCGCCATCGCCTCCGTCCCCGCCGCCGATCGCGATGCTGCCACTTATGGCTACGCCACCCGCGTCGTCCACGATGACCCCGCCATCGGCGTCGAGTGGGCCACCAGTATTTCCGATCCCGTGGCCCGGGGCAGCGCTCTCATCGACACCGGCCGGGTTTTCTACCGTAAGGATCGGGAAGCTGCCCAGGAATGGCTCTCCAACGCGAACCTCCCTGAAAAATCTGTCCAAAAAATCACCGGCGGAAAGTAACCGCATTTTCACATGAAAAGTCTTTTCCTTGGCTCGCTCCTCTTCTCCCTCTCCTTGCTTGGCATCTGGCTCCTTCCTGGTCAGGAAAAACCAACCCGCTCGACGGCTAAGAGCTCCCAACCAAAGCCTCCCGCCAAGATTGGCAACCCCTCATTTCTGAGCCCCCACTTCCGCCCCATCACCCTCCATCGGGACCATCTCTTTGTCGTCAACACCCCTGCTGACACCGTCGATGTCATTGACACAACAACCGGTCGCTTTTTAAAGCGCATCCCCGTTGGCATTGACCCGGTGAGTATCGCAATCCGACCCGATGGCCGCGAAGCCTGGATCAGTAATCATATTTCCGACTCCATCAGCGTGATCGACACCGATCCCACCAGCCCCACCCACCTTCACGTCATCGCAACCGTTCAGGACCTTGACCTCGAAAAACGCGCCACTCGCTTTGACGAACCCGTCGGCATCGCCTTCGCCAATAATCAAAAGGCCTACGTCGCGCTCTCCTCCGAAAACAAGATTGCCGTTATCGACGTCGCCTCCCGCCTCGTCACAAAACACCTAAGTATTCCCGCCCAGGACCCGCGCGCGCTCACCGTGCGTCACGGCAAACTTTACGTCATACCCTTTGAATCCAACAACAAAACGCAACTCTCAGGTGGCTACAAAATCGACGGCGACCTCGTCACCTTCGATGCCCACCAACACTCCATTGCCCACAACAACGTCCTCTCACTCGGCCACGTTCTCGACATCATCAAACATCCGCGCGTCCCCGACAAAGACCTCTTCGTTTTCGACACCGAAACCGACCGTCTCATCGAAACCGTCGACACCCTAGGCACCCTTCTCTACGGCCTCACCGTCGATTCAAAAGGCACCGTTTTTATTGCTCAAACCGACGCTCGTAATGACGTCAATGGTCGCTCCGGCACTAAAAAACACGGCCTCGCCGAACTCGAAAACCGCGCCTTCCTGAATCAAATTACCCGCGTTGAATTCCAAAAGAACGCTGCTAAAAAACCTCACTTCATCGACCTCGAGCCTCTCCCTCCGGTTCATCCCAAGCCCGGGCAAGCCTTTGCCACCCCCTTCGCCGTCGAACTCAGCCCCGACGACAAAACCCTCGTCGCCACTGCGGCCGGCTCCGACAAGCTCTTCACAGTCGATGCCACCACTGGCGAACTCCTCGGCCAAGTCCAAGTCGGCTCCGTCCCGCGGGGCATTGCACTGCAATCAAAAGCGGATGGCACTCCCGCCCGAGCCTGGGTTTTTAATGCCGTTGCCAACTCCGTCTCCCTCGTCGACCTGACCGACCGAGCCCGTCCTGTCATCCAGTCCATCATCCCTCTCGACGATCCCACTCCTCCCCCCTTCAAACAAGGACGTGTTGCCTTTAACAACGCCAATGCCTCCTCCACCAAAACCTTTTCCTGCGCCAGCTGCCATCCCGACGGCCATACCGATCAACTCCTCTGGGTCCTGGATACCCCCATCGTCTCGGGCGGAAACCAAATCCAACCTCGTTCCACCATGCCACTTCGCGGACTCCAAGACACCGCCCCCTTCCACTGGGATGGCATTCCCGGCGATCCATACGGGGGAAATAATAGCGCAAACGTCCGAGGTCACACTCCACCAAATGACGACGCACAAACACCCGAAAACGGCATGCGCCTTCTCGTCAACAGCGCCCTGAGCTCGACCATGGCTCTCGTAGGCAGTTCCGTTGGACGTGGCGACCTTCTTGACAGAAACGATCGCTATTACATCACCCAGTTTCTCCTCAGTGTTCCCTATCCTCCCGCCCAAAAGCGAGCCTATACCAACGTCCTCTCCAAACGCGCCAAGGACGGCTTCGAACTCTTCCACCTCAAAGGAAACCACGAAGGTAAACCCCAACCCAATGTCTGCGGCGACTGCCACCGCATGCCCTTTTTGGTCAGCACCAACACTCCCGGCACCGGCATGGACGTCCCTACCTTTCGCGGCGCAAACGACCGCTTCCTGATCCTCCCGCAAGGCCGACTCAACATCATCGACTTCGACTTTTACCGCCACATTGCCGAAAAGGGTATCCCTGAAAAAGACCTCTGGCGCCTCTCCTGGCGCAGTAAACCCCGCTTTGATCCCATCTGGGAAATGGTCCTCGAAGGCAGCACCGGATCCTCCGGCTCCTTCGCCCGACAACTCACCCTAGAACAAAAAACCGTTGACCACCCCCTCACTCGCGACCTCCTCCCAGCCCTCGAATCCTCTGCTAGGGAAGGAGCCATCGTCCTTCAAGTCGACGCCCTCTTCCTCGACCAAAAGGAGCCCACCTCTCTCACCCTTCAGTTTCAGGACGACCACTACATCCAAGTCGATGGTGAACGCCGCCACTTCACCCGCGAGCAACTCCTCGATCTTGCCAAGGATGGAACCTTCCTAGGCACCTTCACCGCCCGTCACGGAGCACGAGCCGGATTCGATTTTCCCCAACCCGCCCTCTGGACCCTCAGCCCCCTTCACGAACAAAGTGGCCGACAACACTTCCCCATCCTCGCCGACGGTCAAAAAACAATGACCTTCAACGCGCGCCACGTCACCGAAGAGGCCCACGTCATCGTCAACGGACGACGTGTTCCCGCCATCATCAGGAAAGGTGAAGAAGAAACCATCTCCATCGAACTCGACTCCCTTCCGCCCAACGGACTCCATTTCCTTCAGGTCCAAAATGCCCACGGACACTTCAGCAATGACTTCATCTTCCACGTCACCGATAAAGCCGGAGATATTGCCAAATCCCTCCAGCAGGACCCCGACCAACTCCGCAACGACCTCGAAAATGCCATCCAGAGCGGCAGCCTGCCCCGCGTGAAACGGCTCCTCAATCTCGGCGCCCCGATCAACCGACTTCATCACGAAAACGGAATGACGCCCCTAGCTAGCGCCGCCTTCCACGGCAAACCATCTCTCATCGCCCTCTTCCTCGAACAAAAAAGCGACCTTAAAAAAACCAACCGCGACGGCAATACCACCCTTCACATTGCCGCCTTCATGTGCCGCACCGAAGTCGTGAAACTCCTCCTTAAAAACGGAGCTTCCCTCACCGCCCGTAACCACCGCCGCGAAACTCCTCTCGATGTTGTCTCAGGCGATTGGAGTGAACCCCTCGCTGGCCTTTACCAATTCCTCAACACCTCTGCCGAACTTAAACTCGACCTTGCTGGGATCCAAAAACAGCGCACTCAAGTCGTCGCTCTCCTCCATAAACACATGACCAAATAAAAGCTCACCTGATCGAATTGAAATCGCACCTGTTTGGTTGATCCTCGCCCTCGCCTTGTTGCTCGGGTCTTTCTCATCCGCCTACTACGCCGCCATGCGTAACACTTCGTCCAAAATCGATCCCGTCCTCAAAAAAAAAAATCCGCGACCAAACCCTCGAAATACTGCATCAAGAAAAGTGCCCTACAGGAACGATTAAACCTCCTCTTGGGCATCGTTAAAAAACCCCTATCTTGTAACATCCCATGAAGTCGAGCGGCGGAATCAACATCCAGCCAATCGAAGCGGCTGTCAACGCGCTGAAACTTCGGTCGAGGCTTGCCAGCCTCCCCACTCAGTTCTCGAATCCGAGCACGCCAAGTCCAGATCGCCACCATCGGAGGAGTGCGCTTCCTCGCCGCGTGGTATTCGGTGAGGTCAATGCTGGGATCATCCAAATTTTTTAACTAATCACCTGCGCACTTCTACTTTGAATCCAAGGACGTATTGGAGAGCTTTAAGCTGATTTGATGACTAATGGGGAAATGGTCCCCGAAGTGAATCAAGCAGGCTACGATGTCGTCTCCTCTGCGGGTGAACGTATCTCTGTAAAGACGACGAGTCAGCAAGGTGCGAACGGACATCTCTAACCACTTGATCAGGTCGATCGCGTGATGGTCTTCTCTTAATACCGAGGAGATACCGATCGAAATATTACCAAGGAGTTAGGAGTTTCGATCATCAACTCAAATGGAAATCCGATGAATACCGTTCGATCTCCGCCCCCTAATTTCGTCGATTTCATCATTCCCTAGCCCCTCCATCCTCTTCAAGCTCATAGAGATTATGAAATACTCGTCTTCCCCAAACCGCCGCAAATTCCTCACCGGCTCCGCCGCTTCCGCCCTCAGCTTCACCTTCATTCCCGCTTACCTCACCAGCGCCCGTGCGCAAAACAATCCCAAGCGTCCTCCCAGCCAGCGCCTTAATCTTGGCTGCATCGGAGCAGGAGGGAGGGGCGCATCCGTCATTTCTGGACTCTCTAGAAAAGGCCACGCTACTCCGGTCGCCCTTTGCGATGTCGATCACGACCGCGCTTCAAAGATGCTCAAGGCTCATCCCGATGCCAAACGCTTCCACGACTTCCGCGAGATGCTCGACAAGATGGGCGATGACATCGACGCCGTCTCCATCGCCACTCCCGACCACACCCACTTCGTAGCCGCCATTCAGGCCATGTCCCTCGGCAAGCACGTCTATGTCGAAAAGCCCTTGACTCATACCTTCGAAGAAGCCGAAATTCTCATCCGCGGTGAGAAAAAATTCGGCGTCGTCACCCAGATGGGTAACCAAGGTCACACCTCCGGTGGTTCGGAACAATTCAAGCGTATGCTCGCCGCCGGAGTGGTTGATGACATCGTCAAAATCGAAGCTTGGAAAAGCGCTGGACTCTGGTTCATGGATGCCAAAAAACGCATCAAAGGTTACCCAAAAACCCAACCCATTCCCGAATCCCTTAAATCCTGGGACCTCTGGTGTGGGCCGCAGGAAATGAAGGACTTCAACAGCCTCTTCCACCCCTTCGATTGGCGCGGCTTCCACCTCTATGGCGGTGGAATGTTCGGCGACTGGGGCTGCCACATCATCGACTTTATCCACCATTATTTGAAGCTCGGTTTCCCCACCAAAATCTCTCCCAAAGCTCTCGCCGATTACAATCAAATCAGCTTTCCCCTCAGCTCTCATATTGAGTTCGATTTCCCCGGCCGCGGCGACAAGAAACCTCCCGTTCATTTGGTCTGGAAAGCCGGCGGTGACTTCGTCTCCAAGATCGATGAAAAATACCTCGGCGATAAAAAGGCCCCCAACCTAGGCGGTGCCGGAACTCTTCTCCACCGCAAACAGGAAGACTATCTCGTCCACCGCAACTCCCACTCCAGTCCATCGAAGCTGATCTCTTCCAAAAAGCGGAACGACCTCAAAGCCGCCCTTGATACTAAAGGCCCTGAGTTTGACCACATGGAAAGCTTCGTCCAAGCCTCCATGGGAAATGGCAAAACCGAATCGCCCTTCAGCGTTGGTGGATCGCTCACCCAGGTCCTCAATCTCGGCATGATCGCCGAGTTTCTCAACACCGACCTCCAGTTCGATCCCAAGACCAGAAAATTCACCGGCAATGACCAGGCCAATGCCCTCCTCTCCGGCCCCACTCCCAGAAAAGAGTGGGCCGCTCATTATAAACTCGCCTAACCAACCTCTAGCAGAACCGGATCGTAATGGAGATCGTCCTTCCGGATGACTCTTCATTCGATCCCCTCTTTGGCCACATCAGGCAGTGGTAACAAGACCGTCATCCCAACAACGAGGGATATAATCTCATCGCCCCTGAAACGGTCAAATTTCTCAAAACCATCCTAATCAAATAGGACTATCTCTCAGACTCCCTTTCCCCCAGTTGGATCATCAAAAAGCGGCGACCCAACGCATCGTCGGCATTTTAAAACTGCGCGACCTGATTGACTGGGAGAGTTTTCGCTCCCTCTCCCTTTCGAAACATTCTCCAACAATATCGCAAATTTTCTCCATTCAAACTGATCAGCTCAAAAAAATGCACATTCTCTGGAATGATTGGCAACAATCGACTCGTATTGTCCAACTCCCCAATAAGATCCCAGCTACTCTCAAACTCATGAAGTTCATCCTGATCGCTCTCTCCTCTCTCCTCTCATTTTCAATCGCGCTGGCAAATCCAGTCGTTTACGAAGGATCTTCCGGCCCCGGCAAAGGAAAGCACATCGTCTTCGTCGCCTCTGACCACGAGTATCGCACCGAGGAAACCTGCCCCGCTCTTGCCCGCATCCTCGCCGAGCACCACGGTTTCAAAACCACCGTTTGCTTCGGAGTTGATGAGAAGGGGTTTATCAAAGCCGGCGCCTCCAACATCGACGGTCTCGAAGCCCTCAAGACAGCCGATCTCATGGTCATCTTCGCCCGCTTCCTCGATCTCCCCGATGACCAGATGAAACACATCGCCGACTACGTCGATCGCGGCGGTCCCGTCGTTGGACTCCGGACATCCTCCCACGCCTTCAAAATCCCTGCAGGCAAAAAATACTCCCACTACAGCTTCCAGTATAAGGGCAAGGAATTCGAAAAAGGCTTCGGCCACCAGGTTCTCGGAAACACTTGGGTTGGACACTACGGCAGAAACCACAAGCAAGCCACCCGCATTCAGATTCTTCCCGCGCAAAAGAGCAACGTCATCCTCACCGGAGTCGCTGACAACGCCCTCACTATGGCAGGTGCCTATGTTGGCATCCCCGATGACACCTTCACCGTCCTCACTGAAAGCCAGCCTCTCAATGGCATGACCAAGGATTCCCCGGCCGACGAAACCAAGAAGCCCAGCCCCTCCACCTGGACGCGTGAATATAAATCCAAGTCCGGCAAAAAAGCCCGCGTCTTCCACTCCACGCAAGGCGCCTCGCAAGACATTCTCGACCCTAACTACCGCCGCCTCATTCTTAACGGCATCTACTGGGCCGCCGGCATGGAAAAGGACATCAAGGCCGATTCCAAAATCGATTTCATGGGAGACTACAAACCCAGCTCGTTCAGCTTCGGTGGTGAAGTCAAAGGCGTGAAGCCCTCCGACCTGGCCGACATAAAGTCGCCCATCATGCCTAAAAAAAAAGCGGGGAAGTAAAAAAGAAGGACGCCAAGAACACCGAGGTAAAAAGGCCCTCTCCAAAAAAGGACCCGAAGCTGGCGAATTACTATATTAACCTCAAGACCTCGCCGCGCCCCAAGACCGCTGCACCTGTTACCACCACCCTGCCCCTCAAGCTTGAGCCCGGCACGCGCATTGCCCTCATCGGCAACCTCCTTCTCGATGCCGAACGTCGCTTCGGACATCTCGAAACTCTCCTCCACCAGCATCACTCAAATCACAAACTCACGGTCCGCAACCTCGCCTGGCCTGCCGACGAAGTGGACCTGATGCCGCGTCCCGACAACTTCGGCGACCTCGACCAACACCTCGCCTACTTCAAAGCCGACGTCATTATCGCGGCCTACGGCTTCAATGAATCGTTCGCCGGCAAAGAAGGCCTCCCCGCCTTCAAAGAGCGCCTCGACACGTTCCTGACCCATCTCAAGTCACAAGCCTACAACGGCAAGACCGCTCCCCGGATTGTCCTCCTCTCACCTGCTGCCAACGAGGATATTGCCCAAGTCAAAGCTGGCACCGCTAACAACGCCAACCTCTCACTTTATACCGCCGCCCTTGCCGAAGGCGCTGCCAAACACAAGATCGGCTTCGTCGACGTCTTCGAGCCCACTAAAATTAACATCGTTGCCAGCCGTCGCATCACCCGAACCATCGATGGACACCAGCACAACGCCCACGGCCATCTTCGCTTCTCCAACGCTGCCTTCAAATCCCTCTTCCAAAAAGACCCCACCGTCATCAACGAAGACCTCCGTAAACTCGTCGTCGATAAAGCCTCCCAATTCTTCTATCGCTACCGTCCACTCAACACCTTCTACTACACCGGCGGTCGCAACAAATCCTACGGCTACCTCGACTTTCTCCCCGCGATGAGGAACTTCGACTTCATGGTCGAAAATCGCGACACGGCGATTCACACCACCGCCTCCACCGGAAAACTCGTCCAGCCTGACGACTCCAACATTCCCAAACTCGACGACGTCCTCCTCTCCCGTGGAGCCAACAAGTTCCTCTCCGTCGCCGATGAAAAAGCAGCTTTCAAGGTCGATCCCCGTTTCGAGGTCAACTGCTTCGCATCCGAAGAAGATTTCCCCGAAATGGCCTGCCCCATCCAAATGCGCTGGGACGAACGCGGCCGCCTCTGGGTCTCCACCTCCGTCACCTACCCGCACATCTATCCCGGTCAGAAACCATGCGATAAGATCATCATCCTGGAAGACACCGATCAGGATGGCAAAGCCGACAAGTGCACCACTTGGGCCGACGACCTCCATATCCCGCTCTCATTCGTGCTCGATGGCAACGGCGGCGTCTATTGTTCCGAAGAGCCGCACCTCACCCACCTTTCCGATGTTGATGGCGACGGAAAAATGGACACTCGCGAGATCGTCTTCACCGGCTTCGGTTGCGAGGACTCCCACCACGCCCTCCACGACTTCACCTGGACGCCCGGCGGCGATCTCCTGTTCCGTGAATCCATCTTCCACAACACCCAAACCGAAACAGCTTACGGCCCCATTCGCGCCAAAAACTCCTCCTGGTTCCTCTACCACCCCTCCACCAAAAAGCTCACCGCCTTCGGCTCCTACCCCAACACCAATCCCTGGGGCGTGACCTTCGATCCCTGGGGCAACCATGTCGCCTCGCACCCCGTCTTCGCCTCGACCTTCCACGCGACCAACCCCGCCTACCCCCGCGTCCCCAAATCTGGTAACGGCTTCACTCAGGAAGCCGGCCAACACCCGCCCGCAAAGGGCATGCAAGCCTACTCCGGCACCTGTGGCCACGACTTCATCTCCCACGATTTCTGGCCCAAGGAAATGCAAGGCGGCTTCATCAAAGCACGCTACAAAGCCACCAACAAAATCGAGTTCCATACCTGGACCGAAAACGAAGATCACTTTGCCGAAAAATTTCAATTCGACCTCATCTTCTCCACCAATCTTTCCTTCATCCCCGTCGATCTCCGCTTCGGACCACAAGGCGCGTGCTACGTATGCGATTGGTACAATCCCGTCAAAGGTCACGCCCAATACTCACTCCGCGACCCCCGCCGTGACCGCAAAGCCGGCCGCATTTGGCGCATCGTTCCCAAAGGAGCCAAACTCGCCGAAGCTCCCAAGATTGCCGGTTCTTCCATTTCTCAACTCCTCGATCACTTAAAGTCCCCCCACTACCGCACCCGTTACTGGGCCAAACGCGAGCTCCGTGCGCGGGCCAACCTGCCTTCTTTACACTTCGATAGCGTGATGCCTCCACGCGATGTGATCCTCAAGTCTCTTTCCGAGTGGACCGCCAAACAAACAAACCCGCTTCACCTCCTCGAAGCCCTCTGGCTTCATCAGGCTCTCGATCAAACTAATCTCGAACTGTTAGAGAGGCTCATCCGCTCCGATGATCATCTCGTCGCCGCTTCGGCCTTCGGTCCCCTCCGTTTTGCAAAAACCCCTCCACTGATCCTGGAAGAACTCCTTCGCTATGGTGCATCTCATCCCTCCCAACACGTCCGCCGCGAAACTGTTCTCTGTGCATCCTACGTTCTATCTTCTCAAAGCAATCCAAGCCCAGGGGCTATTGACATTACTTCCAGACGGCGCCGGGCGATTATTCGAGCAATCTATCCAACCCTTGATCAACCGGCCGGAACCCACCTCGCCTACGCCATCCGCACCTCCTTCAACTCCACCGCCCTCAAATCCCATTGGCTACCCGACACCAAGGAAAAACTGGCCAGGCTCTCATCAGTTAAAAAGGCCGTTGTTGAAAAGCTCACCAAGGATGAAAAGAAGTTCGACCGCCAAAAAAATCTCGCCACCATCAAGATCGGCACCATCCCCGAGCGTCTCCTCTTCACCAAGGACAAATTCACCGTCAAAGCCGGGCAGCCTGTTAAGCTGGTCTTCTCCAACCCCGACGCCACCGAACACAATCTCCTCATCCTGGCGAAGGACACTCCCATCGAAGAAATCGGAGAAAAATCCAACCTCATGGCCGCCGATCCACAAGCTGCCAAGAAGCAATTCATCCCGGATGACAAACGGATCCTGCACGCCTCCAAAATGCTCAAAGTTGGTCAAACCCAGACCCTCCGCTTCAAAGCCCCGTCACAACCGGGAACCTATCCATTCCTATGCACCTTCCCCGGCCACTGGACCATCATGAAGGGCGAAATGATCGTTAAATAAGCTCACTTCACCTGGGTGATGCTCCGCCAATAATCCCTGCTCGTTTTTTGTAGTCGCGCGACAATTCCGGGATGTTCTTTCGAGAGATTATTGGATTCACCCAAGTCATTCGGCAGATCATAAAGTTCGATCTTTTTTCCGGTCACGATCAACTTCCATTTTCCTTCGCGGATGGCAACCGCCTTGCCTGATTTCCAATTGAAGCGCTCATGAGAAGTCGGGATTTTACTTGAATTGATGACGGGCAGGAGACTCTTGCCATCGATTTTGTGACCAGCCGCGGGAACATCACAAAGTTCCAGAAGAGTGGGATACCAATCGCAACCCGTTGCGATTTGATCGCGGGTTTCGTTTTCAGGGAGTTTGCCCGGCCAGGAGATGATGGCGGGAACACGGATCCCTCCCTCGTAGAGGCTAAACTTGGCTCCGCGATGAGGACCGGCGCTACCGCCGCCATTGTGGGCGCGTACTTCTTCCGAGGCACCGTGGTCCGATTGAAAAATGACGATGGTGTCTTTTGTCAATCCCGCGTCCTCAACTTTCTTCAGCAAGTTTCCAATCCGATCATCAGTGGTTGAAAGAAAGGCGGCGTAGAGATTGCGAGGGTAGGGAAGATCCTTGTAATGCTCGAGCCACTCGGGTGAACCTTGATATGGGTAGTGGGGCGTGTTCAGTGCAAAGTAGATCAAGAAAGGGTTTTCCTTGTTTTGCTCGATAAACTCACCGGCCTCCTTGACCATGAGGTCTGGAAAGAACTCACCGTTGTGAAAAACCTCTTTTCCATTTCTCCAAAGGTCGTGCTTGTTGGGACCACTCCAGTAGAAAAAGTGTGAGTAATTGTCGATGCACCCGACAAGATGGCCGAAGGAATAATCGAAGCCCTGGCCATTGGGGATGGTCTCTTTGTGATGGCCGAGATGCCACTTTCCAATATGCGCAGTGGCATAGCCCGACTTTTTAAGTTCCTCGGCAATCGTAATTTGCTCGGAAGGCATGCCGACCGAGTCGAGTCCGACGTTGCCATTCAAGCCACCATGCTGTGGTGTTCGCCCGGTCAATAATCCCACACGAGACGGAGAACAAACGGGCGCGGCGGAGTAAAACTGGGTGAATCGGACCCCGCGCTTGGCCAGCCCATCCATATGAGGCGTGACAAGATCCTTCGCTCCGTAGCAGTTCATGTCGATGGTGCCTTGGTCATCGGTATAGATGATGATGACATTCGGTTTCCGAGCAATCAACGGAGCGAACAACAGGGAAAAAAGGGCAAGAACCCGGGAAATGGCGAGAGGGATTTTCATCATGGAGGTGACTCAATCTTAGAGGATCGTCTTCAAATCAGCAAAGCCGAAGATGTAATATTTATTCCTCCAGGCAGGTATCAAAATCAACGATGCGTTGGCTCATTCCTGTTTTTCTCTGTCTCTCCTTCGCCAGCGCTCAGGACATCCGTCGAATTCCTCCCCTTGGCATTAAGATCTCCACGGAGGATCAAGCCCTGTTCGAAAAAGGACTTGCTGAACTCAAAGAGGCGATGCTCCCGATCAGCAAGCATCCACTCCTACCGGATGTGGAGATTTTCTATAAGGGAACATATGATGCCCTAAAGCATCAAGAATTTCAAAAACCCAACGAACTGAGCTTTGCCAAGAACCAACTCAGGGAAGGACTCGCCCGCGCAAAATCACTAAAAAATGGCAAAGCACCTTGGACCAAAAAAGCCGGCCTCGTCGTCCGGGGCTTCCGTTCCGAGATCGATGGCTCAGTCCAGCCTTACGGACTCGTCATCCCCAAGAGCTACGATTTCTCAGGGGATCAATCCCACCGCCTCGACTTCTGGTTCCACGGTCGTGACGACAAGGTTAATGAAGTCCACTTCATGGAACGCCGTCGCACCCAAGCCGGACAATACACCCCGGCCGAGACAATCGTCCTCCATCCCTACGCCCGCTTCTCCAATGCCAATAAATTCGCAGGCGAGATCGATTGCCTCGAAGCCCTCGCCCATGCCAAGAAGAACTACCGCATCGATGACGACCGTATCGCGGTCCGCGGTTTCTCGATGGGCGGAGCCGCTTGCTGGCAATTCGCCGTTCATTACGCCGATCAATGGTGTGTCGCCAATCCGGGCGCAGGATTTTCCGAGACCGAGGAGTTCCTCAAAATGTGCGGCGGCAAAGAACCCGCGGCTCTTCCTTTCCAAAGAACGCTCTGGCATCTCTACGACTGCACCGACTACGCCGCCAATCTCACCAACCTCCCCACCGTGGCCTACTCCGGTGAGATCGATCAGCAAAAGCAAGCCGCTGACATGATGGAATCCGCGCTCAAAAAAAGAGGCCTCCCTCTCACTCATATCATCGGACCAAAGACCGCGCATAAAATCGAAGCCGGCGCCAAAGAACAAATCTCCAAACTCGTCGATGCCGCTGCTAAATCCGGCCGGCAACGATTCCCGAAAACGGTCCGCTTCGAAACCTACACCTTGCGCTACCACAAACTCTACTGGACCCAGATCGACCGCATGGAAGAGCACTGGAAACGCGCATATCTCAAAGCCACCTATTCATCTCACGGAATCACGATTGAAGAAGTTGAAAATATCTCTGCTCTCACCCTTTCCTTCCCGACCGGTCATTCACCCTTTCACGGTCCTTTACCCCTCATCAAAATCGCGGGCCAGAAAATCACCGCTCCTGCCAATACCGCAAGACGATCTTGGGAAGCGCGATTGTTCAAGGAGAGCGGAACATGGAAACTTGGTCTCCCTCCAGTTACTTCCTTCAACAAACATCACCTGATGCAGGGGCCCATCGATGACGCCTTCATGAGTTCTTTTCTCTTCGTCACTCCCGGGAAAACCACGAACGATCCATTTGGAATATGGGAGAAATCAGAACGCAATCGTGCCATGACCCACTGGCGTCAGCAGTTCCGTGGCGATGTCCGCGTGAAAGCTGACATCGAGATCGACAATGATGAGATCGGCAAGCACAACCTCATCCTATGGGGTAATCCCTCTACGAACACCTTCCTTGCGAGAATCATGCCGAAACTTCCCATTCAATGGGATTCTCAAAAAATCACCGTCGGCTCCAAGACCTATGACGCGAACAAACATGCGCTCATCATGATCTACCCCAACCCGCTCTACCCAATTCGCTACGTCGTTCTCAACAGCAGCTTCACCTACCGCGAATTCGACTACCTCAACAACGCCCGCCAGGTCCCCAAACTCCCCGACTGGGCTATCATCGATCTCTCCGAAAAGCCCGGCCCCAACCGCCCCGGGAAAATCGTCGATGCGGGGTTCTTTGACGAGAACTGGAAGCTCAAATAAAGGCTACGTCTTGGTCTCGTTCACGTCATCGGTAGCGTGAAAGTAATGTGTCGTTGGTGAATGCTCCGGAGATGGGGGCGTTTTTGGAGAATCATTGTTTCAAGTGTCATAGCCCGGAGAAACAGAAGGGGAAACTTCGGTTTGATACTCTCGGTGGTCCTTCGGCGAGAGGTGAGCATGGCGAGACCTGATTCTTGATTCTAGATGCTTTGAAGAGTGGTGACATGCCGCCGGAGAAGGAGAAGCTGCCCGATCCAAAGATCTTGCATGAGGTGATTCAATCGTTGGAAAAGGTGTTGGCGGGAGTTGATGAAGATTGGCACAACCTCAGTCATCATGGGAAGGAAGGAGGGCTCAGCCTCTTGGATCAAACTGCCATTTTCTCAGGTTCCAATCTTGGAAACGCGTCAAGTCACAACAACACGAACCTTCCCGTCATTGCGGCAGGCGGGCGTTTCAAGCATGGTCAACACCTGTCCTTCGATCCGGAAAAAGCGCCACCGCTTTATAAGCTATTTGTCTCCTATTTCCAGCATCTCGGAATTGAGGTTGATCGCTTTTCCTCGGGCACCGGGACGCTCAGCGGGATCTAACAGAATAAAAAAAGGGGGCGCTGCCTGATGCACCTTCGAGCTTGATCACAAAAACTCCCATTCAAGAGGAACCTCTACCCTCACTCCGGATTGGGAAACCAATTCGACTCCTCCTTCTTTGGGTAATATTTCCGCCACGATATCAAAGCGATCCGACACCGTCGCGACTGCCTGGATCAATTTGAGCGCCACCGCAGAACCGTCAAACTCCCTCGTCGTTGGAATCTCCTTGGACCCCAGAAGGTCACGACGGGAGTCTTCCACGTCGTCACAAAAATACGAACAGACCTCCTCCAGGCCGAGGCGTTTCAAGTGACCCCCATTCCACGGCTCCGAATGACGTCCACCGTTTGAAATCCAGAGTAATGTCGCTGGAAAATCACTCGCTTTCTTTAGTGAAAACCAAACGTACCCATCAAGCACGCAAGCCGTCCAAGCAAAGGGCGCCTCCCCTTGCTCGCTGACAATCATCACCAGATCTTCAAATCCCTTCCGCGCCGGATACCGGGTCAAATCAGCCTTCCCGCCATCGATCATTTCAACGTCTGAAAGCGAATCAAACAAGATACCGGAGCGAAGCGATTGATACTCCTTATCCAACGGATTTGCAAAAACCCCGTGATAAGTCGACCCCCACCGAAACGCCGAAGTACTCACCCGCCCCTCACCATCTTTTAGATTGGAAAAATCAAGAATGGGATGACTTCCATAGCTCCACTTCCCGTTCAATCCCTCGATGGTATGGGAAAGATACAGAGCCCGGTGGTTCTCCACCGTCCGGATCGACTTCGTCACCCGGCAATCGGTATCACCGGTCCTCATCGAGAGCCGGAGTTCCCCATCCTCTGAATCATCCTTGGCCCAAATCCCGTTCGCCGTCTCTCCATGTGGAGGCCCTTTCCTTTGGGGCCCAAAAGGCAGACAAAAGAAATCACCTCGTAAATGAGTGAGCAACACCGGCAAATCCCCACTGACCTCATCCGGCTTCCAAAGAGCCGGTGCATAGGGCCTGACCACTCGCTCCCCGAGATCAAACCCAGCTGTCAAATGACCACCATTCGCCGTCACTTCAAGAGCGATCGGCCCGATATTGAGACAAAACGAAAGTGCTCCGTCGTGAAGTTCTTCCTGCATACTTTAGAAGTAACTTAGTAAACCTCTAGCACTCTCGCCCCAATGAATTTCTTCTGCGGATCAAACAACAGCCCATAGAAGCAAGGATCAGATTTCGACCAAGCCTCCCTCTTCCCGCCTTTGCTTCTTTGCGCCAAACTCTCTACCCTCCTAGCCATGACCTTCTTCAAGAAACTCACCCTCGGCCTCCTTTGCTTTGGCAACGCCCTCGCTGCGGACAAGCCCAACATCGTCATCATCCTCACCGACGACATGGGCTACGGCGACCCTACTTGCTACAACTCCGACTCAAAAATCCCCACTCCGAACATCGACCAACTCGCCAAGGAGGGCTTAAAGTTCACCGATGCCCACGCGCCCGGCCCTCTCTGCCACCTCTCGCGCTACGGGCTGATGACCGGACGTTATCCCTTCCGCAAGCCGATCATCTGGAAAAACAACGCCGCCATCGATGAAAGTCGTCTGACCCTCCCCGCGATGCTCCAGAAAAACGGCTACCGTACCGCGATGGTGGGCAAATGGCATCTCGGGTTTTTCGAGGACAAAAAGTTCGAAGGGACTCTGAGTGGTGGCCCAGTTGATCGCGGCTTCGACACCTTCTTTGGTATCCGCGCCTCAACCGACATCCCGCCCTACTTCTACATCCGCGACAACAAGGCCATCATGCCTCCTTCGCTCACCATCGATGCCAACAGCACCGAAGGTTGGTCACCCATTCAGGGAAAATTCTGGCGTGCCGGCGGAATCGCTCCCGATCTTACACTCGACGAAGTCACGCCCCGCTTCACCACCGAAGCGATTTCGGCCATCGAAAAACATGCAGCAAAGAGAGAAGAACAACCCCTCATGCTCTACCTCGCCTACCCCGGCCCACACACTCCGTGGTTACCGACCGCGGAATTTATCGGCTCGACAAAGGCCGGGCTCTACGGCGATTTCACCCACATGATCGACGCCGAGATCGGCAAGGTGCTCGCCGCGCTCGACAAAGCAGGCATGAGGAAGAACACCCTCGTCGTATTCTCCTCCGACAACGGACCCGTTTGGTATGATGTCGACACTCAAAAATTCTCGCACGACAGCTCCGGCGGATTGCGCGGCATGAAAGCAGACGCCTGGGAAGCCGGTCACCGCATGCCCTTCATCATACGCTGGCCCGCCGCGATTAAAGAAGGTCGGACCGTCAATCACACCATCTGCTTCACCGATCTCTTCGCCACTCTAGCCGATCTCACCGGAGCCCCCCTCCCCGCCGGACAAGCTCCAGACAGTGAGTCCTTCCTTCCCATTCTTAAAGGTGGCCCGGCCAAACCCCGGAAGGCCATCGTGATGGGAGCAGGACGCAAGCACTTCGTCGTCCGCTCCGGCGACTGGAAACTCATCACCGGCCCCGAGTCCGGTGGTTTTTCCAGGGTCGACAAGAAAGCCCTAAAAACCCTCCCCAAACTCCAGCTATACAATCTCAAAGAGGACATCGGTGAAACCAACAACCTGGCTGCCAAGCACCCGGGAAAAGTCGCCGAACTTCAAGAGCTCCTGGCAACCATTCGGCAAAAACAGTAGGACTTGCCCAGCTCGGAATCACAGACACCCCTAAGTGCTGGTTTTTTAGCTTTTAATCCGTCGCTTCTCGCTCACATTTCGGAATGAGCTACCTCTTTGCGCTTGGTTTGCGGTTCTTCCGCTCACCTCGTGCTCTATTTCGACTGACCCTCGCACCAACCCGCATTTTCCGTTCGCGATTTCGGAACACGCTGAGCGCACTCCCCTGCCGGTCTTTTCCCACGGGCAACACACCGGCCTCGTCCTCCCTCGCAAGGCCCTGGAGAACGTGCTCCCCGAGATTACCACTCAGTTGACCGGAGATTGGCTTGAGTTTGGCTGGGGTGATGAGGGCTTCTATCGCAACGAGATCGTGACCTTTCCCTCGCCTTCCGCGCCTTGGCCTACCCCACTCCCAACGTGATGGTAAGGGACGCCTCCTGCCTCTTGGTCCCGGACGTTACGGGGCGAGCCAATTCTACCGTGGTCGCACGCTTTTTCTTCCCCAATACTTGCAACGCTTGGAGCGCAAACCACCTCCGTGCGATTGGTTACAAGGTCAGAGCAGTCACTCGTAATTGACTGGATCCATCAGAGTTTCCTCGAGCTCTCTTTTTGGCAGGCTTCGCGGGAATCTAGAGTCCTTCTTGCTTCCAGAGCCGGTGAACCCTTTTTCGGTTCACTTGCCAGCTATCAAGGCGCAAGTGTTTGGTCACGGTGCGATAGCCTGCACGGGGTTCACGCATTGCGACTTCTCGGATCGCTTTGACTAAGGGGCCACCTACCGATGGTTTTGTTCCCTGGTAACGTTGGGTTACCCGAGGCTGATTAATAACCCGACAAGCCCGACGTTCGCTTACCTCGAAGGCTCTTTACAGAACATCCACGGCTTCTCTTCGGCGCTTCGGGCTCACCACTTTTTTGCGTTAATCTCCTTGAGCATGTCCGTGTCGAGGGCCTGCTCCGCGCCCAATTTCTTGAGGCGGGGGTTTTCCTTCTCTAGCTCTTTGAGACGTTTCACCGTCTCCATCTGGGCTCCGTCATGTTGTTTCTTCCATCGATGGTAGGTCGCCTCGCTCACCTCGAGCTGACAACACACTTCACCGAGTCCTTTTCATGAGAGTCACAGGCCCGTCTAACGCCGGGGACCCTATAAGGGATGATTCAAATTTTGGGGAGCACGCCACACCCAAGTCAAAAAGAAAATTATCAGCAATTGAATTCGCAGAAGGGACTCCGACATGCGAAAAACACTCATCATTCCTGCATCATGAAATCTCTTCTATCAGCCTCACTCCTCTTTGTTGCTCTCTCGGCCTCTGCCATTGCAGACGACTGGCCGCAATGGTTCGGCCCACAACACGACGGAGTTTGGCGGGAGAGCGGGATTATCGACAAGTTTCCAAGTGGCGGCCCCAAGGTTCTCTGGCGCACACCCGTCAACCGTGGCTATGCCGGACCATCGGTCGCCGGTGATCGTGTTTTCGTCATGGACCGCAAGGCGCTCAACACTCCCGAAGCGAAAGCCGAGGGCGCGCGCACCGGAAACAAGCAAGGGAACGAACGCCTTCTTTGTCTCGATGCAAGCACCGGCAAAGTGATCTGGGAAAAAGCCTACGATTCCCCTTACACCATGTCCTATTCGGCGGGCCCCCGGGCCACTCCTCTTGTCGATGGTGAGCGCGTCTACACCTTTGGCGGTGAGGGGAAACTCATTTGCCGCGCAACCGAAGATGGCACCGAGAAGTGGTCTCATGATTTCAAGAAGCTCTTCGCGGTGAAAACCCAGACCTGGGGATTCGCGGCATCACCTCTCGTGCATGGCGATCTCTTAATCTGTCTTGGAAGCGGCGATGGCACTACTGCCGTTGCTTTCCATAAGGTGACTGGCAAGGAAGTCTGGCGATCCCTTTCAGCCAAACATCCCGGCTATTGCCCGCCGCGCATCGTCCAGCATGGCGGCCGCAATCTCCTTCTCATCTGGCATCCGGAGGCTATCAATGCCCTCGATCCGCTGACGGGCAAAATCTACTGGAGCATTCCCTGGAAAATTCGTTACGGCCTCACCATCGTAACTCCGCAGATGATTGACGGAGATCATCTCTTTCTCACCTGCTTCTACAACGGATCGATGCTCCTTAAACTTAAGAAAGATGAATCCACCCCGGCGATCGTCTATCGCACGGAGCGCGCCAGCGAGACGAAGACGACCCACCTTCACGGCATCATGAACGCACCCGTGCTGCATGACGGTCATCTCTTCGGAGCTTGCAGCTACGGACAATTCCGCTGCATGGAGGCTCTCACCGGGAAACGAGTGTGGGAATCCCTCAAGCCCATCGCCCTTGAGGAACCCGTGCGTTGGGGCACCGTCTTTGTCACCCCTCATGAAGACCGTTACTTTCTCTTCACCGAGAAGGGCGACCTCGTGATCGCGAAGCTTTCCCTGAAAGGCTACGAGGAAATCGATCGCGCTCACGTCATCGAACCCAATGGCCTCGATCTCCGACAACGCGACATCGTCTGGTCACACCCTGCCTACGCCAGAAAGTGCACCTTCATTCGCAACGACACCGAAGTCATCTGCCTCTCGCTCGCGAAGTAACGAAGAGCGAGCCGAGGATTTTCTGGATGAGGTAAAAGTCGAAGCCCATCGTTGAAGAAAAAATCAAAGGGATGCCGAGCAAGTAGCGAATTGAAACCGCCGTGCGACAAAGAACATCCAATCACACGAAGTCACTTCAGCTTAGCCGCAGGACAACCGCTATAGCCGGTGGTGTGTGTGGCGGCAGTTTAAACCCACCGTCTACCCGATTCGCTGTCTAAAGTGGGATGTCGCCACTGGATTTCGGCGGTTCGCTTCGTGAGATTAAGGGTTACCGAAGCGTGGCTCTCATCGATTTCCATTTTGCTCGAGTTCTTTGGCTCCGCAAGCCCGGCAGTGAAGGCGATAATCTTCCCCTGACGCGCCGCTTTCTGCATCAATTCGATGCCCTTGGCGACATACTCTTCACAACTAGCTTTGCCCACCTTGTGGAAGAAATTCTCCAGATATGAGCCATCGAAATAGTCCAGATACTCGAGTCCCCCGTTCTTGAACCGCGCACGGAGGATGTTCGCTACCAGCAGTTGTTTGGGGCCGATCGCTTCGCGCATCTCCTTCATCATGAGGTGCTAGCCGTCCATCGTCTGCTTCTTCTTGCCCACACCAATCTGCCGAGCGAGATATCCTCGTTCCAGCGTCTTGATATTGCCGTCGAGGAAGATTCCGTCGATAGCCGGGTCTGAGGTCATGTTCTTACAGGTGTCCACCCACCAGTGACGCACGTCCGAGTTGGACATGTCGTAGGCCTGGACGCGGTTGCGCACTGGCTTAGTGTTGCCCTTCCCATCCTCGAGAAACCTTCCGGGAATTTTCTCGAGGTCCTTGTTGGCCGCATAGCCGTCGTAGTGGACCATAACGTTGCGGTAGTAGAGAATTTTTGCCTTTGGATTGACCTTCTTTACCGCCCGGGCGGAGATCAACGTTCCCTTTTCGACCGAGCCATGGTCACTGTGGCCGTTTGCCTTTTCGAAAGTGATCAGAGGGAATTTGGCTCAAAGTCATCACAAATTGCAGCAAGTATTTTTGACTTGTCGCTATTAGGTATATTCAGTGAGATAGCAGACTACCTATGACGATCTTTCATATTATCTGTCAGCTGATCATTGGCCTGGGCATCCTCAATGTCTGGTTTTTGAGATCAAAGAAGAAGACCTCGTATCGCGGTGGCCAAACATCCAGTTTGAAAGAGGAATTTACGACTTACGGTTTACCGGGCTCGGTATTCTTGGTCGTCGGTATTCTCAAGGTGGGAGCTGCCCTGGCTTTGCTTGCCGGAATTTTCATTCCCGAATTGGTGAAGCCCGCCGCGATGATCATGGCCGGACTGATGGCCGGGGCCCTCACCATGCATGTGAAGGTAAAAGATTCTCCGAAAAAGTCACTACCCGCAGCTGTCATGCTGGCGCTCTCACTAGTCCTGATCCTCACTTAGCAAGTTGCTCGAGGAACTGGGCGCAAAGCCATGCGTTGATCAGCAGGTAGACGAGGGCCGGGATGCCGTGCAGGAAGGGGTCGCGGATTTTCAGCCTGACTCCAAATCCGATCAACATCTGGAGGGCCAAACCGCCCGCTGCCAGGGCACCGATTATCGGAAATCGGAAGCCGATAAGCAGACCGACCGCTCCCAAGAGCTGGAGAATACCAGTCAGCTTTCGGTAATTGGGAAGTTCAAAGCGCTTGAACTCACGCACCATGTGCGCAGCTGTCAGGCAACTTACTCCGTAACCAATAAACGAGAGCGCACAGAAAAGATTGAGAATGTGAAACATCAGGTGGCCAAGGGTTCTACTTCAAACCCGAATTCGGATACGCCTCTCGTGGGGTTTCGAATGGGTTATTAGTCGCTACTGAGACTGTATCCTGCATTGTAAAAAAGCCCACTTTTTTGGCGCAGACGGAGATTAGTTGATCTTTTTCTAAGACTCTTCGACCTTTCCCTCTTCGACCTTTTTAACAACGGCCCGCAATCCCCTACCCGAGAAGAAAATTCCTAACAGACTTTACAGTCGATAAAAAAGCTCCTCAGGTTTCGCTCCGACTCCATCAGAACTTGGTAACCGCGGAGTAAAGATGATCCAAGCCAGCACGGTAGAGCCACGCACGATCAGCGTCGGTCTCGGCTTTGCTCGCTTGATCCATCAGTCCCTTAATAACGGTGCGAACCTTAGGATCCATCGACTGATCGCTTGCCAATCCGGTCAGACACTCTTTGTAGATCTCCGCGCACTTTCCGGGGTCTCCGTCATTGAAGATGGGCACACCGCGATCGATCGCTCGCTCAATTTGCTCTACCGCGCTCATCGCAGCCTTGCCCGTTGATCTCTTCTGGCGACTGGTGATTTCCTCCGAAGGCGGTAAGAGCACCGCATCGATCACGTGGATCACCCCGTTGTCGCACTGAATGTCAGTCGTGCGAATCGTGACTCCATTGACCTGCAGCACTCCGTCCTTGATTCCGAAGTTAACCGATTTCCCGTTGAGGGTTTTGGCGTTTTTCGCATTCAGGGCATCGCCTGCCGAGATCTTTCCTGCGATAGCATGATAGCTGAGGATCGCCTTCAACTGATCTAGATTCTCCTCCTTGAGCAGTTCCTTGACAGTGCCTTTCGGGAGCGCCTTGAAAGCGTTATCGGTTGGAGCAAGAACCGTGAAAGGACCCTCGCCGGCTAGTACACCATCCAGACCCGCGGCCTTTACGGCTGCTAGCAAGGTCCCAAACGATCCGGCTCGCTTGGCCACGCTCGGAATATCGTTGGCGGGTGCCGGCGGCAGCAGCACAGAATCGATTACGTGAATCACTCCGTTACTGCACGTTATGTCGGCATTGACAATCGCGGCACCGTTAACCCTCACTCGGCCGTCAGTGAAGGCGATAGAAAGAGACTCTCCTTGGACCGTCTTGGCTGCTCCCACTTCAAGCGCGGCAACCAAACCGGTCGCACCCGGGCTCACGTGATACTTCAGCACCGACTGCAGCTTCTCCCTGTTCTCCGGCTTCAAAAGATCTTCCACGGTTCCCTTGGGCAACTTCGCGAAGGCTTCGTCAGTCGGCGCGAAGACCGTAAAGGGACCTTTGCCTTGAAGCACATCTAGCAGGCCCGACTCGGTCAGGGCGGCTGCGAGCGTGCCGAATCTACCATCAGCAAGCGCTTTGCCGACAATCGTTCCTGATTCTTTCCCAGAACTGTCTCCGCTCTTCACGATCGCCTTGACCCAGTCGACTTCGAGGGAAAAGGCTCCGTCCTTCTTGTCATAGATCATGAACCCCAACGAACTCACCTTCGTCGGATCGAGGGTTGGCGAAGTCGGGAGCTTTTGACCGAAAAGGGTAGGCGTGAATGACTTGAGAGGAACGAAGAATTCGCGCCACTCGCCTTTTACAGTCTCGAAATCCGCGCGGAACGGAACGGTCCAGTTTCCCATCGAAATATCCGTCCGCAATTCCACCTTATAAGTGCGGCCATCTCCTCTCGCGCGAATCAGTAAGCCGGATTTCCCGGACAAATCAAACTTGCCAGGCTCGGTGCGGATCGAGGAGAAGCCTCCGCCATTAGTGTTGGTCGCTCCCGAAAAAGTCAGGATGCCTTTCTCAAAACTCGGCCCGCCCTTCGACCGACCCCCCATTACGCTGTCATTAACGGTTTCCCATCCATCTGCCACCCCTTCTTTGTCGAAGTCAGCGAGCACCAAGGTCGGCACACCGGATTTTTTGTCGGGGGAGTCAGCTCCGGCCCAGAGGGCAGTCGCCAGTAACGAAACAAAGCAGAGCGCGGTTTTTTTATGCATCATACAAAGGTGTTCGCCCACACAAGCGATCCGGATTCATCTTTTTGAGATTTTTCAATGCTTCATGCAGTTCCATGGGATTACTGGTCTCTTTTGGGCGCTCCGCAACATCGGAAGGACCTAAAACAGGGAGCGGCACCCTTTTCAACACGAAAAATTGTGCTAGAGTGATTTGTGCCTGAACCAAAAAAAGTGCTTATCATTGGAGGTGGATTCGCCGGACTCGCCTGTGCCCAAACATTGGCCGACGACTCTCGTTTCCAAGTGACTTTGATAGACCGGGAGAATCATCACCTTTTTCAACCGCTACTTTATCAGGTCGCCACCACTTCCCTTGCGGCCCCCGATATCGCGCGTTCGCTCCGCAGTATCCTTAGCAAAGCCGACAATGTCAAAGTCCTCCTCGACACAATCACTAAAGTCGATCCACTAACCAAAGTGGCAACTTCCAACGGGCGCCAATACTCTTTCGATCATCTCGTCTTGGCCTGTGGAGCGCGAACCTCTTTCTTCGGCCATGACCAGTGGGCCGAGCACACCATTGGACTCAAAACGCTCGGCGACGCCCATCGCATTCGAGCCCGGGTCCTCTCAGCTTTGGAACGGGCTGAACTCACGGAAGATCTGGCCGAACGTCGCCGCCTGATGACTATTCTTCTGATCGGAGGGGGCCCAACAGGCGTTGAACTGGCGGGCGCTTTTTCCGATCTCGTCCGGCGCGCACTGCGCTCAGATTTTCGAAACATCGACCCTGCCGAACTCAAGATTATCCTCGTCCAAGCTGGTGTTCGCCTTCTCGAACCCTTCGATCCTGAACTCTCCAAGTATGCCAAGCACCGTTTGCAAGATTTGGGAGTGGAAGTTCTCCTAGATACAAGCGTCGATGATATTCAGCCCGGTAGAGTCCACCTCAACGAAGGCTCGACCTGTGCCTTGGTTTCCAGCGAAGGCTGGATTAAAGCGGAAACGATCATCTGGGCCGCCGGAGTGCAAGCTCACGACCTCACCAAACAAATCGGGGTCGAAACCGATCGCGCAGGACGAATCGCAGTAGAGCCGGACCTCTCGCTACCGGGATTTTCCGACCTCTTCGCTGCTGGCGACATTATCAACTTGGTCGACAAAAATGGCGTCCAAGTCCCTGGCCTTTCCCCCGCAGCGGCACAAGCTGGTAAGCACATTGCGAAGCTCCTTAAGGAAGAAGCCCGTCTCGAAACCACCGATCATGCCAAGCGGAAGGTTTCTCTCCGGCCCAAGTTTGCCTACTGGGACAAAGGCACCATGGCTGTCATCGGAAAAAACGTGGCCGTAATGCAGACCGAAAAAATTCGCATGAAAGGCTTTTTCGCATGGATTGCTTGGCTGCTCGTTCACATCGCCTTCCTTGTCGGCTTCCGTTCCAAACTTTTCGTCCTCTTGCAATGGGCTTACGCCTATCTCGTGGACAAGCCCGGTGCACGCGTCTTCTTCAATCGCGAAAACAATGATTAGTGCTTTCAGGAACTTTTAAAAGACCCTTGGTCTCAATTCCCTCTACAGCGATGGTTTTAAAATGGGCTGCGGGGAGGGGAAGCTTGGAACAGAAGTAGCGCTTTTTTGTTGGTTGTTCGGATAGATTTTTCGAGATCTCGTTATTTTACCCTTCCCCCGAAGACCTCAAGCGGTCCACTCAAAAAGTAAAATCCGTCTATCCAAATTCTCTTCGCGAGATTTTGACCTATCACACTTGCCGTTACGCCTGCGGCGCAGACTTTCACTCCTTAGGGTCTTCAGGGTCCTCTAGATCCTCTAGATCCTCTAATTTGGAGTCTCCGTATTGCCCGTCCTGAAATTCGTTTCGTGCCACCATAACGCCCTTTAAAACCACAAGGGTGATACTTACTCCGAAGAAGAAGAGCAGCATTCCAGACCCGACCAAGAATTCCAGAGTCATTTCCGGGAGGACCCTCCACGACCGGTTGAAGCGGCAAGCAGCGACACTCTCACGCCCACCCAAAGAGCCAAAATCGACGGAACCCAGAGCCCCACGAAGAGTCCAGACTCTTTATCGTAGAGAAACCACAGAGCGACGCTGGCGACCAAACTTAACCCGGCCGAAGTTAGAAAATAGAAATCAGTTTTCTTGAACATAATATTTAACTTTCGAGCTTTAGCCCAGCATTTGATTATAGCGAGAAATAGTTACTAGAAAACTCCTTTTCCAGCCCTGATTTCATGGGACTCCACGGTTGGGGATACAGGGAAAGAAAGGGACACAATTCTGGCTAAGACCGTTCTTCGAGGGTAGATTGAAGAGGCCTACCTACTCATTAAAGTCAATCCATGTGCTTCGAGGGAGCGGTGCGGGGAGCGTGACCGAGCAGGAACGCAGCCATCTCGAAAAAGCACCCGGGGCAAGGAAGACGACAAAGATGAAAGACGAACACATCGGAATTTATGAATGAGGGTAAGGAACTAGGCCCTTTTATTTCGTTTCAATTTTTGATTCGAGATTCCGTTGCCAACCAACGGGCTGAGTCCAGGCTTGCTCGCGTTGACCTTTGTAGGAGGGATTTTCATGGGGACGAGAAGAGGTGACCACCGCCCGGATATAAAGCTCGTTTCCGGTCAATTCATACTCCGCACGGTTACCGCTCACCGTCGCAAACACCTCGCCGGTGATCTCAGGAGTCGTCCGGCGGGTTCCGATAAACTTGGTCTCAAAGCTCACCCCTTCCACCTCTGTAATCTCCACGACGTGCTTTCGCGCCCCCAGTTCGTAATTGCTTCTTTTCAGAACCACCCCGCTAGACGAATAAAACTCTCCCTTTTGCATGGCCTCAACCAAGTGATCCGCCTCCAGCGAATCCGACCACACCATGACCCAGCCACGGCCCGGCGAAACCTTCCCTCCATGATAATGATGCGAGTCATCTGTCGCGACGCCGAACAAGGGAGGAGCATTATGGACAAGAAGACGCAAGGTATTTGCAATGTCCCAAATCGCTTCGTCGCCGGGACGATCGTCGTCTCCGAGATGGTTGATTCCCGGGTGTCCGTTATAAACTTCAAAGAATTGCTCTTCCACAACTTCAGCCAATTGTTGAGGTGTAATGGCCCAATGAAAATTCGGATGATTGAGGTGGGTTAAGATGGGGCGCCCCAATCGCTTCGATTGCTCCTCCACCATTCGTAAGTTGTTGCGCATCGTCTCCACCACCGATTCACCATGTTGCGGGACAATGGGTTCCCCCACGTTCACAGCGTTAATATGCACCGGAAACTGTCGGAACTTGTCGGTGATTTCCTCGGCCTCGATGAGTAGAAATTTCCCTTCTTCCTCAAAGTGGGGACGAATCTCCTCCAGGGTTTTGAGACGCACCTCGCGGGCCCCCTCTTCGCCGCGCAGCTCCACCCAATCTTCGCCAAACCTCTCCAAATAGTGATCCAGGGTGCCCTCTCCTCCGAGCTTACGACGCTTTTCAATCTCCTTCACGCTCATCCATTTCTCTCCTCGACTCAGGACATTGTGATCCGACAAGGCGAGGAAATCATAACCTTGGGTTTTATACCAATCGACAATCATGTCAGGGAAGTCGTTCCCGTCACTCCACAATGAATGCGTATGCGTGTTCCCCTTATACCAGGCCCCCTGCTCGGTCCACGTGTCGGGTTCCTCCGCTTCGTCAGGCCATCCCACAAACACCACGGTCAGAACGACTGCCAGCAGCAGCAAGAAGGGAACATAAATTTTAGTGCGCATCATTATTCTTACCCTTTCAGGAACAGAACACTGTCAGCAAAGATCAGGAAGAGTGGGGATCGCCAAAAACTATTTGTATTTCTCCGAGTGAATTATTGCAACAAGACGGGCAGTTTGACGTTACATCCTCCATGGTTAGATTTGCCCTTTGCGCGCTCTTGGTTGCTATCCTTCCCGCAGCCCCGCCCTATCCGCCTGAAATTAACGATGCCCGAACTGAGGTCTATCGCACGGTTGACGAGGTTGAGATGAAGCTGTGGATCTTTGGTAAGAAAGTCGAAGGGCAGGCTAAACCGGCTATCTTGTTCTTCTTTGGCGGTGGTTGGAATTCCGGGTCGCCTACCCAGTTCGAGTCGCAGGCGCGGCACTTTGCCGGACGCGGGATGATCACGATGCTGGTGGACTATCGCGTAAAAAGCCGCCACGGGGTCGCGGCAGTCGAATGCGTGAAGGACGGCAAAGCCGCGCTGGTGTGGGTCCGAAAGAATGCCGAAAAACTTGGCGTTGATCCCAAACGAATTGCCACCGGGGGCGGATCTGCAGGTGGTCATGTGGCCGCGAGCATTGGCACGCTGACGGGCTTGGGCAGCAGCGAAAGACCCAATGCGATGATCCTTTTTAATCCCGCCACCACGCTGGGTGATCTTGGCGAGTGGAAGGCCCCCCGCACTATTGCCTCGGCACGCCTTGGGGTTGAGAAACCTGCAGAACTTTCGCCAGCCCACCACATCGGCAAGCACACCCCGCCAACTCTGATCATGCATGGAACGAAAGACACCACCGTGCCGATCGGTTCGGTCGAAGCCTTCGAGAGGCAGATGAAGAAACTTAATCGACGCTGCAAACTCGTTCGCTATGAGGGTGCCGGTCACGGCTTTTTCAACCGCGGTGAGCACCGGGAGCGGACACTCAAGGAAGCCGATGCTTTCCTCGTAAAACTCGGCTGGTTACCGAAATCCTGATCGCTCTATCGATCACCCACCACCTCACTGGTGGGTGTTGCATTGCTTGTGTAGTGGAGGACCTTCCCGGTGGCGTCCTCGGTAGTCTTCGTGAACGATGTTCGGGTGTTCGAGCCGGGCCATCGATTTGGCCTCTCGCTCGAAGCGCGCCGCGAGGCCGGGGTCGGCATCTGCCAGTTCAGGAGGGAGAACCTTACACTCTCCCCAGCGTTCCCGTGATCCCACCGAACGATTCCGCCTCGACGCCGAGTCTTTGCAAGACGGTGATAAAGAGGCGGGAGAGCGGAAGCTCTTCAGCCTCGACTTTGCCTTGCCATCCCCGGTCGGTCACGATTCCGGCACCGGCCTGGTTATCTTCGTTGCCTTCGCCGAACTTGAGATAGCGGCCATTTTCGAAGCCGAGATTTTTCCCACCGGCAGAGATGATGGGATAGTTGCGAGAGAGGTGGAAACTGCTGGAAGCGGAACCATGCATGGCAAAGGTGTTGTCCAGCAAGTTCCCCTGCCCGCTCGGCTCTGAGGTGTCTTTTAGCTTCTGCACGAAACGACCAAATTCTTCCGCTTGATAGCGATTATAGGTGCCTAGGTTTTCCCAACCCTTGGGCTTTTTGACCGCATGAGTGAGGGCATGGGCATTTCCGAGTCCAACGGCCTTTGAAAGCAGGTTGTGTTGACCTCCACCATTCTCCCGACCCAACTGAAAGGTCGCCACGCGAGTTGAATCACTCAGGAAGGAAAGATAGATCAGTTCATACATGGTCTTAAAGTAAAGCCGCGCCTCTTTTGGATCTGCATCCAAGGTCAGATGGCGGGTATCCACCTTGGGCACAGGTGTATCAATCCACTTTCGCGCTTTCTCCAATTTCACTTCGGTATCGCGAACGGCATCGAGATACTGCTGAAGAGTCTCCTGATCATGCTTGGAAAGCCTTCGTCCAAACGAGCGCGTATTGCCAATCAGGAGATCCAGCGCACTTTTGCTTCTAGCTAGTTTTGCCGCGGCATCCTTACCGCTGGTCACAAAAAGCATGTCGAAGATCTGCTTCGGATTATTTAAGGCCGGGATAGGTCGGCCTTCACGATTGTAGGATTGAGTCTGTGCGCCACGTGGGCCACCTACGCCCCCATTGGTCGACATCACCAACGAAGAATGACGCGTGAATTCTCCCGCGTGCGCCGCATAGACCTGATCAAGGGAAACAGAGTTTTTATAGGAACCGTGGCCACCCGTCGCCGCACCCGTCAGATACTGATCGGCATTCGAATGGCCATGAACCGTTCTTGCAGCCGGATGCGAGAGCCCTGAATAAATCGTGATTTCACGGCGCAAAGGCTCGAGGACATCGAGTACTTTGGTCAACTCAAAATCTTTCTCGCCGCCCCGGGGGAACCAGCTCCAATCCTTCCAGGCCGGATCCGCTTTGACCGGCAATCCGACACCATCAGGATGGTAGATACTGACAAATCGTTTCGGGGCAGGGTCTCGCTTGGATTCATTTGCCGCAAACGTTTCAAACCATGGCAAGGCAAGAGCGACACCCGTCCCACGAAGAAATTTTCTGCGATTCAAGGATTCTGCTTTGTTGTTCATCATTACTTCCTGACTCCTACTTTGAGTTAAAGATACTGCTGTGGATGATCAACTGTATCAAATCACCCAGCCGATCCCCCTTTTTTCTAAATTGGAGAGCCAAGCTGTCAATTTCAGCACGATCACTGAAAGACAATGGCCGACCGAGAGCATATGCCGTCATTTTATGAACGATCGCTCTGGAAAATTGATCTTGCCGCTCCGCAAGCAGGTAGCGCTTTAAACCATCCATCCCCGCCAATTCCTGCTTGTTGAAAAGTGCTGAAGTGGCATCCACCGGCTTATTCTTAATTTTAGTACGGTAGACTCCCAATGCGTCGTAGTTTTCGAAAGCAATTCCCCAAGGATCAATTTTTGCATGGCACGAGATACAGGCCGGTTTATTCCGGTGATCTGCGATGCGCTCTTTGAGCGTCATTTGTAAGATCTTGGGATCCGTCAGATCGACTTCCGGGACATTGGGCGGTGGTGGCGGTGGTGGATCATGCAGGATCCGTTCCAGCATCCAGACGCCGCGTTGGAGAGGATTAGAATCTTCACCGTCAGAGTTCATCGTCAGGATTGCCGCACCTGTCAAAATCCCGCCGCGATTCATTTCAGGCTTGATCAGCACTTTGCGGAAATGAGGCCCATAAACGTCCCGGATTTTGTAGTGATTGGCCAGGCGTTCGTTGACCACGGTATAGTCCGAGTGGATGAAGTCCATCACGCTACTATTGCGATTCAACACTTCCTTAAAGAAGGCAATGGGCTCTTCCTCCATCGCTTCTTTGAGTGACCTGTCATTCACATGCGTCACACTCTCCAGGGCGTCCATTCCGAGCCATTGCTGAACGAAATTTTGAGAGAATCGATTTGATCGGGAATCCGCCAGCATCCGTTTGACTTGAGATGCCAGAACCGTGGCATCACTAAGTTTTCCCTTCCGGGCAATTTCTAAGAGTTCCTTGTCAGGGATGCTGGACCACAGAAAAAATGAGAGCCGGCTTGCCAACTCCATGTCACTGATCGTGTTTGAATTTTCCGAATGATTGACGGAGATTTGTTGCGCCAGATAGAGAAATTCCGGTGTCGCCAGGACTGTCGCTAACACTTCCAACATGGCCTCTTCCAGGTCCGTGAAATCGAGACGATACTCAATGAACAGGGCCACAAAGGGATCCACTTCCTTCGTGGTGACAGGCCGACGCCAGGCACGCTCCATAAATTGAGTTAATACTTCGCGGCCATAAACTTGCTCATCCGATTTATTTTTACTCTCGATAAAAATATCTCGATGGGTTTTGGGCGGCCATTGCTCGTGGAACGGCGCGCTGATTTCAATAAAATCTACCAGAACACCGAGAGGTTCTTTGTTGCGTGTACTGGAACTATATTGAATGGTTAAAAACTCATCCCGCCTGGGAAATTTCTCTTCATTGTTCCGGAATGGGTTGCGTTGGATTTCACTGAGAGGAATATCAAAGTGGATGAATTGCGGTTTGTCAGCAGATGCCGTGACGGGAAGATCGCGAGCACTGACCACCTGGGAGAAATTGGCGTTATTGCTGGTATGAGCACTGAAAATTAAGCGCAGGCTTGCGTATTCATCGGCGTTCATAGTCGACCGCCCGGCGCGGACGGTAACGCGCATGATGCCTTCATCGGGAAGGTGATTGCTCAGATTCAATTTCACCGAATGATTTCTCTTGTCTAGAGAGACATCTTTTTTTGCCTTCTCGCCTTTCTTAGCCTTCAGGTTGAGTGGATGGATCTCCCCAATATTTTCATTGTTGATTGCCGAAAACGCCTCTTCCTGGAGAGGCAGGCGATAGACATCCATTTTGGGACGCTCACCACGAACAGTGGCATGCTTGAGAGCTTTGAGACCAATCTCGCGATAGGTTTCGAATTGCATGGCCGACATCTGCAGCATTTCAGAGCTGTTCTTGAAGCCGTCCTCGGATGCCGTTTCCGGGGGCAGGCGATCGGCGAGGGAATAGGGCAAGCCAAGCAAATCTTGAAGCGCGTAGCTATATTCGTATCGCGCCATGCGACGAAATGACGAATGGCTTCCTTCGCTACGCTGCACCGTCGAAGCCTTCTGAATCTCGGGCCCCAGCCACTCGATGACCTTGCTAAGATCCGCATCCGCCAATTCAACGTCTGCATCTTCAGGCGGCATCTCACCGTTGCTCAAGACATCGAGAACCTCCAGCCACCATTCGCCATCGCCCCCTTGCATGAGATCCGGATCCAGAGTGTCGATGCGGAATTTTCCCTTGGTCTTTTCAGGACCGTGACACGCCACGCAGGTTTTGGTGAGCACCGGTGCGACGTGCTGCTTGAAATCTGCGAGATTGGCCGCCGGAGGTCCAGCAGGCGGCGATGTCTCTTTGCGCGATACCGATGCCAACAAAGCTGACTTTGAACGTCCCACTTCCCTGGCGTTGGCCAAAAGGGGCAATTCACTGGACTGCGATGGTTTCTCTGCACGGCACAAAGAAGCAGAAGCGAAGAGACACCACGCAATGATGCCAATTCTGTTCAGGATAAAAATGCCGATTCTACTCATCGTGGATTATATCCAGGGATGCCTCTAAAGTCGTTAAAACCGTGGTAGCTGGATGAGTTCTTCTATTATTTAATTGGGGATGGGGCAAGGTGATGCTTCCTCCCACTTTTCGAAACAAATCCTAGACTACTCGCTCTCCATAGCCTGCTGCTCTTCTTTGATTAGTGGCCAGCACGGAACATTAGTATGCGCCTGTGCCGAATTTAACAAGGAAAGTCACTCGTCCGTCACGGCAGTCTCTTTGTCCGCAAGATTGTGCTCCTCACGATGATCCTCTGCCAGGTTGTAAAGCTCGAGCATTGGATACTTGTCGAGGGGCAGGACTGGATCGACTTCGCCCAATGGGTGTCGGCGCCGCCCCTGTTTGGTCCAGCGGATCAACTTCCAGTTTCCTTTGCGCACCACCTGATGGAACCCGAAGAATTGGTAGCCTTCCCAAAACATGGGACGCTCATCCAGCTCATTCTGCGCTTACCCCAACAGGGTGGGAAGAACGCTCAGCCCATCAAGGTCATCCGGCACAAGATCGTGGGCATTACCTATTTCAGAGAATGTGGGAAATGCATCGGCAAAGTACCAGGGCACATCACTGACAGAACCGGCCTTAATTTTTTTCGGACAACGCACAATCATCGGAACACGGATGCCGTGATCATAATCTTTGTATTTCTCGATATATCCGGATGTATGTTCCTTCGGCTGTGGTCCGTAATTCTCAGTCATGGTCCTTTCGATCTCGGCGTTGACCGGAAATTCGGTAATCCCGTCCTGAGACACGACCGAGAGTGGGAAATTGGGTCCTAGCCAGTTCTTAGCGTATTCATAGTCGAGGAGGAATTGGTCGAAGCCGAAATGCCGGTTTCTCTGAGGCCCCAGCTTCTTGTCGATACCTATCGCGTGAGTCTTGCCAAAGTTGGCGGTGGCAGACCCTGCCTGCCGAAGCACCTGGGCGACAGCGGTTTCTTCCGGACGAAGATAGGCCCTGCCGGGACCGCGCAACCATATCTCCCGGTGCGCTGCCCGACCGAGAAGAACACCCAGTTGCGCAAACTGGCCCCCGCGATCCGCGTCCTCGAGGAGCGCCACCACCAGCAGCTGTCGATGGAGGAACTCGCTGGGCTGGTGGGCATGTCGTCGACCCACTTTAACCGGCAATTCTCCAGCCTGCTCGGAACATCGCCAACGCGGCTGCTGCACGCCATGCGCATCGACCGCGCGCGGCACCTGCTAGCGACCACGGATCAAACGATCGCGGACATCGCGGTGGAGATCGGAAGCACGCTCTTGTCCGGATCGGTATCGGACGAGCCCAAAGGCGTGCTCCACCGGTGCCGAAATGCCATCGGAATCGAGGTCGTCATCCGCGACACCGTCCGTGGCATTCATGATCTCGATGAATTCCATCGCGTCGTCGCCATCCCGTGCTCCGCTCATTGGCAAACCTGAATTCGGCTCCCAAATTCGGTTTCGTTCTTCTTTATTAGCGAATCCCAAAAGGTGTGAATCTCGCTCACCACCCACCCGCTTGACTCTCTTGAAGAAAAAAGGAAATCTCCCACCCAATGAAATTTGCAATCTGCAACGAGACATACCGGGGATGGGATTTTGAACGCTGCTGCGCCCACATTGCCGAGTGCGGCTACGATGGCGTCGAGATTGCACCCTTCACTCTCAAAGAAGACCCGCGCGAGATCAGTGAAACGGACTCCGTCAAGATAGGGAAGCAGGCGTGCGCTGCCGGCCTCGAGGTGGTCGGGCTCCACTGGCTTCTGGTCAAGCCGGCCTGGCTCCACCTGACCACCGACGACCCACTGCTGCGCAAGGACACCGTCGCCTTTGGCCAACATCTCGCCCGCACCTGCGCTGCCATGGGCGGTTCGATCATGGTCTGGGGCAGTCCCAAACAGCGTGACCTGGCAGAGGGTTGGGACTACGACGAGGCCGCCGCCAGAGCCACCGATACCCTGCGGCAGATAGCCGAAACCGCCGGGCCGCTCGGGGTCACGATCGCAATGGAGCCCCTCTCACGGACGGAGACCAACTTCCTCAACACCGCCGCCGAGACAATCCGCCTCATCGAGCGCGTTGATCATCCTGCGTGCCGGCTGCATCTCGATGTCAAAGCGATGAGCGATGAGCAAAAACCCATCGCCGAGATCATTAAAGAGAGCGAAGTCTACACCGCCCACTTTCACGCCAACGACCCAAACCTCCGTGGGCCCGGCACCGGCAAGGTGCCATACCCACCGATCGTCGATGCCCTGCGGACGACCGGATACGACGAATACGTATCTGTCGAAGTGTTCGACTACACCCCCGACCCTGAGACCATCGCAACCGAGAGCATCTCTTTTCTAAAGCGGGTCTTCGGCGAATAACCATCCGGAATCAATTCCAGGACACGGAGATACGCCTTCGTTACTCCGCTCGATTCGGCAAGCCTGCCCTCCCGAGTTCATCCGGACCCAGCTCAATTGCACAACCAAAACCCGGCCGCACAGAGAAAGGGGTCAGGAAAGAATTTTCGCAATCTCGTTTTTCAGTTTCCGCATAGCATTGATTGCCCACATCCTGATGGAGCAGACCAGCGTGCGGCAGAAGTGGATTTTCGAGACCTTGCACATGGGTTCGGCCCCCTACGTGAGCCGATTGGCGCAAAGTATGGGAGAACGCTGGCTTGGGATTCGTCGCCTTACAAGAAGCCGCTTTCAGTTCTTGAGGTAACACGGTGGTTGGTTGGTTTTGTTTTGAACGCCTGCATCCTGTCGGATGCGGCTAACCAACCACCACTTATTTTAAAGATTCAGGGGACACTTCCTTATATCTCTGTTTACTGCCGACATAAGCAAAAATCTATCGACTAAAGTTTGTTCCAGAGGACGTATCCTCAACCTTACCAAGATCAAGCCATCTGTAAAAGACAACCCTACTTTAAAATAATTTTCATGACCACTTATCCGAAACGTTTGCTCATTTCTTGCTCCCTCGTCTTCAGCGCTTCCATGAATCCGGGAACCGCTGACGATACCAGTCAAGCTCAGCCCGCCTATCCAGGCTCTTTTTCCCGTCCCCCATCTGAGGGCAAGGATTACAACACCTGGCGTGATGCAACCGGGCCCGACATCGGTGGGACGAAGGTCGTTCCCGAACGTTTACCGTCACGCGTCGATAACTCCACTCGCCCGCAGTATCCGGCAATCTACAAGCAGAAATGGGGCGCATGTGGCCAATTCGCCTCGGTGGCGTCGATCTTCACCTACGAGATGAACGTGTTGAATGGCACAATCGCAGACAGCGACGCAACGCGCTTCCCCGCCCACTTTTCATGGAATATGATGAACCGCGCCGAGAACAAAGGCTCGGAGGCTTATCACGGTTGGGAAGTGGCCAAGCGCATCGGCGTGCCCACCGCCAAGTCCTACGGCGGGGTCCGCCTAAATAAGATTGGCGTGTGGCCAAACGGCTACCAGATTTGGCGCGAGGCGATGGAGTATCGGGTATCGGGCTATCGTTACACTCCGGCCAATACCATCAGCCAACTCAACGAAGCCCGTGGCTGGCTTTATGACCGCAATCAAGCGAACCCGAACGAGCCGAACAAGCAGACCATCGGTGGATTGTTCGCGTTAGATGGGCGCATGGGCGAGTTAAAAAAAGTCACCGTGACCATTCCAGAAGGTGAGCATGCCGCGGGCGAAGACATCTGGACCCGCTGGGGTCCAACCGGATTCGGGCACGGCATTACCTGTGTGGGATACGATGACCAAGTCGGATACGACCTCAATGGCGACGGTAAAATCACGAACGATCTCGACCTCAATGACGACGGCAAGGTCACTCTCGCCGACTGGGAACGCGGAGCCTACATCGTGGCCAACTCATGGGGCGAGAAGTGGTCCAAAGACGGTCGAATCTATCTCCTTTACAGCGCGATGATTGACCCGACCTGGAAACGTGGGAACTACCTCGGCCGGGTCGAAGTTGCCCGCTCTCTCCCCTCCATGACCCTGAGACTCAAGCTTGCTTGCGACGACCGGACGGACCTCCGCATGACGATTGGCATTGCCGGTGAGAAGGATGCCGCCGCCGAGCACGAGTTCGCCCCGGAAGCATTCAACGGCTGGCCCCTCTTCGGCGGAGGCAATGCCGGCCATGTTCCCATGGCAGGTCCGGATGATGATACCCCGCTCGAAGTCGGGATCGATCTCACTTCTCTCCTAAAGAACCTGGGTCCCGATAAGAACGGGAAAGCAAAACTCTTCCTCTGGCTCAGCCGAGCCGCCGGGAGCGACGCCACCGGCGAGCTCCACGAATGCGCCATCCGTAGTTACGATTCAGAGGGCAAGTTCCTCCGCGAATCGCCACTGAATATCAAAGATAGAAAATTTGGCGAATCAGCACTCAAGATTGATGCGGTCATCAATGATCTAATCAGCGAGTAAGGGAGGGCCTAAAAGGTCTTCGAGGCATTTGTCAATTGCCTCGCAAAAGGCACCGATGGTAACTCGCGTTGTCCATGACGAGGGTGACTTCGGTGTAGAAGTTGTCTTGGCAAGTGAGTTCGAGGTGGATCATTTTTCCCAGCCATGGTAAAGAAAACTGGCTGAGAAAAACCACCTCTCGTTCTCACAAATCTTGATGCGCGGCAGTATATTTACGCTTGGATTTTTCCTCCTCCTTGTTGTATAGGGTTAGTATGCCCCTTCCCAATCTTTCTCTCGTTCTCACGCTAGTCCTTAGCTTTCTCGGACTGGTAAATAATCCTCTCTCGGCATCATCGGACGGTGTTGTGGTATTCAATGAGGTGCAATATAATCCGACGGGGTCTGATGAGAGCGGCGAGTGGATCGAGTTATTCAACCAGATGGGGATCATCACCGACATCTCGGGATGGCGGATCGACGGCATCGGATACACCTTCCCTGAAGGCACCTTGGTGAATCCTGGTAGCTACGTCGTGGTTGCCAAGATGCCTGGCGCTGGTGAGTTTGGTCCGTTCACCGGGAGCATCGATAACGGTGGTGAGCGCTTGAGACTTTACAACCACAGCGACCGTCTCATGGACGAACTCGACTTTGGTGATGACGCTCGATGGCCGGCCGCCGCAGACGGGTCAGGGGCGACACTCGCCAAGCGCAAGCAATACACAGCAAGCGGTAGAACAGACCGGTGGACTTACTCAGCTCAACTCGAAGGGACACGCGCATCGGCCAACTTTCCTGATGCCGGTGGCCCGCCTCCATCGTCGACCGTCGGATTGATTGCGCTCGCTGACGTCTGGAGATACAAAGATACCTCGGTAGATCCGGGTGTGGACTGGGCGGCGAGCGCACATCCGGTTGGCGGCGATTGGAAATCCGGCGCGGGTGGCATCGGCTTCGAGAGCGGCACCACCATCTCGCTTGGGACAGTGTTGAGTCACCCGAACTCGAACTCGCCCTTCGTGTTCACCTATCACTATGAGCGCGAGTTCGACTTGAGCGCTGCGCAACTCGCGGGATTGAAGTCGCTCAAACTCCGGCACGGATTCGATGACGGCGCTGTCGTCTATCTCAATGGCACGGAGGTGTTGCGTGTGAATATGCCTACTGGGGTCATCGACACTAGCACCTTGGCACTCGGAGGTTTGGATATCGACAACCTTTCAGCCGATACGACCCTTCCGACCGGCGCTCTGGTTTCGGGGAGCAACCGCATTTCGGTCGAGGTCCACCAGGAAAGTTTTGGCAGCAGCGATACCGTATTTGGAGTTGAGCTTGATGTGGAAATCGCCGGGGTGGATCCAGACACCGGCCCAATGCTTTCAATTAACGAGTTGCCGCCCGCGACCGAGGCGAACTTTTGGGTAGAGCTAATCAACACCGGTCCAGCCGATATCGAGCTTGCAGGGATCATCATCTCGGCTGGTGCTGATCCGTTGCGCGAGTATCAGCTCACGGCTGGACAGCTTGCCCCCGGAGCCCTTCTCCTGATCGACGAGGCGACTCTCGGCTTCAGGCCGGCTGATGGCGAAAAACTTTTCCTCTTTGATGCTGCCGAGACCGCGGTTTTCGACGCTCGCCAAGTGACAGGCAGACTACTAGGTCGTGCCGAAGATAAAAACGGCGCATGGCTCTACCCGAACACTGCCACGCCAGGTCTCCCGAATTTTTTTGTGTTCAATAACGACATCGTGATCAGTGAAATCGCCTACAGCCCACCAGGTCTTGGTGGCAGTCCGGAAGTGCTTCCATCGTTTGATATGACTCCATTGGTCGCGATGGGGGACGTCTGGCGTTACAACGATGCCGATGCGAATTTGTCTGCAAATTGGTCCACCAGATCGCATCCAGCTGGCGGCGATTGGAAAACCGGAACAGGACCGATTGGTGCTGAGAACGGCGCGCTGCCGGTGCCGCTTTCCACGAACCTTACCGGTTACACCTCCGCAACAGTGACTTACTACTACGAGACCGATTTCACGGTCTCGACGGAGGTTTTTAGCACAGCTGAGTCGCTAGAACTCACTCACCAGATCGATGACGGAGCCGCGTTCTACATCAACGGCGTGCGCGTTGGCGAATTTAACCTGTCATCGGGTGCGCTCAACCCGGAAACGCTTGCGAGTCCGAGCGTTGGCAACGCGGCCATCGGCACCCTGCAGATTCCAGTATCGAGTCTCGTGTCCGGCCTAAACCGGCTCTCGGTGGAGGTGCATCAGAGCAGCACAGGTAGCAGCGACATGGTATTCGGAGTCGGGCTTGATGCGCGCTTGCAGACTTCCCTTGGCATACCAGCGCTGCCGTTCCGCAACTCAGATAATCAGTGGATTGAGATCGCCAACCGCGGAGCAAGCGCGGTCGACCTTGGCGGCTGGGACTTCGACAATGGGATCGCATTCAATTTCCCCGCAGGCACGATGCTTGCATCCGGGGAACACGCTTGCGTTGCGCGTAATTCGGCTCTGTTTACTGCTGCCTTTCCGGGGGCTCGACTCTTCGGTGAGTTCTCTGGTTCGCTGTCACGAACCAGCGAATATGTCCTCCTTCGTGATGCCAACCGCAACCCGGCGGACGAAGTGAGATACTTCGACGGAGGGCGCTGGCCTGAGGCTGCTGACGGCGGTGGTTCGACTTTAGAGTTACGAGATTTGGATGCAGACAACAGCGATGCAGTCGCGTGGGCAGCGAGCGACGAGTCCAGCCGGACGGCGTGGAAAACTTACACCTACCGCGAGACCGCCGCCAGTAGCCGCGGGCCGGACAACCAATGGCGCGAGTTCAACATGGGGCTGCTTTCCGATGGCGAAATGCTGATCGACGACATCAGCGTGATTGAAAACCCCGACGGCAGTGCGGTGCAGAAGTTGAGCGACACGACCTTCGACAATGCCGCCGCCTGGAAACTCGTCGGCAACCATCGCCATGGGGAGATTATCGATGATCCCGACAGCCCTGGGAACAAGGTGCTGCGGATTGTCGCCACGGGCGCGACCGAGCACATGCATAACCAGATTTTCACGAAGCTCGCGTCGGCGATCTCCAACGGCACCGAATATGAAATTTCGTTCCGCGCACGCTGGGTTTCGGGATCTCGACAGCTGCACACGCGGCTCTATTTTAATCGCTGTGCCAACGTAAATTTCATCGATCGACCAGAAGATGTCGGCACCCCATCTGCGCCTAATTCGCGTGCTGAGGTGAATATCGGGCCGACCTATTCGGGAATGAAGCACTCTCCAGTAGTACCCTTGGAGGGCGAGCCGACCACTGTTTCGATCGTTGCAAGCGACCCAGACGGCATTTCCAGCCTTACCTTATTCTACTCGGTTAACGGTGGAGCGTTTCAGACTGTCGCAATGGGTGGCGGCGCGGGTGGATTGTATAGCGGACAGGTCCCTGGGCAGTCATCCGGCGCGCGTGTGCAGTTCTATCTGACTGGTGCCGACTCGACCGGAGCCACGCAAACATTCCCTCAAGAGGGTCCGGACTCTAGGGCGATGTATCAAGTAAACGACGGTCTGGCGGCCACCAACGGCTGGCAAAATTTTCGCATCATCATGACTGCGGCGGATTCCAGCTTCCAGCACCAGTCGATCCAGGTGATGAGCAATGATCGTATCGGGGCCACGATCATCGACCGTGAGGGAGATATCTACTACGGCTGCGGCGTGCGCTTGAAGAGCAGTCAGCGCGGACGCGCCAACCTCAACCGCGTCGGTTACAGCGTGCGCTTCCCATCGGACGGATTGTATCGCGGCGCGCTCGACTCGGTGGCGATCGACCGCTCGGAGAGTCAGTCTCCGGGCCAGCGCGAGCTGCTTTTCGATATCATGATCTCCAACTCCGGCGGTGTCATCAGCCGCTACTATGACTTCGTCAAAGTGCTCGCCCCGAATTCAAGGCTGACCGGTGGAGGCTTGTTGCAGATGGCGCGCTACGGTGACGTCTTCCTCGATTCGCAGTTTGACAACGGCGGAGACGGACAGCTCTACGAATACGAACTTATCTATTACCCGACCAGCGAGGACGGCAACGGCTTCAAGCGACCGCAACCCGACAGCGTGACCGGCGCGCGTGTCTCCAACCTCGGCGATGACCCCGAACTCTATCGCTGGTTCTTCCTCAACAAGAACAACCGCGAGGCCGACAACATCGCGCCGATCATGGCCTACAATAAACACTTCAGTAAATCGGGAACCTCCTTCGACACTGGACTCGAGGAGATCGTCGATCTCGACAGTTGGTTCCGCGGCATGGCCTACGCCGTTCTCAGCGGGGCGGGAGACAACGCCGGATCCGGCAGCCAGCACAACGGGATGTATTACGCACGCCCCGACGGCCGCGTGATGTTCCTCCCGCACGACATGGACTTCGGTGCTGCTGGGGGAAATCCCACCGCATCGATTTTTGCCAACAGCGAATGCAACAAGCTGGCGAGCGTTCCCACACGCAGGCGCATCTACTTCGGTATTCTCCACGACATTGTCACCACAACGTGGAACAGCGCTTACATGTCAAATTATACGACTCACTTGGCGTCGCTGGACTCGCGTCAGAACTGGGCTGGCAAGCTCAACTCTTTTGATCGACGCCGCAACTACGTGCTCACCCAGATCAATAACTCCATCGCCCCCATCAATTTTGCGCTCACCACGTCCTCGCCCCTGACGGTTGCATCGAGCATGGCAACGATCTCAGGCGACGGATGGGTAAACGTTCGGGAGATCCGCCTTACCGGTGGCGCTGATCCTCTGGCGGTGGAATGGACGGACGGCAATTCCTGGACGGTGGACATCCCGGTGGTGCCCGGATCACACAGCTACACATTAGAGGCGTATGATTTCTCGGGGGTGCTCATCGATACCGATACGATCACGGTCGATAACAACGGCACCGTCGAGCCGGCCTCTGCCTTGAATCTCGCCATCTCCGAGTTGATGTACCACCCATCCGACCCGACGGCGGCAGAGGTAAATACTGGATTCACCGATGTGGACCTTTTCGAATTCGTCGAGTTTGCCAACATCGGTGCACTGGACGTCGACCTTACAGGCGTGAGCTTTACCTCCGGAATCAATTACGATCTCCCGGCGACAATTATTCCAACAGGTGGGCGGGTCGTGCTTGCCCGCAATCGTGCCGCATTCCTGTCACGCCATCCTGGGGCGGGCGCATTCCTGCTCTCGGGCGAATACGGGACCGGCGATACGAACAAGCTCGCCAATGGCGGCGAACAGCTTGTCATTGAAGATGCGCTGGGAGCCGATATCCGGCGCTTCACCTACGACGACCAACTCCCTTGGCCAAATGCCTCTGACGGCGACGGAGCGAGCTTGGTGTTGATCGCGCCCGATACGAATCCTGACCACACCCTCCCGGAAAATTGGCGGCCCAGCGCAACTCCCGGCGGTAACGCGGGTTCTTCAGACGCAAAGACCTTCGTTGGCGATCCAAATGCTGATCTCGACAACAATGGCGTTCCTGACCTCGTCGACCACGCATTGATTGGCGATGGCCTTCCGATACTTGGCTTCAGTGGCACGACGGTCGGATTCGAATACGATCGTGACCTGGCTGCAGAGGACGTGATTGTCGGATTTCAAATCTCAAGTGACATGTCAACTTGGACGGATGGCTCCGGGCTGTTCTCGGAGCTGGAGCCAATCTATCGCGGTGCGGGGGGGCAGCGAATGCGCTATGAAGCCCAGAGAACGACGCTGCCCGCAGAGCGCTTTTTCATCAGGCTTCAGGTGACCCTGACCGAGTAAATACAGAGGCTGGCCGTTCGACAAACGATGAACTGGATTGAAGCTGGCGAGCGAGCTTGAAAACTTTCAATGGCAAGCGATTTCTGACAAGATCCCGCTAGCGCGAGCCCATGAAGAAACCCATCTCCAAGACTCTATTGATCGGCCTCGCCGGACTGGCCGGCACAATTTTGGTGATCACAACCATGGACAAGCCGGATCCGGATCATTCTGGTCCAGATCTAGTGAGCGGCCCGATAAAAGCGCGTCGTGCGAAGGAATATCAACGTCCGACCCAGGTCGCAGCGGAGGGAGATTCAACCAACATCGATTTCACCAGCGCTGGAGCAAAGACGGCCGCCGATGTGCAATTGGAAAACCTCGATCCGGGGAAGGCCGGTTGGGACACTGAGTTGCAAAGCGACGCTGCCGCCCGCGCACTCACTCTGATTTTCGACAAAGACGGTGCCGAAAAGCCGATCACTGAGGACTTCCGGGGAACCCCGCTCAGACCTGATCTGGTTGAGATCTATTCCAGTGACGGGATTCTGGTGCGTCGCTTGCAAGGCGGGCCTTCTGGCAACGAAGTCCTCACCTTGGACAAGATCGCCTTCCTCAAGGCACTCCCAAAGCAGCATGGTACTAGAAAAATTATCCGCATTGCCCAGGGCGAGGACGATTTTTCCACTCGAGTCATCGCCTCCACCCACGATGAGTCCTTGGCCGGGCAATGGCGGCAAACGACCAGCGTGTGGGATTGCGACTGGGTATTTTCCGCTCTCGAATCTGACGAACCACCTCGCTTAAAACAACTCACCCTACTTTCCCTCGAAGAGGTCACACGCACCGGAAAAAAACCGTTGTTCGAAGACGTCGCTGGCAACGTGCTCCCTGAAAAAATTGGTCCGCACGATTCGCCAATTACACATTGGGCTCGAACCCTGACCAAGATCGATGACATGCATTTTACCGGGCACCACGGAATCGCGGTCGGCGATGCGAATGGTGATGGGCTCGACGATCTCTATGTCTGTGATGGCGGCGGTTTGCCCAACCGGCTGTATTTGCAGAACCCGGACGGCACCACCCGCGACGTTTCGGCGCAGGCTGGCGTCGACTGGCTCGAGTCTTCCAAGTCGGCGCTATTCCTCGATCTCGACAATGATGGCGATCAGGATCTCGTCGTCGCGACAGTCGCTCTGCTGCTCGTCTTGGAAAACAATGGCAAGGCAACCTTTTCGCTGCGCGGTGGAATACCGGGCATGTCGAACCCGCAGTCTTTGTCCGCGGCTGACTACGACGGCGATGGCGATCTCGATCTGTTCGTCTGCAACTACGGCACCGATTCGTCCGCCGGCGGTCTGCGGGGATCTACGGCCGGAATACCACTGCCGTTTAACGATGCCGAAAACGGTGGTCGCAATGCGCTACTGAAAAACGTTGGAAAACTGCAATTTTCTGATGCCACCAGCACCGCCGGAATCGCTGGGGGTGGCGACCGCTGGAGCTTCGCTGCCTCATGGGAGGACTACGACAACGACGGCGACCAGGATCTCTACGTTGCCAACGACTTCGGGCGCAACAATCTCTTCCGCAATGACGCCGGTCAATTCACGGATGTCGCTGGAGTGGCCAGCGTGGAGGACATTTCCTCCGGGATGTCGGTGGCGTGGGGCGATGCCAACCGTGATGGGAGAATGGATCTCTACGTCAGTAATATGTTCTCGTCCGCCGGTGGGCGCGTTGCTTTCCAGCGACAGTTCGGCAAGGGCAATCCGGGGGCGACCGCCGATTTCCAGCGGATGGCACGCGGGAACACCCTCTTCCTTGGGAACGATAACGGTAAATTCGAAGACGCGAGCGAGTCTGCCGGAGTCAATGTCGGCCTCTGGGCATGGAGTTCGCAATTCGCGGATCTCAACAACGATGGTTGGCAGGACTTGGTCGTCGCAAATGGTTACATGACCAACGAGGTCGGCGGTCCCGATTTGTGAAGTTTTTACTGGCGGCAGGTCGTGTCGCCATCACCGACGGATTTCACCGACAAGGAGGCGGTTGGTGAGTATGCAAATGCTTGGACAGCCATCATGAAATCGGCGCGCTCAGGAAGTTCGTGGAGCGGCTCGGAGACGAACCGCACTTTTCTGAACACTGGTGGGGGACGTTTTGCGGACGCCTCTTACGTCTCCGGGTTCGGATTCGATGACGACGGGCGGGCGTTGGCCGTAACCGACTGGGATGGCGATGGTGACCTCGATTTGTGGGCACACAATCGCACCGCGCCGCGCTTGCGCCTGCTACGCAACAACTCACCACAGGCGAATCGTTCGGTGGCGTTCCGACTGGAGGGCGGGGAAAATTCGAACCTCGATGCGATTGGTTCCCGGCTTAAACTGACGCTCTCCGATGGCAGCGAACTTCTGCAGACGCTGCGTGCGGGCAGTGCATTTCTGTCGCAATCTTCGAAGTGGATCCACTTTGGAATCGATCCGAGGGCGTCGCCATCTTCACTGCACGTGACTTGGCCGGACGGGGTTGAAGAATCGTTCTCCGGGATCGTGGCGGGCGAGCGCTACCACCTCGCGGAAGGTGAGGCGCTGCAGCAGGTCGCCCCGCGTGCGCTTGCCCTCCTGGAGCCCGCCCGGCAACGGACAATCGCACCGCAGCTTCCCGGGCAGATGGTTTTACCAGGAAAAATTCCGCTTCCGGAGTTCCGCTACACGCCTGAGGGGAAATCGGCATCCGTTGGGCTCATGCCGGGTGGAAAGCCGCTGCTCATTACGCTTTTTTCTGGAACCTGTCAGAGCTGCAGCAAGGAGTTGCGCGAGTTCGCAAGCGAGGAGGAGCGCATCCGGGCTGCCGGTCTCGAGGTGCTCGCACTCTCGGTCGACGAGTTGGCGGTAGGCTCCGATCGTCTTTCGGCCGGCAAATTGATCGCCGCGAGCAAGTTTCCTTTTCCAACCGGGTCGATCACGCCACTCAGCGCGGATCACCTGCGCTTCCTACTCAAGTCGCTCTGCGATTTTCCGGCATCATTCTCAGTCCCCATCAGCCTCCTGTTAGATGGGAAGCGTCGCTTGTTCGCAGTGTATCGAGGCCGCGTCTCGACCGATCTGCTCCTCCACGATGTCGCTTTCTCGAAAGCGAATGCCAACCAGCTTCGCGATCTTTCAGTGCCGTTCCCCGGAAGTTGGTTCACGACCCCAATTGCTTCATCCGAGCTAGCAGAATTGGTCGCGAACCCGTTTCACAGCACCTTTCCCGATCAGGGATTGCGCTACCTCGAACACGCGCTGGCGACCTCGAGCACGGGAGCTCGTAGCGCACGGCTACAGCGCAGAGTGAGTGGTGGGTATTACCGCCTGGCGTGGCAGGAAGATTCCAAGGGCAGCAAGAGTAAGGCGGTCGGCTATTACAAAAAAACGCTCGCGGTAGATCCTGGCAATTCTAAAGCGCGCATCGATTTTGGTGCACTGCTCGGAAATCAAGGAAAACTCGGCGAGGCAGAGGCGCAATTCCGCATGGCCCTGGAACTCGATCCCGGTAACCAAATTGCGAAGAAAAACCTGGAAATGGTGATTCGGAGACAGCGATAGCCGGGTGATCCTCGTAAGGTCTCACCGCAGCACCACCCCAGTCGAGCAGATCAAAACGGCATCAGTTGAACGCGGTAGAAGACGCGCGGACCGGCGATTACTGAAAGAGAATCGACGTAGGTGCTCTCGTCCCCTTCGGCCGGAAAACCGTCGTCGAGTTCTATCCATCCTCCGGGTTGCCCATCCGCCCTCATAGAGGTGGACGCCTCAATCTTGTATTTGCGACCAGGGATCGAATCGAAAATAAATTCTACCGATGGTTTCCCTCCATTGATGTATCTGATGCTGGTGATCTGGGGACCCTTTAGTGAGCCTTTCACCACGTTGATCTCGAAAGCGTAGGTTCTACCAAGGCCGGCGTGGCTGAAATCACCAACTGTTTGCCCAACGTCAGTGGGCGCGATAAAATCGTTGTCGTGATCGGTCGAACTGAATCCCGATCCGGAGTTATCGGTATCCGTCCCGATGATCTCGGAACCCAAGTTTGTCGTAAAGAACCCGGCGTAGATATCTGTCGGAGCTTCCAGGGTGAAGCTTCCAGTCTCCGGCGCAGCCTGAAGTCCATTGACCTCCGGGTCGAACGCTGCCCCAAGCCACAGGATCGAATAGGATGGGGGTGTTCCAGTGAGGAGCATTGGTGTGACCTCTCCAGTGCCGGCATTACTCATAACTACGTTAAGTTGCCAGTCGGTTACGTTGTAGGTGCCCGCAGCGAGTGTGGTGAAGGTATTGTCGATGTTGAGGCGCTCTCCATCAACGATGTCGTTTTCAGTCGCTTCCGTGATGTCGGCACCTGGACCGATAAAGTTACCGCCAATCACCGGGATCCGGGTGGCAAAATTCCAGGTTGTGTTATCGCTAATTCCCACAAAGCTGTTGCCTGCCAAGTCATCGATTGCGGTAGGAGCAATCTGGACAGCATAGTTCTTGCCAAGCTCGAGATCGTCCGTCGGGTCGATTGTCATGACGTTACCGGAGATTGAAACTTGGGCATCGCCCACCGGAATCTCAACCTCTGTTCCGTCGGTGAGATTCTTTAAAACGATGTCGCCACTGCCGATCGCGATTAGTTCGTCAAAAGTCGCTTTGAGATCACTTACGAGGAGGACATTTATTCCGCTATTAACGGGATTGAGGGTTTCTATTTCCGGGGCGTCAAAGTCGGGCGCAGCGGTATTGAAAGCCCACGTCACGTCATCTTCGATTCCGGTAAAGTTATCTCCTGTCGTGTCATCGATCGCGGTCGCATCGATCTGGATGGCGTATGCCTTGCCCGCCTCGAGGAGTTGAGTCGGGTTGATGGTCAAGAATCTACCCTCGACCGTGACTTGGGCGTCGCCAACTGGAATGGCGATTTGCGTCAAGTCGGTCAGGTTCTTGATGGTGATATTGCCGGTGCCGGCCACGATCAATTCGTCGAATGTCACCTTCAGGTCGCTGCTGATCGCCACTTCGGTCGAGTCGACACTAGGACTCAGACCAGTGACTATAGGGGGTGTCGGGTTAGAGAGCTCGACCGGTTCGACCTCGATCGAAAAAGCGTAAGTGCGAGGGAGATTGCCATGTCCAAACGAAGTGAGTTCTGCACCAACGCTGCCTGCCTCATCAAAATTGAGTCCGTTCGCGTGGTCGGTGGTGCCAAAGCTTGTATCGGTCAGGATACTGTTCTGGACCGCGTCAGCATTCGTGTTCTGCATTCCTGCCGCGACGGTAGCGCCTCCACCGGGAACAACGAAAGTGTCGTCGGCTCCACCGAAGGGAACCAAATTCTGGATTCCCGGTTCGGTGTCGATGGTCGCTCCGAACGCCAGAACGGTGTGGTCCGCGGCGCCGTTGACGATCGTTAGGAAAGGGAACACTGGCTGGGTAGCGCCATTTGAGGCATCTTCTGCAGCCTGATAGTCCCAGGTCGTTGCCCGGTAGGTTCCTGCGTCGAGGAAAACCGTATCGGTGATGTTGATGTTCTGACGCATCTGGTTATTCGCGCCGTTGGATTGTGTGTCTTGTCCACCGGTCAGGACTGGCCCGAAGCCGATGGTGACGGCGCTCGCGCCCGTGATCATTGACAAACCGAGGGAGGTGGTCAGTAGAATTCTTACGCCGAGAGGTGTTTTCATTTTCATATAATCGAGTGGATTACGGTCTACTCATTGTTATCAAATGATGCATATTAAACAAAACAGACCGGTACTACCATCCAGTCTAATAAAAATTCCCCAGAAGATTCAAGAGCTGATTTCTTCTCGTTGACGCTCCATCGTGTCAACGCCCGCGCACCGGGTCCCAATAATTTCGAGAAGCGCCCTACCGGAAAAGCGAAAACGCAGGAACGGTGTGAACCGAACCTGCGCTTTGCAGTAAAAACTAACGTATCTAGCGGCGGCGAATTCCAGCGAATCCAGCGACCGCGATCAACGCGAGAAAGGAAGTTGATGGCTCGGGCACAGCCACGACTTCGATCGAGAAACCGTAGGTTCGGGGGAGGTTTGCGTGACCGAAGGTGTCTAGGGTCGCGCCGGCGCTACCAGCATCATCGAAATTCAGGCTATTCGCGTGATCGGTAATTCCAAAGCTGGTATCCGTCATGATACTATTCTGGATGCCTGCTCCACCCGGATTCTGCACACCGGCCGCAATCGTGGCGCCGCCTGCTCCGATCGTGAAGGTATTGTTGACCCCACCGAAGAGAACACCAGCATTGGCACCGGGATCGGTGTCGATCGTTAGGCCGAACGCCACAACAGTGTGACTTCCGACTCCATTAAGGATCGTAAGAAATGGGAAAACCGGTTGGGTCGCACCATTTGTCGCATCAACCGCAGCAAGGTAAGACCAGGACACCGCCTCATAGGTTCCCGCGCCGAGGACCACTGTATCAGTGGTATTGATATTCTGGCGCATCTGATTGCTCGTACCATCCGACTGGGTATCCTGTACCGCAGCCGGTAAAGCGGTTCCGAATCCGATGGTTACAGCGCTGGCGCTGGCGAGAAGCCCGAAGGAGCTTAGAACAGAAAGAATTGAGTATTTTGCAGTCATATCGGTCAAAAAGAACGGTTTTTTTCAGTTGAGTAGCGAGCAATAACCATTTTAAAAAAGGGTTGCAAGATCTATCTGCCCTAAAATTGGGAGTGTTCCGGGAGAACGGTTGGTCACCCGAGTTCCAGAACGCCCGCCGCGATCTCCGCTTCCTTTCCGGGTTCGGTGCGGATGAATAGTTCCTGCAGACCCTTGGCGGACTGCGTGACGGCCTTCAATCCTCCCGCTACTGTCCGTTGAATCCGGATCGCTCCGGTCCTACTGCTTCTTGCGAGGGACTTGCCACCGTAGGAGTAACCGATGATCACTCCCACCACCCCGTCCATCGCCTCGATGCGCCGAATCAAGACACGGCATTCCTTGGAGGTGCTTTGATGACGTCCGCGTGAAGGCATAAGGTGGGACGACCCTCGCACCGCGACACCCGCTATACAAGAAAGGCCTCTCAATAACGCCGGGATGACGCCCGCTTTAGCGGATTGCGGATAGGAGAAGTTCTATTTTAAATGCCCGGCCACGTGTCGGCCACCCGGTATCCTTCGGGCCACGGATCGTCCGGGTCGAGCATGAGTTGATGCGTTCCCGTGATCCACGCCCGACCCGTAACCGTCGGCATAATTGCCTTGGTTTCCCCGAGGGAAACCAGCGAATCAATTCCGCAGACAAATTCGGACCCGATGATCGAGCGCGCCCGGTATTTGTCCCCAACCTGCATCCGGCCCTGGGCATGCAGCACCGCCATTCGCGCCGAACACCCGGTGCCGGTCGGCGAACGGTCGATCTTGCCAGGACGGATACACACCGCGTTCGACCCCACCAACTCACCGTTCTCCTCGGCAAGGGGACCTGCGAATTGGCAGAACGAGATGTGGTTCCACTCGGTCAAGACCGGGTGCTGGAATCCAAGTTGCTCGTTGGCCGCAGCCGTGATCTTCATCCCAATCGCTACCAGCTCGGCGGCTTCGTCCGGCACGATTTTAAATCCCAGCGCTTGCGCATCGACGATGACAAAGCTGTCGCCGCCGTAAGCGGTGTCGACCGTGAGGGTCCCGAGCTCCGCGACTTCCAGCGGAACCGCCAGCTTATCAGCAAAGGAGGGCACGTTGGTGATCGTGATGCGCTCCGCCTTGCCATTGCGACAGAAGGCCCGCGCCCTAACCAAGCCTCCCGGCGCTTCCATCACCAACTTCGTTTCCGGCTCGGTCATGGGGACGATTCCGGTGTCGAGCACCACGGTCGCCACACAGATTGAGTTCGACCCCGACATCGGAGGCAGATCAGCGGGCTCGAGGATGATCCAGCCCACCTGCGCCTCCGGGTTCTTGGGCGGGACCAGCAGATTGACATGCCGGAACACGCCCCCGCGTGGCTCGTGAAGCATAAATTGACGCAGGCGATCATCCTTCTCAAGGAAACAGCGCTGCTCCCAGATTGTCTCACCGGGCGGCGGTGCCACTCCGCCGACAATCACGTCGCCCACTTCACCTTCCGCGTGGCAACCCACGACATGAATCACTTTCGATGTTCTCATTTCTTCAGTCTATCCCTCGTTTGTATTCCAATTTTGGTGTCAGTGAACCCAAGTGAGACTAGAGGAGTGAGTGATCTCCATAAAGATTCCTGAGATTCACCAATACCATCACTAAGAGCCGCTCCGATCACAAATGCCAGCCGATTTGTAATCGGCGATCCATGGCGTGGCTAGAACCTAAATGGCACATGTTTCCTAACCCTTGGACCAATAAAAATCCTTTAAAGTAACTTAAGTCCTTCGAGATCAAAGTAGGACCTTTGCTGGTCGACAAGTGTGATCGCGGCCACTCGGCCAAGTCAATCGTCGTGCAATCGTGGGGCTCGACTCCAGAATGCGCAATAAAGGAAATTGACTTCAAAAGTGGATAAGGATTGAATTTTGGATGCGTCTTGGCCTCCTAACGATACTGGTTGGTGGCATCGTCTCCCTCGCTACAAGTGGGGCCGAGTCAATCGACAACTTCGTGGCGGTCAAATTACACGAGAACGGCCTCGAACGACAACCCGAGGCAGATCGCTTCACGCTTCTGCGGCGGCTGTCAGCTGATCTCACCGGCTTGCCGCCGAGTATCGAAGAGATGGAGGCCTTCTTCGCTGACGAAAGTCCAGACGCTTACCAAAAATCGGTGGATCGCCTACTCGACGATCCTCGTTTCGGCGAACGCTGGGGTCGTCACTGGCTCGATGTCGCACGATTTGGCGAGAGTGATGGAATCCTCACCGTAAATGAGGACAAAGTGCGCGGGGAGGCCTGGAAGTACCGGGATGCGATCATCCGCGCCGTCAATGCAGATTTGCCCTTCGATCAGTTTGTGCGCTACCAGCTGAGTGGGGGCTCGGATCCGGACTACCAGGCTCTGAAACAGTTCATCCATCTGGGGACGCAACTGCAGAACAACGCCGATCCGAACGACAAGATGTTTCACCGTCTCGATGACATGGTAGCGACCACTGGCAGTGCCTTTCTGGCGACCACTTTCGGTTGCGCGCGCTGTCACGATCATCCAGTCGATCCGATGACGACCAAAGAATACTATCAGTTCACGGCCATCTTTTTTGATCAGTTTAAACAGGAGGCGAAGGCGTCGAAGAAGCGCATTACGCTGCGCATCACCGAGCCACAGGTGTTGAAAAAAGGGAGCTGGCTCACCCCGGGTGAAACAGTCGCACCCGGGTATCTCCGGATCATGATGAGGAAGCCTGCCGACTATTGGCAAAAGGATGCGCCCTCGAAGCTCGACGCGCTGGCAAGTTGGATCACTGACGTCGAACACGGTGCCGGAAAGCAACTCGCACGCGTGATTGTGAACCGTCTCTGGCACCACCACTTCGGCCGCGGAATCGTCGCTACTCCGAACGATTTCGGTGAGCTTGGCGCGCGGCCGTCCCATCCGAAGTTACTCAACTGGCTTGCCGAGGAGTTGATCAATAACGGTTGGCATCTGAAGCACATCCACCGCTTGATTCTGACCAGCGCGACCTATCGGCAGGGCGCCGCGTCAGATCCGGCAGCCCTCGCCCTCGATGCTGACAACCTTTGGCTGTGGCAGCGTCGGCCGCTGAGATTGGAAGCCGAAATCATCCGCGATCGGCTCCTAAGTGTCGCCGGTGTTTTGAAGCCGAAAATGTTCGGCCAGAGCCTCTCAATTGGAGCTTACAAGAAGCCTGTTGAGGACACCCCGGACAAGTGGCGGCGCTCGGTTTATCTTCAAACCCATCGCACCGTGCGGCACCCGACATTGAGCCTCTTTGATCCTCCCGATAGCGAACGCAGCACTGGGAGTCGCAACACAGGCACCTCGCCGGAGGGTGCTCTGTTCGCACTCAATTCCCCGCTTGTGTGGGATCTTGCCGGACACTTTGCGCAGCGTGTCCAGAGTGAGGTCGGTGATGATCCGACCGCGCAGGTCAGACGGGCGTATCAGCTCGCCTTGTCCCGTCCACCGCGAGAGGATGAATTCGACTTCTCCGTAACAGTAATCCAGAACGGGACGCTGACTGATTTTTGCCATGTCCTCCTCGGCTTGAACGAATTTATCTATGTCCACTAGCTACATCGACCGCCGCCAATTCTTGCACCAGTTCGGCCTGAGTAGCATCGCGCTCAACTCAGTCCTACTCGCCGAAAGTCAGCAAGGCGTGCTGGCCCCGATGAGCCCCCACATTCGTCCACGGGCGAAGAACGTAATCTTCCTGTTCATGTGCGGCGGTGCCAGCCACCTGGAGACTTTCGACCACAAGCCTACCCTGAAACGCTTCGCGGGAAAAAAGGCTTCCGAAGTTTTTAGCGCGAAGGAATTGGCTGGATTCAATCCGGAAAAGAGCTTCGAGGGCTCGCAGATCCTGCCCTCGGTTTTCGATTTTGCGCAGCACGGCCAATCAGGAGCTTGGGTCAGCGAGATTTATCCAAAGCTCACCGAAGTGGTGGATGAGATTTGTTTTCTAAAATCCATGCACACTGATTCCGCGATCCATTCGGTCGGCGAACAGCTGATGCACACCGGCCACAACCGGCCTGGGTTCCCGAGCCTCGGCTCATGGGTGACATACGGACTGGGGAGCGAACGCCACAATCTCCCAGCCTACGTCGTGATGAAAGATGGGGTCTCCACGGCAGGCGATGGCGTTTTCCAGCAAGGGATGTTGCCTGGACGTCATCAGGCTGCGATCGCACGAGTGGAGCATGGGAAATCATCGTTCCCGCACCTCAGCCCGAGAAAAGGAATGAGTGACGCGCAGCAAACCGAGCACCTGGCGGCGATCAACCGACTGAATCGGTTGCACCGCGATCGCCACCTTGGACAGCCGGATCTTGATGGTCGCATCGAGACGCTCGAGATGGCCTTCGATCTCCAAAAAACGGCCCCGCAAGTTTTCGACCTATCGAAGGAGTCGCGCAGCACTCTCGAACTCTATGGGGACAATCAATTCTCGCGACACTGCCTAACGGCGCGCCGACTGGTCGAGAACGGGGTCCGTTTTGTCGAAATCCTCGATGGGGCAACCGGACGAAAATGGGACGCCCATGGAAACCGAGGTGGCTTGATCGACAACCATCGCAAAAACGCCGCGCGCACCGATCAGGGCATCACCGCGCTGATTAAGGATCTAAAGTCGCGCGGTCTGCTCGACGAAACGCTCGTTGTCTGGGCGACCGAATTCGGTCGCACTCCCTTCGAGGAGGCCAACAAGGAAAAGAAGATCGGCCGCGGTCATCATCACAAAGGATTCACCCTCTGGATGGCTGGCGGTGGCGTGAAGGGCGGTTTGAGCTACGGGGCTACCGATCAGCTCGGGATGCATGCGGAGGAGAATCCGGTCAGTTACCACGATTTCCACGCGACAATCCTGCATCTCTTAGGTCTGGACCACAAGCGACTCACATTTCGACACAATAGCCGCGAGGTGAGACTGACGGACGTATTTGGAAACGTGGTTCACGAAATTATGGCCTAAACTTTGGATGATGAAAAAATCTTTTAGAGAACACGTATACGACTTATCCTGTTCTTTTATGCTAAAGTCGTGCGCTATCGCCCTATTCGCCAATCTTTGCGGAGTCTCCTTCGCGGCTACCGACGTCCCGGCACCTCCAACCGCCGGGCAACTTGAGTTTTTCGAAAACAAAGTGCGCCCTTTGCTAGCCGACAAGTGCTACCGCTGCCACTCGGCCGAGGCAGAGGAGAAAGGCAAACTCAAGGCGGGCCTGCATCTCGATTCGCTTTCCGGACTTCTGAAGGGTGGCGATTCCGGATCGGCGCTGACACCCGGCGATCCCGCAAAAAGCTTCCTTGTCGAAGCGGTCAATTACCGCAACGAAGACATGGAGATGCCCCCGAAGGGCAAACTAAGCGACGCACAAATCAAGATCCTCACTGACTGGGTGCAAATGGGCGCGCCCTGGCCCGGAGCTGACACCGCCACTGCGATCGATCAGAACAAACCCGAGCAAGCCTACGATTGGGATCGCTTCCGCCGGGAACATTGGTCCTTCAAAGCGATGGTGAAAGCTGATCCGCCGAACGTGACGGACGCTTCTTGGCCGCGCTCCCCCATCGATCACTTCACGCTCGCGAAACTCGAAGCCGCGGGGCTTCAGCCAAACGATGCCGCCGAGAAACGCACTCTCATCCGCCGCGCCTATCTCGATCTCATCGGCCTGCCCCCGACGACGGAACAAGTCAAAGCCTTCCTCAACGATTCCGAATCCAATGCCTTCGCGAAGGTCGTGGACGGATTGTTAAGCTCCGAGCACTACGGCGAACGCTGGGCGCGCCACTGGCTCGACGTCGCCCGCTACAGCGATGGCCTTGGCGGATTTGGTGACAACAAAGCGCTGCCCGATGCCTGGCGATATCGCGATTGGGTCGTCAATGCCCTGAACACCGATATGCCCTACGATGAATTCGTGGCCCGCCAGATCGCCGGCGATGTCCTCGAGAAAGATCCCGATCCGATCGCGACCGGATTCTTTGTCGTCGGCCCAAGTTACACCTCCGACGGCGGCGATCCGGAAGCACAAGCGCAGGCTGAGGCAGAGACTCTTTCCGATCGCGTCGATACCTTCTCGCGGGCTTTCCTCGGCCTGACAGCCGCATGTGCCCGGTGTCACGATCACAAGTTCGATCCCATCACGACGCAAGATTACTACGCGATCGCCGGGATTTTCAAGAACACCCGCAACGGCGAGCACCCGCTGGTTCCCCAAGCTGTTGTCGATGCCTTCACGAAAGGACAGGAGGCCATCAGAGATCAAAATAACGCAGTAAACCGATTCCTGGACGACGAGACCAAGCGGCTCAAGGTCAAGCGCAATGAGGTCGAGAAATTGTTAGAAGAAGGGCCTAAAAAGAAGGTCGTCGAAATGCGTACCGAACTGGAGCGACTGAAAAAAGCCGCTCCGAAAAAATACGAGTTCGCTCACGTCCTTCAAGATACCGGGAAAAATGATATGCACGTCGCCCTTCGCGGTGACCTGCGCAAGAAGGGCGAGTTGGTCCCGCGGCGCTTCATCCAGATCCTCGCCGGAGAAACACCGCCACTCTACACCCACGGGAGCGGCCGACGTGAGTTGGCCCAATCGGTCACTGCGCCCGACAATCCGCTCACCGCACGCGTGATCGTGAACCGGGTCTGGCATTGGCATTTCGGCAAAGCGCTCGTACGCACCCCAAGCAACTTCGGCATCCTCGGCGAGGAACCCACCCATCCACAATTGCTCGATTGGCTCGCGACCGATTTCATTGAACACGGCTGGTCGCTCAAACGACTGCATCGCCAGATCATGCTGACCTCCACCTGGCAAATGAGCAGCCGTTTTGAGAAAGAGAAATTTGCCATCGATGGAGATAACAAACTACTCTGGCGGATGAACTCGCGTCGGCTCGAAGCCGAGATCTGGCGCGACTCCTTGCTCGCAGTCACCGGCGAACTCGATCGTACCATCGGCGGCAAGCCCGATCGGGAGATCCTGCAAAGCAAGCGCCGCACCCTCTACGCCACCATCAGCCGCACCGGCGATAAGTTTGAATCCGACGCCTTCCTGCGCCTCTTTGATTTTCCGGCCGCGGTCTCGACGAGCGCCTCCCGCCCGACCAGCACGGTCCCCCAGCAGTATCTCTTCATGTTGAACAGCCCCTTCATGACCGAACGCGCGAAGACGCTCGGCAACCATTTCCAGGGCTTACAGGAGTCACAACAAGACCGAATCAACAAAGCCTACCAGCAACTCTACTCCCGCTCACCGGATCCCGCCGAGACCGAGCTGGGCGCGCAATGGCTCGGCGACAACCCGGCTCCCGAGACCTGGCACCAGTATGCCCAGGTCTTGTTGAGCGCTCACGAACTCATCCAAATCCAGTAGTCCTCATGAAATTCCTCGAACACGAACTCGCCTACCGCCAAGCGATGCACGCACAGGTCACCCGCCGCGAGGCCCTTGCAAAGATGGGTGCTGGAATCGGGAGCATCGGCTTGGCCAGCATGTTCGGCGGCAATGCCCTCGCTACCGACATCAACCCAGCGAACCCGCTCGCTCCAAAGGCCCCGCACTTTGCGCCGAAGGCGAAACGACTCATCCAGTTGTTCATGCCCGGCGGACCGTCACAGGTCGACACCTTTGACTATAAGCCGATGATCGCAAAACACGCCGGCAAACGTCCGGACAGCGTCGATCGTAAATCGCTCCGCAACACCAAGATGGGACTGATGCCCTCGCCCTTCGGTTTCAAACAGTACGGTGAATGCGGCAAGTGGGTCAGCGATATTTTCCCGGAGGTCGCAAAGTGCGTCGACGACATCACCTTCGTCCACTCGATGCACACCGACATCCCCGAACACGCCGGCGGCATCCTCATGACGAACCTCGGAGCGCTGCAACCGAACCGCCCAAGCCTAGGCTCATGGTTGACCTACGGGCTCGGCGCGGAAACCGAAAACCTCCCGGGCTTTGTCGCGATGTCCCCGCGGGCCCAGCCGCGTGGCAAGCTCGCCAACTGGGGGAACTCCTTCCTCCCCGGCGCCTACGCCGGTTCCTACGTCAACATCCAGAACATGAAAGCGGACGCCGTCATTCGCGATCTGAAGAACTCCAACCTCTCGCGTAAGGAGCAACGCAAGCAAGCCGATCTCTTGGCACAAATCAACAAACTCCACCTGGAACGCCTCGAACAAGACCAAAATCTCGAGGCTGGCATCCAGGCGATGGAGATGGCCTTCCGGATGCAGTTTTCGGTGCCCGAGGTCTTCGACGTTTCGAAAGAAAGCGCCGAGACCCGCAAGCTCTACGGCGAGAGCGAGTTCGCCAAAGGCTGCCTGATCGCCCGGCGCTTGGTCGAGGAAGGGGTGCGCGTCGTGCAGCTTTCGCATTCCATCGACGGCTACGACATTGCCTGGGACACCGGGCACGGCGACATCGAGGGCGGGCACGCCAAATTAGCCAAGGCCTGCGACCAAGGAATCGCCGCGCTCTTGAAAGATCTCGAAGGCCGCGGACTCCTCGACGAGACACTCGTCGTCTGGGGCGGCGAATTTGGCCGCGCCCCCACCTCCGAGGGCCAGAAGGGTCGCGACCACGACCACTATGGCTACACCACCTGGATGGCCGGCGGCGGGGTGAAGAAAGGTTTTAGCTACGGCGCCACCGACGAGTTCGGGCTCTCGGCCGTCGAGAACCGCGTCCACGTCCACGACATGAATGCCACGATCCTCCACCTCATGGGCCTCGACCACAAGAAGCTCACCTACCGCTACTCCGGCCGGGATTACCGCCTCACCGACGTCCACGGTACCGTCGTCCACGACCTCATCGCGTAGCACAAAGAGCGACAAGATATTAGGCGCTCTGATCCTCAACCTTCATTCGCTTCGCTACGATTGACCAATCCTGCGCGCCTGTTTGCCCGCCGAAGCTTCTAGCGAAGGAGGGTTTTCTTTACAAGTTACTGAAATCAGTCTCAAAAACATGGGTCTATCCTCGTAAAGCGACCCAACGCATGACGGCTCCCTACCATTGGCTGAGGACACTCGACTCTGATAGATTTCACTGTGAATGCCCTCAAAAAGTCCTCTAGTTAAAAGGTTACGCACCCCCTAAGCTTCTTCATGGAATCCACAAGATCTTTGCCGAGATCCCGGTCCTGCTCGGTGGTTCGGTTTCATGGCTCCGTCCTGCCGGCCAATCGCTTTAAAGTGGCCTTTCTTTTGCCCCCAGGGGCATCTTCGTCATGCAACAAATTCTGTTTTGCTGGGTATCGCTCGCATGTGCTAAAGAGCTATTTTCGTCTGGCATTCGAGATGGGAGGAACTCTAATGAAAAGTCTGATGAATAAGAAAACTTTATGGCCTATTGCGGCGATTCTCTGTCTTGGCGGATCGACGAGAGCGGAGGAATCGCATGACGGCTTCGATCCCTTGTTCGATGGCAAGTCGCTGGCCGGTTGGCGCGAAGCGCCTAAGGGCAAGGTCGTAGCATGGGCGGTGAAGGACGGGGTGATCCGCGGAGAAGGAAAGGAGAATCGCCAAGTCTACTTAATCTATACCGGGGACGAGGCCTTGGAGGACTTTGAGTTGAAGTTTTCTTACCGCATGTTGACGAAGGGGAATACTGGCGTCGAATTGCGTGCCAGAGTGGACAAGACGGGGAAGCGTGACTTTGAAGGCTACCACGCTGATCTCGGGCATGTCGGAATTGGCGACGGGGTGCTGGGCGCCTGGGATTTCCACTTCGGACAAGACACGCGACAAGAGTTTCCGTGCCAAAGGGGGACCCGGCTCGTGATCGATAAAAAGGGCAAAGGACACCACGACAAGATCACGAACTCCGTGCAGGTGGATGAGATCAAAAAGGACGATTGGAACGCCTGCCAGATCGTGGCTCGAGGGAATCACTTTCAGTTTTTCATCAATGGAAAACTTTCATCCGAATTCACCGACAAACTAGATGGCAAACAATTGACCAAGGGATTCATTGGACTCCAACTCCATGACAAAGGCATGGTAGTGGAGTTCAAAGATCTTTTCCTCAAGAAAGGGAAACCCTGACTGCTCCCGACTTCACGCTGACGATAAATCGCGGGAGCAACAACAACGGGTTACACGGCTTCCAGTGGGGGACGTTTGTCACGTCCCACGCTTGCTATCCACAGTAGCGATCAGCGACTCGGGGAAAATTGGGAGGATGGAGATCATTTAGGTTGTTGGATTGTTAATTGACGAGATCCTGAAGTAATCGGGTGCTCTGATTGGCTTCCGTCAGGCCAGGAAACGTTGATCTTGTCAGTAACTTGAGGCACTTGAATTGCAGAGGTGGATTGGGAAAGATAGCCGGATCCTTGGTAGATTTCGGCACTGCGGCCCTTCCAAGTGATTCGGGCACCGGCAGCCAAGGGATTGCCGGGTTTCCCCTGAAGTTTGATCTGAATCGTCTTGTTTCCGCTTGTAGTGATATTGACGAAGGCCATGAGTTCACCGTCGTTCACCCCGACGACAAAGTCCGGACGACCGTCGCCATTGAAATCGGTCTGGGCGAGACCCCGACCATCACCCGCAACAAGGAGGCCGCTTTGGTTGGATGGGACGGGTTGGAATTGGCCCGTCCCATCGCCAAGGAGGAGAATGCTCAAGCCGCCACGGAAGGGCGGGGTTTCGAACTGGGTCGCAGTAAAGTTTTGCACCGCATAGAGGTCGAGGTTTCCATCGCCATCGACATCACAGAGGCTGAGTCCGAAGATGGGGGAAGATTGCGCTTCATTGGGAAGATCCTGGAAAGTAAACTTGCCTGAACCGTCATTGATGAGGACGCCGGATTCTAGGGTGTTGGCGGTGAAGGTCTCGGAGGACGAGAGTTTATCTGCAGAATAAATCTTCGCGAGAGGGGCGGAGGCAAAGTCGTGGAAGCTCGTAAATTTCTTGGCGAGATGGGGCATGGCATTGGTGGAACAACTTTTACCACGGCCGGGATAGAGGGTGTCGCCTTCATATTTCGCTTCGATCAAACGGCGGGGGCCGTCTCCCGAGTAGTCGCCGTAATAGATCAAGACGGGATGTTCCGGGGAGGCGTGATATTTGGTGTTGAGCCCGGCATTGCCGACGGCGTAATCAATGTCGCCATCGTTATCGATATCGCCTCCGACGATGCTGTTCCACCAGCCGAGATGATTTGCGAGTCCAGCGGACTTGGTCGCTTCGGTGAGGATTCCTTTTTTGTTGAGGAAAAGTTTGATCGGCCCCCATTCATGAGTGACGAGGAGATCTAACCAGCCGTCGGTATCGACATCGGACCAGAGCGCGGAGGTGACGAGTCCGGAATTTTTGAGACCGGGAGCTTTTTCAGGTGCAGCTTCGATAAACTTAATGGCTCCGCCGGGAGTCGATTCGTTGATGAGGAGACGGCTATTCGCGGCAATGGGATATTCACCTGAAACGACGCGTCCCCCAACGAAGAGGTCGAGGTCGCCGTCGCGATCAAAGTCGGAGGCGATGACACAACTGGAGTTGTCGGTGAAGTTGGGGAGAGCGCCGTTTGAGGCTGGCGTGAAGGCGCCCTTGCCGTCGTTGAGGTAAAGCCGGTCTTTTGTTCGGGAATCACCCTTGTCATATTCGTAGCCTCCGCTGGAGAGATAGAGATCGGCGTCGCCATCGGAGTCGGCATCGAAGAAGAGAACACCGACATCCTCCGTGTCTTCGATCTTATCGAAGGGATCCGTGGTTTTGATACTGAAGTTGCCTTTGCCGTCGTTAAAAAAGATGGCACCTGTTTGTCCGTTGGGACAAGCGATGAAGAAATCCTCGCTGCCATTGCCGTCGACATCAGCGAAGGCGATGCCTGGTCCGGGTTGTGAGAGTTTGTTGGGAAGGAGCGGCTGTCGAACAAAGTCTTCGTAGGGTTTTTCCTGATGAGCCAAACCACGCAGGCCCTGAAAAAAACCGAACATGGGCTTGGGTTGAGATCTTTGATATTTTGGTCCGGGCTCTTGAGATTCCGTGATGACAAGGTGTTGGTTGGCCTTGATATTCGAGAGGGTTTGCAGATGACCGTCGGGCCAACGGACGGTGAGAGAGTCGATCTTTTCGGCCTTGCCCAGCCCGAAGTGAAGTTCGGCGAGGTTGTGCGAGAGGTAACCGGACATGGGGACCTGTTGACGGACGTGTTGAATTCCTCCTGCCTCGATTGTCACAAGCGCGCCGATAGCTTCGCGGTCGGAGCGAGATCCCTTGAGGCGGATAGTAAGCCAATAGCCGGAAATAGATTCATTGCGGTAGAGACTGGGAGCTTCGTTGAGATTGACGACGACGAGATCGAGGTCGCCATCACGATCGAGATCGCCATAGGCCGTGGCATAGCTCATACCCACATGGTCAAGTCCCCAGTCCTTGCTGACATCGACGAAGGTCAAATCACCACTGTTACGGTAAGCGAGATTTTGCTCCGGTTTTTCGGGAGTGTCTTTGTAGTGATCCCATTCGGTTTGTCCAATCTGGTCCGATTTTTGGAACGTAATGTCGGAATTACCGAAGTCCCGGGCCATCCCATTTGAGATGAAGAGATCGACGCGGCCATCGTTGTCGAAATCGGCAAGCTTTGCGGCCCACGACCAATCGGAATTACTGACACCGGAAAGTCCGGCCGTTTCGTAAAAACGCCCGGTGCCAGAATTGATCTGAAGGCAATTACGCATGACTTGGCGCGGGAATTTTTGCTCGATGGGGAAACGCATGGCTCCCATTTCTCCCATCGAGACTTTGGATTTGTAGTGCGTCGTAGCAGCCATATCTAGAGTCACAAAATCCAGGAGACCGTCGTTGTTGATATCGCCCGCGTCAGCACCCATCGAGAACCAAGGAGTGTAGTTGACTACGCTGGTGATGACGTCAGTGAAAGTGCCATCACCATTGTTTCGGAAGAGATTGTCAGTATCGGAGAAATCATTGGCGATGTAGATATCGAGAAAGCCATCGTTGTCGAAATCGAACCAAGTAGCGGAGAGACCATGCCCAGGTTTTTGGATGCCGGCGACCATACTGATGTCGGTGAATTTTCCTGCGTCATTGCGCAGGAGGAAGTCGGGTCGGCCGACGTTGTCGACTTCGTAGGAGGCGAGACCGGTTTTTTGGAGTGCGTAGTATTTCGCGAATTTCGGTTTGATGATGAACTTCCCGCCAGGGAGTTTCTCCACGGGTGGTTGTTCTGGCCGCCCATTCTCGCGGTAGTAGCGGTTGGTGACGATCCAAACGTCGAGATCACCATCGCGATCGAAATCGCAAAAGCTCGGCATGAGGCAGGAATCGATCTGAGCCAATCCGAATTCTGACGCAGCTTCGCGGAATTTTCCTGAGCCCTCGTTAAGGTAGAGCGCATTCGGCGAATCATAATTACAGACGTAGAGGTCCAGGTCTCCGTCGCCGTCAATATCGATGGCAGAGGCTCCCGTGCCCCAGTCGTTTTTGCCTCCACCGATAGCCGCGACAGCAGAGACATCTTCGAAAGTGAAATCACCGGACTGGCGATAGAGTCGGTTTGTCTCGGGGCCACTAGTGAAAAACAGGTCAGGTTTTTCATCCCCATCGAAATCGCCGATCACAACGCCACCGGAGGCAAAGCCCGAGTGGTAAAGTCGATTCTGCGAGTGATCGACGACGAGCTGATTCTCGTGAGTGAGGCCACTAGCGTCCGGGAGAATTTTTGTGAAAAGAGGTTCTCCTAAGATGGATTGAGCCGTCAGAAAAAAGAGGCCAATGATTTGGAAGGTGGAAAAAGTCAAATCTAGAGAAGGTTGAATTTCATGGATACTTGAACCACAATGATTTGGATGATCAACGATATTTTCCATCTCTGGGAAAACCACGATGTTTGATTAATCTTAAGAAATCTAACATCGTCTGATGGAGCCGTAGAATTTGCCCCTTTTCTCCCCACTCCGATCCCTACTCAAAAAGAACTCAAGTGCGGCATCCCCTGCTTGCGCCCAGTAAACAATCCGAATCGGATAAATACCTACTTCCGGAGCAATGATTCTAAACTCCTAGTTCCAAGGCGTCGACGAAAACGCAGGAGCATCTGCGCCCCGCAGACCGGGAATCCCCACTCAGGACAATCGCATCTCGGTTGAAGAAGACAGTATGTTACAAAATACGTTGGAAGCTTTGGGTTGGAAAGAGACTGGAGGATCGGTCTTTTCGGTAGAAAAAGCATTCGCGGCTGTCAGGGATAGCAAATTCTTGTAAGGCCACAAAGGTGGCTTTTGTTGTTTAATTTTGGGAGGCCCATTTCCTAAGCTGAGAAAGATTGGGAATGCCCTGCAGGACTTCGAGAACATTTCCTTCTTCATCAGTAATGATGGTGGAGGGAAGGACGGCGGTGACGGTTCTCAAGCTCTTTTCCAAGAAAGAGGAAATCTGTTCCTTATTTGATGCGCTGAGCTCCGCGAGCATTTCGTAGGACGGCTTTTTATCGGCGACATACTTTTTAAGTATCTCGGGCGTGTCCTTGGGGTCGATGGGGACACCGAAAAGAGCAATGTCGTTGGCTTTTAATAAAGCGAGTGAAGGCAAGTGGCCCAGGCAGGCCGAGCACCAGGTGGCGGTGGTGGTGTAGACCTGTATTTTACCCGGAGTGCTTTTGGCGATGGGAAGTTTGTATTTTGGTCGTGCCGGAGGTGTCGCGAGCGCTCGAGAACTGCGATAAGGCTTCCGGACGAAAGCGCCGCCCGGGCGATTTTCAAAGGCCGTGAGGAGAGTTCCTTCCACGACTTCTGCCGTGGTGAAGGTTTTTCCGGAAGGCCAGCGGACGGTGACTTTGGCTACGCTGGAGTGATTGCCGATACCGATGATTATGGTGGCGCTATTTTGAGAAGCGTAACCATCACCACAGCGGTGTTCTCTTTTAAGAAGAGTGCCATCGTTGAGGACAGCTTCGACGATGGCTCCGTATCCGTCACGGTTGCTTAAATTTGAGGCGATTTTTGTCGTACTCCCTCCTCTGAAGCGGATCGCAATCATTCCGCCTTTCATGTCCGGAAAATTCCCCAGCTCGTTGTGGAAAAGTTGACTCAGTGGTTGGTTGGCGTTGACTAAGGCGATGTCTTGCCAGCCGTCGCGGTCGTAGTCCAAGAGAGCGAAGCTGCGGCTGTCGGAATTGCTATCCAATCCCGATAGAGAGGAGTGGTCACTAAAATGTTTCCCGGCATTTTCGTTCAGGAAAAGTCGATTACGTTCGTTGCCGGATAACGAGTGAACGAAGAGCTTTCCGTCGATGATCTCATCGCCAGCCTCCAGCCTGGAATCGATTTGGGAATTACTTCCACTGTTAATCTCGTCGGTGTTCCATTTTTCCGAATTGCGAACGGCCCCGCCGGCGAGGTCATCGTCGGTGCGCACGACCGTGCGCCAGAGGTCACTTCACAAATCGACCTCCGAGGCCAGTTCCTTGGGTGCGGTAAAATATCCGCTGAGGGCGTGGATATCGAGATCTCCGTCATTATCGAAATCGACAAACTGGCCTCCCCACGACCATCCGGCTTCAGCAACAAGGAGAGAGGGCGGTTCCAAACCGGAGACGCGTTCGAAGGTCTTGGTATCGAGCTTTTTGTAGAGAATATTGCCATTGACCGAGTGGAGATAATTGGGATCGATTCCGTCGAAACTTGAGAGAATGCGTCGGCCGGCCTTGCTGAACATATTGGAAACGTAGAGATCCTGATGTCCGTTGTTGTCGTAGTCACCGAAGCTGGCTCCCATGCCAAATCCATAAGTGGTGAGGCCGGATTCTTTGGTCACATCGACAAAGCCGTCTTTTCCATCGTTACGAAAGAGATGGTCGGACGAGAAATCGTTGGAGAGATAGAGGTCAGGATCGCCGTCTTCGTCAATATCGGACCACGTGGCCTGCAGGGTGTTCTTCCAGGCGTTAATTTGAGCCCCTTCCGGAGCCGGGCCAAATTTTCCGCCTCCCAGATTCACCATGAGTACATTGGGCGGGCCCACTTGATTGAGGAAATCGATATCACCACCTGCGCTCGTTTCGTCTCGATATCTTTTGCGGAATTCCGCGGCATTTTCGGCAGATAGAAATCGTTCCGGCCATTTACTGCTATCGTTTTCCGGAGCCAGACCGGAATTCCCACTTCCCAGCTGGCCCATTCGGTAAGTCGAAAAATAGAGATCGAGAAGGCCGTCGCAATTGTAGTCCGCAGCGGAAATGGAGACGACGAGGGCGGGGAACTCGGTCTCTTGTTTGATCTCCTCGAACCAAGAGCCCGTGTTTTCGAAATAGAGGCTGCCTTCGACACTTCGCCCCAGAATAAAATCGGGGTCACCGTCGTTGTCAAAATCAGCGAAGATGCCGCAGGTGGAATTCCCCTCGATGGCGAGTTCCAGAGTATCGGCGATTTCTTCGAAGGTGCCATCGCCACGGTTCCGGAGAAGGAGGTTTTTCCCCATCCGGACCATGAGGTAGAGGTCGTCGTATCCGTCCTGGTCAATGTCGACGACCGAGATGCCCGGCTTTTGGCTCATTGCGATGGGTGAGAAATCGTAAGAGCGGGCGCGGGTTTTCCCGCTTTTGTAATATTTGATGAGTTCTTCCTCGTGAATGGAGAGTCGGGCTTTGGCCCGGTCGGTGAAATCGGAGAGGGCTTCATCAAGCCGGTCTGAGAAAAACTGATGAGCGCTGGTCGCAGTCGAAAAGCTTTTGGTTTCCCACTTTGATATCTTCCAGTCGCCCTCAGTTTGTTTACTCCAGGTGAGTAATTGTTTTCCCGAGAGGCTGGACCACGAACCTGCTTTATTTCGAGCCAACCCACTGAATTTGACGAGGCCTTCAAACTCGGCGTGTTCGTCGGATAGGAATGACCCGCTGATGATCTTGAGCTTGGCGTGCTCGAAGTAGTCGATCTTCTCGAGGAGGGGGACCCAGAGGTAAAGTTCCGCCCCGGAGATTTGCCGAGAGGCTTTCGCCAAGTTGAGTTCTTGCCCGGTGATCAGCTGTCCGGCAGGTGGCTTGGCTTCAAAGCTTACTTCTCCCTCAAGGTCTCTTACAGTGACGGAATCCGCGAATTCATTGCTCGATCCGTGGAGTTGTAAGTTCAACAGGTCTCGAGAGATTTCGCCCAACATCGGGGTGAGTTTGAGGATCAATTCCTCACCGCCGACCACCTCGCTGACCAAGGTGTCGGTTTCCCGGCCTTTCTGACGGGATTTGAAAAAGAAAAAGGCCACTATGCCGAGAATTGCGATGGCAAGGAGAGGGAGCTTGTATCTACGCATTTGAGTGGGAGTTTGACGAAAAGAGGCCGATAGGTGCTGAACGCCTGTATCATTCATTCCTCAAAACACCTTGAAAATCAAGCTCAAGGGGGTGGGCTGAAGGGAGAGCCTAATCGGGATCAAGGCAAAAAAAAGCTTGCCTTGGAAATTTCAATTGAGCATCTTACCCGCTACCTTCGTATTCGAAGGTTGTCACAAATAAACAACCTAAAAAAATGCAAATTACAAAACTTGCTTTCAGCGTCCTCGCTTTGGGCGCAACTAACAGCTTCGCCGCCCTAGTTTGGACGGTTGGCGATAGCACGGTAGCTGGCCGACAAGCGCCAGAACTCTGGAGCAACTCCGGCTCCTCCGGCACTACCACTTTCGTTCAGGAGGGCAATGGCCCTACGAACCTGCTCCCAGGCAATCCGGCCAGCCCAGCCAACAACCAGGAAGCAGATGACGACTTTTATTTCGCCGGAAACTACGCCAATCAGGTGGACGGTGGAACGGTTTATAGTACAGTGGGTATCGTTGCAGCCACGGAAGTTGGCGTCGAGCGAGCGGTCACCGGCGGCGACACCACCAACCGCTTCCACTTCAACTTTGATGGAAGCCACACCGCGACTGACGTCTTCACGGTCTCATTCGCAATGCTCGACCTTAATGACAACAACACTGGAACCGGGCAATACGACTTCGCCATCTCCGTCAACGGCATTGCCATGGGCAATGTCAGTCACACCGCAGGAACGATCGGCACCCAGTTCACAAGTAATGCATTCACCCTCGCTGACGTCAACGGCACTGCAGGTGCAAATGACGACAACTACGTGCAGTTGATCTCGGATAACGTTGGTTCGAGCTCCCGCTGGTCAAACTTCGACTATATCCAGATGGACGTCGCGGGTGTTCCCGAGCCTTCCTCCACGGGACTTGCTCTTTTGAGCATTGCCGGTCTTAGCCTCATTCGTCGTCGCAAGTAAGCAATTACAACTTTTCAAATGCCGGAATCCCTTTCATGGGTTTCCGGCATTTTTTTGTGGCTGGCTATTGCGGTTTGGGGCCGCATTCGGGGAAGATCGGAGTATTTGCACCAAGATCACCGGATCCTAACCATCAATAATCGTTGTGGTTCAAAAGATTGAGGGATTTCTTCCTGATGAGAATCGAGTCAGACCGCAAAGGTGTTGGCTTTTTGAGATCCCAGTGGGATGGTCGTTTTATGAAGATTCATCTGTTTCTCCTGTGGCTTACCGCGATTGTGTCGCCCTTGTATTCCGCTGATTTTTCACCGGATCGATTGGCGGAGATTGATGATGCCATCGAGCAGGCGATCACCGATGCCCGGACTCCGGGAGGGGTCTTTCATCTCGAACGAGAAGGGACCGTTTACGAGAAAGCCTACGGTTCCCGGGCGTTAGTTCCGGAGATCGAAAAGATGACCACCTCCACGATTTTCGACGCGGCTTCTCTCACCAAAGTTGTCGCAACAACTCCGGCGGTTATGAAATTGATCGAGGCCGGACGCTTGGAATTGGACGCCCGGGTGAGTCGCTATCTCCCGGAGTTCAAAGGACAGGGAAAGGAGTTGCTCACAATCAGGCAACTGATGACCCACACCTCAGCCCTTCGGGCAGGCCTCCCGAGAAGCAATGAATGGTCGGGAAACAAGGGAGCCTTCGAAGCGGCCTGCGCAGAACCCTTGCGGGGAGAGCCGGGGAAAACTTATCGATATAGCGACATCAATTTCATCCTCCTCGGTCTCCTCGTGGAACGGATTACCGGGGAGCCGCTTGAGCAATTCTGCCAGCGCGAAATCTTTGCCCCTCTGAGGATGACAGACTGCCATTTTCGTCCGCTTGCGGCGAAGGGCTTGAAGAAGATGGATCGAATTGCGCCCACCACGGAAATGCCCGACGGGATTGTTCTACAAGGTGTCGTGCACGATCCGACCGCCCGCCGGATGGGGGGCGTGGCGGGGCATGCCGGTCTCTTTCTGACGACCCGTGATCTTGCCCAATATGCGCGCATGCTTCTCGGCGGTGGAGAGTTGAATGGTAAACGGATTTTCAAGGTGGAAACGGTGAAGTTGATGACGAGCGTGCAATCGCCCGAAGGTCTTCCCCGGCGGGGCTTGGGCTGGGATATCGATTCCCCCTATGCCGGTCCCCGGGGTGTCCTCTTTCCGGTGGGGAGCTATGGACACACCGGTTGGACTGGGACGCGACTTTGGATCGACCCCTTCTCACAGACCTTTATCATTTTTCTCTCCAATCGAAATCACCCAAGTGAAAAAGGAAGTGTCATTGATCTCCAGTGGCAGTTGGGGACCCTCGCCGCTCTCGCCGTTTCTGAGTTCGATTTTACCAAGGTGCCGGATGCTCTTCCGCCCTTGGTAACGGGGTTTACTCCGAAACCTGCCGCGCCCAAAAGTGGCGAGGTGCAAACGGGGATCGACGTTTTAAAGCGCGAAAATTTCCGTCAACTTCGGGGACGTCGAATCGGCCTGATCACCAATCATACCGGGATTGATCATGAGAGAACTCCCACCATTGATCTCCTCCACGCTGCGCCCGGACTCAAACTCGTCGCCCTCTTTTCTCCGGAGCATGGCATCCGTGGAACGCTGGATCAGGGGACCATTAAAGATGGACTCGATGGCTCCACCGGATTGCCAATCCATAGTCTCTATGGAAAGACACGACGTCCCACAAAGGCGCAACTGACGGGGATTGATACTTTGGTTTTCGATATTCAAGATATCGGCTGCCGATTCTACACCTACATTTCCACGATGACCTATTGCCTGGAAGTAGCCGGTGAGGAGGAGCTTCGCTTTATCGTTCTGGATCGCCCCAATCCACTGGGCCCAGCGGTCGACGGACCGGTTCTCACAAGTGAGCGAAGCTTCGTGGGGGTCCACGAAATTCCGGTGCGCCACGGAATGACGGTGGGAGAGTTGGCTCGGCTGATCAATTCGGAGCGGAAATTTGGAGCGGATCTGGGGGTCATTCGTTGCAAAGGTGGCTCACCGCTGCAGTGGTTCGATGCGGTGGGCCAACCCTGGGTTAATCCCTCTCCCAACATGCGTAGTTTGAACGCTGCCATGCTCTATCCGGCGGTGGGCCTGCTGGAGTTTTGCAAACTCAGTGTGGGGCGCGGAATGGGCACGCCTTTCGAACTACTGGGTGCGCCCTACATCGATGACCTGAAGCTGGCTGCGGTGCTCAATCAAGAGGCTCCCACGGGGGTGCGATTTGTGCCAACCCGCTTCACTCCGGATGCCAGTGTCTTTGCCGGAAAGGAGTGTCGCGGGGTGCAACTTATCCTAACCAATCGGGATCAGTATCGCAGTAGTGCACTCAATATTCATTTGGCAACGACGCTGCATCGATTGTATGGCGAGAAATTGAATCTCCCCAAGATGGCTCGTTTGCTGGGCGATCAAGAAACCCTGCAGGCCATCCTCGACGGGAAGGCGCCTGCCGAGATCCGAGTCATTTCCGACCGAATGCTTGCAGACTTTCAGAAGCGGCGTGCGCCCTTCCTGCTCTATCCCCGCTAGCTTTGGGGCCGCAGCCATTCGATAAGGTTGGCAAAGTCTTCGGGAGTGAGAGTCTGCCCCTCCTCCCCCAGTCTTCCTCCCCTCTCCAATCCTTTCAACGACCCCCATTAAGAAGCTTGAGCAGCTTCTTCTCGTTGAGAATTTTAGGATCGCAGTAGACTGTTACCCGTTTATTGAAGGCTTCATCCGAACCAACATCGAGAGATGATGAACTCCTAGTTCGCTTCCGATCGCAGCTTTTCCAAAGATATATCACCCGACGGTGAAGGAAAAACTGAAATACTTTTTCCCATTCTCAACTAAGAACCTTTTTCCGGTGGCTTGTGATTGATTCGCGAGCCTGAGAACAAAGAAAGTTATCAGTATTGGCCTCGGGGACGACGTGGCACTCGGTAGGACAGGTTGGACAACTCCGGGCGAGTTCGGCTCAGACCAAGGTGAACAAAGCTTCAACAGAAATCTTGGCCAGTCTCTTGGAAGACACCGGACACGATCCTGGCTGGCTTCAGTGCGGCGGACTTCAATTGGCCTCTTCTGATGAACGCCTCTATCAACTCCAGAGAGCAGCGATGCCACGCTGATGGATGTCACTGAAGACAGGGCCGTGCCAGCGGTGATAAGGAAGTGAGATGTATGGAAGCCGCTCGCGAGATCAAGGGCAACATCCAACCAGACGTCAAAAACTTCGCATTTTTTCGGCAGGTGCGCTGAAATGCGGGAGTTAATAAGTATCCCAACGACTCCGACGGGCCGAGCGAATGACGACAGAAAACAACAAGGAACCAAAATTCATGCGCCTCTTCATGGCCCATGAGTCTGAACTACGCTGTTTTTTGCGCACCTTGTTGCCGACCTGGGAAGCAGTGGACGATGTCCTGCAGGAGGCCAGCGTCGTGATGTGGAAAAAGCTTGATCAGTTGGAAAACGAAGAGAGCTTTCTCCCCTGGGCCAAGGTCATCGCGCGTTTCGAAGCACTACACGCTCGGCGGACGGCAGCAAGGGACCGACTTGTTCTGAGCGAGGAAACGGTGATATTACTTGCCGCGGAATCGCTCGATCTTCCTCTTGATTTACTCCGCCACGAACGCCGAGCTCTCGAAACATGCCTTCGGAAGCTCTCCGAGGAACACCGGGAAATCGTCCTGCTTCCCTATCGTGAATCAGGTGGAGTCATGCAATTAGCGGAGCAAACGAAGCGTTCGGCGAACAGCCTCTATAAATTACTGGGCCGACTGCGCGAAAAACTTCGGCTCTGTGTCGAACGTGAACTCAGTCCAAAAGGAAATCGCCCATGAACGAAGATCAAAACCGCGAACTCATCCAGCGCTACTTTTTTGGAACGATCTCCGAAAGCGAGATGGGAAAACTGGATGAGCGATTAAAGAAAGACGCGACTCTTCGCACTGAGTTTTTCGCTGCGGCACGATTGGATACAAACTTGCGTGACGCGGCTTCGAGCGTTCCGAGACTGGAGGCCGAATTGGAGAGACCTCGTCGAAGTTCGCGGTATCAAACCACTGTCGGTTTGGCCTCAGCCGCAGTCATGCTTCTAAGCATGGTCTTGTTTTTTATCTTCGGTCCCGACAAATCCGATCAAGCCAATTCAGAGTCCCACATTCCAATTGCATCGATCTCCAAAGTGAGTGGCTCGATGGTATGGATTGGCGACGGTGGTGAAGCAGACGAAAACTTACAGGAAGGTCGTTCTCTTACCGGCGGCACCCTAGAAATCCGCTCCTTGAATTCCTGGGCCGAAATCGTTTTTTTAGACGGCTCGAGCGTGTGGGCCTCAGGCCCGGCAGCGTTGACGATTTCCGACGGAGAAGCCGGCAAAATGATCCGGGTGCGGGAAGGCAACCTTTCCCTGGACGTCACCCCTCAACCTTCCAGCCGACCACTCCGCCTGATCACCCCCTCGGCCGAAGCTGTTGTCTTGGGGACGCAGTTTAACCTCAGCGCTGGTTCAAGCTCTACCAGCTTCACCGTCAACGAAGGGAGCGTCCGGGTCACGCGTCTCGCCGATGGCAGTGTGCAGGAAGTCGCAGCGAACCACCGTGTGATCGCGGCGCTCGAGCAGGAATCGGAATTCAAAGCTCTTCCACGCGGTGACTCTACCTATCTTTGGAAAAGTTCCTTCCCGCTCGATGTCAGGCAAGGTCATTGGATGGCTGGCGACAGGGACAACACAAGCCTCTTGAAAGCCGAAGCGCATCTCTTTCAGGGTGATCGCGGAATACAAATCGCCCCCATCTTACTCCACACTGCGGTGGTTGGTCCCACAGATGGCCCGGTAATTCTTTCGGATAAAGCACGTTTTCGAATTCGCGGTCGGCTCGATCACAGTTTCAAAGTGAGCGTCGGTTTCGGAACTCATTTTTCGCGTGGTGGCTTCGCAGGGAAATACTCTTTGGAACGTACGATCGAAATTGATGCCGGAGAAGACGGGCGCTTTGATCTGGAACTCGCGCTTGAAAAATTCCCCCGAAAAAACAAGCGCTTTCCAGCATCCCCTTCCGGCCACGAACTGGTCTGGTTCTGGGTTCAAACAGTCAAAGAAGACCTTGGCCTGGAGATCTTCAGTGTCGAACTTCTCGTAGCAGAATAACCCCCCAATAATGAAGCAATCAAATCTTATTCATATGGCCTGGGTGGTGGTCACGATCTCAACCTATGTAATGGGTTCGCAATGGGCACGTCATCAAAAGGATCGTGAAGCGCACGAAATGGAATCCGGTTTAGCGGGTGAGTTTCCGGGCAACCACAAAATTAGACTGCGCCCGCCAGGACTCACTAGGAAAACTCGCACCAAGTCATTACTGCCCGGTAGTCGTGATCGTCAGAATAGCATAGCGAGCGTGGCATCACTGACTATGGAGGAACTAGATTCCCTGGTTCGATCCGCGATCAAGTCACGTGGTCCGATTGAAGGCCGCCGGGCTTTCGACCGGATCCTACAGGCAATGCAATCATCGTCTCTCACCACGGAGCAGGTGAAAAATATTCGAACCTCAATGATCGAGTCTAAGGCAACTGGCGAGCACTTGCGGCTTTTTGATTACGCGTGGGGAGCGAGTCAACCCGAGGCTGCCCTTGCACATCTCGACGAGGTCTCCCCCGATCAGCACGACGCTTACCTCGCAAATATGATTCCAGGTCTTGCGAGCGAAAACCCAACAGCGGCCATCGCGCTTTTCCATTCTCTGGAGCCCGAATTGCAGGAAAAAATCAGACCACGCTTCTTGGAAGGCCTCGTTGACAATGACATCACCCTGGCCACCAATCACCTCTACCAATCGACTCCCCCCGAGAACAATGACTGGCGACCGATGGACACGCTAGCTCGTGAGATCGAGAAGGATCAAGGCCTCGACACTGCCCTCGCGTGGGCTGCCGATTTACCCAAGGGGGCTCTCCGCAGCAATGCCTGGAGCGCAACCTATGCGGTATGGGCGAACCAGGATCCAGAGGCCGCCGTGAAATCGATCACTGAGAAACCCCAATCAAGCGATCGAGACCAAGCGATCAATGGCTTCATTAGCGCTTATGCCCACGAAGACGGGGACCTGGCAACGGACTGGGCTGCACAGATCACGAGCCCGACACTGCGGGAAGGAGCCATGATTCGTGCGGGCCGTCAGTACTTTGCGCAGGACCAGGAGGCTGCCACACAATGGTTTGCGTCCAGCGGGTTACCCCAATCTGCATGGGCTCAATTGACGACTTCAAACAGATGACACTTCGAGGGAAACATCCACTTACTCATATCAGAGGTCTGCACGTCTTGCTCTTCGGTCTTCTCTCGGTCTGTCCTTACATGGGACACGCTGCGGAGACTGGACATCCAACCCTACTCAGCCCTCACTCCGATCCGATCGCTATTCACGAGCGAAAGGTATTCGTCACCAATACAGCCGCCGACACCCTTGACGTCATCGACGCGGACACAGATCGAGTTTTCATGCGTATCCCAACCGGCATTGATCCCGTTTCGGTGAGCGTAAGACCAGACGGGCAAGAGATTTGGGTCTCCAATCACATCTCCGATTCGGTCAGCGTGATCGACAACAGACCAAAGAGCGCCACTTACCTTTCCGTGATTGCAACGATCCAGGATGTCGATCTTCAGAGAAAATCGACCCGCTTCAACGAACCCGTCGGAATCGCTTTCGCAAACAATGAGAAGGCCTACGTTTCTCTCTCTTCAAGCAACCAGATCGCGGTGATCAATGTCAGATCTCGCCGGGTCATGAATCACCTGAAAATCCCTGCGCAGGAGCCGAGAGCGATTGCCGTCAATAATGGCAAACTCTACGTCCTCCCATTTGAATCCAATAACCAGACACAACTCTCCGGGGGCAAAGAGGAAGAGATTGACGGGAAACTCGTCACCTTCGAAGCCAAGAAGCTTGCCGCGGCTTTCGACTCCGTTGGTTTCACCGTGGATGTTGTCAAGAACCCCAAGATTCCGGATCGCGATCTGTTCATCTTCGATACCAAGACTGACAAGCTGATTCAATCCATCAACTCCCTCGGCACCTCTCTCTTTGGTTTGGCGGTGGATGACTTTGGCAATGTCTTCGTCGCCAACACTGATGCCAGGAATCACGTCAACGGCAGAGCCGGCACGAAGAAGCATGGGATGAAGGAGTTGCAGAACAGGCCCTATCTGAACCGGGTCACGAAAGTATCCTCCAAAGGAAAAACGAAGTTCATTTACCTGAATCCCCTCCCACCTGAGCAGCCTCGTCGCAGATCGGCAATCGCGACACCCTTCGGCATCAAGATTAGCGGCGACAATAGAACCGTATTCCTTACCGCCGCCGGATCAGATCAATTACTCGCCATTGACGCCACCTCCGGAAAGATGCTCGGTCGAGCCAAAGTCGGCGCCGTTCCACGTGGGATTGCGTTGGAGCAAGATGCTAGTGGAAGGGCACAAACTGCCTGGGTGTTGAACGCGGTGGCCAACACAGTCTCGAAAGTCGATGTCAGCTCGCCCAACTCACTGAAGGTGCAAAAGACAATCCCGCTGATCGATCCAACTCCAAAGATTTACAAGGAAGGACGCCGCGCCTTCAACACCGCACGAGCATCGTCCAACGGCACCTTTTCCTGTGCCAGCTGTCACGCCGATGGCCACACCGACCAACTGCTCTGGGTTCTCGACACGCCTCACATGGTGGGCGACGACCAGATTGAACCTCGTCTTTCACAAACCCTTCGTGGCCTGCGGGGAACGGCCCCTTATCACTGGGACGGAGTTCCGGGAGACCCCTACGGAGGTCGCAACGCCGCGACCAAGGATCTCCTCCCACCAAATTCGGACCTCAACAAACCCGAAAGTTCCGTGCGTCATGTCATCGACGGAAGCATGGCCTCAACGATGCTCGCGCATGGCAGCGATGTCGAAAACGACGAAGGAAAAAAGGGATATCTTGGCAAAGCGGACCGTGACGCGATGGCAGAGTTCCTTCTTAACCTCTCCCACATGCCTACACCCGGGCGCGCCTATTCCGATCGACTATCGACAGAGGCCCGCATCGGCTTCGAGCGTTTCCACATCACCGGCGCTCGCGATTTTAAGAACCTCAACACCAACGTCTGTGGGAGTTGCCACACCCTTCCTTACCTGACGACTGACGCTCCCTCCATGAACGTCCCAAGCTTTCGCGGAGCGCTCGACCGCTGGGTGACCCAGGCTCAAGGGCGAAACAGCCTTATCGACCTCGACGGCGTCAAGCAATTGGCCGAGAAAGGATTCCCGGAAGAGGAAGTTTGGAAACGTATGCTCGCCATGGGGGAACACGGCAGGCTCTGGCCGGTCCTGGACATGTTCAAAGAGTCCAGCACAGGCTTCTCTGGAGCCTTTGGCAGACAGGCGACCTTAAACAAGAGCACTGTCAAAGATACCGTGACTCTCGATATCATCGCGGCGCTCGAAAAGGCGACCAACAAGGGAAGTGTCGTCCTCAAAGTGAGTTGTGTTTTCCCGAGCAGAGCATCCGCGAGGCCAGCCAGTTTCCGGTTCGATTCGAAAAGCAACACCTACAACGAACTCCCGGCGGGCGGGCGAACATTCAGCAGTCGACAATTCCTCGAACTGGCGACGAAGGGCGAATTCGTAGGCACCTTCACCGGGTACCACGGCTCTGACGCAAGCTCAGTCCCTCCCGCGCTCTGGACCGCGGGTTCTCTCCATGAGCAGCGGGGCGCACAGCTGTTTCCAAGAATCAACCGCGACAAGCCCACGATGAAAATCAGTGGCAGGCACGTCCAAAAGGGGGCTCACCTTTTGATCGATGGCGAACGTGTCAAAGGATCAATCCGGGATCTCGGCAAGGACTCGATCGAAATCAAGCTGAGCAAATTGCCAGCAAGAGGGATGCGCATGCTCCAGGTCCAAAATCCCCAAAGCTATCTCAGCAACGAGTTCATCTTTTTCGTCGAGACCGAGGCCGAAGCGATTCAGCGCTACAAAAAAGAGCCAGCCTATCTGCTCACCACCATCCTGAATTCCGCAATTATCAACGACCATCCCGAGGAAGCACGCGTCGCGATGGAGGCGGGGGCAGACCTCAACATGCCCCATCAGCATTTCGAAAAAGAAAGACCTCCGTTAGTCATCGCGGCCCAATACGGGCGAACCGCCATCCTGGAGGACCTCCTGAAGCGCGGTGCGGATCCTAACATTCAAACGAAGAGGGGTGATGCCGCCCTGCACCGTGCCGCGCATATGGGACGATTTGAGATTTGCCAAAAACTGCTCGCAGCCGGCGCCTATCCCTCGATCCGCAACAACCAAGGCAGACTTCCTGTCGAGTTAGTGGGACACTTCTGGCAAAAAGGAAATTTCGAAAAGCACCACGCGCCCCACAACGCAAATCTCACCCTCGACCATGATCGCTTTCTGAGAGAGCAGCCGAAGGTGAAGGCCCTCTTAGATTCTGCGCTTACCACCAAGCGCCCCAATGTCGTGATCTTACTGGCGGACGATCTCGGCTCCAAAGACATCGGTTGCTATGGAGGCCCCGTAAAGACACCCGCCCTCGATGCGATGGCCGCAAACGGGGTGAGATTTACTGATTTCCATTCCGGAGCCTCAGTCTGTTCACCATCGCGCGCCACCCTTCTGACTGGACGCCAGCATCTCCGCACCGGCGTTTACACCGTGGTTCAAGACCATGCGCATGATATGCACCTTCTCGAGCGAGAGGTCACCATTGCGGAGGCTCTAAAAGGCAACGGTTACCAGACGGTGCACCTCGGCAAGTGGCACCTCGGCGCGCCTTTCCGGGGACGAGACAAGCCGACCTTGACCGACCACGGATTCGACTACTGGTTCGCCACCGACAACAACGCCGCCCCGAGTCACCGGAACCCGACAAACTTTTTCCGCAATGGAAAGAAAGTAGGTGAAATAGAAGGCTACGCCTGCCAGATCATTGCCGATGAAGCTATCAACTGGCTGGAGAAAGTCCGCAAACCCAACCAGCCCTTTTTTCTCAACATCTGGTTCCAGGAACCGCACGCCCCAATCGCCGCGCCGGATGAAATCGTCTCACAGTATGGAAAGCTCGACGACCCCGCCGCGATCTATTCAGCAACCATCGACAACACGGATCGCGCCATCGCCCGACTCATCGCCAAATTGAAAGCGATGGGTGAGTTGGACAACACCATCATCATCTACGCCTCGGATCACGGGAGCTACCTGACAGAACGCAACGGCAATCTTCGCGGCGACAAAGGATCAAATTTCGAAGGCGGCCTCCGAACCCCCGGAATCTTCTTCTGGCCAAAGGGCATCCCTGCCGGACGGATTGAAAAGGAGCCTAGTGGAGCAGTCGATCTCCTGCCAACCATCTTCGGCCTGACCGGAATCACCCCTCCTCGCCACGTCCATCTGGACGGCTCAGACTTGTCTCCTTTGCTTAAAAAAAGCGGAACGTTCAAGCGCCATCAACCACTCTTCTGGCACAGCCCCACCGGACAACCCAACGTTGCTCTGCGGAACGGAAACTATACCCTCATGGGCTATCGCGTCCACGAATTTGAGAAGGACTCCGAGCGGATCAACGGACTGCTCAAACAGATCGAACCATTACTCGAAACTGAACTTGGCCGCGAGATCGATCGCTCGGAGTTATATTCAAAGTGCTTCAACAGCAGTTTCAAGAACCCGGATACGGAGCGCCTCCGAAACGAATTTGTGCGCCACCACCAGTTCCAGGAATCCTGGACTCCCATAATCAAAGCTGGCTCAGGCGGGTTCCGAAAATTCGAGCTCTACAATCTAGCCAAGGATCCCAATCAACGAACCGATATCGCTGCCGCAGAGCCAGAGATCCTCGAGCAAATGAAGGCGCAGCTTCTGTCCATCAACGCCAGCGTATTAGCCGATGCTCCAACTTGGGGAGACAAAACCTCGCAAGTATCCCCCACCAAGCCGAAGGTGCAGATCGAAAACATCCGTGAGCTTCTGAATCAGATCGAGAGCACGCAAATTCCGGCCGCTTATGTCGTCGCCAAACATCAGGAGTATGTCGACAAGCGAATCGCGGCCATGACTCCTGCCCAGCACGCACGCCTCGGCTTCCTCTGGAAAGAGAAACGGCGTCTCGATCCTGACATGAAGAATCGAGGCAACTCCTTCGTCCGAATTCTTGAATTCATCTTCGAGAAGAGATAATCCCCTTTCTCCCCCCAACGGCGCTCACAAGTAGCCCATCCCAAAAGCAAATCCCTGCAGTCATTTCCACACAACGCATTCGCGGGTATAATTGGCTTCCGCTTTGTCGATGATTGAACCCCATGCAATTCTTAACTCCCCTTACCTGGCTGCTCGTAGGCCACCTGCTGATCAGCACTGCCCGATGCGATGATTGGCCCCAGGCAGCCGGTCCCCGAGGCAATTTTGTTGTCGAGGGCAATGCTCCATTGAGCTTCAGCGTCGCGCGCAACGAGGGCGTTCTGTGGCGCGTTCCCATGCCGAATACCGGACAAGGGAGTGTCGTCGTCTCGGGCGGGCGCGTCTTCGTCGCTTCGCATGCGCCGACGGATGGGGATGCGGAAACGGGTTCGCTGATCGTCGGACAGTGTTTTGACGGGGCGACGGGAAAAGAACTCTGGCGTCGCGAGCTCCCCGGTACCCGATTTACTGATTTATCGAGTCTCTTCAGCGACAACACAGCGGCCTCGCCGGTGGCCGATGGTGAACGGGTCTGTTTCACCAATGTCGGTGGGTCGATGAAATGTTTCGATTTCGATGGTAAGGAGCTCTGGTCGAAGCAGTGGGTTCCGTTCGGCAGGCATCACTCCCGCCAGCACGAACCGATCCTTCACGATGGGAAAATGATTGTCGTTCGCGTCAAATCATCCGACTTCGATCCGAAAGTCACGACCAAGGCGGGGGCAAAATCGCTCGGCCGGGAACGCGCCTACTGGACCTGGTTGCATGCCTATGAACTGAAGACCGGCAAGCTCGTGTGGACTGGTGAATCCGGGACGGGTATCCACGGCACCTCACTGCCCGGCCATCGTGCCGGTGGCTCCGCTGCGATTCTCACAGCTCGCGGCGGCGGGCACCAACCGCCGGAGGAGCCCTACGGGATCTCGCTCCTTGATGCCGCCGATGGAAAAACAATCTGGGATCTTGGAATCAAAGGCTACGCATCGCACCAGAATGCCTGCTGGAATTCTGAACTCGCGACGCTCTTTGTTGGTAAGAATCACGAGACGGTCGATCTCAAGACCGGGAAAATTCGTGACAAGGTTTCGTTGTCGGAAGGGGTGCAAATCTGCCGTCAGATCGACGGGAAATACCTTACCGAATCTGATCAAAAACTGGCTACCTCCAAAAAACCGATCACCTATCAGACTAATCTTTTGGTCGGCAACTACCACTACTTCCGCTCCTTCGCCGGATTCCGCATCGGACGGGTTCAGGTGAAGACGGGCAAGGTCGAGTATCTCGAAGTTCCAGTGCAGGTTGTGCGGGCGAAGAACAGTAAAGACAAGACGCTCTGGCGCAAAGCGATCTCCAACGACATGCGCAACGCCAAGGGCTTTCTCGCCACCCAGGACAAGCGCAATGCTGGCAGCGGCTGGGGGCATTGTTCCGCAGCCAGCCCGACGGTGATCGGCGAGCATCTCTACATCCCGACCATGATCGGTATGGTCTACGTGTTAAAGTGGAATGCGGCAGTCCTCAATGAACGCGCCCTGGTCTCGATCAGCGATCTCGGACCCGCGGGCGAGACCTGGTCCTTGTCGAGTTTGTCCTACAGCGATGGCCGGATCTACGCTCGGACGATGAAGGAGTTGATCTGCCTCGGCACTGCAGATTGAATCTCGTGGGGCAACGATCAATCCAACGGCATGCCGCTAGCGCGGAGAAGTATTTCCTGCACCGCAATGTCGTGAGCTGCGCCCCAAGCGAAGGCTTTTTCACCACGGACAACTTTCGCCAGGTCACGAAATTCACCGTGGTAGCGCCCCTCCGATTTGGGGAGATCGACCTCATGGATTCCTTTAGAGAAAGAGCCCTGTGCTTTGGTGAGAGAAAGCCGAAGCTTGGCCGGTTCGAGAGGGCGAATTTCAATCGCGCCCTCGGTGCCAATGACCGCGAATTGCCGCCGCGGGCCGCCAAAGGGATCGTTGTGATTGCTGCCAATCGTCGCGAGAGCATTTGGATAGCGGAAGGTGGCAATCTGATTGTCCTTGAAGCCATCGTCCTGGGAAGTGAGAGCGATGGATGTCACTTCCACCGGTTTCCCTAACACCGTGACGAGGGCGTCGATCAAATGACACGCCAACTCGAAGAGACCGCCCCCCGGGTAGGCTGCGAGTTCTTCACGCAGGGACGCCGAGGCCCGTTTCCCCATGTGCCCGTGAACTTCGGTGATCTCGCCCAGCCAACCCGCCTTCACCGCCTTGAAAAGAAATTCAAACGCAGGATTGTAGCGCAGCATATATCCCATCTGGATCGTCAGACCGCGCTTCTTCGCCTCGGCATGCAGCGCACGGCAGGGCGCCAGGGTTTGCCCGGCCGGCTTATCAAGATGAATGTGCTTGCCTGCTCGAAGGCATCGCAAGGCGGTAGGAACGAGCTCATCGATCTCGGTCTCGATCGCAATGACCTCAATGCCGGGATCTGAAAGAAGAGCATCTTCAGAGACCCAAGTGCACCCTTGATAGGGCTTGCCCTGAGCTACTTTCGCTCGTCGCTTCTCATCAACTTCAGCGATTCCGACCACCTCATAGAGGTCACTCAGCTCAAGCATCGTTGCGAGTTTGCCCGCAGCGTGCGCATGCTTCGTTCCAATCTGCCCCGCCTTGATGGGAGCCCTTCCTGGATCTTGCGCGAATGTCAGATGGGATGATAGCAGAGCGAAGCTTGAGCCTTGGAGAAAGCGGCGGCGGGGCATGGGCGTCATGATCGTTGCTTGTAGACAACTCCTTGAATAATGGGAATGCGGAACGTCACTTGATTCGACAAAGGTTTCTCTCACCTCAAGGTCGACCCACCCGGCTTCGTCCTCGAGAACTTCGACGTCATCGGCACCTTTGAGAAAAAACCACCACCCACTCCCATAATCGGCTCACTCTTCTTCATTAACCTCTCCTCAGCTGCCGAGAAACCCAACATCATCATGACGGCTGACTAGGGCTACGGCCCCGCCGGAGAGCACGGGCACCTCCGAATAAAATCCCACTCACTCAGCCCACGGATTCATAATCTTGGGATGACACCGCAATTCATTTCAGATGCCGGACCGCATAGACAGAAAGAACCATCGCTCACCAACTGTATCACTCTCCCATGATCCGCCCAGTCCACCTTCTCCTCGCCCTCATCGTTCAAAGTTCGTGCTCACTGTTCGCTGTTCAGAGTTCAACCCGTCCCAACATCATTGTCGTCATGACCGACGACCAAGGCTACGGCCCAGTTGGAAAACACGGACACCCTTGGATTAAGACCCCGAACCTCGACGCGCTCTACGATCAAAGCACGCGCCTGACCCGCTTTCTCGTCAGCCCGACCTGCTCACCCACCCGTTCCTCGCTCATGACCGGTCGGCACCCGCTCAAAAACGGGATCACCCACACCATCCTCGAGCGCGAACGCATGGCCCTCAAGGCCACCACTCTTCCCCAGACCCTCAAAAAAGGCGGCTACACCTCCGGCATCTTTGGTAAATGGCACCTCGGCGACGAAGAGGCACATCAACCCCACAAGCGCGGCTTCGATGAAGTCTTCATCCACGGCGCCGGTGGCATCGGACAAGGCTACAAATGCTCCTGCGCCGACGTACCCGGAAACAAATACTTCGATCCCGTCGTCCGCCACAATGGCTCCTTCGTCAAAACCAAGGGCTACTGCACCAACCTTTTCTTCACTGCCGCGATGGGTTGGATTAAAGAGCAGAAGGAAACGAAAGAGCCTTTCTTCGCATACATCACCACCAACGCACCCCACGGCCCCTTCATTGCCCCTCCCTCAAACACCAAGCGCTTCACCGACCTCGGCTTCACTCCAAAGACTGCCGGCTTCTACGGCATGATCGAGAACATCGACGAAAACATGGGCCACCTTATGAAAAAGCTCGCCGAGTGGGACCTCGAAGAGAACACCGTTCTCATCTTCATGTCCGACAACGGCATGACCGGTGCAGGAGCCGGATCGAGCCGAGCCAACAAGCCTCTTGGTAAATCCAAGGACGGCAAGCCCATGATGATGTTCAATGCCGGCCAAAAGGGCCTCAAGGGCACTACCGACGAAGGCGGCGTGCGCGTCCCGTTTTTCGTGCGCTGGAAAGGCACCCTTCCTCCCAACCGTGACATTCCAAACATCGCCGCCCACATCGACCTCTTCCCAACCCTCGCCTCCCTCGCCGGAACCTCCGGTCCCGAAGATCAAGTCGAAGGCCGCAACCTCCTCCCGCTCCTCCGCGATCCCAAGTCAGCATGGCCTGACCGTTACCTCTTCACCCAGAAGGCACGCTGGAAAACAGGCTCGGAGCCCAACGACTACCAGTGGACCGGTTTCTCAGTCCGTAACCATCAATACCGCCTCGTCGAAAACAAACTCTACGACATGACCAAGGACCCCGGCCAACTCAGCGATATCGCCGCCAGGCATCCCGAGGTCATCAAAAAGATGCGTGCCGCCTACGATCAATTCTGGAAGGAAGCCCGCCCCCTCATGGTCAACGAAAGCGCGCCCATGTCCTCTACCCAGCCCTTCCCGGTCCGCTACAAGAAACAACTCGAAGAAAGTGGTATCCCAAATTGGACCCCTCCAAAGCTCTAGAATACTCACTCAATTTCTTGATGAAAAAAGCGTTACCCCAGTTGGCATGATCGCCGGCAGGTTCTTCATCTGAGGAGGTAACCGAATCTTGGAATTAGCTCGAAAATGAAAAGACGTAAACTGATCAATCGCCTTACGGGCGCGACCCTCGGCAGTATCTGGACCTCCAAATACGCGCTTGCACTGGAACCGGAGGATCAAAAAAACGAGATCAAAGTTGGACTGATTACCGATCTCCACTTTGGTAATCTTGCTCCCGACGGAATCGATCGATTTAAGGTCTTTAAAAAAGCAGTGGAAAGAGAACGACCTGACCACGTGATCCAACTGGGTGATTTTTGTTTTGGTGAGGAACCAGCCAAAAAGCTGATGAATGAGTGGAATGCCATTCAAGCTGACAAATACCACGTCCTTGGAAATCACGACATGGACAAAGACACCAAGGCTGAGATCCAGAAATTCTGGGGAATGAAGAGCCGCTACTACCACTTTGATCAGAGCGGCTGGAGATTCATTGTCCTCGACATGAATCATCTCAAGAAAGGTGACGATTATATCCCTTACGGAAACGCAAATTTCTACCTCGATTCAAGCATGCTCACCTGGGCCGATCCAGAACAACTCACCTGGCTGGACGCAACTTTGGCAGAGTCAAAACTGCCGATCATCATTTACACTCACCAGCCGCTTGGACATCGCCCCGATTCTCCCCAGCAGCGGCCGATTCTGGATCTTATCAAGAAGCACACGACCAAATTCAATCGACCAAAAACGCGCGCGGTCATTTGTGGCCATCAGCACAAGGACTGGCATCTCGAGCGCGATGGTGTTCATCACATTTGCATCAACAGCGCCTCCTATCTTTGGAAAGATGGGAAACCATGGCCCTACACAGAGTCACTCTTCACCTTCATGGAGATCAAGAATGGCGCTCTTTCACTCACCGGCATGAAGACCACTTGGAAGGAGCGCCCTGATGGTGTCCAAGCTGATCCTGCCATCAGCGAACGGCACATCGCACTAAAATAGAGGCACAACATCGGGGCTCTGTGACTTTACGGACGCCTGTCCGGCAGTCTCCTCGGCCTCGATCACGAGAGACTGACCTTCTCTCACAATGGCATCGAGAGGCGACTCACGAACATCGAAGGAAATGTCATCAAATAAGTTCTAGCATAGCTTCTTTTTCGACGGTCTCTTATTCCCATCAAACTGGTTCACGGGCGAGGACGGCTCGTTGGTTGAAGATGTTTTTGTAGCGCGCTTTGATTGGATCTTCATTTCCTAGTCCGCAAAACGAGCGTATAGGATTTCCCGCTGTCGGTGGTCTTAAAAATCCCGTGGCGATTGCAGAGGTAAAACGTGTTGTCCTCCACGGCATCCGGGAGCAAGCATGAGATGCCCGCATTCAAAACAAGCGCACCGTTTTGACGATCAGAAAGTGCGGACCAGTTGCGGCTTCGTTCCTTGGTGACGTAGATCGGGTTTTGCTCCTCTCCCGAGAACGGCGCAGCGCAGGTGAACTTGCTCCACTTGTCAAACGGTCGCGCCCCGATGGCGGTGAAGAGCCGATCGTTCGACGTACCAACCTTGCGCCTGGCATGCATGGCGCCATGGCCCCAAGTGTAATAGATGCCTCGCGTGGTGGCTAAATTCACGAAATTCATCTGGGTGTCGAAAACCATGTTGGTGATACCGAAGTCTTCCAGCTCGGCAACTTTGCTGGGCTTGATCGGTTTTTTATCGTTGGTGAGTTTGAGCCAATAGATTCGTCCGGATGCCTCGACCTTTGAGATCGGTCTTCCCAGGCCAAGGGTTTGAAACTCACTGTCGGCAAAGGTCCCTACTACGAGTATTGTTACTTTGGAAGATTTGTCGAGTTGCGGACTGAAGGCCATGCTCGTGATCCGTTCTCCGGCCAGTGCAATAGTGTTCCACGTATTACCTGCATCGCGGCTGATGAAGAGGCCTTTGGTTTCCCCGCCGGCCACCACGATGTTGGGGTCTTGGGGGCAGAACTTCAGCACTTCGCCAAACAGGGTAGTGGGACCGAGGCCATCGAAATCGATCTCGCTCGTCACCAGTTTCCAGGATTCTCCGCCATCTGCACTTCGCCAGAGCCCGCTCTTTAATTCTCCGTCTACGACACTGCCACCCGCGCGCAGAACGATAAAACTGTTCTCGGGATGCACTGCCACCGAGCGGACGGCCAGGGCATCAGGATTATTTAGGTTGCCGTTTGCAGCGGTCCAGGTTTCTCCACCGTCGTCAGATTTGAGCAGTCCCTGACCCGCGCTCCTAGCATACAAGACTTGGGGATCTTTTTCGGCTTGCACCAATGCAGTAATACGATTTTTGAGAATCAGATCTTCTTTTCTGGGCTTTTTGCGCAGCTCCGGAGGAACGCTGTTTTCCAGCTTAATTTGATCGACGGTGCCCTGAAACAAGCTGCGGCTCTTGTTCGGCCCCGAGCGGAAACAGACCCCGGCATAAACCTCCTTGGGTACATGAGTGAAAAAACGTTCATCGGCCAGCTGCCATGCCTTCCCGTCCGCCGAGGTGAATGATTGATAACGTCGGCCACGCCGAACCAATCTCAGCCAGCGGTGATCCTCTTCGAATGAGGCGATACTTTTGTTACTTCCGGCCAAGTCAGGAAAATCCTTACCGCCTTTCATCTTTCCTTCGGCGGTCAGGAAGAGGCTGATCTCAGAATTATAAGGCCCCTTGTCGGCGATGCGCACTTTGGGATTTGAGTGCTTGCTCAAGATCGAAAGACCCAACCAGTTCGAGGGCCACAATCCATTCTCTTTCGAAGTCAGGGGCATGTCCGCAATCCGAGCGGTGAGCGTGAAATCCCCGGCGACTGTCTGGTGCACAAAACCGTAGCCCTCTCCCCTGAAGGATACGCTATCGACCTCACCCCGGACTGCGAGTGGGAAGCCACCTTCCAACATGCTATTAAACTGCCATGGTTCGGCGATTCGGTTTCTTGCTTCGAGTTCGAGTTCGTTGGCGGAGTCGATCGAATGGCCATCACCAAACCAGAGTCGCCCCCAAATTTGATTCCTCCCTTCAGGAAGCAAGACTCTAATATCGACCTTGCCATTGTCATCGATCTCGCTGCCAAGTTTGCTCGTCAGCAGCACTTTTCCAGCAAAGATCTGCAATTTTTGAATCGCCTGTCCACGCCGCTCGATTCCCACTTGAATCTCCGCCAAGTTGTCCTCCAGCACGCCGTCGGAGATGGCGCTCTTCGATGTGAGAGTCGCCAAAGGGACGTCAGCGCCAAAATCACACATGAAGTCGTTTCTTGTCAGCTTGCGCATTTCGAAGCCGGGACCTTCCCAAGAAATGGCGATCTTTGCAGTGGTCGATTGTCTGCTGTTCCCGTCATTCTCTCCTTTGAAATACTCCAGCTCAAAAGCACGCAGTCCCTTGCTCAACGGGAGCGAGTAGAGAGTTTGGGAGGTGCTGTGGATACCATCATTTTCTGCAACCAGTTTGCCGTCGATATGGAGGCGGCTGCCATCACTGGTGCCTGCCGAAATGACATACAAGCCATCGGAAGGAACTCGAAGGTAGCCTTTGTAATGGATCGCATAGCCGGTGGCACGATCCTCTCGCACGGTGTCGTCGAGTGTCTTGAGGTAGCCTTGCTTGACCGGTTTAAGAGATGGAAAATCGGGCAACTCCTCCCATGCGTCACCGTTTTTATTTTCGTAGTATAGGTAGCTGAGTCCGGTCTGGGTATTGCTCGCAGTGGAGGGAGTAAGTGGAATCGTAGGATACTTCACGGGGATCACGACCGCAATTTCCTGATCAAAAATATCAGTTAGCGTCAGTCTCACCGATTTCGCAGGATCCTTCAAATCCAGCCGTTTGTTAATGATGTGGGGAGCGGCATCTTCCCAGGTGGCAATCGGCTCGCCCTTTGCCTCGCGATCCGTAAAGACCTCGATCTTGTAGGCGAGTTGCGGTGACGCGCTTTGCGGAATCTTCCACTTCACGCTCACCTGCTTGCCCCAAGCGTGCGCTTCCGCTTGATCGATCGCAGGTTGGTCCAAGGCCGGCATCGCCGGTTGTTTGGTTGGGAAGAAGGTTTGTTCTTTCTTTGCTCCGCCATCGGGTCCCGAACGATCGAAGCGGACAACGGTATCGTTCGCGATCAATTTGAATTTCCTGTCGTCATTTGCACTGAGGGGCGAGGCGTGCCATTCACCGTTGAGACGACAGTATCCGAGTCGACGTTCGAAGGCGCGCGCGGTGGACTCGGGCGCGAGAGCTTCCACAAATCCGCTATTTGCCTGAAATCCGGTCACCGCCTTGGAAATGCGAAGCACGCTATGGGTATACCATTTATTCTGCTCCACATCTTTGACCCACCAGCCGACATTGGTTTTTCCTTTCGCTCCCCGGGTGGGCGGAAAGGTTCGCATCACCATGCGATACCACGAGTTGGGCCGCTGAAAAGTGGGCGCCCCGTTTGCCCCGCCCTTCGAGCCTTCCGCTCCGAAGCCCTTGCTATAGAATTCCGGCCCCTCATAGACGGCCTCCGTGACACACCAGTAGGAGGTGAACATCCCCGGTGTTTTGTCAGGTCCATGGACTGCCACTCCGCCATACAAAGAGGAAAATTTGGGATAGAAACTCATATACCAAAAGCAGTAGTAGGTGCCCGCGTCCCAAACGGGCCAGCGCAGCTCGTTCATCACAATGTCCGAGCCCGGCTTGATATTGGCCTGCCAATTGGTGGCCTTGGCAGTGGGGATCTGCAACATCAGTGCGAGGCCCATCACGACCATGCCCTTAAGGAGCGAAAGAGATTTTCGAAATATGCGGTGGGTCATGTTCTTGCGATTGAATTGATTGAGGGTCAGCGATTATTTTCGCTCAATTCCATCACTTTCATGGCGGCGTTATGGCCGGGAATTCCGCTGACCGCCCCGCCCCGTTTGGCCGCAGAGCCACAGAGGAAAATGTTCGGGTTTTTCGTTTCGACACCCCATTGCCCCACTTCCTCATCTGATTCAGCAAAAGGCCAGGAGAGACCTCCATGAAAAATATTGCCTTTGGGAAGGTGTACTTTTTGTTCGAGATCAAAGGCGCTCATCGCTTCGACACAGGGATCTCCGTTACCATCACTTGCGAGACAATCTTCGATCGGATCACGGAGAAATTGGTTGATGCCGGTGAGGTAGCGGGAGAGAACTTCGTCGCGGACCCGGTCATTATCTTTTTTAAATAGCCGATAAGGCATATCTAGGCCAAAGAAAGTGAGCGTGTGGTATCCGCGTTGATTCAAATCATGCGAGAGAATCGAATCGTCGGTCAGAGTATGGCAGTAGATTTCTCCCGGCGGTCTGGTTGGGATGTTTCCCTTCATACTTTCCTGATAGCTGGTTATCATTTGTTGATACCCTTCGTCGATATGAACGGTTCCGGAAAAAGTATCCTCTGCCGTATGGCGATTTGACAACAATTTGGGAAGCTTCTTGAGTAGCATGTTGATTTTGAATCCGGCGCCTTCGACGACCTTATCCAAGGGGACACTCTTTTCATCGGTAAGTTGATTCAGGACATGGGCCGAGGCGTTGCAAAGAACGAATCGTGCGTCAACTTGGTGTTCCTTTTCGTCGTGCTCAAATGTGACCGTGGAATCTCTTGCTCCGTTGTCAATTCGGATGACTTTCGCGTTGGTTTGGAATGTCGTGTTGCCGGTAGCATGTGCCACTTTGTGCAGTTGTTCGACGAGCACACCCATTCCGCCAACGGGGACTTTCCATTCGCCGGTGCCACCTCCGATGATGTGATAAAGAAAGGATTTGTTTTGCAGTAAGGACGGGTCGTGAGGATAGGTAGAAACGCCGATTCTGCCATCGGTGAATACGAGTCCGCGAATCAGGTCATCGGAGATGTGTTGCTCAATGAGATCGCCAAGCGGTTCCTCAATCAGTGCCTGCCACGCAATGCGGGTGTCCTTGTCGAGACGGCTTCGCAATTCTTCCCGGGAGACCATGGGGCTAATGAGACCGGGCCAGATTGCTTTGGTGACTGACTCTTCCAATTCCTGGAGTTTGAGGTAGCCCTCGTAATCTTTATCACTTCCGGTGAGTTCGGCAAAGGCCTCCCGGTTAGCACTGGATGAATTATTTTGAATCAAGAGTTCCCGGAGTTTTCCATCGTGAAAACTAGGAGTCCAAGAGGCGGTTTTGCGCGAACGGAGTTGGAACTTAAGATCAAGATCATCGATGATCTTTTGAGGAAGGAGACTAACAAGATATGAATAAACAGAAAGCCTGGCATCCACTCCGGGGAACACTTGCCGGGAAAGGGTTGCCCCTCCAAGCACGTCATTGCGCTCCAACACCAAAACGGACATCCCCGCCTTAGCTAAATAACAGGCTGCAACAAGTCCGTTATGGCCGCCTCCGACGATTGCGACATCATATTTCGATTTTAAGGTCTTCATTCCGGCGCTTTAAGAGCGTGCATACTTGGCCTCAAGTAAAGACGCGAGACAGCAGTAAAAAATGGGTCGCATTCATGATTCGTTCTTATTCGTGTGTCTCATGATGACGCAAGGCATTACGTATGGCTTTGAGCTGTTCGACCGCTGTGGGGAAATCTTTTTCTAGATTCTTCGAAAGCCACGAATCCTTCTGCAGTTCATCCAGAATGGTTTCGATCCTGGCGAGCTTGCTCTCTAACTGCTTCTTCGCGTCGCCTTTGTAGAGGTCCGTTTCCAGCTTGGGCAGGTCGAGCTGAAGTTGTCGGAGCTTACGATCGAGGGCGAAGGTCTTCCCTTCTTTCTCCATCGCCTTGATCTTGTCGGTGGAAGCCTTCTTGGCCGCCTCCGAGTAGCTCACGCCCTCGACGATCGGCCAGTCGTCGGTACGGAAGGTAGGAACGGGGAGGCGTTCGCGTCCCACCAGATTGCCGGTCGGCCAGTTGGCCCAGCCGTAACGGACGGCCACCGGTTCGGCCACGAGATCGCTCCGGACCTCGATCGTCCAGGTGCCCTCGACGCGATTTTCCTGTGCCTGGGCAGGATACCAGCGGCGGTCCTTCCCTGCGATGATGAAACCCTTGATGGCTGCCTTGCCCTGGCGGGGTTGCGGCAGGACCTGCCACGAGGCGTTATTCTCGATGTGCTTCCACCGCTCGTAGACCACCGGATCGGAATCGAAGTAGACCTGCGCCTTGCCATCCTTGATCACCATCTTTTCGAAGTGGTTGCCGCGGTGCACGATCGCTTGGCCGTAGACCTTGGCGAGCGACCAGAGCGAGGCATACTCGGCCACCGGGAATTTTTCTCCCGGATGGATGTAGGAATTCCCGGTCGGGTAAGTCGCTATCATAGCGGCGTTCGAGTCGTCTTTCAGCGCGCGCCTTTGGATGTCACGGATCATAGCGTAGCCACCCGTCACGGTTTCGACCTCCGGGTCGGTGCCGAAGGCTCCCCATCCCGGCTGGCTGATGCAGCCAAAGGGGAGATTCTCATCGCCGAAGGCCTTGCGGAAGGAAACTGGAACCTTGGCAAAGGTGTGCTCGTAGCGCGTCCAGCGCCCGAAGACGTTATTCTCGCCCTGGTAGTAGAGTATCCCTCGTACTCCAAGGTGGCGGATTGGGACCACCGTAGCGTTGAACAAAGCTGCCGGCGGACTCCACCCGCTGCGCGGATCGGCAGGCTGTTTTGGCAGGCGCAAACGCGGCTCCTTTTTTCCTTCGCCCTTTGCCTTTGCGAGTTTCTCTTCGTGTTCAATTTTAGCGATAACTTTAGCCTGCTCCCATTCGACCATGATGCGCTTCACCTCGGCCGGATTGTCCCAGATGGCCGTTTCGACGTCGTACTTGCGGAGACTTTCCTTCACCGTGATGTGCTGCAGGCTGTCAAGTTCCTCACGCAGGCACCAGGTGTCGCCCGTCGTTCCACCGCGCGCGACGTTGATGATCCCCACCGGCACCTTTAGGTAACGGTGCAGGAACATCCCGTAGAGATAGGGCACCGAGGAGAAACCTCTCGCGGCCTCCGGCGAACACTCCTGCCAGCGGATCTTGCTGCGGACATCGTCGAGCGGCTTGTAATACGAATCGTGCCACGCCACGTAGCGCATACCGGGAAAGTCCGACGAAGCGGCGACGCGCTCCTTGCGGTTAAAATTCCCCCACCCCATGTTGCTCTGCCCCGCGCAGACCCAGACTTCGCCGATCAAGACATTCTCCACCGCAAGCGTGTTCCCACTGCTTTTCGCAACGATCCAGGTTTCCTGGAAGCTCGCCTTGGCTGGGGCGAGTGTCACGGACCACGCTCCATCCGCCCCAGCAGTCGTCTTGATCGTTTTTGGGGAGAACTTCGGTGGGTTCTTCTCCTCGTAGCGCATCCTCACCGAGTGATCATCGCTGGTTTTTACGGCGACTCCCTTTCGGGTGCCAGACTGGACCGCTGCCTCCACGGCGGTGGTTCCATTGGCGGCGTCCTGCGTCAGGGTCACGGACACCTGCGTGTCCGGTTTGGCCCAGCCCCAGATTTTGATCGGCTTCTCCTGTTGGAGAACCATCCCGTCATTGAGAATCGCCGCAAAGCGAAATTCCGGCTTCTCTTCCTGCTTGGCATGAGCCGCGCCGGTCACGGCGCATAGGATGAGAGCCAATCCTAAGCATGGCAGTTTTATGAAACCTCCGGCGTCGTTTTTCCGCTGATTAATTTTAATCATGTTTCGTTTTTCCTTTCTGGTGATTGTCTTGTGCTTCACGTGGATCGCCGGTCGCGAGGTGGATTGCCAGGACGCCGGAAACTGCGAGATGGTCCGAATGTTCGTAGCCCAGCGATTCAAAAACACCGTCTTTGACAACCTGACTACTGACTGCCGAACAGTGTTTGTTGTAAAAGATGTAGTCGATTCGGCTTTCGCCACAGGTCAATCCCGGACTGCTCTTTTTGTCTGGATGTGTCGTGCGATAGAGATCCTTGTAGCCGTGATCGGCCAGGTAAGGTGTCACCTTCCATTCTCCACGAACATCGACATGCGAACGCGTGTTGAAGTCGCCCATGATCAGAGTCGGGAGACCGCGGTAGGGTTCGAGTTTTTTCTGAATTCCCTCGATCTCCTTGAGTCGCATTGAGGTCATCTTCTCGTTGCTCCCGTCACCCCACGGATGCAGGTGCAAAACGAATACCACCAAGCGATTCCCCTTCGCGGTTTCCAGCAGTGCCATGGTTCCACCACGATAGATCGGAACATCCGGGTCGAAGCGTTCATGATCCTTTACCGCCATCGCATTGAAGACCTCGGAGCGGATAATCTTGTGCTTCGTTAGTAGGACCTGCGGCATATAAAACCCATTGATGGTGTGCGCTTTCGCCGGGTGTTTTTCGGTTGGGGAGCGACCACCGAAGACGGAATTGTATCCAAGCTTCCCAGCAATTGCTTCGTTTTTCTTCTCGTCCCAAGCCTCGTTCAGACCAACAATATCAGCCTCTGATTTACGGATGACGGCAGCGAGATCATCGACCCCGATTTGCCACATGTGAATATTGTAGCTAATCACGCGCACGTTTTCGGCAGCGGGCTTCGCACCAGAGTCACCCGGCACCTCCGGCTCGATCGCGAAGGCGGATGAGCAGAAAATGAGAGACCTCAGTAAAAGACGGATCGGTTGTTTCATGATTCAACGAACTTCCCCAAATTCTTCCTCCCAGTCCTTAACAGCCATCTTGAGCGTATCCAGGGCCTTCTGCAGAGTGGCGCCCTGATGGTCCTTCTTGGCACAGCGGGCCTCGAGGTTCGGCTGGATTCGTTTCATGCTAGCGATGAACGGCTTGCCGTCTGCGCCCAGCTGTGCGGCGGCCTTGGCAAAGCCGATATTTCCCCAGCGGGCGCCGAGGATCGTCCAGCTCGCCGGCAAGGCTGCCATGGACGGATAAGTTCGTTCGATCGCCGGCAGAAACGGAATCGCGTGTTCCGGATGCTTCTGCATGTCGATGTAGCGCAGCGTCTCGAAAATGTTGTTCCGGTCGATCGGCTGCTTGAAGCCCTCGCGGAGCTTGATGCGGTTGACTGAGTCGGCCATGCCAGCAACGAGTTCGTCCTTGAGTTCGGAATTTTTCGCGATGGCTGTTTTGAAGAGGCTCGTCGCGCCCCAGCGGCGGCTGGGCAGGTTGCTGTCGGCGTCGTAGCTCGCAAGCATCGCGGGCAAGGCAGAGCGGAAGGTCTCAGTTTCCGGGATTAGCGGAAGCAATGCCGTAAACGCTGCGGCACGCAGCCACCATTCCTGGTTACTGAGGTAAGGCGTGACCACATTAATGTGATCGTTGATTGCAGCAGGGTCACAGCAACTCAGCGCCATGAGGGCGTGCCGCTTCTCCCACATCGGTGCCTTGGGATTCTGGAGCGGCTTGAGAATTTGAGGTAGGAAGTGCGCCTTAATCATCTCTGGGGTGATGTTCGAGTTCGTCTTGCCGATGCCCCAGCCTGTCGCGCAACTGATCGCATCGAGGCCTGCCACGCGGAGGCGCCCGTCGTCGCTGGCTAGGGCCTTCTTGATTTCCAAAAGAGCCTTTTCACCCTGAAAACCTAGTCCGTGGGCGGCCCAGTCGCGTACCGTCGGCGAGTAGTGGCGCATCAATTTTGCATACCACTCGACCGGCATCTGTTTCTTCCGCTTGTCGTTGATCGATGCCTTGGCATTGCTTGACTTGATCGTGCCGTCTTCATTGAAGAGAGTCTGGAAAACCGCCGCGATTTCGTGCGGTTGCTCCTTGATCACGATCCCGTCGATGAAGTCAACCCGATGAAAGTCGTCCGTTTCCAGGGCCAGCTCGACCGCGGTCGGCCTGTGCGGAACGCTGAACTCGGTGCGCGGCTTGCCACAGATCCGGAGCTTCTTGAGATACGAAGTGTAAGTCATCGCAATCAGGCCGGTCTGGTAGAGCGGCGCCTTGCCAATCGTGCCGTGCCCCGGGAACCATGGTGTCCGGAACCCTCCACCCGGCATGCGGGACAGTTCGTAGAACCAGATCATCTGATCCTTGTGACGCCAGTAGGAGTTCTTGTGCTGCTCGGGGACCAGCGCATCGACGATGTTCCGCCACGTCTGATTGCCAAAGCACGAGCCATGTCCGCCTTCGCAACCGAAATAGGTGTCGGTCTCGGCCAAGGCCAATAACTGGGCGCCTGCCTGGAATTTCTTGTCCGGAAGGAGAGTCAGGGCCGAGGCCAAGCCGCCGTTCTTGCCATTCGACGACCACCACAATTCGGGGTGATGATCACCGTAAGGCACGCCGCCCCGACCGGCGTAGCGGAAGAAGAGACTCAGCGCGTCATCATAGGTCTTCTCATTGACCTTCACCCCGCACTCGCGGGCCAAGACCAAGGTCGTTAGGGCCTGGTCGCCTGCGGCATGCAATAATCCGCCCGTGACATAGCCCGGCCCGCAGTTGCTTGTCCCGTGCCCCCAGCCGCCGAAATACTGGCCTGCGCTGAGGGTTTTGCACCTGGCCTCAAGTGCGGGCAGGACCCGCTTGTCGCCCGTGGCGAGATAGTATTCGCCCAGGAAAATTCCGCTGTAGCCAATCGACCAAGTGCTCGTTCCGGGCCCCTTTGCGGCCAGACCGACTGCGTATTTCTCGACTGTAGGCAAGTATTTCTTCTCGCCGGTCGATAGCAGAAACAAGGCCTCGAGGTTCCCGTTGATCCCACCGCCCGGCCCGCCGTGCTTCAGGATAAACGACGCCGTCTCGTCCACGATCTTCCGCGACTTCTTGCACTCGAGCGGATAGGTCGTGCCGTAGCTGCCGAGCGAGTCGAGTTGAACCACGACCGTCTTCTTCACCCCGCCGCGCTCGATCGAGAACTTCATCTTCCCGTCGCGACCCTCGGCCGCATTGATCGCAAAACCGAGCGGGTGGCGCGGATCCTGGATTTCGAGCGAATTTCCGTCGACCGCCAGGAGCACGTCTCCCTTCTCAAGCGTGTCGGCCGCCGGGGTGTCCGGGGTGATCTGTGTCACCTGCAGTTCCCCGCCCTTAAGGGCGACAAACATTCCGGTCACGCCAATCATGATATCCTTGGTGTCTTTACCAGCCGGCAGGGTGTTGGCTGACGCGCCCATCGGCAGAGCCAAGAGCAGGATCGCAATTGCAAATCGTTTTATGATAGACATGATTTCACATGCTCTTACTTCTATTTTGCGATGAGTTCGGCCATCGAGCTTGCGAAGGAATCGCCTAGCCGAACGAAGAATTTACCACTGCCCAGGTAGTGATACGGGCGGTCGCTGCCAACGGTGTCCCACTCAAGGAAATGCTTGGGCCAACCCTTTTTAAAAACCTCGAGGGAATCGAGGGCATATTGGGTGTAACTCTCAACCGCCAGGACGTTGTCTTTGAATTCAGGAGCTTGGGCTGCTTCACGTTGGCCAACAGAAACAGCATTTTCAGCAACTTTCTCCTTGGTTTGACCCGTGCCTAAGACACCAATAATGAAGGGCATTTTCGGTGTCTTATACTCTTTCCGCACGTCTTTGATGAAGTGGACCATATTATCCTTATAGCTGTCGCGAAAGGCGTCCGAAAACTGATCATTGTAGCCCTGAAACCAGACAAAACCAGCGATCTCGTAACCCGCTTTCGAGTCATAAGCCGGGTGATTGTTCTTAAGATTGTCCAGAACCTGATGAACAGCTTCATTCATCATGCGATAATTGAGACTGGCATTCTTCTTGATCTCATCAGCTTTGGCACTGGCCTTTTGTTTATCATCCAATTGGTATTCTCCGGCTGAAGGCGGACGAAAATTATAGTTCAGTGACTTGCCGCCCCATGAAGTTTTGATCAACAAAATGGGGCCATCAATTTTTTCTGCGATGGAAAGACCAAAGCTGTATTCCGGCCCGATTGAGGTGGGGCCATGACCGGCATGACCGATGCTGAGTTTGCCTGACTTTCGGTTGCCATCTGAAATCGAATTGATGTAAACTCGATCCGAGACAAGAAGAGAATCCTCGATCCCTTTTTTGTAGGCCTCACCGGCCGCTTTGATTTTTTCCACTTCAGCTTCAGCGGCCGCTTTTGCATCGGCATCTGTCATGGTCTCTATTTTCTTTTTCAGTTCATCGCCTTTTCTTGCGCGGACCAGTTGCTCGTCCAACATGGCCTTGGACGCCTTCGAATCTTTTTTGAAGACCAATTGGCTCAGTTCCTTGTCTTTAGGGCCGTCTGAATTAAACAAAGTGGCAATGGTATGGCCCCTAGAATGGCCCACCATATTTGACTGACCAGCTAGGATGAACACCTTGAGGGTATCGGCCGCCGACCCTGTGAGGGCGCCGGCGAACAGGACTGCTAATGCGAGAATCTTACCTTTTGTTTTCATTTGTTGGATTTGTTGGAGAACCGGTGACCCTTTAATTACAGACTAAAAAGAAGGTGTATTACCTTAAAAATCCTCTTTTTTTAAGGATTTGCTCCGGGCGCAGGAATACGGGACCGAATCAAGGAAACCTAACATTTTCTTCATCCTGCTCGACGACATTGGATGCGTGAGATCCATCACTTCTTCTCACCCAAATGCCTAGAGGCAAACTCGATAAACCGTTCCCAATCCCAGACCTCAATCGAGTGTCCCCCCTCCCGGATGTGATACCCCACTTCCCCCGCCATCATCGCCCGTCCCACTTGTGGTGACTCCTCACTCTCCAGTCCCTTCTTCCCAAATAAGCGATACACCTCGCTCGCGTGATACGCCGAGAGATATTCCCCGCGACCATCCGCCCAAGTATCCTCCACCCCGCTGTGGACATACACCGGCCGCGGCGCGATACACGCCAACAACATGTGCTGATCCACTGGAAGGTCATCTTCCTGCTCGACAAACTTCTGCGCATTGCGGCATAGCCAATAAGGAAAACGCGTCACCATCTTCTTGAGCGTCTCGCCCGACTTCCGACGCCACAGCGCCGCGCCCCCACACCCCGACTGAGCCGAGATTGCCATCGCAAACCGCTCATCCTGGGCCGCCGTCCAAAGCGCCGTCTTTCCCATCTTCGAGTGACCCATCACCGCCACGCGCTTCGCATCGATATCTCCGTCAGTCTCCAAATAATCCAAGGCCCGCATCCCTCCCCATGCACACGCCGCGAGCACGCCCCACTCCTGTGCCTTCGGAAAACTCTGCCCCTTCGGATAAAATAATCCGTGGATGCTGTTTCGAAATTCCACCTCATTGTGCCCCACCAAATCTTCGTGATACACCGCGCAAAACGCAAACCCCGCATCAAGAATTTTCCCCAACGGCCATCCATTTTTTAAACAATCCTTATTAAGAAATGCCCTATCAAAATCATCAGAGCGCGTGTTGTTAAAACTGTGTTTCATAATCGCCGGCACCGGTTTCTTCGCTCCGTTGGGCACATACACCACAATCCGCATCGTCTTCTCTCCCCTCTCAGTCTTGAGCTGAATATCGACATCTTTCCGCGTCGCCTTCCCTCCCATAAAATTCTTGTCCTTCTTCACCTCCTCAAACGTTATCTTCAACGGCGTCGATGGCTCCGGCACCCGTCCGTAGACTAGATTACTGAACAACGACATAATCTGTGGCCTCCTCACCGTCCGCCACTCCTCCGCCGTCGTGATCCGCTTCCCCTCTACTGTCACCAACAATTCCGGCAAGTCATACGCCGGTACCTTCGACTCATCATAATTGACATCCTTGTCCCCTTCCTTCGCTTGCCGCGCCAGTACCGCGGACCCAACCAACAACCCTAAAATCAAAAAGACTTTCATCGCTCCACCTTGCGACCCATCCCCACCCCTCGTCAACCAAGGAACCTCGCCCAAGCTCTCAATTCAGTCGATTCCCCCCTTTGCGTCTCCGCACCCCTGCCTGAGACCCACCACTAGCAGACACTTCCATTCCTCAGGGTCGCCACCACTCCCTGGCACTCCTCATTCATAAAATCAACCTGCTCCGCGTGAGATTTCCTCACTACACCGGCTTCTTAATGTGCATCCAAGCATGCACATGCGGTTTCCCCCGGAAGTAACACACCATGTTCGGCCCCTCCAACTGCCACACATCCCAAATTTCATCCTTCCCCATATTCTCCTCCTTATAAAAAGCCATGTGAATATTGTCCAAGCCTCCGGCCTCAACCAACTTGAGAGCTTCCTTGGAATCCTTCTCCCGAAAAGGAGCCAACAGATCCCCCAGCACCTTGCGAACGTGCCCCTTCTGATCTCCGCTCATGTCACCCACCCGAATCCCATCGAGCCCCACCTTCTTTCCGGTCAACTCGATCGTCTTATTCCCCTTCTCTCCCCGACTCTTCCCGCAAAGCGCCGCCTTCCGCTGCTTCCCATCGAGCATTTGATAAACCTCGCTCGCTCGCACCGCCTGATACCAATACGCGTTTCCCTTGTGTTCCGCCTTCTCAGTAAAGCCATCCGCCGCGTGCCCATAAAAAAGCGGACCTCCAAAGGCCACCCCCTCCACCGAGTCCCCATCACAACGCCGCGTGCAATGCCTCCCCGTCAGCACAAACTCAAACTTTCCCGTTCCCGGCGTCCCAAAAATCGCCACCGATGATCCCCCTTCAAATCCTTCAAGCCCACTGTCCCACTCTACCTGATCATAAACCTTCTCCGCATACTCCTCACTATGCAGCCCCATAAAGATCTCCTTAATCATCGCCTGCTGGTCCTTCGAATAATCCTTCACCAGCGTCTTCGTAATCAACCAATTGTTGTCCACCTTCAGCCGCAACTTGTGCTCAAACGAAAAACAAACCGCCTTCCGCTGCTCCTCAGTGAGTGAATCGTAAAACGTCTTCACCAAAGTCTCCGAATCCGGCTTCTTTTTCTCCTTCTCCGCCCCAATGATTGGCAAAGCCCCCAATCCCATCCCCGCCGCAATTCCGGAAGATTGACGAAGAAATGAACGACGGTCGACAGCAAGAGGATGATTTTCTGGATTCATAGGATGCAATAGTTCAATCGGTAGCCTAGCAAGCTCTCATCACGGATCTACCTTTTTCTATCCACGCGCCTCACCAAGACCCAATTTTTCCTAAATTCTATCACCCACCCCCCATAACCAATACCCAAATTTAGGCGAGAATCTCCTGAATCGGGTAGGCGGACTCGACTCCGGTGAGTTTAAAATCAAGGCCGCTGGATTTGTAAGTGAGGCGCTCGTGATCGATCCCGAGACAATGAAGGATCGTGGCGTGCAGATCGTGGGCGGTCACGGGATTCCGGACAACGTTATAAGAGAAGTCGCAGGTTTCTCCGTAACTGATGCCGCCTTTGATCCCACCGCCGGCGAGCCAGACGCTGAAGCAGCGCGGGTGGTGGTCGCGGCCATATTGTGTCGGGGTGAGCTTGCCCTGACAGTAGACCGAGCGACCGAACTCGCCGCCCCAGACAACAAGAGTTTCATCGAGAAGGCCACGCTGTTTGAGATCTTTGAGGAGCGCCGCCTGTGGCTGATCAGTGTCCTGACACTGCAGCGGCAGGTCACGGGAGATACTGCCATGGTGGTCCCAGCCACGATGGTAAAGCTGGATGAAGCGCACGTCGCGCTCGGCCATGCGACGCGCCATCAAGCAGTTGAAGGCGTAGCTGCCGGGCTTGCGGACGTCGGGACCATACATCTCTAGGGTGGACTCGGACTCGTCGGAGAAGTCGGTGAGCTCGGGCACGCTGGCTTGCATACGGTAGGCCATTTCATATTGGGCGATCCGGGCGAAGACCTCTTCGGCACCGCTGGCCTCTGCCTGGCGAGTATTGAGCTCAGCAAGCATGTCGAGCATCTTACGGCGGTCGGAGCGCGACATACCGGCAGGGTCATTCAGGAAAAGAACGGCGTCTTTTCCGGCACGAAACTGCACCCCCTGATGTTCGCCAGGGAGGAAACCGGCACCCCACAGGTGAGAAAACAACGCCTGCATCTGGCCGCGGCCTTGGCTGATCATGACGACGAAGTTCGGCAGATCCTGGTTGGCGCTGCCGAGCCCGTAGGAGAGCCACGAGCCCATCGAGGGACGACCAGGGAGCTGATGACCGGTCTGCATGAAGGTCACGGCGGGGCTGTGATTGATCTGCTCGGTGACCATCGATTTGATGAGACAGATTTCGTCGGCCATCGTGCCGGTGTGGCGCAACTCATCGGAAACCCACAGGCCGTCTTGCTTGTTGGCGTGGCGGGTGAAATTGAAGATCGAGGGGGCGACCGGCAGGCGCGCTTGGCCGGAGGTCATGCCGGTGAGGCGTTGATTGCCGCGCACACTTGGCGGCAGCTCTTTGTCGTAGAACTCTTTGAGGCCGGGTTTATGATCGAAGGTGTCGAGCTGCGAGGGCGCGCCTTCCTGGAAGAGGTAGATGACGCGTTTGGCCTTGGCAGGAAAATGGCTCCCGACCTTTTCCGAAGCAAGCAGTTGGCCAAGGGCGGGTCCGCCAAGCAGTCCGAGCCCGCCGGCGCCCGCTCCTTTGAGGAGCCCACGGCGGTTGATGTTGAGTAAGCTGTCGTTGAGTGGGTCCATCACGTTGTTCAGTCTCTTATGATCGTTTCATCGAGGTTCAGGACGGTGCTGGCAATCAGCATCCAGGCGGCGAGCTCCGGCTCATCGATCCCGGCGGCGGGTCGAACGGTGGTAGTAGCCCACACGCCCACTTTGCCCCCCTTGAACGTTCCACCGTCGGCATCGTGCAACCCCAACTCAGTAATCTGAATATCGCGATCGCCAACTCTAAACAAGTTGCCAATGGTGTAGCTATTTGAAGCGCGCTGATCTGCAGGATCATCGATCTTCGTAGGATCAAAGTCGATCAGGGGAATGGATTCGGTCGCGTCGACGGTGAATTTTGCATTACCCACACCCCAGCGTCCGGCGTTCCGCTCGCCTGGCATCGTTGGTTTACCGAATCCCTTTGCGTATCGAGATGCGATCAATGTCGCAACCGGCGCCGCAGAAAACGCACTCCCTCCAGCTCCGGCAATATCTCCATCCCAAAATGCGTTCGTGTCCTGTCCTCCGATCAGATATTCGGTATGCGCGGAGAGGGTAAGCGGAGTGATCGCGGCGTATGCGTAGCCCCCGGCATCCGGCGTCGCGCCATCCGGAACCATCACGGAGGCCAGCAAAGCCACGCCGCCACCGGGGAATGCACCCTGTTTCAGCAAGGCCATCGCATCCTTGGGTGCCGCCTTGAACCGTGCCTCAAAACTCGCCAGTCCTTCGTTCAGGGTTCTGAGATCTTCGGGTGAGGGGCTGCGGCTGGTGACCCGCCGAAAGAGAGACACCAGGCGGTCCGCGGTACTCTCATCGGTTTTTAAAGTACGCAGGGCCAACACTTTTGCACACTCAAGATGTTGCTCGTCGTTCATCGTCGCGAGCGCTTGAAGTGGCGTGTTGGTGGGAGATCTCCGGGCATTGCAGCCATTGCGCTCCTGTGCGTCGAAGAGGCTCATCGTTGGCGGTGGGCTGTTCCGTTTGTGGAAGGTGTATATGCTGCGACGATAGAGATCGTCCCCTTCCCCCCTCACGAAACGTCCCGTGTTCGATCCTGGATTGGTTTTTTCGATCCACAGCCCCGGAGGTTGGTAAGGATTGACGGGGCGGCCGCCGAGTTTTTCCACGAGTAAACCGGAGGTGAAGAGCGCGGCATCACGAATTTGCTCGGCGCTCAAACGTTGTCGCGGGAAGCGTCCGAGCAGGCGATTGTCGGGATCGGCCTGCGCGAGACCGGCGCGCCTCAAGGAGGATTGCCGGTAGGTCGCGCTGGTGACAATGAGCCGCAACAGCTGTTTGGTTCTCCATGTTTTACGATACTCGAGCGCAAGAAAATCAAGCAGCTTCGGATGGCTGGGGTAAGCGCCTTGCACGCCAAAATCATCCACCGATTCCACGAGACCAACGCCGAACAGTTTTTGCCAAAGACGGTTGACGGTGACGCGCGCGAGCAGCGGATTCTTTTTAGAAACCAGCCAGCGCGCGAGTCCGAGACGGTTCTCTCCTTCGCCTTCGAGTGATCCGCCAAGGATACCTGGAGGGCGGCGCCTCACCGGCTGGGCTTCATCGGGCTGGTCATACTGGCCGCGCGTGAGAACGAAGGTAGGTTTCGCCTTCTTACCCTCGTCCATGACCATAACTCCGACCTTCGTCCCGTCTTGATCAAGCGGTGAAGCGATCGTAATAAAGGGCGGGTAAGCTGGCGCAGTGCCACTCTCGTGTTTCTCACTACTGGAATTGAAGTAGGAGAGCAGGCTGTAGAAATCCTTCTGCGGGAGCGGGTCAAATTTATGGTCATGGCAACGGCAACAGTTGAAGCTGAGGCCGAGGAAGATCGTCCCCACGGTCTCCACGCGGTCGGCCGCGTACTCGTTGAGATACTCGGCGGGGATGGTCCCGCCCTCAACGGTAATGGGATGGTTGCGCAGGAAAGCGGTCGCAAGAACCTGTGAGGGTTTTGCATCCGGAATCAGATCGCCAGCGAGCTGCTCGACGACAAACTGGTCGAAGGGCATGTCTTGGTTGAAAACATCGATCACCCAATCACGCCACGGCCAGCCAGTCCGCCGGACATCATGGAGGTATCCATTGCTGTCGCTGTAGCGCGCCAGGTCGAGCCACGCGACGGCCATGTGTTCGCCGTAGCGCGGTGAAGTGAGCAGGCGGTTGACTTGGCGCTCGTAGGCACCAAGCTCTTCATCAGCTATAAAAACATCTAATTCATCTGGTGTCGCTGGCAGGCCGGTGAGGTCGAGGGTGAGACGGCGTAGTAGGGTTTCGCGATCAGCTTCGGGGGACGGAGCCAGCTTTTCTTCAGCAAGTCGTTTTTGGATAAAGCGATCGATCGGATTGATTGCATCGCCGGGCGGGACGGTAGGCGAATTTGGCGGGATGAAGGCCCAGTGCTCTTCGTACTTCGCGCCAGCCTCGATCCACAGGCGCAGGGTCTTTTTTTGCTCGGCAGTGATCGTCTTGTGCGAGTCCGAAGGCGGCATGAGGTCGTCGAGATCAGTGGTATTGATGCGCTGCCAGATGGCGCTGGCATCGGGATCGCCGGGGACGATCGCAAGGTCGCCACTCTCGCCTTCTCCATGAGCTCCCTCCTGGGTGTCGAGGCGCAAATCGGCCTCGCGATGTTTGGCATCGGCACCGTGACAGGCGAAACAGTTGCTCGAAAGGATCGGCCGGACGTCACGGTTGTAAGACGGTGCTGCCAACAGAGAGGAAGGCAGGAGAAAAAGGGAAAAAAAGCGTTTCACTAGAGTAGAAAATGCGGAGAAAGGATGACCTGCCCGTGGCAGTTCAAACATTTTGGGATTTTTAGGGAAAGTCGGGTGGAAGGCAAGGGAGCGTTTTGAATTGGCTCGAACTTTCTGTAGAGGATCTATGGTTCTCTTAAAAGATCATCTCATCATTAATGTAAAATTGGTTACGAGTAATGATTCCGTTGGCTTCAAGAGTCCCCTCTTACACGGTCTCAGCGCTCACGAGTTCCTTAACCGCCACCACTGACGTTCCGGCAAATTGCAAGAGGCCTCCACAGTGATTTACGACCTCTGGGAAATTGCTTTTTGGATTGAGCACTTGAGGGCGTCATTGAAAGGATTGGAGAGGGTGAAAAGAGCATTAAAATCGATTACCTTTCACTTATAACACTGAAAGACCAGAAGCGGTGTAGCCATCAAATTACCGATTCGGGAAATCCGATAAACTTCTATGCAATAGATCTACCTCAAGGGCTTAGTTGAAATTTGACGAGCGGTAGAATCAGTGGGATCCCCAGAGAGATAGGTGTCTTTTCGGTAAAATTGGTTACCAGTAATGAATTGGGATCTGGGACAAAGATTCTCTCATCAGGTATTAGGGAGGGGGAATAATCCCTTTTATTTACGAGAAAATCCTGCGGTATCCGTATTGATCTACTGGAGCGTCCGGACGAGGATGATTGGGAAATTGGGCCTAGGATAAAAGCCCCAACTTCGTCCTGTCCAAGTCCCCTCGATCTGTGAAATACTCGCGTTAGTATGTCAAAGCTGGTCCCCCTTCTCGCTGCTCTCACTCTCAATCTCGTTGCAGACGCCGAAGATCTCCCTGCCGATCACGCCGCACGCATCAAGGAAGGCATCGCTCTTTTCCAAAAGACCATCCGCCCCACCCTGATCGAAAACTGCCTCAAATGCCACGGCGACGAAAAAACCCGCTCCGGCCTCGACCTCTCCACCCGCGAACTCCTCCTCGAAGGCGGCGAAACAGATGATGCCGTCAACCTCAACGACCCGGCCAAAAGCTACCTCCTCATGCTCATCCGCCACGAGGAAGAGCCCGAGATGCCACCCAAGAAGGCCAAACTCCCCGACGCTCTCATCGGTGACTTTCAAAAATGGATCGCCCTCGGCGCCCCCTACGACAAGCCCCTCCTCGTAAAAGACCGTAGCAAGCCCACTGCGATGCAGGTCACCCAAAGTGACCGCGAGTTCTGGTCCTTCAAACCCCTCACCAATCCCACTCCACCCGCCTCCGACAGCTCCTGGCCCCAAACCAAGATCGACCACTTCATCTTCGCAAAGCTCTCCGAAAACAAACTGACCCCAAATCCTCCCGCCTCCGGCCACGCCCGCATCCGCCGCGCCTACCTTTCCCTCATCGGACTTCCCCCGACACCCGAGCAACTCAAAACCGCTCTCTCCCAAACCCACGCCCAACTCATCGACGAACTCCTCACCAGCCCCCACTATGGCGAGCGCTGGGCCCGCCACTGGCTTGACGCCGCGCGCTTCGCCGAGAGCCACGGCTTCGAGCAGGACTACGATCGCAAATATGCCTTCCACTACCGCGACTTCGTCATCAAGGCTCTCAATTCCGATATGCCATGGGACCAATTCGTCCGCTGGCAACTCGCAGGCGATGAGATCGCGCCTGACAACCCACTCGCAATGATGGCCACCGGGTTCCTCGGCGCTGGCGTCTTCCCCACCCAGCTCACCGAGAAGGAATTCGAAAGCGCCCGCTACGATGAACTCGATGACATGGCCGCCACTACCGGAACCGCCATGCTCGGCCTCACCATCGGCTGCGCCCGCTGTCACGATCATAAATTTGATCCCATTCCCGTCAAAGATTACTACCAATTCGTCTCCATCTTCACTTCCACCATCCGCAGCGAAGTCGACATCCCCATCGACTCCGATGTCTATCTTAGACAACTCGAAGAGTGGACAGTCCGGCACACAAAAGCCTCCCAAGACCTCGCCTCCTATCAAGCCAAACCTGCGTTCACCAAAGCCTTCGATCACTGGCTCAAGAACCAAGCCCCTTCCAACCTCAACACCAGCGATTGGACCATCCTCAACACCACCTCGGCCAGCTCCGATCAATCTGCCACCAAGCTAACCTCCGAGCCCGGTGGCTCCGTCCTCGCCTCCGGAAATCCACCCACCAAGGAAATTTACACCCTCAAATACCAACCCGGCGCAGGAGAACTTCGCTTCCTCAGAATCGAAGCCCTGACCCACCCCTCCATGAAACAAAACGGCCCCGGCCGCGCCAACAACGGCAACTTCGCTCTCAGCGATCTCAAACTCTTCACTTCCAAATCCGGATCAAAAAAACAAGAGGTCAAGTTCACCTCCGCCAAAGCCACCCACCAACAAAACAAAACTAACCTCTCTGTCGCTTCTTCCATCGATAGCGACCCAAACAACAGCGGCTGGGCCGTCGACGTCGGAGGCATCGGCAAAGACCAAGCCGCCGTTTTTGAGTTGGCCAAACCACTCCAACTCGCCAGCGACGAAACACTCGAACTCACCCTCAATTTCTCCACCAACACCCAACACAGCCTGGGCCGGTTCCGCGTTTCCATCAGCGATAAACCATCACCGCCCGTCAAAGTCGGTAGCGGGGAAAATCCCCTCCTTGATCAAGCCCTAAAAGGACTCCGCGCGGGAAACCTCACCAAACAGCAACGCCTAACCCTCTTTCCCCTCTTCGCAAAAACCGACCCTCAGTGGCAGAAACTCACCGACACCGTCCAAAAATCCCTCTCCTCCAAACCCAAGCCCACCGTCGCCAAAGTTCAGGTCACCAGTGAAGGATTCCCCCCAACCAAACACCACGCCGATGGCCGCGGCTTCCCCCACTTCTATCCTGAAACCCACTTTCTGAGCCGCGGTGACCCCAGCCAAAAGAAGGGCATCGCGCAACCCGGCTACCTTCAAGTCCTCATGCGCAATGATAAGGCCACCAGCGACTGGAACGAATCCCCACCCGCCGACTGGACCCGCACCAGCTACCGACGTCGCGGCCTCGCCAACTGGATCACCGATACGGAAAACGGCGCAGGCCACCTCCTCGCCCGCGTCGTCGTCAACCGCGTTTGGCACCATCACTTCGGACGCGGCATCGTCGCCACGCCCAACGACTTCGGTCTCCAGGGCGAACTCCCAACCCAACCCAAACTCCTCGACCACCTCGCCCAAAAACTCATCACCAACGGCTGGAACCTTAAATCACTCCATCGCGATATCCTCCTGAGCTCGACCTGGCTCCAAAGCAGTACCCCGTCGTCAGAAAAAACCGCCCTCGATCCCGAAAACAAATTTCTTTCGCGCTTCGCTTCCCGTCGCCTCGAAGCCGAAGTCATCCGCGACTCGATCCTTGCTGCCGCCGGTCAACTGGACCCAAAGATGTTCGGCCCCGGCACCCTCGATCAAGGACAACGCCGCCGCAGTATCTACTTCATGATCAAGCGCAGCCGCCTCGTGCCAATGATGCAGGTCTTCGATCAACCCGAGCCCCTCGCCAGCCAAGGAAGCCGCCCCAGCACCACCATCGCCCCCCAAGCCCTCCTCTTCATGAACAACCCGCAGGTTGTCAAATGGGCCCTCTCCCTCGCCACCACTCTTGATCAAAAAGATCCCGATACCGCGATCCAACAACTCTACCTTCACAGCCTCTCCCGCGAACCCTCGCCCACCGAACTCAGCGACAACCGCGCCTTCTTCGACGCCCAGTCCGCTTCCTACTCCGGGCAAAAAAACGCGCACCAACTCGCTCTCGCCGACCTCTGCCAGATCCTCTTCAGCCTCAACGAATTCATCTATCTCCCATGATTCATTCCGATCAATACACCCGGCGCCACTGGCTCCAAACTGCTGGAGCTGGCTTCGGCAGCCTCGGCCTCACCAGCCTCCTCGCCCAGGAAGGACTCCTCGGCGCAGACCCCGCCGACCCCCTCGCCGCAAAGAAAGGCCACTTCAATGGCAAGGCCAAATCCGTCATCTGGCTCTTCGTTAACGGAGGCCCCAGCCAAGTCGACACCTGGGATTACAAACCGGAGCTCGAGAAAATGGACGGCAAGGAACTCGCCGGCTTCGACAAAAACACCGGCTTCTTCGCCAACGCCGTCGGCCCGCTCATGAAGTCGCCCTTCGAGTTCACCCCTCGCGGTCAGTGCGGCAAGATGGTCTCCTCCATTTTTCCAAAACTCGGCGAGCACGTTGACAAAATGGCCTTCATCCACTCCGGCCACACCGAGTCAAACAACCACAGCCCCGCCCTCTTCATGATGAACACCGGCCAACCGCGCATGGGCCTTCCTTGCGTCGGATCCTGGGCCACCTACGGCCTCGGCAGCGTCAGCAGCGACCTCCCCGCCTTTGTCGTCATGTCCGATCCCCTCGACCGTGGCCTCCCCAAAGGCTCTGCTGCCAATTGGGGCGCCGGCTTCCTTCCCAGCGTTTACCAAGGCACCTGGCTTAGGCCCAAAGGCGATGCCATCGAAAACCTCAACCGGCCCGCCCACATGAGCGATGCCCAACAACTCCGCCAACTCGCCCTCCTCAAAAAACTCAACGGCCAACACATCAAAACCCGCCCCGGCGATGCCGAACTCGAAGCCCGCATCAAAAGCTTCGAACTCGCCTACCGTATGCAAACCGCCGCTCCCGAAGCCTTCGATGTCAATCGGGAACCCGACCACGTCAAAAAACTCTACGGCGTCGGCGACAAACGTTGCGATCATATCGCCCGCCAATGTATCACCGCCCGCCGCATGATCGAGCGCGGCGTCCGCTTCGTGCAAATCTACTCCGGCGGCATGGCCAACCAACGTTCATGGGACGGCCACAACGACATCAAAGGAAACCACAGTCAGTTCGCCGGCGAAACCGATACCCCCATCGCCGGACTCCTCACCGACCTTGATCAACGCGGCCTCCTCGAAGACACCCTCGTCATCTGGGGTGGCGAATTTGGACGACTCCCCCTCTCCCAAAAAGCCGCAAAACCCGGCCGCGATCACAACCCCCATTGCTTCACCACCTGGATGGCCGGCGGCGGAATCAAAGGCGGCGTCAGCTATGGTGAATCCGACGAGATCGGCCACCACGCCGTCGTCGATAAAGCCCACGTCAACGACATCCACGCCACTATCCTCCACCAACTTGGATTCGATCACGAAAAACTCACCCACAACTACAACGGTCGACGCTTCCGCCTCACCGACGTCGGCGGAAAAGTCATCAAGCCCATCATCGCCTGATCAATCTCCCCCAGCCGTCACTCTCATAAACTGCGTCCCGTCATTCTTGTCCGCTTCAATCTCTCCCACTCCGTCACCAAGATCCGTAAACACCGCTGAGGATTCCACCGTCCAATTCTCCAAATAAACACTCCTCTCCAACAGATAGGTCACCCCCACAAAAGTGCGGAAGGTCACGAGCACCACATCTTCATCAGCGAAAAAACTCCGCAGTAAAAACTCCGAGTCCGCGACCTCTGGATCAGTCCCAGCATTCAGCTCATCAGCATTGCTCCTGCCATCGCCATCGTAGTCACCTCCCCCATGCTGCAATAAATCTCCCCAGACATCCGTCGTCCCATCTGCTTGGGCTGCACTCCCAAAAAGCTCCGGCGATCCCACCACCCGCCGCAGCGAGATCCCCAACACTCTCGTAATCGATGGAGCCACTTCCTTCCCTTCCCTGCCCGGAAAAGACTTCCCCATGGACGAGGCCGAGTCTCGTCGCCGTGCTGCTTTATCAAAAAAGATCACTAGCAAGGCTTCCGTCGTTTCTCGTTCCACGCCCACTTATCCGAAGAGCGTCCAACGCAAAAAGCAAGAAGGCCGGGTCGTGGTTGCCGTGAGCGTCGGCACCTCCGGCAGAGTGACTTCTTCTCGTGTTACCTCGAGCAGCCGCAACGCAGCTCTCGATTCCGCAGCTCTCAAAGCCGCTCGTAAGTTTCGCTTCAAGCCCCCCATAAACGGGCTCGGAAAAGCGGTCACGACTAAGATATCCATTCCCTTGACCTTCAAGCCACGGAGCTGAGACGCCCCACTCGTGGCATGATGCGGAAAGTCTGTTGGGTAAATATTACCCGCTTCAGGCGCATTGGAAGCCCTGGAAAAATCACCGCACCAGAGATTCCCAATATCAGCCTTGGGGCGTCTAGGGTCCGCGATCTTCAAAGAGGGAAAAACTCAACGCCTCAGGAAGATGATCCACTCTCAGAATTGGAGATTCAGATTTACGGATATTCATCATTCGCTGATGGTCCATTTTTCACTTAAGACTCACACGAACGGCAGTCGGCAGTCATACACGCCCCGGCACCGGAACGAAGATTTCCGATATGGGCCGCGATCAGGAAGACACCACCAAGGGTGGTGATGATGGCAGCGGGGGGAATGTGAAGCGTGGTTTCTCCAGATTCGGACACTTGAATGCTTGGGCAGCAATTGTCCACACAGTTTGCGGTGCCGCCTGCGGCTGCCTCGGTGGTTTCAGACTCATCCACGGCTTCGCTGGCGCAGCCCTCGCAACTGGTTTCTGCTTCACATCCGGCCTCGCAAGAGGCTTCACATGACGACTCATCCGTTCCGGCTACTGCAGATTCGGTGACTGGCGCGGCGGAAGTAGCAGCTTCGGGGGAAAGGCTTTGGAACTTGGTAAAAGCGGGTAGTGCCGCGCCGCCGAGGACGAAAAAGATTCCGATCATTGCAGAGACGAGTATCCAACGTTTTTGATGTTTCCGGTATCCCTTTAAAATCGAAAAGGCGGCGAGGGGGACGATGAAAATCGCAACTAAAGCGTGGGAAGCGGGGTGGGCCCAAATTTTACCAAAAGTGGGAAGAGCGATGAGCAGGACCGGAGCAACGGCACAGTGAATCGCGCACAAGACAGAGGCAGCGACACCGAGCCGATCAGCCTTTTTTTCGTTGAGTTGGAAGCGGGCTGAATCGACAGTTGTGGTTTGGTTCATGATAAAAATGATGAAGGGTTTTCAGGAAAGTTTCTTGGGGCGGACGAGTTGATCGGGCGTTTCGCGAAAGCAGGTGAACCATCGGAGGGCAAACTCGGGACTAATCCACTGCTTCGCTTTGGGAACCCTGCGATATCGGCGAAAGTTTTCCTCGCGATACTCAAGACCGAATCGATCTACGATGGTTCTTTCATTACTGATCAACCAGTCGAGGAATGGAAGAGAGGCGGCGTGGAGTTCTTCCTGACTCGTGCCTGCCCTGACAAATTCGGGCTGCCATAAACCCGGGGTCGGAGTGGTATTAGGGGATGTCCAGATGACAACCCGTTTACGAGAGCGAAGGAATGCGAACCCTCCCTCTGGCCCATACCACCCAGCGCAGGAACCATAAAGTTCGAGGTGACCGTTCTGCCATTCGCGCTGGTAGCAGCTGGTCCCTTTCAGTCCTTTCGAGGGAAGTCGTTCGAAGCCATTTTGCACGAGCTGGTTCCCGGCAGGGTGGACGACATCCTGTCCCCAGAAAAACATCTGCTGCTGCAGACCTTGGGTAAGATCGCGAAGGTGGCAGGGGGCAAGTCCAGAGGCAGCGGAATAAATCATCACGGCGAACACTCGTCTTAATGCAAGTTACTTGCAATAATAAATAGTAGGTTTTTTCGGTATTCGAAGTTCAGCACACCCTGATGCCTCAGACCTGAACTCCCACGTTTTAAAATACCCACCTCACCTCTGTACTCAGACCGAAGCCCGCCAAGGGATTCGATTCTTTACGAAACGAAGTGTGATTCCGGGCTTCTTGATTGAGCAAATTATTAACCTTCAGGGACCAACTTAGATCCTCCGAACCCCGAATCGGCAGCCACGTCACCGAGGCATTGGCCATCAGGTAGTCACCCGTTGGTAACTCCGCGTTCGGGAACGGTGCCGTCCGATTTTGCTCAAAGACATACCGTGTCTCTAGTGCCGCCGACCAACGCTCACTTTCCCAAGTCACCTCAAGGCCCAAGCGCGCCGCCGGCATGCGCGGCAATGGTTCATCCCCGCGATCCAGATTCCGGCCTCTAATCACATCACCCACTAATCGTAGATCAAAGGTTCCAATGCCATCCGGATCCTCGTGCAGAAGCCAGGAAACCGATCCCTCCAAACCATAAAAATCCGCCCCTGTTTGCACATACTGTGCCGTCGGCACAAAGCTCACTCCTCGCTGGTCCTCCAAATAAGTAAAGTTATTGAAGCGATAATAAAACGCCGCGAGCTGGGATGAAAAAATCCCTCGCGAAGCCCGCGTCGATAGCTCCAGCCCCGTCGACGTCTCCCGCTCCAACTCCTCACCATCCAAATCACCTCCAATTAAGAACCTCCCCAGCGGCGCACTGTTGTAGAAGGCATACCGTTCGATCGCGGTGGGCAACCTCTGGATATTCGAAACACTGAGAGTTGTTTCCAAACGGTCCCATTCCCCAACTTCTCCCCAGTCGTAGGTCGCGCTTAAGGACTGCGAAAACGACTGGTCGCTCGCACTCACGCTCGACCCAAATTCATCTGAATACCTGGCCTCACGAGCATCATATCGTAGCCCCGCTTTCATCACCCATGGACCATGCTCCCAGCGGTTCAATGAAAATAGTCCCAGACTCTCAGACTCAATCCGTGACGTTTCCGTAAAAAGCGTCGGAGGAGGGACCACCACCCGCTCGATCGCTAGATCGTCATTGTTAAACTGCGCCCCAAACACCCCTGACCACTCCGCATCCTCTCCAAAGTAAAAGTCCAAGCGGCCTTCCAAGGCATCTTTGTCAAAAGCGGTCTCGGTAAATCGTTTTCCCTCATCCGTCAATCTCCCCTCGAAAATCTCTTGGTGCTGATACCGCCCCGCTCCAAACCGGAACCTGACTTCATCGAGCCATGCCTCCGGATCCAAGCGGTAGTTCATCTCCAGATCTCCCCTGTGCAAGCTAGCATCAATCGAAAAGTCGCCGAACAAGTCAGTCGAGTCTCCGGCAAAATAGTACGGGATTCCATAGACTTGATCCATGCTCTGAAACGAAACCCCAACTGAAAAACCTTCCTCCGAACCAATCCGGCCCCCCAAGGACCAACTCCTGCGCTCATGAAATGAATTCGCCAGTTTTCCGTCTGGATTTTCCAGCTCCAGGTCGCCCACACCGGGAACAAAAACCCGGGGATTCACCAAGTCATCATAGGCATCCGTCCAAGCCTTGCCGAAAATAGAAATATCACCCGCCTTCCGCTGACTCGCAGAAAATCCCAGGGCCCAAAAATCCCCCCGCATCTCAGCGGCCGTTGACCAGTGATGCCCGGATCCCTGCGTATCGTAACCACCCGCCAACATCGCCGCGTAGCGCTCCCCTCGATCCACCGACGGGATATATCTCGTCCGCGTGTTAATCGCTCCGCCGATAGCCGAGTTTCCAAAAAGCAAAGAGGCTGGTCCCCGATGAATCTCGACCTCCTCAGTCATCAGAAGATCAATCAAGACCCCGTGGTCAGGACTATCCGCACTCAAATCCATCGTCCCCAATCCGTCGCGTAATGCCCTCACTCTCACGCCATCGAACCCCCGAATGATAGGCCGCGAGATGCCCGGCGAATAGGAACTCGCCGACACTCCGGGTTGCGAGGCCAAAGTCTCGCCCAAGGTCGCTCCCAGCTTTTGTCGCAATTCTTGGCCTCCCACCACCGAAGTTCCTTCCGATCCAAATTTCAGCAGAGGGTTTTCCCTCAACGGAGCCCCAAAAACGGCCACCGCACCTCCTTCGGCCTCCGCCGTGACCACCATCTCCGGTAGCATCTCGAGCCCGTCTTCTTCCACCATTGGCAGCTCATCATCTGCCATCAGGAGCAGGCTATCGTCCGGTAAGACCTCGATGGGATCGACGAAGTCTTCGGCCGCCGGGTCCTCGCCCAGATCAGTGAGAAGCTCCTCCGGAATGGGAAGCACTTCCAAGCCTCCCTCGTCTATCATTTCCTCCTCTTCGCTTCCCTCCTCAAGCGGAATCTCAGGCAAGGCTTCCAAATTCTCTTCCTCGCTTGGGAACTCAGACCCCATCTCTAAACCCTCTTTTGAGTCCTCTTTCTTTGCGTCTTCCTCAGCACTACCCTGATCCAAAAGCTCTACCTCATCCTTCACCGGCGGCTCCGGTGCCTCCCCTTCCGGCTGCTCCAATTCGCCCGCCATCATCAAACTCGCCGGGATGACCCAGCAGCAATGCATCGTAATTTTTCTCTTGCTCTCCACCGAGCGATCAGTAACTACTCGCCGCACTAATGCAAGTAATATGCAATAACAAATCGCTGTTCCTGAGCCTGCTGGCTTTGGTTTCCTCACCATCATCAGCGCGAGAATTCGAGCTCATCTACGGTCACCACGGAATCCAGACCGACTACGATCCCGTCGATGGGTGGAACCTAGGTCTCTCGTATAACCTGAACAACGACTTCAATGATCGAACCCAGACCAGACGACTTCCGGTGGACCAGCTCACCCTCATCGCACCTCCTCTTGCCAAAGGCATTCTGCCGGATGGCTTCACCTTCCTCGCAGATCCCGGCGAGACCGTCTGGGTTCTCCCGCAAGCATTTGATTCGGCCAACCACTTCCTCGGCATGCGAGTGCTCGCTGATGCCGGAATTTTCCAAACCCGAGTCGGAGATAACTACAGCAACATCGGACGCGGCACGATCAGCTTCGCCCTCAAAAGCGCCACCGGATCCGGCCCCGACCGCGGCGGACAATTCGCTCAATGGGAATCCCTCCCCCTCGGAGGCAATGAAGTCTACCTGACAACACGCGACGGCATCGACGAAAGCGACGAAATCCCAACCCTCCCTGCCGGTGCACACAGCCACTTCAACTGGGCCTTTTCAAAACCCGGAAATTACTTCCTCGAATTCGAAGTTGCCGGTCGGCTCCGGGCAAGCGGAGAAGATACCAGCCATCGTCAAACCTTCCACTTTCAGGTTCCCCACTCCGGCGAGCTTACCGAAATCAACGCCTCCCTTTGCCACCTCGATCAAGACTGGGCACTCGCCCTTCGCGATCCAGAAAACGGCGTTCTTTACGGTCCCCGCCGCGCCCTCGTCGTCGCCGCCGCTTCGGCCGAAGACGATGGCTTCTCTTGCCCGTGCTCTTTCGATGCACTCGGCACAGACTTCCCTGACATCGTCGGTCTCTCCGCAGACTTTGCTCAATCAGGAGCCGCAAGCAGCCTCACAGATCCTGCCTCTCTCCGCCTCACCCGACACACCGGACCTGGCGAAGTTTCATTCGGCACTCACTTCCAAACAGCAGATGGACTCACCGATGCCGACCAAATCGACCTCACCAATGCGGTGACCGGAAATCTCAAATTCACCGAGCCCGGCATCCATACTCTCACCTTCCAACCCATTCACCCCACCGCCTCCAAAGTCCCGCCTCTCGTCATCCGCTGCGTAGCAGGAATCGGCTTCCAACACAGCTTCGCCGACTGGGCTGACAGCTACGAGCGCGCTTACGATCTCCCCTCCGGCAGTCTTGCGGATCCCAGTGGCGATTGGAATGGAGATGGCTGTGACCATATCATGGAATTCCTCCTCGACTCAGCCGGTGCCGATCCCGTCCGGGACAATCCAGACTCTTCCCACTTCCTCCCGCGATACGATCTTGCGTCTCAACGCTTCACCTTCTTTCGCGACCTCACCAAAGACCCCCTCGATGAAGCCTCACCCAATCTTCTCCTCAGCGACAGTTCAGACCTCGTCAACTGGCGCACCCTCGGACCAAAAAACCGCGGGCGCCCGCTCGAATATGCAGAAAGTGGTGCCGAGGAAGGCAACGCCGTATCCCCCTTCATCCGGCGCTCACTCCTACTCTCTCCTGTCCCCAAAAAATGGTTCTTCCGCCTCATTGCTGAGTGAAGAAAACACAAAATAGCAAAATTTACTATTGCAAGTTAGTTGCATTAGCGTAAATCTTTCCCTGCATGAGAATCAAAGCATCGCTACTTATTATCGGGTCCCTTATCAACCCATCAATTGCCGCCCTTTACTCCGCCGACCACGGTGATATTGGAATCGCTTACGAAGACGAAGGTGATGGCCCGGAGTTCTTCCTTCACTATCACCTCGGTGAAAACGCCATCCTTGATGGCTCACCTGTCGGTAACGCTCCTGACGGCGAGGAGTTCGAGCCGGGCGATATCACCACCGTGGTTCCCGCTTCCACCCAAGCCACTATGGGCAGCACCACGGTCTTGAACACCGGAACCGGGGTTGCAGATGGTTCGCCCATTTGGATCCTTCCTCAAGGTGACAATCCTGGCGTTCCTTTTCTTGGGATCGCGGCTGAAGAACTGGACGCCAGCCTCTTCCCTGGCGGAGTCACCTTCTCGCTGGGATCGGTAACCTCTCCATCCGGAAGCGGTCATTTCAGCCTATGGCAACAGTCTGGAATCAGCACGCCAGAGTTCTTCTTTTCAACCAACTCACCTGGCGACACCACTGCCGGAAACGAACTCAACATGAACTCGGGTGCACATGATCACTTCAACTACGGCTTCTCCGAACCGGGAATGTGGGAAGTTGAGCTATCCGTTAGCGCGATGCTCAACGGAACCGATCTTCTCACCGATACCGAGACCTTCTCCTTCCAAGTGGTTCCTGAGCCAAGCACCGCGCTCCTCGGAGCCCTCGGAGCGCTCGGCCTTCTCCGCCGTCGACGTTAGAAAAGTTCGCCCATTCGTTTTCAAGGCCGACCCGCGCAAAGCCGGGTCGGTCTTTTTCTATCCTCTACCTGAAGACAAAATGCACAGCGCACTAAAGACCGGAGCTAGTGATCTCCCGAAGCTGATAACCAAGCGTCCAATGTTAATGCTTACCGGATTTCTGGGAGCAGGAAAAACGACCTTTCTTCGGGAAATTCTAGGCGAACTTTCGCGCGAGGAAATTCAGGCTGACGTGCTTCTGAATGATCGCGAAAATGCCCAGATTGATCGCGAGACACTGCGCGATCAGGCCGCTTCAGTCGCCGCACTCACCGGATCTTGTGTCTGCTGTGAAGGTCTTGATGAACTTTGTGGCATGATTCTCGCCGCAACAAAAAGCCCTCATGAAGTGCTCTTGATTGAACTCAACGGAACCGCCGACCCGGTGCCTCTGCAGGAAAGTTTCACCCTTTTGGAATCACAATTCCTACTGCACCCGCGCTGGCAGGTCTGCGTCATCGACTCACGCTACTTTGGCCAGCGCTCCCGCTTTCGGGATCTTGAAGCACTCCAATTAGAAACCGCAAGCCACTACCATCTTTCGCACGTTGAAGGCCTTTCTGAAAACGCCGAGCAAGAGCTCATTCAGACCATTGAAGGGATCAATGCACGGGCAAGTCAGACAACCGCAGCCTCGATTTGTAATCTTCTGGGCGAGGCCATCCGCAAAAACAGTGGCCACGCCGTGGCATCAGTCGTCCATCAAAAAGAAAGCTCAAATGCCGTGGAAGACATGGGAGCCTCGGTCCCTAGACCTCACTTACACGATAAACATCAACTCGCGCACGAATTTACCGGATGCAATATTGTTTTCCCAACCGCCGTGGATCCCGAAAAAATCCCAGCCTGGATGGAACAGCTTCCTGATTCCGTGATTCGAGCCAAGGCCTTGATCACCATCACCACTGATCCTGACCGTCGTTTTCTTTATGAACGGGTCGGCACGAAAGTTTCACCTTGTCCGATTCCCGTCAGACAAATTTCAAAGATCCCCTGTTCCGGCCTCTTCATCGGCCCGGATTTAAAACCTGAAGAGATTCTTCAACTCACCAGAGAAATGCTTCATCCCGACTGCCATTTCCCTTAAAGGAGGATCGCTATTCACCGAGCATACAGATCCCATAGAACTCAAGTTCGTGAGAGAGGGTGCGAAATCCGGTCTTTTCCATGAGCTTCTCCTAGAGCTCCCGAAACGGAGAGGAAGTTTCCAGAGGCTCAACCTTTCCACATCCTTCACAAATGAGGTAGTCCGTATTTTCATCGACGGTTGCAAGAGCGTAACGGGCACCCCGTTCCGTGAAGTTGAGTTGCCTGACGACTCCAGTGATCACGTAGCGGCTTGTCATGCTTGGATGGAGAACTGCAAAGCTCAAGAGATCAATCGCGGCCTCGCCGATCACGAGGGCATCGTCGCCCTCGCTCGCGCGAGAAAACCACAGCCCTTTGCTCCCTCCTGGAGAAAACCCTGTGAACCCGACATTCTGGGGTTCTTTGCACATCCCCAACTAAGCCAGGATCGGCTTAATGACCTTCCCATGCACATCGGTAAGGCGATAGTGGCGACCCTGAAATTTATAAGTCAGCCGTTCGTGATCGATTCCCAAAAGGTGGAGGAGCGTCGCCTGGAAGTCGTGAACGTGAACCCCGTTATTTGCGACATTGAAGCCGATATCGTCGCTCTCGCCATAGGTCATCCCCGGCTTGATTCCTCCCCCGGCCATCCAGATCGTAAAGGCATATGGATGATGATCGCGGCCCCAACGCTCACGATTTTTGTAGTCGCCCTGCAAAAAGGGGGTGCGCCCAAATTCGCCGCCCCAGATCACGAGCGTATCATCAAGCATCCCGCGTTGTTTTAAATCCTGCAGGAGCCCCGCGGAAGGTTGATCGGTATCGCGACACTGGCTGTAAAGTTCGGTCGTGAGCGAGTTGTGCTGATCCCATCCCGCGTGCATGAGCTGGACGAAACGAGTGCCCCGCTCGACGAGTCGACGGGCTAAAAGACAGTTCCGTGCAAAGGTCCCGCCCTCGTGCACACCGGGACCATACAAGTCGAGAATGTGCTTAGGCTCATCCGAAGTATCAGCCAGTTCCGGGACGCTCGTTTGCATCCGATAGGCCATCTCGTATTGCGCGATGCGGGTCGTGATTTCCGGATCACCAGTCGCTGCCAGCTTTTGCTCATTGAGCGCCGAGATGCCATCGAGCATCTGACGCCGTAGCTTGTGGCTCATCCCTTTTGGATTTTTCAGATAAAGCACCGGACTGTTTCCAGGTCGCAACTTCACCCCTTGATGACGCGATGGCAGAAAGCCGTTGCTCCAGTAGGAATCATAGAAAATTTGACCGCATGAGGTTCCCTTGGTCACCGACGTCATCACCACGAAAGTGGGCAAATTCTCATTCATCGTCCCCAGTCCATAACTCAGCCAGGAGCCCGCGGTGGGCCGCCCGGGAATCTGAAATCCAGAGAGAAAGAAGTTAATCGCCGGAGCGTGATTCACCTGCTCAGTGTGCATGCTTTTAATGAAGCAGATGTCATCGGCCATCTTCGCGGTATGCGGCATCAAGGAACTGACCGTTGCGCCGGACTGACCGTGCTTTTGAAAAGGCTCGATCGCGTTGAGCAGGACCCGCTTGCTGGCAGCTGCCGACATCGTGCTAAAACGTTTCCCTTCCATGTAACCCGGGGGAACGGGCTTATTATCGAACTTCGCCAGCGCGGGTTTTTGATCGAACAACTCGAGATGACTGGGCCCGCCATTCTGAAAGAGATAAATGACGCGCTTCGCCTTGGGCGCGATCTTTTGGAATGCTTTTAAAAGGAGTTCCTCGCCACCGGCCTCCTGCCCCAGAAGTGAAGCGAGCGCAGGCACACCGAGCCCCACTGCGCTCTTACCAAAAAAATGGCGGCGGTTCGTGAGATGCTGGCTTTCGAGAAGTGGATTCATGGGTGAAATTCTATTCTTTCGTGAGAGCTTCGTCCGTGTTCAGGAGAGAAAGACACAACGAGCTGAGCGCCGCCTCTGTGATCTCATCGAGATCAGCATTTCTAGGAGCCTCTCCAACAGCGATCAAATATTGCGCGGCCTTCGGATCGTTCGCAAATGAAGCGCGAAGTCCCTCATACATATTCTTTAGAATGGTGATTTCCATTGTTGAAGGCGGCCGAATCATGATCAGCTCGAAGGCTGCCGCGACGGGATCGGCGGCATCCTTTTCCACGGCACGACTGGCAAGCGACCGAGCCGCCTCGAGATAAAACGGATCATTAAGAATCGCGAGCGCATGCAGCGGGGAATTCGTGCGGTAAGAGCCCACTTCGCAAGCCTCACGCTTCGCGTTATCGAAGATCATCGGCGGAGCAGAGATACGACGCCAGAAGGTATAAACCGTGCGACGTCGAAGCGCCTCGCCAAGATCCGGCGTGTATTTTTTCTTTCCAAAGGTCACCTCCGCCCAGAGGCCCTCAGGCTGCCAAGGTTTCACGGGAGCACCACCGATCTGATCAACGAGGAGACCGGAGACGGACATCGCTTGATCGCGAATCATCCACGATGGAAGCCGATACCGAGGACCACGTGCATGGAAGCGATTGCCCGGATCCTTTTCCAGGGAAAGCGAATCAACCTGCGACGATTGACGATAAACCCGGCTGGAGACGATCGTTTTGACGAGCTTCTTAAAGTCCCATCCGGACTCCATGAAATCAGCCGCCAGCCAGTCGAGAAGCTCGGGGTGCACGGGAACTTCACTTTGAACCCCGAAGTCCTCCGTGCTCTTCACCAAGCCGATACCAAAGAGTTCCTGCCACAAACGATTGGCCGTGACTCGCGAGGTGAGCGGATTTTTTCGATCCACCAACCAGCGGGCAAGGTCGAGCCGGGTCGCCGGACCCTCGGCATTAAGAGGAGGTAGAACAGCGGGCGTGCCTGCTTCCACTTCTTCGCCCCGGGCTTCATAAGATCCGATCGCAAGGATGTGAGTCTTGCGCCGTGTTTCCTGATCAGCCATCACCATCACGCGGGGGACATTTTTAATAAGATCGCCGAGGTGCTTCTCCAGTAGGGTGATCGAATTAAGATTTGCTTCATACTCCGGATGCTCGGCCAGGTGCGCACTCCTAACAGCGTCATTTTGCTCTTTCGACCGCTTCTCAGGCCGAAGGCCCAAGATTGTATTAAGTTCATCCACTTCCGCCCCAAAGGTCGCCTTTGGATCATTGGAATGAGAAATACGAAAGCGCCCCAGGTAATGCTGTGCATGTTGCGAATCATGCCGCAGAACGATTTCCAAAAAGGCATCCTCCTGTGGCGCAAGCGGAGTCTTCAATTGAAAGATCGCCGCGTGATCCTTTTTCACCTCCTCTTGGCTGAGAATGGCCCAACCCGACTTGGGATCTTCATCAAGAACATTGGCAACCTTGAGAGCACCTTGTTCGAAAGTCGCGACCGGCTGGGTAAGAACGAGAGCTTCAGCGTTACGCCCGGGCGCGTGAAGAATGACATCGAGATCTGTCAGAACAAAGTTCCCGCTGTCCGAGCGTGCGATGCCCCCCTTTGTCATGGACGGATGGCGAAGCGCATCAAGACGCAGTGACGTCAGACCTTCCTTCGGCACCGGGACTCGCAGAGTATAGGTCAGATTTCTCGGGTTGGCCCCCGAGGTGAGAATCGATTGATCATCCAGCGTCTTGTAGGTGACTCCTGTAACGCTCATTTCGACCGTGCTCGGAACGAAGACCGTCCAAGCCGGAAGGGCAAGTCTCGCAACCTTCCCTTTCTCCCAAGCGTCGCCTTCGGAATCTAGAGAAGCCGCAAGTGCGATGTTCTTCTTTTTTCTTTTATTGATTTCCTTGTTGAGCTTCTGCATCTCGGCCTTCTCTTCGGGCGAATGAACGGAAAGCAATGGCTTAGTATGCGGATCGCCACCGCCCCCCGTGACTGGCGTCTGATTAAAGAAAGCGGTGAGCGAATAATATTCACTCTGCGCCAGCGGATCGTATTTGTGATCGTGGCAGCGGCAGCAATTAAAAGTCAGCCCCATCCAGACCGTGCCCACCGTTTCAGCCATATCGAAAACGTAATCGACGCGGTTCTCTTCCGGAATGCGTCCCCCTTCGCCATTGATGGCATAATTTCTCAGGAAGCCGGTCGCAAGAATCTGCTCTTCGGTCGCATTGGGCAAAAGATCACCCGCAATCTGCCAAACAGTGAAGTCATCATAAGGGACGTTTTTATTAATCGCCTCGATGACCCAATCCCGCCAAGGCCACATTGTGCGCTCGCGGTCGCCTTGGTAGCCATTACTATCGGCATAGCGCGCGGCATCCAGCCAAGGCCAAGAAAAGCGCTCCCCAAAAGCCGGGTCCGCGATGAATCGGTCAACCAAATCCCCCCAAGCTTCGGGTGAAGAATCGGCGAGGTGAGTTTCAACTTCCTCAACCGATGGTGGCAGCCCCCGTAAATCAAAAGAGAGTCGACGAATCAAAGTGCGCTTGTCCGCCTCCGCAGAAAGCGTCAGTTCTTCTTTCTGAAGCCGTCGCAGCACAAGTTCATCAATGGCATGCTTCTCATTGCCACTCAGCGCAGCCTTCGTCACCTCGGTAAACGTCCAGTGCTTTTCGTAAGGCGCACCTTCTTCGATCCAGCGCTTAAGCAGGGCCTTGTCCTTTTCATCCAGTTTTAAAAAGTGATCCGCTGGAGGCATGACGTCATCCGGATCATCCGTGATGATTCTTTGCCAAACGAGCGACCCCGCCAGATCGCCGGGCACGATCGCTTGACCACTCTCCCTTTTCGAAAAAGCCCCCTCCGCCGTATCGAGCCTGAGATCGGCTTCCCGGGCGTTGGAATCAAATCCATGACACGTAAAACAGTGATCCGATAGGATCGGCCGAACATCGCTATTGAAGCCCAGCTTTTCCGCCCCCGAAATTGCCGGGCACAGGGAAACAAGAATAAAGGTGAGCTTTTGTAACTTTAAAAACATGCGAAACCGTTTCTCTCCGATACCTCTCGAAGACGATAAAATCTGTCACGCACTTCGTCATTTTCAAGAAGCAACCTCGACTCGATTAAGCTCACTCAAGAATTTTGAAGAATAATGACACTCCTTGCCAAGGGTTGCGATCAAGAAACTGCCAAAAAAAATCCACATGAAATTCATATTCCTCTTAAGCTCATCCTTCCGACAGGCACCCCACCCACGGACACTCTTTTCCTCCTGGGAGACAGGGACAGCGTCGTCGATGACCTCGACTCCCGGGCTTGGGACTCCACGGCAATTTCCTCGATCTTTGGCTCAATGACACCGTAGCACCTACGCAAACGGCACCGGTCCCTAAACCTGCCACTGCCCTTCTCACCGCAGTGGCAGGCGGACTACTGACCTTCCGCCGGAAAAGAAAAGACCTCTCAATTTTCAGCCCAAAGGCGTCACCAAAAAATGGCTAATCCGCCAGACTTGCCTAAAATGGTAACCCATAGAGCCTCTTCCACATCCGTCCCTACCTCTTGGAGTGCACTGTTGGGCTTTGGATTGGCAGCTTGGAGACTACTTGGTAAATTTTGCGCTAAATTACCATCTGGAGGTACAAAAAAGAGCCCTGCTCCTTCGTTAGAAGGAACAGGGCTTATAACTGGCGACGGCCTACTCTCACAGGACCTATCGTCCCACTACCATCGGCGCAAGAGAGTTTCACTTCCGGGTTCGGAATGGGACCGGGTGGTTCCTCTCTGCTAAGGCCACCAGAGAACAGAACCCGCATATATCGGGTGATGATCTCTGATTGCCAGTATTGTGACAAGTGCCACTCTCTGGCATCCGTGTGAAGTTAGTTATAAATGAAAACAGGAGTCTGGCTAACAGCCAGAAAAGACTAATTTCTAAGAGTTTAGGAATTAAGTCGAACGGATGATTAGTACTGATGAGCTGAATACATTACTGCACTTATACCCTCAGCCTATCAACGTGGTGGTCTTCCACGATCCTTCAGGGAAAATTAATCTCTGGAATGGCTTGGCGCTTAGATGCTTTCAGCGCTTATCCGTGCCGCACTTAGCTACCCAGCAATGCTCTTGACAGAACAACTGGAACACCAGAGGTGCGTCAGACCCGGTCCTCTCGTACTAGGATCTGAACCCATCAATTTTCCTACGCCCACAGAAGATAGAGGACCGAACTGTCTCGCGACGTTCTGAACCCAGCTCGCGTGCCGCTTTAACCGGCGAACAGCCGGACCCTTGGGACCTTCTCCAGCCCCAGGATGCGACGAGCCGACATCGAGGTGCCAAACCACGCCGTCGATATGAACTCTTGGGCGTGATAAGCCTGTTATCCCTAAGGTACCTTTTATCCGTTGAGCGACGGCAATTCCACATTCAACCGCCGGATCACTAAGGCCTACTTTCGTATCTGCTCGACTTGTAGGTCTCACAGTTAGTCTGGCTTATGCCTTTACACTCAACACACAGTTACCAACTGTGCTGAGCCAAACTTCGCGCTCCTCCGTTACTCTTTAGGAGGATACCGCCCCAGTAAAACTGACCGGCTGCCACGGTCCCCTAGCCGGATGACGGCTTAGGGTTAGATCATCCAATGTTAAAGGGTGGTATCTCACTGATGACTCCACATGCGCCTAAACGCACGCTTCAACGTCTCCCACTTATGCTGAGCATTAAAATCGAATAACCAGTAACAGCTTACAGTTAAGGTCTATAGGGTCTTTCCGTCTTTCTGCGGGTAGCCGGCATCTTCACCGGCGCTACAATTTCACTGAGCATCTAGTCGAGACAGCGCCCAACTCGTTGCACGATTCGTGCAGGTCGGAACTTACCCGACAAGGAATTTCGCTACCTTAGGACCGTTATAGTTACGGCCGACATTCACCAGGACTTGGGCTCGGAGCTTTGCTAATAAAAGCTAACACCTTACCGTAATCTTTTGGCATTGGTCACGTGTCACATCGTATACTTCGACTTACGTCTTTGCACAATGCTGTGTTTTTGCTAAACAGTCGGTTGGGCCATTTCACTGCGGCCTATTATAAAATAGGCACCCCTTCTTCCGAAGTTACGGGGCTATTTTGCCGAGTTCCTTGACTAGGTTTCACTCTTGCGCCTTGGTATATTCTACCCATCCACCTGTGTCGGTTTACGGTACGGGCCATTAATGTTAGGACTTTTCTTGGCACTCTCTCTAGCTATGCGAATTGGCCGTAGCCGCATCTCGGAATTCAATAACCTAGTAGCTTTTGATCATGCGTCCTCCTAACTGGGTTCAGGAATATTAACCTGATTACCATCCCCTACGCCCTTCGGCCTCGGGTTAGGTCCCGACTAACCCCGGGACGAAAAACGTTGCCCGGGAAACCTTGGATTTACGGCGGGCCGGGATTTCACCGGCCTTATCGTTACTCATGTCTGCATTCTCACTTCTCTACACTCCAGGGTCAGTCACCATCACCCTTCACTGTCTAGAGAATGCTCCTCTACCGCGCCATTATTCCGTAGAATAATGACACCCGGAGCTTCGGTATAGTGCTTATCGCCAAGTATTTTCGGCGCAAGGTCTCTCGATGAGTAAGCTATTACGCATTTTTTAAATGGTGGCTGCTTCTAAGCCAACATCCTCACTGTCTATGAAACCTCACCTCCTTTCCACTGAGCACTATTTAGGCACCTTAGCTGCCGGTCTGGGCTGTTTCCCTCTCGACGACGAAGCTTATCCCCCGCCGTCTCACTGCTGCGCTCCATTGAATGGTATTCGGAGTTTGATAGGGGTTGGTAGGCGGGTATGCCCCCTAGCCCTGTCAGTGCTCTACCCCCACTCATCAGCACGCAACGCTGCACCTAAATGCATTTCGAGGAGAACCAGCTATCACGGGGTTTGAATAGCCTTTCACTCCGACCCACAGCTCATCCGAGCGTTTTTCAACACACACCGGTTCGGTCCTCCACGTCGTATTACCGACGCTTCAACCTGGCCATGGGTAGGTCACCTCCGTTTCGGGTCTACCTCCTGCAACTATGTTCGCCCTATTCGGACTTGCTTTCGCTACGCATCCGATCCAGAAGATCTTATGCTTGCCACAGAAAGTAACTCGCAGACTCATTAAGCAAAAGGCACGCAATCACACTCGAAAGTGCTCTTACACCTTGTAGGCATAGGGTTTCAGGTTCTATTTCACTCCCCTCACAGGGGTACTTTTCACCTTTCCCTCACGGTACTGGTTCACTATCGGTCGCTAGTTAGTATTTAGCCTTACGCAGTGGTCTGCGCAGATTCACACGGGGTTTCACGTGTCCCGTGCTACTCAGGAACTCCCTAGGGCTTTGTCAGATTTCGGTTACGGGGATGTCACCCTCTATGTCGCAAGTTTCCATTTGCTTCACCTATCGTTCAAAGTCCCACATCGGGGTCCTACAACCCCCTGACAAAAGCCAGGGTTTGGGCTGGTCCGTTTTCGCTCGCCGCTACTCACGGAATCGAATTCTCTTTCTTTTCCTCTGCTTACTAAGATGTTTCAATTCAGCAGGTTTTGCGTATCATTTCCTATTTTATTCAGAAATGAACGATACCGTTAAACGGTATCAGGTTACCCCATTCGGAAATCTCCGGTTCAAGCACTTGTTTGCAGTTCACCGAAGCTTATCGCAGCTTATCACGTCCTTCATCGCCTTCTAGCACCAAGGCATCCACTCTATGCCCTTAATAACTTAATTCCTAATTTCTCTTGAAATCAGGTTTTGAAAAGTCAGCCAATTAAGACTGCTTTTCTGAAGAGTCAGTCACTAGGACTGCTCTTCGCCATAAAAATTAGATTGGTAGTCTTTTCCAAGGACTGCAAGACAGACTCAGTATCTGTATTTCATTTATCATGGGAGCTGAATCGATCTAAATCTAAATTTGAATCTAAATCCAACTCCACAGTCTGGAAAAACTTCACACGGATGTCAAAGAGCGGCGCTCATATTCGCAATATGGGTCTCACAAGAAAGATGTAGTAGTCAATTCACTCTCAGCACTGGTAACTCTTACCGGTGGAGTTGTTGTAAAGATGGTGGGCCAGGGCAGACTCGAACTGCCGACCTCACGATTATCAGTCGTGCGCTCTAACCAACTGAGCTACAAGCCCAATTAAATCATTAGCGACTCGAAAGATTGAGAGGCTTAGAAAAAAATTGGTGGAGATTAACGGATTCGAACCGTTGACATTCTGCTTGCAAAGCAGACGCTCTACCAACTGAGCTAAACCCCCATATAATCTTTACGGTGAGTGAAAGACAAAAAATCAGATTGTGCACTGCGCCTCTAAAAAAGGGGTGCGTTAGTGGTCACTCAAATATTTGTGAAGGCCATTTCTGGCACTTCCACCATCAAACGCAGTCAAGTAAAACTCGCTGCGATTAAGTTAGGTGTCGACCGAGTCTATTAAAGACTCTTACTCCGTAGAAAGGAGGTGATCCAGCCGCAGGTTCCCCTACGGCTACCTTGTTACGACTTCATCCCAGTTACCAGCCTCACCTTAGGATACTGCTTCTCCGAGGAGTTAGCGCATATACTTCGGGTGCGACCGACTTCCATGATGTGACGGGCGGTGTGTACAAGACCCGGGAACGTATTCACGCCGTCGTAGCTGATACGGCATTACTAGCGATTCCAACTTCATGGAGGCGAGTTGCAGCCTCCAATCCGAACTGGGCCCAGTTTTACAGATTGCCTCCACCTCACGGTATTGGTTCTCATTGTGCTGGGCATTGTAGTACGTGTGCAGCCCTAGGCGTAAGGGCCATACTGACCTGACGTCGTCCCCACCTTCCTCCCAGTTGATCTGGGCAGTCTGAACAGAGTCCCCGGCATTATCCGCTGGCAACAGTTCACAGGGGTTGCGCTCGTTGCTGGACTTAACCAAACATCTCACGACACGAGCTGACGACGGCCATGCAGCACCTGTGCATTGTCCGCCCGAAGCGACTTCTCCTTTTCGGGAGAATACGACAAGCATGTCAAGCCTAGGTAAGGTTCTTCGCGTTGCATCGAATTAAGCCACATACTCCACCGCTTGTGCGGGTCCCCGTCAATTTCTTTGAGTTTTAGTCTTGCGACCGTACTTCCCAGGCGGCTCGCTTAACGCGTTAGCTCCGGCACAGAAGGGGTCGAACCCTCCCACACCAAGCGAGCACCGTTTACTGCTAGGACTACAGGGGTATCTAATCCCTTTCGCTACCCTAGCCTTCGTGTCTGAGCGTCAGTGAATGTCCAGTAAGTTGCCTTCGCCATTGATGTTCCTCTCGATATCTACGCATTTCACTGCTACACCGAGAATTCCACTTACCTCTCCATTACTCTAGCACGGGAGTATCGGATGCAGTTCCAAGGTTGAGCCTTGGGCTTTCACATCCGACTTTCCGCGCGGCCTACACACGCTTTACGCCCAGTTATTCCGAACAACGCTTGGGACCTTCGTATTACCGCGGCTGCTGGCACGAAGTTAGCCGTCCCTTCCTCTTCAGGTACTATCAAACTTACACGCTATTAACGAATAAGTCTTACTCCCTGATGACAGGAGTTTACAACCCTAGGGCCGTCATCCTCCACGCGGCGTTGCACCATCAGACTTTCGTCCATTGTGAATGATTCTCGACTGCTGCCACCCGTAGGTGTCTGGACCGTGTCTCAGTTCCAGTGTTGCTGATCGTCCTCTCAGACCAGCTACCCGTCGTTGCCTTGGTGAGCTCTTACCTCACCAACTAGCTGATAGGCCGCGAGCCCATCCTTAAGCGACACCCGAAGGCATCTTTACTCCGTAGAGACTATGGGGCATTAATCTTCCTTTCGAAAGGCTATTCCCCACTCAAGGGTAGGATTCTCACGTGTTACTAACCCGTCCGCCACTAAGAATTTCATTAGCAAGCTATTGAAATTCTCCGTTCGACTTGCATGTCTTATCCACGCCGCCAGCGTTCGTTCTGAGCCAGAATCAAACTCTCCGTAGAAATGTTGAATCTGACATCTAAACATTTTTTGGCAGACACCGTAGTGACTGCCGCGCTTAGCTATCAAATTGAATTTTTTTAAGAATCTTTACAGACTCTCAAGGAAGGGCTTGTCCGTTCTCACGGGGCTTCTCCCTTTTGACCCGCACCCCAACTCATTAAAATCGAGTTGCAGTGCACAATCTAATTTTTTGTCATCTTTCCGACAGATTCATCAAGTAGTTTGCTTTTTGCTTACTAATCGCTGTGGGAATCTGTGGAACCCATACTGTGAAAGAACTGGTCAGTGGGGACTAAGAAGCCGATCGTCTTCAGGAGATTCCTGAGGCGCGATCGACTGGCGTGTCTCTCACTGGCGGCCATTGCTTGCCGCGGCGCAACCCTAATGAAAATCCGCCCTCCGTCAACGATTTAAGATCCACTTTTCCGGATAAATATTCATTCACTCCACGAATCCCTTAACTACGGGAGTAAATTGTCCTTTTCGACCTCTTATTTTTTCTGCAAAAGTTCTCTTTTTAATCAAGATACCTTAGATATCCTCTTCAGATGTACAGAATTCGAGTCTCCGAGGGGATTTTGAATCCGTAATCGGAACGGCTTCCCACCATTCGCTAATCGATTTACGCCCGGCTAGTGGGTGAAGTGGTCCCGTTTTTGTAGCCAGTAGATTCTTGGGCTTATTGATGATCGAGCTGGTCTGGGGGGCTGGATTTTATGCCGCGGTTGCAGTCGTGATTTCGGGTTCGTAGACCACCCACGGTGATTAGCCTCCTAGCGCTGTGTGGCTCCGGCGATGGTTGTAGAACTCCATCCAATCCGACACGAGTTGCGAGGCTTCGCCCACCGTCTCGTAGCTCCAAAGTCTCAACTTCTCGTATTTGACGCTTCGCCAGAGGCGCTCGATAAGCACGTTGTCCTTCCAGCGACCTTTACCGTCCATCCTTACCTTAATACTGCGCCCTTCGATTGCTTGTATCCATTCCGGACTCGTAAATTGAGAGCCTTGATCTGTATTAAAAACCTTGGGCTTGCGGCCCGTCCGCTCAAACGCCCTTTGGAGAGCTCTGATACAAAATTCAGTGTCCATGGAGTTGCTGACCTCCCACGCGAGCACCGCTCGGCTATGCCAGTCCATGATCGCAACGAGGTAACCGTGTCTTTGTGGCATCGGGATATAGGTGATGTCGGTGCACCACACTTGATCAACTTCTGTCACTCCGACGTTTCGAAGTAGGTAGGGATATTTTTTATGTGCTGGTGAAGACTTGCTGGTCGATGGCTTGGGGTGGTTCGGTGTGATCATCGCTTTTCGCTCGTGTCGATTCCCAGCTCCTCGCACTTTCCCTCAAGAAATTCTTTCTCGATGAGGAGTTGCCGATTTTACGTTCGAGTTGTGCTGACTTGCGTCTGGGCAATGTCGTTATCTTTCGCGATTTGTTGAATCGCCTTCTGGTTCGCCATCGCATCCCTGGCGACGCGGGCTTTGAATTAGGCACTCAGGCGCCTTCTTTTTCGTCGACTCATTTGGTTTTATTTTAGGGGTGTCGCCCCCTAAAAGACCCGCTCAATTCATCAACAAGCTTCTGGCTCCGTTTCCTGGGGCCACTTCAGGGTTCAAGCAGCGGCGAGGTCGCTTATTCCTTTATGTGGCAATCACAGCCACGAGTGTTCGTGGGTCCGATAGGGAGGTTATACAAAGTTTTACCGAAGCGCTTCTATAAGTCTCAGCGCCTCTATGTTTTGGCGCACCGCATGGACGCGGTGAATCAGCACGCCCCCTGCTCGTGTAAACGCGGTAAGGGCTACAGTTGGAAACTCACGATCTTCCATTGCTTGGTTCCCAAGCAACGTGGCAATGAGAGATTTACGCGAAAGCCCCATCATGATCGGAAGATTCAGTCGCTGGAGTTTCTTAAGGTTCTTTAAAAGCCTCAGGTTGTGATCGAGGCTCTTTCCAAATCCGATACCGGGATCAATGACGAGACGGCTTGATTCAATTCCTTCCAAAACTAGCTGATGAGCCAACTTTTGGAAAAATGCCACCACTTCCTCAACCACGTCCTTATACTGTGGGCGTGTTTGCATCGTATCTGGCTTTCCCAGCATGTGCATTGCGACCAAGCCACAAGTCGAGCCGGTGCAGAGCTCTCTCATTCTAGAACAACGAAACCCGGTAACATCGTTGATGATATCGACGCCGGCCTTCAGAGCTTCATCGGCGACTTCTGGCTTTGAAGTGTCGATGGATAGAGCGATCTCAGTTTCTGCTCTGAGCCGCTTAATCACCGGGATGGTTCGAGAAATCTCCTCTTTGATCGAAACGGGTGATGATCCGGGGCGGGTCGACTCCCCTCCTATATCGAGGATATCCGCCCCTTCGTCGATCATTCGCCGTGCATGAACGAGCGCTGATTCCAGTGAATCGTACCTTCCCCCATCAGAGAAGGAATCTGGGGTTACATTGAGAATCCCCATAATGAGCCCTTTTTGCGAAATATTCCAAGTAAAGCGCCCCGCCTGCCAGATGTCCGCTCTTCCAGTATTGCGCTCGCTCATTCGATTTCACAGAGTGTCAACCACATCGTTCCTACCACAATGAAAAAAGCTCTCACCTTACTTGCCTTTAGCTTGTTCATTTCTCCCTCCTTTTCAAGGGACGAGGACCTCTGGGAGTCCAAGGGCGCTCACGTCCGCATTAAGAGAAATAGCTTTGATGGATCTCATGTCGTCTTTAAAAGGCGACCCGACGACAAGACGCTCACCAAAACCACCAAGGATAAGGACAACAACATCACGATGACCGCGGTTTACTACCGGAATGATCGTGGTTTCCTCACTGCTGGTCGAATCTACGACGGCCAAGGAGTGATGCTCTTCCGCGTGAATTATGGATATCACAAGGTGACAGGCTACCTCGTCGCGGAGGATATGTATGAAACCCGCGTAAAGTTTGAGATTGCTACAGCTGATGGCAAGATGGTGGAGCGCCCTGTTCGCCGAATCTACTACTTCTACGATGAAGATGGGAATCAAAGCAAAGCAATCTCACTTGTCGCGAAAAAGGGGCAAATGGCGGAGGACGTCTTCCCCAACAAGAACCCAAAGGACGCCGACCTCTATAACGAAGAGAAGTTTGACCCCTCGAAGTCCTTCCGCCCTGACAATCCTTTCGATGAGGAAAAGAAGAAGGCTCAGGAAAAGGCGAATCGTTAATCCTTCATGAGTGCTGAGAGAGTTTTTCAAGTGCTCCTCTGTTCCGGCCTTCTAGCTGGGGGATGGCTCTATGGAAAGTATTGGAAGAAAGCAGCCATCTCCAGCGATCACGGAGAATCATCAGGCGAGCTACGATCACAGAACGCAGAACTAACGCGCGAGCTTGATGAGACTCGCGACGAGCTCGCTCAGATTCGATCTCTTCTTGCTCAAGGATCTCTCGCGATTCCCGAGGATCTAATCGCCTTTGTTGAAAAGGACAGTGGTATGGTCTTCCCAAAGGCCCCGATCGCCAAACTGGCCTCTCCTGATATCTTTCGGAACGCTGCCGAACGAAATCTCGAACTCCTCTTTGGAAAAGATGGCGTCGAAGAAGAGCAGCACGCTTGGACCACCATCGGGCTTCTTCCTCCAAATGACATCCTGCGCGCCCAGTGGATCGCCATCGAAACAAGCGGCACACGGGGGCTCTTTGATTTACGCAGCGGCGAAATCCTCCTGCCCGAGGATTTCGATCCCTTGAGTATCCCTGATTCAGGCGCTCTGGTGCATCAACTGGCCCGCCAGCTCCAAATCCAAAACCATCCTTTCCCTGAGAGCTGGAAATCCACTGACGAAGCGCGGGCCTGGCTTGCGATCCATCGCGGTGCGGCCTCCGGGGTTCAATCACGCTACCTGCGAAGGCGAGCTGCCGCAGAGCAAGTCGACTGGGAAGACAAAAGCGATGATCGGGAGACACTTCTACTACAGCTCTCCCCTAGCATCCAAGGGGTGGCGAACTTTCCCCATCTAGAAGGAGCCGATTACGCCAAAAAAGCCTACCTCGAATCCCGGGACGCTTACCTCTCCATTTTTCGAACTCCTCCCCTGAGCACATTTAAAATCCTCTATCCCCACTTGGAGCCCATCAAACCATCCGAAACCAAAGAGCCAATCCAACTGCTGGGCGCACTGGGAATCAGACTCCTCTTCGACCCATATCTCGGTAACGAAGCCGCTGATGAGCTCGCACAAGCTTGGCGGGGAGATCGCTATCAAATCGACGTGTCCAAACTCAACTGGCAAGTGACGATGGCCACCCCCGAACTGGCACAGACCTTTGCTCGGGGGCTCCAGCAAATCGAAGTAGAAGGCCGGAGCATCAATGTCGACGGCTCTCACATCGACATCTCGATTTCTTTAAAAAATGACCGCTAAAGAAGTTATCTTCACAGGGAGAGTCCAAGGCGTTGGATTTCGCTACGTCACCAAACAACTCGCTCTTGGGTTTGATGTCATTGGCTGGATTCGTAATCTCACCGACGGAACCGTCGCGCTTCAGATCATGGGCGAGGGCGAGGAAATAGATGATTTCATCAATGAGATTGTGGAAGAATCAGAACTTGCCAGTCACATCCGCGAATTCTCCGCGAGCGAAATCCCCCCGCTCGAGAACTGCCGTGGATTCTCGATCAAGTAACCAACGCTAGTTCGACACCAAGCGGTAGAACTTGCGTCCCACGTTAACCGGCAAAGGAGGGACGTTGAATCCCGCCTCGCCATCTCGCCAATCGGACTTGGAACCTTCACTGGCCAAACGCGAGAAATTTAAGAATTCCCCTGATCTCTTATTGGGCTGGAATCCTTCGAACCAATTTTTGATCCTCCTTGGAGAGCTTATTGATCGGATAGCTCATCTCATCTCCATTCTCTTTACGAAATAAAATATATCCTTTCTTAATCGCAATCACGGCAGCGACGACATCCTTCCCCTCGCTGTTCACCCACTTGCGCTGGGGAATCAGATCCGCTTTCTTTTTCTCTCCTGGATTCGACTTCGTTGACACCGAAGGGCGACGCGCATTCACGAGCGCCTTCTTCACCGCAGTTTCAAATCCAGCATCATCAGGAAGCCCGCTAAAAATCAGCGTCCCCATGGAATCGAAAATAAAGCTATGAGGCAGATCCGAAATCCCAATCGGCCCACGCCCTCCCTGAGTAATCGTCAACCCAGCATCATTTCCACCCAGAACTCGATCCACTTCCACTTTTTCGAGATTCTGCATTTCCGCCGCAATCACGACCAAGCCACGACTTTGGTAGCTCCGATTGATCTTCCCCAGAAGCGCAAGGCTTTTGGCCCCGTCTTTCGCGCTCGCGCTCCAGAAAGAAATGACGACCCCTTGTCCGCCCAGCTCTTCCAGCTTGGCCTCTTTTCCGTAAAGCGTTTTTCCCACGCTCCACTCCGATAATTGATGGTCCGGCACTATAGCGGCCAAAGTTGCCATACATCCAAGCCATGTTGCCAAAGTCCGCAAATATACTTTCATTTAAAAGGAATATTCCGCCAAACTCCTTCCCGAATCAAGACGCGATTCCTTTCTCGACTTCCGAAAGGATCTTCCGCAGGGCGCTCAAGATAATTCCCAAGCCCGCCACGACAAAAAGGCCCGGAAACCAAATCGAATAACCGCCTGCTTTCGATTCGTGCTTTATTACCGCCTCCTTAGGTTCTTCCGGATTCACAAAAACCTCCACCCGGGTTCCCATCGAGAATTCCTTCAAACCGACTTCGACACGCTCCCTATCTTTATACCAAGGGTTCTCTCGCCGCGTTAAATGATCTCCTTGGTAAGGCTGCCCCTCAAAGTCATAGGAATAACTCAGCCCCATGGAATACTCCTGCGGAATCTGCGGACCCAGCTTTCTCTCTGCTACCGAGGCTTCCAGAACTACCCCCTCGACCACCGGCCAAGCTCTCGTTTCCTTGGCGCCGACATAGGACTTCCACAGCAACCCCATAAAGAGAGCGCCCATGAGCAAGACCGCTAATCCGATAAAACAGAGATACAGGGGACCAGCGATGCGCTTCTTGCTCACGCCCGTCCTTTACCACACCACGCTCCTCCTGCAAGCTGTGGAAAAATGATTCCCCCCTTGCCTCGCGTCTCTTCTGAGGTGACAACTCATCCATGAACGATTTTTCCTCCCAACTAATGTCCGATATTAAAGGCGCCATGAAGGCCAAGAACACCGTAGTCCTCACCACTCTCCGGGCTCTCAAGACGGCCATCACGAACGCTGCCATCGAATCCGGGCACAAAGACAACGTCGCCTCCGAGGCCGACACCCTCGCTCTCGTGCGTAAGCAGATCAAACAGCGACAGGACTCCATCGAGCAGTTCGAAAAAGCCGACCGCCAAGAACTCGCTGATAACGAAAAAGCCGAAGTTGCCGTCCTCGAAAAATACCTTCCCGCCGCCCTCGGAGCCGATGAGATCTCCGCCATTGTGTCAGCCGCCGTGGCCGAGACCGGAGCCACCTCCCGCGCCGACATGGGCAAGGTCATGAAGATCGTGCAAGAAAAAGTAGCCGGCCAAGCCGATGGGAAAACCCTCTCCCAAGAGGTCATGAAACATCTTTCCTAAAAGTTAGCCGTTCACAGTTTTTAGTCATTTTCTCTTAAGGATGAGCTACGCCGCCATCATCGTTGCCTCCGGGTCCTCCCGTCGCATGGGCTTTGATAAGCTCGCTGCCGAGTTCGATGGCAAGCCCGTCCTTTGGCACAGTGTCCGCGCCTTTTCATCCCTCGCCGAAGTCTCTCAAGTCATCGTCGTCACTCCCACCGAGCGCTTCGCCTGGCTCAGCGACCTTGGAAGAAAGATGATCCGCGTCGATGGCGGCACCGAGCGCTCCGACTCCGTCGCCGCCGGACTCGCCGCTCTCAACGACGACATCACCCACGTCGCCATCCACGATGGCGCCCGCCCCCTTGTCTCTTCCGCAAGCATACGCGCCACCTTCGCGGCTGCCAAGAACACCGGTGCAGCCGCCCTCGCCCGCCGCATCACCGAGACCCTTAAGCGCGCCACCCCCGCAGGCGTCACCACCGGGTCCGTCTCCCGCGACGACCTCTGGATCATGGAGACCCCGCAAATTTTCTCCAAAGGTCTCATCCTCCAAGCCTACCAAAACGTCGGCCAAGGTGACGCCCAAATCACCGATGAAGTCTCCGCCCTCCAGCTCCTGGGAAAAGGCACCAACCTTGTGGAAAACCCGAGTGCCAATCCCAAGATCACCGTCCAGGCCGATTTAGGTGCGCTGAGCTAGAAAATAAGCTTCCACCTGCGGATCCGCTCTCTCTGAAAATATCTCATTACGAATGAGCCACGAAAAGAGGCCATTCAGATTTTCACTTGCCCTGCTCGTAGAACTTGATTCCGGCAGCAAGCTCTTTACGAGTCATGGAAAAAGTTACGATCGCTTCCGCCAGACCATGAGTGTCTCACGATTTTCCCGTCCCTCATAGGTCTCGGGCTTGGGGTGATCTTCGAGGAGCTCGAAGCCGTTACCGAAAAATCCATTCAGCTCATCGCGAGTGACGCCGAAAGGCGGGCCTTCTTCGAGAGCGTGATCCGGATTTAAGAAAAAGATTCCAGCGAGATGGCCACCGGGTTTGAGAAGGCGATGAACCGCTTTGACATATTTGGTCCGAAATTCGAGCGGGATGGCACAAAAGCAGGTGTGCTCCCACACGAGGTCGTATTTCTCGGGTTCATCCCATGCGAAAAGATCGCCCACCTCCCAACGGATGCTCTCCGTCGGATAAAGGTCTTTCGCCGCCTCCAAGGGTGCCGCAGCAAGATCGAGGGCCGTCAGCTCCTCGCAGTGCGGTACAAGAATGGCAGCATCGTGTCCAAAGCCGCAGCCGGGGTGAAAGACCCTTGGTTTTTTTTCAAAAATCCCGGGGTGACTGGACACAAAAAAAGGAAGGGCCGGATGGGCCATTCCCTTTTCCCAAGGCGTCTCTCCGTCGCGGTAACGCGCGTCCCAATCGACGGAAGACATCTGAAATTGTTTACCAGCTTCCGCGGGCGATCTTCTTAAAGGAGACAATTCCGTCGACAATGCCATCGGCGATTGCCTCACGATACCAGCCTTCTTTAGTTCGACCACGCTCACGGGAGTTTGAAACGAATCCACCTTCGACCAAGATCGCAGGATTCCTCGAGTGGCTAATCACGAAGTAACGGGCATATTTGACACCGCGGTTGACGGACTTCACCCGGTTCAGCATTCCGCGCTGAACTGCGTCGGCGAGAGGCTTTGATTGAGGAGAGCAGTAGAAGGTCTCAAGACCACTGACGTTCTTTTTCCAAGTGAAGTTGTAATGGATAGAGACAAAAATGGAGTGCGCGTAGCGATTTCCGATCTTGGCTCGACCAGAAAGTGAAATGAACTGATCACTGCGGCGAGTCATTACGGTGCGGAAACCCTTCGCCTTCAGCTTCTGCTCCACCCGCATCGAGGTGTCGAGTGCGAGCCATTTTTCGTAGACCTTTCCGTAGCTACCACCATTATCACGACCACCATGTCCGGCGTCGATCACGACCGTTCTGAAGGAAGCCGCCGCCGGAACGGTAAGGGCTAGGAAGATGACGAGTGCGTGCAGGAGATTGTTCATTGAAAATTACTTGTTAATCATTGATCTTATAAACATTATTAAAATAAATACAAACTTTTTATCAAAAAAAGTTTACTATTCGGGACGCTCGGATACTTTCCGAGCGCGATCGCGTTCGACGGCTTCCTTTTCGGGATCAAAGCGGATACCCCCTTGCACAAGGATCTTACCATCGCGTTGGGCTGCCAAAGATGGGGTTCCGCTAGCGCCGCGTTTAAAATATTTCGTAGATGCCAGCTGCCCATTCTTATTCACAATAGCGTGCACAAAAATTTCAGGATTTGAGAGATAGAGAACATGGAGATTGTTGGCGCTGTCCAAGGTCGCTTGCGGTTTCTTGAAGAGAAGGATCTTGCTGATGCGCCCAGTCGCCAGAGCTCGTTGCGTCTTTGCTTCATGCACGGCAGCATAAATCGAGGTCGTCTTACCGTCATTGAAGGTGATCACACGGTATTCCCGATTAGGAAACTTGGTCTTTGGGGCGCCGAAGGGCTGCTTGAAGCAAAGCGATCCCTCACTGACGGTGAAGTGAGACGAATTTGAGGTGAAAACCTGATTGTTGATTTGAATCCGGGCATTGGTCGAGAAATTGCCCTGCTTCGCCACACTGTAGAGCTGACTTAGATTGATACGACGGGAAATGGTCTGACCGGCCCCAAGCTCGGCGGCACGAAATGCTCCGTGATTCATGCGGGGAAGAGCATCTCCTCCTGAGTGCCGCATCGAGAACTCAAGCCAACTGCGGGCGATTTTTCCCTTCATCTCACTGTGGAGAAAAAGTTCGGATCCACTTCGGTTCGTGATGGTGACCACGGCAGTGACCGGCTCATTAACAAGGTAGGTGGGACGATCAAGGGCCAAGCTAACAGTCACCTGGGCGTGCGCCATCGACGACATAAAGCCGATTAACAGGAGCCTTGCTAAGTTTTTCATAGAATGGGAGGTGGCTTAGACAACCGTGAACACAGGGAGAGGGGAAGGAAAAAGATCCCTAAGAATTCAGGTCACTCCTCCTTGATTGCTGCCAACGCTTCCGTTTTACCTGTTGCAACGATCGTGCCATCTGCACTTACCAGAAGATAGGAAGGCACGGTCTGAGGCGTGCGAGCTGCCAACTCTTCGCTGATTTGGCTTTTCAGCACCGTGGGCCAGGGGAATTTTTCATTCAGAGCCCATTTTTCAGCGGCCTCATCGCTATGATCGAGGCTAATATGAATCAGCTCAACATCGTCTCGACTTGCAATCATCTCGTGATACGAGCTCACCAACTGGGGAGCGTTCGCTTTACAAGGGCCTCACCAGCTTGCTGAAAAATAGAGGAGGTAGCGTTGCGGGGCTTTGTCGAGCGAACCGGAATAAAATCCCTCGTCGTTCAACCAACTCGTCCGCCCTGCCAATTCCTTGCCAATCACCTGAGTGGCGAGAGTCGCATCAATCGTTTGCCGTTCCTCTGGCGAAAGGTCGCGAGGGCGATTCGACAGGGCTGATGGATCAGATTCTTGGCAACTCAAGAGGAGAAGCGGTAAAAAGAGCGAGGTAATCGTTTTCATAAGCGTCATGCCGGGACAACAAGAAGTGATTTTGCAGCCGACAAGGAAATTTGGACCTGATCCGGGCCTTCTGCAATCACAAGCGTAAGCGTGTCTGCGAACGAATCCCTGACGATCAGCCTAAAAAAGGTTCCAGGCTTAAGCCCCAGCAGAGCGAGCCACTGGAGAAAATCCGGACGATTCTCCCGCACTCGAGTCAGAGTGAAATCTCCCGGGCTGCATTCTGCGAGGGTCTGAGTGGATTGGCTCGGCACCTCACCTTCGCTCGTAGGTATGGGAGCGCCATGAGGATCGTGGGTGGGATGCCCCAGCATTTGGTCCATCCGTGCGAGAAGACGCTCGGAAATGACGTGCTCCAGAACTTCGGCCTCTTCATGGACCTCGGCCCAATCAAGCCTCATGATCTCCACGAGAAAGCTTTCCACCAGCCGATGGCGCCGAAGCACTTGCAGGGCCGCCTTGCGACCAGCGACATTGAGCGACACCCCTTTCCGCGGGATGTAATCGACGAGCTCCTGCTTAAGGAGTTGATTCATCATCGTCGTGGCTGTTCCAGGAGTCACCGAGAGCTTCTGAGCAACTCGACCGATCGGCACAAGGGGACTGTCCGGCGACCGCTGCTGAAGCCCCCAAATAGTTTTAAGATAGTTCTCGACCGTGCTCGAATGCATGTTGCGGCAGTAAAAAGAGAGTATTGGCAGGGCTTCGCGATAATTCGAGAACAGAAAAAAGATTCCTCTGCGAGGTCTGCCAGCAGAGGTTTCGACAGACCATTCGATTACTTTTAGATAAACTGCGGTGAAAGATATACCAATGGTGCCCGAATCTCCGGCGAGCGGAGCTTTGAAAAGTTCGGTGGGATCCAGGACTTTTTGCGCTGCATAATGGGAGATAGCGAAAGTATCAGCGCCTTCCGAAACGTCACCGGCTTTGAGACTGCCAACGAGGTGAATCCACTGTATCACTTCGGTTTCTCCCTCACCCAGCTCATGTGCAACCCCACGAGCCTCACCGCCTTCCGGTGAACGACCCGATTCCGGCTGACTCGGCCTCCGCTACTCCCTCCATACGAAAATGTAGGTGTCCAAAGATCCGTGATTAAAGACCAGCGGATTTACGCTGAGATTAAGCCACTTCGTATTCGTCGACCCCTCGACTTCATTTGAAGGCCCCAGCCGACTCTGGGTTATTCCTTCCCGGATTAGTCGCCATCGCGTCAGTGACTTGAGACCGATCCTGATACAAACGCAATTCGGAAATTTGCACACTATTAGCAGCCGCAACCTTTAGCGTTAAAATTTACCCCTCAATATTCTAACGGATTTGAAATGATCTATTTCAACCTCCCGACGATGATCCTTCGCTGTAAAGCCAAAAGGCGACTGTGCGACCGACACTAAATAGCCTTTTTGGAACAAACGACATTTAGGGTGCCAGCGATAACACCATTCCTATACAGGAACTGAAAACGCTCCTCTTCTCCGGCGCATCGCTGAAGACATATGGCGAAGGCATCTACAGCTCACACCCTTGGAAAACCAACGGTGAGGGGCAAACCACCACCGCATCTCGCTGACTTCGGCGAACAGATTCGAGATCATCCGTTTTACAAGTTAGTTTTAATTCTCGGTATTAAACCTTCACACCACGTCCTGATTTCTCCAAACTCGCTCAAAAGTTATGACCATCTGCACTTCTCGCCGCTCCAAGGGCTTTACCCTGATCGAACTCCTCGTCGTCATCGCGATTCTCGCGACCCTCGCCAGCCTCATCTTCTTGGGAACCAAAACTGCCATCAAAGCAGCCAAGGCCGCCAAGCTCTCCAACAACATGAAGAACGTTCACACCGCTCTTATTTCCCTCAGGGAAGAAGGAATCGATACCGGCAACCACAATCCCGGCTCCTATCCACCGTATGCAGGCAACATTGATGATGAACAGGGTGCCAGCTTCATCTGGTGGGACCTTGCTGCTGAGAAATTGAGCATCGCCGTGCGTGAAGGTTCTCAATACGAGTGGAAGGAACCTTATAAAGAAACCGTCTTCCAGAACCCCCTCTCCAAGTACAAGCTAGGCGGAGATCGTTCAAAATTCCGCTCTCTTGGTAACGCAACCAAGGACAGTCACGGTGGATTCGCCTACAATGGCCTCCTAGGTGATGACGCCGGAGCAGGTGGCGAATCAGAAGATGCCTTCGTTATCCGCGCCTCCCAACTAAAGGACGCAGCCAATACAATCTGGTTCGCCGAATCTGATGACGACCATGCCGGCGCCGGCTGGTATTTCGATGGGATTTCTTCTGCACCCCAAGGAAACTACAAAAAAAAGGCCTACGTGTGCATGGTCGACGGTTCAGTTCGCTCATATCCGAACACCATCATCAAGAAACCTTCTGTTTTTGAATTTCTGACCACGCCTGACGAAAAAAATTACAACAACGCTCCGTAATAAATTTGGCCCCTCACTACTTGTCTAACAAGTTCTCTTTAAAGCGGCTAGAGGCCGCTTTAATTTTGCCCTGAAGCCAATGCGTTTTCTTTTATTCTTCCTCCTCCCTGTAATCTCTTTCACCGAAATCAGCTGGTAATGAACAGGTTCGCCCCATCCTCTCCAAGAATTGCACCGCCTGCCGTGGCCCCGATGAATAAGTCAAAAGCCTTCGCCGCAAATCACCCAAAAGTAATTCACGACATTTTAGACCGAGCCCCAGCCCGCTATCGCATTGATGCAGATGACCCGCACTCCAGGAGAAACCGTAATCTTCTCCAGAGTAAAGACCCCCGAGGGTAACTACTAAGTCCTCAGCGCTCAGGCAGAATCCATCACTCTCGATGCCGGCACCCTCAGTGCACGAATCCTCCTCAAGATATGCCACACCTCTCCGGCCAGCCTCTCCGAACTTGGCCTCGGCTCGGAACCAGGTGACCCAAAATCGCTGAAAGTCGACTCCGATAGCAGTCAGCAGCTCATGCGTCAGCTGAGCCAAACCGTGGGAACCAATATCCTGACCGCCCCTAACAACATCGCCCGCCCTCATCAAACAGCCACCATGGAAATAAGAACCCTCTTATCTCGAAGCCACTGTCGACTCTATCAGCTCGGACGGCATCACCTTCACCCTTAAACCCCAGGGATAACTCCCATCACAAAAGTCTGTAACACCTCAAACTCATCATCGAGCACCACGAGGTCCGCACGCTTTCCCACTTCAAGATGACCTCGATCCCGCATTCCCAGTGAGCGAGCTTGATTCGCGGAACTTGCTGCCACGATCTCGCTCAGCGGACCTTCGTGGAGTCCGGCGAGGCGCCTTAACCCGTGATTCGCGTGCAGGGTAGATCCTGCCAAGGAGCCATTTCTCTTTAGCCGTGCTTGGCCGTCTTTGATGATGACATCAAGACCACCCAAACTTGTCTCCCCATCTTTCTGCCACGATGCCGCCACCGAGTCAGTGATGAGCATGAGGCGATCGATAGTCACCAATTTTAAGAGCAAACTTAGCATGTCGTCGCAGAGGTGTACCCCATCGGCGATGATTTCCAGCATGAGATTCTCTTCGAAAAGACCTGCTCCCACCATGCCGATCTCCCGATGGTGGAGGCCGGTCATGGCATTTCCAAAGTGAGTCAAATGAGTCAGCCCGAAGCCGATCGCGTCACTGATAGTTGAAAAGTCCGCATCACTGTGCGCTGCCGAAGCCGTGATCCCCAAAGCTCTTGCCTCACGGATGATCTCCAGACCTCCCGGTAATTCCGGAGCTAAAGAAAGAATCATCGCGGGAAAAATATCATGCAGCTTCCTCAGCTCCAGCGGATCTGGCAGACGGGTGAATTCAGGATTTTGCGCACCCGCTTTTTTCCGATTGATATAGGGACCTTCCAGGTGACATCCGGGAACCGATAACGGCGCACCCGGAGCCCACTCTGCGATCGTCTTAACGACGTCAACAAGCTTCTCCGTAGGCTGCGTCAAGGTCGTCGGCAGCCAAGTCGTCACCCCTTCCTTGAGTTTGGTCTCAGCGATGTGCTGAAGCCCTTTGACTGAGGCATCGCAGACATCCGCGCCGTCCGCACCGTGGCAGTGAATATCGATAAAGCCCGGCAGCAGCCGACGGCCTTCCAGATCAATCACTTCACCGCTTTCAGGAGCTTCGGATTCGAGCCCGACAGCTAGAATAATACCATTCTCAACCTGTAAAAATCCTTCGGTGATTTCAAAACCGGGCGAGACAAGATGAGCGTTCTTAAAAATCATCAATCAAGGAAAAGGGCTCGGGATTTTCTCAGGTAATGCACGCCCGATAGCAAGGTCAGTGCGAGAGCTCCCCAGAGGAAGGTTTGAAAGAGGAAATTGTCCGGATTCGAAAGCCAATGCAGCAACAAACCCAAGCCGGCATGAGGCGAGGTCTGATCAAAAATCAGCCACACCATGCAGGTGATCCCGAAGGCCAATTGGAAAGTCGTCTTCCACTTACCCAGGTTATCAGCTGCGATGATCACGCCCTTCTCGATCGCAATTTGACGGAGACCGGTCACGAGAAACTCGCGGCCGATAATGACGGAAGTCACCCAGACTGGACAGAGCCCCTGGGCGGAGAGGTAGACGAAAGCAGCAGCAACCAAAATTTTGTCTGCCAGCGGATCAAGAAGCTTCCCAAGCGAGGTTACCAAGTTGAGCTTCCGAGCAAGGTAGCCATCGAGCCAATCTGAAATCGTCGCCAAGACAAAACTCACCAAGGCAACAATATGAGCCGCCAAGCCACCGATGCTGGCCGAGATGATGAAGACTCCGGTCAGCAAAAGCCGTCCCAGAGTGATGGAATTAGGAAGATTCACGTGCGGCCTCATTCAATACTGCGGGAAGCGGACTGAATAGGGAATTCTCGGTGGAGATGTTTACGCTAGATGTTAAACTCCCGCTATGAAGCCGATTCTGAAAAGATGTCTCTCCCCAAAATCCATCTCGATCTTCCTGCCCGTCGCCATCATCAGCTGCGCCGCACCCACCGCCTTTAACTCCCAAACCGGAGCCGTGGCCATGGCCCCCTCCTCGGCCAGCATCCAGAAAGCGGGCCGCGACGCCTTCAATCAGCATCGGCGAAAAACACCAATCTCCGCCGACTCCTATGCACGCGCTCGTGTCAATCGCGTGGCCTCCCGCCTCAAGCCAGTCGTCAACCTTCCAGGAACCCGCTGGGAATTCGAAGTCTTCAATGACCCTAGCGCCAATGCCTTCGCTGTTCCCGGTGGAAAAGTGGGCGTGAATACTGGCCTTTTAAAAGTCGCAGTGACCGACGGCCAACTCGCCGCAGTCCTCGCCCATGAGATGGCGCACGTGACCTCTAATCACGCCCAAGCCCGCATCCAGAACAACCAAACCATCGCCACTGGCGCCGCCCTCATTGGTGTCCTTCTTGGTCAGAATAGCAGCCTTGGCAAGCTCGCCCCCAAAGTAGGAAACATCGCCTTCGGTCTCACCTTTTCCCGTCAACAAGAACTGGAAGCAGATAAAGTCGGCACCATTTTCATGGCTCGTGCCGGCTATAATCCGGAAGCAGCAGTCGAGCTCTGGAAACGCATGGCCGCTCAGGGAAATGGTGGCAACCCTGAATTCCTCAGCACCCACCCGGTCAGCGCGACCCGCATCAAGGCTCTTCAGAACTTCCTGCCTCAAGCGAAGGCTCAGCAGAGATAGATGAAGTTAATCTTCGTCGTATTTTACGTTGGTAAAGCGCTCGGCAGCCCCGCCGCTGTAGCGTCTCCCTTTGTAAACCATATTGAATTTTCCGCCGGTCTTCTCAGAGATTTCAAGAAGCTGTGCCGCTGGTGTCCCGGGTAGCTCAAAGGCAACCGTGCTGATCGGCACATGACTAGGATTAATCTCCTTCAGTTCATCGAGCACCATATCTCCGTCGCGCGGAGATCCATCGGAAAGAAGGAACACGCCGTTGGGTGCAGGGTTCATGCCCAGCGCCATTTTGAGCCCAGGATACCACACTGTTCCTCCCGCCGCTGGCATTGCCTTGATATCGGAGATCATCTGCTTCTTCACCTTGGGAGTCGCAGGATACCAGGGCACCACCGGAGTCTTACCCAAACCATTCCAGCCCTTGTCATTTTGATTGGGTCCCTTGGTTTCGATGGTCCAGCCGGTATTTGAGAAAAAGATCACGGTCACTTGCATTCCCTTTCCGAGTTCGTTGATCGATTTCTCCAGCTCCTTTTTCAGTCCTGAAATTCTGCTCCCTCCTTTTTCGGCGCTGAGCTCCATCGACTGGGAAAAATCGACTACGAAGGCGATCCGCTTTCCCTTCATGCGACCGCCGAAGAAGGTCGCCCCTCCACCTCCGCTTCCGTCGCCATCACCAGATCCAAATCCATCACCGAAGTCTTCTTCCATCCCGATCATGGCATCCGGCACTGCCGTTTCTGGAATGGGCACCGATACCGTAGTGGCAGCCGTGGAGGCAATCACTCGGGCCATCGAAGAGCTCGCTCCCGGCGGGCGGGGCTGTAAATTATTTGTCAGCTCTTTCTTATTAAGCTTGGGTGGCTCTTCTTCCGCGGGCGCACTGTAGGCCAGGATGACTGGAATATCCTTGGACGTCGGAATCATCGCAATCAAAGCCAAAATCGCGACCACGAATGCCACGCCAAAGAGCGCGGTAACAGCCGACTGAATACTCTCCTTCCTCCGCTGCTGTTCCAGCGCATTATCGACAGCATTTGCGGTCGCCTTCAGCCGTTCATCATCGGTTTCGGTTACAAAGAGTTCTTTCATAACCCGCCGTAAAGCTACGCTTCTCACAAAGTGCTGGCGAGCAGTTTCCTCGACCCTTCGCACGTCATTGAGCTGAAGGCGATTCAATCGACAAGGAAATGAATCCAACTCCTTCACCAACGACATAAAAAATCCCCGTGACCAAAGCCACCGGGATTTGAAAGGCGACGTTCCGCTTACTTCGTCTTGAAGTGAACCGAGCGACGAGTCTCTCCGCCTTCACGGCGGGTGTGAGCGGTGAGGCTATCGATCTCACCGAAGGCCACAATGGCCTTCTCAATCATGGGAAGGTTCGCCATGAAGTCTTCTTTTTGAGTTTCGTTATCCTCAAAAAGAGCGTCAGGATTTCCCTTCACGAAGTTGACCCAGTAGCTGGTAAATTCCTGCAGGGTCTTGAAGTTGACCTTCATATAGGATCCTTTGCGGTCGATCTTAGTTCCGGATTTGATCGCAGTGGTCAACTCGCCATTGAATTTGGGCGAGGTGGAGGCGATGAAGAAGTCATCACTCACCGTGACGTTCGGATTGGCATCGCTTGTGATTGTCGGGATGGAGAAAAAATAGGTGGCCACACCATCCTCGCTCGATTTGATTGGCTCCTGCATCGGGACCTCGAAGAGTCCGGCTTCCGCAGCATTGGCTAGAAGCTTGGTGACGGCAGCATTTCCACTCTCCCAAGCCTCACCAATTTTTTCACGATCAGTGACAGGCATCATGAGAGCAAGGCGCGGGATGCGTCCCTTTTCAATGACCTCCGAAGGCACTCCAGGAACCTTTGGAAGGGTTCCCTTGAGATCGATCACAAGCGCGGACTCAGTTCCAGTTCCAGCATTGAAGTCCTCAGCGAGGGCTCCCCAGACATTGGCGAGCTCCTTACCTGCCAACTGGTCCAACATGCCGAAGCCTTCTTTGAATTCCTCAAAATCGTTATCGTCGAATGTCAGCTGACTCACTTGCTTGGCAAGCATGTAAGCCGACTCACCCAAGGTGTTGATGTAATCGAGCAGTTTTCCGGAGAAGTCCGAATCACTGGCGGAATTGGCAAAAAGAACGACGTCGCTGCCATCGCCCAAGGAGGCAAACTGGTGGGAAGATTCCAAATCAATATGCGGAAGAGAAGAACCACCGTGGCTTTCAATCTTGAATCCTTCTTCAATGAATCCCACCGAGCCAGATGCTTCGTAAGTGCCCATCTTCATGAGAGCATCTTCCGTCTTGGAGGTGTGAACCAGAAGAGCCTGGATGTCACGAGTATCGCCAAAGGCTTCAGATTCTTCCAGACCGTCCTTCAATCCCAGAAGGAATGCAGAGAGGATCTCCGACTTGGAAGTGATGGCATTGATGGAATCCTTTTCAACGTAGGAAAACATGCGGATCTTCTTGTCTGCATAACGCTTCAGGAATTCCGCATCCTTTTCCGCGAGGAAGGAAGACTCGGTGTCTTTCGCGAGCTTGAAGTCTTCCATGCGGCCGCCTGCGTAGACGAGGATGTATTTTCCGAAGACGCCGGTCGCGACGTGGAGATTCTTACTCGCAATCGCTTTAATGAGACGGTCCGCTTCGACTTCACTGCCGAAGAACTCTGACATGCCTTCTTTTTCATCGGCCGCGAGAAGGGCCAGTTCCTTTCCGGAAACAGTCAAGCCACTGAGCTGAACGCCCTCTTTTTCCAGCGCGAGTTCCTCAATAAAGGGCATCTCGGCCTCCATCCCCATGGCAATCTGACCAGAAATCATATTGGCAAGGTTATCGCGCATCTCCGGATCGCTCACTTTGAAACCGATCGTGATGGGTGGCATCGTCGCCTTTTCGATCACATCGATAATCCCCTTGGGGTCGCCGAACATGGTGGCGAACATTCCCATATCGCCCATCTCGGGCTCTTCTCCAGTAAGTGCCATAGAAGCCATTTCCACCATGAACTTAGCCTGGCCCTGGCTGCTCCTATTACTGAAATCGAGAAGGGCTCCAGCCTGATCACCAGCCGTGTCGCCCACGGAGATAAAGAGTTCCTCACCAATCACGGCGCGCACCATCTGAGCTTCAGGCCCCTCTAGCATCTGATCGAGATCAGCGCGGGTGCCTCCGCCCATGGCAGTTTCAATGACCAATCCGGCAATTTCACTTCCGAGAACGCGCTCGATGAGGTCATTTCCTTCGAGAAGAGAGAAATAGCCTTCGACATCAGCCGGGACGTGCTGAGCAAACCCAGTCACCTTGGAAAGATCTTCCAGGGGAACTTCGGCGACCTTGTTGTCAAGGGTGGTAGAGGCGTCAGGGGTGACGACGTCGTCCACCTTGTCGATGGTCATTGCTAATTCTTTAGGGGTAGTGCTTTCGCCTGAAGAGGCAGTTTCTTTTTTCGGACCACAAGAGGTCAGAAGAAGCCCGCAAGTAAGAGCGGACGGAATAATAACTTTTAATTTCATAGACGTATTGAGATTGGTGGGTTGGCGTCAAAACCGTCTATTACAGGACGGTGCGCAGTTTGTAATGGTGATTATTGTTGGGCGTATTCGCAGACCTCACGAATCCACATGTTGCGGAATTGGATGGGATCATTGTGATCCTGCAGACTGATCGGGCCACGTTCCGCGTGCTTCTTTGGGTAGGTTTTGTTGTCGTAGCAAGCAAGAACCTGTAATTCAGATCTTCTCATGAGAAAGATCCCGCTGTTTCCACCTAACAAGCCATTGACCTTCCGGTCAGCCGGAATGTGCCATCCGACATCAGGAAGCTTCGGCGTGTCAGGTTTTTCACCAAAATTCACCGCAACAGCGATCCCAGTAGCGATCATCAAGAATCCAGTTGGAAGAAGATAATTCAGCTTCATGAGAGGATACCCAAGCGAGTTCTGCGCCAAATCGCAACAGAATCTTGGGAAATCTCTCATTTCCTTCTCATTGCGGTTGCGGGAATGCGGACATTGTGAAACCTATCAACACAACCTTCGGTCATGACCAGCAATATAAGCTCCACGGAAAAGTCTCCTTTCGAACTCGTTTCCCCTCATTTGGAGAAGGTCGAGACACAGATTCGTGAGCAAGTTCGCGACTTCGATCCCGGGGTAGAGCCCTACATGACTTATATCTGTGATACGAACGGGAAGCGTATCCGCCCCACCCTGGCCATCCTCACCGGAGGAGCGACCGGCGAGCTCACCCAAGGCCACATCAATCTCGGCGTCATTCTGGAACTAGTCCACATGGCGACATTGGTGCACGATGACATCATCGATGGCGCCTCCACCCGCCGTCAAGTTCCTACTCCCAACGCCAAGTGGGGAAATGGCATGGCCGTTCTCCTTGGCGACGCCCTTTTCTCGCACGCTCTCAAACTATCTACTGACTTCAACGATCTGGAACTGAGCCGCGCCATCAGCCTTGCCTCACGCGAAGTCTGCCAAGGCGAGATTTTGCAGACCCAGCGACGTTTTGACCTCACCGTTACGAAGAAGGATTACTTCCGCATGATCGAGATGAAGACCGGGGCCCTCTTCGCGGCTGCCAGCGGTCTTGCCGCCCGGATTTCCGGACGGGACGAGGCCATCTGCGAGGCCATGCACGGCTACGGCATGAAGCTGGGAACGGCTTACCAGATCTATGACGATGTCGTCGATATCATTGGCACCGAAGAAGTCACCGGCAAGACCCTTGGCACCGACCTCGAGAAAGGAAAGCTCACCCTTCCCATTCTGAACCTCCTCGATACGGCAACACCTAAGCAGAAGGAGAAGCTCACCAAGCGCATCATTGAGCAGGAGCCCCTGGACCTCCACATCCTCGGCGGCATTGCCGACTACGAAGGAGCGGTTGACGACGCACTGAAAACAGCGTCGCAACTTGTTGCGGAGGCACGCGGCTCACTTAGCCTCCTGAACGCCTCGGAATTTACAACGGCGCTGGAGGACATCACCCTTTATGTCGACCAGCTGCTGAAAAGCTGCCGATAGTTTCTTTCCTAAATGGCGATCCCGTCCTAGCTTTCCGGCATGGACGACATCAAAATCACCATCCACAGCTCAAAGGGAGACATCAACGTCACCCTCTTCCCCGACGACGCACCTGTCACTGTCACTTCCTTCCTGCATCTCGCATCACGGAATTTCTACGACGGACTTGCGTTCCACCGCGTCATTCCTAACTTCATGATCCAAGGCGGTTGCCCGCTTGGCACCGGAACAGGCAACCCTGGCTACAAGTTCGAATGCGAGTGCAAAGCGCACCGCCGCCACGACAAGCCCGGAATGCTCTCCATGGCAAACGCCGGACCGAATACGAACGGCTCGCAGTTTTTCATCACGCATTGCCCCACGCCACACCTCGACGGTAAGCACACTGTCTTCGGAGAAACGACAGAAGGTCAAGATGTCATCAACGCCATCAAAGGAGGCGACCTCATCAAGTCCATCACGATCCACGGATCAACCGACGAGCTCTTCACCGCTAACCAGTCTCGCATCGACGACTGGAGGCGCAACTAAGCGAACGCTCTTCAATCTTTCAGAAAGCCACGGCCATTATCGCCGTGGCTTTTTTCGTTCTCCAACTCGCCGTTTGCCCTTGGACCTCCGAAACGAAATCGAAGGATCATGGAGTCACTGAATTTCGAATATGCACTCAATAAGCACATCGCCTCCACTTAATCATTCACTTTAGACGACGCGACTTCTTGCGATACCTTCCAGTGTAAAAGATATGGGCTCTCACATGTTTTCCGGATGCTCTTCCCTTACCGATATTCACTTTTGGGGAGATGGACCCAGAATGAACCCAAACGTCATCTCTCGACCAAGCACCTATTTTAAAGCCGTTCAGACTGAAGAATGACTCGTTTGTTTCCCGTTTTCTCTATGATGCAAAAGATTGCTTCGCAAAAATCCCACCTTTCAGAATCCGGCACCGCAAGCCGCCACGCCCTTTAAGAAACTCTTCCACCCCTGGCGCGCAGGCCTGATCCATCCAGTAACACGGCTTTGCTTCCTGAGTTCCTTCGAACTCACAATCACCGATCTGAAAAGTTTCCCCAATGAGTCCGTTGAGATCCATTCCGCTCACCACGGCATTTCGACGAAACACACTCACATCGAGCTCCGGCAAAGCGAACTCCGATTTCACCGCTTGATAAACGGCTAGGTCGAAAAAGGTGATCTGCCCCTTATAGTCTTCCTTATAGTCAAAAAAGCGATCCCCCACGATCCCCTTCCCGGCCACCAACTCGATCTCATCATGGTCGTTAATAGGAAACTCCTTCCTGCCCTTCCCGTGTCGGCCATAGAAGTCGTGACCTTCGGAGACAAAGAGATGATGGATGATCGGTTGCACGGGCAGAATCTACCACGAACCCCATATTTTTCCAGCCTGACACGCAAAGCACCACTCACGCGGCGCTTGGAAAATTCCAGCTCACTTCCGCACCCTCGACCGCCCTACCGAGCGAAACGGATTCAATGACAGCCAAACAGGTCGCCTTGAATCGTGTCACGCTCATTTCTATATAATGACTATAGTCTGACCATGATCATTTAATAAGGATCTCTTCATGAAAAACTAAGCTTCCGATCGAGGCTACGATACTGAATCGCTTCCAGCACATGATCTGCCGTGATGCTTTCCAGCCCGGCGAGATCGGCGATGGTGCGCGCGACCTTTAAGATACGATCATGCGCCCGGGCCGAAAATCCAAGTTGCTCCATCGCCTGCTCAAGAAGCTGCGAGCAACTCTCATCGATCTGACAATTCGCCCGCATCACTTTAGGGCCCATATCACTGTTGGTTCGCGTCCCTGTCACCTCCACAAAGCGCTCCTCCTGCAGTGCCCGGCATTTCATCACCCGTGCCCTCACCGTGGCTGATGACTCACAGCGTTCGTCTGAAGAAAGCTGCTTAAAATCGATGAGCGGCACTTCCACATGAAGATCGATACGATCCAACAAAGGACCCGAAATCTTCTGACGATACTGCTCCACCTGCCGAGGGCTGCACCGACATTGCCTTTTCGCGTCCCCGAAAAATCCGCACGGACAGGGATTTAAAGAAGCCACAAGCAAGACCTTACTGTCGAAGGTGAGAGTCCCGGCCGCTCTGGAAATGGTGACGTTTCCATCCTCCAGCGGTTGTCGCAGCACCTCGAGAGTCGAGCGCCGAAACTCGGGAAGCTCATCGAGAAAAAGAACCCCATTGTGAGCGAGGGAAATTTCACCCGGACCGGGGTTACTTCCGCCTCCCAACAAGCCCGCATCTGAAATTGTGTGATGGGGAGCCCGAAAGGGCCGCTGCTGCACGAGACCTTCGCGGGCATCGAGCAATCCCGCCACCGAGTGAATCCGAGTTGTCTCAATCGCCTCATCTTCCGACAAATCCGGCATTATCGTGGCCATGCGCTTCGAGAGCATCGATTTACCCGTTCCCGGTGGACCAACCATCAAAATATTATGACCCCCAGCGGCCGCAATCTCGAGGGCCCGCTTCACTTGGTGCTGTCCCTTTACCTCGTCGAGATCGAGCGCGATCCCATCTCTCGCAGGAGGACGGAGGGCCGGCTTGCATTCAGGCGCGAGAGTCTTTTCTCCACTGACAAACTTCCAGGCCTCATGGAGGTTCTCAATCCCATAAACTTCGACCCCACTCACCAAGGCTGCCTCGCGGGCATTCGCCTCAGGGACGAGAACGCGTCGCCGTCCCCGGGCCTTCGCCCCCAGGGCAATCGAGAGTGCGCCCTTCACGGGCCGCAGGGTCCCGTCGAGCGCCAACTCACCCACGACCAAAAGATCTTCAGTGAGTTTGGAAAGGTCAAAGTTCTGCGCGCAAGCTGTCATCGCCAGAGCAATCGGGAGATCAAAAGAAGGCCCCTCTTTCTTAATCGAAGCCGGAGCCAGGTTCACGGTCTGCACCCCATATCCAAACGGAAGCGCCGACGCCGTCAGCGCCGTCGTAACCCGCTGCGCACTCTCCCGCACCGCCGCATCCGGAAGTCCCACGATAATGGTCGCACTTTTCTCCGAGTCTCGGGAACTCACCTCAACTTCCACCTCTGCCGAATCCACCCCCTGAAGGGCCGCGCTGTAGAGCTTCGCAATCACCCTTGCATATAAGTGTTCATTTAAACATCTGTCAAGAAACTCACTCAATAAAAGAAAACGGCGATCCGAATCATCGGATCGCCGTTCTGCACTGGATTGTGTGTGCGGAAATTTGTCTCTACTCTCCCGTAGCTGGAAGCGCGAGCCTGACGAAGATCTTCTCCGGAACCGGTCCGAAAACGGATGCCTCCACCGTGACGGAGCCACCCCCTGGATTTTCAGTTGCGTTGAAATCGACAATCGTGCCATCGGAATTCTCAGTATCGTTGGGATAGAAAGTCTCCAGATCGGTCGACCACGTGTAGACGAAACCCTCTGCTTCCGGAGCCGGGTCAGCATTCCTAGGGTGCGTGAACATAAGAGCGCTAATGCCGCTATCGTATTCCGTGACCAGAAGCCCCTGCGAGCTTACCGAAGGATCGGTGCCAAAGAAGTTTTCCACTCCATTGGGCTGACCGTCCTGATCAGGATCATCATCAAATCCGGCCTGGTCACCCACTCCAGGAAATCCAGAGATCCAACCTGCGAACCCCGCAGGTCCCGGAGTGCGGATATTATCGTATCCAACCGTGGATTCACTGCCCCACAGAGGAACGACCTTAATTCCTGTCACACCGTCAAAGACAAAGACTTCGAAGGTATAGGTCTCCCAAGTCGACCCATTGCCAATGAGGACAGGGAAAAGCTCCCCCGAATCGCCGAGTCCTTGCTCGCTATCGTCGTAGAATTCGACCTTCAATCCACCGAGTCCTGTTCCAGCGAAGATCTTCATGTCCATCTTGAATTCATAGTTCCCCTCCTCGATGATTCCGAATTTTTCGGCAGGGATGATGGCAGCACCGTTGGAAACGATGACGGCCCATCCATCAGTGTTGGTAATTTGAGCGAACCCGCCAGGATTCCCTCCCGCATCGGGGAAACTAAATGTCGTGGTACCGTTACCAGAGTACTGCTCCCAATTGGCTGATCCGAGCTGGAAGCCAGGATTCAAAACCGGAGGGACCGCAATGGCTTCCGTATTGATCGTAAAAGAGTCATAGGCCACCGAGGAGCCTCCTCCCCAGAGTGGGACAAGCTTGATCGCATTGGCATTCGAGGGAATGGAAACCTGGTAACCATAGGTTTCCCAAGTCGACCCGTCGCCAATCAGCGGCACCCGCATGTCTCCGCTATCACTCAAGGTCGCAAAGCCATTGAGGAATTCGACCTTGAGTCCGCCAATCTCAGATCCAGCGAGAAGGCGCATGTCCTGCTTGAAGGTATAAGTTTCTCCGGCAACGAGGCCCAAACCAGCGATCGGAATTCCGACGCCTCCATTGCCAACCCAAATACCATACCCTTCGCCGTCATTGGTCATGACTCCATAACCATCTGAATTACCGCCCGTAGTTTCATAAGCGAAGGTCGTGTGCTCATTGCCGCCCTCGGCCCAGCTGGTGCGTCCATCCTCGAAATCTCCATTGGGAATCTCAGTAATATCGGGCACCTCGATCGGAACGGGGCTGAAGGCGATGTTGTCATAACCAACGACCGAGCCAGGTCCCCAAAGAGGAACAACCTTAATTGCCGTTACGCTTTCAGGGATATTAATCTGAAAGTCGTAGGTTTCCCAAGTCGAGCCATCGCCAATAAGGTCAGGATAAACGTCACCCGTGGAACCGTTTGGAGCAGCACCATTGAAGAAATCAACTTTGAAGCCACCAAGATTAGTGCCCGAGAAAATTTTCATGTCCTGGCTGAAAATATAGCCCTGACCCGCAGTCAAGCCAATCCCGGACAGAGGAATCGCGACCCCGTCCGCAGTCACCAGAACAGCCCAGCCTCCATCATTGGCAGAGTGATCGATCTCGCCATAGCCGCCTGGATTTCCTCCCGTCCCAGGAAAGTTGAACACGAAGGTTCCTCCTCCACTGCTTTGCTCCCAATTCGACCCACCAGCGGCCTCGAAGTCTGCATCTGGAATCATTGCAGGTGAGGCTACTAGCGCGTCATCGGCAGTGATATTGTCAAAGGCAACGCTGGAGTTTGCCCCCCAAAGTGGCACGATCTTAATTCCGTCAGTTCCTGTGGGAATAGAAATGTCAAAGTTGTAGGTTTCCCAAGTGGATCCGTCGCCAATTAAGGCTGGAAAAATATCTCCGGTAGAACCATTGGCCGTTGTTTCACTGAAGAAATCGATTTTGAAACCTCCGAGAGTGGAACCAGAGAGAATCTTCATGTCTTGGCTGAAGGTGTAGATCTCACCCGCATTCAAGCCCAGGTCAGCAAGGAGGATCGGAAAATTAGAATTCGAGACCCAGATACCCCAGCCACCGCCGCCGGTGTTGTCGATGACTCCGTGATTCCCGGGATTTCCTCCCGATGAGGGATAGCGGTAGACGAAGCTTCCATCCCCACCGTTGGTTTCAATCCAGCCGCCTTGGCCGCTATTGAAGTTTCCATCAGGAATAGTAACAGGTGCCGCATGGACACTGGACGTCGCTGCCAAGATGACTGCGGCACTAATAAATGGGGAATATTGCTTCATAATCTGGGGTGTCAGGCTGGATTCTACCTACGATTGCATTTAAATCTTTTAATGCAACTTTATGCAAGCTACTTCAGAACAACGTTTCAGCAAGGAAAACTTTATTCTTAATCCCATTTTGCAAAATGGCCTAAAAATCAAACCCTTCGCTGCTCTTCCACTTCAATCGCCAAATTTCTAAGCCCCTCACCATCAGGCTTCGGAAAGGTGACCATTGCTCCACTTTTTAGGAAACAGGATCAATAATCCTTTCCACTGGCAGCTTAGCTCCGTCCCCCAATACCACTCCGCAAAACGGAAGAGGCAAATATTTATTTTAAAGTTCTCAATTCTAGCGCTTCGTGGAAGTGGAGAAAGCCGGGTACTTTTTCGAGATCGCTGCGTTCCTGCTCGGTCACGCTACCCGCACCGCTCCCTAGCAGCACCTTGCCCTCTCGTAAAATCACTCCGGTATTTGTCTCTTCTGCTCTGCTGCTTGGCATTACTACTTTTTTACCCAGCGAGTAACCATCGAAACGGTCCATTGATACTTGCGCGCGGTTTCCCGAATCAAAAAAGGTTCATCGGCTTGGTTGACCAACTCAAAAGAAGCTCCCAGCTCCTTCACCAGCCAGTCAAGAGTTCGACCCTTCGGCCAATTTTCGCGATCCGTAAATTCCTCCAGCCAAGTGCACGGGGTCGCCAGCACGAGTTCCCCTCCTCCTCTCAAGAGATCTGGTAGACGCTCCAGGAACTGTCGAGGCTCTGGAAGACGACAGACGAGATTTGCCGCATGAACCCGGTCAAAGACTCCGAGATCACTCGAAAGATCCATCGCATCACCCACCTCAAAGTTCACCCGATTTGGCAAGCTCCCCTCGGGCAAACCCGCACTGAGCTGGCTCCGTAAAGCCCCCTCTTCCAGACGTTGATAAGTAAGCGACTCCCCCTCCCCAATTCGCCGGGCCGCCTCAATAAAGGCCTTTGAGAAATCGACCCCCACCACCTCGGCAGAAGTCTTGCTGAGCTCAAATGATGACCTTCCCACCGCGCAACCCACATCGAGAGCGCGACCCACCTCACCTTTGGAAAAATGAGCCACCGTCCGAATCGGAAAATCAAGAGCCTGAAAAGGTCCATCTGTCCATTCGAGAATCTCTTCTGGCGACCCGTAGTGAAACAGGAGATATTCATCGACGATTTTGCTCTGCTCGTAAATTTCGCTCATTCAATGCAGTCAAAGCGATCCATCCCGTTTGTCTAGGAGTTCCTTATATTTCAACGAGAAATTTTCGTTTTGCGATTGAAAAAATCAGGCAGAAGATAGCCCAAAATCCAGCAAGAGAAGGTTTTTCTCTGTCTTCTACCGCACACATTCCCCATATCATTTCGTCTTCTAAGCTTCGTCTTGCTCACTGCTTCCTCACATCCTGCGGATCTCTCTCAATTATTACCTCTTTGAATAATCTCAAAAATTTTAAGTTGAGTGACCTTCGCAAAAAAACGCCTCCCATTGTCGAGATCGAAAAAGACTCCCTCAAAGAATTAAAAAGTGACAGGGAACAGGCTCTCGCCTTCCACCGATCCTCTCGTAAAAGTCGCAATACTCCTGCCATCGGTGAGTTTTTTGCACCCGATTATTTTGATGCGGGCTCACTCCCCACCTCAGCGAACCTCCCCTCACTTGGACTCCTTCCGCCTCTTCATCCTGCCGGAATTTCCAGCGTAGAAACGGATAAGGATCTCGATGGCTTGAGCGATTCTCCTGAACCCGGGGAGCCAGAAAGCACAAGCAAAGAGCCCGAGATCACGACCGAGGAGCCTACTCCTTCGGAATAATCCACCCTTTCGAGTGACTTGAGGGTTTTCACCCGCCCATTCCTGCGCTACTCCAACCGGCGTCATGCTTCAAGCCGGAATCGTAGGAATGCCCAATGTAGGAAAGTCGACCCTTTTCAACGCCCTCACTCGTACGCGAAATGCGGAGGCCGCGAATTATCCTTTCTGCACCATCGACCCCAATCTGGGCATGGTCACCGTGCCGGACGAGCGCTTAACCAAGCTATCGGAAATGTCCAAATCAACTAAGGTCATCCCCACCGCGATCGAATTTGTCGATATCGCAGGTCTTGTTGAAGGTGCTTCTGAAGGCGCAGGCCTTGGAAACAAGTTTCTCGCCACCATCCGGGAAGTCGACGCCATCGTGCAGGTCGTTCGCTGCTTCGAGAATGAGGATATCATTCACGAGCTCGGCACCGTCGATCCCACCCGCGACATCGAGATCATCAATTCCGAACTCATCCTCGCTGACATCGCTGCCCTTGATAAACGGAAGCAATCACGGGAGAAAAAAGCAAGATCAGGTGACAAGGAATCTGCTGCCGAGGTCGCTCTCATTACCAAACTCATTCCCCACCTGGACGCGGGTAAACCTGCCTTGACGGTAGATTTGAACGACGACGAAAAAGTTCTTATCAAGGACTTCTTCCTCCTTTCCTCCAAGCGCACCATTTTCGCCTGTAACGTGAACGAAAGCGAACTCGCCTCCGCCGTTGCTGATCCCGATTCCCACCCTCTGGTATCCAAGGTGAAAGCCTACGCCGCAGAATCACACGGCGCGGAAATCATTGTGATCTCCGCTCAGATCGAAGAAGAACTTGTCGATCTTTCCCCCGAGGAAGCGACCGAGTTCCTTGAAGACATGGGCGTAGCCGACTCTGGCGTTTCCGACCTAATTAAGGCCGTTTACCAACTTTTGGGACTCCGAACCTACATCACGACCGGAGAAAAAGAAACCCGCGCCTGGACCATCACTGAAGGAGACAAAGCGCCCGCTGCAGCCGGTGTCATCCATGGTGACTTCGAGCGCGGTTTCATTGCCGCTGAAGTGATCCACTACGATGATTTCGTAGAACTCGGCGGAAAGGTGGCCGGACGCGATGCTGGAAAACTCCGAATCGAAGGAAAAGAATATGTCGTCAAAGATGGCGACGTCATCGAATTCCGATTCAACGTCTAACTCTTCCTGATGCGGCGCTGCGTCAGCGGGCTGTTTCCTGCAGGACGGCGTCTGGGTTCACTTACGAACTCTCCGCTCAAAAGTTCTCGATCACCTCTGGTGGACTCCCACGGAAGCGGCATTTGGCTGCGTAATATTGGCAGTCCCGCCGTTTCCTAAACGGCACAACCCCTTTCCAATACATTCTAAATCAGTCCTTAACAGAGCCAAGACTATATTGTGAGCTCCTCATGGTACTCTTATTAAATAGGTGAAATTAATTATCAATTTTTTAGAATATATTTCCTGCTTTTCAAAATGATCATCAAGCGTAGCTTGCATCCTGATGCGTTTCTTTCTCTTGCCCGCCCTCTTGGTTATCCTCATCCTTCCATCGCTTGGCCAGTTCCTCGACCCGGCAGCGGCACCCGCGGCACCAGTGACAGTCTACGATTCCGTCGTCCGGATCGAAGTCTCTACCCAGACCCTCGACTACCGCACTCCTTGGAACTCAGGACGTTTTTCCGGCGGGATCGGCACCGGATTCCTTATCGGGCAGAATCGTTTCCTCACCAATGCGCACGTTGTTTCTGACGCGCGTCGAGTGCTCATCACGAAAAGAGGATCTTCTCAGAAGCACCCCGCGCGGGTCATCCACATCGCTCATGATTGTGATCTAGCGCTCCTGGAGGTTGAACAGTTTGCGCCCTTTTCCCAACTTCCCCACCTTGAGTTTGGGGGAATGCCGAAACTTGAAAGCGAAGTGAGCGCGATCGGCTACCCAGTCGGCGGAGACCGACTCTCTGTCACACGGGGCGTTGTTTCACGGATCGACTTCCGTCCTTACTCGCATTCCCGCGCTGATTCCCACCTCGTGATTCAAATTGATGCCGCCATCAACCCCGGAAACTCCGGAGGACCGGTCGTGCAAGACGGCAAGGTCATGGGAGTCGCCTTTCAGGGCCTTACTCAAGCAGACAATACCGGATATATCATCCCCATGCCGGTTGTCAGTCGCTTCCTCAAGGATGTCGAAGATGGAGAATATGATCACTACGTTGACATCGGCGTTTCTACCTTCCCCCTCTTTAACCCTGCCATGCGCAAAGCTTACCAGCTCGAAGCGGACGGAAAAGGAGTCCTAGTGACCCGAGTCGTCCCCGAGTCCCAATGCGATGGCGTCTTGGAACGCGGCGACATCCTTCTAAGCATCGATGGACATGGAATCGACAGCGCCGGAAATATCAATGTTAGCGGAGAATTCCTCGACATGAACGAAGTGGTCGAACGCAAATTCGCAGGCGATGAAGTCGCCTTTACCTTCCTCCGCACGGGTAAAAAGAAGGATGCCAAGGTCACCCTCAAGGCCTTCGAAGCCTCCCGCATTTATGCCATGAAATATGGAGTCACGCCCCGTTTCAGTGTCTATTCCGGTCTCGTCTTTCAACCTCTCGATTTCAATCTCTTCGCCACTTACAAGTTCAAAAACCGGAACCTCCGGAAGCTCTATGAAGAATATATTGCCGAAGGCGTCTTCGAGAAGCGCAAGGACATCGTCGTCCTCACCCGTGTCGAAAGCGACCAACTCACCAGCCATATGTCAGGCTTTACCGGTATGGTGGTTGAAAAGGTCAATGATGTCGAAATCGTGAGCCTCAAACAACTCCACGACATCCTCCATCAAAAGAATGCCCCGGAGTTTCTCAAAATAGAATTCGACGGCGGCTCACGCCCCTTGGTGATTCCTTCCGTAGATGCCGCAAAGGCCCACCCCCGAATCATGGCCCAGGTTGGCATCAGCCGCGAAGCCCAACTCGACTAAGCACACCCTCTTTTTTCTCATGAAACTCCATTTTCTTCCAGCATTCGCGCTGACTTTTCTGACCGTTCTATCGATTCCTGTTTCGGCTGCAATCGAGGACTCAGTTCTCCGTGTTAACTCAACCCTCCAGAGCTATAGCCCCTCCCAGCCATGGGAAAAGACCAGCCCCCAGAAGCTGCGCGGCCTCGGGGCCCTTCTCTCCGGAAACCGTGTTCTCACCACAGCCCAGATGGTGGCTGATCAAATCTATCTCGAGCTCGAATCTGCCGATTCCACCCAGTCAGTCCCCGCCAAGGTGATCGCCGTTGATTACGATGCCAACCTCGCCCTCCTCGCACCCATCGGCGAGAGCGGATTCTTATCTAAAATGGTGCCCGCAGAGGTCAGCCCCCCGAGTAAGCCAGGCGACTCTGTCGATATTGTCCAACTCGAGGACAACGGTTCCTCTCAAACCACCAGCGGATCGATCCGCAGTCTCGAACTCCTGAGCACATTTGTCTCCGGGCGTTACTTTCTCTGCTACGAAGTGAAGGCCTCGATGCAGACCGAGGGGAATTCTTTCACTCTGCCTGCCTATCGCGACGGTAAATTCTGCGGCCTCCTCACAAGCTACAGTTCCAAGGATCAGATCTGCGACATCCTTTCCAGCGATATCATTTCGGCCTTCCTGAAGGACGCCGAGGATGGCGAATATCAGGGGTTTCCAAGTATGGGAGTTGGATTTACGACAACCGAGGACCCTAATTTCCGAAAATGGCTGCAGATTCCTGCCGATCAAGGTGGTCTTTACATCAATCGCGTTCTTCCCACAAGTTCTGCCAATGCCGCTGGGATGACAAAAGGAGATGTCCTCCTCTCGATCGGCGGACACCCAATCGATCGCAAGGGATATTTCCAACATCCGGACTATGGGCCCCTTTATTGGACCCACTTAGTAAAGGGATCTAGAAAAGTCGGCGAAAATGTGGAAGTCGAAGTCCTCCGCGAGGGTAAAATCAAAAACCTTGATCTCTTACTCAGAAAGTCAGGTGAACGCCTCCTCGCATCCCACCTCTATGGCCAGGCACCTCCCTTCCTCATTAAAGGTGGGCTCGTTTTTCAGGAACTTTCTCTGCCTTACCTCAAGGCATTTGGAAAGGATTGGGCCACCCGTGCTCCGATGAATTTACTCGAAATTCTTAGTAATCCTGAGGATTTCGAAGAGGGCCGACGTCGCGTTGTCGTTCTCACCCGGGTCATTCCCACTCAAGCCACCATTGGCTACGAGCGGATGTCCAATCAAGTTGTCGAATCAGTGAACGGCCAGCCCGTTCGAGGGCTTCCTGAATTAGAAAAGGCCCTAGCGCAAACCCCAGAAAACGGTCTCCACAAAATTGAAACAGACGATATTCCTTATCAAATCTATCTCGATCAGATTCTCACAGAGAGCGTTGATCAGCAGTTTAAAACCAGCGGGCTTCCCTTATTATCACGAAGCTATTCGGTAGAGTAGAAAATCCAGGACTTCGCACAACGACGAATCATCAGACCCTGCATGAGTCCAAGGTGGGCAAGCACTGCACTTCCCCGCTCGGATATCGCTGCTCCTTTTTCCAGTGGCAAAAGAGAAGGGTAATACTCTACGACATTAAGAATAGCGGTTTCCGAACTCAAGACCCTCAATAATTCTTTAAGATGAAATTGAAGTAGTCCCGTTTTTGTAGCCAGTAAATTCTTGGGCTTATTGATGATCGAGCTGGTCTGTGGGGCTGGATTTTATGCCGCGGTTGCAGTCGTGATTTCGGGTTCGTAGACCACCCACGGTGATTAGCCTCCTAGCGCTGTGTGGCTCCGGCGATGGTTGTAGAACTCCATCCAATCCGACACGAGTTGCGAGGCTTCGCCCACCGTCTCGTAGCTCCAAAGTCTCAACTTCTCGTATTTGACGCTTCGCCAGAGGCGCTCGATAAGCACGTTGTCCTTCCAGCGACCTTTACCGTCCATCCTTACCTTAATACTGCGCCCTTCGATTGCTTGTATCCATTCCGGACTCGTAAATTGAGAGCCTTGATCTGTATTAAAAACCTTGGGCTTGCGGCCCGTCCGCTCAAACGCCCTTTGGAGAGCTCTGATACAAAATTCAGCGTCCATGGAGTTGCTGACCTCCCACGCGAGCACCGCTCGGCTATGCCAGTCCATGATCGCAACGAGGTAACCGTGTCCTTGTGGCATCGGGATATGGGTGATGTCGGTGCACCACACTTCATCAACTTCTGTCACTCCGACGTTTCGAAGTAGGTAGGGGTATTTTTTATGCGCTGGTGAAGACTTGCTGGCCGATGGCTTGGGGTGGTTCGGTGTGATCAGCGCTTTTCGCTCGTGTCGATTTCCAGTTCGTTGCGCTTTCCCTCAAGAAATTCTTTCTCGATGAGGAGTTGCCGATTTTACGTTCGAGTTGTGCTGACTTTCTTTCGAAGTTCACCGCAGCCTCGTTGCTAGCGTTTTTGCGTTCGAAGATCTCACTGATACGACTCTCGAATTCCTTCTTCCAAGCGCTGACTTGCGTCTGGGCAATGTCGTTATCTATCGCGATTTGTTGAATCGCCTTCTGGTTCGCCATCGCCTCTCTGGCGACGCGGGCTTTGAATTAGGCACTCAAGGTGCCTTCTTTTCCGTCGACTCATTTGGTTTTATTTCAGGGGTGTCGCCCCCTAAAAGACCCGCTCAATTCATCAACAAGCTTCTGGCTCCGTTTCCTGGGGCCACTTCAAATATCCATTTTGTTCTTTTTTCCTAGGTCATATAAAATCAGCGATTCAACGACATTCTCCGCTTGAAATTAAAGGCTTCGCCTTTAGGGTCTGGGTGTCCGGGATCGGGCGTGATTAATGTCATGAGTTCTTCTAAATGCTCTCTCTGCACCTTTATTAAATCTTCGATCGGTCGAAAGCTGGTAGTTGCCCTCACCGGACTCGCTCTAGTTCTCTTCTTGGCGGGACATCTCTCCGGAAACCTGCTCATCTTCGCTGGCGCCGAAGTTTTTGATGCATACGCTGAGTTCCTCCATAGCTTCCTCCACGGGATGGGGGTCTGGGTTGCTCGTATTGGCCTACTAGCCTGCTTCGTCATCCACATCTGGTTCACTGTTCTCCTAACAAGAGAGAACAAAAAGGCACGGACTCCTTATATGCACGAGGCGACAGTCCAAGCATCAAAATCATCTAGAATAATGATCTGGTCTGGCCTCACAATTCTGGCCTTTGTCATCTTCCACCTCCTTCACTTTACCGTTCGCATCGACTCGGATCTTGCTGCGCTCGGCGAGGCCAGCCCCTGGGAAATGGTCATCCAAGGATTTCAAAACCCGCTTGTAACGATTTTCTACGTCATTGCGATGACCTTGCTCTGTTCGCACCTCAGCCACGGAGTCGCTTCGATCTTCCAAACGCTGGGCCTCCGCAGTAAGAAAACCGCTGGTGCCATCAAGTTCATCTCTTGTGCCTATGCCTTCGTTATCTACGTCGGCTTTATTTCCATCCCTCTTTCCATCTGGTTGTTCGGCTTTGGCCGCTAACCCCTGCTAATTCCCGCTATGAGTCTCGATAGTAAAGTTCCCACCGGTCCACTCGGTGAAAAATGGTCATCCCACAAGATGGGCTCCAAACTCATCAATCCTGCCAACAAGCGAAAGTTCAAGATCATCGTGGTCGGCTCCGGTCTCGCGGGAGGATCCGCCGCCGCAACTCTTTCCGAGCTGGGATATCAGGTCGATTGCTTCTGCTATCAAGACAGCCCCCGCCGCGCCCACTCGATCGCCGCTCAAGGAGGAATCAACGCCGCCAAGAACTACCAAAACGACGGCGACTCGGTATTTCGCCTCTTTTACGACACTATCAAAGGGGGCGATTTCCGCTCCCGCGAAGCCAACGTTCATCGTCTTGCCGAGGTTTCCACCGAGATCATCGACCAATGTGTCGCTCAAGGAGTTCCCTTCGCCCGCGAATACGGCGGACTCCTCGACAATCGCTCATTTGGAGGAGCTCAGGTAAAACGCACCTTCTATGCACGCGGCCAAACCGGCCAGCAACTGCTCATCGGCTGTTACCAGGCGCTCTCTAAAGAGATCGCCAAAGGGGGAGTGAAAATGCACTCACGCACCGAAATGCTCGATCTCGTGGTAGTAGATGGCCATGCTAAGGGAATCATTGTCCGCAATCTCGTCACCGGTGAGATTACTTCCCACGCGGCCGATGCCGTTATCCTTGCGACCGGTGGTTATGGAAACGTTTTCTATCTCTCAACCAACGCCATGGGCTGTAATGTCATGGCCGCTTTCCGTGCCCATAAGCGAGGAGCCTACATTGCCAACCCTTGCTACACCCAGATTCATCCGACCTGCATCCCTGTCAGCGGTGATTACCAATCCAAGCTAACCCTCATGTCCGAGTCTCTTCGGAACGACGGACGCATCTGGGTTCCTAAATCAAAAGAGGACGCCGCCGCGATCCGCGAAGGCCGCAAATCTGCCTCTGATATCGACGAAGATAGCCGCGACTATTATCTCGAACGTAAATACCCCTCTTTCGGAAACCTTTGCCCCCGTGACATCGCCTCCCGCGCTGCCAAAGAATGCTGTGATGAAGGCCGTGGCGTCGCCACCACCGGACTCGGAGTCTTCCTTGACTTTAAGGACGCCATCGATCGCGATGGAGAAGACGCCATCCGCGCCCGCTACGGAAACCTCTTCCAAATGTATGAGAAGATCTCAGGCGATAACCCCTACTTACAGCCAATGAAGATCTATCCTGCCGTCCACTACACGATGGGTGGCCTCTGGGTAGACTACAACCTCATGTCGAACCTTCCGGGACTTCACGTCCTCGGCGAGGCTAACTTCTCAGACCATGGCGCCAATCGTTTGGGCGCTTCCGCCCTCATGCAGGGCCTTGCTGATGGATACTTCGTCATCCCATCCACTATCGCCGTCTATCTCTCGACCCAAAAGGCGGGTGCTGTCACCACAGCCCATCCTGAATTTAAGAGGGCGAAAAACGAAGTGCGCGATCGTCTAAAAGCTCTCATCGAAATTAAAGGAGATCGCTCTGTCGATTCCTTCCACCGTGAACTGGGCCTCCTCATCTGGGACAAATGCGGCATGGCCCGCGATCGCGATGGCCTCGAGGAAGCTCTAAAGCGCATTCCTGCCATCCGTGACGAATTTTGGACCAATGTGCGGATCCCCGGATCTGTAAATGGCCTCAATGTTGAACTTGAAAAAGCAGGTCGCGTTGCCGACTTCATCGATTTCGCCGAGGTCCTCTGCCACGATGCCCTCAATCGCGAGGAATCCTGCGGAGGCCACTTCCGTTCCGAACACCAATTCGTAGAATCGGACTCTGAAGTACAGGACGGCACCACTCAAACCGGCGAGGCCCGTCGCCACGATGATCAATTCCAGTATGTCGCCGCTTGGGAGCACACCGCTCCCGGCACTCCTCCTGTTTTGCACAAAGAAGAACTCGTCTTCGAAGAAGTCAAACCTTCCATCCGCTCCTACAAGTAAGTCATGTCACTCCTCAACCTAACACTAAAGGTCTGGCGTCAGGACAATCCGTCCGACTCCGGCCGTATTGAAACCTATGAGGCCAAGGAGATTCCGACTTCGGCTTCCTTTCTGGAAATGATCGATATCGTCAATGAACGCCTCATCAAGGACGGCCATGATCCCATTCATTTCGACCATGACTGCCGCGAAGGAATCTGCGGCATGTGCTCCATGACGATCAATGGCGTCCCCCATTCAAAGGAGCGCGGCACCACTACTTGTCAGCTCCACATGCGTAAGTTCTCCGATGGAGAGACAATCTACATCGAGCCCTTCCGCGCCAAGGCCTTCCCCGTCATCAAGGACCTCGTTACCGACCGTTCTTCATTCGACCGTATCATCGGTGCCGGTGGTTTCATCAGCGTTCGCACCGGCTCGGCACCCGATGCCCACGCCGTCCCCGTCCCAAAACCCGATGCTGATGCCGCTTTCGACGCCGCTGCCTGTATCGGTTGCGGTGCCTGCGTCGCCGCCTGTAAGAATGCCAGCGCCATGCTCTTCGTTTCCGCCAAAGCATCCCACCTCAATCACCTTCCCCAGGGACTGGTCGAGAAGGACCAACGCACCCTCTCCATGGTGCGCCAGATGGATGCCGAAGGATTCGGAAACTGCACTAATCAATACGAGTGCGAAGCAGTCTGCCCGAAGGAAATCAGCGTCCAGCACATCGCGAAACTCAATCGTGACTACCTCGCTGCCAGTGCGCGGGAAGGAGTCTCCTAGACCAAGCGGTAGTAGCAGCTTTCAGCCTCCGCTACGCCTTGATTGGGGACTTAAGTATACTCCCTTCCCAAATAGAGCTAAAATAGAACCTCAAGGATAGTTCCGAAAAATCAATCGCCCTCGTTTATTTCCACCAAGGAATCCTCCAGAGTTCCACCCTCAGTGAAGACGTTTACCAAGCCCCTAGGAAGGTCCCCGCATCATCACTAGAGCCTCTCATGGAGGAGCTGAGTAGTATCGCAAAAGTGGCAGTCAGGACGACGTCACCCGTCAGACACGCGATCTTCAGGCCGAAGTCCAAAATAAGATCGCCCTCCGAAATCGCCTTCGCGAAATCCTCAAACGAGCAAAGAAAGTGTCCGACGTCCTCGAAATCGAAAAAGAACTCGCCAATGTTCAAACCGAACTCGATCAGCTCACCGGAATACTAAAATTACTCAGATCTCAAGTCTCCTCATCGACCCTCTCGCTCAACATCGAACGTCTTTTTGCCCCTAAATTTAAGGCACTCAAGGGCCATTCCTCAAGGTTAGAAACATTCCTTTTGGGGAAATGAAAGCTCCCCAACCACTCTAACGTTTTATTCTCTTAGTATGAGCATCGATACCCGACGTCACTTCCTGAAAAAATCCACCCTCCTCGCTGGTTCCACCTTCGGATTCCCCGCCATCGTGAGCGGCCAGAACCTCAACTCCAAAATCCAGGTCGCCTGCATCGGCGTTGGAGGAAAAGGCGATAGCGATACCAAAAACGCTGCCAAATGCGGAGGCCATATCGCCGCCCTCTGCGATATCGACCGCAATACCGTCGACAGAATGGCGAAGACCTTTCCCAAAGCCTCAAAGCACTCTGACTTCCGCGAAATGCTCAGCTCCATCGGAGACAAAATCGACGCGGTCACCGTCTCCACCCCCGACCACCTTCATGGCGTTGCCTCCATCATGGCGATGCAAATGGGCAAGCACATCTACTGCCAAAAACCCCTCACTCAGACCGTTTGGGAATCCCGCTTCATGCGCAACCTCGCCCGCGAAAAGAAACTCGCGACCCAGATGGGCAACCAGGGATCCGCAGCCAATGGCCTCCGTCGCTCCGTCGAAATCATCCAGTCCGGTGTCATCGGAAATCCCAAAGAACTCCACGTCTGGACCAACCGCCCCGTCTGGCCCCAGGGCCTCGAACGCCCCGCCGGATCCGATCCGATCCCTGAAGGCCTCAATTGGGACTGCTTCATCGGGCCCGCCCAAATGCGCCCCTATAAAAAAGACCTCTACCACACTTTCAAATGGCGCGGCTGGTCCGACTTCGGCACCGGTGCCCTCGGCGACATGGCCTGCCACACCGTCAACATGCCCTTCCGCGCTCTCAAGCTCGGTTACCCCACCCGCATCGAGTGCGAAATGGCCTCCCGCATTTACGACGAGACCTATCCCCTCACCACCCGTGTCCGCTTCGAGTTCCCCGAGCGCGAAGGCCTCCCTCCACTCAAGTTCTGGTGGTACGATGGTAACCCCTCTCAATCATTCGACCCCATCCGTCCCAAGGCTTCTGTCGTCGCCGACGTCATCAAACTCCGTGGCGGAAAACTGCCCGGCAGTGGCGCTGTCATCATTGGTGACAAAGGCACCCTCTTTTCAGAAGACGACTACGGTCGCGAATTCTACGTCAAACTGAACGGGGAAAAAGAATACACCCACGCCGATAAGCATCCCGCCTGCCAAGGCGTCCCCCAGACCATCCCTCGCTCACCCGGACACGAACAGGAATGGTTCGACATGATGGAAAGCGGCAAGCCAGCCTACTCCAACTTCGAGATCGCTGCCTACCTCAACGAAGTCATCCTCCTCGGCTGCATCGCCCAACGAGTCGGCGAAGGCCACCCCATCGACTGGGACGGACCCAACATGAAATCCACCAACAGCGCACTCGCCACCAGCCTCGTCAAGCGGAACTACCGGGACGGCTGGGACCCCAAAGTCTAAGCAATGGAACCGGGGCCTATTGCCCTTATTTCAAAAGAGCCAAAGATACCTTTCACACAAGCCCAGGGCAGCGCCCTGGGCTTCTTCGTGCCAGGCATCACGAACAACAACCATTCGCACCCTCGCCGCCTTACCCAAAATTTACTCCGCCCCTCTCCAAACTCCTCCATTCTTGACACTCCCGCCACCATCAGGCACTCAAAAGCCCTCCTATTATGAATAAACTCACTGTCCGTGATCTCGATGTTGCCGGAAAAGAAGTCCTCGTCCGGGTCGACTTCAATGTCCCAAAAAACGACGCCCTCGAAATCACAGATGACACCCGCATCCGTGCTGCCCTCCCCACCATCGAGCACCTCAGGTCCGCTGGTGCCAAAATCGTTCTGTGCTCCCACATGGGACGCCCTTCCGCCGAGAAAGAAGTAAAATACTCCCTCGCACCCGCTGCCGAACACCTTGGAAAACTCCTCGGATGCGCCATCGCCTTCGCCCCGGACTGTATCGGCGATGACGCCGAAGCCGCACGCGCTTCACTTTCAAAGGGTGACATCATTCTCCTCGAGAACACCCGCTACTACTCCGAGGAAAAGGCCAACGACCCAACCTTCGCCGAAGCCCTCGCCGGCGATGCCGAACTCTTCGTCAATGACGCCTTCGGCACCGCCCACCGCGCACACGCCTCTACCGAGGGAGTCACCCACCACGTCTCCCAGTCCGCCATGGGCTTCCTCATCGAAAAGGAACTCGAATTCCTACAGGTCAAACTCGACAACGCCGAAAAACCCTTCGTCGTCATCATGGGCGGCGCGAAAGTCTCCGATAAGATCGAAGTCATTTCCTCCCTCCTCGACAAGGCCGACACCATCCTCATCGGTGGCGCCATGGCCTACACCTTCCGCAAGGCGCAAGGCTACGAGATCGGCATGAGCCTCGTCGAAGACGACAAACAGGAACTCGCCCTCGAGATCCTCAAATCGGCTAAGGAAAAAGGCGTCAACTTCCTCCTCCCCGCCGACACCCGCATCACCAAGGAGTTCAAAGAAGGAGCCGAAACTTGGAACACCGAAGCCTACGGACAAGGCGGCACCATCCCCGCCGATAAAGAAGGCATCGACATCGGCGACGTCGCCATCGAAGACTTCAAAGAAGTCATCGCCGGAGCCAAGACCATCCTCTGGAACGGCCCCATGGGCGTCTTCGAAAAAGACTGCTTCTCAAAAGGAACCGACGCCATCGCAAACGCCATCGCAGACAGCGGCGCTCTCAGCATCGTCGGCGGAGGAGACTCCGTCACCGCAGCCGTAAAATTTGGCGTTGCGGATAAAGTCTCCTTCATCTCCACCGGCGGCGGAGCCTCCCTCGAACTCCTCGAAGGCAAGCCCCTCCCGGGAGTCGCCGCCCTCAGCGAGAAGTAAGGAAAACAATCACCAATCTTCCAAAAAGCCCGCCTCGCAAGGGCCGGGCTTTTTTTTCTGCAGCGTGACTTCGTAAGTCTACATCGCAGGGGGAAATGCCATCGGGATTGAATAGAAAACAAGCATCCGCACCAAAAAAGAGGAGCCTCCCAGTATAGGAAACTCCTCTCTAAATTCTAACAGGATTTTCTGATTCTACCTCACCTCGATCACTCCGCGCATGATACCGGCGTGACCAGGGAAGGTGCAGATGAAGGGATAGTCTCCGGCCTCGGTAGGCGCAGTGAATTCCAGTTCCTGGGTTTCCCCTTTTTCCAAAAGCTTGGTGGCATGAAGAATATCAGGAGACTCCGGAAGCCATCCCTTTTTGAATCCTTCGGCACCGAGAGCGATAGCGGCGTTCCCGACGGCATCAGCGGTTCCAGGCTTCACGATAACAAAGTTGTGCGGCATGTAGTCGGGGTTCACGAAGATGAGCTTCACCTTCTTGCCCACTTTCAGTTTGAACTCGTTCACATCGAACTGGATCTTCTCGACGATGGTATTCACGCGCACGATCGTGAGATCCGCAGTGTTGGATTCGATGCCTCCTTTGAAGGTGACCATTTTTACTTCTTCTTCGATCTGCTGCGTTCCCAACGTCGGGTCAGCGACTTCCCAGAAGTGCTTCACTGTAGCAGCTCCTTGAGCGGCGTGTTTGTCAGCTGAGCTGAGAACCTTAGCCAAGAGATCGTTGTTTTTGACATTGTGCTGCTGGTGAACCCAGAGCGCTTCGAGAAGCGGGATGCCGTCTTCTTTCTTGGCGGGATCAAATTGCTTTACCCACTCCTGGGTCGCGGCAATAACCTCATCGGTATCGCGCTCACTGATTTCAACCCGAGTGCGGTGACGCACACCCATGACAGGGTGCTTGAAGTTATTAAGGAGTGCGGTGATGGACGCACCATCGATCTTCACAGGCTTTTGCAGCGGGCGTCCCTCGTAGGTCATACGATAGATTCGACCGTGCTTCTTATCACGATTCGGGTCGCGCACGTTGTGCTGCATATGACCGATGATGACGTTGTGCCAGTCAGCAACATAGAGTGCGCCGTCTCCACCGAAGATCGCATCCGTAGGTCGGAAGTTCTTGTCGTCGCTGTAGAGCAATTCCTCAGCAGGAGTTCCCCAGACTTCACCAAACTTGTATTTCTTATCCTCAAAGCCGTCGCGGTGAAGCTTATACTGCTTGAGGCCGAGATAGCCGATCGTGTTGCAGACGAGGAAGTTTTGCTGCATCTCATCGGGGAAGTGGCTGCTGGAAACGATCTCATCAGCAGAGACCGGACGGACTTCTTTGTTCAAGAGCGGGAACATTTTGAAGCCCTTTCCTTCAGGACGCACCTGGTAGGAGCGCCCACCGGTTCCGTCATTGGCATATAGGTATCCCCACTGGTCAAAGCTGGTTCCGTGAGGATTCGGACTGTTCCCGGCGTGGAAAGTAATCGTAAAACGACGTGGATCGAAGCGATACATTCCGGAAGCACCGGTGCTCAACGAAGGACCCCAAGGAGTTTCGTGATTGTGGTGGAGGAAGATACCACTCTGCCAATAGATCCCGCCGTCAGGGCCGAAGATGAGATTGTTGGCAGCGTGGTGCGTGTCGGATGAGCCCACACCCTGCATGATAACGTAGCGCACGTCCGCAACATCGTCACCATCGGTGTCCTTTAGGAAAAGGATATCAGGCTGGGAGGTCACAATCACTCCGCCATTCCAGAATTCAAAACCGAGCGGGTTGTGGACCTTCGCGAATTCCTTCACACGGTCTGCCACACCATCATTGTCGTCATCTTCAAAGATGAGCAGAGCATCGTTCATTTCCTTGAGCGGCTCCCACTTGGGATAAGTGGCCCAAGCTGCAGCCCAGAGGCGCCCTTTGGTGTCGACCTGCATCTGGACCGGATTGGCCATTTGAGGGAACTTTTTCTCATCGGCAAAAAGATTCATCTTGAATCCCTTGGCCAGGTGCATTTTGGAGATCGCTTCTTTGCCATCGAGATACTTGAGGTTGCCTTCTTTCGCCGCACTTGAGCTGCGAGAACCACCACCAACGTTTGAAATGACTGGAATTGCAGCGGGGACATTCGAATCATCGACCTTCAGATCTTTTCCAGCGGCGCGCGCCCAAATCTTTTTGTCGCGATTCGCAGTGGTGACGTCGAGCATCTTAAGTTCGTGACCCAGCACGTCCTTGTTGGTCTGACCATTGACGAAGCTCAATCCCGAACGGCCGCCCCAGACATCGTTTCCATCGGTCGCCCGATAGCGGTTATACCAGTGCCAGTTTTTGTCGGTCACTGCCTTGCGGAGAGCTTGATGACTCGGTGAAGCATTTACTTCTTTCCTTAAAAGCGCTTTGGCAATCACCTCGCCGACCATGCGATTTCCATCCTGATTCAAATGGATGCCATTCAAGGTCAGCGGAATATTGCTGGTGGAGTAGAGTTTCAGCGAGGGGTTGAAAAGGTCAAGGAAGGCAACGCCATTTTGCAGAGCGGCCAGGCGGGTTGCTTCGGTGATGGCGAGGAGGCGCTTGTTGTTGGCCCGGCCATTGGGAAGATTCTTGTCCTTGAGATTTTCGTGGGCAATCGGACTCGCAAGAACGATCCGAGGAGGACTTCCGCCATTGGGCTGGGCCTTACGCAAGCCGTTCACGAGTTCAGCCAATTGCTTGGCGTAGTCCTCAGGCTTGGTGTCGAAGGATTCGTTGTATCCAAACATCGCGATCACGACATCCGCGCCGACATGTTGAAGATAGGCAGGCATGGGAGTAAAACCCTTGGAACGGGGATACTTGTTCGCCCGGTCGCCACTGAGACTCATGTTTCGGAAGCTAAGCTCCATTCCAGGAACCTCGGATTGGATGAGAGCCTCCAGCCACCCGTCGTGCTGCATGCGCTCGGCGAGGCTGTTTCCAATGATCGCAACCGTGTCGCCTTTTTTAAACTTGAAGGGAGAAGGATCGCGATAGTCGCTTGGAACCTGGACAACCTTGGCGGTCTTTCCATTGGCATCGCGATAGCTGACTTCTCCTCCGATACGAAAATCAACATCAGCTGAGAATTCGGGCGCTTTGACCCCCTTTTTTTGGAAGACTTTCTTCCGTTTTGCATCGAGGAGCGTGAAGGTGAAGCCGTCGAGTCGACTCCCAAGGCTTTCACCGCGATTCCAGATAGTCACCAACTCGATCTTCGAGCTCTTCCCAAGATCGAGCTCCCACCAAGGGTTTTCCGAGTTTTGCTGGGTGTGGGTCTGACCATTGTTGGTGAAACTTGGGCTCTTATTGCCATCGATGGCACGATCAGCGGTGCCGTTATTCGAATCGCTGGATTGGGTCGCTTTACCGGAGCGGGCCATATTTTTGCCCCCGGAAAGAACTTCGACTTCGGCGAGTGTTAGAGTCTTTCCTTTACCCGGAAGTTCGATTCGAACATAGCGGGCATCAATCGACGGCGCGGCCGCAGAAATCAGGGAGGAAAGGAGAAGGATCGTTGAAACTATCTTCATATGCGTGAGGTACCGTTACGCACATCACGCCGCAAAACTTAGCGAGAAAATCGAATAAGTTTACAAAGGTGTCAATCTGCCTCCCTACTCCGTGAAGGCCATCACTTCACTCAGGCGACTAAAGCTGGGAAAGGTAAGATCCTGGCAGCCTTCGGTGACGATTTTGATGAACTTCACCTCCTTCGGGTCGAATCGATGAATGACCTGATTTTCGCTCCCGCGGGTCTCCTTTTCCGTCTTTCCAACTGATTCAAAGGTGGTTCCATCGGCCGAAACAAGGATTTCATGCTGTTCCCAGCTCTTTCCAACCGCCCGCTCGTAAACGACGAGGCGGGACAGAGTGGCTACTTTCTTCATCTCGATCAAGATCTCCAGCGGTTTCGGTTTCGGTTTCGTAGGAAAACCCAGGAAATGATCGAAGCGATCAGGAATGCCATTGGTCAGTCGCTGGGGGCCAAAGACGGGCTGGGAGGCTCCGGCGGATGGCGTAACCTTGGCGAGGGATATTGAGGTATTATACAACATGGAATCTTAATCACCTGAGCCGATGTTTATATGATTACTATCGATTTCTAAAATCACGCATCTCGCCTGATCCCAAGAGCCTTTCTGAACAAAGCTTGCCGCATGCTCACTCACGCCAATCTTCCGGACGTGAAAGGCAGACTAGAGGGATGACTTGCTTCCCCTGCTAATTCCCGATAGCTCGTTGTCAGCAAAATGACCCCCACTCCCGAAGTCATCCTCGGCAACTCGAATCGACGATTCTCGGGTGTCACATCGACGATGCTTCAGACATTTCCCGAGGTCAGCGCCCGCGTCCCTCTTACCGTTCTCGGGCCACACCACCTTCCTGATGGAGCCCCCTTCCTCACCTTTCGCGAATTCACCCGCCTCTGTCGTGAACTGCTACCAGATGGACTTCCGCGCGTCTTTCATGCCCGTCGGAATGACGAAATGCTCCAAGCCCTCAGCGCCAAAAAACTCCTCGGAGCAAAAATCAAAATCATCTTCACCTCTACCGCCCAGCGCAACCACTCCCGCTTCACCAAGGCCCTCATCCGCAGGATGGACGGAATCATTACCACCGGCTCAGCCGCCGGTTCCTATTTAGATAAACCGGCTGATGTCATCATTCCCCACGGAATCGATTTGAACCGCTTCCAACCGCCCTCCAGTAAATCCGAAGCCTGGAAAAAGCTCGGCTTCCCGGGCGACTACGGCATCGGCATCTTCGGCCGCGTGCGCCCTCAAAAAGGAATCGACCTCCTCGTTGACGCTGCCCTTCCTCTTTTAAAAAAGAACCCCGCCCCCACCATCGTCATCGTCGGCGAAACCACCCCCAAGTTCCGCGATTACCAACGGTCCCTCGAAGAAAAAATTGCCGCGGCGGGCCTCAGCAAGCGCATCATCTTCCACGGCAAGCGCCCCGGCTCCGAACTCCCAGCCCTCTTTCAGGGCATGTCCCTCGTGGCAGCACTCAGCCGGAACGAAGGCTTCGGCCTCACCGTCCCCGAAGCCATGGCCACCGGCGCGGCCGTCCTCGCCTCCCATGCCGGAGCCTGGAAAGACATCGTTTCGGATGGCATCCATGGATTCACCGTTCCCTGCGATGACTTGAATACCACGCGCGAAAAGCTTGCCACCCTCATCGCGGATCACGACAGTCTGTTAGGAATGGGTCGGGCGGGACGAAAGCACGTCGAGACCCACTACACCATCGAACGTGAAGCGAGCGCCCTGTGCGCATATTACCGTATCGTTCAAAAATCCTAATCCTCCTTCTCCGTGCCGCGCCCAAAATTCACTCACCGCCTCGAATATGGCGCTTATCGACTAATCGAAAGTAGCCTACGTTTACTCTCGGTGCGCACCACAGTTTCCCTCGGAGAATTCCTCGGTCGAGTCGCCTTCCACATTCTTCCCAAGTATCGCCACATCATCTTGCGAAATTTGAGCTTCGCCTACGGACAGGAAAAATCTGCGCAAGAAATCGCTAACTTGGTTCTCGAAGTCTTCGAGCGCAATGGCGGTAACCTCCTCTCATCGATTCGTCTTCCATTCCTCAGCTCAGACGAACTTCGTAAGCATGTCACGTTTCACAACGTCGAACTCGCTTTGAAGACGATTAAAGAAGGAAAAGGAATGATCATCTTAGCCCCTCACATGGGAAACTGGGAACTCCTCGCCCAAACGATTCCTCTCATCGATGACTCGGTCAATACCGGAGCGTTCTACCGCAAGCTTAATAATCCTCTCATGGATCGACTCATTCAAGATCGACGAAGCCGCAAAGGGCTCAAGCTCTTCGCAAAGCACTCCTCCAGCCACGCCCTCACCACCTTTCTTCGCGGAAACGGGGTCCTCGGAATTTTGGCGGACCAAAGAGTTGGTAATCGTGGGGAGGCCTGCGCTTTTTTTGGGAAACCCACGACCTTTTCCCCCCTTGCACCCGTTCTTGCGAAAAGAGCAAAATCCTCAGTCATCGGCTTGCACTGCACCACCACGGGCCCCGATCACTGGGACATCCACATCACCTCTGTCCCGGAACTCAACACCCAAGCATGTGCCGACAGCCTGGAAGCAGCCTGGAGAAGTTCACCCGCCGACGTCTTCTGGTTCCAGGATCGCTGGCGCCTCCCTTGCCGACGTCCCCTCGCCTTCCTTAAAAAGGAAAACCAAATCAACCCCCGGGAAATCACCAACCCTCTCCGCCTCCTCCTCCTTCACCCCGATGAAAAGGCACCCCCACTCCACGACCTCCCCCAGCTCGATGGACAAGTCACCTGGCAGCTCTGCCCTCAAAGCAAGTTCACCCCCGACAAACTTCCCCTCCTAGATCTCCTCGTCAACACCCCCGGAATCACCCCTCCTAGATCCCTCCAGGAATCCCTCGAAGGCCGCCTCTGTCCCCTCTCCGATCTCTTCTAACAGAAGCCGCCTCCAACACCCGACCCCACCCCGGGCGCCCTCCATCCCAACGATCGGTTCACCTCTCAAAACCACCGGTGTTGCGTCCAAGCTCGAATCCTATTCCGGACAGACATGCTGACAACAAAGCGCAATATAGGAGCAGAAAAAGTGCTCTTAAGAAACCGCTACCGCACCAAATAAACCGGAGCATCGCTCAGCACAAAATCCGCCGACCGATCACCATAAACATCGAGTACTTTGCTGAACTCGAAGCCCAGCTCACCCGCGTCCGTGCCCCCATTGCACCACGCCATCACCACCTCCTGCCCTTCCGCCTCAAAGCGCAGCGCATAAACATCCTCCCTCGTCTCCAGCTTCTCCACGAACCTCGCCGATCCCAAAAGCTTCAAAAAGTGACCTAACATCTCAAACCCCGGCCGCCCTCGCCAACCGCCCTCCGCGCGCTCATCCACCAACCCAAATCCATGCGCCACCAACCGCCACCAAAACACTTGATCCACGTAACCTGAGCAAAGCGTCAGGACAAGGTAGCGCAACATGAAGTAGCCGTAGTCCTCAGCCGAGACATGGAGATCATGCTCCGGCTCATTTGGCCGCGGAAAAGAAGCAGTGACCGGCGAGTAAATCCCAGTCCCTTCGAGAGGCCAATTCACCTCCGAGACGACAACCCGCGAATCACACGTCTTGGCACGGATCGCGATCGCCTTTAAAAGCGCACACTTTTCTACCGTCCCAAACTTCCCCTGTAAATTCTCAGGAGCACCGCGGCGATCGACATAGAGATGATGAGAAAGAGCCGAGAAGTGAAGCCCTTCTGGCACCTCCTCCAAAGCTGAAAGGATATAGTGATACTCGAAATCGATACAACTAGGACCAGAGATCTTAAGCTGCGGATACTCCTTCATCAGCGGAACGAGAGGCTCCCATAGCTGCCCTTGCTCCTTCGCAGAATGCACGCCCCACTTCATCCGATTCACCGCGTGCGAGACCTCGATGAGCGAGACTTTTCCCGCAGTCCGAGAGATCACAAATTTCAGAAAATGCGCCCAAGAAGCTGGGTCCGTGACCGCCTTCCGATCCTGTAAAAGAGCGAGCATCACATCATGCCCTTTCTCATGTAGATCAGAAACAAGCGCACTCGTCTTCAGCCAAACATCTTCACTCTCGTGATGGCAAAATCTCACCAAGACTGGAATCTTTCCCAGAGGCTCTAAATATTCGAGCTGACGATCGACATCGAGATCACACGCCTCCAGCGACATCCCGATCTTACCCGAAAGAGACACCTCTTTCTGAAATGCCTCCGGAAGAACCTCCTGATACTTTTTCCAAATCCCAAAACCATATTTTAGCGTCGCCGCCGCTACCGCCAAGTGCCTCCCGCGGGGGTAATGCTTTTTGCGCTCAGGACGCATCATCGTGATCGCCGCCTGAGCAGACTGTGAGTCCCAAATCCAAATATCCTGCACCTCCGGGTAGCCATGGTTTGGAGGACCTCTGAAAGGGTGCCTCATCTTACGACTCATGGCCCACCACCGGAAGCGGCGGCGGTGCTTCTCCAACGCCCGCACAAATGCCGCAGGAGGCTTCTTCTCCCCCCAATACATCAGGTAGAGAATCACCAGAAATTTACTAGGAAGGCGAAGCCGAGCAAAATCCAGCGCGCGATGCGCATCAGAGAGCTCCTCATAAATTCTCCCACGGTTCAGATCGAGAATCTGCACGGGATCCCAATGAGAGCCTGAACCCTGCCGAAATTCCATATTCTGATTCCCTAAGTCATGATGCACAAATCCAGCATCATGCATCCGCCGCATCGCCTGAGCGACATGCGTGATCAGCGCCACAAAATGATCACACTCTGGCTGATCACGATAAATCTGTAACAAGTGATCCTTAAAACTCCGCAAATCCGTCACGTAACGGGAAAAGTAATAACTCTCCACCAAGCGAGACCCCTCCCACCGATCTATATAAGCAATCGGCTCAGGAGTCCCCACATCATGCTTTTGCAGAAAGCGGGCAGCGCGATAAGAGCGCGCGGCCTTTGTCCCACGTGAGCGATCATAGCGATCTTTCCAGCCCCCTTGCTTCCCGAAGACCTTGACCACCACCGGCAAGCTCTGCCCATCATGCTCCAGATCGATCGCGACCACACGGTGCCTCCCCTCTGAGAGCACTTGACTCTCCTTGCTGAAAATCTTTTCTCTTAATTCACGGATTGCGTCAGGACCAAAAAGATTCCCAAAGGATTCTGCTGCACCCCCTGTAAAATCTTGCTCCTTAATTTCGCATTCTGCCATGAGCGAAGAGTATGAGATCGTACTTAGATGACAATTTTTTTTAGCGCCTAAGTCAGAGTGCCCCCAAGCCATTGCTTGCCTCACAGATTAAAAATAGGATAGAATCTTCCAGACGGCAAAAGCTGTCAGCCACTTCAGACCTCTCGCGAGACAGCAACCCTCAGTGAGATGAAACCTTAAGCAGCAGCCCTCTGCCCTTCCGATTCTCTTCCCTCCTCACCCCTATGTTGATCTCACAAAAAATAGATAAGGGGACCTATTTCACCCCTTTCCCAAGCACGAAACCTGAACAAGTAGAGAAGCTGATTCGTATTACTCGTGATTCTTTAAGAAAAGAATTTGAGAAGACCCATATTCTCAAGAAAGCCAGACAACGTCTCGTCGTTCGCATCGAGGCTGAGGACTCACCAATTATCTTTAAATTATTTCCACTTCGAAAAATCACCTCCCGACTTAGGCATAAAAAATTCGCGCATCGAGAATTCTTAAATTATGTTAAGGCTAGCGAATTAGAAATTCTCACTCCTGCATGCTTTGGCTTAATCGAGCAGCGAAAATTCGGCTTAGTATATCGCTCTGGAATTATCCTTAATGATATTTCCAATGCCTCCAACGCTCTTAATATGAGCCAATCTACACCCTATGAGTTAGCTGCAGAAAAATGCCTCCCCGCACTTTCCCTTTTATATAACAAAGGCGCACATCATCTTGACGCTCGAGAAGAAAATATCTTACTAACAAAAAAGGAATGGTTTATCATCGACTGGCAATATGCAAAATTTGTAAGCCCGCGCGAAGAATGGCTTTTGGAACACCTCGCCGCATTCTTCATAAAAAAGGCTCCAAATCCCGAGCAAGAATCCCTGACAGGAAACTGGCTGAGAAAATTACATGCATCCTCTGATCATCATTTAGATTTTGAGTTATTTCATTCACGAGTATTACGATTACTTTTAAAACACCAAGGCATGCGTGCTCGGAAAAACCTACGCCCTTGCTGATACTTCATTTATCATATGATCCGAACTTTAACGAATCTAGTTAGATATACAGCTGCATCAGCCCGTGGCGGAACAGTCAGATACTACTGTGGAAATCTTCAGGAATTCTACAAAGCTCTATACGACGAAGGAATTAACCCTGTGATCTTGCGCTGGGATCGTGAAACTCCAATTACTCCGCAAGATGAGAATAATTACCAGTATGATGTGGATCATTTAATCTCAAATGATCAGGCTAAAAAAATCGGGATTATTGCCGGGCGTTTCCCAGGAAAAATCAAATGCGACTTTTATTCTGTCTCGGGCCAATCTGGATCATCTTATCAGGGAATGCCCTACTATCCACCGGCAAAGGCACTCTCGCTTCTTGATCATGCGATTTTGCACGAAGACGGCTACTTCCATTTGATTGGTAAACATGCTTTCTATTCTTACGCTTACCACATGTGCTATCACAAAGGCCCTCGATCTGGAATCCCCTTGGAATCTGACCCTAAGGAAGATCAAACCACAGCGAGTCGTGATTATACCGCCGAGTTGATTCGATTGGCTACTCTAGCTTCGATTCAGCTGCCAGATCCGATCTCCATCACCTCCTTAGATCAACTTTTAAGAGATCATGGCTGGGGAATGCCCTATGACCTAATGATCCGCTGGCCTGACGAACACACTTACCTCAAGTCCCTGATCCATAAACGAGCTCAGAAAATGGCAAAAGACTCAGAATTGGCCAAGCACCTCACTGTTTTCATTATCCGTTCAGACTGTGAGGGCCAGGAGATGAAGAATTTGGTAAAGAAGCTCGTAGGCGAGAGGTTTTCCGTTTTACAAGATTTCCCACTCACGAAAGACCAGCAAGTGGCCTTGATTAATCATACTCGTGGGGGAGACTGGATCGAAAAATACACACGTGATCTGATTCATCCAGTCGAAGCATTAATTTGTCAAAACAGGAAATCTCCCGGCCCTGTCCCTGGAGGCTTAAGCAGTCAGAAATTGATAAAGCGATATCCTCACGTCGAGCACACGGATGTACTGATCAAGCGAAATATCCGGAAAGCGGTCAACACGCAGCTTGGGCATCATCAAGACCGTGTCGTGCTTCATGCTACCGATAATGCGATGGAATCAGGAGAGACGCTGAGAGTGCTTTTAGGTGAGCATTGGGCAAAAGACCTTTTAGGGAAAAGCACCAACATAATCAGAACGCCTACTTCTAAAGGCTTTCAAAAATCTGTTTAGACCAAGTAGAGCTTCAAAAGCACGGAACTAGAACAAAGTGAAGGTAACTTTTAAACAATACCAGAGAACCGGAGCGAAGCGCTCATTCAGAGAATGACATAAAAATTACATTCCACTCTTTTTGACCTCCGAGTGGTATTAATTCTACTCAGCTTCGAGTGGATAATCGAAGTAAGGAGTGAGATAGCGCGCGCCTTGGATATTAAGGTGATTATCATCCGAGTAACACGGAATTCCCTCATGCGTTCCGGTGTGGATGTGATCCTCCGGGTGCCACACGTAGAGTGCGGGAAACTTTGACTCGAGTCGCTCGATAATAGTACGCATCGGCTGAAGCTTCTCATCTACAAAGTCTTGATCATAAGTCAGGAGCTCTTCAACCGAGATCGACCTCGGAAAAAAATGATTCATAAGATGTGTCAACTCTAGGTATTTTAAGAAAGACGATTCAAGAGGTGGCACTTGAGCAATCAGACAGACTCTTTTTTTCTGCCCTAAGAGATAAGCGATGGCCTGCTCTAAGCCTTCCTCATAGGAAGGATTTTCTAAGTAACTCCCATGACACGCAGCTAAGATCACGTGCTCCACATGCGGATTATTTTCGAGATATTTCATCACCCTCTCTTGGAAATAGACTTCCCGGGAAGATAGAAACGGGTGATCATCTTTTGCCAAGATCAAGGGTGGAGTTCCTCCTCGATGGAGGGTTTTCAGCTTAAGCCCATGCCCTTGAGCCCACTCTTCAATCATGGGGCTGAAGTGCTCTGCGTGAGAGTCTCCAATCAAGAGAATGTCCTCGTGCTCTTCCTCATTCTCAAATGTCCGCGAAAGCTCGATCTCGAGATCTCCCAGATTCATGCCCTCAGAAAAGGCGCTCACCCGCCAAGCGCTCTTTGATTCCTCTTGTTGGAATTTCGCAAACCCAGCGAAGCTCCCGATGCAAACGAGTGCGAAGATAAAGACTTTTTTATGAGAACATTCGATATAGCGAAAACGATTCTCGATACACCGATAGGATAAAATCGCTAAGGCGAAACATAAACCCAAAATCAAGGTGAGATCCATCACCCCCAGTGAAGCCTCCTCAAGAATCCCTTTGCTCGTTAAGCTAATATTCTGAATGTAATTATAAAATACGATGACCGGCCAATGCCAGAGGTAGAGAGAATAAGAAATCGCGCCAATGAAGAGCATCGGCTTGAGAGAGAGCACCCTTCCCACCATCGTCGCATGATGTTGAGATGCGTAGATGATGCCGCAGACTCCTAAGCAGATAATGATGCTCATCAAGACCTCTTGGCCTTTTTCCGCGGAATAGAAAAGCGAGGGCCCCACAAGGCAAGCTAGACTAATGAAGGCCAGAATCTCACAAGTCTTACGCGATATTTTCTTGAGAAGAAGAGATGTCAAGATCCCGCCCATCGCAAACTGCCACGCTCGTGCATAGACCATATAAAAGGAGGCAAAGTCCTCTTCCTTCCGAAGGTGAATCATGATCGCAAACGAAGAGGCCATCGTGAGCCCAAAGAAAAGAACGCGTGGACATCTGAGCTTGGTAATGAGCATCAGAAGAATTGGCCAAAAGAGGTAAAACTGCTCTTCAACGCCCAGCGACCAAGTGTGTAAGAGTGCTTTAAACTGATTAGAGACATCAAAATACTCACTATTTTCAGCAAAGAAGAAGTTCGATACCTGGGCCGCTGCATAGCGGAGCGATCTAAAGTAGGAGCGATGATCCGCACTCGAGAATACCAAGATCGCGACAAGTGACGAGACACAGAGGACTGCAAAGAGAGCCGGGAAAATTCTCTTAATTCTACGCGTAATGAAATTACTGATCTTAAACTTCCCTATATCAATCTCTCTCAAGATAATCTTGGTAATTAGAAAGCCAGAGAGGACAAAGAAGACATCTACTCCGATGTAACCCAGAGGCAGCCAACTCTCATCGAGGTGAAAAATAATCACCGCAATCACGGCCACCGCTCTCAACCCATTGATTTCGGGAGAAAATTTACCACGCCCAAGCGCTTTTGAAGGAGAGTCCTTAACGAGAGACATCAGCGACCTACGATTTTAAAAACTTATCCTACTCTTACAGCCAATTAAAGCACGTGCCTTTCGACACAGCTGACATACAGAATCTTGCCAATCACAACTTTGTCCTTACCTTGATTATCGATGCTTTTCCATTTTAATTTTAAAGCAACAGTTGTTTAAGATATTATTGGATTAGGAAATTGAAGATTCCCGGTCAAGGCTAGTTATTGGGTGCTTATGCCTCCACCCGCTCGGAAATAATCTGCCCGCGGTCAAACTCGATCACGCGATCCGCGATCTTGGTCGTGCTCAGGCGATGGGCGATGAGAAGAGTCGTGCGGCCTTTGACAAGCTGGCTGAGTGCTTCTTGGATTTTTGCCTCGCTCTCGTTATCGAGCGCACTGGTCGCTTCATCGAGAAGAAGGATCGGGGCGTCTTTGAGAAAGGCTCTTGCGATGGCAACGCGCTGACGCTGGCCTCCGGAGAGGCTGGTGCCTTTTTCTGAAACGGCGGTTTCGTAGCCGAACTCCTGCTCAAGGATGAAGTCGTGGGCATTCGCCTTCCGTGCGGCGTCCTCGACTTCCGCCTCAGTGGCTCCGGCTCGACCGAGGAGGATGTTTTCACGAATCGTCCCGCTGAAAAGGATCGAAGTTTGAGAGACGACGGCGATGTGGTCCCGAAGCTCTTTCTTTTTCCACTCCCGCACATCGAGACCGGAGATCGAGACTGAGCCCGAGGTGACATCGTAAAAGCGCGGAATGAGCTGGAAAAAGGTCGATTTGCCCGCACCGCTGGGGCCGATGAGCGCGACGCACTCACCCGCTTTCACCGAGGTGGTCACGCCTTTAAGGATTTCCTCTTTTCCGTAGGAGAAGCGGACATCGCTGAACTCGAGACAACCCTCGAAATTCGCGGGGACACTCGCAGAGGGGCTATCGACGAGCTCATCCTTTGCTTCAAAAATACTTTCAATGCGATCCAGCGCGGCCTCTCCCTGCTTAAGGAGGCTGTTGACATTTCCCAGCTTTTTCACCGGATCGTAAGTCATGTAGAGCGCGACTCCGATGGCCATGAAGCTCTCAAGCGTGAGGTTCTTCCCCACTCCGAGATAGAGCGCGAGCGTGAAACCCGAAACGGCAACCACCTCCACTGCGGGAGAGATGAACTGGCGATACTTAATCACCTTCATCGAGTAGTGGATGAGCTCGTTCACCTTCTCCCGGAATTTATTGAGAGTAGTTTCCTGCAAATTATAAGCTCGGATTTCGAGAGGGGCTTGAAGGCTCTCCGCAAGCTGACCACTGAGATCTCCCGCAGTGTTTTGAAGCTCCTGCGCCCGGCGGGCAAGCTTCTTACCAGCGAGGCGGATCGGAAAGACACAGAGCGGCACGGTGATGAGCGCGATGATCACGACAAAGTTTCCATCGTTTGAAATAGCCTCGTTGACGAGAAAGGCGACCGCCGCCAGCAGAGTCACCGGCTGCTTGATAATATCAGCGCTCACCTGGGAAACAACTTGGCGGAGGATCTCGGCATCACCGGTCAGGCGCGCAAGGAGATCGCCGGAGCGGAAACGATGGAAGAAGGAAACAGGAAGAGCCTGAATACGAGCGAAGGCCTGGTGGCGGATGCCCTCGACCACGCGGTAGCCGACGTAGTTGATGAGGTAAGCATTGAAATAGCCACCAATCGCCCGAAGCAAGAATACGAAAGGCAGCCACATACAAGTGACGAGAAGCAGATGGTCCGGGCTCAGCTCGCCGAGCCAGTCTTTCATGGCCTGAAGATATTCGCCGATGTCCTTATTGGTTCCCTCCTTGCTCGGGAAGAGCATCGGAAAGACGACCTTGGACGCGAGCGGAATACCGGCTCCGGTGGCGACAGCATAAAGGAGGCCTGCTAAGATTCCGCCAATAAAGTGCAGACGCACCGGGCGGAAGTATTTAAAATAAGGGCGAAAGCGCTTCATCCAGACGTGGACGAAGCTATCAGGCCGCCCCGGAAGCTCCAGCCTTATCCCTTAGGGTTGGATCTCCACGTCCTTGCCCTCTATCGCCTCAAAAAGCGCCTCTTCGGTAACAATCACCCCTCGGTCTGCAACCAGGTTCAGCGCCTTCTGCCTCCTCGATTCACAGGACGAAACGAAAACACTCGCGGATAGAAGACCGCAATAAAGCAGTCTGCGCCATCGCGTGATTTCAGAACATGACTGTCGGCCCATTTTCCTCAAAGATTTGGAGGAAAATTAACGTAATTTCGGCGCACCGCGATCTTAGTTTCGCCAAAAATAATCAAAGATATTTGATATTCTAATCTAGGGGTCTATCAGTCAAAATTTACGGATTACCGTAGCAATCGAGCCGCGCACCGATTCGAACAAAGAGACAATCGTGCGCAACCGCCGGGGTAGCGTCCGCCCACTCCGCTTCCGGACCAATCTCCAATCGACTGCGGGAGAGTTCCTTGTAGCCATCAGCGACGGAGGCAACGATCATTTCTCCCTCCCTTGAAAAACAATAGAGATTCCCACCAATGATCAACGGAGAGGCATAAAAGTTGCCCATCAGCTTTTCCTTCCACTTCTCTTTCCCATCCGCTGCGTTCAGCGCACTCAAAACGCCTCCATCGGAAACTGCAAAAACGGTTTTACCATTGGAAATTGGCGTGGGAACGTAGGGCGTATTGCCTTTCATGCTCCAGACGATGGCTGATCTTGTAATCTCACCTTCGGCAGACTCCGGAGGTCGCATCGCAAAATAGACTCCGGTCTTACATCCCACCGCGATCAGGGTCTCGTTGCGTCCCGATCCACTAAGAACATTGATGGGCGACACGATGGTCCGCTGTTTCATCACCCCGGGAAGAACCCAGCGTTGTTTTCCGGTGGCAAAGTCGAATCCGGCCACTCCCATGCTTTGACTGGAGACAACCACTTCTTTTCCGCCGTCCACCTTGCGGACCAAAGGTGTAACATAGCTTGTTTTATCCCCCGGACAAGGCGTCTTCCAAATCTCCTTGCCGCTCTTCGCATCGAGAGCCGCAAGATAAGCATCCCCTTGGTGGAGGTGGCCAAAAATGACGCGTCCCTCAGTAATATCGACATGAATATTCACACCATGCTGTCCTTTGAAGGCTCCCACGTTATAATCCCAAAGCCGCTTTCCGGCATGATCGAACGCCGTAAGCATCGCGACCTTTTTCGCACCATCGAACCAGCTCGCGACAACCACGTCCGCGCTGGCCGCCGGAGACGCAGCCGCCGTGTTATTGAAGCGGTGCATATGATAACTTCCTACCTGCAAGGACTGAGACCAGCGCGACTTTCCCGATTTGGCATCGAGACAAATCAGGGCAACCGTTCCTTTTTCACGGTCTTCTCCGGTGACAAATAAAGCGTCTTCCCAAATCACGGGAGAACTAGATCCCGGCCCGGCCAAGGGCACCGACCATTTCAAAGTGTCCTGCCCAAAATCCGTAGGCACCTTCGCATCCGACACCCCGCGTCCATCCTCACCCCGGAAACGAGGCCAGGTTTCGAGTCCCATCAAGGGAATTGCCATTAACAAGGTGGCCAGCGGTGAAATCCAACGTTTCATCACTCCCCTTATCAGGTGAGCGTTCACTTGGGGATGAGAAAAAGAAGAGGACCTATGTCGCCCGTGGATCAAGACAGAGGTTGAATCGGCTTCGAACGATGCAGTAACCATTATTCTCCCTGATTTAAACATGAGAACCTTGAGCAAACTCCAATCCCTCGCGTTCCTCCTCATTCTTGGTCACCTCTCATAAATCACCTTCGAAAAGGTGACCCAACCAGACTTGGACATCCTCACCACCAAAAATAAAAAATCCTCCGTCGAACGAACCCACGACAGAACCGCCGAGCGGTCCCGGGACCGCGGATCACATGAACCCATCCACATCGAGGACCTTCCTGATTAGGTCCACACCTTAAAGAACGCCAAATCGAAGCACCTCAGCGACTTCGAAGGCCCCCTTGATCCAGCGGAGGTAAATAAATTCGTAGATTACCCACCGAACTATCGCCACTATCACACAACCCTCATTTATCGTGCCACAGTAAGGAAAGACACCCGATTCCGCTACCTACTTGAGAATGACGACTTGCGAGACGATCCCCAATGCGGAAACGCCCTGCTTGCCTAAGACTACTCGGTCAACGGGAACGAACAAGCCCTCGGAGACCTCCTGGAGACCCATCTCGCCTAGCACTTCTGGACGAATGGGACCTCTCGATCTCAGCGCTCTATGAGCACAAATCGCTTCGAGGATTCCGAACTTGGCAGTTACAAGAACTTCTGGGTCATCCGTAAAGCCCTCTACCCCCAAAGCTTCAACCGTTTGACAAATTGATTCTCTCCTCAACGACGCACCCTTGACCATCGTTCCTCCCCTCCATAAATCTCAGTCATGTCGAAAGTAACAATTTACCATTTCAACCATTGAGGCTCCTCTGATAATGCCCTGGCGGTCGCCAAGGAACTCGGAGTGGACCACGAAGTGATCCTCTACATCAAGACCCCTCCCGGGGAAGAAGAACTCACAAAAATCGTCAAAGCACTGGAAGATCCCGTGGAGGATCTAGTACGAAAAGATTCGAAGTTCAAGAAACTGGAACTCAATCCCGACGACTACGTGGGCAATCCAAAGGCGGTTGTCGACATTCTCGTAAAGCACAAGCAGCTCCTGCAACGTCCTGTTTTAGTCAAAGGCGACAAGGCCATCATCGGACGACCCAAAGCGCGCATCGCCGGATTCCTCTCAAGCTAGTCAATCGGTCGCACCGACTGTGAATGCCGAATCAAGTTCTCGGAATCATACCTCTTCTTGAGAGCCTGAAGACGGGGATAGACCCAGAGGAGATCAGGATCGTCATTTGAATCAATGACCTTGCCCGCACCATCGACCATTCGAACTCGAGTCATGTGATCGCAGGTAAGCTGTTTCAGCCCGACTGATAAATGGTAGTCCCGCGAGAGTGGAGCTTGCTAAAAAAGAACGCCGTTTCATCTCTCCTAAACGGCCTCCACCCGAACTCTCGGCGAGGCGAGCGTGATCTCGTTTTGCTGACAGGCCTTCGTGATATTCTTGAGGACCGTCGAACGAATCTTGCTCCGGTTTCTCACATCTTCGATACGCTAACGTCCTTCGAGAAGGATCCCCGAGAGCATGTGCCCACCTTCCTCATCCCACAGGGAACGAACGATGGCTTCCGCGGTGTCTGGCAAAATATGGGGACTATTCTGGATCGCCTGCCGCAAAATCTCACAGGCGCGATCCAAATCCTCATTGTAGTTCACTTCAAAATTTACGCTGCACTTCACTGATAGCTCCGCGAGTCCGGCATCCCGCCCGGCCTCCGCTTCGATCTGAGCGACTAAAAAGTGCTTTGATTCACGGCATTGAGATCTCCTTTCTTTACAAAAGATTGCCGAATTCGCTCCAACTCGGTCATGTAGATACGGTCTAAGCTGCCTCGCATCTTCTTTTGCTGAGTGAGGATCACCTTCACAGCCCGCGGGAGATTCTGATCAGGATTCGGTTTCCCCTGTGCGAATAAATTACGAGCATCCTTCGCCTGAATGGCCCAGATGAATTTTTCTTTTTGGGTGTATTCCGTGACGAGCTGATCGCGTCCATCCAGAAATTTTTGGTTCGAGGTCTCAGTCTTCTCCTTCAATTTGAGCTGGATTACTTTCACCTGAGGTGGCAGCTCCGCCGCACTTCCCACGAAAATGAAAAGACCAAGGAGGAGTGCAATAATTCGCAGCGGGATCATTTCGAATTACCAGATTGGCGTTCAACTACGATCCTAAATTAGGAATGGAATAACAGTGGAAATGCTCCTGAGCGGGCTTACTCTTCGCGTGACATGTTCGGACGTCTCTTGCTCCTTTTTATCCTAGTTCCCATTGCAGAGCTTTATCTCTTCATGACCCTGGGTGACTGGCTCGGCGTCCCAAAAACTATCGCGATCATCATCATCACCGCCTTCATCGGGGCCGCATTGACTAAATCCCAAGGGCGGCTCGCGATGCAAAAATTCAAGCAGGCCACGGGCGAAGGTAGAATGCCCCACAAGGAGGCAATGGATGGAATTCTCATCCTGATCGCCGGAGCCGTTCTTCTGACTCCGGGATTTTTGACCGATACCGTGGGCTTCTTGCTCCTCATTCCGCCGGTCCGGGCTCTTATTCGAGATCGCTTTGCCGAAGGGCTCAAATCACGGATCAAGGTCGTCACTCCCGGTTTCCAACCACCCGAGGAACAGCCTCCCTCAAAATTAGATGATGGAAATGTCATCGACGTCTAAGCCCAAGCTCCGATAATAATGTCGTGCATTGGAAAAAATTAGGCCGAAGCAAGATAGTGGACGACGACCTTTAAACGAATATGGCCTCTCCGAAAGACCTCGCTGAACCTCACAAGGAAATCCGCTTTACCCGTGCCGGACAGGCGCAGGGTTTCTTCACAGTGGGAGCGGTCTCGATGGCCTTCGGCCTGCTCATCACAGTCACCTGGGCCTTGGATCACCCATCCTTTCAATGGTGGATGCCACTACCGCTCTTCCTCCTCTCCTTTCTTTTTCTCCGTTTGGCGATTCGATGCACCAGGCACGCCTATTTGATTTGTACTCCCATGGGGATAGAAATCTTTCCAATTCGAAAGCCGGAGACGAATCTCAATCTCATTTACTGGACAGAGATCGATAGCTTCGAAATCGATGAGGATCAGAAAATACTGAAACTCCATCGAGATGCTGAAAAGACATCCGGAGTTGTCGTTTCTCTCTCGCCGATCCTAGTCAGGCAGCGATTATTACTTGAAAAAGTGCTCGCTGGCCGTCTTTAGAGCTGAGCGTTTACGCGCTCTCCTTACTGGGCCTGAGCAGGAGAAGAGATCCGGTCCATAGTTTCATTTAATGGCATGGCCGCAGCTAAGCTCGGATCTCGATGCACGCCCTTACAACACTTTTATATTAAAGCCTTAAAACCCCGTGATTTTGAGGTTCTAGCTCTGGAAGAACACGGTTTTTAAGCTCTTATCACTTATTCACGCCCTTCTCGACATCCTTAATTGCCTTGAGAGCATCCTCACCCTGAGTCGCTGTCGCCCCCTTTTCGTCCTTCCAGACCAGTTTTTGGTCCTTAAACAAGAATGCCGAGCGGGCTGCAAATTTACCTCCAAACCTGAGAGGGACCCCAAATGCCTTGGCCACATCTCCCTCGGTATCCGCAATAAGATCGTAAGAAAGCTTGTTTTGATCGACGAACTTCTTCTGGGTTCCCGCCTTATCTGTGGAAATTCCAAAAACCGTCACCTTTTTCTCTGTCAATGTTTCGAATGCGTCCCGCACCGAGCAAACCTGCTTGGTTCATCCGCCGGTAAGCGCTTTTGGGTAGAAAAATACTAAAAGCCATTCGTGATCCTTGGCTGGTATAAGCTTCACTTTCTCCCCTGCTTGATTTTTCCCACTTACTGCAGGAAGAGGCGTGCCTAGGCCCAAGGAATCCGCATGAAGTCCCACGGTGGCCAGAAGGGAAAAGAGAATAGCTTTTAGTTTCATCTCTGCGAGCTTCGCGGCTCTTGATTTTGGCGCAAGTAAGATTCCCAACTTTCGAGGTTTGGCATTTTCAAGTCTGCCTTTAGAACACTTACGTGAGCGATCTGAAAGATTACCTGAAAGCCCAACAAAAATCAGTCGATACTGCACTGAATTTTTTTCTACCTCGAGCCAAGGTCCGACCGGCCACCCTCCACGAGGCGATGCGCTATTCGATTTTTGCCGGGGGAAAACGACTGCGCCCCATTCTCACTCTCGCCGCAGCTGAGGCCTGCGGAGGAGAAGAAGAGGCCGCTTTGCCACCCGCTTGCGCAGTCGAGATCATGCACACCTACTCCCTTGTCCATGATGACCTGCCATCGATGGACGACGACGACCTTCGCCGGGGACGCCCCACATCTCATAAGGTATATGGTGAAGGCATGGCCGTCCTCACCGGAGACGCCCTGCTCACCGAGGCCTTCACCATTCTCGCCGAGACTCCCCCCACGAAGCGCTACTCCTTAAAAGAGGTCCTTCTGGAATTCTCCGTCTGCGGAGGGTCTAGAAAACTCATCGGTGGACAAGTTCTCGATCTCGAAGGCGAAGGAGAGAATCTCAGGAAGGCACAGCTCGTCCGGATTCACGAAAATAAAACAGCCGCACTCCTCACCACCTCACTGCGACTTGGCGGAATGACGGCCAATGCCACCCCACGGCAGCTAGAAGCCCTGACGGACTTCGGCTACAATCTCGGCCTGGCCTTCCAAGTGATCGACGACATCCTCGACGTCACGCAATCCACCGAGAAGCTTGGAAAAACTGCGGGAAAAGATGAAGCGGTCGATAAGGCCACCTATCCTTCCATCATCGGCCTCGAGAAATCAAAGAAAGAAGCCCAACGTCTGACCAAGAAGTCTCTCGCAGCACTTTCTACTTTCGGTAAAAAATCCTCCCGTCTGGAAGAAATCGCCCACTACCTCCTAGATCGTGAGTATTAGTTGCTTAATTCCTCGCACAATTTCACCAGCGAGGGATTTACAAGGTGCTTCGCGGCAGCAATTTCGGAAATCGAGCTGCTCCCAATGTGGCCGTCTTTAAACGTCACCACTTTATTTCGTTCGCCTGCCAGCAAGCCATCGATAGCTGCCGTTGCAAAATTATGAGCCATCACACGATCATAAACCGTCGGCGAGCCCCCACGCTGCACGTGACCAAGGACCGTGAGACGGGCGTCCATCCCCAGCGCTTCGCCCATCCAGCGAGTGAGCGTGTCCCCCATTCCGGTGCCCTCGGCGACAATTCCTAAAACATACTTCTGCCCCTGCTTCTTTTGCATCCTTAGACGTTCCGCAATGGAATCAAGATCGTAGGCTACCTCAGGCACCAGACAAACGTCCGCACCATTGGCCAGAGCCGAGGTGATCGCGAGATAGCCGCAGTGGCGACCCATCGTCTCAATCACAAAAGCCCTTGAAAAGGATGACGCCGTATCGCGAATACTATCGACACTCTGGCGGATCATATTGAGTGCCGTATCAACCCCAAGACAGTAGTCAGTCCCCGGAATATCGTTGTCGATCGTCGCTGGAATCCCGGCGAAGGGGACTTCAAAGTCCGCATAAAATTGATTGAGCGCACTAAACGAGCCATCGCCGCCAATCACAATGAGCTTCGTGATCCCATGATGTTGCAAATTCTCAAATGCCTGTTTGCGGAACTCGTATTCATAGAAACGCTTGGAACGCGAGGACCCGAGAACGGTTCCCCCTCGATGAATAATTCCCGCAAGCCGATCCGGAGTCGCCTCTCTAACCCAGCCCTCAATTAGTCCACGGAGTCCCCACTCCACTAGATAAGGGCTCAGCCCGCACTTCTTAGCATACGTTGCCGCGTATTTGATAGCTGGATTCATTCCGGCGGCATCTCCGCCGGAGGTCATGATGGCAATTTTCTCGCTCAAGTCGCCGTTTCCATATCATAGGATCGCCGAAGCTCAAGCCCGAGCACACAAACATCATCATCAAATCGCTGATCGATAGCGAAGGAGCGGGCTTCTTCTACCAAGGATTCAATCGTGCCGCCTTTTGACAAGTGCGATGCCATCCTCTCCGTGCCGAAATCCTCGCCATCTGCATTTTCGATCTCATAGATTCCATCAGTGAAGCACCAGATCCCGTCCATTTCATCAAAGGAAAGAACTGTTTCCCCATAAACCGCAGCGGACATCAGCCCAAGAGCCGGTCCCTTCGAGCCCTTTGAAAGCTCAAGAAGCTCTACTTTCTCCTTTCGACGCACAAGAGGCGTGGGATGACCCGCAGACGCCAGACGAATCTCCTTCGCCTCGGTATCCACCACTCCATAGACCGCCGTCGCAAACATCGTCAGTCCTGTCCGCTCCAGCAAATGGCACAGACCCTTGTTCAATCCTTCCAAAAAGGGACCAGGTTCCCCTCTCAATCCGCGCCCTTTTTCCAACAAACCTCTCAACATTGAGACGATGAGCGCGGCGCGCACCCCATGGCCCATCACGTCGCAGACCAGAAATACAGCCCTTCCATTCTCCATCGGAAGAACTTCAAAAAAATCGCCCGCCAGTTCCGTTGCTGGTTCATAGCGATGAGAAAAGATCGCCTCGCCTCCCCCTCCTTGAATCGTAGGAAGACATCTCGGGATGGCCGCTTGCTGCACTTCTCTTGCCAATTGAAGCTCCTCTTCCATGGCCTCGTTTTTCCGACCCAACATTAAGGCAACCGCGGCCATTTGGTCCCGAATTTGCACCAATTCCGTGACGTCCCCGGAAACTCCAAAGGTTCCCACAAGCTCGCCTGATTGATCATACCAAGGGAACTTGGAAACAAGAGACCAAGTAGAGTGCCCGTCCTTCCAGGTAAGCTTTTCGAGCTTGGTTGGCATCGGCATCCCGGTCTCAATAATACGCTTCTCGTCCCTATCCGCCATTTCATGAAGTTCATGCCCAAAGAAATCCCGGTCATGCTTTCCCTCCACATCCGCCGGAGTGGGCAGCCCCAACAAGTTCGACATTCCCTGATTCACCAGCTTGAAACGAGAATCCAGATCCTTGAAATAGACGAACATCGGGATGCTATCGATGAGCAGCCTAATCCGATGCCTCTCCTCCTCGATCACCTGATTGATCCCGGCAAGCTGTGCCATATCATCAGCCAAACGATTCTGAACCTCTACCAATTCCGTCACGTCATTGGTGACCCCAAATGTCCCCATCACTTCGCCGTCAACGCCCATCCACGGCATCTTGGTCACCATCACCCAGGTTTCGTGACCATCCTCCCAGACTTCGTGCTCCATCACGTCCTCCTGACCTTCCAGAGTTTCCATGATCTTCAGCTCCACGTCGCGCGCCTCTTGGGCATGCTCGGAACCGAAAAAATCGCGGTCTGATTTTCCAATCAACTCCTCAACAGATGACGCTCCCATCCGCTCGGCGGTTGATCCATTGGCCCGCACAAAGCATGATTCTCGATCCTTAAGATAAACATTCACGGGAACACTCTCAAGAAGTAGATCAATCCGTGACCGCTCCTCTTCGAGCGCAGCTTCCACTTCCTTACGTTGGGAAATATCGATAACGCTTCCGACCATGCGAACCATCTTTCCCTCGTCGTCTGGTCGCACCACTCCACGAATGCGGAACCAACACCATTCTCCGCCCTCTATCTGAATCCGCGCTTCCATCGCGAAGAGTTCGTTTTCCCCGCTCAGCGCTAAATCAAGCAACCGGGTCCATTCCTCACGGTCGTCCGGATGCACGAATCTCTTGGGATCTGAAAAAATGTTAGGCACATCATGGCGCCCGTATCCAAGAAACCGCAGCACCCGATTCGAATAAAAGATTTCATCCTTCTGAAGATCCCAATCCCAAACTCCCTCGTTGGACGCCTTCAAGGCCAACTCCAAACGGTCCTTTACCTCATCTTCTTCGCTCATCGCTTCACCTCCCATCCCAATAAACAGACATCATCATCAAACACTTCTTCCCCGGAGAATTCAATCCCTGCCTTCACCAGTCGCTCCAGCAAAACATCGATACGTCCACCTCGTTCCACCACCTCAATGAAGCGCTCCAAGCCGAACTCCTCCCCTTTCTCGTTTTCAGCTTCCAACAAGCCATCGGTGAAGCAGATCATCCTCTTTAGTCCCGTAAGCTCAGCTTTTACCGAGCCATACTGGACCCCGGCCACCATCCCCAAAGCGGGTCCTCGAGCCTTTTTAGGTGGCTTAAGTTGACGCACCCCATCATCAAAGACCGCAACCGGGCTGGCATGCCCCGCCAAACCAAGCTCCACCGATTCATCGTTCAGATCCACGATCCCGAATACCGCTGTAGCAAAGATCGTGATCCCACTTTCCTCCAACAAGTGACAGAGCCCGTCATTCAGCCCGGTGAGAAACTCGCTGACTTCGCCGCTCGACTCAGCCTGCTTTTCAATAAGTCCGCGAAGCATTGAAACGATCAAAGCAGAACGAACCCCATGCCCCATGACATCGCAAACGAAGAAGCCCACCTTATCATCGCAAAGTGGAATTACCTCAAAAAAATCACCCGCTAGTTCCGACGCAGGCCGATAAAGATGCTTAAATCGAAGCGAAAAATTCTCAGATTTAAATGAAGGCAGCGTCTCGGGAATAAGCGCCTGCTGCACTTCGCGGGCGAGGCTCAGCTCTTCCTCCATCTCCTTGTTCTTCTTCGCCAGCTTCGTCGCTACTTCATTCAACTCTCGCTGCGCCTTCACCAGAAGGCTCACGTCACTGGAGACCCCAAAGGTCCCAAAAATCTCACCCGCCTCATTGCGCCAAGGATACTTGGACGTCATCACCCAGGTGTCCTGCTTCCCTCCCCAGGTTTCCTTTTCCAAGCTCCCGACCAGAGGCTCTCCGGTTTTAATGATCCTCTGCTCATCCGCTTCCGCCTTACTCCAGTGCTCCTCTGAAAAAATGTCCCGATCCCTCTTCCCCCGCAGAGCTGCAGGCCTCTCCATTCCCAGCCACTTCGCCGTCGCGGCGTTCACCACGACAAAGCGAGAATCCAAATCCTTATAATAAACATTCAAAGGCACATTGTCGATCAGCAGGCGCATCAAGTGGCGTTCTTCCTCCGCTTCCTGATTCAGTGCCTGTAACTTTAGAGAGACCTCCTCTTGTGCCTTCTGCGCTCTCACCAATTCGGAAACATCATTGGTCACCCCGAAGGTTCCCTTCACTTTCCCTTCCCAATCCATCCACGCCTTTTTCGTGCTGATCACCCAGGTGTCTGCTCTTCCTTCCCAGGTTTCGTGCTCCATCATGTCCACCTGGGCCTCGCCCGTATTCATGATTTCTTTCTCCCGTTGCGCCGCAATCGTCGCGTGTTCCTTCGAGAAAAAATCAGTATCGCCCTTCCCAGTAAGCTCCTCCCAACTCGACAAGCCCATCTTCCGGGCCGTCGGCGTGTTCGCCATCACGAAGCGGGAATCCTGATCCTTAAAATAAACATTCATGGGAATGTTATCGATCAACGTTCGCAAAAACGCCCGCTCCTCTTTCAGCGCTTTTTCCGCCGTCTTGCGCTTCGAAATATCAATGACACTTCCCACCAGACGAATGAGCTTCCCCTCATCATCGCGGACCGGCGTTCCTCGCAGGCGGAGCCATTTCCACTCTCCACGGCGCGTCTTCACCCGGGGTTCCGCGGAAAAAAGATCACTTTCATCATCCAGCACCTCCTGCAGCGCCTCATCCACCGCCGCCGCCGAAGCCTGATCCATGATCGTCTCACGGTCTTCAATCAAATGCGGCATGTCCTTCCGACGATAGTCCAAGAAGCGGAGCGCCCAGGCCGAATAAACCATCGTGCCACGCTCAAGACTCCAGTCCCAGATCCCTTCCTTCGAGGCTCGCAGCGCCAGCTCAAGTCGATTCTCTTTCCAAACCGTCATCCTTCCTAAGAACAAACACTAACTACTTCTTCACCTCAACGGCAAATCCACCTTTTCCCATCGTCCATCCTCCGCTACACTATCCCCGTGCTCCAAATCGTCTTCAACGAAATCTCAGCTGCCGAAATTTCCCAGCTCGGCACCCTCGAACAACTTGAGCTCCTCGATGAGTTCAAGGTAACCGAGGAGGACATGGATAATCTCGATGACGAGCGCTTCGGAAAGATGGAGCGTAATGGCGTCACCCTTTACCGCTTCCGCTCCGCCGACTGGCGCTTCTATTTCGAAGCCGGCCCCGAACAGGTCATTGTCCACCGAGTCCTTCACAAGGGAACCTTTTCCGACTTCCTCTTCCGCTCCAAGCTCCCTCTGGGCGAAGACGAAGCGCTCGCCGATTCCAAGCACTTCTGGAATCTCATCGACGAAGGCCGAAATGCTCGCCGCTCGTCGTAGAGCGGTTCAGCTCTCACCGCGTCAGACGATACGCGATCCCTCCGAGCACCAACGAAATTGAAGCCCCAAGGGCTTGTCCCGGGTCATGGACGATCAGGAGGGACGCAGCAGTGAGGGTTGCTAAGGTGAAAAGGGCAGGAGGGAGGGCCGCCCAACCGCGAACACGTTTACCGAAGAAAAGCGAACCTACGGTGACCGCAGCAGTCAGGGACAGAGTGAGCCCGAGGAAGGCGAGAAGCTCCTGTAGGGTTCCTACGAAAATGAGTAAGAGCGCCAGGCCCATTTGCAGGAGCACCGCAGGCCATACGCGGTCTTCGCGGAGGACGAAAATCTTTGGAATCACGCCATCCTCGGCCATCTTCCCATAAACTCGGGGCCCCGCCATCATCATGCTGAGAACCGAGGTAAGGAGGGCAATTGAAATGACGACCCTCGTGAAGAATTCGAAGCCCGCTCCGCCGATCCACCTTGCGGCCACCGCTGCTACATCGGCTTGTCCGCTGATCTCCGCTGCTGGTGCGCCCAAGACGAAGGCCGCGTTTAGGAGGAGGTAGAGAAGCACCACCACCGCGGTTCCCGTGACAAGCGCACGTGCCACGATAAGGGGCGAAGTCGCTTCACCGGCAACATAGACGGCAGCATTAAAGCCTGAATAGCTCAGGGAAATCCATACCAAGGCTTGCGCGAAAGCGAGGAAACCTCCCTCCGTTTGAAATGATCGTGTGGAGTCACTCCCCCAATCGATTGAAGTCGCTCCCCAACCCAGAAAGATCCCGAGAAGAAGAAGCTTCAAGATCACCGCCGTATTTTGAACACCCACTCCCAGCCATCGTCTTCCTCCGTGAAGTGCGGCTCCCAAAACAACGACACCGACTGCTGGAAGTTTCGCGGGAAAATCACCCGGCAGATAACTCTCCAACGCCACAGCGGCGAAGGCAATCGCTCCGCTGAATCCTGCCAGAAGCGAGATCCAACCCGCCATAAATCCCGCGAAAGGATGTACCGCCCTGGACAGAAAGACATATTCGCCGCCCGAGGCCGGCATCCGCTGAATCAGAATTCCGTAGCTAAATGCCCCGCACAGCGCGACCAATCCCCCGACGAACCAAGCTAGCAAGACTATCCAAGGATCACCCAGCGAGGCCAAAGTGAAACCAGAAGTCGTAAAGACCCCGGCCCCAATCATGTTGGCCACGACCAAAAAGGTCAGCGTCCAGAAGCCGAAGCCTTTCCCGGGGATCCGTGCCATTACTCTTTGCGAAAGCGAAGAAAGTAGTTCTCCTTCAAGCCCTCAAGTTTTACTTCTTCCACAAAGGTCAGTCCCGCATCTTCGATTTCCTTGCGAAAAACCTCCTTGCCAGCGCGCACGTGACCCATCGTCCATTTTCGGGTTTTTCCCTCGATTCGCTCAAAGTCGATCACAACCAAAGCACCCCCTTTTTTCAAAGCGCGCAGCAAGGAGTCCATCGTCCCCTTGGGATATTCGAAGTGATGGTAAGTGTCGCAAATAAACGCCATATCAAGCGAGTTAGCAGGGAGTGGGGTGACGTTCTCTGGACTCAAAATGGCACTAATATTTTCCTGACCCTCCTGCTGCGCGCGGGCCACAATATGCTTCAAAAAAGGAGCGGAAATATCAACCGCGTAGACCCAACCGTCGGGGCCGGTTTCTTTTGCAAAAAGTCGCGTGTAAAGCCCGGTTCCGGCCCCGATGTCCGCAATCGCCATCCCTTTCTTGATTCCGCAGGATTCGACCACCTTGTGTCGCTCGAAGAAGGTCTCTCGGCTTTCCACTTCAAATCGCTTCAGCCAGTCATCGACCTTCAATTCAGGATCAAGAAACCGTTCGTTGATCCCTGGCTTCACACTCTTTTCTCCACCAGGACCCGTCGCTTCCTGTCCGATCAAGAGTGAGGCTGCTAATAACAGAGAAACTGGAGCCAGCAGAGAAGTCAGTCGTAATTTCATCGGTTCATTCGGTTACCAGAATCATCCCTCCATTTGCCATCGTGAATCAAGAGGATAGTTCGTCGATCTCTCTCAATTCTTCCTTAACCACCTCTTTACAAAAAAGCGCCCCCTCCCACATCAGCGCTTAACATCCCGATGCTTTCAAGGGAACGAACAGCCCTCTCACCTACACCCATCGACCCGCCGAAATCCCCGAACGTCACTCCTCCCAAATCTGGATCGAGGAACCTTAGGACTTCCGGCGCGCCACCAAGAGACAATGCCGTGAGCGCTTTGATTTCTCGTGCGGCTTGGAAGCCAGCTCCTCGATCAAGAACCCAGCCTTGGCCAAAAGTTTTTTAAATTTCGGAGCGGGCTCCGACAGCCAATAAGCAATGCAGCCCTTCGGTGTGATCACCTTTTTCAACTTCTGCAGAAACTCCGGAGTATAAAGACGGGAATTCCCCGAAGTAATCAAATCATCCGGCGTGTTATCGATATCCAAAAGGAGAGAATCGTAACTCCCTGGATTTTTTCCCGAAACGATATCGAAAAGGTCCCCTTGAATAATCTTTGTCCTGGGGTCCTCCAAAAGCGGCCCATTGTATTCCACCAAGAAGGTTCGATTCCATTCAATCAGCGGCGGCATCAGCTCGGCGACATCCACCGTGGCTGGGCTTCCAACCAACTCCAGAGTTCTCTTTAGTGTAAATCCAAGTCCCAAACCTCCGATCAATACTTTTGGATGCGCGGGCCGGGAAGGCGAGTCCGCAAGCAAGGCTCCACATCCTACATCCGCAAGCATCTGCTCCGAAAACGTGAGCGCCGTGCTCATCAGCTCAAATCCATTGTATTTGAGGTAAATTTTCCCGTCATGCTGATGGAGCGAATAATGGGTACCATCGGGCATCTTGGACTCCGCAAGCTTAACGTAGGGTTTCACGATGAAGACCATCTCTCCTGGACCATTTTCGACAAGGAGATATTGTTTGAGTGCCCGTTAGTCGAGTCATCATAAAAAAGACCTCACGCCGCTTCCCCATCGGCGTGCAATGCCCCCCCGAAATGCTTGTTGCCGACGACGAACGCTAAGCCAAGCTCCTGAAAGCCTTCGTCGACGCCGCCAAAGAGCAGTGGGCAAAACTCTAGTGATAGGACGATATTTCCTCCAACACATGTTTGCTGATCTTCGGAACCTGACACCCATCAGTAGGATAACCCACCACCAGTAAGAGAAAGGGTTTCTCCGCAGCCGGTCGCTCCAGAACCTCATTGAGAAACTTCATGGGGCTCGGGGTGTGAGTGAGACTCGCCAAACCCGCTTGGTGCAGAGCTGAAATGAGGAAGCCGCTCGCCAGCCCCACCGATTCCTTCGGATAATAGACTTTCTCTTCTCCATCGTTCACGCGTGATTTTTGAAAAATCGCCACCAGCGCCGGTGCAGATTCTAAAAATGGTTTCCGCGCATCCGTCCCCAAATGATCGAGCGCATCGAGCCATTCCTGGGGAGCTCGTGAATCATAAAATTCACGCTCCTCGGCTTCCGCCGCTTCTCGGATCTGACGCTTCACCTCCGCACTCCTCACGATCGCGAAGTGCCACCCTTGCTGGTTCGCCCCACAGGGAGCCAGCCCCGCGATTTCGATGCAAGTTTCCAACACTCCGACGGGAATTTCCTCTGAGGAAAAATCCCTCACCGAGCGCCTCATTTTCAACGAGTGACTGCAATTAACCGGCCCGTTTTTTCATCTCTTCAGGAGAAAATCTCGTAAAGCAAAGAGGAATCGTTTCGGATATCTTTTAAAGGCTGGGAGATTTTTCCCATCACGCAAGAGGATTTCTTCCAGCTTCAAGGGCCCAGAAGTCAACATTCCCATTCCACTCGCAAATCCCGATCTCTTCTCCGATCCTCACATGTCGGTCCGCAATCAAAACAACAGCCGCCATGGCGTCGAGTTCGCCAATTATACCGGCGTCGAGATGAAAAAAGCCCGCAATGTAACTCTGCACAAAGCGGGCTTAAAAAACGAAATCGTTACCGGAATTACTTCAAATCAACACGATCAAGATTCATCACCTTGGTCCAAGCCGCAACAAAGTCGCTCACGAACTTAGCCTGCGAATCATCGGTGGCGTAGACCTCGGAAAGCGCACGGATTTGTGAATCCGAACCCATGACCAGATCGACATCACTTGCCGTGTATTTTTGCTCACCGCTCTCGTAGTCGAGCCCGTTAAAGAGATTCTCCGCACCCTCGGCTTTCTCCCACTTCGTACCCATATCGAGTAAGTTAGTGAAGAAGTCGTTCGTCAATGTCTCAGGACGGTCGGTGAAGACGCCTTCCTGAGCTCCATTCACATTGGCACCAAGCACACGAAGCCCGCCGACGAGAACCGTCATTTCCGGAGCTGTAAGTGTCAGAAGATGCGCCTTGTCGATGAGCATCGCACCTGAAGACCACCCGTATTTCTTACCAATGTAATTGCGGAAGCCATCGTAAGCGGGCTCAAGCACCGAAAAGGACTCAACGTCGGTCTGTTCCTCTGAGGCGTCGGTCCGGCCTGCCGTAAATGAAACGGTCAAATCATTTCCAGCCTTCTTCGCGGCCGCTTCGACAGCGGCACAGCCACCGAGAACGATTAGATCGGCGAGGGAAATTTTCTTACCACCGGACCGCGCGCCATTGAAGTCGGACTGAACCTTCTCCAAAGCCGCAAGAACGGTTCCTAGCTGGCCTGGCTGATTAACTTCCCAGAATTTCTGAGGAGCAAGACGAATGCGTGCACCGTTGGCACCACCACGACGGTCCGTGCCACGGTAGGTGGAAGCAGAAGCCCATGCTGTGGAAACAAGCTGGGAAATACTCAAACCGGAAGCGAGAATCTGCTCCTTAAGATTTGCGACATCGGAATCATCGACCAATTCGTGATCAACAGCCGGGACCGGGTCTTGCCAAAGTTGCTCGGGAGCCACTTCAGATCCATGAAGACACTGAATCGGCCCCATGTCGCGGTGCATCAGTTTGTACCAAGCTTTGGCAAAGGCATCGGCGAACTCTTGCGGGTTCTCTTTGAAACGCTTGGAAATCGGACCGTAAGTCGGATCCTCACGCAGCGCGATGTCAGAGGTGAGCATGATGGGCTGATGACTCTTGGAAGGATCATGAGCGTCCGGAACACTTCCGGCACCACCACCATTTTTCGGAATCCACTGAGTTGCGCCCGCCGGACTCTTGGTCTGCTCCCACTCGTAGTTAAAGAGGTTTTCAAGATACTCGTTATCCCACTTTGCAGGCTCGGTCGTCCAAGCTCCTTCAAGTCCACTGGAGATGGCATCGACGCCTTTTCCAGAGCCATGACTGCTAATCCAACCAAGGCCTTGCTCCTCTATGGGAGCAGCCTCCGGCTCAGGTCCCACAAGTCCCGCATCACCCGCACCATGGACTTTTCCAAAGGTATGACCCCCTGCGATCAAAGCAACCGTTTCTTCGTCGTTCATCGCCATGCGACCAAAAGTCTCACGGATGTCTCTCGCTGAAGCAAGAGGGTCGGGGTTTCCATTCGGACCTTCAGGGTTCACATAAATAAGACCCATCTGAACCGCCGCAAGAGGCGCTTCAAGTTCGCGATTTCCAGAGTAACGTGCGTCACCCAACCACTCGCTTTCAGGACCCCAATAAATATCTTCTTCCGGTTCCCAGACATCAGCACGGCCACCTGCAAATCCGAAGGTCTTAAAGCCCATGGACTCGAGCGCGACATTTCCAGTCAGCACCATGAGGTCCGCCCAGGAAATCTTACGACCATACTTCTGCTTGATGGGCCAAAGAAGGCGACGCGCCTTGTCGAGGTTCGCATTGTCCGGCCAGCTGTTAAGCGGCGCAAAGCGTTGTGACCCTGAAGTCGCGCCCCCGCGTCCGTCACCCGTTCTGTAGGTGCCGGCACTGTGCCAAGCCATCCGGACGAAAAGTGGGCCATAATGACCATAGTCAGCCGGCCACCAGTCCTGCGAATCGGTCATCAGATCCGTGAGATCTCTTTTCACCGCTGCGAGATCGAGAGTCTTGAACTCCTCAGCATAATCGTAATCTCCATCCATGGGATCTGAAAGGGTGGAGTTTTGACGCAGGAGTCCCACGTTGAGTTGATTGGGCCACCAATTACGGTTGGTCATCCCTTTCCAAGCAACGGATGAACCGTGCATCACCGGACATTTACCTTCTTCTGACATTTTTTTTTAAGCTACAATTTTGAGAGTTCGCCCTTTTCCAAGGTTCTGCGGGGCTATTGAAAACAATCTCCTTGGAGTGTCCAACAGTAAAATTTTCCCAAGAGAATATACCGCATATTCCCCTGATCCCAAAGCACCAAGCGCTTACTTCCATCGATACGAAGTCAAACCCTTGAGATCTCTTACAAAGACCTCATCTCCACAAATCGTTATGTGAGCCCAGGTGGGACTTCCAGTGACCTCCAACTCACTGACCAACTTGAAACCACCTGGATCAGCTTCGATCAACAAAAGAATTCCACGGTTGTCCAAAGCCAAAATCCGACTCCCATTCACCGCCATCGACCAGTAATCCCCATACTTTTTATCCGTCGACCACAATATCTTCTTCGCCTCGGGATCAATACAATGAAAGCGCTTGTCCCGCCCATGAAGATAAACCTTCCCGTCGATCACTACCGGAGAAGACATATTTCCTTCCACCTTGTCATTCCAAAGCTCCGTCACCGACTGACCCTTTTCGTTTGCCTTCACCTCATACCAGAACGTCCCCCCACCGTAGCTCGCCGTAAAAACACGGTCACCAATCGGGGTCGGAGTCAGAATATTCATTCCCCGAAAAGCTTTCACCGGTGTGGACCACAAAATCTTACCATTTTTAGGACTCACTCCTGCCAGGAGAGTTCTCGTCTGCGCCAAAATCTGATCCTTCCCTCCAATCGTTGTCCTCGTCGGCGAGGAAAAGGCCTCCCCAAACATCGCCCGGCCGTCCTCCAGCGTCTTCCAAACTGTTTTACCATCCGATTTCCGGATCTTACGAAGTGCCGATCCTACCTGCGCATAAAGATGGTCTTTCCCCAACAAAGGCGAGCAGACGAAGCCAAACTGCGGCTTCTGCGTTCCCTCATCCTGAGGGAAATCAGCCCGCCACTTCACCTTTCCAGTCGTCACATCCAGCGCCACCAAAACATCCTTCATTCCTCCGACATAGAGATATTTCCCATCGCAAGCAGGAGTACTCCGGACCCAGCTTCCATTTCGCGCGGCATAGAATGGCACCTTCATCGAGCCTTCCCAAGACGACTCCCACAGCTGCTTCCCCGACTTTCGATCAAAAGCCCGAACAATTTCCTCCTTCTTATCCTTCGTCTCCACCGTAAACACCCGTTCGCCAAAAACGATCGGACTCGCATAGCCCTCAGCCAATTCAACCGACCACGCCTTCTTGAAATTCTCTTTACTGAGCTTTTCCGGCCAAACCTGAGCACCTTTATGGACCATTCCATCCCTTGTCGGACCCCGCCACTCATCCCAATTGATTGACGCAACCAAAGGCGTAGCCATCCCAATGATCGATAGAGAAAGGAAAGATTTTATTTTAGTCATCTGATACTTTCGTCCAACTTCTTCGACCCGCAAGCAAGAGTGCTAGAATTTCTGCAATCCGGAAAAAGAAGTGCGCCAATCTGTCGCACTGGAGAAGAAACCCGATAGAAGGAAACCGCAGCTCCCATCCGTCATCTCTCATTGTATTCTCGGAAATTACTTCTACTCTCAAGCGATGAAAAAAATTATGCTCTGGACCGTTGCTGCAATCGCACCCGTCTTCCTCGTCGAAACCGTCGTAGCCCAAGAGACGAAATCCGCTGCCGAGAAAACCGTCGAAGCTAAAAAGCCGACGCTCACCTACTACTACTTCGACGGATGACCATTGTGCGCGAAAATCGCGGTCATCGTGAATGATCTCAAAAAGACAAAAGGTAAGGAAATCACTTTCAACAACGTCCTCGTCGGTGCGGGTAAGAGCACCCAGGAAATCAAAAAAGCCAAACTCAAGGGCCACGGCATCATCGCCAAGGACAAGAAGGGCAAGGTCATCAAGACCGTCGACGGTCATTCCTACGGAAAGAAAGAAGTTGAAGCCGTCGTGGCTAAACTCCTGCCTAAGAAATAAGCATCTCTCCCCAATCATTTTCTCGAGCCCCAGAAGTTTTCTTCTGGGGCTTTTTTCTCTCTCCTTATCGATGACGCCGGAGAATGGACAACGGGTAAACATTAAGGGGAAGGCTGGCCTGCTTCTCGATCGCGAAGGCGTGCGTCGTGAGACCATGGGGCTTCCCCGTCTCAATCGCTTCGAACATCACGAATCCCATATTCTCCCTCATAGCGGTCGTCGTCCGCGAATCTTAAGGACAACACTCAAGCCTCCTCGATCCGCCGATCAGGTTCGCCTTCCCTACTTGATCACGACCTCGTCGAGGTAAAATGTATACGGCTTCCCATTCGAGGCGGTAGAGAAAAACAGCCCTGATTTTACGCGGGAAAGGTCTTTGCCTTTAAGAACAATCTCGTGCTGCACCCATTCGCTTGTGAGGGTCAGGTCAAGGCTCTCCTTTACGGTATCGTGATAGGGTTTATCGGCTCCGATAACTCCAATTCCCACTGTGAGCTTCTCTCCTCCCTCTTTACCTTTAGCCCAGAAAGAAAGCACTTCGGCACCCGTGGCATCGATCCCGCCCGGCGCATCCCCCCAGTCACCTGAAGGATGCTGCCAAACCACCCCGGCCCAGCCCGAGTCAGCTGTGAAATCTAGCTTGATGCAGTGCTCACCCACCTTCGGATTCTCCGTGGAAAGCTCCTCCATCGTCAGCTTTCCCGTGTCTCCCATCCAACCACTAGGAACCCACGGGCCCGCTCCTTCAGCCCCGGCAACCGTCAACGGAAGCGGAAGTTTTTTGGCCGAAATCAGCTCTCTTCCTCCCGTTACCTTGATCGAAACATTCGCGGTCGCCGCTCCACCTGCTGGATCAACAACATAGGCATAAACTCGGAACGTCCCCCCATTTTGAGGGATTTGAATGCGGGCATGCGAGTCCGTTGATTCAGGTAAAATGGCTTCCGAGTATGTCGGGGGGGCCGGACGCTCATCACCGCCCTCGGCAGTCTCTTTCCAATCCTCCGCGAGAACCCAGGTGACCTTTAGCTCTTCGCCTTCCGGATCCGACGCTTCAAGCTTCACCTCAATGATCGCCCCTTGATCGAGTAGCTGATTGGGCCCCTGCAGTGCAATCGATTGAATCACGGGGCAGAGATTCTCAGCAGGTTTCCCGGACCAAAGCTGAGTTAGCTCATCCACCCCCGCGAGCTTCTCACCACTTGGCAGGAGAAGGCCAAACCAGGTCGCGGACGCTTCCTGCTTCGATCCCCACATGAACGCAAAACTCCCCAGACAAAGAGGATCCGCATGCACCGTCTCGTACGCTCGGCGGTAATATTTAGCCTTCTCCGTGCTCGAGAGTTCATCTGGCATTCCCCACCGGTTTGGCTCCGTCTCCCAGGTCCCCGCAGGACCAAATTCAGTGATGACATAGGGCTTCACTCCCCCTCCCTCTTTGTATCGCTTCGGAAGGGAAACCACTCCTCCATAAGAATTGATGCCGTGAATATCGACACTCGGGCAGAAGCGATTCAATCCCTCAATCTGACGCTTCCCAATCTCCGCGGTAACTGTCATCACGGGATGATTTGGATCGATCTCCTTCACTTTCTTCGCGAGATACTCGATTTGGGTGTAGATCGCCGGATTCGAAGTCGCCTCGAACCCTTCCATCTCATTGCCAATTCCCCAGAGCAAGACCGCCGGGTGATCCTTAAATTTCCGCACCGCGGCAAAGAGAGCATCTGCTTGTCCGGTGACCGAACCCCAATCGGTGTAACTGAATCCATGCCGTTCGTGCCCAATCCAGTATCCCAAGGCCACCTTCAGCCCGAGTCGATGCGCTTCGTCGAGCATCTCGGGTGTCGTCTCCCCGATTCCCCAGGTTCTCACGGTATTTCCTCCAGAATCCCGGAGCAGCTCAAGCGCTCCTTCACCTCCGACTCCCTTCACCTCAAAAGGCTTTCCGTCTACCAATAGGGTGGCGGATCTCCCCTCTCGCTGAATCGTCACGGTAGCTTCTTCAGCAAGGCTTGGGAGGGCCAATGACAAAGCAACGATCTGACTGACAAGAAATGGAATACGTTTCATGACCAAATTAGGTTTATCGCCAAGAAACCACCTCAATTTCTTTATGCAACTCTATTCAATTATTTTGCCAGGACCGGCTAAAACTTTTAGATTCTATCACACAAAATAAGGGTTCCCCCACTCCCAGAACCACGCTGGCGCGAAATCACTGTCGAAAGGTCTAAAGTGAAACCTGACATTCATCGCTCCCCTCCCACACCAATTTCTTCTCTCACTCCAATCACATAAACCTCCATCACCCGCTTAATCTCATCCCTTACCCTCCCAAACTCCCCCTCAAAGTGCGCCGGGTCATCGAAGCTCCAATGATACCGGTTCACCTGCCCCAGAAAAACCGGGCAGGGCTCGATGCCGACCCAATCTATGCACGAGCTTTTCACGCCAAAGTCCACCGCTTTCATCAAAGCCGTGATTTGCGATCTCACGGACTTTCAACAACCGTTCTAAACCTCTCAGCGAGGGGGTATGTCACCTAAGCTCCGCAAAATTCGTCATGCCTACCTCAGAAAACCTAAAATAAACTTATAGCAAGCTAATCAAAGATCCTAAAAAATTCATCTGGTAAAGGCACATCCAAGTGCCCGAAAAGGGATGCAGATCGAAAGTATGCCAAATACTAGATTAAGATCACCGCTGATTCCACTTCAGGTAGTGTGAATCGCCCTGAAGCCGAGCCTCCAATAATCCTCTTGCCCTTAGTCCCCTCAGCATTTAATGCGGTCCTCGACATGAGGAAGCCCATTATTGCCGCCAACTGGAAGCTGAACAAAGGACCATCTGACACCGAGGATTTCATCCGTGGTTTTGAAAGCAAGCTAGCCGACCTTCCTAAGGGCGTCGACATTGTCCTTGCTCCTCCTTTTGTCTCCCTGGTCAAGGCCACCGAGCTTCTCTCCCAGTCCCGCGTCCGCGTCTCAGCGCAGAACATGTCGGAGCAAGACAACGGTGCTTACACCGGTGAAATCAGCGCCTTCATGCTGAAGGAAATTTTTGTGCAATATGTCATCCTGGGCCACTCCGAACGCCGCGCGATCTACGGTGAAACAGATGCTATTATCAACGCCAAGGTTCTCAAGGCGCACGAAGTCGAACTGAAGCCCATCTTCTGCATCGGCGAGACTCTGCAAGAGCGCGAAGACGGCAAGCTGGAGAAAGTCCTCCGCACCCAGATCACCGACGGCCTCAAGGACGTCACCGAAAAGCAGATGCTCGACACCGTCATCGCCTACGAGCCCGTCTGGGCCATCGGCACCGGCGTGACCGCTTCTCCTCAGCAAGCTCAGGACGCCCACGCATTTGTGCGCTCCGTCATCACCGACCTCTACGGCATCTCTGTCTCGGAAAAAGTCCGCATCCAGTATGGCGGAAGTGTGAAGCCAGGCAACGCCGCTGAACTCCTCGGCCAGAAAGACATCGACGGCGCCCTCGTCGGAGGGGCCGCTCTTGAAGTTAGCTCTTTTGCCGATCTCATCAAGAACGGCGTGCCCGAGTAAGAAAGGATGGACCGCGCAGTATTTGGAACGAAGGAAGGCGATATTTACGTCGGACACGGACCATTTACGACCTCTTCAGAGCCACCTCTTTCCGGGGTGGCTTTTTACAAGAACGATTTCGCGCTCAGCGAGCCCGAACCTTGGCTGTTGCCAGCACGAGTGGAAGTGCTCGAACAATCGGACGCCGCAGCCCTTGAAGTCGATTGGACCGAGCCCGAGTCGGCACCCTTCGCGGAAGTCTTTCGTGAGGTCGTCGAAGCCATCTCGCGCGGCGTGATCGAAAAGTCAGTCCCCGTGGTCACCGCCAAGGGGCACGCTAAAAGCGGAGGACCCGATGCTCTTCTCAACCGACTCTTCGCTGCCCCGGAAACCCTCCGTCCCTACGGCTGGATCAGCGAGAACGAGGGATTCTTAGGCGCCACTCCCGAGGTTCTTTTTCGAGCCTTCGACGGTCGCATTTATACCATGGCCCTCGCTGGCACCGCCCGCAGCGATGAAGCCGGAATTTTTGCTGTGGATGACAAGGAGATCCGCGAGCACGAGTTTGTCGCCCAAACCCTCATCGCCAAACTTTCCGACCTCGGAATGGTGCGCAAAAAAGAACGTGAAATCATCGACCTCGGGAAGCTCATCCATTTTCAAACCCTCATCGAAGTCGAACTCTATCAACATGAGAAGACTGAGAAACTGATCAAGCGACTGCATCCCACGCCCGCGCTGGGTCCCCTTCCACGGACCACGGAAACGATGGCCCTCTTAAAAGAATGGCGTGAGCGGCTCGGCTGCCCCCCGGAATTCGGCGCTCCCTTCGGGATGATGCGCGATGGCGAGTTCGAAGCGCTCGTCGCAATCCGCATGATCGGCTGGAAGGGCGACGAATACGTCCTCCCCAGCGGCTGCGGCGTCATTGAAGAATCCCGCCTCGTCAACGAATGGCGGGAATTGGCCCTCAAGCGTTCCGCAGTGAGGGACCTCCTGGTTGGCTGATCGACATCGGTCCTGCTTAACAATAGGACCACCTGCGATGGGCATGTCACAAAGCGCTTAGTCAATCCTTCTATTCTTATGCTCGGATCCTATTTTTTGATTGGATTGACCTAGTCCGCTCCCCACGTCGGCTTCGCGACCAAACAACGAATCGTTTCAAACCGATCCTTAGCTTCGAGCAAGTTCCTTCTTCCCAAACCTCGCCCGCAAAACTCCGATCCCTCTCGTGATCTTCTTCCAGATCTTAGACGTTACAAAGACCGCAAAGATACAAACGAACAAGAAAACAAAGAATCCGATCACCGGTGAAAATGCCATTAAGCCGAGTCCTCCCAGCACAAGCCCGTCCTCGGTCACACTGGCCACCGCATTCGAAACCGGTTCAGGAGATAGGTTGATAAGCAAACGCCCACCCGCCTTCAAACTATGCATTGCCAAGCTAGCTCCTCCTGAGAGAAGAGCCGCTACCACGCTCATCGAGGGTTCAAGCTCACCCAGCGCCGTAAGCGCCAGCATGATACCACCCACCGGCCGCACAACCGTGTGGAGCACGTCCCAAGTCGAATCGACCCAGGGAATCTTATCGGCAAAGAATTCAATCAAAAACAAGGCCCCCGCGACACCCAAAATCCAAGGATCTCCGAGAACGGTAAACTGCTCATGGGCCGACGCCAGATCGAGCCAATTAAAACGCACCGCGATACCGGTCACGAAAACAGTGAGGTAGAGATTCACCCCCGAAAGAGTCGCAAACCCAAGAGCAAGGCCCAATTGTGTGAGAAGGTCCATTTGTGTTAATATTAGCACCTAAAAATGCGGGAGCGATGAGAAAGAAATCAGCGCTTTGTAATCCTTACGGACCGTTCTTCCGCTTTTCGAAGAGCTTTTGGGCCTTATCGAGATATTCCAGAATAGGATCATCGACTGGCACTTCGGCCTTTTCCAACTCCTTTTTGATAAGGAGATAGTCGTCAAATTCGCCGCTTTCCTCCTGGACGGTGGAGAGGTGATACCAATCGAGAAGATCGAGAAGACGCTCGTAGCGGCGCTTCTCCGCTTCACGAAACATTTCCAAATTATCGAGCGCCTCCGCAATGTGGCCGCGTTCCTCTCCTGTCAAATCGGAGAGAGTTTTCAAGTAGCCACCCACCACAGTCCGATAAGTGGGAAAACAGCGATATGAAAGCCCCGTGAGGAGGTCGGAGGCCTGACGAATGGCCGTCAGCCGATCTTTATTTTCTTCCAGGTCCATCACATAAGGCCAGGATTCGATACCATAGGGAATGAGCTGGCCCGTTTCGTACGGCAGGTAAAGTTTGAGTGCGTCCGTAAGTTCCTTGTCCGTCCCCGGAATCGTCATGGTCTGGGTGAGGCCTGGCTCAGCAAGCGCAGCCACCTGCGAAAGCCACCACTTTTCGAGCCCTTCGCGACCAAGATTCACGTCAGGGAAATGCTTACTCAGAAGCTGAAAGGGCTCGCCCTCGAAACCCGAAGCTTCGGCAAGATAGGCCGTCATTGATTTTTTCCCCCCGGGCTGGGCGAGAAGAGCCATCGTGAGCGCCCCGGATGAAGCTCGAAAGAGCTCACGACTGAGGGAATCCATCCCAACCACTTTATTATTCTCAATCAATTCCGATACCGGCATCCAGCCCCCATTGTCTCGAAGCGCGGCATAGACACCCCGTTTCCCTTTCTTCCTCTTCCAAGCCATCGCTTCCTGGATGCCATCGATGAGCCAAGGTGAAAGCGTGAAACTCTCAGGCAGATCGTCAGTGGCCACGTCGCGGATGCCGCGTTCCACGAGGAAGATTTCGAGAAGGATATTCTTAAGATCGGATTTGGGGTAAATTTGAGGCGCGGCAAAGCGGACGCTCACTTGAAAACGCAAGCGATTCTGGTCCTCCGGCAAAGTGAGCAACTCACGCCGGATCGCCCCCGGTTTTCCATCCACTGAAGGATAAAGTTCCATCACGACCGGACTCCCTCGACCCTCAACAGAGTCCACCAGCGCATCCAGATCACGAATTAAGGCCTCGGTGTCTTGAATGATCTCCGCCCGAATCGAGGGCGTCCCACCATGAACCACGATCTGCCCCAGATTACTCTCGCTGCGCTGCGCAAACTCTGGAACCTGCGCCGCCAAAGAAGCAGTCAGGCAGAAAAAGACAGCGAAGTGAAAAAGCATGCGGAGGTAAGCGTCGACGGGACGCCATCTTATCTTGAAAAATGTGGGTAAAACACTTTCAAATCTATCCATATCCAGCTGCGCAGGCATCATCAATATCTTAGTAAATTTATCCTTTTGCGCTTCCTGATCATCGATTCCAATCTTGATATAAAGCGGAGATTCTTCGATGACGGCGGCAAAAAAAGATCCTGCATGTCCCGAGACGATTGTGGAACACTGCCTAAAACAGGCTCGGAAACCGATCGGCGATCAAACCGTAATACTCGTTGAACGCCCGAACAGCTTCAAGTGATACATCACTTCGACAAACTCAAGGAGCGGTCAGCAGAGGGAGAATCGCGGCATCCGATAAATCCTAAAACTCACAGCTTCCAGGCGTCCTCGCGAATGAAATGACATCGCGGATGTTTTGCATTCCCGTGACATACATAAGGAGGCGCTCGAAGCCGGCTCCGAAGCCGGCGTGGGGCACGGTGCCATATTTCCGGAGATCGAGATACCAACCGTAATCGTTGAGATCAAGGCCATCCGCTTCCATGCGGGCTTTGAGAAGGTCGTGGCGTTCTTCGCGCTGGCTCCCGCCGATGATTTCGCCGACTCCAGGGACGAGGACGTCCATCGCAGTCGCCGTTTTGCCGTCGTCATTGGTCCGCATGTAGAAGGGCTTAATTTCCTTGGGGTAGTTGTAAACGGTGAGCGGTCCATCGACGACTTCTTCGCAGAGGTAGCGCTCGTGCTCGGATTGGAGGTTGACACCCCACTCGACCGGATAGTCGAACTTCCGGCCGGACTTGAGGAGTTTCTCGACCGCTTCGGTGTAGCTCATGCGGGCGAAATCACTGGAGGCCAGCTTTTCGAGTCGGGGACGGAGGCCTTTATCCACGAATTTTTCGAAGATGCTGAGATCGCCTTCGTTATTATCAAGGACGTCTTTGACAAGATATTTGATGAATTCCTCCGCGAGGTCCATGTCTCCTTCCAGATTACAAAAGGCCATTTCGGGTTCGATCATCCAGAACTCCGCGGCGTGGCGGGTAGTATTGGAGTTCTCGGCCCGAAAGGTCGGGCCGAAGGTGTAAATATTCGAAAGCGCACAGGCGTGGGTCTCCCCTTCCAGCTGGCCGCTCACGGTGAGGTAGGTTTTCTTACCAAAGAAATCCTCCTCGGCTTTCCCTCCCTCATTCGTGGTGACGCGGAACATCTCGCCGGCGCCCTCGCAATCGCTCGCAGTGATGATGGGCGTGTGGATGTGAACGAAGTCGCGTTCATTGAAGAAACGATGCACCGCATAGGAAAGGCGGCTGCGCATGCGGAAGACGGCGCCGTAGAGATTCGTGCGGGGACGAAGATGAGCGATGGAGCGAAGAAATTCGGGGGAGTGACCTTTTTTCTGAAGGGGAAAATCGTCGGGCGCTTTGCCCACGAGCTCCACCTCGGTAGCGCGAACTTCCCAGCTTTGGCCTCTTCCGGGACTCTCGACAAGTTCTCCGAGGACGCGCACGGAGGAACCGGTCGTTATTTTAGAGACGAGTTCCGATCCGGGAATACCTTGATCGATGATCGCTTGGATCCCCTGGAGGCTTGATCCGTCATTGATTTCAATGAAGGAAAACTCCTTGGAATCACGACGGGTGCGGACCCATCCGCAAACTTCCACCGCAGGTTCAGCAGAAGGGCTCTTTAAGAGATTTTTAACCGATTGACGCATACCCGAAAACTAGCGAGCTTCAGAAAAAAATCCACTGCTACCTTCTGCGACTTAGAGCCGGGTGATGCGGGCATCATAAAACTTACGGCCATCCAGGGTGTAAACGGCCCCCAGGGATTCTCCGACGGCAGTCAATCGAGCAACCCGTCGATCAATTTCTCCATCAGAGTTCGGCTTCAGCCGGTTGCGGGCTTGGGCGCCGTATTCTTGGTCTCCGATCTTTTCGCCCCAGCCTCAAGAGGGAAGATCTCGGATTGGAGTTCGGCGAGCTTATTTTGCTGAACGCGAGAGTCATTTAGAGCGCGGTTCAACTGAAAAATGTGATCCTCTATGGATCCGAGACGCTCTTCCAAGCGAAGAATCTGATCAGGATCGGCCAGCGAACCTTGGGTGACCTTATCTTGGCGACAGGAGACAAAGAGGAGGCCGAGGAGTGGCAGGGCAAGTCAGAGCTTCATGAGATGACTGACGGGTCAATTTTAGTGAAACGGGAACCGTTCCTCCTTTATTCAAACGTTTGGCAAATTTCATTACTTCTCCTTGATCGCGAAAAGGGTCCCGTCTTCTCCCCCAACAAAGATCGTGCCCCGGGCAAAGCTTGGAGCGGCGACAATCGCCTCGCCGAGATCGAGCTTCCAGAGTTCTTCTCCTTGACCCAACTCCAGGGCATACACCCGCCCGTCGGATGATCCCACCACGACAGCATCGGTGAAGAGAAGCGGAGAGGATTCGACCCGTCCGCCGGTCTTATACTGCCAAAGCGCGGAGCCATCGGCTCTTGAAATGGCGTGCAGTTTCTTATCGCGGCAACCGATGAAGACCTGTGTTTCATTGATCGCGGGAGCGCTCATGAAGGGGAACTTGCGATCAGTGTAAGTCCAGACTTTTTGGCCGGTGGCAACATCCGCGGCAAGAACTTCGTTTCCGTAATTTCCCCAGGCCACAAAAGTCCCGGACGTCGCAACTGTGGAGACAATCTCCGCATCGGTCTCGATGGCCTCGTTCGGCTTACCCGTTGCGACATCGAGCGAATAGAGAACCCGGTCACATCCGCCGAAGACGACCTGTTTTCCATCCACAATCGCAGGGCTGCCATTGATGAACTCCTGGGTTTCGTGTCTCCACATTTCCTTACCATCGGTAGTGCGGAGCGCTCGGCAGACCCCATCGTAGCCATTCAGAATAATCCAGGTTTCTTTTCCATCGGGACTCCCGATGAGATTCACGCCAGCGGTGATTTTGTCATCGGTCTCGATCTTCCACCTTTCATCACCGGTCACGAGATCGAGGGCATAGAGGAAGGAATCCTGGCACCCCACAAAAAGAGTATCCTCGTGGATGGCGGGCGTGGCCTCAATAGCGTCCTCGTATTCCTTTTTCCAAATAAGGTCACCCGTCTCGAAATCGAGCACGTAGAGGAGGCCCATGTCATTTCCAAAGACCACGGAGGAGCCGGAGACGATCGCCTCTCCAAGAATGGGGCCATCGGTTTTGAAAATCCACGCGACCTCAGGTTTTCCGGGAAGCGGGTCCCCCGTTGTGCCGGAAAGCCCGGCACCACCCCGGGCCACCGGCCATGAAGTGCGGGTCCACTCTGTTTGATTCTTTGCGGAGGCGTTCACGTCTTCCTCTGCCGGTTTGCATGAGGCGAGGACAAGGAGTAGCGAAAAATAAGAAAGCTTCATAAGGCGTCGCGATAGAGTGACACAAAATCTGCCTCATTGAAAGAGCGCGGGTTAAATTGGCCGGTCCATTGCTTGATTGCTTCAGCAGCCAATTGAGGAATCATTTCCGCAGGGACCTGGACAGGTTCCAATTCGGCAATCGTTCGCAGGCTCTCGACCCACTCGATGAGATCGGGACGGAGCTCCTGATAGATTTCACCCACCACCGTGGAATTCCATCGCATGATCGTGGGGAGCATGGTGAGGACGGCGCGGCCGTGGACAACATCGAAGTGCGCTGTGAGTGGGTTCGCCGAGGCGTGAGCGGCACCGAGCATCGAGGACTCGATGGCCTGGCCGGCAAGCGCCGCGCCACGGAGCATGTCGCCACGCTGTGCGGTGGTCGCCTCGCCCTTGAGAATCGACTCAATGACAGGCTCGATTTTTCGGAACGCGGCAAAAGAAAGCTCGCGGGACTCTGGAGTGGACTTGGTGCAGACCGCGCTTTCGAGGGCATGGGAAAGAGCATCGAGGGCGGTGAGTCGCGCCACTCGCAGGGGCATCGAAGCCGTGAGTTCCGGATCAAGGATGACCGTTTTCGCAAGGGCTCGCGGATCTCCACAGGCCATTTTCTCATGGGAACCATCACGGCTGAGCACGGCGTAACTCTGACACTCACTTCCGGTTCCTGCGGTGGTCGGGATGGCAATAAAGGGCAACATTTTTCCCTTCGCTTTTCCGTGGCCCTGATAATCGGATATTATCCCGCCTCCACTGAGGAGAAAAAGGGTGCCCTTGGCGGTGTCCATCGAGCTTCCCCCGCCCAGACCGATGATGACATCGGGATTCGCCGAACGGGCGAACTCGGCGCAAGCCGCGACATCAGACTCCGTGGGATTTTCGTGGGCGGCATCGTATACAACAACATCATGCAAGAGAGATGTCGTCGAGTTAAGATGCCCCGCTGCCACGATCCCGGAATCGGTGACGATGAGGGCTTTTCCCGATACGTGTTTCGGAAGTTCCGCAAGAGAACCCGGGCCATGAAGAATAAGTTGAAGGTGATTTGTCACAGAGAAAGTGGAGTCAATGAGCTACCGAAAAAATAGGGCCGCTCTTTCAAATCTTGGCGGTAACTTCACGCAACCATTTGGCGAAGCCTTCCTCGTTATGCTCGCCTGATGCGAGGTTCAAATAATGAGGACGCTTTTCCTCCTCGGATACCGTGACCAGGAGGCCATTGAGCAAAAGAAATAATTCACAGGCAACTGCTGCCGTCCGCTTGTTTCCATCCACAAAAGGATGATTCTTTGCTAGGCCAAAGGCATAAGATGCCGCCAATGCGCAGAGGTCTGGCGGAGGGTCTCCATATTGAAAAAGTTGCTTGGGACCAGATAGCGCAGGAAGCAACATTCCCTCGTCGCGAATCCCATCCTGCCCCCCGTGTTCTGCGAGCTCCCTTTGATGGGCCTTTTTTTGATCATACGCCGAAATCTCCACCCCACGAGGAGTCTCGGTCACAGTAAAAATGTTCCCTTTTGAAACGCGCAGCTTTTCTAGAAGTCCCTTCGGAAAAATTACTCCAGTAGAATTCCCGATCGCAGTAAGCTCGAACGTCTTCACGCATTTGTTATAACCGATGTTTGAACGGGATTCAAGTTGCGATCAGGTCAGCATTTCCTCGAACTCGTCGTCTTTGCTATCAAATCGACACTAAGCCTGCAGCAGGAGGCGGGCATATCTATATTCTGCGCGCAGCTCGCCCGTAAGAAGATCTCCGCTCTCTAGCTTTTCGTGAAGCCTCTTGCGAAAATTAGAACAGGAAGTTCGCCCAAAGCAGAAGATCAGAATACTCTGTAATTCACCCTCAAACTTCAGTTTCCCACTGAGATTTAAAATAAACATTTGTCTCTTCTGTTTTGCGGAGTGGTATTAGTCCCGATGATTTTTGCGGCTTCAAGAAATTTTTCCAGTGCATCCAAAGCAACAATTTGATCGCCTTCAAGCCACGATTCATTGAATTCGCTTTTCCCAAACCAAGAACAAATCTCCTTCCGTGAACGCTCCGGGGAATCCTTAGCATAACAAAGAAGTAAATCCAGTGCATGGGCCGAATCGTCCATTCCCATCCCTCCGTCTAGGCTCTCGATGATGAAATTCTCGTCGTGCGCAGGAACCCCGGTAAGCTTAATTCCTTAGCAGATCCAGCCACTCCGGAACCCCTCACATTGCCGGTCATAGATCAGGTTCTTGAGACTAGCTTGCTCACCCCCCAATCGAAAAGTCATTTCCTACCAAAGCCTCCACTCCCAACCGCGTCCTTCCAAGGCCCTTTTGGAAGGCGTCCTCGAATTCTATTTCAGGCAAAACTTATGCTTATTGGATCGCAGAAAGATCGCCCTGAATCGCGCGACGGTGGTAGAGGAACTCAAAGAGGTTTCCTTCGTGCGGTTGCTCCCACTGGACGCGATTGGTCGGGAACGGTCCGATGTTGAGGCGCTCGATATTAGGGCTCAGCATGAGGTCCTGAATCCACTCTTTGTTCCCGGTGAAAGCACTCACGACTAGAGTCTCGCCGATGTTAGCGAGCATCTCGGACTGTGGCATTTCGACGATGCTCGCGTAGGGAAACATGAACTCGGTATTGGCAAGTGGGTGATCCTTGTCATCGCAGGCGATGAGCGTCGGGCAGAGGTAGGTCTGATCAAAGGCCTCCGCCTTCCGAGCCCCGGAACGATGAGCGGCGGTGACATCGCGTGCGCCTTTTTCTTTGAGATGATCTTCGATCATACCATCGATTCCCTCGGCCATCGCAGTGTTGGCGAAACCACAAAGAAGAGCATTGGAATCATCACGCGCGAGCGGTTTGACTTCGGCGAGCTTGGCTGCAAGCGCTTCAGCAATTTCAGCCCCATGCGATGGCACCAAGATGGCTGAAGTGTTAATACAACTGCGCCCACCATTGGCAGCAATGGAAGTAACGAGAACGTCGAGATAGTCTTCCCAGCGGTCAATGAAGTCGTCGCCGATGAGAATCTTGGAGCGTCCAGTCCCGTGAACCTGGATGGTTTTGAAGGGCGCATATTTCCGCACGGTGACATCGGATCCGAAGGAAATGCCCGCTCCGCAGGAAGTCAGTAAGGTGTCGCCGCCTTCGTGAGTGGTGGGATAATAGCCAAAGGCTTCCTTTGGGAAACCGCCTTGGATCATGGCCTGCACGATGCGCAGTGGGGTGAAGGGATCTTCGCGTCCTGGCTTGAGCAGGACAGGAATCTTCATCACAAGCGCGGGAAGCCAGAGTGAATTGACCGCCGGAGCATTACTGGGAAGAGCGACGCCGAGCGAACTGGTCGCGGGATAATAGTTCACCTCAAGGTCACCGACGGAAGTAATGCCACGGTCGAAAATTTCTAAAGGCATGCCACGGGTCAGGCCTCCAATCACGGTGCGAATCTGCGACATCGCAGCATGGATTTTTCCCATATTCATCTTCACCAAAGTGTGAGGAAGACGCGTGAGATCAGAGAGCGATTCAATGTAGTCCTGTGGGCCTTGCGTCGAGTCGCCACAAGGAAGTTCGGCGTGCAAGAAGAGTTCAGCAGCAGCCTCGCAGTAATCTGCAAGCGCCTCTGCGGGAATGGCATCGAGAGCCGCTTTCGACTCGGAAATGCGGAGAAGATCGCGACGAATGATCCCTGGGTTCGCGGTATGCGTAACGAGATTTTCGTTCAGCTTGACATGGTCAGCGGACTCGTAAGTTTCGCCAAGGCGGAGGATAGGAATTTGCATCTTTGGAAAAAGTGAGTGGTTTGGTGGGCGGAGCTGGCGATTGGGTTTTAACGTTGAGCCTCTGGATTTTTTGGAGTTTCTGCTCCGATTTTTAAAGAGGCTGGATTTCTTTACTATAGCAGAAGCGTAAATTCATGCGCTTTCTCTTATACATTAAGCTTACGAAAACTCCTCATTATTAATGTGCAGTTGTGACTGCTAATCGTTAAAAGCTAATTGCCAACCCCTCAGACCATTTTAGTTAATAAACACCTTCAATAACTGCCTTGGTGCCAGATTGGAAGGGACGCACATCGCCAACACCGTCCCATGGAAACTCGTCGCACTCGGTGCGACGGATTGCTTCGTCGCGCTCAAGGAAACGAGGAACGAAAAACTCCTTCGTCATCGTGGTGAGCTCGACGCGGCCATATTCACCGTAGTCGACAATCTTGGTGGAATCCTTCGGATCGACGACCCGCAGAGTCGCGCGGGGTTGGGGCGCATAGTAGGTCAGCGAATACTCACCGGGCTCGCGCTTTCTGGAAATGGCGAGGCCCATGAGGGTATTTCCGTAAGTGGGCGCGTAGTTGATCTTTCCTTCGAGAACTTCTTCTTGGATGAACTTCACATATTGCGGAGTCATGGTGGTGCCTCCAGCAAAGACGCCCCGGATGCCGGCATCGGCAAGGGACATGCGCAGCGAGAGACTCTCGAGAAGACGCGGAGTGGTGAAGATGCACTTAATGTCACGGTGACGTAAGATGGTGACAGCTTGATCGATTACGTGCTCTTGGTAGGCCTTCGCCATTTGCATCTCACCCATCCCGATGAGGCGCTTTACCCAACGAGGATCAAGATCGATGAAGTAGCACGCTCCCCCACGAATGTTCGCGAGGTGCTCGATCGCCATCCGGAGACGTCGGGGCCCGGTCGGTCCGACCATCAGCCAGTTAGCACCCTGCGGGAAAAAGTCGGGCCCGTAATGCTCAGAAAACTCGGTATAGTCGGTTTTGTAGTCCTCCCAACCGATGCGCTGCTTGGGCATACCCGTGGTGCCTCCCGTTTCGAAAACGTTGTAAGGACGGCCCTCAAAGGCCTTCGGGATAAACTTAGCCGGATCTTCTTTGCGCAGCACTTCATCATCGAAATTATCGAAATGAAGCATGTCAGCGAACTTCTTCACCTTTTCTCGAGGGTCCCAACCCGCTTCCTTGGCCCAATCGAGCCAATAGGGACATCCAGTCTCTGGCGAAAAGTGCCAGTTAATCATTCCCCGGGTCTGGGAATCTAGTTGCTCCCGGGCTTCGTCGACAGTCAAAGTAGAACTCATAAGGTAACGTGTGCGCTAAAAAATACGTTACACTACACCTAGCCTAACAAGAAATTACCGCAAGCCGACTTTTCTCGGGAAATCAGTCTAAACGAGGTAAGATCTTCCACTTCTGGTAAGGCTCGGAGGAGGACTACGCCCTTTATGCACCCCATCTGACCAATCCCTCCGATGGCCGTTATCCCAAGTAGTAGAATAGAAGAGACACATGCCGGAGTGATTTTACGAGAGGGCAAAGCGGTGCGGGTAGCGTGACCGAGCAGGGACGCAGCCATCTCGAAAAAGCACCCGGCTCACTGAAAACTACAATCTGAACATTGAAGCGAAGATTTTTTTCGCAACAGCCGCAGGGGCCTTTCGAGACAGCTGATTGCGCCTTCAAGACTCTCCTAAAGGTGGGACATTAAATCCGTGCATTGATAGAATAATAAAAATATATTGAGTGATTTTTGAAATACTCAAGATGATTCTCCCTTTTTGTAACCATAATATTTAACATTAAAATTCTCCAAACCAAGTATGGAGAAAAGGTAAATGAGGGAGGGTTATATTAGTTTAAAAGTCCCTATCGTATTTCGGATCGGTGAGCGTCTTAAGGAAGGCGACAAGTGCCGCTTGATCCTCCTTACTCAGATTGAGCCCATTCTTGGAATGCTTCGCCAAGTTAGGAGAAAGTGACGGACTCCGGTGCATCGGGCCGCTGTAATGAGCCACCACTTCTTCCAGAGTCCCGAAGCGACCATCGTGCATGTATGGCTCGGTGAGTCCGACATTCCGCAGGCTCGGGGTCGAGAAGACGTTCCTGTCACGCTCCTCGCCCGTGACCTCAAATCGCCCGTGATCCTTGGTCGGTTTGAGTCCGTTATTGTGAAACTGGTGGTCGGAGAAGTTCGCGCCGCCGTGGCAGTGGAAACAATCAGCTCCGAACTGCTGGCTGCGGGGCTCGTTCTCGGTAAAAAAGAGTTCCATCCCCCGCTTCTCAGCAGCGCTGAGCTCCAACTTACCTGCCATCGCGTCATCGAACTTTGAGCCATAGCTAGTGAGGGTGAGAACGTAGTTTTCGAGCGCTAGCCCGATCTTTTCTCCGGTGATTTCTCCGGGACCAAAGGCCGCCTCGAACCCCTCTCGGTAGCTTTTTTGGTTGTTCAATCTCCGAAGCACGGAAGGCATTCGGGCCGCCATCTCCATGGGATCTTCGATCGGCTTCAACACTTGCTCGCGGAGCGACTTCGCACGCCCGTCCCAAAAGAAGGACGACTTCCAAGCGAGATTAAAGAGCGGCATCGAGTGGCGTCTCCCGAAGCGCCCCTCAAACCCGCGCGCGATGGGGATCTGATCAGTGAAAGCCAGGTGTGGTGCGTGACAAGCCGCACAAGAGACGGTGTTATCGATCGAGAGGAGGCTCTCAAAAAAGAGCGTTTCCCCGAGTGCTACCCGCTCTTTTAAAAGAGGATTATCCCGTGGCAAGAGCGGGAGCGGAAAGCGGCGGCTCGTTTTAAAAGGATAGCTCTCATACTTCGCCGGGAGATAAAGCGGCTTTACCGCCTCCTGCGGAAGCTCGGCAGGCGAGTACGTCACGCCGATGACTGCGAAGGCGCTCTGGGCATTCGCCACCAGGGCACTGGCAATAGCATCGCCCGGATGCGAGTGAGTCGAAGAGCCATCTTGCTCGAAAGAAAGCGAGCGGGTCCCGTGGAGGAGATGCTTCACATCGAGCGACAAGCCCAGACCCGTCATCTTTTTAACCTGAAAGTCTGCCGCGAGTTGAAGCCGGTTGAGATTATTATCATTCGCAAGGTGATAGACGTAGCCCTTCAGATCATCCCCCGCGCGATACCGCCCCTCGACAGCCATGAAAATGTAGCCGCTCGCCCAGTCCCAGTGGAGCTGATTGAGATTCGGATTCAGCGGATGATCCGCCGCGAGCTTCGCCGGATCAGCATGATTCGCAGGCTGAGGCACTCCAACGGAAAAACGAATCGCCCGGTAGCGTCCCTCCGGGACATCATTTACCATGAAGCTGCTCCGGCGCTTCCCCACATCGAGGTAGGCGAACTGCTCCCCAAGTTCGAGCCAGCTACTGTCCTCCTTCTGGACCGCGAACTCACTCAGGAGATAGCTCAAGCGCGTGACCGAGAAGGTCTCCGCTCCCTGATACTTGATCGCATCAAGCGTCAGCGGCTTCCCTGCGAAACGAGGAAGAATCTCCACCCGCAAGCTTCCAGCCATTGCCGGAAACGCCATAAGAAGGAGGAAAAGTCGAATCATCAATAGGCGATAGCACAAGATACTCCCCTCCGCATCCGCAAAGCTAAGATCATTCTTTCTCTTCACCGCCGAGAATCTCGCTGAGCTTCGCTGCGCTTTCCGCATCCATTTCCAGAATTTCACTAAAATTCTTTCCCTTAGCCTCCTGCATCACCGCGAGTGGCTCCGCCCAGCAGCTCGCAACTTCGTGCTCTTCTAGAAAAGCCATCGGATCAATCCGGTTGAAATGATTCGCACTGCGCAGCTCATTGAGAACCACTCCCGCAATCTCCTGCCGCATGACATCGATTCCTATCGATTCTCGAATCTCAAAATGAAGCCCAACCTCCTTCTCGAGAGAAATGAGCTTGGCCATCTCAGCTCCGCGGGACACCACTTTACCAACCCGCACCGAAACATCACTCACCCGGGCGTAGAGACTCTGGACAACCTTCCCATCCGGAAGCCGATGACCCAGCACGATAACTTTTCCAGGATAGCCTTCCGCCTGACCCACGAAAAGGACGAGCCCATTCCCAGCCGCCGAAACCGAATCACTCACTCCGGCAGTTCCTCCTCCAGCGCTATTCAGTTTCGCGCCCAAAAGACCATTCGCACCGAAGCCTTCCTCTATAATCGCGAAGTCACCGAGAGGGTTCTCAAACGCCCTTGCCACCGGTAATAAGTAGAGGTCAATCCCGCTGAGCAGGTTCAGATTTGGAGCAAACTCCATTGTAACAAACTCCCGCAGCTCCACCTCGCCATTAAGCGCGATAGGATAGCCCGGCACAGCGTCCGCTTCCTGCCAGTTTCGTAGCGAGTGGGCGTAGTAATTGGGGCGCTTCTTCGTCATCATGACTCCCAACGTTAAAAAGGTCAGGCCCAGAAGAACGAGCCCTGCCACGATGACTTTTCCGCGTGTGAGTTTCACGTCAGCAAGCATCGGCCATTTTTCAGATTTCAACAAGCTCACGAAATTTGACGGAACAAGATTTCCCCCCTAACCTCTTAATATCATGAAGATGGCAATCCTCCTCGCGGCAATCGCGCCTCTCCTCCTCGTGAACTGCAAAAAACAAGATCCCATGGCCACCCAATCAACGCCTCCCGAGCAGCCTGAAGCAAAGGTCGAACTCACCAACGCAGAGTGGAAAGAAAAGCTCACCCCCGAGCAATACCGCATTCTTCGCGAAGCAGGAACGGAGGCAGCCAATGGCGAAGTCTACCATGAGTTCAAGGAACAAGGCACCGGATCCTACTTCTGCGCGGGCTGCGATACGAAGCTCTTCTCCTCAAATGAGAAATTTGATTCAAAGTGCGGCTGGCCTTCATTCTACGATCCCGCCGACGCTCAAAATATCGTCACGGATACCGACTTCGACCTTGGCTATGCCCGCACCGAAGTCCGCTGTAAGAACTGTGACGGCCACCTGGGTCACGTCTTTCTTGGCGAAGGATTCAACACGCCCACCGACAAGCGCTACTGCATCAACGGCACCGTGCTCAAGTTCGTCCCCGACTCGGTGGACAAAGAATAGTTCATACAACTAAGCCTCTTCTTCCTTTCCATCCGGCTCGGGGAGTCGCATGAAGGTCAATTCCTCGATCCGGCGGTCGTCTGCGCGGGTCACCGTCGCTTCGAATCCTTCCACCTCAACCTTTTCTCCCGCTTCAGGAAGGTGCCCCAATTGCTGGACGATGTAGCCCGCGATGGTGCTCACCTCGCCACTGTCGAGATCGAGACTTGGTTCGTGATCAGAAAGTTCATTGAGAGTGAGTCCGCCTTCCACCGTAAATTCATCTGCATTATGGCGGCGGAATTCGGTCGCTTCATCGACATCGAATTCGTCCTTAATATTCCCCACCAGTTCAGTCATGATGTTGTCCATGAAGACAAGACCCGCCGGATCGCCAAACTCATCCACCACGAGCGCAAGATGAACCCGCTCGGTAAGGAAGAACTTTAACAGATCATCCAGCTTCATGATCTCAGGGACCACTTTGATCTCCCTCTTGATATGAAGAAGATCCTTGTCGTCCTCATTCATGAGCTTCAGCACGTCCTTGATGTGAATGAGACCCAGAGTTTCATCGAGATGTCCCTTTACCAGGGGGAAACGGGTATGCGTCGCCTTGATGGCAAACTCGAGGTTCTCCGGAAATCCTTTTTCGATATCAAGAAAAACCACTTCGCTCCGGGGTGTCATTACGTCCTTGACTGAAATGTCGTTGAGTTCAAGCGCATTGATGAGAATCTCACGCTCGGTTTCGGTCACCTCTTGCTCACGCTCGCTTTGCTCCACCAGCATCGCAAGCTCTTCGGAACTGTGGACCGCTTCGCCCTCGGAGACCGGGTCGATCTTGAAAATATTCTTCAGCAAGACATTCGCAGTGCCATTGAGAATAAAAATGACCGGCCGGAAAATCCAGTAGAAGATATGGAGCGGTCTCGCGATTACCAATGTCGTGCCAAGTGACTTACGAATAGCGATCGACTTTGGCAGTAGCTCCCCAATCACCACATGAAGGAAAGTGAACGATCCCATCGCCACTGTATAAGAAATCCCTTTAATAACCTTCTCTGACAAGTCCAGCGACACCAAAGAAGGTGCGACCAAACTCTTGATGAAGGGCTCTCCGAGAAATGGCAGCGCCAAGGAAGCGATGGTAATCCCGAGTTGGTTCGCCGAGAGGTAACCATCAAGGTTCCCCACCACGAACTTGGCAATCCCGGCCCTCTTCGGTTTGCTCTCAAGCTCTCCTTCGATCTGGCCCGGACGGACCTTCACGATGGCAAACTCTGATGCCACGAAGAAGGCATTGAGAAGGAGAAAAAAGGCGATCCCTAGAAGATAAAGTCCAGCTTCTCCCCACGTGGGATACTCCGTCGGAATTTCAGACGACGCTGAAGCCAATATAAAAGGAAGATCGATCATCATCGCCGATTAGATCTTTTCATAAACACCCGTGTCTCGCTTCTCGAGCACCGTGAAGCCCGCCTTCTTGGCGTCAGAAGTGGAAAAAGGCTTTGCGACCGTCCTGGGCGAACTGACCTTCGAGATCACCTTGCGCACAGAATTCTTGCACATGGGGCACTTCTTAAGCGCCTCACGGTCAATGGGACGGAAAAGCTCAAAGCCTTTTGAGCAGATCCGACAACTAGAGCCCGGCTCATCCGGACTTTCAGAAAGGTATTCGTATATAGGCATGGGCGGAGCCAGATCGATGACCGTGCGGGGCACGTCACTTTTCCTGACGACCCATGTAATACTCTACCAGGAGGACTTTGTCACTCCAGGAATGAGGCCGTGGGAAGCCATCTGACGAAAGGCAATCCGGGAAAGACGGAAGCGGCGGAGGAATCCACGGCGACGTCCAGTCACTTCACAACGGTTCACCAAACGAGTCGGGCTAGCGTCACGAGGAAGCATAGTGAGACCGACATAATCTTTCTCCTTCTTCAACTGGTGACGAAGGTCTGCATATTTTGCAACGGTCTTAGCTTTGCGCTTGTTGCGCTCTATCCAGCATTTTCTTGCCATGGGGCGGGAAGAACTATCGATTTCGGCCCCGAAAGCAAGCCACAATTGTAATTATTCTTACTTAGACCCGCTTTGAGATTGCTTGAAGGCCCATCTCCAGCGTATGCCCGACCTCATGGAACGTCCTGATGGCCGCACAGTTACTGATCTTCGCCCTATTTCCTTCACTCCCAACGTCGCCCCCCATGCCACTGGCTCGGTTCTCGTTTCTTTTGGAAATACCCGCGTCATTTGCGCGGCAACTGTTGATGAAAATGTTCCTCGCTGGATGAAAATGCAGGGAGTCAAGGGCGGCTGGCTCACCGCCGAGTATTCCATGCTCCCCTATTCTACCCACGATCGCAAATCACGGGACATCTCCCGCGGTAAGCTCGATGGCCGCTCCTCCGAGATCCAGCGCCTCATCGGTCGCTCGCTCCGTGCCGTCGTCGATCTCAAGAAAATCGGCCAACGCACGATCTGGGTTGACTGCGATGTCCTCCAAGCCGATGGAGGCACCCGAACCGCCTCGATCACCGGAGGAATGGTCGCCGTGGCCATCGCACTCAATAAGCTCATGGGCGAAGGAAAGCTGAAAGACTTCCCTATCAAGAAACTCGTCGCCGCCGTCAGCGCAGGTATTTATGAAGGAGAAGCCATCCTCGATCTGAATTACCCTGAGGACCGCGACGCCGCAGTCGACTTCAATATCGTCATGACCGAAGACGGCCAATTTGTGGAACTTCAGGGCAGCGGCGAGGAATCGACTTTCAGCCCCGCTGAAATGACGGCAATGCTGGAACTCGCTCAAAAAGGGATCGAAACCCTCGTGACCCTTCAGAAAGAAGCGATTATTGCAGCAGACCAAGCCGGCCCGGCCGATCTCGATAGCCTAAAGGACGCTTTTCAATAGGACCCAGGCCTTTTCTCTTGCCGTGACATCCCTGCGGCGTAACTTCCAGATGTGAGGAATGTTTTTTTGCCCTCCTCCACTTAAAAAACCGGCCCGATTTCTCGAAAAAAGGCCAAATTATACCAAAGTAATGAAATTAACTAAAAAATTGATGCGCAAGGGCTTCACTCTCGTGGAGCTCCTCGTTGTTATCGCCATCATCGCTGTCCTTGCAGGACTTGCGACTCCGGCGATTCTCAAAGCCAAAAAGAACGCTGACAAAGCGAAAACGATCAACAATGCCAAGCAGATTGGTATTGCCATGAACGAGTTCGACAGCAGCTACGACAGCTATCCTTCCGAGGATACTCGAATCCAGCTCGAAGAGGAAGGCGCTGAAGTCCCCAGCGGCGACGACGCTAATGCTTACTTTGCCCAGCTCATCGTTGGCCTCTCGACTGACAGCGAGAAAATCTTCTACGCCAAGGGTGTAAAAGGAACCAAAGAAGGTGACGATGTGACCAAGAACCGTGATGATGTCCTCAAGCGGGGTGAAAATGGATTTGGCTACGTGATGCTCTCCGGCTCACAAGCCCTCTCCTCAAGCTACACCCGCAGCTCCACTCCTCTCGCCGTTGCTCCCCTCAAGTCAGGCGGACAGGATCCAGTTTTCGATTCTAACCCCTACGCGGGTGAGTATGTCTACCTTCGTGGTGACAACTCAGTTGCCACCGGAAAGATCTCGAAAGACGGCTCCGGAAAAGCCCTCCTTAAGGGACAAGGCCGTGCAAACCTCTTCACTCCTGGCCCGGACAGCGTCTGGGAAGAAGATGAGCCAGAGGTTAAGGCGCCTACCGGAATCGAATGAGAGTCTGGAATTTCTAGAAAACTCGAATAAACATCTAAACAAAGACGGACCTCTTGTAGGTCCGTCTTTTTTCTTTCCCGGTTTTCGCCTAGAGTATTGCTATGGATTCTCCCCTTTGGAAACGCGTTCGCGAACTCGACTGGTCCGATACCAGCGTATCTGAAAAGGAATCCCGCTCCGTCCAGAAGCTCCTTCAGGATCTTTCCTCGCACAAAGAAGCCCGCGCCATGAAGGCGAGCCAGAAGCTCTGGAACCTTCTCAAGCCCCCCAGCTCGCTTGGCCCCATCTTAAAGCCCTTCCTCTTCGAGATTCGCACAATTTCCACGCGTCCCGTCCAACGTGAAATCGATGATCTTGTGAGAAGAATCGAAGAATGCTAAAGGCCTATTTATCAGACAGATGCTACAGGAGCACAATCGCCAAGATCAAGGCCCCTAAAATCCCCATCCCCAAGCCGAACATGGCGCGCCCCATTCCATGCTTCTGCTTGAACGCCCCATCACTTTTCTGAATGTCCCGTATTGCGATAATCGAAATGATCAACGCCAAGGGCGCAGGAAAAATCACGAGCGAAAACAGACCCAAGTAGCCATCCCGAGCGGCCCACCGGAAGGAGTAGGCGCATCCCCGGATCTACTACTCGTTTGCCCAAAGACAATCAGCCGACTATTGCGGCGCTGGCTGGCATTTAAATCAGAAGGCCTGCTATCGCTCAGCATCTAACTGCATCATGAAAGGCCTAAATCGGGTATCGAAAGGGAATTGCGATCCAGAATTTCTACTCCACTCCTAACGGATCTCAGTCTATGCTTTCTCCAATGAAGTGGTTCCTCTTTCTCATCCTCGCTCTCCCTGCTTTCGCGGTAGAACTTTCGCCCCTCGCTCTTCTCAAGGGCAAGCAGCCCGATCACCCGGCCCTCAAGCTCGGTCTCGAAAAACTCTCGCCCGCCGGAGCCCATGCCGCGATCACCAATAAAGCCTTTCTCGATTCCATCCCACCCAAACTGCGCCAATCGCTCACCCCCTACCGCGACACCCTTGCCGCCAATCTCCTCGCCGCCGGACACTCCAACTTCCCTGCTCCCGCCGGATACAATCGCCAAAGCCGCCTCGGCTGGTCCCTTTTCATCCACGATGATCTTCTCAAGAAGCATCCCCGCGAAACCAAACATGCCATCCACCTCTTGCACAACCAACTACAGGACATCATCGACCGCGTCCCCGCCCCCGCAGTCGCCTATTTGAAAAAAGTCCCTCTCTACTTTTCTCCCTCCGGCGATGGCCACGGCGGAGCTTGTCATCATCCCAGCTCAGCCTGGCTCAAGAGCAATAATTTCCCGGTAGAAATGGCGAAGACGGTTGAGTTCTCCAACATCCTCAACTTCGAGCGCGAGACCATGCGCATGCCCAACTTCACTCTCCACGAGCTCGCCCACGCCTACCACAACCATCTCCTCGGCGACGACCATCCCGGCATCCTCAAGGCCTATCAAAATGCCCAAAAAACCGGCCGATTCACCAACCTTCCCAAGCGTAGCGGCGATCCCAAAAAACCCCTCCGCGTCAGCAACGGACCCACCTACGCCATGAGTAATCAGATGGAATACTTCGCCGAAACCACGGAAGCCTTCTTCGGCGCAAACGACATTACCCCCTACAACTACGCCTCGCTACGAGAAATGGACCCCGAGGTCATCCCGGTTTTGGAAAAAGTCTGGGGCTTTAAAAAATCCAGCAACCTCCTCCTCTCTTCCCACCGCATTCTGTTCCTCGGCGATTCGATCACCGCCTCACGCGGCTACCTCGTCGATCTTCAAGCGGCCCTCCACCTCGAGGGCTTCGCCCCCGAAATTATCGCCTGCGGACTCTCATCCGAAGGAGTCACCGGACTCTCCGAGCCCAAGCACCCCTTCCCGCGGCCCAACGTCCACGAACGCCTGACCCGCGCCCTCTCCAAGGCCAAGCCCGATCTAGTGATCGCCTGCTACGGCATGAACGATGGCATCTACCACCCCTTCTCGATAGACCGCTTTCAGGCGTATCAACAGGGCATCCAGAAACTCATCAACGAGGTCACCGCTTCCGGTGCCAAGCTCATCCTCGTCACGCCTCCTCCTTTCGATCCCAAGGCCACCAAGAAGATCGCGCCGATCAACGCGAAAGAATTTCACTGGAATCAGGTCTATGAGCACTACGACCGCGATGTCATCGCCACCTATGCCCGCTGGGTCGTGGCCCAAAAAGATCAAGTCGCCGCCGTTGTCGATACCCACACTCCCATCAACACCATCGTCAACGAACGTCGTCAAAAAGATCCCACTTTTGCCCTTTCAAAAGACGGCGTTCATATCAACCGGGAAGGCCACCGCCTGCTCGCATCCGTCATTTACAAAAGCCTCATGGGCAAGCCAATACCCGAGCTCTCCGACGAACTCGTCAGCTACTACAACCAACGTCAAAACATTCTCGCGCCCGCATGGCTCTCCCACATCGGCCACCAACGCCCGGGAGCGAAAGACGGCCTTCCCTTACCAGAGGCCCAGGCCCGCGCCGCCCATGTTCTTCGCTAACCCCTCCCAAGCCATGCGCACCCTCCTCTTCCTCGCACTCTTCTCCCTCGCCCACGCCGATGAAAAACCCAACGTCCTCGTCATCCTCGCCGATGACCTAGGATTCTCCGACCTCGGCTGCTATGGCTCTGAAATCCAAACCCCACATCTCGACGCCCTTGCCGAGAATGGCCTTCGTTTTACCAACTTTTACAACACCGCCCGATGCTGGCCCAGCCGCGCCTCCCTCATGACCGGCTACTATCCTCAGCAGGTCCAACGCGACGTTATCAAAGGCCGAAAAGGACCCAAGCGGGGCAAACGTCCCTCCTGGGCACCCCTCGCCCCCGTCCTTCTCAAGCCCGCCGGCTACCGCTCCTACCATATCGGAAAATGGCACATCGATAGCACCCCCATCGCCGCCGGATTTGATCGTTCCTACTACCTCGGGGACCAAAGCCGCTTCTTTAGTCCCCAAACCCACCACCTCGACGACAAAGCGCTCCCTCCCGTCAAAAAAGGCAGCGACTTCTACGCCACCACCGAGCTTGCCAATCGAACTCTCGCGTTCCTCAGCGAGCACGAAGAAAAACACCCCGAAAAACCCTTCTTTACTTACCTCGCCTTCGCCGCGCCCCACTTCCCCCTCCACGCCCTTCCCTCCGATATCGCGAAGTACGAGAAAATCTACACATCCGGCTGGGAGAAACTGCGCGCGAAACGTCATCAAGAAATGGCCGCCCTCGGATTCCCAAAAATTAAACTCTCCCCCGTCATGAAGGACCTCGGACCTCCCTACCACTTCCCCGACCACCTTATAATTCTGGGAGAAAATGAAGTCAACCGGCCCCTCCCCTGGAACTCCCTCAGCGAATCCCAACAAGCCTTTCAGGCAAAAAAGATGGCCCTCCACGCCGCCATGATCGACCGCATGGATCAGGAAATCGGACGCGTCATCTCCCACCTCAAAAGAACAGGCCGCTTCGAAAACACCCTTATCTTTTTTCTCTCCGATAACGGCGCCAGTGCCGAAATCATGGTGCGCGGCGACGGCCACGACCCCGCCGCCCCCATGGGATCCGCCCCCACCTACCTCTGCCTCGGCCCCGGTTGGTCCACCACTGCCAACACGCCCTTCCGAAAGCACAAGACCTGGACGCACGAGGGCGGCATCTCCACCCCGCTCATCGCACATTGGCCCAAGGGCATCACCGTAAAAAATGAATTCCGCCACACTCCCGGCCACATCATCGACATCCTCCCCACCGTCCTCGACCTCGCTGGCGCAATGCCCCTCCTCGATTCTCCCGCCCTTCCCGGCAAGAACCTCGTCCCCTTCTTTAAAAATGATCCCAAGAAACACCACGACTTCCTCTGGTGGTCACACGAAGGCCACAACGCCATCCAACAAGACGGTTGGAAAGCCGTCCACAGTCACGAGGAACCTTGGGAACTCTACCATCTCACCAAAGACCGGAGCGAAACCGAGGATTTGGCAAAAAAGCACCCCAAGAAACTCCAAAAACTCAGCGCCCTTTGGAAAAAGAAGGCCGGCGAGTATCTCGCGGACGCTGAGAATCGAGGCTAATCACCGAGCAAAACAACCCGGTAGAACTGCCTTTCGAGGTTCCGATTCTCTAAAGAGACGCTTATCGCGTTATAATCACTTATATTAGTCCAAGCTCCTTCGCAAGTGATGCTGGTAATTGTGCCACATCCGCAAAAGGGAGACGGCCTGAGCATAGAAAGACTCTCGCGAGAAAGAGTTGCTCTCTTTTCCCGCTTGAAACGTTTTTAAAATACCCGAGTCTTTCGAACCATGAACGATCTTTCAAACGCCGTCAGCATTCATCCCTATTTTCGCGTCCAAGAGGGCAAACTCCAAGCCTTCAAGGAATTGATGGACCGCTTCGTCGCACGCACCTCGACAGAAGAAACCTGCTTCTACTACGATTTCTCCGTCTGCGGAAACATCGTCTTCTGCCGGGAAGCCTACGCCGGTGCCGCCGGATTGCTGGCCCACCTCGAAAATGTCGGAACCTGCATCGAGGAAGGTCTCACAATCTCTGAACTCATTCGGGTGGAAGTGCATGGCCCCAGCGAGGAAATCGCAAAACTCCGCGAGCCCCTGGCTGAACTTGGCCCTGATTTCTACGAGCACGTCACCGGCGCTCAGTTCTAGAATAGACCCTCATTCCGGAGAGGATTCGATAGAGACATTGCGCTGACTCATTTTCAGCATTAGCATCAGCGTATGCCCACGAAGAAAGATATCCAAGATCTCTACTTCATGGACGCTCGCTTCAAGCTCCTTGAAATCGCGTCCTTTCTAGATCGCGTCGATCGCCACGATGGCGAAGTCGACTTCCGCCACCCTGCCTTCGACAAGGCATTGGAAGCGATGCAAAACCCTCCTCCCGAAACGACGCGCGCCCAAGCCGTCCATCTCGCCTTTTCCGATCACTCGACCGTCCCAGCAGAGAGCGCCGGGATTCAATTCGCCCTGGGAGCGCATCACAATGAACCTTGAAAAGATTCCTTTTTAGGGTGAAATTGCTTCCGTGAAGACGACGATTGATATTCCTGATGACCTCTTGACTGGCGTGATGGAGTATACTGGGGCTAAAACCAAGCGAGATGCCGTCGTGCAAGCACTCGAGAAATATCATCGCCGGGAAAGAGTTGAAGCCTTTATCAAGAGGATAAAAGAGCACCCCTTGGACATACCAAGTAATGACGAAATCGAAGCTGCCGATGTCGTAAAGGCAACCCGCCCACTGGAAGTATCCCAATCCCGGGCCCCTGAAGCATGAGCTTGGTTCTTGTCGATAGCTCCATGTGCATTGCTTATCTTCGGCAGAAGCTGAGTCCAGAAGCGGATGCGACACTAGCCGAACTTTTTCTCAGCGATCACCTAGCGATCACCCGACTTATTTGGATAGAACTTTACTGTGGAGTCCGGAGTAAAAGAGAGGAATCCGAACTCGCCAACTTCATAAGCGACGTGAGGATGCTCGATACCGACGATCAATGCTGGAAAGAGTCAGCACGGATTGCTCGACTATGTCAGCACAAAGGAGTCAACGTCCCCCTGTCCGACATCCAAGTTCAAGCTTGCGCCAACCGATACGGGGTCGATCTTCTCCATAACGACAAACACTTCGACCTGATCCAAAGCAGCCTTTCTTAAAATTATGCGCTACATCGAACCACATGCCCACATGGTCAGCCGCTCCACGGCGGACTACCAGAACATCGCGCAAGCAGGCTGCGAAGCACTCTGTGAACCCGCTTTTTGGGCCGGTTTTGATCGGGCTTCCCCACAGGGGTTCTTCGACTACTACCGCCAGCTCACCGAATATGAACCCGCTCGCGCGGCGAAATTCGGCATCAAGCATTTCTGCTGGCTCTGCATCAACCCGAAGGAAGCAGAAGACCCGGTCTTCGCTCGCGAAGTGATGGCGCTCATTCCCGACTTCATCGATAAGCCGAACGTGCTTGGCATCGGAGAAATCGGCCTCAATAAGAACACGAAGAACGAACTCATGATCTTCGAAGAACATTTGGAAATCGCGAAGAAGTTCAACCGTCCCATTTTGATCCACACCCCTCATCTCGAGGACAAGCTCAAGGGCACGCGCCTCATCCTCGATGCCCTCAAAAACGCCAACGTCGACTGCGACCGCGTCATCGTGGACCACGTTGAGGAACACACCGCCCCGCTCGTCCTCGATGCCGGTTACTGGGCCGGCATGACTCTTTACCCCGAATCGAAATGTTCCCCGGCACGCGCGATCGACATTTTAGAGACCTTCGGAATGGAGCGTATTTGGATGAACTCAGCTTGTGACTGGGGCATCTCGGATCCGCTTGCAGTGATCAAGACCGCGCTGGAAATGAAAAAACGCCAGCATTCTGCCGAAATCGTTGATAAGGTCATTTTTGAGAATCCAAAAAGATTCCTCTCCCAGTGTCCCAATTTCAAACTCTAGCCGCCAAGGGCTAATCCCCCATGACGCCTTTTGACCGCATCGCTTTTGTCGCGATCTTCGCATTCGCGCCCCTGCATGCGACCCCAGTCATCAGCGAGTTCCTCGCCCGGAACGCCAATTCTCTGGTCGATGGTAACCGTGATTCATCCGATTGGATCGAAATCCACAATTCCGCAAATACTTCCGTCTCGTTGGAAAACTACCACCTGACCGATGATCCCGATCAGCTCAAAAAATGGGCCTTCCCCTTAGGGATAAGCCTCACTTCGGACGAACGGCTCGTCGTCTTCGCTTCTTCAAAAAACCGACTCTCCGACGAGCTCCATACCAATTTCTCACTCTCGGGCTCAGGTGGCTACCTCGCCTTGATCGACCCCCAGGGAAACGTCGTTTCAGAATTTACCGATTATCCCGACCAACAGGACGACACCTCCTACGGTATCAGTAGCAGCGGAACGGTTTCTTACCTCTCCCCCACCCCCAACAACGTAAACGGCCCGGCCCTCAGCGGCTTTGTCGAGGACACCGTCTTTTCCCACAAGCGGGGATTCTACGACGAGCCCTTCTCCGTCGCGATCACCTCAGCAACTCCCGGAGCGACAATTCGTTACACCCTGAATGGCACGAAACCGAATTCCTCCTTCGGATTCGTTTACTCCTCTCCGCTTCGGGTCACCTCGACCACCAACCTCCGGGTCGTCGCATACAAGGACGGAATGGTTTCAACCAATGTCGACGCGCAGACTTACCTTTTTACCGGAGACATCGTGGACCAATCTGACATGCTACGCGCCATCACGAGCTCGCCGACCTACGAAGATGAGGTTCACGAAGGGCTCAAAGGACTGCCGGTGGTTTCTCTTTCGTTTCGAACGAGCGACGTTCTCGGGGGCTTTGGAATCTATCGCAATTATGAGCAAAAAGGGAGAACCAGTGAGCGTCAGGCGCACTTTGAATATTTCGACCCCAACGATCCGCTAAACTCGACTCACGAACCTGGCGGGGTGCGGATCCACGGAGGCAATTCACGGGAACATCCCAAGAAAGCCCTCCGGCTCTATTTCAGAAACGACTACGGCGACTCGCGGCTTCGCCACGAAATCTTCCCCGACTCCAAGGTAGACACCTTTAAAAATCTCCTTCTCCGTGGTGGAGGTCACGATGCCTGGACATTCCAGGAGGACTGGGATCAAGCCACTCTCATTCGGAACGAATTTCTTCATCGGGTGCAGCTGGGAATGCATCAGCCCTCCCCGCGTGGCCACCACGTGAACCTTTTTCTGAATGGCAACTACTGGGGCATCTATGAACTCCAAGAACTCCCCCACGCTGAGTTCAATGCCGACCATCAAGGCGGCGAGGCCGAGGACTGGGACGTCGTGAAACACGGCGGCGAGGTCGAAGGGGGAAATGATACTGCTTGGAATGAACTGATCGCCTTGGCCAATGCTGGAATTGATACCGACGCGGACTACCAAGCGATCCAGGAGTATCTCGACCTCGACCATTTCATCGACGCGATGATCCAGCGCATCTGGGCCAGCGACGAAGACTGGCTTTCGCCTTTTTTTATCAAGGGGTTCGACGTGAGCACTTTCTTCGATGACAAGAATTGGTATGTCGGCCGCAAGAGCAGAAATGGCACGTCGAAATTTTTCTTCTATTCCTGGGATGCCGAGATGTCGATGGGCATCCCCTTCGCCGGTGAGCGGGTCTTCAACAATGACTTCTCACGCATCGACACCGCAAATTCACCAGGCGCCATTTATAATGCCTTGCGTCGCCATCAGGAATTCCAAGTCCGTTTCGGAGACCGCCTGCACAAGCACCTTTTCAACGAGGGGGTCTTAACTTCATCGAAGCTTCAGCCCCTCTGGGATTCCTACTCATCCCTTCTCAATGCACCCATCGTGGCCGAGTCCGCTCGATGGGGAACAGAATTTTGGGGCGGGGAGAGAAACTCGCCCATGACCCGAAACAGCGACTGGCTCCCAGCCGTCAATTGGGTGCGTAATAATTTCCTCATCAACCGTCCTCCCACCGTCATCAGCCAATTCCGCGCGGTCGATCTCTACCCGGACATCGTCGCCCCTTCCCTCTCTCCCTTTGGAGGAGATTCGACTTCGCCCGTCTCTTTCTCGATGTCTTCCACCTCGGCCGGATCCACCATCTACTACACTACCGATGGCACCGATCCACGAACTCCCGGATCATCATCTATCTTGAGCCTTGTCGGAGAAGATCACGTCGTAAAAGTCATTATTCCTACTTCGGACATCGACGATGAAATCGGAACCAGTTGGCGGAACTCTGCCGAACCCTCAAACATCGATGACTGGACCTCAGGGACCAATGGAGTGGGCTACGAGGCGAGTCCAACGAACTTCATCAACTTCACCAACCGGATCCGCACTCAGGTCAGCATGCGGAATATCAACTCCTCCGCCTACCTCCGCTTTTCCTTCAATATTTCCGACCAAGAAAACCTTGATGCCATCACCAGCCTTAGCCTGGGAATACGATATGACGACGGCTTCATCGCCTATCTCAATGGCACCCTTGCAGAATCAGAAAACGCCACCACTGCAAACTGGAATTCAAGCGCCTCAGAAACCCACAACGATTCAGCCGCTCTCAACTATGTTAATTTCAACCTCACCGACGACCTCGGCTCCCTTCAAATCGGCGAGAACGTCCTCGCCATTCACGGCCTGAATCGCTCGACCACCAGTTCAGACTTTCTCATCCAGGCCACCCTTTTAGCAGACACCGGAAACCCGGAGGGGGGACTTTCGCCAACCGCCCTCACCTACGCATCCGAAGTTCATGTTTCCGGTAGCACCACAATCAAAGCACGAACGCTGGCGAGCGATGGAAGCTGGTCCGCCTTGACCGAAGCCAAGTATCTCATCGGCATCCCCGCCTCGTCCGAAAACTTGCTCGCGACTGAGCTCCACTATCATCCCCTGGACGCGAGCACCGCAGAGGAAATCGCCATTTCCACCAATCCCGATGACTACGAATTCATCGAGCTCTTAAACACGAGCAGTGATCTCATCAATCTAAGTTATTGCGTCTTCAGTCGTGGATTCGACTTTAACTTCCCCATCGATTCCACCCTGGCAGCAGGTGAGCGCATGGTCATCGTCAGCAATCGAGCCGCCTTCCTCGCCCGCTATGGCGCGTCCCTTGGAGACGCCATCGTCGGTGAGTTCGCCAACGATACCAAACTTTCCAACAAGGGAGAGAACATCATCCTCCTGGACGCCAAGGGGGCCATTATCTTTGACTTCGCTTACAACGACAAATCACCCTGGCCCGAGTCTCCCGATGGCGATGGCCCCAGCCTCGTTCTCAGCGATGTGACGAATACCCTCACCACCGAACTCGGAGATAGCGTGCGCTGGCAACCGTCCTTCTTCGACAACGGAGCCCCGCAACAAGCCGACGAAGTCAGCTTCGACCTCTGGGCCCTCAAAACCTACGGACCAGACAATGGACCAACCACCGACCCCAACGCAATCCCCGCTGGAGCCAATGAACCCAACCTCATCCTCTATGCCCAGGGGAGCGACCTCAACGAAGGCCCCCTTTCCTTAGCCGCCATCAGCAACAAATTCCTCGCCCTCACCTTCCAAATCCGCACCGGTCTCCCTGACTACAATCTCGTCCCCCAACTCAGCCACGACCTGATCACCTGGGAAGCCACCTCCATCCCCATCAGCGCCACCGCCAACCCCGCTGGCACCACCACCGTCACCGTCCGCGATCCTAATCCCGTCGCCCCTGGAACCACGCGCTACTTCAGACTCAGCGCCCAGCCAAAACTGTAGAGAAACGGCAACTCCGTGCAGATCCCTGCAACCCAAGAGAAATCCGTCAAAGCCCTTCCCTCACTCCCATCACATAGACCTCCATCACCCCTCAAAGTGCGCCAGGTCATCGAAGCTCCAATGATACCGGTTCACCTGCCCCAGAAAAACCGGGCAACAATCGTTCGCGTTCCCACACACCGTCACCACCGTGTGAACCTCCTTCTCAAAGAACTCTCTGTGGCTCTTTAACTCCCAGTCTCCAATCTCAATTCCCGCTTTCCTCATCACTTCGACAGCCAACGGATGCACACCCCTCACTCGCCACCTCAAAGCAGGCCTTCAGGATGAAGCATGCGCTCATTCTTTCTGTTTTCCTCAAGTCTCAGATCGACATCTTCAAGAGACTCCGCTTAGCTTGAGTAAGATCTTTGCTGGTCGACACAAATCGCAAAGATTCAACTTGTTCAATTTGAACCACTTTCCTTCGCCAATCATGAGTTCCAATTTTCCAAAAAATAAAAAGAATGTGGATTGGGGCACAGTCGCCGGATCAAGAAGAAAGAAACCCGACAAATCGCGCGGACTCGGCGGATTAATAATTAAAGGGCACCAAGAAAATCCTCTCAAACGAGAACAACAGAGAGAGCCAGGCTTCGAGGAATTCCAGGGTAAAACAAGCGGCCATCGCTCTACCTTTGCCTTTGGAGTAATTTTTCTTTTTGTCATGATTGCCGTCGGATGGTTCTGGCTCAATAATTAGTAGGCCATCCAACTTGAGCTCAAAGAGCTCATCGCTGTCGACAAGGTAGAGAAAGAGATCCTGGAAATGCGGGAGAAGATAGAGGACTCGTCCTTTTCCCACTTGCCCCACTTCTCGCTGCCGCTAAGAAAGTGTTGTGAAGCTCAACGCACAACAGCATCTCGCCTATTGCACCAACATACATCCAGCTGAAACGTGGGAAGAGACATTTCAAGTGCTTCAAACAGATGTTTTAGCGGTCCGGGACCGGGTCTCACCCAACCAACCGTACGCCATTGGCCTGCGCCTTTCAGCTCAAGCAGCCTCAGAGCTCATCGGCCCTGATGGAAAAAATCTCCGTCTCTTCAAAGCATGGCTCATTGAGGAAAATTGTTACGTCTTCACCATCAATGGATTCCCCTATGGGGCATTCCACGGAACGCACGTGAAGGAAAAAGTTTACCAGCCGGATTGGTCCAGCGAGGAACGTCTAACCTACACGAATAACCTCTTCATCATCATCGCGGAACTCTGCCCTGAGGAATCCGGAGGATCAGTCTCCTCGCTACCGGGTTCCTTCAAGGAATTTGAAGCCGATGAAGAACTCATCTTTTCCAACCTCTATTCCTGCGCCCAACTCATCGAAATGCTCTCGCTAGAAAATGGCAAAGATCTCCACCTCGGGCTCGAGCCGGAACCGCTGGGACATTTCGAAAACACCGAGGAGACGCTTACCTTTTTCGAACGCTTCAGCGCTTGGTGCGTATCGAATAGAAAAAGTGCAGAGCTCCTTAAACGTCGGGTAGGCATCAACTACGACACCTGCCACTTCGCCCTCGAATTCGATGACTGCCACACTGCTCTTGAAAAATTCGCCTCTGCCGGACTTCGGATTTCAAAAATTCATCTCTCGAACGCGCTCACCTTCGACCCCCAGAACTCCGAAGCCCTCGAAGCCATCCGCCAGTTCGACGAGCCAACTTACCTCCACCAGGTCATCATCAAAGGCGACACACTTACCCGCTTCAAAGATCTCCCCCTCTTCTTCAAGGCTCTTCAAACTGAAGACTTCAAACTTGAAACTCCGTGCGAAGCACGGTGCCACTTCCACGTCCCCCTTTACTCGGAGCCGCTTGCTCCCCTCGGATCAACGCTCGATCACGCGGAATCCGCACTTCTTTACCTGCGAGAGCATCCCGAGACCTGCCCTCACCTGGAAATCGAGACCTATACTTGGGGCGTTCTCCCTCAGCACCTTCAAAAGCCTCTCACTGACCAAATTAGCGCGGAATATGAATGGGTCCTAAACCATCGCTAGAATCTTCTGGTAAAGGGCCTCCAATTTAGGCGCTTCCAATCCAACCGCCTGAGCACGACGAAGGGGCTCGCCCCAAATCGCCTCCACTTCCACTTCCCGTCCTTCGACGAAATCAATCATGCTGGAGGGCTGATAAGGTCCCATCGGGTAGGTCCGATCCAGTTGGGTATTGGCAAAAGAATCTCCGATCTTAAAACCAAGAGCCCGAGCCCCCGCGATCACCTCGGCCATCAAAGCCCTCACTTTTTCCTCCCCATCCGGCAGCGCGAGCAAAGCCTCCGTATCAATTCCGCCCTCCGTGATACAAAGCCCATTAAAAGGAACATTCCAAACCAACTTACGCCACTGCGACTCTCCCAAATTAGGCGAAACCACACACTTCACCTTCGCCTTTTCGAAAATCGCCGCCAGCTCCTCCAGTTCCGGAGTCACCCCCGGCAAGGCACAGCCCATCTCAATCGGCCCGCCTCCACTGTGACGAATCAACCCCGCCTCCAGCCGATTGATACAGACAAAGCATAAGGCTCCCATCACGCGCTCCGCTCCAAAAATTTCGCTCAAGCGCTCGGTATTCCCCAAGCCATTCTGCATCGTGAGAACAAGCGAGTTCTCATGCAGCATCGGCCCGATCACTTTTTCATAATTCTCATTAGCCGTCGTTTTCCACGATACCATCACCACGTCCACCTTCCCGACCTCCTCGGGAGTCCTAGCACACGTAACCTCCGGCAAAAGGATATCCCCATGGATGCTTTCCACCTTCAGACCCTCCACCCTCACCACTTCATAATTCGAACGCAGCAAAAAACGCACCTCGTTACCAGCCTCCGCCAAGCGAGCCCCATAATAACACCCCAAGGCCCCTGCTCCAGCAATCGCGAACGAACTCATCACAAAAATGATCTACCTTGGAATCTCCTTCGAAATCTTAACTGCCGTCGCAACCGTGTTCCGATGAATCTTTGCCGTGTATTCCTGCTGACGGTTGTAGCCGCCACCATAGAGAATCGCGACCGGGATATTATTTCGCATAAAGGCACGTAAGATCACCTCGTCCCTGCGGATAAAATCCTTCAAATCAAGCCGCATAAGCCCCAAGCGATCGTTGCGATGATTGTCGGCACCCGCTACCCAAAGAACGAGATCCGGAGAGAACACATCAAGCGCCGCTGCCAAGGTGGTGAACAGCTGCTTGAGATACATGTCGCCCTCCACATAGCGCACCGTTTCCACATCCATCGATCCATCCGACGAAGAGGGTGAATTGCGACCAACGTGAATCGAATAAGTGAATACGTTCGGATCATCATGGAGGATGTTATTGGTGCCATCTCCCTGATGAGCATCAGTGTCGACCACCATGATCTTGATTCCGGGCCGTTGAACCTGCAGATCACGAATAGCCACCGCAATATCATTGAAGACCGAGTAGTTTTCTCCGTGATTCTTAAACGCGCTGTGAGTTCCTCCCGCCAAAACCGCAGCCACTCCATCCTGAAGCGCGGCGTAACACGCTTGGCGGGTGGCTTCGACCTCCGTCGCACTCCTCGAGTAAAGTTTAGGCGTCACCGGGAGCCCCAGTTGGATCTGCTCTTTCAGATCGAGATGCCCATTGTATATCTTCGAGAGGTAATCAGCGTCATGGACTCGACGCAGGACATGGGCATCTGCAGCTCGGACCTCGAGCACGTCCTCCCCCTTCAACACGCCACTCTCAATGAGCATGTTCTTCGACACCTCGAATTTCTCCATTGGGAACGGATGCCCCTTTGGGAGATCGAGGTGAAATTCTGGAGAGTAAAAGCAGCGCATCTTATTTCTCGAGACAATCTCTCCCCGATGACGATCGCGAGCAAGTACCGATGTGGGCTGGAATTTTTTGTGAAAAGCCCTATTCTCCGCTTTGTTGACTCTACGCCTCGTCATACCCTTCCTTTCTCTCTTCGTTTTTCCGCTTTTTGGGCAGGATGGACCGAAGGTGAAGATCGCGCCCACGCCGCCGAATCCTTATCAATATCAGAAGACCATTTACCCTTGGAAGAAGTTCATCACCGCTACGGTTTTCTGGATTGGCGAACAGCCAACGCAAAACAATCCAACCCCGAATCACAAGTCCTCCTGGGATCAGAAATGGCAGATAAATTACGGGGGATACGATGACCCAAAACAGCGAAACGGATACCTCCCTCAGGGATTCGCCCCAAAGCTCAACCCTTTCTACGTTGCCCTCCCCTACAACGATTGCCTGAACCACGCCCAGCACAAACCCGAAGCCGGACGCGTCATTCCTTGGTTTAAACGATACAATCCGAAACCAGGCGACACCGTTTGTAAGGGACGCTGGCTCCAAATCATCTGCAATCGAAAAATCTGCTACGCGCAGTGGGAAGATTGCGGCCCCTTCACCACCGATGACCACGCCTACGTCTTTGGCAATGCCAAGCCAAAGACTACGCAAAACAAAGGAGCGGGCATCGATATCTCCCCCGCCGTGCGCGACTACTTTGGTGTCGGCAATATGGTGAAAGTCCACTGGCGCTTCATCGAGTTTTCACAAGTCCCTAAGGGACCGTGGTCGATGTATGGCACGAACAATCCCTTCGTGAACCAGCAAGCCGATCCCGATTTCATGGCGCGGATCCGCTACCACGACTACCTCCGAAAGAAACGAGACGAAGCATATCGGAGAAAGGACATCTCCCAGTCGAACTAGCTCACACTCGTGGAAGTGCGACCCTCGGAATCGGAGTCAATTTCCTGGGTCCCTCTCGAAACAAGCGACTCTCTCTGCATCAAAGTTCTTGCTTCCTAAGCGCTCCGGCATTAAATCCCCGCCCCGCTCTTGTCCAATTCACTTAAAATTGCTCTTCCGAAAGGAAGCCTCCAGGCACCGACTCTTCGACTTCTCGAAAAGGCCGGGTACAATATATATACCTCGGATCGTGGACTCCGTCCTTCTTCCGATGATGATTCCCTGGATATTTACATGATCCGCGCTCAGGAAATCGCCCGATACATCGATCAGGGATTCATCGACTGCGGCATCACGGGATTCGATTGGGCCTACGAAAACGATGTCGATCTTGTCGACCTCGCCGAGCTCCCCTACTCCCGCGCCACTGTGCGGCCAACTCGTTGGGTGCTAGTCGTTCCTGAAGATTCCCCCATCAAAACCGTCTACGATCTTGAGGGCAAGCACATCGCGACCGAAGGAATCGGCATCACCGAGCGCTACCTCAAGGAAAAGGGTGTCACCGCAAAGGTGGAATTCTCCTGGGGAGCCACCGAAGTAAAAGTTCCCGACCTCGTCGACGCCATCGTCGATGTCACCGAAACCGGCTCCTCGATCCACGCCAACAAACTGCGCATCGTCGACGAACTCCTACAATCCTTTCCCCACTTCTACTCCAGTAAAAAGGCCTTTGCCGACGACTGGAAACGCGAGAAAATGGAGCGCATGGTCATGATGATCAAAGGCGCCCTGGAAGCTCGCGACAAAGTGGGACTCAAGCTCAACCTTCCCGTATCCGCCCTCGACGCGGTCCTGGAAAAGATGCCCTCTCTCCGCCGCCCCACCGTTTCCAAATTGGCTGACGAAGAATGGGTTGCCGTGGAAACCATTATTTGTGAGAGCGTCGCCCGCTCACTAATTCCCGATCTTAAGGAACTTGGTGCCGAAGGCATTATCGAGTATCCTCTGAATAAAATCGTCCTCTAAACAGTTTCAACGGAACCGCGGTCCCAGACCATTAACACCAAATATTGACACCAGCTTACCATGGGTAATCTTAAAAAGCGTCGTAAGACCAAAATCAGCAAACACAAGCGTCGGAAGCGCATGAAGGCGAATCGCCACAAGAAGCGCCTCCGCTACAAATCCTAGCAATAGGGTTTACGAGCCGTCTTGTGACGCCGAGAGTTCGCTTTGTAAAACAAGCGAACGTCTAAATTTTCGCCATCGGGATCTCAATCTCGATGGCTTTTGTATGTACCCGCCACTTATACCAAGTAGTATTTTAAAAGAGATGAATGCCGGAGTGATTCCAACGCGCAGCGCTCTTACCTGACTATTTAAAAACATCTTTCCTCTCTTTTAAAATGCCGAGTGGTGTCATTCATTTCAAATGACATTCCTTCACTAAGCTCCCCTTGCTTCCTCCCCCCTTCTCGATCAACTTAACGTCATGCCTGAACTCGCCGAGGTCGAACTTGCCCGCCGCCAATGGGCTGCCTTTCATGGAGAAAAAATCATCTCCATCGACACCCAGCCCAAAGCACGCATCTACCGCGACTGCCCCGCGCCAGCGCTCCGTATCCTCGACGGTAAAAAACTCGTTGGCTCCAAGGCCCACGGAAAGCGCATGCTCTTTTCCTTCGCCCCCGCGCTTCATCTCGAAGTCCACCTTGGCATGTCCGGTAAACTCTCAGTCGATGCCTCGGACCATTCCGTCGCGAAGCACGACCACCTCATCCTTCGAACCAAGAAAGCTGCTCTCATTTTCAACGACTACCGCATGTTCGGTCGGATCATGCTCCACGATCTCAGCGACCCCTGGACCCACTTGCCGCCTCAACCTCAGGATTCCAAATTCTCCGTAGCCTATTTGAGGAAAAAATTGGAGCGCCATCCCAAAAAGCCGCTGAAAGGACTTCTCCTCGATCAAGCCATCTGCCCGGGTATCGGGAACTGGATGGCCGATGAAATCTGCTGGAAACTGGGCCTGCACCCCGCCATCCACTCAGCGGAACTCGATGCCACCAGCCTGCGCAAAGCCATCCGCTTCGTCACCCTTGGTGCCCTCAAACATGTCGCTGATAGGAATGAAACAGCCTCGACCACCGGATTCGCTCCCGGTTCCTACGTCGCCAATGTCCCCCCGAAAAACTGGCTTTTCCAACATCGCTGGAAAAAAGGCGGAAACTGCCCAGCCTGCAAAGTTGAGCTCTCCCGCGACACCATCGCGTCAAGGACGACCGCCTGGTGCCCTAAATGCCAAAAGTAAAATTCTTTCGATAATCCGATAAGGGTGGATTGCAAAAGAATACACCCCTTGATTCTTGTGTTTTGACGCCCGACCAGTCATGGGTAATAAAATTTTCCGCCACTGATAATGTCCGAAGTTAATCAACAAGTGATCGCTGACCGCCTCGGGCTTTCCCGCGCTACGGTGTCACGATGCTTCACCAATCACCCCGGAATCAGTGCGGTCACACGCGCCAAAGTTTTTCAACTGGCTGCCGAGATTGGATACACTCACCTCGAAAGCAGGAGCCCCTCCGTTCGAAAAAAGAAAAAGCAGGCCAACTTCAGCGTGCTCATTTGCAGTGAGACTGAAGAATACTTCCGCGAGGACTACGAAAGCCCCGGTGAAGAAATCCTCGTGGGCGTCTCCGAATATGCCCAAGTCAACGATATCCTCGTCGACGTCCACTTTATTTCGCCAAATGCCACTGATCTCTCCGACCCGGACTTTCAGAAAATCGCCGGCCTCAAGGACCGCAGCGGACGCGGTATTCTCCTCGTCTACCCCTTCCCCCCGACCGTCATTGCCCAATTGGCAAAACGCTTCCCTGTGGTCTCCACCGTGGACCAGGTCCAGACCACCGGAATCGATTGTGTCGACGTAAACCACTACGACGGCATCTCGAGAGCCATCGAGAATCTCGCCGCCGCCGGCCACGAGCGTATCGGCTTTTACACCAAGGATTATCCCATCGCCGCCACCTGGTCCTATCGTCGTCACAGCGCCTTTATTCAAAAAATGGCCCGACTGGAGCGCATAGTCTTTCCCGAGGATCTCATCGGCATCTTCCCCCGCGCCTTCGGAAGCACCGAAGCAGGAATCGAGGAAGTGTTCAAAAGAACGAAACAAGGAGTCTCCGCTTGGGTCTGCGCCGCAGACCACCAGGCCTATGACTTGATCGACGCGTTCGAAAAGAAGGGCCTCAGTGTTCCTAAAGACGTCTCCATCACCGGATTCGATGGCATCCAGCAGGACAAAAACAGCCCGACGCTCAACACCCTGGAAATCCCCTTCCGATCCATCGGCACGACCGGTGCCGAGCGACTTGCTGCACGCGTTCACAAACGCTTCGGCGGCACCCAGCACGTCTACATTTCCGGGAAGTTCCGCAAAGGAAAAACCGTCGGCCCGCGCGCCTAGATCACTCCCCGGCCTCAAGGGCCAAAGGTCCGATCTAATACCAAGTAGTAGAACAGAAGAGGGTATAACGCAGATCAGGGTACTTGTCGCACCGTCGTTCGAAGAGCGAAGGCGGAGCAGTCTAGGGTCAATCACCCCGACCAAAATTGGTCGCTCATCTCGCCTTGGCCTAGGAGGAAGCTCTGCCACCTACAGTCATAAGAGCAACCCGAAGGCCAACCACCCGCCGACTAAGCCTCGCCCCGACGCTCACTCAGCTCCACTGCGATCTTATCGACTTCATCGTCAGTCAATTTATACCAGAGTAGAACAATCGCCGTGAGGAGAGTCAGCACTCCTGGAATGACCGAAAACATCAACAAGATTCCTGCCGTAGAGCCCTCGCTCTGAACAACATTCGCTTCGAATCCATAAAAGGCCAAGAGGATACCAACCGTCCATCCGCCCAGCGCGAGCCCAGCTTTCTGGACGAACATGGCAGCGGCAAAGGTCAGTGCCGTGGTCCGACGACCAAACTTCCACTCTCCAAAATCAACCACGTCTGTATAAATCGCCCAGACCAAAACCGGCATTGGACCCGCAACGAATGCGCTGAATAAATTCAACCAAAAGATCTGCTCAAAGTTACTGGCCGGAACAAAATAGAAGGCAATCACCGAAAGTCCATTGATGATGGTCAATCCAATGAGCGCATTTCGTTTTCCGAACCAACGCTTTAATGGCTTCGTCATCACGAGACCACAGACCAGCGCAATGGGCGCCGTTGAATAGAAAATAGACATTCGGTCCAAATACCAAAAGTAAGTCTCGCCGCTCATGTTCGCGACATACTTCAAATAATGGTAAGTGATTCCCCATCTCAGGCCTGAAAAGCTCAAGGTGATGAACGCGACAATCAGCATCACCATCAGGGGGCTATTTTTACGAAGAAATCCGATATCCTTCCAAAATCCTGTTTTCTCCGCTTTCACAGGAACAACTCGCTCACGTGTCGTCACGAAGGTGACAAGAAACAATAATGTCGCCAAAACAGCGAACACTGCCATCGCACTTCGCCATGCTTCGGGACTCTCTCTTCCTCCCAAACGAAAGAGCATTGGGAAAAGCACCAAACCAATGATGATTTGCGCTGAGAATGCTCCGGCAAAACGGAAGTTCGACAACGATGTTCTCTCATTTGGATCCGAGGTAATCGTTCCCATCAGAGCCGAGTATGGAACGTTCACCGCCGTGTAAACCGTCATCAAGGCAATGTAAGTAACGTAGGCGTAGATCAGCTTCCCGCTGGCACTCAAGTCAGGACCATAGAAGGCAGCAAAACCGACCAAGCCATAAGGAATCGCAATCCAGAGGAGATAGGGTCGATACTTTCCCCATCGAGTCTGCGTCCGGTCTGCCAATCTTCCCATGAGCGGGTCAGAAATGGCGTCCCAAATTCGGGCCACTGCATAAAGCGTGCTTACTGCGAGAGGATTCAATCCTACCACATCCGTGTAGTATCCAATCAGAAAGGCGTTAACGATATGGAAGACGAAGTTCGACGCGGTATCGCCGAGCCCGTAACCGGCCTTTTCTTTAAAGGACAGGGAAGCTTTGGAATTTGTCATATTATTTGTTGCTAGGAAATCAACCAAGAGGAAGGAAGCTGGACATCGATACGGGAGACCGCGCCGGATTGGCTGACAATCTCCAGTGTCGTTTCGCGATCAAGACGCCCTTCAGGAGCCTTAAGTTGCGAGCCGTCGGAAAGATAAACTACTGCGGAAACGTTCGTCAGCTCATGAACCCGACGATAGGTGATCGGCGTCTGCGCGTAGGTGAAGGAAATCATTCCTTCAGAAAGGGCCTCATGCTCCGGTCCTCCGGGAAGGCCTCTAAACTCAGCAGCACGAAGCATGCGCGGTTCGAAACTCAGGCAACCATCCTTAAAATCCACTCCCAGTTCTCCAAGGCGACAAAGAATCCCCTCTTTCACCTGTCCCGTGAGACCCGGTTGCTGCGCCCCGGCATGACTGGAGCTATGGGAATAGGGCTCCGCCGGGAAGGCGCCGAATTGCTCCGGAGTCTGACGGAAGCCAAGGCCATGCTGTACTGAGAAGTAAGCCCCCATAAAACGCGTGATCATTTCATCCTCAACGCCATCTTCGATCGCTTGCAGGGCCACTTCTTGAGCCGCCAGCATCAGCTTCGAAATCATGTGCCAGTAAATGCAGCCCAGTCCTTCGTAGCTAAACATCGAGCCACTCCGACCGGTAAAGGATTGGTGATGGAAGACCGACTCGTAGAGCGCATCAAGCTTCGTGCGGTCCTCTTCAGAAAAGCCTCCCACAGTTTCGATCATTTCCGCCAGCTCGTAGCCATTCGTCATGGCAGACTCGAAGCGGAACCCTTCTTCCGGATCTTTTTCAAGAACACGGAAGTCTCCCGCCTTCACCATTTCCACAAGCGCGGGCACAGTCTCAAGTTGCTCTTGCGAAATCCGATTCCCTTCCAGGAAACGAGGAAGATCGCGATCCGGGTAGAGCAAGTAAGTCGGATGTCTTTCCGACTTCAGATCACTCTCCGGCAGCGCTTCCAAAAGATGAAGCGCTTCTTCAGGCTTCAACATTCCGGAAGTCAAGATGGCAACCTGACCCTCCAACATGAGTGGAAGCTCCTTGATTCCCATCGCGCTCTCCGCATGACGGATATCGAGGATGTTGTAGGCATTCCAGAATCCATCGGAACGCTTGTTAAGACGCAGCACGCCTTCTAGGGCCTTGCGGGATTTCTTCAGGAATTCGAGGAGGTCACTCTTCGAAATCGATGACGACGCACCCGGGCCTCCCCGCAAAATCTGACCCCGATAGGACTCAAGAATCAGTCCTGAATGTTCCACCAGCTCAAAGCGCTCCCCATCGGTCAGCTTGCTTTGATCACTCCAGCTCTCTTTCGAGAATACTTGGCTCATGCCTTCAAGGAGGCCCAACAAAGAAGAAGAGATCTGCAAATCATCCTGCTCATGATCAACAAAGAGAGATTCAAGAAAGACAATATAGCGGCGGAGATAACCCGTCGTCACCACCGAGAGACCATATCCGGCGAGCGCGTTGTTGGCATCATTCCACTCCGGCTTTTGCGTGTTCATCCACACGCCACCACCCGGCACGAGTGAGGCGAGCTTGACTGCAGCAGGAAGGAGGAGCTTCTCCGCGAGCGTGGCCCGACAAAGCTCACCCTCATCATTTTGAAGCAACAAGCCATCGGCACCCATCTTCTCTTTCCGGGCGATGAGCTGCTCATCCCGCTCCTGATCGAATGTAATGGTGTCCTTGGGATCCTTGAGAATTTCCTCCCAAGATTTGAAGGCGTATGGAACATCGGCAAAAACATATCTCGGCGTGTCCAAGCTCTCCGCGAGACGCGCCGGATTCACTTTAGCCTCCAGCTCGACGAGCTTCAGCAAGTAAATGATCTGATGATCACCCCAGTATCCGATGGAAACCCAAGGATCATCTTCATCGGGCGCTTCCCAATCAACTCCAGCGGAAGTGATGCGATAGGGATTGAAGCCGTCAATCGTCGAGGCATTAACGAATTTTGAAATGAAGCCATCAAGAAAGTCCGGATAGCTCCACGCAAGGGCCTCCCAGTTCTGGAAAATATCGCGCCAGTTTCCTTCGAAATGATGAATCGGCTCACCCTCCTCGTCATTGAGGCGGATATCAAATTTGTTCCAGGGACGACTTGGGTCGCCATGCCGTCGGCTCAAAATCAACGGAAGATATTCCTCGACCAGCCTCGTCAGGTCAGAGGAACCCAAAGGCACCATCTTTTCTAAAAGCTCTCCTCTCGTGAGAGTTGCAGGAAGAGCCTTGAGCACTTCCGCATGCTTCTCACGCAATGGAAGATTATGGATCGAGAGGTAGGAAAGAAATTGATCTCGCTTAAAAAGAGAGCCCTTTTCTGGAACTCCACCACGAAGGAGATTACAAAGAGTATTCTGATAGTGATACAACGCTCCATCGCGATCCGCAGTTTGCTGGAAGCCATCGGAGGAAGCGATCACCTCACGCAAACGATCACGCCCACACTGCAAATCTTCTTCGACCGCAGCAAGGAGTGCCGAAGGATCAGCCAACTGCTGGCGAAGCGTCTCCACCTCAGCCTGAGTTTGCTCGATCTCCGCAACCATGACCCACTCTTGGGATTCCCCGGGCGCGAGCGCCATTTCACGAGCCAACAAAAGAGCACCTCGTTTTCCGCGAATCCGGTCAGGGGAATCGATTTCTTTCCCCTGGAGAAACTTCTCAGCCGCATTACGTGTGAGATAGGCAGGTCCTGCACCCAAACCATGAGTCCAAATCGTGGTAGCCTTAAGACTCTCAAGCGGAATCGGCGCATCCACGATCCCTGAAGCGAGCCGATGCACCATCAGGGTCTGTCCACATTCCAGCTCGCTCAGTTTGTAGCCATCGGCCAAGCAGCTATACTGCAGCTGCATCCGGCTACCGATATCTGGAGGAAGAACGTTATCGAGGCCATCCACGATCCGAAAATCGCGTGCCTGATCGCCCACGTTGGTGATCGTTGCTTTCCGGACGAAGCCAAGCTTCTGTGAAAGCTGCCAGCGATAGCTGAAGCGCAGGCCCAGCCCCTCGTGGCTTTCTTCAAAAAGCAGTTCATCTCCCAGAAGACTCTTCAGCAGGCGACGACGTATCGGAGCCAAATGGGCAATCGGTGGCGTGAAGGGATTCCAAAATTGCCCTTCGCACACAATCCCGGTCCAAGGACCTGTGGAATTCCAGTTGTCGATGATCTTATCAGCTGTGTAGTAGGGAAACAGTGCGGACTCAGGCGAACGACGACCCGCGCTCGGAGCGCCATTGCTACTGCAGAAAAACCACTGCTCCCCAGCCGTCACGATGTTCAGGAAGAAGGGATCGAGAGTCTCCAAGTTGTCGATCGCGACATACTCCCTCCCGGACTCGACCAGCCACTGATTCGCCGCAGCAAATGTTGCTTCAGGAACAATACGGCTCGGCACAGTGGCGGGAATCGAGGCAGTCATATCTCTAATCTTTAGGTAAATACTAGAATCAGAGGCGGGAAAAATTACCCTTCATGCCTCTTCTTATATGTGCAAAATAATGCAACCTCCCTATTTCACAAAGAAGAAAAACTCGAAATCTTGCTCCTTTTTTATCCTCAGGCTCCAAATCGCCGCCGCATCACCCCCCCTGTAGGATTGATCACGACTCAAGACTGACCCTTGATAAGTCTACTCTGACGAAACGATCACCCGATAGAATCCAAGTTCATCAGGCGTGCTCACCTCCATCGGGTCACCTGGAGAGGAGACGAGACGAACCGCAGAAAGTGGGTCCCAGGACACGAGGTCTTCAGAATATTCAATCACGACCTCGGCCGCTTGCCCGCTCAATCCAACATTCAAGCGGAGACCATTCTCGGACTTCTCGAGCGGAAACGAGGGAACGTCAGCCGCGCTGTGACCGAGCGCATGGATAAGATCATTCGACATGTTCTCGCTAAGTGAATAGAGCGCCTGACTGTCTATCGCAAGTCCCTGCTCAACCGCCCACTCGACGTATGTCGCAGGACGAATAATAAATGCCGTCCCCACCGCCTTGATGGTCCCTGAAACGGTGACATCGGCCTCCACTCCGCCGTCTCCCGTAGGAAGGGTGTCATCAAAGGCAATCGGAAGCGTCACCGTAACATCATAAGTGATCACCCTATTCGCTCCCTCGACCGGATTGGCCAGCGTAACCGTCCCGGTGCCCGCTCCTAATCCGGTAATGGGGGTGTCGGAAACATTGTTATCGATCGGCATTCCCAGGGCCTCACCACTAAATATCCCTTCAGCAATGGTGAAGGTGTGATTGGCCGCATCAAACTCGCCCGAAGCTGGATCGACGGATCCAATTCCATCCGGAGTAGACGCGCTCCCTTTCATCCCCTGCGCATTGATCTCGGCAATTGTAAAAAAAAGAACGCGCAATCTAAACTCAAGATCCGAAGCACTGATATCGGCGCTCTTGATCACCATCGTGTCCGTGGTTCCGCTCCCATAATCGATATTGAGAAGGACTTCCATCTCACCTGCCAGCGCCGTGGTATCGCTGTCCGAAGCATTCACGGCAGAGATCCTGATATCGAGTTCATTAAACCCGCCCTCGTCCACCAAAGTGAGGTTCCCAATATTGGGCTGCTGCGCAAAAAGGGGTGCGTTCAGTAAAAGAGTCGCAACGAACAAGAGTGCAAATCGCATGTCCGTAATTAGCCATGTAAACACCGGCTTTCAAGAAGAAGCATTTTTTCATGGAAGTCGTCTTATAAAAAATGGACGGACTCGCTGGGCTATTTTTCCTTCGGACAGGAAGGACGAACCACTTCGGAAGATCTGAAGTCTCGTCCACCCTTTAAAAGAGCCTCAAAATGTGAGAGTAGAGAGTGGACTGGTAAACCTGCTGACTTACAATTGTGTGTCATGAATAGTGAAAAGAGGTAATCCTTGGAAATATAATGAATTCTGATTTTACAAAAACAAAAGCCATCTGCTTCGACCTTGGAAACACTCTCATTGAATTCGGCCCCCGGCAGATCGCCATGCAATACGAGCGCCTCACCACCAAGCTCACCGAAATGTTCGGCAGCTGTCACGCCGCCAAACTCAAAGAAATCCGCGACGTTCAAATCGTCGCCCCATATTCAAATGGCTACCGCGAAAACGACGTCGAAGAATGTTGCCGCGAGCTCATCGAAGGAATCTACCCTCTCACCGCAACCGACGACCAAGTCAAGGAACTCGCCGAAGAGCGCTATCGAACTTTCGTCGATATCATCGAACTCTCTGACGACATCCTCCCCCTGCTGCAAGACTTGGGAAAACGCTACCGCCTCGCGCTCCTCTCCAATTTTCCCTGTAGCCGCTCCATCCGCGACGGAATCGAAAAACTAGGCATGACTCCACACTTCGACGCTATCGTCGTCTCCGGAGAAATCGGCTGGGTCAAACCCGACCCCCGTCCCTATCAAGCCCTCCTCGATCAACTCAAAGAAAAACCAGCAGACTGCCTCTACGTTGGTGACAACTGGCTCGCCGACGTTCAAGGAGCTAAAGGGATGGCCATGCAATCCATCCTCACTACCGAGCACCTCCCCTACGAGCGCTTCGAACCCAACTCCGGCGACCATCAACCCGATGCGAAAATCTCCCACATCAGCGAACTCCGAGACCTCCTGTTGGCTGATCGCTAGGATTATCCTATTTAAGTCGTTAAATTGAAACCCAGGCTACTTTTTCGAAGCCTCACCGGCTATCATTGAACCGGGATGGAAATCAAGCCATGCTTTTCGATAGGAGGGAAGGGCGAAGGCGCGGGTGAGGTTTTTGCCTTTTTGAGGACCCTCCATCGCTCTGGCACTCCAAAGATTCCAGCGGGTGCCATCATCGCTTACCAAAGTTCCTTGGTCGAGCTTGCCGCTTTTGATGATCCCTCCCGTTTCGAAAGCGAAGGCCGTTGCACTCTCCTTGAGGAAGACGATCAGGAATTCTTTCCCCGTGAACGTTTCGACACTTACCGGGTTCTCTTCGAGGAAGCGATAAGGCCAGGCTTTGGTTTTGCCGTCGTGTTCAATTCCAAGGACGAAACGCTTCCGATCTTTCCACGCCTTAGTATCAAATCTCTTTGCGCTCAGATCGAGATTCAGGACGCTTGTTTCAGGGTGCTTCTTTTTCCACTCTCCCCAGGAAGTGATGACCGAGGGAATTGGCTTCAGCGTGGTTCCTTTAAGAGGGCCATCCATCGCTTCGCCGAGGATATGACTCCAAAGTGATCCCGTCTGGAGGTCGCGCATCACAAGACTGCGGTGCCAAAGTTTTCCCGAGACCTGAAAAACGAGACGTTTGTCATGCTTCGGATTTTGCGCGGCATACACGATGCCGTTGAAGCAGAGATGTCACCAGGTGGCCGCGATGGATGTACCTCCCAGGATGTCATTGATAATTTCCCGCCTGGGTCCGGTCAGCATATTGATGGGATAGGCCCGGGAGTGGCCATTGACCGCCAGCGCAAGAACAAGATCCTTGTCGCCGATCGATTTTACCTCTCCCGCTTTTACGAAGGAGGCATCCTCAATCGCAGGCAAAGGCTTCATCAAGGTGCGGGGTTGGAAGGTTCTTTCTTCTCCGCCTGCCAAGCCCAGTAGCGAGACCAGTAGGGGGACTATGATCACCCCAAAAAGCACAGCTTGTTTCATTGAGATCAAATATGAGCCAACCGAGGTTCTTTCCAAAGGATCAAGTGAAAATTGACACGGCGGGTTATCACCTGTTTTAGGGTGCCATTGGCAAAATGGAGAAACCATTATCACCGGGTCAAACGGCGAGAGAATTACTGGTTCAATCTGTCCTAAGCAAAATCCAGATCGAGAGAAGCAAAGGAGGATTCGATACTTCGAGAGGATGCCTTGAAAGAAGAGCTGCCCTAGTTCCTCGTCTCCCCAGAGTCCATTTTGCGGTGCCACGGGATGAGCTTCGGGAAGCTCTCTCAAGGTGTTGATGTGAGCCTTGATCGCCTCATCCCACTCAACAACTTTTTCCGGAGCTTCTTCCTCCAGCCAAGCCAAGCTTGACTCAAGGTCTTCCAGCGCCGGCGGCGAGAATGCGACCTTGTATCCTTCCACCACTAGAGATATCCGGCGTCGTGCTTAGCGAAGGCATCCTCTGCTTTAATCATGCAGCCGCAGTAAATTTATATTTTCAGATGCCTTCCCACCCCGCCAATTCAAGTAATCGCTGAGTTTGAAAAGGGAAAGCGCGATCACCGCAGCTCCCAATTTAAAGAACCACCTCGCCATCCACTCCATCGATTGCAAACTGAGCACCCTAAATCCCGCCTCTGCAGATCTGAAAAAATGATGTATGGTCCCTCCCCTATGGGCCATACTCGTCGTCATCTCTTAAAAGGCAGTCTCGCTGGAAGCGCGGCAGCCGTGCTTTCATCGATTTCTCAAGCAAGCGCTCAATCGCAGGCAAACCCCAAGGTGAGCAACTCACCGAAGAAACCTCGCGGGATTATCTTTATGGTCTCAGACGGCATGAGCCAAGGGGTGCTCTCGATGACGGAAGCCTTTTCCCAGCAGACCCGTAAGCAGGGCACCGCGTGGTGGGAGCTCCTTTCTACCCCTGGTGCGACGCATGGCCTGATGGATACGGCCTCGTCCAGCTCGCTGGTGACGGATTCCGCCGCGGCTTCCAGCGCCTGGAGTGCTGGAAAGCGTATCCCCAACGGCCAGATCAACGTCGATGCCAACGGCAAAAAACTCGAATCAATTGGGGAGACTCTCAAGAAGGAGAAGGACAATTTCCGGATCGGCCTCGTCTCCACAGCCAGCATCACGCACGCCACGCCAGCCGGCTTCGCCGCTACCGTGAAAAATCGTGGGCGCGAAGACCTTATCGCTCCCCAGTATCTCGACCGCGTCGATGTCATCCTCGGAGGAGGAGATAGATTCTTCTCTGGGAATGCCCGTAAGGATAAGAAAGATCTTTTTGGTATTTTCGAAAAGGCCGGCTATGGCATTTCCCGCACCCGCACCGACTTAAAAAATAATCGATCCGAAAAAATCCTCGGAACTTTTCAAAATGGTTACCTCCCCTACACCATTGATTGGAACGAGGACAAAGAACTTCAAAAACAAGTTCCGCCTCTGGCCGAAATGACTGAAGCCGCCTTGCAGCGTTTCCTCACGAACGAGGATCCCTTTTTACTCCAAGTGGAAGGAGCCCGCATCGACCACGCGGCCCACAAGAACGATATCGGGGCCATTCTCCGGGAGCAGATGGCATTCGATGACTCCATCGCCAAGGTCCTCGCGATGACTCAAAATCACGACGACATTCTCATCGTCCTGACGAGCGACCATGGCAATGCCAACCCGGGTCTGAACGGAACCGGTGCCGGTTATCGCCAAACGGACGAGCACTTCCAAAAAGTCGCCCAGATTAGCGGCTCGGCCGAGCGCTTCCTCAGTGAATGGAACAGGAAAACTGGTAAGAGCGCTGATATGATCAAGAAGATCGAAGACTTTTACGGATTCACTCCTTCGCAAAAAGAGGCCAATGTCATGCTGGAGTGTATCGCAGGGCGCCAAGTGAGTGAGTGGAGCAACCAGCTTTCCAACCCCGTCGGGATCCTCGGGCAAATTGTAGGAAATATTACTGGTGTCGGCTGGACTGGCATCTGCCACACCTCTGACCCGACTCAACTCACGGCCTTTGGTCCGGGTTCAGAGCAGTTCAGCGGATTGGTCCGAAATGACTCCGTGCGCGATCGCCTTCTCGGCCTTCTCGCGGGCTGAATCGTGAAATGATGACAGAAGAAAAATCCTTTTCGGAGAGAAAGGCTCTCTGGCCTGGCAGCCACAAAATGGATACCGATAAGAAATTTGCCCGCATACAAAAATACTCTAAAACCCACCTTACACCATTTCCGGCTCCAGTTCGCGGCTTCGAGCTTGACGGAGGCAACCCGCATTCGCTAACACCCTCTCAAGGTATTTAGAGTGAGATGGAGTTAAGATCCTTCCCCGCTACTCTCTCCAACCCCGGCCTCTAGGCCGTCGCCATACCGATCCTCAAAAGGTGAACTCCCAACTATTTAAGAACGCGTAATTGTTAATTCCATATGAAAACCCACATCAAAACCCTGATCGCTGGCTCCGTCCTGGCATTGGCACTCGCTTCGACAGCGATTGCTCAAACACCCGTGCAGCAAGGGCCGCCAAGGCCCGGAGGCAACCCCGCCGTAAAACCTGACTTCCCTTCGCATACCGAAGTTCTTAAGGGCTACGAGAAAATCGTATCGACCAGCGACGGTGCCAAAAGTTTCTACACCCTGTGGCATCGAAAGAAAGACGGGCAACTCCTCGCAGAACTCCCGAAGAACTTCGCCAAACAGCGGCACTTCATCGCGCTCACCGTCGCCAGTGGAGACAATTACGCCGGCCTGCAGGCAGGCGATGGCGTGTTCTACTGGCGCCAATACGACAAGCGGATCGCCCTCGTGGAGCCGAACCTCGAGATTAAGTCATCCGGCGACCCGCAGAGCAAGTCCTCGGTCAATCGACTGTTCACCGACAAGGTTCTCCTCGACGTGCCCATCGTCGCGATGGCGCCCAAAGGTGGCCCGATCATCGACCTAGATGCGCTCCTTGTGGGCCAGGCGAGCAAGTTTTTCGGGAGCCGCGTTGCCGGTCTGAACTCGAAACTGCACCGCGTCGTCACTGCAAAGGCGTTCCCAAGTAACGTCGAGGTTGGCATTGAAGTGCCGATGAAAGATGGCCAGCTACGCACCCTCCACTACTCGATCAGTCTGTTGCCTTCCGCAGATCCAAAGGTCTACGAACCACGCGTCGCTGACGAGCGCGTCGGCTACTTCACCACGTCCTATGTCGACTTCGGCAAGTTCACCGAGAACGAAACGCGCGTGCGATACATCAACCGTTGGAACCTGAAAAAGGCCGACCCGTCCCTGAAGCTAAGCCCGCCGAAGGAACCCATCGTTTTCTACATCGAACACACCACCCCCATCCGATATCGCCGCTGGGTGCGGCAAGGGATCCTGATGTGGAACGAGGCCTTCGAGAAGATCGGTATCCTCGGAGCGATCGAAGTTCGCCAGCAAGATGCCACCTCGAAGAGTTACATGGACCTCGACCCTGAAGACGTGCGCTACAACTTCGTCCGCTGGCTCAGTAACGGTGCCGGCACCGCGATCGGACCGAGCCGCGTCCATCCGGAGACCGGCCAGATCTTAGACGCCGACATCATCCTGACCGACGGCTGGATCCGCCACTGGTGGACGCAATACAACGATCTGTTACCAAAGATCGCCACCGAGGGCATGGCCCCGGAGACCATGGCGTGGCTCGCAGAAAACCCGGACTGGGACCCACGTGTCCTGCTTGCGGCACCGCGAGAACGCACCAGAATACGCGCTGAGCTGGCCGCCACCGCCGCTGATCCAGCCCATCCGCTGATGCAGCACGGCGACGCCGAAAACCGACTTCTGGGCGAACACATTCTCGATGGCCTGCGTGGTCGACAGAGCCAGCGCAACGGCCTCTGCCAAGCTGCCAACTGCAAAACCCACGGCATCGCCACCATGCGCATGATACTCGACATCCAGGCCGCTGACAAAGAAGCCGCCGGTGATGAAAAGAACGACGAGCAGATCATCGACGGGATCCCGGAGAGATTCATCGGGCCACTGCTCGCCGATCTGACCGTCCACGAGGTCGGGCACACCATCGGCCTGCGCCACAACTTCAAAGGCTCGTCAATCTACACCCTGAAGCAAATTAACAGCGACGAAGTCATAGGGAAAAAGCCACTCGCCTCCTCGGTGATGGACTACATTCCGGTGAATATGATTCTCGCCGGCGAGGGCGAAAAACAGGGCGACTACGGCATGATCAGCGTCGGCCCCTACGATGATTGGGCCATCGAATATGGCTACAGCTTCGAGAAAGATCTGAAGCCCATCCTGGCCAAGGTTGCCGACCCGCTCTTACAATACGCCACGGACGAGGACACGGGCGGATCAGATCCGCTCGCCCGCCGCTACGACTTCTCCGCCGACCCGCTCGACTACAGCAACGAGATGATGCAAATCGTGCGCAAGCATCGCAGCGAACTCCTGGATAAGTTCGTCAAAGACGGCCAGAGCTGGTCGCGTGCCCGACGCGGTTACCTGCTTACCGTCTCCAGCCAGGCACGAGTCGTCAGCATGATGGCCAACTGGCTCGGCGGCGCACACGTCTATCGCCACCGCAAAGGCGATCCGAACGGAAAACCGCCCATCGAGGTCGTCCCCGCCGACAAACAGCGCCGGGCACTCAAGTTCGTCATTGAGAACTCGTTCCGTGACGAATCCTACGGCCTGACATCTGAGTTGCTCAAGCACATGACCATCGACAAGTGGTGGGATGACGACACCGCGGCGATCGATCCCGCATGGCCGGTGCATGACAAGGTGCTCGGTCTACAAGCATCCGCGATGACCTACATCCTCAACCCAACCACCCTCGGCCGCATCTACGATAACGAGTTCCGCGTGCCCTCCGATCAGGATGCGCTCACCCTCCCCGAGGTGCTCGATACCGTCGATAAAGCAGTGTGGTCCTCGCTTGATAAAGCCGAAGCAGGTAAAAAATACACCGCCCGCCAGCCGCTGATCTCCAGCTTCCAGCGAAACCTGCAGCGTGAGTATCTTGACCGCCTCATGGGCTTGACCAATGGAAAGACTAGCACCTCGCCCGCTCAGAAACCCGTCTCAGATCTGGCATCGCTCAAGCTCACCGAGGTTAAGAACAAGCTCGAAGTCGCCATGAATAAGGAAGGTCTCGACGCCTACACCAAGGCCCACCTGTCAGAGTCCGCCAAGCGCATTACCAAGGCACTCGAGGCACGCTACGTGATCCAGAAGTAGCAGCCCTCGTAGCACCAACCCGTCACTCAAAAGCGGCGACCCACACGTGTGGGTCGCCGCTTTTTAATTTACGCCAAAAGATAGAATCGGGATAAGATCTACCGTATCAAGACAGAGAAAGTTTCCTCTTCGCTTCCTTGTCATGAAATCCCACCGACTCCTCGACACTTGTCTGACCTTCGCTGGTCCCGCCTTCTCGCAAATCGGCAATCGTGCAAACCGAGCCCAACGACAGCATCGGCACCGCCACTCTCTCGACTCTCGGCGCGGGGTCCTCCGGCGGCGGCGTTTCACTCGGTAACAATGGCGATGGACCGATCTCGAAATCGTGAGCGATGATGTCGCCCGCCCCGTGCTTGCCATTCCCCTTTCCGAAAAGGCGGTCGATGGACTTTTGTTCCGCCTCTCCTTCGACGAACTGCAGATTCAGCAACTCTTCGACTCTCCCAATTCGGTAGTCGTCAAATCTCCTCCCGGTCCACTGGTGATCACCGAGCTTGAGCGGAAAACCGGGGGTATCAGCCCCGAGGTTCAGCTATCTTCTCGAAGCCTCATCCGATCTCGTGAATTGGGAAGAACTCGCCGATGCCATCGATTCCCAGGGAGCGACCACGACGGTCACAGCCTTCGGCGTCGACCCTGCGAACAGTCCTCTCTTCTTCCGTATAGCGCAGGAATAATGTCGTAGAAATATTAGTAAAAGTCATGAACGATCAGATCCTCGATACCTACAAACACGCTATCACGCGCCGCCATCTGCTTAGTGCTGGCTCAACCGGGATCGGCTCGCTCGCCCTGGGCTCGATGTTGGGACCGAAAGCCTTCGCGGCCGACCTCGCTCGTCGTGGCACCAACTTCGCGCCGAAGGCGAAGCGAGTCATCTTCCTGTTCATGAACGGGGCACCGTCGCAGCAGGACATCTTCGACTACAAACCGAAGCTCGACGAGTTCCACGGCCAGGAACTCTTTAAAAAATACGACTCGAAATCGAAGACCTGGAGCAAGGACGGATTCATCGAGAAGACGCAACGTCTCACCGGGATGACTTCCGGGCAGAGTTCGTTTCCAATCGCGCGTTCGAACTTCAAGTTTGCTCAACATGGCCAGAGCGAGGCTTGGATCAGTGAACTCCTGCCGCACACCGCGAAGATCGCGGACGATCTTTCTTTTGTTAAATCGATGCACACCGAAGCGATCAACCACGATCCCGGTGTGACCTTCTTCCAAACCGGTAATCAACAACCAGGCCGCCCGAGCATGGGATCGTGGATGAGCTACGGGCTCGGCACCGAAAACAGCAACCTGCCCGACTTCTGCGTCTTAATTTCAAATGGCACCGGCCGGCCCGGCAGTCAGCCGGTCTATACCAAACTTTGGAGCAGCGGGTTCCTGCCGAGCGTGCACCAGGGCGTGCAGTTCCGCGGCGGCAAGACACCAGTGCTTTATCTCAACAGCCAACCCGGCGAGACCGTCGAGAGCCGTAAGCGCATGATCGGGCGCATCGGGGCGCTCAACCAAATGCAGCTCGAAGCCTTCGGCGATCCCGAGATCGCCACGCGCATCGCGCAATACGAAATGTCATTCCGCATGCAGATGTCGGTCCCCGAGGCGACCGATATCAGCAACGAACCGAAGTCGATCCTCGATCTCTACGGCCCTGAATGCCAGACGCCCGGCAAGTTCGCCGCGAACTGCTTGCTCGCACGCCGCCTCGCCGAACGCGGGGTGCGCTTTGTTCAGCTCTACCACCGCGGCTGGGACCAGCACGGTGATCTCATCGGAGCGCTGCCGAAGCAATGCAACGACACCGACCAAGCCTGCGCCGCCTTGGTCTCTGATCTCAAACAGCGCGGCATGCTCGATGACACGCTCGTCGTGTGGGGGGGCGAGTTTGGCCGCACCACCTACTCGCAGGGCGGAGCGGGCAAGGCCGCCAACGGGCGCGATCACCACCCGCGATGTTTCACTTACTGGATGGCGGGCGGCGGCATCAAACCCGGTATCAGCTACGGCGAATCCGACGATTTTGGCTACAACATCGCCAAAGATCCGGTCCACGTGCACGATTTCCAGGCGACCGTGATGCACCTGATGGGGATCGATCACGAGCGACTGACCTACAAACACCAGGGACGCCGTTTCAGACTCACCGATGTCCACGGCAAGGTCATCAAACCGATCCTCGCATAGTGATGAAACGCCCAACCTCACTCTTATTTGTCCTGTCGCTCGTCACCGCGAGCACTCATGCAGCATCGTTCAACGACGAAATCCGCCCAATCTTGGCCGACCGCTGTTTCGCCTGCCACGGACCGGACTCCGCGGCGCGCAAAGCAGACCTGCGCCTCGACCAGGAGCAATTCGCGAAAGCACAACTTAGCGACAGCGGGGTCTTCCCCATCGTCCCGGGTAAACCGGAAAACAGCGCGATTATTCAACGCCTAAAGAGCCACGATCCGGACGAGGTGATGCCGCCTCCCGAATCAAAAATCACGGTCTCGAAAAAAGAGATCGCCCTGATCGAAGAATGGATCGCCGACGGAGCCGAGTGGCAGCGGCACTGGGCTTTCATCCCTCCGCAAAAAGCAACTCCGCCCGCCGTCAACAATAACATCTGGCCGCGCAATCTGATCGACCCCTTCATCTTAACGAAACTGGAAACGCAAAATCTGAAACCGGCAGCACCTGCGGACAAAGCCCACCTGTTACGACGCCTCCATTTCGATCTGACTGGCCTCCCTCCGAGCATCACACAACTCGACGCCTTCCTCGCCGATAAATCTGAAGACGCGGTCGCGCGCGTCGTCGATCAACTACTCGCATCACCCGCCTTCGGCGAGCGACTCGCCCTGGAGTGGTTGGACGTGGCCCGCTACGGCGATACCGATGGTCTCTTCGAGGATCACCCACGCAGCATCTACCCGTGGCGCGACTGGGTGGTTTCCGCCTTCAACCAAAACCTGCCCTACAACGATTTTATCACGTGGCAACTGGCCGGCGACCTCCTTCCAGAAGCGAGCCAGGAACAGAAAATCGCCACCGGCTTCCTGCGCAACAACCCGACCTCCAACGAGGGCGGCATCATCGACGAGGACTACCGCATCAAATACCTCATCGATCGCATCAACACGACCTCGACCGCATTCCTCGGACTCACCATGGAATGTGCGCAGTGTCATGATCATAAATTCGACCCGATGACGCAGCGAGAATATTACCAGATGGGCGGGTTCTTCAACAGCCTCGTCGGCAAGGGCAACACCAAAGGGTCAACCGAGCCGACTTTGAAGATCTTGCCGCCGGAACACGAGCAACGCCTTGCAAAAATCAATCTGGGAATCAAATCGATCGAGAAAACCTTGGACGAGATTCCCCCGCAGTTGAGCCAAGATTTCGAAAGCTGGCTCGCGGGGCTGGCAAAACCAATCGATTGGGAATCGCCGCGAGTTGTCTCCAACAACGCCCAAGTAAAAGACAGTGCCAAACCGCCCCAGCCCACAACGCCATCGAAAGTTTCAGGACGCTTCGTGCGGATCGAAACCGCAAAGGGACACAGCGGATTCATCACGATCTCGGAAGTCGAAATCTTCTCCGCGGAAAAAAACATCGCGCGCGCCGGGACCGCGAAGCAGTCGAGTAACTACGGCCCTGGCTCCGCTGCAAGCATGGCCATCGACGGCACCAATGATGGCACCTTCGCCTCCTGTGCCTGCACCCTCGAGGAGACGGATCCATGGTGGGAAATCGACCTCGGCGCGGTCAATTCGATCGACCACATCGTGGTTTACAACCGCAACGATTGCTGCCCCGAGCGACTCGACAACGTGACAGTAAATATCCTCGATCAGGATCGTAAAGTCATCGCCACCCGCAAGGTCGACGATGCGCCTTTCAAGAGCGAATTCGTCCTCAACCCCGATGCGCCGAAACCGCAATCGGAGAAGAAAGATTACGAATTAGGAGTCGCTCCCACAGCGGGTAAAATCGCTTCGCTACGGCTAACCAGCGCCAATCCCGCCTTTGTTGAATCGCTTCGACTCGAGGTCATCGAAAAAGACGGTAAGACACGCGAACTCAAACTCAAAGCGGCCACCAAGCTGAAGATCGGAAAAGAACCGCAAATCGTCGCTCTTGAAAGATCAGCCGACCTCGCCGCTGGTGAAACTTTAAAGTTCACCGTCGCCGGAGACCCCTTCGAGCTGCAACTGACCGCGGACGAAACAGCCGCGGGCCGCGCGGCATTGCCGAAGGATCGCAACAAACGCTTGGTCCACTTCCGCAGCACTTGGCCCGGTTTCGCCGGGAAACGCAAACAGTTGGAAGAACTGAATAAGGAAAAGGCCACAATCGAAAAACAGGCCGTGATTACCATGATCGCCGCCGTGGAGCCTGAGGCGCGAGCGAATCATATTTTAATGCGCGGCGAGTATGACAAACCGGGCGACGCGGTCGAGACTTCGGCTCCAGGAAGCATCATGGAATTCTCTGCCGAGCTGCCGAAGAACCGTCTCGGTCTAGCGCGCTGGATCATCGATCCGAACAACCCGCTCACCGCGCGCGTCGCGGTGAACCGCTATTGGCAGATGATCTTCGGGGCCGGCATTGTGGTGACTTCAGAAGATTTCGGCACGCAAGGAGACCGGCCGAGCCACCAGGCGCTCCTCGACTCCCTCGCAGTCGAATTCGTCAAGTCGGGCTGGGACGTGAAGCACCTGATTCGAATGATGGTTACCTCGGCAAGCTACCAGCAATCGAGCGCGCAATCATCGCTGATCCTCGAAAACGACCCCAACAACCTCCTCCTCTCGCACGCCCCGCGCCAGCGCCTCGCAGCGGAATCGGTTCGCGACCACGTGCTCGCGGTGAGCGGACTCTTAGTCGAAAAGCGCGGCGGCCCCGGCGTTCAACCCTACCAACCGGCGGCTTTGTTCGGCAGAAACGCAATCGGCTCGTCGAACGCTTCGTTCAAACAGGGATCGGGAGACGACCTCTACCGGCGCAGCCTCTACACCTACTGGAAACGCCAGATTCCCGCTGCCAACATGAGAATCCTGGGAGCGGACGGACGCGTCTCATGCCGCACGCGCCGCGAACTCACCAACACCCCGCTTCAGGCCTTGGTCTTGCTCAATGACCCGCAATTCGTCGAAGCCGCGCGCGCCTTGGGCACGCGGGCGATGAAGGAGGGCGGCGAATCGATCGAATCAAGACTCGCCTACGCCTTTCGCCTCTCAACTTCGCGCACCGCAAACGCGTCCGAGTTGGCGATCCTCGTCGCCGAATTCGAGGACCGCTTAGGCGAGTTCGAAAAAGACCTGCCCCGCGCCAAAGCCTACCTCGCCGGTGGCGGAGCCCTCAAAGCGGACCCTGATCTCGACCCGGCACAACTCGCGGCCTATGCCGCCGTGGCCTCCCTCATCCTTAACCTCGACGAGTCGATCTCAAAGAGCTGATGTTCTCGGTTGTTAAGATGCTGATGAGTTCTTGATTGTCGCTATCGATGGCACCGGGCTTCACCCGACTCCAGTGCACGGATTGTGGCCACGAACGCCTCCTCACCTTCACCTGCAAGGGCCGCCACTTCTGCCACCAGCGCCGCGTCCGCTACCACGGCCTCTGGGAACCGGAGCGAAGCGACATCAACGCATCATTCATCTCACCCGCCCACTGTCTCCGCCCCTCTTTTCCCCCGCAACCCCCTTTCGCCCCCATTCCCTCCGGTCCAAAGGCGGCTTCAAAGCCCTCCCACTAAAAGCAAATTCCTAGCAGTCAGTAAGTGAGATGATTTATGACAAAAAAGACTGCTGCAATATTGGGCCTACTAATTACAGATCTGGGTATCTTGTTAGCAACCTGTGTTTTTCTGCCCTGCAGAGGATCGTGGACTTTCCACGGTCCGGTTAGCAACTATATCAATTCGCGAATACGATGGGATATTGCTTGGGGCGTTTTGCTTTCCGCGATCGTCGTTTCAATAGGAGTCTTTTTCTTGATGAAGGCTTTCGGCGCATTCGACCAGAAGGACGAATGCATCGAACGAGACGTCGATCCTAACGCCTGACTCGTCGCGGGTTCAATTCGTCATGTCCATCCAACCATCAACCCAGAAGTCGGAGCGCGCCCTCGGTCAGGCGTAGGATATTTCTAGCGTTCGTTTAATCAAATTGCAAAGTGGCGTAGTATCTGCATTTCTTTGATGACACAAAAGCATTCTCATGAACGACCCAATTAGAGCAACCCTGACACTCCTCGCCATCGGCTTCACTGCCACGTTAGCTGCGGCTCCGGATAAAGCATCCGTCCAAGCCTCTTCCTATGATGAGGCGTCGCTTGCTGAGTTGGTGACCGATATGGTAGAGCTTCAAGGAGAGAAAGATCGCCTGGGAAAGGCGTTGACTGCCAAGATCACCGAGGTGTTGCCGGATGGCCCACAGTCATACGGAGAGTTCGACTGGCGAACGGTCTTCACCGTTGATTACATTGCCGCAAATGCGATGGACGCGGATAAAAGGCAGCACGCAGCGGTTCAGCTTCTTGTTCACCCCTCAACAGATGACAAGTTTCGCAAGAGATACTCCGAGGAATGCCATGGCTACCCGGCGAAGCGATACAATGACAAATGGATATGGGTCTTGGTCGGGCGGATGGAGATTCGACTGAGCGTGATGGACAAAAGTATGCAGTCCGATGCCACGCTTGATGCAATTATTGGATCGTTCAACCTAAAAAAGATCGAAACCCTCTAGATTGAAATAACTAGAGCGAACAAGACGAGACACAGCAGCCGCCACTAGCCGCATTGGCGGTAACGTCACCCGTATCATGAACCCGCCTCCTGTCTCAACGCTCGGCCTCGCTAGTGGCGGCGCGTAATCTTCGACGTTCGAGAAAACGATCAGATGTTCCTTCACCCCTATCAGGAATCCGAAGGTTACAAGGCATCATCGCGAATCCAACGCCTGTGGATAGACTTGAGTATTGCATTCAATCATTGCTACAGGCGCGAGCTCGAGAAAGACGAGAACGGTGAGGTAGACCAACCCCCTTTCGCCCCCATTCGCTCCGGTCCAAAGGCGGCTTCAAAGCCCTCCCACTAAAAGCAAATTCCTAGCAGTCAAGTCCCAGCCAGCGATGCCAGTTACGGGTATTGCGGCGGCGGTGTTTCGGGGTGGACTCACTCATTTAATGGAGTCGAGATACAAAGCAAGACGAGCGAGTTTGGTCAAGGCGCGCACTGAAAGAGTTGCACCCGCAATATTTTTAGCGGCTCGACTCAATTGATTTCCACCCTTGAGCTGCGCTCCTTCAAACTGTTTCGTGAAAGCGGGCCTCGCCACCTCCCAGCCGTGAGTCTCTCGATAAACGAGGACCTTCACCGTCGAAATCTTTCCTCCGGACACCACATACCCTGTCGTAATGTATTCCGTTTTGCCGATTTCCTCCAAAATGAAGGCGGTCTTTTTCCCCACCGACCAATGCCGGATCGAAGTCGTTTTATAACGCTTCCCCAGAATCGCGCGCACCGCTTTTTGCTGCGTCGCATCAAGGACGATCGCCTTGTTAGCAGGAATTTCCCCCAAACTTCCGCGGATAAAATCGGATGGCTTTTGGTAAACTCGATCAGCCGAGAAAGCGCTCCCCCCGGAAAGGAGAAGCGCTATCACGAAAAAGAGCGACCGCAGCTTAGAAGCTGTAGCCGACACCAAAATTGAAGGTATTATTATCGGATTTCCCATCTTGCTTGAGAACATTGTAATCAGCCTTGAGGACAACATTGTCAATCGGCCAGTAGTTCACACCTACAGTGTATTCGTCAACTTCCTTACGAGTTCCCGAAGCATATTCGTAGCTACTATAACGTCCGAAGATTCCAACGCTCCCGCCATTCTCGAAACTCCAACGATAGGAAGGTTCCACGAAATAACCCCACTGCTTGTCAGCATCTGCGGCCTCGAAGGAAGCCCCATCGATATCCCATTGGGAAACAAGAGCACGAAGACCAAATCCTCCAGAGTTATATTGTGCCGCAGCACCTAACAAGAGAGCCGAATTATCCTCCGCACTACCACTTGCAATATCGCTCTGAAAGTTTGCGAAACCACTCACACTCAGCCCATTTCCACCAGCGTAGCGAACCCGGGCAGAAGCCGCCCAATTCGTCGCATCCGCCTCCGCCACCTTTTGACGGCCCGAGCGAATACTGAATGCTTTTGAACCTGCGGTCGGCACATTGAGCCCGGAGTGAACGCCAAAATCAAATCCGAGCCCACTATCAAAGTTCTTACTTACCGCAGCACCTCCCTCCCACCAAGTCGTGGGAATAATGTTCTTCTCCACATTATTTCGCTCAACTCCATAAAAGGTATTGGGCTCGTGAGTCTCGTTGAGAAGCCCAAGCGGAAGGAGATAGACACCCGCCTTCGCACTTAACCCTTGGTCGAGATCGAACTCAATGTAGGCCTGCTCCAACTCGACTTCGCCGGGCTTCCCGTCTCCGGAAAGAGAATGCTCGAGTTCGAACTCGGAGAATAACTTGATTCGATCGTTGAAGCGGTGATTCACGAAGAGCACCCAGCGATGAAAATCGATCTGATCCTTATCACCCGTGTTTAGGTGAAGCTCACCGTATCCTCCGATCGCCGTTTTTTCATACCAACGACTTCCTCCTGGATTTCCCAGGAAGGCGTTGTCGATGCTACTTCCCCCGGAAGGAGCAGCAAGTTCTTCCAATGTGACACCGGAGGCCGACGAGGCAGCCAATCCGATGACAGAAGCTAACAGTGTATGTTTAAGTCTCATGTCGCGCCCCTTCTATTGCGATTGCGTCTCAATAGCAATAATTTTCTGCCCGTTTTTTATTTTCTTTATATCCAATCAGATGTCGGTCTGTAAGTGCCCTTTAATAAAAGGGGAGACGCTGAATAAAGTGCCTATTCGCCCAAGATCCTTTTCTGATTAATTTCGCGGTCGCACCAAGGCTCCGATTCGGATCGAAAGCGGTTTGTGCTGATCATTTCCGATCGATCATTTCGAGATCTTGGCAGAATTTTTGGGCTCTTTGGTCTTCTTTCCCTTCATTTTAGAAAAGCTTGCGAGCTGCAACCACGAGGTTGCCCAAGCCGAAAATTACTTGAAGTTGGTGATAATTCTTAGCTAGTCCCCGGTAGCGAGTCTTGCGGTGACAGAAGAAGTTTTTGAGGATATGAAAGGGATGTTCAACGAACCCGTGCACCGAGGCCTTGGCTTTTTCGGCCGCCAGGATGAGGTCTTTTTCCGGACCATCTTCCATCTTTTTGATCGGACTTCGCCGCTTCGCAATTTGCCAATCAATGCGACCGGTAGGATCTTCCTCCGCAGTTTCTTCGCGCTTCTCGACGCCCACATATCCCGCATCAGCATGCACCTGGATCTCTTGTCCATGCAGAAGTTTGTTGGTTTGGGAGATGTCGGAAACGTTGGCCGCAGAGATCGTTCTCTTCTAACAGATGGCGGAATTTGAGTAAGGTCGTGGCATCAGGCACAGGGTTGCTGGCGAGATTGATCCCAGGAAAAGCGCGCATGGCCTGACTGTCATAAACGGCATCTTCGAGCGCTTCGTCAGCGGGGCCATACCATTGTTGAAGGAAGTAAAGACGAAGCATTCGCTCCAGTCCGATCGGTGGTCGTCCACGTTTCCCGTCCGGGTAGTAGGGCTTGATTGCCACGAGAAGTTGATCCCAGGGAACGGTAATTTCCATCTCCGCGAGAAACTTCTCCCGGCGAGTCGTCTTGCCCTTCCCTGCGAACTCAAATTCTGAAAATCACCGGCTGGTGATCCATAGACAAAAATCTCTCAGATATTCCACTCGCCGACCACTCAGATTTAATCAGCGTTTCCCTAGAGCAGAGAGAATGGAATCTCCCTACGTAGGGGTTCCTGTGCTGGATGTGAATCCTGTGAGAAACTTGCCTGTAACGACCTGGTTAGCAATCGAGGTCGAGCTTTGGGAGCCACTGATATCTCCCGAAAGCAGTCCGGTAAAACTCGCGGCTTCCGTAGCCTACTCAGCGGTAAGTGCGTTCTTCGCGTGAAACGCATAGGGAGTGGCGGCCAGCCGCTGGTCCGGAGAAATCTGTTGGAAGCCGCGGATGCCATCGTTGAACCAGACGCGCAGGCGGACATCGTCATGATCCAGGGCGGTTGCGGGGAGAGCCGTCATACTGGCCAGCGCGGTATCGCCCAGCAGGACCGAATAAAGACCCTTGGTAACAGCCAGCGTGACCGGAGAGGTTGGAGCCGCCCCCGCGGTGCTGGTTCCGTCGTTACTCCAATAGCTGATTGATCCGTTCGCATTAACCAATGCGAACTTGAACTGGCCGCTGCCATCGAAGTTCACTCCACCCACGGCGATGCGTCCCTGATGATTAAGCACCTGAGGCACTGCAGCGCCGGACTCCACGACTCCCAGTCGCCGAAGAGAAAGCGAGCAGGCTAACAAGGAAAAGATGGCGTGTTTTAAAAGTCATGGTTTCGGTTTTGGAGGCGGAGAGCTTGGAATGCGACCGGTAGCTTGGGCACCTTGGGTTGCGGGTGGAGGTTACGGCGCACCTTTGGTGAAGCCGCGACCGGAATCGGTGGCGTAGAGGGTGTTATCGGAATTGCTGAACATCAGGCGCATGCCTGCGTGTAAGGCTTGCATCACAGTGAACTCCTCCGGCTTGAAGCGGAACCAGACGGGAGCCTCGGAGACCACCGGTGCCGCGGAGGCAGGCACCAGACCGAAGGCATTGTCATCACGCAGATACTTGATCAACTCGGGCGAGGCACTGACCACCAGAAACCATTGCCAGCGCTCGAGGCCTTCGGCGTCCCGCCACTCGTGGCGCTCGGCATACTGAATCTGATCTGCGGGTGCAGGACGCCGCCAGAAGGCTTTTTTGAAGATCTCCTCCGCATCATTCAAAGTGAGTGTGGGAGGCGCTCCCTGCCAAGAGATCGGCGCGGGATCCGCCGCCGCCGGACGGGCCACATTCACCGCATGCCACACCAACCAAACGATCGCGGACATCAGCGGAACGAGAATGAGCCAGAGCTTTTTCATGGATATGGGTTAGCTTCCAAACAGCACAGGAAAAAACGGCAAGAGAAATTTGACGAATCCGCCAGTCGTATAGCCAAATCCGCCGATTTCATCAATTGCCGGAGTTCGAGTAGGTGCGGAAGAAGACCTGGATGTCCTTGACCGTACGGGCGAAGCGATCCAGCCCGCCTTGCTCGTCATTGAGCAGGGTGTAGGCGGGGATGACGATTTTCCACTGGCTGTTCCAGACGCTGCGGCCGACCAGGCGGGTGTTGGTGAATTCCTCCGGCATGGTGCTGTAGAGGAATGACGGATCGCTGATCGCGCGGAAGGCTTGGTGCTTGCGGGTGATCCATAACTGCTCGTTGACCGTGCCTTCGGGCGTGAAGAACTGGGTGTCGGAGAAATCGCTCTGACCGAGGTTGAAGGGCAGCGGCATCGCCTGATCCTTCACCGACCAGGAGCGCACCAATGATGTATCTCCGAGCGGCGGGGCGAGCATGCTGTCAAATCCGGCGGGGATCAGATAGACATAGGGCGTCGCGCTGAGGGCATCGGCATCGGAGGTGGCCGCGGGGGTGGCATCCCCGCTTCCAAACGCGAAGGGATCCATGCCGATGTAGCCTTTCAAGACGACACCAGTCGAATAGATCTTGGTGGCGAAGTTCGTCGCGGTGTAGGCATGGTCTCCGGCGGCCAGCGGCTGGCCGAAGAAGTTCAGGCCATGGGCGATGGTGCTGGTGAACGGAATGACGATGCCCGGGACCGACGCGCCGTTCGGCTTGCGCAGATTGCGCGCATGGAGCGCGACGTCCGGATCGTTGAGCAGGTTGCTCATGATATGCTGCTCGATGGTTTCCTTCCACGCCTTGTCATCTTCGCTGGTAGAGGCATCGGTGCGGATCCGGAACAGCTCCTGGCGCAGGGAGAACAGCGTGCCGTTTTTATCCGGGTTGTTGATCCCGAGGCGCGGCTTGACCACCGACCAGTCGCTGTTGAGGCGGGCCAGGATACTGGCCAAGCCACCGTCGCCGGTGGTGCCGGTGGCGGCGACCGGTTTGTCGTTCCGGAATTTCCCGAGCGAGCGGGTGCCGACGATACCATCGATTAACTCCTGGCCGGCGCTGGTTCCCAGCAGGCCGGTTTCGTAATCGTAACTTTGCACTGCAAGATAAGTATATTGCGCGGCGAGATCGTAGAGCGCCTGGTATTGGGAAAGCTCTTCGTTGCGGAACGTGCGATAGGTCATGTCGCGGGTGCGGTAGCCTTGCACCACGGCGGCGGCGCGCATGCGGAAGATTTCCCGCTCGGCGAGGAGGTGATCCCCCCGCGCCATCAGTCCGGCGACGCTCTCGTTGGCGCGCTGCAACTCGGCGGCGCGGTGTGAGAGCTCGTAGCCGCAGGCGATGATTTCCCGAAGGAGTCGCTCGAACTCGACGACATGCTGCTTGTCTTCGTTGTCGCGGGCGAGGCCGTCCTCCCAGCCGCCGGTCTCCTCCATTATTTCGTCCGCCTTGCCCTCAAGACGGTCAACCACGGTGTCCAACTGGAGGGCTGCCTGGCGCTGGGCGAAGGCGGCGGCGTAGCCACCGTAACGGGAGAGGCTGCGCATCACCGAGGTGCTGTCCATCGAGAAGCCGACGACGGTCGGGAACGACATGGCGGTGACGCCGCCGATTTTCTCGGCGTAGTCACCCACGAGCTCGAGAAGCTGTGAGGCGGCATCATACACTTGGGCGGCGTTGAGGTAAAACTGCGCTTCCTGGGTGAGGGCCTCGTCGTTGGCGACGGCGTCGTCATAAGTGGTCCGGAACTCGGTAAAGAGCTGATAGTCGCGCTCGAATTGGGCGGATAGGCTATCCAGCTTGTTGGCGGCCTCGCGGGAGCCGACCTGTGCCTGATAGACATTGAGCAAGGCACTCTGGATCTCGCCCGGATCGCGGCGGCTGCCACTTCCCGATGCGGCGAACTGCATGAGCTGGTGCGGAACGATGTCCATCTGACGGTTCACATACTGGACCGGATCGGTGATTTTCTGATAGGTGTTGTCCAGCGACCATTCCACAAACGGGTCCATGTTTACCGGCTCACGGAAATTGACGGTGACGGTCTGCTCGGTGTTGGTCACGACCGAGGGGCGGTCGATCAGCCAGTAGTGATAAAGGTCCGGCCCTTCGTAACCTTGCGAGTATAGTTTTCCCGGACCGACATCGTTCGGGTAGGCGCTGCCGAAGAGCGTGACCAACTCGTATTCGTAGGCGCGCTCCTGATCGTCCACGGCGAGGTTGTAGTCGTCGAGCGAGTTGTTTTGCTGGCGGAGCTGGCGGTTCATCGCGCTGGCTTGGTCGAACGCGGCCTTGGCATTGAGGTTGGCACGCAGGGCTCGGGCATAGATTTGCTCAAAGTGGGATGCGCCCGACTTGAGCTCGGAAGAGGAGATATCAAAGGCGATGGCGCCCTTGGCGAGGCCCAGCGGATTGAGGTGCGCGCACTGGGCGTCCAGGTTGGATTGGATATTGATCGCGCTGGCAACGATTTCCGGGATCTCGGGAACGGTGCTGCGGTCGATGATCTGGATGCCGGTGTGGTTGGGATTGTCATCGATATCCGGCAGCATCGCGTTGGCACTGATCCAGTGAAGGTAAGCCCCCTGGCCGCCGCGCGCGGCCCACTCGTCGGAGCCCCGCTGGCGTCGGATGCCGGTCGCGCTGTTTTCCGTGTTGTCCCGCATGTGCGCCCAGCCGGTGCCGGGATCATCGCGGTACGAGATCCGCGCGGTGAGGTCGAGGATCCGGGACGAGCTGCGGGCGACACTCGCGGCGGCGGCAGCGAACTTGCGCTCGTCCTGATAGTCCACCTGCACGGTCTGGCCGAGAACATCGACACCCTCGCTTCTTGGAATCCAGGTGAAGCTGTCGGAGGTGAGCAGCTTGTAGTAACCAGTCAGAGCGGTGAGGTAATGGCCGTAGGCATCGCCATGACCTTGAGGAAACATGTGCTGGGCATCATCCGCATCGATCGTTCCGTCGGCCGTGTCGGCACCGGCCTTTTCCTTGATGTTGTAGTTGATGGCATAGATTGACTCACCGGAGTTGATGCCGTTAGTGTAGTTCCAGTAAAGCCGGTTGTAGGCCGGGGCGGTGGTCACGCTCGGACTGAGGAAGTCATCGCGGCCGGCCAAGAGTGCCAATTCTTCCTCGATGAGTGTTGGTATCTGACCTTCGAAGGAAAAGCGCGAGGTTTCCACTTCGCTGGACTCGATCGATCCGTCGATGGCGATGGTGGGGTTGTCCGCATCGTCCGCAGCCTCGTTGCCGACGATGACGTAGAGATCCGATAGATAGCCCGCGGTCAACAGGAGGGTGTCGTTGGTCCCGGCATCGTCGTAGCCGGCGTCGATGCTGAGCTTCTTGGCGCGGTTGAGCAGGGTCTCGTAAATTTCGATGAGTCCGAAGTCTTCGATGGTATCGATGTTGAGCGCGACATCACCCTCCCAGCGGGTTCCGGCCTGGGTGAGCATGCTGACGTCGGTGCTGACCGGATTGTTGAAAAGGTCATCGTTGCGCTGGTTGAACGGATTGATGCCGTCGAGCGCGCGCTTGATCCAACTCATGACGAGCTTGGGCTCCATCCAATTGCTCCAGCCTTCACCGGCGACGTTGCCGCTGCCGGGCAAGGTGCGGTAACGCATGGTGAAGTAGTTGTCGCTGAATAGAAGCAAGGGATTTCCAAGCGGCGAGTCCGCGCTGCCGCCGACGATCGCGACGTTGGTGAGTGTTCCACTAGGACGGAGCCATGGCGAGGCTGCGTAAACGGCGGGGTCCACCTTGTCGACGCTGGAGGTGAGCTCGAGACGGAGGTTGGTTTGGACGGTGGGTGTGGTGCCTGGAGCGGCGCTGGAGTAGAGGGCGACCTCGATCCGGTTCTCCGTGGTGGTGAAGACCGACGAGGGGACGCGATACTGATAGGTGAGTCCTTCGTCCGACAAGCCGGACAATCCGTCCACCGGGGTCAGGTTTCCCGGCACGGGGATTCCCGCCGGCATGCGGGAGGCCAAAACCGGAACCCCGTTCACATAAAGCACGAAGCCGTCGAGCGCGCTGAGGTCGGCACTGAAGATCGCCTCGCCTTGGTTTCCCGAGCTGTAGTGCACGGTTTGGGCGGCTTTGACCACGATGCCGGGCAGGCCGGAACCCGTGGTGTAGCCAGGGTCATTGACGCTGATCGAGCGCGGGAGTGTGTAGGTGCTGGTGGTGTATTCGGAGTCCTCGGGCAGCAGGTTGCTTGGGTTGGTCTTCGAATTCCATTCAGCGACATTCCCGAGCGCTGTGGTCATCTCGGTTTGATAGGTGAGGGGAGCCACGCCATCGACCGGCGTTGCGTAACGCCACTCGAACTCATAGTTCCCCGGGCGGGCGGCGAAGTCGCCGCTGTGGCGGAGGGTGGTCTGCTCATCGAGAGGATTCGAGGCGACGAGGGTTTTCAGATCGCCGGTGTAGAGCTGCGGCACCACTTGGATGATCTGCATCTCCACGGGATCCCCCTTGGGGGTGAAGGCCTCGCCATTACCGAAGAGAAGAGTGACGTAACCCGCTCCCGCGCCATTGGCGGTCAGGGCATAACTATCCACCGCGGTGTCCGAGTTCGTGACGATGGCGAGGCTATCGCTGTTGACGGTATAGCTGAGCGTAGTATCTGGAATATAGGTTCCCCGCTTGTTCGGGTCTTCTTTGAAGGTTTCCACCAGCGTGGCGAGGCCGTCGACGGCGCGATACCAATTCTGGGACTCGCCGTCGTCTGGGAGCCACGAGGTCCTTCATGACCTGCGTGTCTTCCGGGCTGAGCGCGTTGAGGTGGATGTAGTCTTCGCCCGCGGTTTCGTCCACGAACTCGCCGATCAGGACCACGGCCCCGATGTCGCCGATGTTCGGGTCGAAGTAAACGCGCTGCTGCAAGTGGGGAGGGAGCAGCTGGAAGTAGGTTTTCCCCTTGTCCTGGGTGGTGGCGATGGAGACGGGCAGGGTCTTCAGGCCGACCGAGCCGGCGTTGAGCAAGACCGACTTGGAGCGCGTCGGGTCGTGCAGGACGGCGCTTTCCTTGGTGGTGCCGGACTGCGCGACGGATTGCTGGTAGAGCACATTGGCGCTTTTCTGGCCGCGAACGGCCGGCAGGCCGCGCTTCGGCATGGCGAGGGTCTCACCCACGCTCATGGTGGGCGGACTGGTGGGCCAGACGGGGAAATAGGCCACGGTGAGGGGAGTGCCTAACACGGGATCTCCCACATAAGCGTCATCGCTGATGGGACGGAGGAAGGGCAGGGGCGTCCCCTTCGGCGGGTTGCACGCGGTTCGGGAAAACGAAGCTCGTCTGCATCGGATAGTAAAATTGCATGCCCAGTGATGGAGTGCCGCCGGCATGGGGACCGCGGTAGATCCAGTCGTAGCCTTTGCGGTCCTTGAAACTGAATTTCCCGTAGAGGGATGGAGCCCCGGCTGCCAGGGCTTCGGGAGTCACGTCAATCGGCGAGGCCACTTCGAGGTTTTTGCTCAGCCCGGTCGCGGGGTCCACGGGGAGTGGCAGGAGCGGCATCGGCATCGGCGAGTTGAGAATGGTGCCCGCGGTGATGCCATAGGAGAACTTATAGAAGGCATTCTCGCGAAGAACTTCATAAACGGAAATCGCGGGGCGCTTGTCGATGGAGTCCGTGTATTCGATCAGGACGCGGGGCAGCGAGGTGAAGGCGCTGCCGACCGCAGCTGCCGCCGAGCTATCAGTGAGGTTGAGGTCGTCGCGCAGGGCATAGCCTTGGCCGCCAAGCAGGATGGCATGTTCCTCATTCGGGTTGTAGCCGATTTTACTAACATCCGGCTGGTTGTAGATGGTGCCCGCGGCGACGGCGGAAGCCAGGCTGCCGGTGCCTTTGTTCGAAGCCATGACAATCTGCTGGGGAAGCGGCACTTCGAGCGTGAGGTCGTCGATGCCGAAGGACTCGTCGCTGATCCCTGTATCCAAGTTGGTGCTGAAGCCGAGCTTCAAACTGCTGAGCGGCACATTTTCCAGGGAGCCGGCTTGGATTTGCACCCGGAAACTTTGGTCGTTCCAAAATTCTCCCAGAAAATTCCCGTAGCTGCCTGCGACCGGGGTGATGCTCCAAGAGTAAGCGCGGTTCTCGAAATAACCGCTTTGCTCGATCACGTCGGTGACCTCGGTGTATGGGAACGTTTGATCAATCAACTTTTGGTCATTGAGATACACTTGGAATTTCTCGTTCGCGTCCCAGGAATCGATGCGATGGAAGGTGAAGTTGATGGAGACGCCGGTGGATCCGCTGCCATCGACCGAGAAGGTTTTTTCGGTGGCGACACCGGTGGATTTTGCTAACCTTCCGAGATAGCCGCCTGCGGGACCCACGGAGGTCAGGTTGTTCGTCCAGCCGGTGACCGTCCCCTCGAAGTCTTCCTGATCGACTAACAACGAGCGGCGGTAATCCAACGAGTAGGTGCCGATTTTCGCCGGGGTGTAAAAATCGGTGAACTCGCTCGACGGTGCGGCGACCCGTTTGAACCACCAGATTTTCAGGGCGTTTCCATCTCCCGGAAGGGCGTTGACGGGAATGATGGCGCCTTTTTCAGCTTCGCTGATGCCGGCGGTGAAGGGATTGATATAAGCATTTGGCGAGTGGGAGCTGCCGGCGGCAACATAGCCGGCGAGACTGTAATCCGTGGAGGGGCGCTCAATGCGCTCGCCGACATAGGCTTGGCCTGTTAGCTGGCCGAGACTGTCGCTTTCGAGGAAGCCAGTGCGGCCTTCGACTTGGGTGAGCAGAGGCACATACCAGACTGAACCGTTATCTCCGCTGAACTTGAGGAGCGCGCGGTTCGCTTGGTCGCCAGTCGGGACGACTAACAGTCTTTGGCTGGTGCTGTCGATCGAGGCCTCGCCCTGGGCCGGATCATCTTGATAGACGAGGGTCGGGATGGTGCCGCCCTCGAACTTGAGGCCGGTGCCGTTGTCAAGCGAGCTGCCGCCGCCGGGGATGGTATAATGGGCGAAGGCGGCGACATCGGTGGGCCAGACCTGCAGGTATTTGTGAAGGTATTTCGGCCAGTCGATTTCCAGGCCCGGTGCGTCTCCAGAAACGGGAACAATCGCCGCATCGGATTTTTCCAACCAATAGAAGACCACGCGATCTTCGAGGGCGTTTTCCTGCTCGGCATAATAAGCGAGGCTGCCGTCGGGACGGGAGACGCTGCCGTAGAACGAGACAGTGCCGGAGGCGTCGGTTACCACCGGGAGGGCGACCAGTTTCGGGTCGTTGGCGGCGGGGCGGATTTCATTGCCCAGGTTGACCGATAGCGTTGAGAAGGGAGATGCCTTTGAAATTTCAACCACGTCGGCGCCGAGGAACTCGTGGGTTCCGTCCTCGCCGAGTTCGCCGAGGTATTCGACAAGAATCCGACCGGTGATGTTGTAGGCGCGGAGGGAGCCAATGCCGGTGTTTTTTTCGAACCACACGGTGCGCAGTTCCTCGGCGGGCTGGGCGTCGGGATCGGCGGGAGTGGAGGATCCCACCGCCACGTATTCCTCGCTGACGGATGAGGGGAAGACGTTGCTGAAGACCGGGTTTACGGTGACGATGCGGCCGCTGGGAATGCTGATGGGCGGGCCGTTGAAACTTTTTTCGGTCCAGAAAAACTGCCGGATCGGGCGGGAGGTGGACGAGGAGACGGCGAAAGTATCCTTCACCAGGACATACTCGTTGCTAGCGTTTGGCAGCAGGGAGCGCCACCAGATTTGCACCTGTCCCGGTTGGTTGGCGAAAACCTGGGCGGCGTGGGGGCTATAATAGAAGTTCTCATAACTTCCGGTCGCGAGGCTGGGCACGAGGACTCCTCCATCATTCGCGATCAGCGCGCCGGACGAATCCTTGAGCGGCTGGCCGTTGGGGTTGATGACGATTTCCCCGGGGCGGACGGGCTCCGCGCGCCAGAAGTCAGAGGTGGAGGCGACGCTTGTTCCGGCGGGGGTGATGTAGGCGAGCGGGAGCTCGATCCGGTCGCCAATGAAATAGGCGGGGACGCCGGAGGAAAAGGTGTTTCCGAGGCTGGAGCGTTTGAGGACGACGGCGGGTGAGGAGGGAAAGGCAACCAGTGGATCTGCCGAGGTCGAGATGGGCCCGCTGGTGGCACTTGTTTCTAATACGTTGGAAAACTGCGGGGTGATCGTCGGCGCGCCGCTGGGCGTGCCACCGCTGCCGCTGGGGATGCCGTCGCCGCGATAAGTGAGCTTGTTCTCTACCTTGCCCTCGATTTCAAACTGGCCCAGCGCGGTGGGCGAGATCGCAATCGCTGCGATTCCGATGAGGGAGCAGAGCCAACCGCCCGGGTTCGTGGGTCGAAAGCAAGTGAAGTATCGTTTCAAGGCAATTTTCTGGTTGGAGATTGGGAAGCAGCGGAAAACGGCAGGTGTTAGCGACTGCCACTCACGAGTTTTTCCAAGGCGAGGAGGCGGGCGCTGAGGTCGGCGAGTTCAGCGTCTTTTCGGTCCAAGTCTCCGCGGAGCTCGTCGATTTCGCGGTCCTTCTCGATCTTGAGTTCTTGGATCGTTTTGCACGCGATGGTGGCGAAGCTGGTATATCCCACTGTCATGTAGCCGTCTTCACCCTTGCCAATGAGATCAGGAAAAAGCGGCTTGACTTCTTGAGCAATCACGCCGAATTCGGAGGAGATGCTCGGGTTGATCGAGCTTTTCCACTGGTAACGGCGGAAGGGGAGTTGCATCAGGCGGTCCAACATCGGCTCGGCGTCCACGATGTTCTTCTTGAGACGACGGTCGGACTGCCAGTCGAGATCGTTGTTGCCATTATAACTAAACCCTCTCCATTCTTGAGGACCGAGGGCGGTGTTAAAGGCGTCGAACATAATGCGGCCATCGTTAGAATATCGCATCCGCATATAGCCAGGCGATCCCGCGTAGCTGCCTACAGAGACTAAGCCTCCGGTCCCGACGCTCAAATCGCCCTGCGACGAATTGGTCGTGTTGATCATGGTCCTTCCGTTGGTGTCCATTCGGAAGGTGGGGTTGAAGTCACTGTCCGTGGTGACGCCACCACCGATCCCGAAGGTGTTCGTGTTGGCGACATAGCCGAGGGACCATGCCGCATTGCCGGTTCGCACCATATTGATATGCTGCGCCGCCGACGGGCCGCGGGTGATCTGCAAGGCGCCATTGTAACCGGCGTCGGGCTGGGCATCCCCGACACTTAGTTTGCCGCGGATGTCGAGTTTGTTGACGGGGCTGATCGTGCCCATGCCGACCTTGTTGGCGGCATCGACCGTGATCGCGGCCGCGCCGTTTCCAGATTGCAGGTGGAGTTTACCGCTCAGCGAGCGCACAACCGCGTCATTGGTGGCGGCGGAGGTGGAGTATGCTCCAGCTCCCCCGGCGACGGCAAGTTCCGCCCCGCCAACGCCTCCGCCCCGGAGGACTGCCACCGAAGTGCTTCCGTCGCTGTCTATGATGGCGCTGCCGCCGCTGATGTGGAGCTTGGAGGCGGGGCTGTTGGTTCCGATTCCCAGATTTCCATTGCCTTTGATGCGCATGGTCTCGGTGAAGGCGGTGGAGGACCCATAGCCGAAAGCGACATCCTCGGCGACCTGGCTTGTATAAATCTGGAGCAAATTGGGTTGAATGCCTAAGCCCATGTGGTTGGCACTATTGCCATAGAGCGAGATTTTATTACCTAAGGCATTGGCGAAATTGAGCGGGTGACTCGGGCTTGGCTGGCCGATTCCGACATTGCCGCTGGTGCGGTAGATGTTCGGTCCGTTAGGGGTCCAAACGCCGATGGCCGTGGTGTCGAGCTTGTCGAGGGTCACGCTGCCGGTGGCGAGCTTGGCGGTGGTGATGTTAGCGTCGGCGATCTTGGCGGTGGTGACCTGGTTGCCGCCGATTTTCACGGTGGTGATGGCGGAGTCCGCGACCATCCCGGTGGCGAGTTTGCCGTCGGCGAGGCCCTCGGCGACCTGGGCACGGGTGGCGAAAGCGGCAGAGGCCAGCTCCTGGCGCGGGGAAATTTCCGCGTCCACAGCGGCGGTGCCGTCATCGACGGTGATGCCGAGATAGAGCGGGCTCAGGGTGATGGAGGCGAGGCTGCGGATGGGCGAGGCAGGTACAACCCGCCCGGGAAGTCCGCTCACGCCGTTGCCATTTCCCAGCAGGACGCTGAAGTCGCCGTTGGCGATGGTGACAACCTGCGACTCCGCGTAAACGGGGGTGCCGCCGGTACTGGTGGTGTAGAACTGAAAGGTGACGGTCCGGTTGACGGGTGCCGACGCGCCAATGGGGGTGCCGGCGGCATTGGTGACGCTGGCTTGATAGCTGAGCAGATTCGGCACTTGCGAGGTCTGAGCCAGAGAGACGGCCGCCGAGCTGACGAGCAGGAGAAGGGCGAGGGATGATACTTTCATGATGTTGGTAAATGGGTGTTGGGTTTAATCGATGGCGATATCGGCAATTTCCGACAGGCGGCGGAAGTTGAAAGTGCCGGATGTGGTTAGATTCTGGGTGGTCTTGTTGAGACCTCTGATGACTTCAGAGTAAGTGCCGCCATAGACGGAAGTGCCCCAGCCGCTGATGCTGCCGCCGTCGGGCGGAGTTTCGGTGAAGCTAAAGGTGCAGTTGCGGGTGATGTCGTAGCTCTCGCCGCCGGCTCTGAGTGGCAGCAGGTTCGGGTCGCGGTTGTCGTGATCCGGATGGTACTGGTGAACGAAGGGATTGGTCGGATCATCGAACGCCAGGTCCACCTGATAGTCTAGGGAGCTGCCGACGGCAAACGAGCCACTGCCGCTGATGACCCGGTCCAGCGGCATCTGGCTGGAGATGAGGCGCATGGCTTCCGCTTTGCGCTCGGGATGGAGCAGCGACTCGCGGGTAGTGACGCCGGTTAGGCCGGAGGCGAGCGGACCGAGAAAGACCTGCGAGAGCAGACGGGCGAGGCCGTTCTCGTCCACATGCACGATCATCCGCAGGGGAAACGGGCGGGTGGTGGTGGAGCCGGGGCTGCCGGGGACGGTGCTGCCGACGTGGGTGACGGAGACCTCGCCGATCCACAGTCCGGCGCTGGAGGCGATCTGGGCGCTCATTGGCATCCGCACTTTGCTGAGTCCGGCGGAGTCGGTGATTTGGAGAAACGAGGCGTAGAGCGCTTCGGAGGAATCGGACATCTGTGAGCGGTCCACGCCGAACTGCAGATCGAGCCGGCCGTTTGCAGGCACCGAGACGGTGAAGCTGCCGGTGACCGGAGTTTCCATATAGCTGTTGTTCGTGCTGTTGAAGGTGCGGTAAGTCAGCGGCACGGGACCGGTGATGCCGGTTTCCCCGGCGGGCGCGGGTTCGGAGTCCTCGGTCTCGAGTGTTAGAGTGATCGCGCTGGAGGTGCGGTTCATCACCCCCATGGTAACGTAGGTGGCGGTGCGGCCGAAGGCGATGCCATTGGTGCCGGGAACCTCGTATTCGACCGGGGCGGTGAAATCGCTGACCACGGCGCTTTCAAACCAGTAAGCGGTGTTGCGGTCGATGCGCTCGGAACTCGCGGGAACTTGTATCGGGTTGAATTCACCGAGGTCGCCGCCGATGTATTTATAAATCTTGGCGGGGGATGCGGTGGCCTTGGGTAAGCTGGCGAAATAGGAAGTCATGACCGGCTTGGTCGCGGTGTCGGCCGGGAAACCGAGGAAATTCGCGCCGCTGATGAGCCAAGTCGCGGCGGGCGGCAGCGGCCGTTGCAAGATATTGACCGTGCTGCTGGTGGAGGCGGCGCCGTCGCAGAAAACCAGATAGGCGGACTGCCCGACCAGCGCGCTGAGTTTCTGTTCTTCTAAGTCGTCGCGATTCCAGATGGTCCACTCGCTGCTAGATTCGGATGGGACCGCGGGTGACTCGGTGAACTGGATTTGGTTGGGATTCGGGTTCCAGCGCCAGACTTGCGAGACGGTCGTGCTTTGAAACAGTTCGGCGGGAGTGGTGTGGGTGGCGGCGCCGTGCAGATAGATGGCATTCCAGCCGCCCTTGAGGACGTAGGATTCCGTTTTCCACTGGGCGAGCAGTGGCAGGCCGGAAAGCAGCAGGATGAGGGCGGCGGTGCGGGATGGATTTCTCATCGGACTTGTAAGCGGTAGAAGGTTTGGGTGTCGCTGCGGAGGCCGCTGAAGATTTCCACGGCGTGGGTGTTGGTCGCTTCGTAGGAGAATTGGGGAACGGGCGCGGCGGCGGGTGCGTCACCCTCGGATACTACGGTCGGCTCGGGGTTGCTGGTGTAGTGGGAAACCTGGACCCAGTTCTTCGTGTCGGACGAGGCTTCGAGCGAGTAGGTCTTACCGATGATCGAGTAAAACGAGAGCCGCACGCTTCTTGGTTGTTTCTCGACGAGCTTGAGCGAGAGGTAATCACTGCCGTCGGTGGCGTAGGTGCCGGCGATGTATTCGATGTAGTTGGAGATGCCGTCGCCGTCGAAGTCGCCGTCGCGCGGGAGCAGGTCGAAGCGCCAGCCGTTTTCATCCGGCATGATCCCGGCGGCGGAGAGCTGGCTGATTTTCCAGGCGTCGGGGATGCCGTCGCCATCGGAGTCCACGCCGAGCGTGAGATTGAGGCGGGTGCGCTCGCCGGGCTTGCCCACGGTCGGCGGGTTGGACATCTCGAGGGGCTGATAGAGAATGTCGTTGATGCGCACGGCGAGGGTGAACTGCTGGCCGGGGTTCTGAGCGAGGTCGTTGTATTTGACGGTTCCGATGCGCTGCATGTCCATGCGCAGGCGGATCTGGTAGTTCTGGTTGATCAGCGAGCCGGACTCGATCGGCACCCGCAGCACTTGTTCGCCGTCCTTGGAAAAGACCACCGACGCGCCATCGACCTTCAACACCTTGCCGTATTCATCCCGGACCATGCCATGAAGCGTCTGGAAGGGGGCCGGTGGGAATGCCCACAGCTCGGGGAGGCATGAAATGCATGCGAGACCGATGCCCAGGACCCAGAGTCGGTGCCGGTGGCTGAGACGTCCGAATGAGGTGCTTGTTGGATTCACGTTGCGGGTCATTTTGATTATGGTCGACTCAGGGGCGCGGCTGTCAGTTGGAGTGTGTCGAAGCGGGTTGGATTTGTGGCAAAGTTGACCCGCAGACGGCGGAAGTTAGATAATTAAGAATCTCTTGTCTTGCAGAATAGGAGCATTGCTGTGTATAAAAACAGCATTATGGGTCTTGAAGAAAAAGCGTTTTTTCAATCGCTGGCTGGTGGAGATCAATTTCTAAAGCTTTTTGATCTCATTCCTGAGGTTTCGTTCTTTGTCAAAGATCGTGGAGGATTTTTTCAAGCGCTTAGTCTACATAAGCACGAACATTGTGGGGTGAAATCAGAAGCAGATGCGGTTGGTAAGACTGATCATGATTTCTTTTCCAAGCCTTGGGCCGATGCTTATAGAGATGATGATCTAATGGTGATGGCTACTGGAAAGCCTTTGGTCAATCGGATCGAAGCCTCTCCTGAGATCTTTAAATCTCCGCGTTTGGCTACAACGAGTAAGATCCCACTGCGAGACAAGAGAGGGAACATTGTCGGTATCGCTGGTTTTTCGCGTCCTCTCTCGGAGGTTGGAGGAGAGGCGGATTTTAACCGTCGTTTCGAAAAGGTGGTCGAAGAAATACATAGGAATTTTGCCTATTCAATAAGCTCTAAAAAATTGGCGGCAATAGCCGGATTTTCGGTGAGTCAATTCGAGAGACGCTTTGCAAAGTCATTTGGAACATCTCCAAGACAGTATTTGCTTCGTGTACGTATTGAAGCGGCAGCTCATAGTCTGGCCTCCTCGTCTCAAACAATTTCTGAGATTGCGTTGGCGTGTGGCTTTTGTGACCATGCGCATCTTAGCCGAACATTCCGAAAGATTATGCATCTTTCACCAACGCAATATCGCTCCGCCAATTTATTATCTTGAGACTACTTAAGGTTCTCAGAGACTTGCGACCATCGTGCGTTCGTAGCTTCTTCGGGAAGATGATGAGGGTGAAAGTGTTTTGATACTCCCTCGCTGGATTAGAGGTTAAAACGAGCTATTATTTGCTCAACAAGCGTTTGTGGTGATTCGACCACATTGAGGGCGAAGGCATCTTTAGGGACCTCCAGAGTTTCAAGTTGCGACTGTAGAAGTCCAGGTGGCATGTAATGTCCGCTCACTGCTAGGAATTTGCTTTTGGCCGGATGACTCTGAAGCCGCCTTCCTCGGCAGACAGCACAGACGTGGGAAAAGTGCGATCTCGAGACTCGCAAAAACCGGGAGCGGATCGAATTCCATTAACCTCATGCTTGGCCCATGTCTGCATCGTCGCAAAATAAAAATTATGTGACATCGGTGAACAGTTGTGATTCAGTCCACTGATGAAATTATTTGCCGCAATCTTGATCGCCACCGCTTCCCTCTCCTTTGCCGGAGAGTGGGTCAACATGTTCGACGGAAAGACCATGAAGGGCTGGAAGGTCAATCCCGAGAATCCGGAAACCTTTTCCGTGAAGGACGGAGCAATCAAGGTTCAGGGAAAGCGGGGGCACCTCTTTTACGGAGAGGATGGTAACACCAAATTCAAAAACTTCGAATTCGAGTGCGAAGTGAAAACCGCCAAAAAAGCCAATGCCGGGATCTTCATCCACACCAAATATCAAGACAACGGATGGCCCTCCCACGGCTACGAATGCCAGGTCAATGCCACCCACGGTGACTGGCGGAAGACGGGCAGCATTTACAGCTTCCAAGACCTCAAGGAGCCCGGCCACAAAGACGGCGAATGGTTCACTTACAATATCAAAGTCGAAAGCAAGAAAGTCACCGTCACCATCAACGGAAAAGTGACTAACGAATACACTGAAGCCGACGACCACACTGACAAGACCAAACGTCTGGGCGAGGGAACCATCGCTCTGCAAGGCCACGACCCCGGCAGCCTGATCTACTTCCGCAAGCTGCGGATTAAGAAGCTGGACTAGGTTTCAAAAACACTCAGAGGCCACACAACCCCTGCTGTTTGCAATTCCCGGGCTGCCTTTAGCTCCCTTGGTTCCGCGCCGATGACAATGAGGTCTTTGATTGCCAACCCCCATTCGCTCCGACCCAAAGGCGGCCTCAAAGCCCTCCCGCTAAAAGCAAATTCCTAGCAGTCAGTTGAATCCTCCAAATAAAGATTCCTAACTCCGCCAAATGGTAAGATTGTCGAGTTCCTCAGTCTTTTCTCTAGATCGCATCCATCAGTTTCTGATGGCCGCTGAAGATGCTACGTAAATAGACAACTAAGACTATTCTCGCCCTTTGATTAAGTCAGTTTATTGCCATCAAAATATCGTGGGTTCCCAGAATTATAGGGACCTAAAGGCTTTATCATCTTCCGATTCAATTTCTCTCAAAAAATTTAAGTGACTGAATCGGTAGAACCGATCAATTGTCCAACGGCGGAGGCAGAAAGATGACCTGCGTCAAAAAGAAATCTATTTATGAAAATATTTAAACCTCAGACAATTAAGGCAATCCTCGCCAGCTTCATTACCTTTAGCAGCCTTCAAGCGAGTGAAGTCACCTACGGTAATTTTACGCGAGATCAGGGCTTTAACCTCGAAGAAGTTCCAGTTCTGAGCCTTAAAGAAGGAGAACTATTTGAAGTGATCAGCGCTAACGCAAGAACACCTAAAACAGTGATCAACATTAAGATCAAACCTGAAGGAACAGAGTCTTTAATGTGGCAAAGATGGTGGGTCGTTAATGACCGTGCTACGAGGCTACGTAACACCATGAGTGACGGGACCACCTCTGAGCCACCTTCTCAGCTTGCGGTAGGTCCCTGTGATATTGTTTTGAGTACTTTTGCCACAAACAGCACCGTTACGGGACCTTATCGAATCAGCTACAAAATCACCAAACCTTCGCCAGTTAACACTTCTCCTCCAATTCTACTGCCGCCCACCGAAGACGCTTCTAAAAATTGGTTTGTAAAACTTCAAATGTCTACCGATCTAAAAAATTGGGAAGATGTTGAAGCAGGTCAGTTTTTGGGATCAACCACTGCCCGTTTTTTCCGAATCCAAACCTCCGAAGAAGGCGGCGAGTAATCTGAAAAAGTTGAAGGTTTTGCTTCCCGAAACAGAGGCGGTCCTGAATCATAGACCGCCTTTGGATACTCTGGAAGAACTGCCGGAGGCTCATTAATCAGGCAACAAAAAAACCGCTACTTACCTCCGAAAAATAGAAACTAAACAAAGGTTAGGGGGTTTATTTTCATATGCGTATTTCAGTAATTTCCTCAATTATTCTACTCACAATACCCCCCTTGATTGCAGATCCTGAAAGCAAACGTTTGAAACAGTGGCTGAAGGGGGCTTCAAAGCCCTCCCGCTAAAGGCAAATTCCTAGCAGTATTATTATGAAACGTCGCAATATTTTAAAAACCGCTGGCTGCACACTTTTCCTACCGTCTCTTGAGAGCTTCGGGAAGAATCGTTCTACCCCAGCCGAAGCTGATGTTAAACGGCTTTTCTGTGTCAGCATGGGCTACGGCTTGTTCACTGACGCCCTGCCGCAAACTGATGGTGCGGACTATGTATTCAGCGACCACATGGAGCCTCTTAAAAAACACAGAGACCATTTCACGCTCTATTCGAAAATGAGGTTTGGAGGGAACCACGCAAATGACCACATGTGCTTTGTCGGAAACACCACGACGAACCCGGACTCTCTGGACCAACTTGTCGCGGACCACGTTGGGCATTTAACCCGTGTCAGAAACGTGGTCACTTTTATCAGCCATGCTCATCACCACATCGTTGCCTCCTGGCGTAACAGGCTACCCGTTATGCCAATTCAATCGACGAGGGTGCTATTTGAAACTCTCTTCGCCAGGACTGACAGGAAGACGGAAGAGCGACTACTGGCGAATAAGAAGAGCGTCCTTGATGGATCCCTTGAGGAGGCGAAATCACTGATGGCACGGGTCTCGGGCAGGGACAAGCAGAGACTAGAAGAGTATTTCGCGGCATTACGTGAATCGGAGCAGGAACTCAACAAATCCATCGAGTGGCTCAGTCGGTCTCGCCAGGATGTCGAATTCCCCATCGCACCTTCATTTGAGAATGAATTTCTCGCAACCGATACTGACAAACAAAGATTCCTGACAAACCCGCGTCAGATTCAACGCGGTATTGCATTCGACATGATTTACAAGGCCTTCAAATTTGATGTCACTCGCGTGGCCAATTTCTATATGACAGGACTCGACAATGATCATCACATCACGACGCACAACGTACCAAAATCCGAGGAAGCACGCACAAGTCTGACAAAATATGACTCCTCGTTTTTTTCACTGATGGCAAACTTCTACGACAAGCTATCCAGCACGAGAGTCGAATCCGGAGGCACGCTGATGGATGAGACGATCACCGTCTCCACAGGAAACAACAGCGTGACCAAGAGAATGGGGCCTCACAACGGGAGTGAAATCCCGGTATTCGTTGCGGGCGGAAAATTTGCAAATCACGGCGGCCATATCATTCGCAAAGGCGAAACGACCTGCGATATCTACCTCTCAATACTTCAGCAATTTGGCATCGAACAAGGTCGATTCGGCAATAGCAAGAAGAGCATCGAGTTGTGACATCATGTTGAATTACAGAACCAAAAAGGTTACAGCTTTTCTGCTGCTGTTTGCAGTTGCCCACGTTTCGAGCAGCATTGCAGATGAACGAATGCAATCGCAGCATTTCTTCAATACGTTTTGCGTTTCCTGTCACGGAGCAGAAAAGAGTAAGGCTGGCCTCCGTCTAGATCAGATTGACTTGCAGCAATGGAACGACCCAAGTCTGTTGAATGATATCTATACAGCAATCGAATCTGACGAGATGCCGCCGGAAGATGCACCGAAACGTCCGGACCCCGATCAATTCAAAACATTGCAGAAGGCATTGGGCAATCAACTGCATCTACTCGCAGAAAAGCAGAAGCCAGGAATGCTGAAACGCTTGAGTCGAGTCGAGTACCAAAACACGGTAAATGATGTCTTTGGAAGCGACTTCTCACTGCTCGAGCGGCTGCCACTCGACAACATCGAAGCAGGCTTTAACAACAACTCCGACAACCTGCATATGTCGGTTGTCGATATGGAGTCTTACTTCAACATTGCGAACCTCATTGCCGTGAGTGTTGTCAGCGACAAACCTGCTCCGCGCGCCATTGTCTACTCAACGAAAGACACAGACATTGATACGCACAGCCATAAGGACAATACCAATGGGTTTGCCCCGTCGCTGTCCCTAGCTTCACGACCCCTGGTTTTTGCGACTCAATCCATCCAAATAAAAATCAATCCATCGGTCAAAACAAGCGGTGTTTATCGGATTGTTCCAAAGGGGTTCTACATCCAGGCTAGGTTTATTTCAGGAAGCCGGGTTGAAGAAAGATTGCCTGCCGTCACGGACATTTCAGAGATTAATACCAACAATACTCCGCCAACCGACCACTCGATGAGCTACTTTCTCCGGAAAAACTCTGGAGTAGGGCAAAGCATTGTTACTGTGATTCCCAAAAATGCTGCTTGGAAAGACTTCAATCCCAGCATCGGGTTCACGGCGCAACTGTCGTCCGATGATACGATCGTTCTCAGATGTAATTCGGTCAAAGGGGGCGCGGCTCAGCGGATGTTCTGTATCGAGACGGCCACCATTACGGGACCAGTGTACGAGTCGTGGCCACCAGATACTTACTTTTATAAAACCTACTGCAAAGACATCGATGCATCTACTGCCTATGAGACATGCCAGGCCATTTTGAAGAGGCTTGCGCGGAAACTGTTTCGCGGTCCGGTCTCCGACGCTGAAATGCAGCAATTCTATAAGTATGCCAAGAAAGAGTTAGCCCAAGACCGAAGCATTTTCACAGGTCTACAGGCAGGCATTCGCGGAATGTTATGTTCCCCGAAGTTCTTATTTAAGCAGGAAGGCGAATCAGGGCCTTTGGATGATTACGCGCTCGCTGCACGCATGTCGTATTTTCTTTGGAATTCCTTGCCCGACGAGGTGCTCTTCGAGCTGGCGAGACAGGGAAAGCTGAAGGACCCAGAAGTCCGTCGTGAGCAGACACTCCGAATGTTACGGGACGCAAGAAATGATCGCTTCGTCAGGGACTATGTTTATCAATGGCTCGATCTTGAAAAACTCAAGATCATCGAACCAGACATAAACATTTTCACTGTTGAAGAATTTGACCTTGTTCGAGATCAGATCAAAGAAGAACCGGTTGAGTTCTTCAAGGAACTACTGTCGAGCAATTTGAGCTTGGTGAATTTTATTGACTCTGATTTCGTGATGATCACGCAGGAGCTCAACTACATCTATCGGATCGAGGGACATCCAGTCGCGACCCCTAGCAAAAGACCTGGCGCAAGTAAAATATCACCGAAAGATTACAGGCCTAAAGAGATCACATCAGAATTTTCTAAAGTGATGCTGAGCAAAAAAGACCGATATCGCGGAGGCCTACTTTCACAGGCAGGTTTCATGTTGATGACAACTAACAACGGAGAATATACCAACCCGTTTTATCGCGGAGCGTGGGTCTTGAAGAGTTTTTACGGAGATCATCTAGAGACACCGGATGACCTTGAGATCTCTGCACTCAGCCCCCCTACGAAAACGGAAACTATCAAAGAAACGATCGATGCCCATCGAGCAGATATTAGTTGTAACATCTGTCATAAGAAGATGGATCCCCTTGGAATCGCCCTGGAGAACTTCGACGTAATTGGACGCTGGCGGGACCAATACACTGACGTGAGCAACTATGCCCCAAAGGACAGTAAGAAGGGTGGACGTTTTCCAGTGGATGCAAGAACTGTCCATATGGACGGCCGGGCTTTTGAAGGTCCCCGGGGTCTAAAGACAATTCTGATGGAAGACAAAGAGAGGTTTTCCAAAGCGTTCGTGGAGAACATGTTTTCCTATGCAATGGCTCGTGAGCTCAACTTTCTCGACCGTAAACATATTGAACAGCTCCACAAGCAGTCCGCTAAGACCAACTTCAGGCTCCGGGACATTCTATTGGAGATCGTATCGTCAGACTACTTTAGCAAACGATAGTAATGAGCTATCCGTTACTCCCCCTTCTCTTCTGGCTAATCCGGTCAAAATGCGACTTCAACCCATTCCCGAAACACGAAAATTCCTAGCTATGATCCTATGAAGAAACTGATTCCCATCGCGGTATTCGCTATCGTCGTTGGCTTGGTATCTGCGGATGGCACGAAAACGAAAGGTGAAACTTTTCAAACCGACGTCAAGGAATCTAAGGAGCCGCTCATCGCTGGATCGAAATATTCCATTTGGATCCCTGAATCCACCTCTTTTATACAATGTGTTTTTGTAATCAACATGCGCGGAGCTGGGAGGCATCTCTTTGAACAAGATCAAGAGTGGCGAGCATTAGCCAAACGTACCCATTCAGCGATTTTGTTTTGTGAGTTTGAGGCACACGGTGTTCAGGAAAATGGCTATGGAGTGTCGATGCTTAAGGCCTGCGACCAATTCGCCATTGAGGTAAATCGTCCCGAACTGAAGCACGCTCCCTTTGTTCTTTGGGGGCATTCGATGGGAGGTCGGGTCGCGCAGGATTTCGTTCGATTTCAACCTTCGCGAGTCCTAGCGTTTCACATTGCGCTGCGGGCTAATCCGAGTGATGCCGAATTCATGCAAGAAGAGGCGAACAGCGTAAAGGTTCCCGGGCTTTACCTAATGGGAGAGGTCGACAAGAAACCGGAAGACATTCGCAAGCACTTCCACCATTCCCGTGAAAGAAAATCGCCCCGTGCTTGGATTTGGCTGCCAGGTCAAAGTCACTGGCCCAGAGGCATGCACTTCAAAAAGAATGAAACAACCCCCAAGGATTGGCGCGCCTGGGCTGCCAATGACGTGGTAATTCCCTGGACCGAGGCTATGATTCGACTCCGTCTGCCAACCGGAGAAAATGCGAAGCAAAACCCAGTAAAGCTGCGGAATATAAAAATAGAAAAAGGCTGGCTTGGCTTAATCGATTCAGGAGCTCTAGCTCCCTACGCAAAATTCGAAGGCGATAAATCAACCGCCTCGTGGTATCCCAATCAAGAAGTTGCGAACGCATGGATCAACTTCGCTTTTCAGTCTCAGAAGCAGCCTCGATGAGCCCACTGATGTCAACTCGTAACATCTAGAGAAAGTGAAATTATTGATAAGAAGGATGAGCAGATTGATTAAGGAATTGACGAGAGATACATAGAAAAACGCAGATTCAGAACATTACTTGAGCGGTATTTATCATCCCTCTTTTCGCCTCACCTGGCCTGCTCGACGCAGGAGTTCCTCCCCTTCCCTCAAAAAGAAATTTTCCTACTAACTCGTGATATATTTTTAAGATCAATCATCTCCAAAGTATAAAAATAAACTCCTATATTTACGTCGATCCGTTATGAGACCAAGTATGTCGAAAAATATTACACGCCGTAGTTTTGTGAAATCCACAGCTGCATTTAGCGTCGCCAGTCCAGCCATCGCCAAAACACGGAATCCCAATGAGAAGCTGAACGTCGCACTCATTGGACTCGGAGGGCAAGGTAACTTCCAATACAATGGCCTCAAAGGCGAAAATATTGTCGCCATGTGTGACGTAGATTCCGTGCGCGCCGGGAAAAATTTCGCAGAATTTGATAGCAAGGCCAAATTTACGGATTACCGCGAAATGTTTGATAAGATGCACAAATCAATCGATGCCGTAGCCATCTCTACCCCCGATCATTCTCACTTCCACCCCGCCTATATCGCGATGGATCTCGATAAACATGTTTACCTCGAAAAGCCTCTGGCTCACTCCGTATGGGAAGTCCGTACGCTAACTAAGAAGGCACAGGAAAACAATTTAGTCACTCAGCTCGGCTCTCAACGCCATACCAAATCGAACATGCATCGCGTGGTTGAGTTGATTCAGTCGGGAGCCATAGGTGATGTCTCCGAGGTTCACTCTTGGGTCAGCAGCAGCCGCGGAATGAAACCCCGCTTAACTGAGCCACAAACTATTCCCAATACCCTCGACTACGAGCTGTGGCTTGGGCCAGCCAAAAAAACGCCGTACGATTCTCAAATCACACCCTACGGATGGCGCTTTTGGTGGGACTACGGAACCGGTGAAACTGGCAACTGGGGCTGTCACATTCTCGATATACCCTACTGGGCACTGGACCTGAAATATCCTACACGTTGTGGTGCCAGCGGGCCCGAAGCCCATCCAGAAATGACCACAAAGAGTATGACCTCATGGTTTGAATTCCCTGCCCGTGGAAAACAAGTGCCCGTAAAACTCTATTGGCATCAAACCAAAGCCGGGCCAGCGATCTTGAAAGAACTCAGTCTTTCTTCAAAAGGCGCCAATACACTCTTTATTGGCTCCAAAGGCATGCTCATTACAGGATTTGACCAGCACAAACTTTTACCTGAGGAAGACTACAAAGATTTCGAATACCCAGATCAAAGTATTCCAGCTTCACCAGGTTTTCATAATGAATTCATTAACGCCTGCAAAGGCGAGGAGACACCTCCTACCTGTAACTTTGCCTACACAGGCCCTTTAACCGAAACTGTTCTACTGGCCAACAACGCCTTCCGAGCCAAAGAAGAGTTCGATTGGGATTCGGAAAAATTGGTGTGTAAAAATGCCCCCAAATCTCAAGCCTTCATTAAACCCACCTTCCGAAAAGGATGGGATCTCGGCTTGAAATAGTTGGCTAAAGGAATGCCAACTCGTATGGACCGGCCTTTCCTCTTCACAATCTACTCTGAGCCAAATGCGGCCTAGTTCCATTTTTTAAACTGGAGATTACTTAAGGAACTACTACCCGAAAGAACTCTCGGTCATTGCTAGCAGGATAATCGTATTTCAGGAGATTACCTATCCCATAAAATAGATTCTTGGCTGCCTACAAAGCCTTTTTCCAGACCTGCGAGTCGCCATTAAGTAGACCTATGATTCCGGGTCCGACGGCAGCCCACTAATGGCAGAATCTCCACGTTAAAGACCATGCTCACTCCTGAGCAGGATAAAACATACAAAATTATCGTTAAGTTCCAAAAAGGGAATCTAGAAGCTTCAACAGAGAGATTCTTGCTCATAGGCGACCGCCGGAATCCTCTAACACCCCCTTTTCCCACCCCACACCAAGGGAACTTTTGGCGCGCCCCTTATTGTAATACGGTGAGAAATTTTGCGGCTTATTTATAACCCTTACGCAGGGACTGCAACATAGTAGCATCAAAGGGTCTTTCGACTTCCAGCTTACTGGGAAAAACTCACCGATTACCTCTTTACGATTTTAGCCAGTTGTCCGTCGCTGAAACCCAAAGCTTTCGCAACACCGCGCGCCATCATGACATTGCCATGAGGATTCATATGGACACCGTCGCCCGTGAGTTTCTTTCCTTTTGGGCGATCGGCAGGAGCGGTCTTCAACGCTTCTTGCATATCTGCATTGAGGTCGGCGAGCAGGCACTTCTTTTCTTTCGCAAGTTCACGGAGAAAGTTGTTATAAGGAATAAGCTTCTGATTTAGGTCACCGCTCTGGTCCTCTTTGATCATCGTTGATGTGAGAATCAACACCTTGGCGCCAGCTGCCTGAGCCTTATCAACTATGGCCGTCATGTTCTTTTTATAGTCTTCGAGGTTCACCCCGTTTTTGCCATGCCAGACATCGTTGACTCCGCAACTGAGGGTCATCCAGTCAGGCTCATGCTGCAAGATGTCTTTATCGACACGCTTAAGCATTTGGTTGGATTTGTGGCCACCAATTCCTTTATAGATTGGTTTGGCGGTAATGCCCTCAGCCTTAAGTGCCTGAATGAGAAGATTGCAATAGCCGCCTGGGAGAGCGCCAGCAGCTGTGATGGAGTCACCGAGAAATCCGACGGTCTGGCCATCTTTGACTTGGATCTCACCAGCGTATGCGGGCGACAGGCTGAATGTTGCAGCGACTAGCAGGGCGGAGGGAATATGGCTTAATTTCATAATAGTAGTTTCCTTTGATCTGAGCCGGTAATGTAGCAAGAGGGGGCAGAAGTTTCTAGCCTAGACTAATGGAAGGGTTCTTGGCGCATGCCTTATATAAGGCGGTGAGAGATCTTTTGGTCCTAATATGGGTTCTACTCCCAAAATAATTTGTCGAATCTCATGGCGTAGAGCTCTGCATTGCCTTCGAGTTCAAACCGGACCGTGACGGGAGTAGCCACGTATTTTTCGAGCTTGAAGCCATCGGACCATTGGACGATCTCTCTGGTCTTAAAACCACCAGTAATCGGTTCGCTCTTTTTGATTATTTTGCCGTTGGGATCGAGTAACGAAACGGTGATGCTACCGGAAGAGACGTCGCAACTAATTTTCATTTCATCGCCGGCCAGACAGATCTTGTGGGGCAGGATATGCCCCTTGGCTTTGGGGTCGACGAGTTTATAGCCAGCCTCAAGCCTCTCGATCCTGGCATCGCTGATCTTGAAAAGCCTGGCATTTTGTACGACCTTCACAAAAGGCGGCTTCTGCTGCATCCGATAGACATGCCTCGGAGGCAGGACAAATTCATCGGAATCAGGACCAATCCTTACCAAGTTCTTGCCGACGGGGGCATCTTTAGCAAAGGCGTACTTACCGGCTTTTTTGTCGTCCGGTTGCAGCAGCCAGGCCATGTTGAATCGCGCTATCCCGCCTTCAATAGAACGAACGTAAATAAATCCTTCACTAGGCGTCCCTTTTCTGCCCTGGGTGATCCACGAATAGTTGCCGGGACCTTCCTTGATCAAACGATTGACGGGCCATGTTTTACCGCCATCAAAACTAGCCCATACGTTGACGTTTGCCCGATTCTGTTTCTCCGGCAAACTCGGATCGGGCGAACTGAACAGAAGAATATCGCAGTCGTCACGGTCGAGCCTCAGCAGCCCGGCCTTGCAGCCGTAAATATCAGGCGGTCCATCAAACAACTCATCGTCTTCGTGAAGATCACGCCAGGTCTCTCCACTGTCGTCGCTATAGGCGATCCAGCGGTTCCCCTTCCTCGCACTGGTTCGTGTATTGATATATATGGTCCCGTCGTTAAGCTCGACCAGACCGCATTCCCCGGTCCCCTTCAACGGAAAAGGTTCGCTTGAATGCCATGTCTTGCCATGGTCATCGCTGTAAATCGCATTGGAATAGGAGTTTTGATCTCCTCCCTGCTTACGATAGTCCGGCATCACATGAGATGCCGCCAAAAGGCGACCTTTATGCTGGCCGTGTTTAATGGTGATGCCGGAGCCGTGCGCCGGGTTGGGGCTTGGCAAAAATCCTCTGGAGTCTTTATGCAAGACGATCTTTTCAAGTTTCCAGGTTTTGCCGTGATCCCGGCTCTTATACATAAACGGCGCAGGGTGGAGGGATGTCATGAAGACCATGATCTCACCGGTATTCTCATCAACGACGCTTGTTCCTAGCGTAGCATAAGCAAAATGCTTATCATTACCCCATCCCTTCCCATCGTATGGCCCGATACCCAGAGATTCCCAATCCATCTCGATCGATTTTCCAATTTGCTGGCGCTCCGACCAGGTCGCTCCTCCGTCTTCTGATCGCCTAAGAAAAATCTCATGGATATCTTTTCCTCCACCGCGGCCGAACATCAGGACCGTCCCATCCATCGCGACCGACAGGGTGCCATGCAGGCCAAGACCACCTTCGTTCCACTGCTCAAAAAACGGCTCGGAACTTCCGATAACCGGGGAAACCTTAAGGCCAATCTGAGACTTGGTCGGATAAGGCGTCTCATCAGCCTTAACTATTCTGATTACTGAACCCCAAATTGCGGCACAGGCAACAAACCCCGCTAATAAAGGGAACCCTCTTCTCTTCGATTTTCTCATGGCTTTTTTTATTCGTAGTTCATTGGAAAAGAATCGATTCTGGGGTAGCCCGGCCCGGGAAGCGAGATGACAATGCTCGGAAATCGGCAGGTTCAGATATCAAGGTGGAACGGCATCACACTCAATTGAGCGATTCCACCATGAAAATCGGACTCAGCTAAACGATGGAATCAGCGTTAACGCGCAGTAAAAACAGTTCCCTCTACGCACTTTCCCTTCCATGGCACGCTCAGACCTCTGGAACAACCACAACCCGCTCACCTTTCACCTCACCGGAAACTACAATCCCCTAGCTAAGATAGGACGGGAGGTAACTCCGCGAATTCCTACCGTAACCCTGATGAAAAAGATCACTTTTAATCAATCAGCAACCAAAATTAAAATGAACCCTTTGGTAGGAACCATTCCTTTGCCGAACCCTCACCCTCCAAGATTTTAAACACCCTATTTAACTTCACGCCGTTAATCCCTTCCCAAACGTCCAACCCATTCGGCCAATTAATTTCAACGCATGTAATATCTCGGCAAGCACCTAAACCAATTTCCTGTCGGAGGCTTGACGACCCGAAGCTTCCGCCAGTTCCAACTCGACGATAAAAATACCTTTGGCTTCCCACGTCATCAATTACCCCGACTCGAATGAGGGCGCCCACCGCGCTTCGGTTGCTTAGTTTCCCCTCAAGCTCCAAGGTAATCCAGTGATTTTCCCACCCTGGATTCTGAAAAAGTAAGTTGTGATAAGTGTCTCCTTCAACCGCTCCACCCATCACAGCGTAAACATCTTGATCACCATCATTATCGAGATCACCAAACCCTATTGCGTGACCCTTTTGAATGTTTCCAAACCTTCCTTCAACGGTGACATCCGAAAACTTCTCTCCCCTATCGTTAAGAAACATTAAATTAGGGACGATCATCCGGAAATCCGGAGCCCCTGTTCCTATATAAAAATCAAGATAACCATCGTTGTTGAGATCTCCAAAGTTGGCACCCATCGCAAACATTGACCTCCATAAACCCTTCTTGCGAGTAACATCCTCGAACGTCCCATTTCCCCGATTTCGATAGAGTCGGGGTTTTTCGGCTTCGGTCTCTTTACCCATCATCTCAAGAGCCACAAGCCCACCCATATTCGAAAATCCTAACGGATCGAAATCAGCCACGAATACATCTTGAAATCCATCATTGTCATAGTCGAAAAACCAACAAGGGAAACTCGAAAGTGGTTCTTCAACACCCGCGCCTTGAGCTACATTACGGAAACGCGGTACTCCCTCGCTAGTGACTCCCTGATTCTCAAACAATAAATTACCTTCACCTAGACACGAAACATAAAAATCTTCCCACCCATCATTATTAAAGTCAGCTACTGCACAACCCTTTGCAAAAACCTCAACCGAAACGCCAGCAGCCTTAGCAATATTCTTAAATGTTCCATCTTTTTGATTAAGGTATAATTCACAGGGATATTTATATTTCGATCCCCGTTTACTTTCATTCCCGATGAACAAATCTAGCCAGCCATCATTGTTAAAATCTGCCCAACAAGCGGTTTGCGTTGGATTTTCTGAATATAAGCCTGCTTCTATCGTGACATCTTCAAAGGTCCCGTCTCCACGATTTCTGAGTAAAGAATTGGGATGACGCCCTTTTTCCTCAAACCAAGCACCTCGGAGTAAAAATACATCATTGTCGCCGTCGTTATCATAATCGGCATGGATCATATTTAAGCCCGAAACAACTCCATCAAGACCAGCTGAATTGGTCCTTTCTTCGAACTTTTTACCATTATTGATGAGAAGAGTAACATTGTCTTCAAGTCCCCACGATGAGCTAAATACGTCAAGAAAGCCATCATTATTGAAATCCTCTAAGCACAAGCCGCCCGACATTCCAGAGGTATCAGCACTAACAGAAGTAGCGATGTTCGGAAACTTTGGGAAATCAAATCCCGAGCGTTGGCCCATCTTAGGAATCAATAATTTTAATGGCACCTTATCAGGGTATTCGCCGAGTGTCATATACGCTAAATTTAGAAGATAGCGGGACTGATAGTCTTGAGGAAACGAATCTAGGATTTCCTTAAGAATGACGATAGCAGATTCTGATCCCCGACGGCTGGTATGGATTGCTTTTCCTTCAATTGGAAAAAGACAAGAGTCCTCGTTGTAATGAGCACAACAATTTTCATCTTCCCCGAGTCGTAAGTAGGCCATTGCTAAAGAATCGGAAAAAGGTTTTGTGTTACGGTCAACCCCATAGCCATTTTCTCTTAGCGCTACGTTCGTTTGCTCGAGGATTTGAATTGCTTCTTTAGTCTTTCCTGCAGAAAGCAACTCTTCGCCATAGATCAGAAGTTGCCTTGCGTTGCTAGAATTATTTGAACCTTCTAATTTTTTTCCGAAATATTTGGCCCGGGCCGCATTACGATGGCTGTAGAGTTCTTGAGGGTAACGCTTGTAGGCTGCTTGCAGCCTTTGCTCGAACCGACTCTTGGATGTTTCTTCCTTCGACTTTCCTTTTGTAACAGACAGCGGTTTCCCTGAGGACGAGGAAGGCTTTTGCGCATTGCCAGGCCAATCCTCGTCACCAAACCCAGGCACTGGAGAAAAGATTAACACAACGAAGACCTGAATAATTTTTACGTTGAAATTTTTAAGCGTTTGCAGACGCAAAGAAAAAGGCCCTCTCGTAAAAATAACTGAGTAAATTTTTCGCGCCAAATGAGGATTTTCCATGAACTCCTTCAGCGGGTAAAAGAGAGAAAAGATGAACGCAAGACAAATATAAGCTCTCTAAAATCACCTTTCCCATGAATGAAATCGATGAAATAAATAACGCTCTGAAACGCAATTTCTTAGCCAATCAACTAGGATTCAGGAAAAGAAAAAATATTTTTGGAAAGGTGAATTTAAAATGCCACAAGCACCCATTCGAACATACCGATTACAATACAAGCCATCTCGTGGCTGATCACTGATACTGTGGAGCTAAAAGTTTTCTCAGGTATACGACTCTTCCTACACCACCGGGGGAGCATTGAGCTAGCCCTTCTACAAAACGATGAGAGGTTTTGTGGACCCTGATATGGATGCAACCTTGATTGGTTTATTATTCGTAGTTCATTAAAAAAGAATCGATTCTTCGGTAGCCCGGCCCGGGAAGCGAGATGACAATGCTCGGAAATCGGCAGGTTCAGGTGTCGAGGCGGTGCAGCCGGTCCGACCTAAGGCGCGGATGCAGCTGTTTTTGCTTACCTGCAAGGTGGCTACGGAGCAGCCAACGTCGCTTACGTTCAGACGAGCGCTGTGGCATCCCGCGAGTGCTAGGAAATTGCTTCTGGCGGGAGGGCTTTAAAGCCGCCCTTAGAGCGGAGGGAGGTGAAATTGGGGGTGCGTTTTTCTTTCCCCGCTTCGGCCCTAAAACCGGCTTCAATGGATCACCAGAGCTCACTGGGAGTGTGCTTGACCATTTGAGTCGGCACACCTGACAATGCAGCCATGTTCAAACGCATTCACCGCGAGTTTCACGGATGGTTGGTCGCGATTATCGTTGCCTGCATCATCACGCCGTTGGCGGCAGAGCAACCGACTACGAAACTCTTCGACGGCACGACACTAAAGGGTTGGCGCGGAGATGCGTCTTACTGGAGCGTGAGAAACGGAGCGATCGTCGGCAATACTAAGCCGAATGGCAGGCAGGCGAACACCTTTCTGATTGCCGATGGAGATTATCACGACTTTGTGTTGCGTGTGAAATTCAAACTGATCAACGGCGCGAGTGGTGTTCAATTTCGCAGTCGCCCGCTGGGTGATCCGGCCGAGTTTCACGTTACCGGATATCAAGCAGATATTGGGGGCGGCGATACGGGGACATTTTACGAGGAAAAGGGGCGGTCAACGCTGGCGGCTGCGGACGCCAAGGTTGTCCGGCAGCATTACAAACCTGGCAAATGGAATCAGTACGAGATTTCGGCCATTGGTGACGATGTTGTGGTCAAAGTGAACGGCCACGTGACGGCGCGTTACACGGAAACCGAGCCCGCGTCGAAGATTCCGCGCGCTGGGTTCGTTGCTTTGCAACTCCAGGCGGGAGTCGGAATGGAAATCGCGTTCAAGGACATTTCAATCCGTCCGGTGAATCCCACGACCGCCGAATCGACGGACTCACAACCCCCTTTCGCCCCCACCAGCTCCGGTCCAAAGGCGGCTTCAACCCTTTCCCGCTAGAAGCAATTTCCTAGTAAGCTGAAACGAAGATCTGTCCACTCGCCCGGTAGAAATAGGATCTGAGCGGTTGCCTTTTGACAGAAGGATTCCTCGTGATCATGAATAGTGAAAATTAAGTGGCAATCTTCAGGTAAGAAGAACTCTAAATGAAATTATCTCTGATCACAATCCTCTGTTTGGGGTTCGGGGCGGTCTTCGCAACCACCGAGGAACCCGTTCCAGTTGAGGCAGCACACGATTTCATCCAATCCCACTGCATCAATTGCCACAACGATCGCAAGCAAAAGGGAGACATTAACCTGAGACCATTGCTTCATGACGCCGCATCTGTTGATCTGGAACTACTGGTCTCCGTCTTTGACCAACTCGATCTTGAGGAGATGCCTCCCGAAGATGAGGAGCAGCCCACAATAGATGAAAAATCAAAGATGCTGGCGTTCTTGAATGCCGCGATCAAAGCCAGCGGTTCCTCGACCATTAATAAGAAAGCGCTGCCAGGCTATGGAAACTACGTCGACCACAAGGCGCTTTTCGAGGGTGCCCTCTCGGACTCAGCATCCGCGCCGCCGCCACGTATCTGGCGTTACAGTCCGGAAAGCTATTCCGAAAGAGTCAATCGCATTGTAGGCCACGATGTAGTCAAGTTTGTACCCGTTGCTACCTTCCCGTTGCCTCAGAAGGGGCTCAAACATCCCGCCTTCCCCTACAAAGGCCCGGCGCATACTGCTAAGGACTATGCGACCATTCATGACTTCGGGTTGACCGAAACGGAGCTCCTGATCGGACTGGCAGAGGAACTCTCCGCTGCGCAATTCAACTCCGGATCCCTACGCAGTTACCGAAACCTGCCGCCAGGCGACGCCGAATGGAAACGACTTCTCAACGACCAATTCAGAAAGCTTTACAGTAGAACTCCCACGGACACTGAACGACGATCGCTTTTCGATTTACAGAAGAGCGTCGCGGAGACCTCCAGCATTCAAACCGCCAATCAAACGATGATTTCGGCGACCTACCTTCGTCCTGAATCGCTCTTTCGCTTCGAGATAGGAACCGGCAGGTCCGGGGCTAGTGACCGAGCGCCTCTCTCGCCACTGGAGTATGCCTATGTCGTGGGATTTGCACTCAATCGTGCCGGTCCCACACCAGAAGTCGTAAACAAGTTTGAAAGGTACGAAAGCAAGAGTAAGCCCAATCTGAAGGGGCTGATTCGCCCCTTGTTAGAATCCGAGGAAGCCCACCGGCGGATCATGCGTTTCATGGACGAATACTTTGAGTATGGCTATGCCGCTTATGTCTTTAAGGACAAGCACCATCGCCGCTATCGTCCTAGCTGGCTCATTGAAGATGCAGAGAGCTTCATTTCCAGAATCGTCAAACAAGACCGCAATGTCCTGAAAGAATTGTTAACCTCGAGCGAGTTTAACGTAAGAGGAGCATTCAACACCAAATCTGCTCCGAAGTGGTTTCAAGATGAAACCAACGGACACCTTTTTTATCACGCCATCTACAATTTAGAGAAAGAGGATCTCGGCAAAGACCCTGAGTGGCGCGACTTTCAAAAAAAACGTGCTGGTATTTTGACGCATCCAGCCTGGCTTCTTGCCTTTTCTGACAACACCAAGAATCACGCCATCCAGCGAGGGCGATGGATTCAGACCAAGCTCCTGGGAGGCGTCATCCCGGACACCCCTGTCGAAGTTGATGCTAGATTCCCAGAAGATCCTGCGCTAACGCTAAGAGAAAAGATGCTGGTGGTTCGCAAAGAGGAATGCTGGAGATGCCACCAACGTATGGATCCCCTGGGACTGCCATTCGAGCAGTATAACCTGTGGGGAATGCATCGAACTACTGAACTGAATCGCCCTGTCGATACCACCGGTGAATTGAATGGCGAGGCGGTTGGAGATCCAATCGAAATGCTGCATCGGCTCGGCGATTCGAAACACGTACACCAAGTCTTCTTGCGCCACGTTTTTCGCTTTTTCAGTGGCCGCAATGAAACCCTCGGCGACGCCAAAACCCTGCGTGACATGGAGAGCGCCTATTATAAAAATAAGGGCAGCTTAAAAGAGAGCCTTCTCGAACTTCTCGTATCCGATTCCTTTATCCATCGTCAAAAATTTCCACCAAAAAAATAATCCAGCGTTATGGAAAAGAAAGCCTTCTCTAACAAGTCTGCCGAGAGCAGTCATGCGAGGCTATATAGCCGACATGAATTTCTACGAGGCCTGAGTTTGTCAGCTGCCGGATCCGTTCTCCTCAATCCGCTAGTCGGGAAACTTTCAGCGGAGGTTGAAGGTCGTTCGCAGCCGACCCGCTTACTCTTCGTCATGGAAGGAAATGGTTGCCCTCCCAATCAGGTGCATCCAACAAACCTAAACCTGACTCCCATTGGTAAGCGTCAACAAACAGTTGAAGAATCTTTCCAAGCCGAGGATCTCCCCATTGCCTTGAAGCCGGTCTCGGACTACGCGGACCGGATGCTCATCTTGCAGGGGATCTCCGGCCGCATTTGCGGCGGTGGCCACTCGACCTATTTCGGAGCACTCGGCTGTTTCAATACAAGAGAAGGTAAGCACGTTCTCGGCCCCACTCTGGATTACGAAATTGGTCGCCACAACGAGACACTTTTTAAGAACATCTCTTTAGGGATCTCGCAAAGATCCCATCTGGATATTGTCTTCAACAGTTCAGCGGCAGGTGCAAACAATCCAATTGGGACCATCTGCAATCCACAGACTGCCTATAAGCGCATGTTTTCGCCCATCGGGGACCAGAAGAACCTGGCAGTCAAAACGCATCTCCTAGATTACGTGAAGGACGATATTCGATCTGTGAAGAGACGGCTGGGCTCAGTTGAAAAAGACAAACTGGATCGCTACCTTTCAGCCTACGAAGAGATCGGCCAGCGCCATTCCGCTATTGCCGATCTGGATCCCGGGGTGAAGAATCGCATCGATCCCATCACTGAAAAATACCGCTCTAGCAATCCAGTCGACCGCCTAGAATGTCATTTCGAACTCGCCACCTCAGCCCTAGTTACAGGACTCACCAACGTCGCCACCATTGCTTCAGGAGTCGGTCATCAGGATTTCTCCATCGTCTTCGACAAGCTCGGCGTCGGCCTTCAGAAACACTCCATCGGACATGCCCTCTACAACAAGGAACCGGTGGCGATCGAAGCCTCAGAGAAAATCCGCACGTTCCACTTCGAGTTGATCGCCCGCACCCTGAAAAAATTGGCCAGCATCCCGGAGGGTGACGGGACCATGCTCGACAATACACTCGTTGTTTACCTCAGCGATGCTGCCAACGAACACCATACCAAATGCGACGAGTGGCCTTATGTGATTCTTGGCGGAAATCCCCGAATGAAGCTGGGCGGGCGCTGCCTCACTTACGCTGATTTTGAAAACAAAGGCCATCGCACGGTCAACGCCATCCACAACACGCTGCTTCATTCATCGGGGCACCCCGTGAATGACTTCGGGTTCAAGATTCCAGGCCTAGATCACGGAGTCCAAGAAGGTCCACTCAGCGAAATTTTCATATGAGCTGCTACAGAATTATCAGCGCATTGTTCCTCGCCGTCCTCAGCTGCTCGCTCATGGCCGACGAGAAACCATCGATACTGCGTGGTCAGATCGACGGCAAAGCATTCTCCGAAGTTGGCAGACTCTACGTCGACAATGACAGATTGATCCATTTCAGGACAGACCAACGCCTCTACTACTTTTCTCATATGTATTATATCTGGGACGCGCTAACCAAGGCGGGCGTGGTCGCGGATGGCAAGATCGTTCACCATGATGCCATCCGTATCACCGGCAACTATTCCAAGGCTGCCTATGTTTACAATTTTCTGGAGGAACCGGCGCTCCGCGGTAGCCAGATCGTCTGGATTGACCGCGTCGAGAAAGTCGAGAGCTTGCCCGAGATGGAAGAGGCCTTCAGTTACCTCTTTGATGGCAAAAGCCTCCAAGGTTGGTCCGCGACTTCGAATTGGCAGATAGCGGATAAAGCCTTCTCTTGCTCGCCCCCCTCAAATCGGGTCGCCGAACAATTAATGAGCCACTCCAGCCACACCGATTTCGAACTCTCCTTCGAGTATCGGGGATCTTGGGGCACATCTGCGAGTCTCTTGCTTCGAGCCAACAAGAAGGGAGATGGAATCTCTCTCAGCCTTGATCATATCGACGAAGGCACGGTCGGCTTTCCCAAGTCCGCCGCTGGTGCCTCCCGGCCCTACTCCTTGCATGAAAGCCGTGAGAAGCGAGGTGTCGGCGCAACCACGCACGATCATATTCAATATGAAGGACGCCCTTCCCATGATGCGGTGGCCCACAACAAGCTGCTCGAATGCGCCCAACTGAGTGAGTTTCTCAGGGAATGGGACGGTGGTTTTTGGAACATTGTCAGAGTGCGCTGCGTCGGAGTTGATCCGGAAATCACCCTCTGGATTAATGGTTTCCTAATCAGTAAGTTTAAGGCGAACACGGTTGTCCTACGAGAGAAGAATCCTGCTCACATCGGCGCCATCGAGAACTACGAAGTACATCCCTCAGGAGGCATCGGGTTTGCAGTACACTCCATGAAGCACGAGAAACCTGAGTTCCTACTGCGCGAGGTGCGCGTCATGGAATTGGATGAAAATTGAACAATCAGCTGCCATCAACTAGGTGGAACAAGAAAGCTGAAATACTAAATCCACCGTAAAGTAACCCCCATTCGCTCCGGTCCAAAGGCGGTTTCAAAGCCCTCCCGCTAAAAGCAAATTCCTAGCAGTCAGTCAGATGAGATTTTGTTCCGCTGAATAAGCTGGCCACCGTAAATTTGCTGGTGCGGATTCCTCAATATGGGAAGGTCCGGGATGCCTCTCGTAATCGTCGCAAGCGTCTTCCTGCTCATTTCCTCTCTTTCGGGAATTGCGGGAGCGATTGATCTCTTTGACGGGAAATCGTTGGATGACTGGGAATCGGTCGGGTCCGCCAAATGGCGCGTCGAGGGCGGCGTGATTGTCGGTGGTCAGGACGGCGATCCGAAACGCAGTGGGATCTTGATGACGAAGAAATTATTCAAGGACTTCGAACTCGAACTCGAGTTCAAGATTGACGAGCACGGGAAGTATAACAGCGGGGTCTACTTACGCCACGGACCCGGCGAAGGCAGGCAACGGGGCTACCAGGTCAACATCGGCAGGGGCGCGGCCGAGGAGTATGTCGGCCTGCATTACAAAACCTGGCTCGATAAAGGCGACGAGCACGACACCATCCGCAAGAAGCTTCAGTGGAACCACCTCCGAATCCGCGCGGTCGGTGCCCACATCGAGGTCTGGTTGAACGGCAAGGCGATCGTCGACTACACCGATCCGGCACCCGCCCCAGAGCACCTCGATGCGGGAGTGATCGCCTTTCAAACCTACGGTGCCGAGGGACACGATGGTTGGGTCAATTTTCGTAACATCACCCTCACCGATCTCGCTCCCAAGGACCTCGATTGGCCGGTGTATCTCGGAGGCAAGGAGCGCAACCTCTATTCGCCACTCCAACAGATCAACCGCGAGAATGTTTCCAAGCTGGAAGTAGCCTGGACCTATGAGACCGGCGAGAAGGGTGAATACCAGGCAAACAACCTCATTGTCGATGGCATCCTCTATACGCCCTCGCAGACGAGAAAGGTAATCGCTTTAGACGCAGCCACCGGCAAGGAACTCTGGAAATGGGATCCCGCAACCGAACGCTCCGGTCAAGGGCGTGGAAGGCAACGGGGCTTGGCCTATTGGCAAAACGAGACTGGAGGTGAACGACGATTGTTCACCGGGGTGTCCGGATTCCTTTTCGCGTTGGATCCAAAATCGGGAAAAGTGATCCGCGCCTTCGGGGAGAATGGCTCGATCAACCTTGGATCCGGATTAAACGTTCCCGGGATCATCCACGGGGATTTATTGATCCTCGGCGGCGTGGGCGGAAAGGGCGCGGTCCGGGCATTCGACGTGAGGACCGGCACCCAGCGTTGGATCTTCCACCTCATCCCCCGCCCCGGCGAAGTGGGCTACGAGACATGGCCCAAGGACGCTTACAAGACTGCCACCGGGGTGATGCCATGGTGCGGTCAGTCGCTCGATGAGGAGCGCGGGATTGTCTACATCGCGACGAAGACCGCTGAACCGGATTTCTACGGAGGCAAACGTCATGGCATGAACCTCTTTGCCAACTCAATTGTGGCGCTGAATGCTTCCACCGGAGAACGACTCTGGCATTACCAAATCGTTCATCACGATCTGCTGGACAAGGATCTCCCATGTCCGCCGGTTCTCTTGACCGTAAATCACGGTGGCAAGAGAATCGATGCCGTCGCTCAAGGCACGAAACATGGCCGCCTCTTTGTCTTTAATCGCGTGACCGGGGAACCGCTCTGGCCCATCGAGGAGAGGCCGGTTCCCGCATCCGACTTACGCGGAGAAAAGGCCTGGCCGACCCAGCCCTACCCCATAAAACCGGTCCCGCTGATGAGGCAACATTACACGGAAGCGGATGCCTCAAACATTTCTCCTGAGACTCACCAGATGACTTTGGATCGCATTCGAGCCTCTCCGAATTTCGGTCCCTTTCCCGCTCCGAGCTTGAAAGAAACCGTCATGTTCCCGGGATTCGACGGAGGCATGGAGTGGGGTGGCGGCGCCGCGGACCCGGATGGCATCTACTATGTGAACATCAATGAGATGCCCTGGCTTCTGCAAATGGTGGAAACACGCCGGGCCGACGGCTCCCGGATGATTCCGGGAGAGAAAGATTACATGCTCTATTGCGCCGCCTGTCACGGCTTGGACAAAAAGGGAAACCTCGCCGTGGAATCGCCGTCCCTCATCGACATCGGCAAGCGTAAGACACGGGCTGAAATTGAACAAATCACCCGGCAAGGCGGTGGACGCATGCCGGGATATGCCAGCATGCCCGAAGCCCAGCGAACCGCCATTTTGAACTACATCCTCAACACCAATCCCCCTTCGACGCCCCGAAAAAAAGAGGAGACATCCGACAAAGAGAACGGCGACGCCACGACCTATGCCTTCGGAGGATTTCGACGTTGGCTCGACAAGGAAGGATATCCCGCGATCAAGCCGCCATGGGGAACCTTAAACGCAGTCGATTTGAACACCGGCGAGATCAAATGGAAAGTGACCCTCGGCGAATACCCGGAATTGATAGCTCGCGGGATTCCTCCAACGGGCACGGAGAATTACGGTGGCCCGGTGGTGACGGCGGGCGGATTGATCTTTATCGGAGCGACGGCAGACGAAACATTTCGCGTGTTCGACAAGGAGACAGGAGAAATCCTCTGGAAAACGAAATTACCTTTCGGCGGTAATGCAACTCCCAGCACCTACATGGTGGATGGGCGGCAGTACGTCGTGATCTCAGCGGGAGGAGGGAAATCCGGGCGCCCAAAGGGCGGAAGCCTGGTGGCCTTCGCGTTGCCTAACTAAAAATAGATTAAATTGCTCCTCTTGAGACCCCTCTTTTTCATGGCTGAAGTGAGGGTGATCGGTTTGATCCCAAGCAGTTCGTATATTTTTCATAGTTCCTGACTTGGGATTAGTGGATCGTCGTGTGCTCAATCATCTCAGCTCAATTTCAGTCCATCTTCGCCCCCTTCAACCCCGCCTTCCAGTAGTCCACCCAAAAAGAAAATTCCTAGCAGTTTATAAGAGCAATGCGGGGCGGAGGAAAATCGGGATGCTCTATCCGGCGACATCTGGCTGGATCTTGGAACCGAGTTCGAATGGCTGAATTCCTCCGTAACCGACAACGCCTTCTAGCGTCTCTGGTTAGATCGATAAAAATACGCTTCAAGTAAGGGCCGAATTCTTAGCGGCCAGAGAGATTGACGAACGGCAGCAGAACAGGGAGGGTCGCTCCTCGATGAGCGCAAAACAATCCAATCCACGTTCAGGCTGCCTGATCTTGCTCCTGCTGCTAATCCCATCGCTCCCCTGCCTCGGTGAAGAACTGCGCGTCGCTAGGATTTTTTCTGACCACGGCGTGCTGCAACAGGGAGTGCCGGTCCCGGTGTGGGGGGTGGCCGAACCCGGCGCCACGGTAACAGTCGAGTTCGCCGGTCAGACCAAGATAATTACCGCGGGAAACCACGGTAAGTGGAAGCTGGAGCTCGCTCCGTTGAAAGCCCACGCCACCGGAAACCGGCTGACCGTGACTTCTGGAACGAAGACTCTCGAGATTCGCGATCTTCTCGTCGGCGAGGTCTGGTACGCCAGCGGGCAGTCGAACATGCAGATGAACCTTGGGTCGTGCGCCAACAAGCTCGAGGCCGTCCGCGAAATGGTCGCCGATCCAAAACCCCGCCTCATCCGCACCCTGCGGGTCGGCAATGCGGATACCGAAAAACCGCTCGCTGACCTCCCGGACCCGGCAGCATGGCAACTGGACACTCCAGCCAACCGACGTGCCCAATCCGCCGCTGCCTTCCTCTTCGCCAAAGAATTGCACGACCAGCTGAAAGTCCCGATCGGGATCATCGAGGCCTCGTGGGGCGGCAAACCGATCGAAGGATTTATCCCCCCCGAAGATTTCGAAAAGAGCGCCATACTGAAGCCCATTCTTGATCTGGCGGAGGCCGGTGATCTGGAAAGACTGAAGCAGATCGAAGGCGGTGTGTTCATTCGCAACACAGCAGGAAGACCAGGTCGAATCTTCAATTCCAGGGTCGCCCCGGTCGCGCCGTATGCCTTGAAGGGAATCATCTGGTATCAGGGCGAATCGAACGCCGGCAAGGGCGAAGATCCGCGCAACTACCGCCACAAGACGCGCGCGCTTGCCGAGGGTTGGCGGCGCACTTGGAAGCAGAAGGCACTGCCGTTCTACTTCGTCCAACTTCCATCGTTCAACGCCAGCGCCGTCGGCTGGGTCCGGCTTCGTGAAGAGCAGCGCCTCAGTCTGGATATCCCGAACAGCGGGATGGCGGTAACCATCGACCTGCGCGATAGCGACATCCATCCGTCCAACAAAGTCGACGTCGGCAAGCGCCTCGCGATTTGGGCACTCGCAAAATCATACGGAAAACCGGTGCCCTTCAGCGGCCCACTGTTCAAATCAGCAGACATTGCAGGAGATCATATCCGGGTGAGCTTCGAACACGTTGGCGACGGTCTGATGGTCGCGCGTAAGGAAGGAATCGATGCTCCGGTCGCATCAAAAAATCGCGCCTTGGCACATTTCGAATTGGCCGACGAAGCTGGCCAGTGGCATCCAGCAGAAGCGACCATCGACGGCTCCACCGTCATTGTCAAAAGTGACTCTGCCGCGAAACCGATCGCCGTGCGCTATGCCTGTGCCGGCGCGCCCACCGACGCGAATCTCTACAATCGAGCCGGCCTCCCGGCATCGCCATTCTGCTCAAAGCTGGAGCTGCTCCCGTGGGCGGAAGAGAAGTAGTCACCTGGCAACACCGTCACTATCCTTATTGGTGGGTTTTGCGGTTTAGCACTCCCTGCAGAAGTTGGAGGAATGTTTCCCCACTCTGCGATGACACCCAAATTCTGCATCTTCTCGATCAGGACCAACTCACGATCCGCCATAACTTCCATGAAGCCGGGCTCACGGATGTGTTCGGAAATGTCATTGCAGACTTGCTGGCGTGGGGCCGGGGCCGTTCACTCGGGTGTGATCAAATTCGTCAATGTCATTCTGGTCCTGATTCTCCTCTCCGGACTCCCTACTCGCGCGGCCGAGCCGCTGCCACTGCCTGTCTCCACTCCGTGGGACGTGGCGGCATTATCCAAGACTCCGACTCACAAGTGGTTGAAGGAAGACAGCCCGGTGAAGTCGCTCACCTATCGCGGGCTGTCTTACAAGGGGAAACCCACCAGCGTCTTTGCCTACTACGCATCACCCACAAGCTTCGGTATCAAAGCGGACAAGTCTGGTAAGTTCCCCACCCTTGTCCTGGTACACGGCGGCGGCGGAAAGGCCTTTTCCCAATGGGTCGAACTCTGGGCGAAGCGCGGCTATGCCGCGATCGCGATGGACCATTCGGGCCGCGGCCCCGATGGTAAGCGCTTGCCAGACGGCGGGCCGGAACAAGGCCACGAGCAGAAATTTGCCACGATCGACGAGCCTCTCGAGAACCAATGGTCGTATCATGCCGTGGCAAACGTCCTCCTGGCGCACTCGCTGGTCCGCAGTTTCAAAGAGGTCGATATCGAGCGCACCGGCGTGACCGGGATCAGTTGGGGCGGCTACCTTACCTGCATCGTGGCAGGCCTCGATTCACGCTTCAAGTTCGCGATGCCGGTCTACGGATGCGGATTCCTGCGTGATAATAGCGCCTGGACGGATTCCGAATTCGGCAAGATGAGCGCAGCGCAATCCGACAAGTGGCACAAATTGTGGGATCCATCACAGTATCTTGCCTCGGCTCGCATGCCGGTGGCTTTCCTGAACGGCACGAACGATTTCGCTTACCCGATGGACAGCTACGCCAAGTCCTGCGCCCTCGTTCGCACCGAAAAAAACTACAGCATCCAACTCAAGATGCGCCACGGCCACCTCTTCGACTTCCCGGAGTTCTTCGTCTTCGCCGACCAGTATCTCAAGAAGGGAGTTCCCATGCCCGTCGTCTCGCGACCTGCACTGAAAGACGGGAAGATCAGCACCAAGGTGGTGGCTTCCACAAAAATTTTGACCGCACGCCTCCATTTCACCACTGGCCCGCACAAGAAGAACAGCACTCGTCCGTGGACGACCCGAGACCTCAGCCTGGCCGACAACCGCATCGAGGGCGACGGCCCGCCGGACGACGCGACCGCCTATTACGTCGAGGTCACCGATGAGCGTAAGGCGGTGGCAAGCAGTGAGGTGATGACGCGGTAAGGTGGCGCTCTTGCGAGCCAGTTCGCGATCCTATTTCAACCAGTCCGGAAGTCCTTTCTGATCGACCACCCACGGCGCTTTCGGAGCCAGTTTGATCAATCCACCCATGTCTCCGTATTTCGCGGCACCGGGCAGGAGATCCGGATCCCGGATGCTCTTCACCTTGATAAACTCGAATCCCCCGGTTTCGATCACGACACGATCGAGGGCATCACCAGCCGCGAAGTTGACAGCGGCCGCCCAGTGACCAGCTCCCTTCAGTCCCACGAGATCGATCTTCTCCGCACCTTGCTGATCATTCCGAATCATCGTGATCGTGCTGAGCACATCGTGAAGCCGTTGCACAAAGAGAGGCCGATTGTAACCGAGGGTGTAAGCGGCGGACTCACGCGGATTCTTGACCCGGCGCGTCTCGCTCACCGCCTTGCCATCCGCCACAAACTCGCCCTGCAGAAAAAGATCCATTCCACACACCGAGTTTCCGTCTGCGAGCAGCTTCTTCACCTCGGCCCGCGGTTCTCCATTCTGATCGTAAAGTCCGGCTTTCCCGTCCGGGCTCAGCCAGATCACCGCACGCTTATTCCATTTTCCTTTCGGATAAAGCCACACCACCGGGACCTGCTCGTTGTAGGTTGAATTATTGTGAAGACCCGGCATCTCGAGGTAACTCCCGCGATCCTTCTTACTCACCAACTGCCACTCGACCTTCCCCGCGTCTTTCAGCTTCGAATCGAGGACAACCTCCCAGCCACGCCGTGCCACCTCTGGATCGGCAGCGACCTTCTTGGCGGAATCCTCCATCAACGCCGCCAGCAACGTGCGCTCAAAGTCGTCCCCACCTTTCGGCTTCGGGTGCTTGTCATTCCACACCGTGAGGTCCTTTTCCGTCAGCCGTTTGTGTGCTTGCTCCACGTCCGGTTTTCCTGATCCCAGGTCGAGGTGCTTGTTGAACCAGCGATACATGGCCTGTCGTGAGGGCAGGTTGTAGTTGTGCCCAAACTCGGTGCGGTCGTGCAGCATGACCTTGTCCGATGCCCCCAAAACCTCGTAGGTCTTCTTCAATTCCGGAAATCCTTTTATCGCCATTTCCTTGGTCCAATCGTTCGCGGCGGTGAGGCCGAGCGGCTTGGGCGCAAATAAGGCCGCAAAGGCGATATTACCGTCCGTCACGCGCATGAGGGTGGAGTTCTCGCAGGTGCATCCGCCCTGCATCGCGGTCGAAACCATCACGGCTGGCATCGAGACCTTCACCCGCGGATCGAGCGCGGAGATCACAAAAGTCTGGGTCCCTCCCCCGCTCGCTCCCGTCACTGCGATACGCTCGGGATCGACATCGTCGAGGCCCTGGAGAAAATCGATGGCCCGCATCGAGTTCCAGGTCTGCAACATCATGATGCTCTGTAAATGCGACTCCGCCTGGGGCGTGTAGAGACCCCAGTTCTTTTCGCTGATCATTTCGGGCCGCTGCTTTGCGAAGCGATGCGCTAGTTGATAGGAAATCTGGTCGTTATCGCAATAACCAAGCATGTCGTATTGCAGGACGGTGCAACCGAGTCGAGCTAGTCCAACACAACGGGCCTGGATGGGATTGCGTCCCATTTCGAGCACCGCCTCGGCTCCCTCCTTGATCTGATTCTTCACGCTCGCCTCACCCGCATCGTAGAAGCGCGCCTCATCCCAATGCCCATGCGGACACAGCACTCCGGGCCGCTTTTCGCTCCCTTCCTTGGGTCGGTAGAGATTTCCGGTGAGGAAAAAACCAGGGCGTGTTTCGAAGTAAACTTTCTCGACCGTGAAATCACCACAATCGATCTTACCATGGATCACCGGATGAAGTGGAGTTCGATCGGGCTCGGGGAACAAGCCCACTGACACCATGAGCGCATGGCGGAGTTTCTCCGATCGTTGCGCCCACTCCTTCTTCGTAGTCGGCGGCGTGAAAGGAAAGTAGCCATTCAAATCCTTGAGATCAGCGAGGCGCTTGTCATCCGGCAGCTTGCCCTCCGGCAAAGCTCGTGGGGCGGCGGAGAGAATCGACGCAGCGGATACAAAGGTAAGGAGAAGGGTGAGCAGTTTCATATCGAAGTCTGTATTACATTCCCAAACGGCTCCGGACTCAATGGGCAATTTCATCTCTCCACCGGATCGCGTGGACAGACGGATCACTAATCCCATGCGCGAACAGGCCGATCGCCCGCCCCGAAGTGGGGTTGAGAGTTGTTACCAATTTCGATAGTCTGCTTTTTCCATGAAAAAGTATTTATCTCCCGGTCTCTGCTTTGCCTTCTTGACCGCGCTCGTTTCTGGTGCGGAATCGGAGGTTGTCTTTCACTCGGACTTTGAAAGTGACACTTGGTTCAAAGATTGGGGGCTCGATGCCGCTGCGAGAAATACCCAAATCGTCGCCAAGGATCCGGACAACAAGTTTACTGCTCACCGGGGCAAGGCCCTGCGCATCAAGATTGCTGAGGGAAACAACTATGGCACCAGCCTAGCGTATCGGTTTAAAAAGCAAACCGGCAGCGAACCCGAGGAGATTTACTTCCGCTACTACCTGCGACTCGGGAATGATTGGGATCCCAAGGCCGGTGGCAAGCTCCCTGGGTTTGGCGGAACCTATGGGCGCGCTGGTTGGGGAGGTCGGCCGGTCAGCGGTGACGATGGCTGGTCTGCGCGCGGATTATTTCTTACCCGGAAAGACGGCAAGATACCGGTTGGGTTTTACTGCTACCACGCGGACATGAAGGGCAAGTATGGTTCGCACTGGCGCTGGGATATCGAGGACCGGGGACTGCTGGAGAACAAACGCTGGTACTGCATCGAACAATACGAAAAAATGAACACGCCGGGGAAGAACGACGGTATTTTACGAGCGTGGATCGATGGCAAACCCGCGTTCGAAAAATCAGATGTGCGTATGCGCGACACCGACAAACTGAAGATCGAACTGATCTGGTTCAATCTGTATCACGGCGGGTCCAAGGCCGCTGAGAAGAATCATCATATCTACCTCGACGAGGTCGTGATCTCGCGGAAACCGATTGGAATCGGTGAAGGTGAGGAAGTGAATGAGATTGGTAGAATAAAATCTTTGGTAGGACAATCTCCGCGTCACGACAGGACACCATCCACGCCACAGCTGGCGAGCAGGGCGCCGATGGTGCGGAGGGCTCCTAGAAATCGATGTCGGCGTCTTTTAATTTCAGCTCTTTGATCCAGGCGTTGCGGTAGCGCACGTCGTGGCCTTCGCATTGCAGTTTGAGTCCGCCGGGCACATCAGTGATACCTTTGCCGCCGTCGTTACCTCCGTCCAGGCCGGAGTTCTTACCGCCCCAGACTTGGTTAATGGTGATGTTGGTGTGCACTTTCTTTCCATTGAAATACATCGAGACCTTGGCTTTCTCGCTCAGCTTTCCGTCTTTGAATCGCGCCGCGCGAAAGACGATGTCGTAGGCGTTCCATTTGCCGAGACCGTTGTATGCGTGGTAGGGCGACGGTGTCTCGTTGATCACCGCGGCCATCCCGTGTTTCGTCTTGTCGCCGTCGAGCACCTGGATCTCGTAGCGGTTCTGCAGATACACCCCGCTGTTGCCGCCTTTGTTGGGGATCAGGAATTCGATGTGCAGGCGGAAGTCGCGGTATTTCTTTTTGGTGACGATATCGGCGGTGCCGTATTTTCCGCCCTTGGCGGCCGGGTCATCAGTCTGAACGGCGGTGCCCTCATCGACCGGGTCGTCAACGATCTTCCATTTGATCGGCAGCGAAGAGCTGAAGCGTGGGCCCTTCCAGTAAGTCCATTTTTCATCGAGCATTTTGCGCGAGCCGTCGATAATGACTTCGGCACCCGCTTCGGGTTTGGCACCGACGCCGATGTGGTTCTTATTTTCGTCGGCTGCGGCGAAGGCGATCGAGGCGGCGATTAGGATGAGGGTGGATTTCATATTCTTCTTTGGTAAAATTTCACTAACGTGATGCGAAGTATGGGGATGCAGATCCGTATCGCAAAGGAAATCCTCCTGGAGCGGGCTAGCTGTTTTGGGTTTGTATCCTGTAGCGGGCGTCGAAGCGCCGGCTCATTTTGAGACGTTCCTAAAACGGAAAAACTGTCAAAATTTTTGTCATCGATGACATTCGCCAAAATCCGCTTTGATTTCTCCATCATGAGAACGCTCAGCCTCCACCCTTGTTTCGCTCTCGTAACGGGGAATCAAAAAGAAGCCCTCGCCCAAGCGCTTCACCATCTCAGTGCCAAAGAAACACTACCCGAGCACCCGCACCGTCGATAATTTCATTCTCACCCTGCGCCAGAAGATCGAAATCGATCTCGCAAACCCGCGCCACATCCTCACCGTGCGCTGCCAAGGCTATCGCTTACAGATCTGATGCGGAGTTTCTCACCTCTCCGCTCTCTTCAACGGCCCCCTCAAGCGATCCACCCGAAAAGCAAATTTTAGTAATCATCCGGAAAGGCGGTTGGGGAGTTGCGGTGTGCGTAGAGGATATCTAGTCTGCCGTCGTGATGATGCACTCGACCCTTCGCTCTTTCTCCGTGTTGATAGTTCTCTGTTCGGGGTGGGCTATCGCGGCCCCCAAGCTTGGCGACGCCGATTTCCCCAAACCGTCGCCGAGCAGTCGGCATACTGAGAAGGTCACGGAAGTTAAGAGCGGCAATTACGATCTGGCCCTCATTGGCGACTCGATCACCCACACCGTGGGCGAACTTGGCGGAAAGTATGAACCGATGAAGGAAGTCTGGAAGAAACACTTCGCCTCACGCAATGCCATCAATCTCGGACACAATGGCTTTCGCACCGAACAGATTCTCTGGAACCTCCAAAATGGCGAACTCGACTTTGCGCGCTCCCCCAAGGTCGCGATGATCCTGATTGGGACGAACAACAGCGACGACCGGCACTTTAAGAAAGTGCACACTGCCGAGGAGATCTTTGCCGGAACCAAAGCGATTGTCGATCTCATCAAGGAGCGACACCCAACGACCAAAATTCTTGTTCTTAGAATTTTTCCGCGTGGAGGTGATGGCGAAAAGGGAGTGAGTCCACCCGCCTTTAATTCCTCAACGCAATGTATCGAAACCTGCCGCCGTGCAGGGGAACTCACCAAGAAACTGGCAGACGGCAAGCAGGTTTTCTGGCTCGATGTGAACCACGTCTTTCAGCGTAAAGATGGAAAAATCAATACGGACTTGATGTGGGACTTACTGCATCCCAGTCCGGCCGGTGCGGAAGCCTGGGCGCAGGCCGTGGCACCGACTCTCGATAAGTTGATGGCTGACAAGCCTCTCGCGCCAGAGCGTGTCATGCTCTGGTCCGACCAAGCGCCAATCGGCGATGGAACGTTCGAGTCCGCCAAGCCTGTCATCACCATTCATCGCCCGGCCAATGCGAACGGGGCCTCGGCAATCATCTGTCCCGGTGGTGGATACGGGGGACTGGTGACCGGAGCGGAAGGCCATGGAATTGCGAAGTGGCTCAACAAACATGGCGTCACCGGGATCGTGCTCGAATACCGTCTTCCTCGCGGACGCCAGTTTGTTCCCCTACTCGATGCACAGCGCGCGATTCGTATCGTCCGCTCGAAAGGCGAGGCCTGGGGTTGTCATCCCAAGCGTATCGGGATCATCGGTTTCTCTGCCGGCGGACATCTCGCCTCGACTGCGGCAACACATTTTGATGCGGGTAAGGGTGATGCGACGGATCCGATTGAGCGGGTTAGTTCTCGCCCTGATTTTGCCGTGCTGGTGTATCCCGTGATCTCGATGGGTGACAAAGGTCATGGCGGATCGACACGGAATCTCCTTGGGGAATCTCCCTCGGCAAAGAGCGTGGAGTTGTTCTCCAATGAGAAGCAAGTGACAGCGCAATCATCGCCCACCTATCTTACTCACGCCCTAGACGATCGGATCGTGTCCGCCGAGAACAGCAAGATGTTTCACGAAGCATTAAAAGCGAAGAATGTCGCGACACACTACCTCGAACTACCGTCCGGTGACCACGGACTAGACGGATACAAGGGTCCAATGTGGGATGCCTGGCAAAGTGGCTCCCTGGAATGGCTGGCCTCGCAGAAGATGATCCCTGCTCAGGACTAGATCCCACCTGGCTCTTTGAAGATAGGCTGCGCGTGCGCGAAGTTTTGCGCACTTCTGGTAATGGTAAGAGCCTAGAAAAAGACAACCTAGAATGAGATGGGTTCATGACTTCGGGTCCGAGAGCGAAGGATTCTCTGTCGCCGACAGTTCCGAAACCTACTACATGGCCAAGGCCGTTAGGATCCTCAAGGCTGCCGCGGCTGAAGCTCTCAAAACGAAAATCAAGAATGCCAGAGCGTAATCGCAAACAAATCGAACGAGAGACAAGGTATCTTGCGAAACATATCCCGGCTCGATCCGGTATGAATAACATCACGTGATCGCTTTTTTGATGAAATGAGAGCGAATATTTCGTTACATGAAGACCATGCCCCGCAGATTTTCCATCCTGCCCCTCATCCTGCTCTGTGGGTTGCTGCTCGATTCTTCGCGAGGTGAAGACCCGACCTGGTGGTCCTTCCGCCCCCTTTCGCGGCCCATCGCACCAAGAATCGGCGAGTTCAGGGATGCGGATCGCGCCTTCAATAAAATCGATCGCTTCGTCATTGCCAAACTACAAGAGCAGGGATTACGGCTATCGCCCGAAGCCGACCGCCGCATGCTCGTCCGACGGCTTTATTTCAATATTATCGGGCTTCCCCCCACACCCGATGAGGTCGAAAAATTCGTCAACGATCCAGATCCCAATGCCTACGAGAAACTGGTGGAGAAGCTCCTGGACTCGCCGCGTTATGGCGAACGTTGGGCACGTCATTGGCTCGATGTGGTCCACTTCGGCGAGACCCATGGATACGACAAGGACAAGCTCCGCCTGAATGCCTGGCCCTACCGTGACTATGTCATCCGGTCCTTCAATGAGGATAAACCCTACGCACAGTTTGTGAAGGAACAGATTGCGGGCGATATCCTCTGGCCGACCTCTCCAGATGGTGTGGTCGCCACCGGGTTCATCGCAGCCGGGCCATGGGATTTCATCGGCCACGCCGAAGTCCCCGAAACGAAACGCGATGGCAAGATCGCGCGGCATCTCGACCGCGATGACATGGTCGCCACCACCATGAATACTTTCAGCTCGATCACCGTCCAGTGCGCGCAGTGCCACGACCATAAAGCCGATCCGGTGACGATGACCGACTACTATTCCCTGCAATCGGTATTCGCGGCCCTGGACCGGGCGGATCGTGATTACGATATCGATCCCAAAATCGCAGCAAAGCGCTTGGAATTGAAAGCTCAACTTTCCAGTTCGGAGCAAGCAATTGCAAAATTGAATCAAGAGATCGAAAAGGCAAAAACCGACGAGATCCGAATCGCTGAAAAGAAGATCGCGAAGATCGAAAAATCTCTTTCTTCGGAAAATTCAAATTCCAGCCAATTTGGATATCATAGTAAAATCGCAAGCACCCAAGACACCGAAAAATGGATCCAGATCGATCTCGGAAGAGTTGCCTCAATTCAAACAATCGGCCTTTTCGGAGCCAAAGAATATGGCTTCGACGATTTTGGATTCCCCTATCAATTCCGAATTGAAACTGCCTTGGAAGAATCATTCGAGAAGGCAACACTCGTGGCGCAATTTGAAGACGTTGACCATCCTCGACCAGGTAGCGAGCCGGTTGAGATCAAGGCGGGAGGCATTGAAGCCCGCTATCTCAGAATGACCGCTAGCAAGCTGTGGCCCCGACACATGAAGGGTCAGACGGTTTCGGAAGACTGGATTTTTGCGCTGGGCGAACTCGCGGTCATCGCCGATGGCAAAGTCGCAGAGGTTGTCGGGGTCCATTCTCTTGACTCCATCCAAGCTCCGCCACGATGGAGCAAAAAGAATGTCAGCGATGGTTTGTTTGGGGGAAGCTCGAAAATTCACCTCGAAAAATGGCTTCCCGGAGATTCCAAGGATCAATCGGCCCAGCTCGCCCGACTCGTAGACCTGCGCAACAAATTGCTTCTCAGAGTCGCCGGCCCCAAGGCTGCAGCGAGGGTCGAGCAAGTGGCGATCAAGTCCGAGCTGGAACAAAAGATCGCCGGATTACCGAAGCCCCAAAAAATCTATGCGGGGACAATTCACAAGGGATCGGGCAACTTCATCGGGAGGGGTGGATTACAGGGAACTCCGCGGCCGATCTTCGTGCTCAACCGTGGTGATGTCTCGCAGCCCGGAGATCCCGTGACTCCCGGAGCGGTGCCGGGCATCGTCGATTCCCTTCCCGAACGCTTCAAACTCCCCGCAAATCACCACGAAGGTGATCGGCGGGTCGCCCTTGCTGAATGGATCACCCACCCGGAAAATAAACTGACTTGGCGCAGCATTGTGAATCGAATCTGGCAGTATCATTTCGGTCGTGGAATCGTCGATACTCCAAATGATTTTGGGCGTATCGGAGCCGCGCCTTCGCATCCCGAACTTCTTGACTGGCTCGCGGTGGAGTTCCGCGAAAGCGGTGGATCGATGAAGCATTTGCATCGCCTAATCTTGAAGAGCGCGGTCTACCGGCAATCCAGCTCGGACATTGCCACGATGGCGCAAATCGATTCCTCGAATCAATATCTCTGGCGACAAAACCGCCGCCGCGTGGAAGCCGAGGTCGTCCGCGATTCGGTCCTCGCACTCGCCGGAAAGCTCGGCCTCAAAATGGGTGGCCCCTCATTTCAGGACTTCGTCATAGAGCACCCGGAACATTCACCACACTATCAGTATCATCTATCTGATCCCGATGACCCCGCGATCCATCGGCGTTCGGTTTATCGCTTCGCGGTCCGATCCCAGCCCCAGCCATTGATGGACGCGCTCGACTGCGCCGATCCCTCGCTACTCGTCGATAAACGCAGCGAAACCAACACCGCCTTACAGGCCCTCGCGATGCTAAACAATGCCCTCCTGCTGCGGATGTCAGAGCATTTCGCGGAGCGAATTTCCGCCGAACCCGAACCCGTTGCAGCCGCCTTCACTCTCGCCTTGGCCCGCTCTCCAAATCCCTCGGAACTTAAAACCCTGAACGACTACGCCGCCGAACACGGCCTCGCCGCGACCTGTCGTCTCATCCTCAATCTCAATGAATTTTCCTTTATCGATTAACCTCCAATCCCGCCGTGATCTACTCAAGACCGCCGGGGGAGGCTTTGGAAGCATTGCCCTGAATGCGATGCTCCAACAGGAGCTCGGTGCCGCGCAAATCCCACCGAATAGCGTCACCCAAATCGCCCACCATCCGCCGAGGGCGAAGCGGGTTGTCCAACTCTTCATGGCTGGTGCCGCGAGCCACCTCGATCTCTTCGATTACAAACCCGCCCTCATTAAACACCACGGAGAAAAATCGGACTTCGGCGAGCACGTCGAAGCCTTCCAGAATGGTCTCGGTCCCTGGATGAAGCCGGTGTGGGATTTCCAGCCTTACGGAGCTTGCGGAAAAATGATCAGCGAACCGGTCGCTCCCCTTGGTTCGGTGATCGATGAAATCTCATTCGTGCACAACGTCACCGGAAAAAGCGGTGTCCACAGCCAAGCCACCTATTTGCAAGCGACCGGATTCAACCGTCCCGGTTTTCCAGGCATGGGTTGCTGGATCAGTTATGGTCTGGGAAACCTGAGCGATGAATTGCCTACCTTCGTCGTTCTCCCGGATCACCGTGGCTTTGCCTCGAACGGACCGAAGAACTGGTCCTCGGCCTTTCTTCCCGCACAGCATCAGGGAACGATCATTCGTCCTGGCACTTCCGATCCGATCACCCACTTGCGACCCTCCGGAAAAACGAACTTCGCGACTAGTATGGCCGATGCCGATGGTCAGGCCGTGCTGGCCCGCCTAAATCGTGAACATGCTCGCGAGCGGCCGGGCGACTCCCGGCTTGAGGCCCGCATCAAGAGCTATGAAATGGCCGCCCGGATGCAGCTCTCCGCTCCCGAAGCACTCGATCTTTCCAAGGAGCCCGCTTTCATCAAAAAGATGTATGGCTTGGCGGAACCCGGCACCCAATGGCCCAAGACGATCAACGCGCCAGAAGAGGCGGACTACTTCGGGCGCAAGTGCCTGACCGCTCGCCGACTCCTCGAACGAGGAGTACGATTCGTGCAAATTTGGAGCGGAAACGACAACGGGTTCCCCCGACGAAATTGGGACAGCCACGAGGATATCGAGCGTGATCACGGACCTCTTGCCAACGGCATGGCGATTGGCACTTCAGCTCTGATCACCGATCTAAAACAGCGGGGAATGCTCGATGATACCATCATTCTATGGACCACCGAATTCGGACGCATGCCCTCCACCCAGGGAAGCAAAGGCCGCGACCACAATCCCTTTGTCTTTACCAATTGGCTCGCGGGCGGAGGGATCAAGGGCGGCCTGGTCCATGGCGAAAGCGATGAGTGGGGCTACAAGCCACTCGATCGTCGAAATCCCACCGAAGTCTATGACATCCACGCCACGATCATGCACCTCCTCGGTTTGGATCACGAGAAACTGACCTTCCGCAAGGACAGCATTGACCGCCGCCTCACCGATGTGCACGGCCATGTCATCAAGGAATTGCTCGCTTGATGATTGTCGAAGAGCTACTGATCGCTGAGCTTCTTCATGGCCTCTCCCATCGCTTCCCCGATCAAATAGTAAGTCTCGGCGTTGCCATTCCAATGGTAGCCTTGCCGGGATGGGGATTCTTCGGCGGAGCGGAAAAAACCAGCGGTCTGGACGCAGTCGACGTTGCCCTTAAATTCGGGATAGGCCTCCGGTGCCGCCTGGGCCTTACGAATCAGGAGGCGGCGATTCCACTTTTTGGTTCACCCCGCCAAAGCCACTGTCTGCGATCACAAAGGGGAGATTTTTGATACCGAGTTCCTTGCGCACATCGCGGATGAAGTTGGCGAGGTTCTTCTCGTACTCAAGCGTCGCAGGCATTCCGCATCCATCGTTCCATCCCTGGTGCCAGCCAAAGCCCACCACCTCGTGAGCCCTTCCCTTCAAGTCGGGAAAGTGCTTTCCGAGGTTGCCAAGCACCTCCTTCACATACCCGAGCATCTCCGTGTAATACGGACCAAGCTCCCCGCCCGAACTCGGCGGACGAAAATCTTTCTGCAGGCTCTTGCCACCCCACGCAGTCTTGATGAGGAGAACCGGTTCCCCGATCGCGTCGCCCATGACATGACCGAAGGCATATTCGGGACCGATCGCGCCGGGCCTGGCTCCGAAGCCCGGGGCAAGCTTTCCCTTGCGCCCAAGATACCAGATCAACACATCGTCGCGTTCGATCCACTTGCCCTCCTTATCCTTGAGGTGCTTGTACTTTTCTGAATTCCCGGCGAGATGACTGAGGCTCCCCTTCCCTCCGTTTCGCTTCGGATCGCCCTCAACCTTTCCCGCGCCCTCCATGTTCGACTGTCCGGCCAGGATGAAGACCTTTACAGGCCCTTTCGGGAGAGCTGCGGCGAGACCCGAAATTCCGATTGCGAAGCCGAGAAGAGTAAGGAGAGTGCGCTTCATGATGAATTCTTTTACGCGTGGCTCAGAGGAAAGCTTCCTCTTTTTTTGAGGAACAGATCTTTGTATTCCGCCACCATCCCCTTGTCGTGAAGTTGAAGTCCGATGAATCCCTTCGTCAGTTGTTTACCGTCCAACTTGTCGGCAAACTCGGATGAGAGTTTCCCATTGATGAAGAGCTTAAAGTGATTCCCTCTGGCCACGATTCGGCAGGCATTCCAATCGCCCTGTTTGAGCGCCCGTCCCTATTCCTTCTCGCCCAGCCCGGAAGCGAGCTAGCAGGGCGTGGAATCTCCTCCGCTGACCTGTAGTCCCTCGCTTTGGAATACCTCCTTGATCGCGAACTTGAGTCATCCTTTTTGCGCGAAGAGAAACGCCACCAGTGCCGCAAAGTCATCCAGGCTCAGGGCGTTGGCCAGTCCGGGCGGCATCATGGAAATCTCCAGTTCGGTGCGCTTCTTGAGGTTACTCGTCTTCACCCGATAGGCTTTCCCTGCGATATCACGCAGTTCGAGTTCATCGGCACTCTCGGCGGTCACAAACCCGGTGATCGATTTCCCATCCTTGGTCTCGATCAGGACCGTCGCGAAGCCCTGGGAGATCGAGGCATTGGGCTTGAGGATTGACTCGGCAATTTGCTCCGGTGAGAGAATCGCGCCAACCTGCCCCATGAACGGCCCCTTGAGCGCTTGTCCCTTCTCGACGGTATGACAGGCGATACACCCCTGCGCCGTGAAGAGCTTCTTTCCGAGCTCCGGCTTCCCCTTGAGCTTCTTGAGAGAAAGCATGACGTCCTCGATCGAGGTCTTGCCAATCTGGCCCTTCTTCCCCGCAATCTTCGCAAGGTTAACAGTCGGGTCCGCCGGCTTGATTTTAGTCTTCGCCGCGAGGGCTGCATCCATCCCCGTCAATCCGGCGCGATTCTTGGTCACTGATGCCGCAATGATCTGGCGCAAGGCACCATCCGCGCCCTCCCATACCCTACGAACAAAGATCTCGATTTTGTCGGAGGCCTCCCACTTGGCCAGCTTGTAGTAGGGCCCGCGTGTGTCAGGTCGAGTCCCCCACCACCAGGAGCCGTCATAGGGTGCTTCCTGATGATAGAGACGGATGAGCGTTTGTAGAATTCCGACCCGGGCATTCCCCGCTGCGGAGGATCCGTACTTCGCGATCAAGCCGTCTACCACGTTGACATCGTGCATCCTCCGCAGAGCCCAGAGCGCGCCCCGGGAGTTGGGCCCACCAACGGCATCGACACAAGCGCTCGCCGCATGGAGATCAACCAGGGCTTTGACTGCAATGTGAGGAACAAGAATCTCCGGATTGGGTGTCGCGTGCGGGCCCTCGCTGGAGGAACCGCCCACCGCAGCACTCTTCGTTTCGGACACGATGAAGCGAACGTTCCCTCCCTTAGAAGTCGAAGCGAGTCCACCAGTCGCCTTGAAGCGGGTGGCCCCCTTCGGCACTTCGTAAACGATTACGGAATCCGCATGAGTTCCGAGGCCATCGGGCGAATCAACTCCACCCGTCGTCTTCAACTTTCCGCCTGCCGCACTCTTGCCAAAGCCAATTTTTCCCCAGCCACTTTTGGCCGATTTCCACTTTAAGGACGAAAGCTTCGTTTCCTTCCCGGCCGCGTTCTCAAAGACGGGAGTAAACCACGCCGCGTGATCATTCCCAGTCCCGTTTCCGCCGTCAGTGACGATGAGGTAGACTTGCTTGAAAGCGCTGATATCCACGTCAATCTTCACGCTCTTTTTACCGCTGATGACCTTGCTTTGGAATGCGAGAGGCTTTGGTAAATCGGCAGGGGCGGCCTCACCTGGAGGCGATGAAATCGTAAGCAAGGCATGGGCCGCTGAACGATCCCCAAGGCGACCAAGGCTCACTGCCGCAGCAACTTGCACACGGGGGCTCGAGTTCTTGAGGCCCGCCACAAATAACTCCTTGGTAACCCCGTCGAGCTGCGTCTTGCGATCGGTCAGGGCACGCATCGCCCACTCCTTCACAAGCGGATCAGCAGTCAGTTTCACCAAGCCTGGATTGGCCTTCTTCCCGGCCATTTGCTTGTAGGTGAAAATTGCCGCGACCCGCGACTCGAGCGAAGCAGCCTGATCCGTCGCGACGGAAATCACACCCTTCACTGCTGGCGGACGGTTCAACAATTCCTGCGATGCCGCCAAGCGCGCCGTGGCACTTTCCGAGCGAAGCAAGGCCACCAGAGCCGGATCTTTAAGTTTCGAAGGATTCGCGAAGGGCTTGTATGTCCATCCTTTGGGGACGTAGCGCTGGACAAAACCCTTGCCGGGGTTTCCGGAATACCCGGCACCATTCCACGCGGCACCGTAAAGACGCCCGGAAGCATCGACATCAATATCACTGATCTGGGACAGCTTGATGAAATTCTCAGGTTCCTGGGTGAAACTCGCACCGTCCGAAGTGAGACGATGAATCACCAATTGACTGCGCCCCCAGTCACACATCAGGGGCACATTGTTGAATTTATCCGGCCACCCGGGTTCCTGCAGGAAGAGTGACCCGGTTCCCGATCCACCACCGACATCGACAAGGGCTGGAATGATTTCGTCCGTGAAACTCTTGAAGAGAACGGGGTAGCCGTATTCGCCGGATTGAATGTGATGAATAAACCGCACATTCCATCCCCCTCCATCATTGGTATTCCCGCGTGTGTAGATGTTCATCAAGGGATCGATCGCAATATCATAGATGTTGCGAAGGCCATGCGTGTATACTTCTAGCTCCGACCCATCGGGGCGGAGGCGCACCACGCCGCCACCAAGCATCGTTAGTTCCGTGCCGTCGGTGCCCTTGGCTCCATGAATTCCAAAATCACCGACCGCGATATAGATCCAGCCATCGATCCCCATGCGAATACCGTTGGTGGTATGGTCCGCACCACGATCCTGATTGTGTTTCGGCGGACTCACATCGGAAATCAGGATCTTACCCTCCCCGTCGGCAACTCCATCCCAATCCTTGTCCTCGAAGACCGAGAGATTCATGGATTCCAGGATACCGGTGCTTTTCGGGATCACAGTGTGCAGGACATACAGCTTCGTCCCCACGGAGATGAGGCCCCGCGGATTGTCGATCTCGGTGTAGACCGAATGGGTCTCCGGCGTTCCATCTCCATCGGCATCCACCAAACGCACGATCCGGCCCTTCCCGGCCCCCTTCCCGAGGGAACCAAGCAGATCGACTCCCACGAACACTTCGCCAGTCGGCGCGGAGCAGAGACAAGCGGGACACGGAGTGATATCCGGCCCGGAGAATTTGAGTGAGTCGAGTTCTGGCGGCGCTTGTGCGTTCAGAATCAAAGGACTGGCGACACTCATCGCGAAAGCCAGACTAGTCGCTCGGCGACGGGGTAATCGATTGTTGTTCATTGTAAAAATTTGCTGAGGAGGAAGAAAACTTGGCTGATTCCTGGAAATTTCCCAGCTCCAATCCCGCCGCCCGGCGGTGGAGCGATCCCCGGTTCAGGTCAGCTGCACTAGGGAGGTGAATTCTGCTCCAACTTTACTCCAGATTACCGGTTGCCCAGAGCAGTCCTCTGGTCACGAGGCCCAGATAGTTGTCTTCAGACATCGTTTCGTTGTGATGACCGAGGGTCGTGCCGAAGACGCGACCTTTGCCATAGGTATTCACCCACACACAGTCGTGGAACTTCTTGCCGCCGTCGATTGATCCTTTGGCGAGAACCGTTGCGGACGGCCAGGTCTTATCGATGTGATAAAGCTCACCCTTCGGAGTCGTCCACTTTTTCGGAAAGCCTTTCATCACTGCGTGATCCTTGGCCAGGTTCGTCACTTCGATCGGAGCATGTTTTCCGTGCCGCGGGGAAGTCACTCCCAACATCGCCGGCCAGTGCTTGGTCTCGCCGGGAACCTTCCAGTGATAGGAATGCATCGAACAATGGAGGACGACGGCAGCTTTGCCCTCACGGTGCACTTTGGAGAGTGCCTCCACAAAATTCCCGTCGGTCTCGTGGGCGTGACAGAGATTGTAAACAATCACATCATAATCATCGGCCCACCCATCTTCACTGAGTTTCGCCTTGGTCTTGGCGGCATCCCCTATGAAAATATCCCACTCGACGTTTGCACGCTTACTGATCCCTTCCGTCAGAATCGTCTTCTGCTTTTTGTAGTCGTGATAACCACCTCCAGTCACGAGAAGAGCCCTCAGAGGTTTTCCGTCGTTCTTCTGAATTTTCTTCTCCGCAAATCCGGCGCCGCAAATCAGGAGGAATAGGATCAGAACGGCGGGGAACAGGCAGGTAAGCGATCTGGCGAGCATTTGCATAATTATTTCAAACCGGACGAAGTTCTCACTTCTTTCATCCAATGCCACCTCTGACGCTATCGCCAATTCCCACATGCTCACATGCTCACATGCCCAAGATCGGCGGGTAACCTTCGAAGTCACGCTTCCAGGCTCCCCTGCTCCGCAGTCATAATTGCACCCGGGCCAAAGGGGAGGCTCTAAAAAGTCTGCCTTGGCGCGATCAGGGAGCAAGTCAGATTACTGATCTCGGTACGGCTTTTTCTCTTTGTAAAGCTCCAGTCGGAATTTCATATCACCGACCTTCACCGCGTCCGCCGATGGAGTAAGAAGTTCAATCGCTTTTTCAGCCGTGGCGAGGGCCTCCGCGAAACGCCCTGCTTCCGCGTAGGCGGTAGCAAGGGTATCCAGGCTTAACGGGGAAGTATACTTGCTGAGTTCGCACAGACGTTCTGCAACCGTGACTGCTTCGGCCCCGCTTCTAATTTTTGGATCAGGGTGGGTTGCAAGAATCCACGCCAGATTATTCAAGGCCTTGGGCATGCGAGGTGCCGTCTTGAGCGTCGCACGGTAAGAGGCAACCGCCTTGCCGTAGTCCTTCAACCCCAACCAAGCTGACGCGGTGTTGACGTGGGCCACGGCGTTGCCGGGTTGGGCGCGGGTCACTCGCTTCAGCAAGGGGAGGGCGGCGGCGTACTTTTTCTGTTTGAGATAGACCAAGGCCAATTTGCGGGGCTTCCAAAAAGGATGAGCCGCCAGGCAAGTTCGCACCTCATGCTTTGCCTAGTGAGCTAGCGCCTAACTTTATTGGACTACTGGGATCTCGTTGACGGTATAGTAGGCCTTGGTGTGGAGGAGAGGCTTTTTCCCAGCGCTCATCATCGGAGCGAGATCGAAGTCATGGATATGACTTTCTTGAATGCCCTCGATGAAGAGACGGACGCTGAGTCTATCGTCCGAAACGACGGCTCGTTTGACGATGGGCTCGGTGTGGTCGACTTCCGGGCTTCCGTAGCCGGCGCCGAAGTTATGAGTGTAAGTGGTGAGAGTGTAGGTCTCCGGCTTGGCGGCGACGGAAGGATCGACGGGGAGGGTGAAGTTAAGGAGGAAACCATCGGGACGTATCTTGATCTCACGGATCTCAAAGGGAGTCTTGCCGGTCCAGTCGAGGCGCTGGATGGCGAAAGGCTTTTCTCCGCGGACAGGCCATTGTCGACTAGTGGTGAATCCTCCGGCGATCAGTTGGCCTTTGGGAGTGAATTGGACATTCATGATTCCAGTGTCGAGGCCTTCGCGGAAGGGATAGCAGGCTCCCTGCCACACGCCGTTAATCTCTTCCGTGGTGGCGCGCATGATGAGGCTGAGAGTGTAGTCACCAAAGAAGAGTTGGTTCTCGAAGGGACCAAATTTCCCTTTGGTTTGGTCGAGCTGAAATCCTGAGATCGAGCGGCCCATTTTGATGTAGGGGAAGAGAATGGCGGGCGGCACCAGTTCCTTAACGCGCTTCTTTTCGATCTGCATGCGCGAGTTGGACTTGGGTTCCACGGCGGGGGCATCGAGGCCCACGACGAAGGGATACCAGTTGTAGCTGGCGGGGTGTCCGAGGAAGTGATCTTGCTTGAGGTGCTTGAGGGAACACGAGCCGTTCCAGGGGCCCTGACTTTCGATGGTAAACATCACACCTTCGGCATTCGCTGCGACCCCTCCGGGGCTGCGGAGACCCGAGCAGACGGGGATCATCTTGCCATCAGGGGTGACTTTAACAGCCCAGCCACGGAAGAGATTGTGTGACTTGTAAGAACCGCTGAGGCCCAAGGCGACCCAGATATTGCCATCGCGATCGTGCTTGGATCCGAAGGCGAATTCGTGTCCCTCGGCGTAGCCCCAGTTGTTGGTGAGGGCATGGAACTGGTCGGCAGAGCCATCGCCATCGGTGTCCTTGATGCGGGTGACTTCACCGAATTGTATGGCGGTGAGAGTGCCATCTTTCCACGAAAGGCCGAAAATTTCATCCTGCCCGCTTGCGAAGAGTTCGTAGGTGGGATTGGGAGGAGTTTCGAAAGCCCCGGTGATCACGTAGACATCGCCCCGCCGGGTTCCGACGGCCAGTTTTTGATCGGGAAGAATTTCAAAACTGCCGGGGTGCATGGGCACCTCGGGAGGAATGGGGATGTCGATCAGCGGGTAGTATTTCGCCTCCGCTTCGGCTGTACCCCACATTGCGCCGAGGTCTTCGGCAAGGGAAAGTGCAGGCAGGCCGAGCACGCCCAAGGTCAGAGATTTGAGGATCATATTTACCATCGGTATTCCAGGTGAAGCGTTGTCTTTCCGGCGGGCAGGGTGATTGGGATCAGAAGTTCCTGTGGGTCGCCGTGGCGAATTTCACCGCCGCTTGCGCCGGAGAGGTGGAGCTTGAGAGAGTCGATTTGCCAGCCGTTTTGGGCGGAGGTGATCTTCTTACCGGAAGCGACGCGGAAGTAGAATTTCTCCTGCGGGGCGGTGGTGTTGAAAGTCATAGTCCGCTTGAAGTAGGCCTTGCCCTTTTCATCGAGAGCATCCTCGAAGTAGTCTTCAACCGAGATATCGCCGTAGTGGTAGAGGAAAGTCGGGCGCTTCTCTTTATTGAGACGATAGCCGCGATACTGATATCCGTGATCGTGAGGGAAGGTATAGTTGGTCTTTCCTTTGTATGGCCAGGGGCCGTCCATGTCGGTGAGACGGTGGAAAGGAATGCCTTCGGGGAAAGTGATGCGATTGTCACCACGTAGTTGGAAGCTGCCGTGATTGACGCTGGCAAATTCGCCTTTCCAAAGGTGGCGGAGATTCATCTCACGGGAGTCGAAGACGAGGCTGATGCGTTCGGGATAGCCAACGCCGATGCCCCGGTAGCTGGCGGGTCCGCGACCGCGACACATCACGGTTTCATCGGCGACGCGAAGTTCGCGGGATTGGCGGGAGAGGCCCTTGGGACTTTTCGCCCGTTGACCGTCAGAGAGATAGGCCCAAAGAGCTTCGATTTGTTGCTCGGTGTCGCCGTTGAGAACTTCCTTTCGGATGGCCTGACCGCCGGGCCAGTAGCTGGGCATGATGACGGTGGGGTGGAAGCGGGATGGTTGGCGCATGTAGAGGTGGAACCAATTCTTTTGCAGTCGTTTGGTGGTGTGAATGATGTCGAGGGCTCCTGCTCCACCGGATTTTTGGCCGTTGAAATCGTGGCACGCGATACAGCTGAGGCCACCCGCTCCGATCATTTGGTAGCCGGCATTTTTGGACTCACGAATATTGACGACTTTGGGGAGGGTCGCTTCCTCCAGAGAATCGACCTTGCCGAATCCCTCGACGAGATGGCCCACGTTGGCTTCGCCAAAGAGGGGCATGCGGGTGTTGAGGTATTCACGCTGGCGGCCTCCGTGGAGGAGGATTTCCTTGAGCCAGGATTTGGTGAGCTTGGCGCCAACGTGGGTGAGCGGTGGTGGAAGGCGACCCTGATCACCGAGAGTTTCCGAGGTCCCGGTGAAGTAGGAATTCCGCTCGGGAGAAATTCCGCCGAGGCCTTCGCGGTCGTGACAAGCGACGCAATTAAAGGTGGTGAGGGTTTTGTTGACTAATTGGAGATCGGTGAAGAGTGCGGCTTCTGCCTTGGGTAAGGCTTGGGCGATAAGCTTCTTTTGTTTCGGGGTGAGATCGAAGCGAGGAGTGGTCGGACTGGCGGAAAGGCATCCGTGGTCCTTCTTGAGCGCGGAGAGTGCAGGGTAATTTTTCGGAGTGGACTTGATGTCGTCGTGGCATTTGGCGCAGCCAAATTTTCCGAAGTGCACTTTTCCTTTTGCCACGGAATCTGGATTAACCTTGAGAGGGTTCACCACGGGAATGGGGTGGTCCAAAGTTGCGAGGAGGGAGGAGGGAATATTTTGACGTTTGAAACCGGGGCCTTCCAGTTCGAACTTAAGGAACGCGTTCCTTCCGGTCTGGAAGTAGGTGAACTCGATGGGATTCCATCCCTGTTTGAGATTGGCAGTGCCCGTGAGTTTTTTGACTCCGCGACGATCACTGGGAGCTTCGTTGAGGATTTCCTTCCCGTTGAGGAGGAGTGAACCGCCGTTCATTTCGAGGTGAAACGTATAGGCGCCAGGGGTGTTGATATTGAGGAATCCGTTGAAGCGGATGGCGGTGTGTTGAGGGACTTTGCCATTTCCGCCTTGGAAGTCTTTGAGTGAGAAATCGTGGGTTTGTCCGGCCTTCTCCGCTTTGACGTCGCCCTTCAGTCCTTCCCAAACTTTTCCACGCCAAGTGGTGTAAGCGAGGTTTCCGGGAATGCGGGTGTCTTTCAAGAGATAGTGCGTGATGCTGTCGAGATCCTGACCGGGAATGCGGAGGTCCGGCATACGACCGGACGGGCGAACGGAATGAGGACGCTGGAGGAATGCGCGGAGGCTTTTGTGCGCGTATTTTTCGGAGAGGTTTCCAAGAGGGACAGAGGTCTTGCGGAGGAGTTCCTTGCCATCGGGATCGCGCGGCGAGTGGCAGGCCACGCAGCCGACGGAATGAAAGAGTTCGTTTCCTTTGCCAGCGGCGACGGAATCGGGAGCTTCTTGCTTGAACTCGTGGCCCTTGTTGAGAGAGACGAGGTAGTGGGTGATCTCGGTCGCGATAGTTTCCTTTTCTTGCGGGCTCAAGGAATCAGGGAGACCAGGCATGGTGGTGCCGGGTTTGACCGTGTGCGGGGAGGCGATAAAGTCCTTGAGATATTCGGGATTCACGCGAGCTCCGACAGAGGCTAGGAGCGGTGATTTTCGAGAGGCGGCGGTGAAGGATTCGTCGGCTTGGTGACAAGCCACGCAGTTAAGTTCTTCAATGAGAACCCGACCTTTCAATTCGGGTGCCAGTTGGTTCGATTCAACGCTGGGAAGAATGACCTGTGCGTGACTCAGGGAGAGAGCCGACAGAAAGATAAAGAAGGAGGATCTCATGAATAGAGCGGAATCAGCATGCCGATTGTCAAAGCATGCGACAAGGAGGCATTTAGCTCCGGAAACGGTATGTGTTGCCTCACAAGAGAGGACAACCCTGCGGATTGATCGTTGAGTATGATTAAGGGGAAAAGGTTCCGAGCTTGGTGAAAACGAGGCTGACAAAGGGCAAACCTACGTCATGAGAGGGTAGCTTCTCTTCGTTTCCCTCGGCTAAATCCAATTTTCCAGCCTCCTTTTTCTCCGAAAGCCTCGATTGTTTGACGCTTGGGTTTATTAAGGAGATTCGAGTGCGAAAGCTTTGCGGTTTTGGCGTGATCCACCCATGTGACGATGGATTTCCCTCAAGATCACCCCAGAAAACTTCGATGTCATCGGCGGCTGGCGCAAGCACTACCGCACCCTCGATTCAGAACGCCGCTAGACCAAAGACCAACCCGACTACGCCAGGCCCAATCGGGCCTTCAATGCTCAGAGTTTGATGTTGAAATTCCCTCTCCCAGCTCCACAAAATCGTCCGCAACTTCCTCGAGAAAATCGTCGTATACTCCACCGGAGTCACCATCGAGTTCGCCAATCGCGAGGATATTCAATGTTAGCCCGGATTCCCAGTTTGAAGAAAAAACCACAATAAATACGTCCGGCTCGGCACTCTCCCCCCTTTCACCCGTTTCCCTCCTTGCCCTCCCAGAACTAATCCTTCAAGCTCACGGCCAACTCTTTTTAGAACCATGCTCAACAAACGTCGCCACTTTCTTAAGTCCACCCTCGCCGCTGGCGTCGCTCCCTTCATCTCGGGAGGAATCGCCGGCGCTCAAATCATCGGAGCCAACAACCGCCTCCGTCTCGCCGTCGCCGGCCTCAACGGCCGCGGGAAGAGCCACATCGACGGCTTCCTCGGACAGAAAGGAGTGGAAATCGCCTATCTGATTGATCCCGACAAAAAGGTCCTCGCCCAGCGGATGAAAGACCTGCGTAAGAAGGTCGAAGCCAAAGGCATGCCCTTCACCACGAAAGGAATCTCCGACGTCCGCGAAGCTCTTGGTGATAAAAACCTCGATGCCCTCTCCATCGCCACTCCTAACCATTGGCACTCCCTCATGACCATTTGGGCCGCTCAGGCCGGAAAGCACGTATACGTAGAAAAGCCCATGAGCCACGACGTGGCAGAAGGACGAATCTGCGTTGAAGCCCAACAAAAATACGGCGTCGTGATCCAACACGGCACCCAGCGTCGCTCCGATGCTAATATCGCCGGTCTCAGCGAAGCGATTCGTGCAGGCAAATTCGGTCGCCTCAAGATCTCCTACGGCTACTGCTGCAAACCCCGCGGCGGCATTGGCTTCGACAAAGTCGCCACTCCTCCGGAAAACCTCGATTGGAATCTCTGGCGCGGTCCCGCCCAGATCGATGACTATCACGCCAATTACGCCCACTACGACTGGCACTGGTTCTGGAAAACCGGCAATGGCGACATGAACAACCAAGGTACTCATCAACTCGACGTCGCCGCCTGGGCCCTCGATGAAGATCAAACCAACCCCACTCGGGTCATGTCACTCGGAGGCCGCTTCCAGTGGGACGACCAAGGCGAAACCCCCAACACCATGATGGGCATGGCCGAATATCCCAACGGACAATGGGCTTTCTTTAACGTTCGCAACGTGAACCACAAAGGCTACGAACGTCAGGTCGAAAACGAATACTACTTCGAAGACGGTGGCCGTATTGTCCGTAATCAATACTTCGCCCCCGGCTCCGAAAAAGGAGAACCCGTCAAGGTCCCCGCCGGCCATGTCACCCCCGGCGGCAACTGGGGCAGCTTCATTACGGCCTGCCGCGAAAGCAAACCCGAGATGGCCAACGGCAACGTTCACGAGGCCCACCACGGCTGTGTCCTCGGCCACCTCATGAACAACTCATACCGCCTTGGTGAAAAAGTGCCCTTCAACTCCAAGGCCGGGCGCTTCGGCGACAACGCCCCTGCCGCCGAACACTTCGGCCGCCTCCACGGCATCATGGCCGATGGCGTCGGCGTCCCGAAAGACGGCTCCAACTACGACGTTGGACCATGGCTCACCTTCGACCCCAAGACTGAAAAGCACAGCGGCGACCACGCCGCTGCCGCCAATGCCCTCCTCAAAGATCCCAATCGGAAAGGCTTCGAAATCCCCGCCCCTGGAAAAGTCTAGAGTCAAGAACTGCCACTTTGTTGATTGGACCTCTTAAAATCTCCACGTCCATCCCACCTTCGCAACCGCCTCTCTCCCCGCGCTTTCATAACGTCTCTCTGGGCCTATCTTCGCCAAACTCTGATTCACCACGAAGTAGACATCACTCCCCGGCTTCACCGCCCATCTCAGCCGCCCGTTAATACCGATCTCCTCCGAGACATTGTCGTATTGCAAGTCACCCGTCAGGAGCAGACTAGTCGTCGGCGTCCACTGCACCGAACTATTCACAACGAGGGTATCAAAATCGCCCCCCGGGAGTTGATGCCGGGCATTGGCCGCCGTAATCCGGGCTGCCCAAACTGGATTCGGCTTCCAAAATAAACTCAAATCAACTCCCTGTCTCTGCCCTCCCAGGTATTCTCCGGCGCTGACATTGACTTCACCTCCCCACTCCCAGGACGACGGCGTCCTGACCTCACCGAATACCCGAGTGTAGCGAAAGTCACCCACCGGAACGATCACGCCATCAAATATCTCGAAATCATCCAGGAAGCGCTCTCGCTCATATGAAATTCCGACGTTAATTTCGCCGCCTCTTCGACGTTCGAAGGTGACATCGAATTCATACTCTTCCGAAAGAATCTCCCAGTCCAAATCCGCATCAAATCCCGCCGAAAAGTCGAAATCAATTTCGTTCCACGAACTCCCTTGTAGCTCCAACTCATGCGATAAAAACGAAGTAACTTCATAAATCCCCGGTCGCCTCACAAACCCCATCGCCGGATCCAAATCCTCCCCCACCCGCTGGAGCCCCACCCGCATGTAGAGCGGGTTGTTCGGATACACCGCCGTCAATCCCCAGCCGTAATCTTCCACCCCCTCATTCGCCGTCTTCATCAACCAACCAATCAACTCCCCCGTCTTCGCCTCTGACCCCCTAAAACTGCTATCCTTAAGATAAAAATCCAATCCATAGGTCCGCGCCGATTCATTCCCCCTCGGATCACCATCCGTCATAATTGCCCCCACCTGAGATTCCCCAAACAAGTCATACGTTACCCGCCCCGTAAATAACTCATCCGCCTCAAGCGTCCCCTTTCCATCCAAATTGACCCCCATTGCCCCGATATTCCACTTCCCCACTTTCCCCGTCAACTTCCCTCCCATCTCGATCGGCACCCGCTCCCCGTCTGCCGACAAGCCAATCGTGCGCGAATGAAATGGCAAGGGACTCCGTCGAATCCCGCCAAAACGAAAATACCGTGCGTCCTCCAGAAAAAAGGCCCGCTTCTCCGGGAAAAAAAGTGGAAAGCGCGTCGTGTTCACCACCCGTGCGTCCACTTCCGCATTCGCAAAGTCCGTCTGCCACGTCCACGTCGCTGTTAAGGATGGCGTGATTCGATAGAACAAATCCATCGACGGCTCGATTTCAGTGGTCTCCGATCCGTCCGCCTCTTGTCGCCAACGTGCTACCGCCGCTGGTCGCACATCCAAGCCCAAACCCGTCTTCAAATCTCTCATTCCCGTGATGCGCCCCGCTCCCTCGAGGGAATAAAGCGATTTCTTTCGCGTCGCCGAAGCCCAACGTAATTTTTCCTCCTTCCTCCGAATCACCCGCTCGACATTGAACCCCCAACTCTCCTGTTCCGGCTCGAACGAGATACTTCGAAAAGGAATCTCCACCTCTGCAACCCAACCCTCCTTTGTCACCAAGGTCTTAGCATTCCAAATACAATCCCATTCCATTTCCGGACGATTTCCCGCGCGCACTATCCCATCACCCAGCCCTCCACCTGCCGCGATCCCAAAAAAATAGCCCTCCGTGCCCCGCGCAAAGGGATCAATCACAATTCTCAAACGATCATCACCCGACCCGGTTGAATCCCTCCGCCGGTCCCGCGCCAACACCCCCGCGGGCGTCCGATCAAAACAAATCACCCCAAGATAAAGCGCCTCATCCGTCATCATCACCCGTACTTCCGTCCGCTCCGTCGGCGTCTCCCCCTCCCGTGGCTCTACCTGACCAAAATCCGTGATCCTCGTTGCCCGTTCCCACTCAGCATCGTCCAAAACTCCATCAATTACTGGTTTCTCCTCAATCCGAAGAGGTGTCACCGAAGGCCTCGTATTCCCCACACAAACCAGCGCCCAGAAGAACATCATAATGATCTTCCCGCTCTTCCGTCGCCTCGCGGCTTTATTCGTCAATAAACTCATTCAACAATTCCCTCTCATGCGCCCTTCACTCGAAAAACAAACCAAATTGATGCCAGCCCAGCAATGTCAGATTAGATCAACTTTCTCTTAAATCTTGCCCCCAGCGTAGGTAAACCCGGCTTCGCCCTTGAGAACTTCAATATCATCGGCTGCAAGCGCGAAGATCTTCAGTTTCAGCCCGGGTCCCCAATTTGAAAAGAAGCTCTCAAATACGCCAAGGGCCAACCGGTGTTGAGATTTGTTTTTTATGACGGCGGTTTGGGAGCCAAAAAAAAATAATCTTTTTGAATCCAGAACCAGCGATCTAACGAAGACCTTTCTGTAAGCCCTAATGGGCCACAAAAAAACCAAACTAAACCAAAGAAATAATACCATGAAAGCACTTGCTACCTCCCTCCTCTTCGGACTCTTCGCCCTCGTTTCGCCTGCCTCGGCAGATCATCACAAAGAAGGCAAAAAAGCCAAGATGGATATCGTCGATACCGCCGTCGCCGCCGGTTCATTTAAGACTCTTGCTGCTGCTCTCGGAGCTGCTGATCTTGTCGAGACCATGAAGGGCAAAGGACCTTTCACCGTCTTCGCTCCCACCGATGCGGCATTCGCCAAGCTTCCCAAGGGGACGGTCGAGACTCTCCTCAAGCCTGAGAACAAGGCCAAGCTGATCGCGATCCTGACCTACCACGTCGTTTCCGGCAAGGTAATGGCCAAAACTGCGGTCACTCTTAAGAAGGCTACTGCCTTGAACAAGAAGGACATCGCACTTGCCGTAAAGGATGGTGCACTTACTTTGAACGGCTCTGCCAAGGTTGTGAAAGCGGACATCGGTTGCACCAACGGTGTGATCCACGTGATCGACGCCGTAATCCTTCCTCCTTCCAAGTAACCAGGTTAGTAACTTCGCCATTCTGGATTCTAGAGGTAGAATCCAGGATGGACACTTTTCCATTCGCGTCATAGGTTCACGCTTTTAGTGACAGACAGATCGCAAGAAGCCTCAGCCAATATGGTCCTCCTTAGGGTGGCTCAAGGTGATGAACGTGCCATGGAACAGTCCATCACCAAATTCGGACCTCTCGTTTGGTCCATTGCCAAGCGCCATGTGCAGGACCACTCAGCATTGGAAGACATCGTCCAAGAAACATTTACTGATCTATGGAAGTCCGCCAAACGCTACAACCCCGCCATTGCGACCGAATCTACTTTCGTAGGACTACTGGCCAGACGACGCGCCATCGATTTCGCCCGTAAAGAAAGCCGTAGACCTCAATTTGAATCTCTACCCGATGCTGACTCCCTTCCTCATGCTTCAACTGAATCCTCGGCCGCCCTACTTTGCGAAAGCAAAGATGTCCGCGCCGCACTCAAGGAGCTGCCCGAAGAGACTCAACGAATTTTCTCCCTCCACTTCGATGAGGGAATGACCCATCCCGAGATCGTTGAAAAAACCGGCCTTCCGTTAGGCACCGTGAAGACACGGCTAAGGCGCGGTTTGATTGACCTTAGAAATAAATTTCGCCGCCTCGATAGCGGCCAATCCCCCTCCAACCCATGAAAAACCAAGATACCTCAGACCGATTCGAAGAGCTCGAAGCTGGACGTATCCTCGGTGACCTTGTTCCCAGTGAGGTTCAGGATTGGAAAATGCTTTCCGCAAACCCTAGTAACCAGGCCGACCTCTCGCTTGAATTGGCCGCGGCTGCTTTAGACGCTGAGTTTCTTGCAAATGAGGATACGGTCCTTCCCGAAGAGTTACTCAAGAAGCTCCACAACGGGATATCGGAATTTGTCAAAGCCGAGCCAGAAAATGCAGTCATTGTCCGGCCGGCAAGGTGGCAAGGACTTCTTGCCTCGTCAAAAGCCGCCTGGTCAATAGCCGCACTCTTCGCCGTTCTTTTTGTCGCCAAGTCCTTTGTTGAAAAGAATTCCGTCGATCCAGAAAGCCTGATGGCGACAGCTCCTGAAAAAGCCTCTTCGAGCGAAGCTCGTAAAACCTTGATCTCCAAAGCGGGCGATTTGATTCAATCCGAGTTCGGCGGCACGGAAAATTACAATCAAATGTCCGGAACGGTAGTTTGGAGTGATGCGCTTCAGGAAGGCTACATGAGCCTCACAAACCTCCCTGCCAATGATCCTGGCGCCAAGCAATATCAGCTTTGGATTGTCGATCCTGGCCGCGATGAAAAGCCTGTAGACGGCGGCGTTTTTGATATCTCTGCCAATGACGGCACCGCGATCATCCCGATCCGCAATCCACTCATGGTGACCAATCCCCAAGCTTTTGTGATCACCCTGGAACAATCCGGAGGGGTCGTGGTTTCCAAGCAGGAGATCGTGGTTGCTCTCGCCAAGACTTCCTGAAGGTTGGACACTCGTTTTGGCCAGCCTTTCTCAAGGAACGGTCCCTTCTCGACCGCGCTCGCCAAAGGCACCCGCACAGCCCGCATCCTCCTACTCTTCATTGCCGGGTCAAAATCTGGATGAAAAGTAAGGTTTTCTGAATCCAGTTTTATGGTTCGAGCGAATACTTAATCGAACGAACAATTAACTAAGATTCATGAACCCATTTTTCATCAATAATTACCGTCTTCCAGGAATTCGAAGCTTTATCAAACGGAACCCGATGTTTCGTCAAGTGAAGCCGAAAAGAGCGGAATCATCATCTAAGGTCATCGCCTTGGCGAACGAGGCATTTCAGAGTGGGCGCTTGCGACCCGGAGACCGATTCCCGAGCCCGGACGAGATTTCAAAACTCACCGGGGCATCAGTTATCGAAAGTCTCGACGCTGTGACGAGCCTCCTCAAGGCAGGATTGATTCGGCAACTCCCCTCCGGACAACTTTCGATTTCTCGTCAATAGGTTTGCTGAGTAGACGATCCCCCGTCGCTCTAGTTACTGATTCGACGAAGCGTTTACCAAGTTTCCAACTGTCTCCGGCGGGTTATGCCAAGATTGTCTTTCAAGACAGCGGTGTGTGGATGCGAAAACGCTGTTGTCGGCATGGCGTGGAGAACCTCTTGCTGGACGATGACATCGTTTACTACAGACGGAGCGGGGTGGTTTCTCTGAAAATCCCCGGGCAGGTCAATCAATACAGTGGGCCCGCATCAAGAAACAGCTCACCTTACTCGAAGGAATAGAGGATGCGGAAGCCCTCTTTTCGGACGACCTTTCTTGGCGAAAAGGTGCCCCGGACATTCTTGCCGATATCCGGAAGCTCTGTGATTCCGGCGGCCTTGGATACGTCACCATCGCGGCAAGAACTCCTGCCCGGACACAATCACACAGTAGAGAGCCATCATGGGAACGGGACCAATCTGACGGCTATCCCTTGGGTTAAGCCAATCGTCCGCACTTATTCATCCACAAAAAGAGAACTCATCAAATGCCTTTGAGTACTCCGGACGAATCTCCGATCCGATCCACTGGTGCTCCGGATTCCCTCAACATCCGCATGTAGAGGTTGTTAAGGGGAGTTTTCTCCGGAAGTTCGAGGTGGCGTCCGGTCAGGAATTTGCCGCCCGCATTTCCTGCCACGATGATCGGAAGGTCATCATGACTGTGGCGATCGGCATCGGAAAGTCCGCTCCCCCAGACGATCATGGAATTGTGAAGGAGAGTGTTACCATCGACATCTTCGGTGGCCTTCATTTTTTCAAGGAAATAGGAAAGTTGCCTGACGTAAAAGGCATCGATTTTTGCGATCTTATCCATCTTATCCTGCGCCCGTCTATGATGAGAAAGACCGTGATGTCCTTCATTGACCCCCAGACCGGAGAAGCTCCGATTACTGCCATCGTGGGCCAGGAGGAATGAAGAAATCCGGGTCTGGTCCGTTTTGAAGGCCAAGAGCAGCATATCGAAAAGAAGACGGATGTGATCCTGATATTCGCGCGGCACGCCCTCTTCCGGTGCGGCAACACCCGGTTCGGGAGGTGGACCGAAACTCTCGGCCTTCTCGATGCGCCTCTCGATCTCGCGAATACCCGTGATGTATTCATCGAGTTTTTGTCGGTCGTTTCTCCCAAGCTGATTGTTCATCGCACGGGCATCGTCCATGACAACATCCAGAATCGAGCGCTTCTCGGCCCGACGCTTTACAAGGCCATCCTTACGTTCATTGTTGGAACCTCCTCCAAACAAGCGTTCGAAGACCAAACGAGGATTCGACTCCGGTGTCATAGGCTGGGTGGCGGAGCGCCATGACATGTTGTACTGATACGCGCACGAGTATCCGGAATCACAATTCCCAGACTTGCGGACGGCATCACAGGACAACTCCAGTGAGGGCAAACGTGTCTCAGAGCCAAAATGGCTCGCTGCCATCTGGTCGGCTGAAATCCCCAAGCGGATATCCGAACCTGCAGTCTTTTTGGGACGCGCTCCCGTCAGGAAAGTTGCTCCGCTTCGTGCGTGGTCTCCCGCTCCATCTGAACCCGCCCAACCGTTGGCCTGCTCCAGACCTTTAATAATTTGTAGGTCATTCTTGAACGCATTCAACGATTCCATCGACTCGTTAAATTTAAAATCCGAGCCACTTCCTTCAGGACGCCACTTGTCCATGATCACCCCATTAGGCACGTAGAGATAGGCCATTCGCAGGGGCGCTCCCGTAGCCGTCACTCCTCGTGCCGCAGCCGCCCCTTTCACTTCAGTTCCGAGGGAGCGAAAGGAGGGCAAGGCTACACTTGCTCCGAATCCACGGAGAAAATTACGGCGTCCAAAATTGATGGTTGGTTGATTCATTGGTTTGGCTTATTGAAAAATTTCTGATGTCTAGAGTGAATGATCGGTCGGTACTAATCCAGCTCAGAAAGAGCTTCCGTCTCCGCGTCGTTTTTGGAAAGGGACACTTCCGGTGATCGCGTAGATGAGATCCTTCATCCCACCACCTTCTTTCACCAGCTGTGCCATAATGGCATCGACCGTGGGAGCATCGTAATATTCCACGCCACGACCGATCGCGTAAGTCAACATCTTCTCGGTCAGGCAGCGGTAAAAATCCTGTTTTCGAGAGGTTGCCAGGATCGTCTTGAGTTCCATGACATTTGTGAATTTCTCTCCTGTGACTAATTTTCCCGCACTATCGATTACTACCCCCTCTTCTTCATCGCGCCATTGGCCGAGGGCATTGAAGTTTTCCAGGGCCAAACCAATGGGATCCATGCGCTCATGGCATGAGGCGCAAAGGGCCTTCTTCCGATGCACCTCCATGAGCTCCCGCATCGTGGCACCCTTCTTCAACTTCTCCTCGGTCTCCTCCAGCTCCGGCACATTGGGCGGGGCCGGGGGGGCTGGTGTGCCCAGAATATTATCGAGAACAAAGAGGCCGCGCTTCACCGGAGAAGTGCGCGTCGATTGGGAAGTGATAATGAGGAATGTTCCCTGACCCAGCAGTCCACCACGTCCCCGCGCGCTCTCGTCAAACTCCACTTTCCGGAATTCGCTCCCTCGCACTCCAGAGACTCCGTAGAACTTGGCAAGGCTCTCATTGAGGAAGGAATAGTTGGCATTGAGGAGTTCTAGGATAGGGCGGTTTTTCAGAAGAACATGCTGAAAGAACTCCTCCGTTTCGATTTTCATGTCCCGCCGAGTCCCGAGGTTGAAAACTCGTTGAGCCTTTCCTCGATCCCTTTCCCGGAGGATGCGGCGCACATCAATGCTCAGCCCTGACAGGTCGCGCGCCTGGAGCCACTGACCCACAAAGTTTTCGACCATCCGGTCCGCCTTTTCATCACCCAGCATCCGATCAACTTGGCTGCGCAAGTTCTCTCGAAGCGTTCCTTTCGCCGCCAGATCCAGCAACCCTTTGTCGGGGGCCGAGCTCCAAAGGAAGTAGGAAAGCCGCGAGGCCAGGGCATACTCGTCGATCGGGACAACCTTGCCCGGATTATCGGGCTCGGCCTGGACCTCACTTCGGAAAAGGAAACTTGGTGAGGTCAGCGTCGCAGTGACCGCCAGCCGAACACCATCGGCGAACTTCGCTCCTTCTTCCCGGGATTTCACGAGGGCCAATGCCGTGAGCTGATCGCCCATTCTCTTCCGAAGAGGACGCCGAAAGGCCCGCAGGCCGAAGCTCTCCACGATCTCCCGCATGTAGACTGCTTGCGCTTCCCTCCCGGCAGGGGGCAGACCATTGACGAAAATCCTTTGATAACTCTCTGGATAGAGGTCCCAGCTGTCTTCCACCCCGAGACGATTCAGTCGGAATTTGCTAACCCGCACACCGGCCGTCCCCTCTCCTTCTCCCTTTTCACCCGGAACGATGGAGAACTCAAACTGGTGCTCTCCTTTCGTGAGTTCGAGATTCACGACAAACCGATCGCGATTCGGTTTATCGGAATCGATCTCGATTTCACGAAGCTGTTTTCCGTCGACGAAGATCCGCCACTTCGCGGTCTGTCCCTTCGGACGTCCCTTTTCGCTTTCGAGAGAATAGGAAACCTCAAGAGCATACTGTCCACCTGCATCCAAACGGCGTTTGGCTCCAACCGTTTGCGCAATATCAGCTTCCATGAAGCGAGCCGTCTGGCTGCCGCCACGGTCTTTAAAGCTCCCAGCATCAATCTCGACGGGCTTCGGTTCACCAGCGTCCAAAGGCAGAGCCATCAAGGCGATCTCTCCTGCCGCATTGAGATACTTCTCCATCAGAAGCGGTGAAATTGTGAGCACATCCCCAATGGTATCAAAGCCGAATCCGGTATCATCCGGGGGGAAATTGTCATTCGCGTTGAAGCGCACCCCGACAACATCCCCGATGGTATTTTGATACTCCTCACGATTCATCCGTCGGATCGTCACCCGTCCGGGATCTGGATTTTCGGGATCCAAACCGAAGATTCGCTTTTCGATCCATGAAACCAATTCATGCCTCTCATCGGAAGTCGGTTGGAACTTCTTTTTAGCCGGAGGCATCATCTCCGTCCTGAGATTCTCCCAAATTCGCAACCAGACTTTTCGATCCTCAAGGAGAGCAGAAGGGTTCGCGTACTCATCCAGCGCGAGATCTCCCTTTTTCTCGCCATCCCCGTGGCAGTCGTAGCAATAGTCCTGCAGAAGCGGCTCGATCTTATCGTGAAATTCTCTTTGAACAATTTCAGCCGGGTTTTGGGCAGCCAAGGAAACTCCAGCCGTCAAGGAGACCGCGGAGACGATATGCAGAAGCGTTGATAAAGGCCTCATCTGGAGTCGAAGATTGATAATCTAACTAACGTCGTCGTCGAACTCCATTTTTCACTTGAAACGGAACTTCTTCCGAAAGATCGCTCGCACTTAGCCACACCCTCGCGGTATCGCGGTCCCGGCGCATCCATTCCCGCGCCGTCTGCTGCAGGGTCTGCAGGCAAAGATCCGGACTGCCAATGGAGCTGGCCCACTCGATTGCCGTCTCAGGATTCTCCCGCACCACGTTTCGCGCGTAACCACTCACTGCGGAATCTTTGAAGGCCCCTTGAAAGATTCCGCAAGTTCCCGAGCGTTTCCATGAAATGCTTAAAACCCTCACGGTAGCTTCCATCGCCTTCGCCTCCGCCGTTTTCGCGCAGGACGTTTCACCCAAACTCTCACTTCCAGAAATGCCCGAGCCGCAACACGGAGCGGACTCCAAGGAAAAAGCAGGTATCCCGAAAGGCGAAATCATCAAATTAAAGTTCCCCGATTCCAAGGTATTTCCCGGCACGAAACGCAATATCAACCTCTACATCCCTGCGAACCACGACCCTAAAAAGGAAGCGGCAGTGATGGTCTTCCAGGACGGTCATGCCTACGTGAACCCCAAGGGTGATTTCCGCATCACGACGGTTTTCGACAACCTCATCGCCTCGAAAGAAATACCACCTGTGATCGGGATTTTCATCGATCCGGGGCACAAGGGAGATTCCGTGCCCCCCGCTCCCTGGAAAAACAACAATCGCAGCCTCGAATACGACACCCTTTCCGCCGACTACGCCACTTTTCTCATCGATGAAATTCTGCCCTTCGTCGGTAAGGACTACAAACTCACCACCGACCCCGAAATGCGCGCCATCTGTGGCACTAGCTCCGGCGGGATCTGCGCGTGGACGGTCGCATGGGAAAGGCCGGACCAGTTCCGGAAAGTCGTTTCATCCATCGGCTCATTCACGAACATCCGGGGCGGCGACGCCTACCCGGGCATGATCCGCAAGACCAAGAAAAAGCCCATCCGGGGATTTTTCGAGGAGGGGATCAACGATCTAGACAACAGCCACGGCAACTGGCCGCTTGGTAACATGGCGATGGAGGCCGCGCTGAAATTCAAAGGCTACGATTACAAATACGTATGGGGCCACCACGGCCACAGCGGCAAAAAAATGGGCACACTCTTCCCGGATGCCTTGAGGTGGCTATGGCGGAAATAATACCAAGTAGCAGAACAGAAGAGACCCTGTCGCTTCGGCTGTTCAAGTCCCTCGATACGCCGTTAGATCTGGCTCACCGAGCGGAGGATTTCCGAAGTGATTGGCCAAACCAATCCTCACGACCTAAAATCAGCGCTGAATTGAACGACTCCACTTCGCAAATCGTCAAAATAATTTAACCAGCATGGTAAGTCCGGCGTCATAACAAGTATCGATCCTCAAATTTTCTTGAGAGCTACCCTCAGACGATGCAACCGACACACGCACTTCGACTCACTCGTTCGGTCAAAAATCCCTTGCAGATCTCTTGGCTGAGCCAAGCGCTGATTTGTCTGACCCGGTTTCGAGAGCTCAGATCGTGGGGTAATTGAAAAAGACCTCTGCTGAACGTCGTGCCAATGCCCGCACCAAAGCCAGTGTAAAAGGACTTCCTCTTCGAATCACTCGGCCAAATGGCGCCTTTCAAGAAATCATAGATTTTGAGGGCTCAATCCCCATTTACTTTACCACTACGAATGCGAATGCCGCTATTGCCACAGGCGCAAGCCCCATGCGCACCACCCATAGCCTTGACGGGAGTGGCGGCGGCCCCTTTGTCATCGCGGCTACCGACAGCACATTCTCCGGGACGTCCAGTATCACTGGTCCCATATACAGTAACTGGCAAGGAACAGAATTTACCGCGGCCCAGATCAGTGCAGGTGATGCCGCCCCCACCGCTGATGCCGATAAAGACGGCCTGAGCAACCTCGCCGAATATGCACTGGGCACTGATCCCAATACAGCCACAGTATCCCCATCGACGGCGGTAGTCGGCGGATCCCTAATTTCAATCAATTAAAACCCTCCCCCCCAAACCCACATGAACCGACGTAGCTACCTCAAGAAGTCCTCTCTCGCAGGCATTGCCCTGACTTCTGGCTTCAATATTGAAAATGGCTATGGTTATCGAGGATCCACTGATGGCGCTCTGAGCGACTCACTCGAAATCCTCAACCTTTGGAACAAACAATCCCCGGAGGATGCGAAACTCTTTTCGGCTATCTACAAGGCCCTGGACACAAACCCGGCGGCGAGCTTCGCCACTGTAGCGGGCGATAAAACGGTGCAAGCGATCTGCCAGGCACAAGGAACAACTCATTTCGGAGGCCCCATGCTCGGCTGCTTAGCAGAAGACGGAGTCAAAGTCTGGCTCCGCACCACAAAACCAGCCAGCGTGGAAGTGAAGCTCAAACTTGGTGACGAGGAAAAGACCTACGGTCCGGTCAAAAGTACTTTGGAATCTGATCTCACTGCGATCATCGATATTACCGGACTGAAGCCGGGCAGCGTCACACCCTACCAGGTGCTGATCGATGGGCATCCTATCAAAAGCCCGGAACACGCCACGATCACGACGCCTCAATCAGAAACCGGCGACAAGACCTGCATCACCTTTGGCACCTGCCAGCATCGCTGGGGACTCGGCCACCGCGAACTCTCAGACACCATCATCAAGCACAAGCCTCTCGCCATGCTCATGTATGGCGATGTGGCAGTGCAGGACCGGCGCAATCATTTCGGAATGCATCGCGCCGACTACGCAATGCGTGACTTCCATCCTGCTTGGAAAAACATCGTCTGCTCGACTCCTGTTTACACCTCGTGGGATGACCACGATTATTTCGACAACGACCTCTCGGGAATCCCCCGTAAGTATACCGACAAAGATCGGCGCGGCGTGCGCAAGGTCTTTACCCAGGCGTGGAACAATCCCTACTACGGTCTCGGAGATGAAGGCGGTGGGATTTTTCAACACACCCGGATCGGCCCCTGCGACGTCATCATGACGGACAACCGTTACTTTCGTAAAAAGAACGGAAAGCACGCTTTCCTCGGCCCCGAGCAAATGGAATGGCTCAAGAAAACCCTCCTCGCCTGCAAAGGCCCATTCATTATTATCACTTGTGGCACGATGTGGGATGACCAAGTATCCAATGGAAAGGACTCATGGGGAACGTTCGATCCCGAAGGCCGCGAAGAAATCTTCAACTTAATTGAAAAACACCGTATACCCGGAGTCTTACTCCTTTCCGGCGATCGCCATGGTGCCCGTGGATTTAAAATCCCCCGCCCTTCAGGGTTTGAATTCTATGAATTCGAACCCGCCAGCCTTGGCGGTCGGAGCGGCCCGCCTCCAAAAAAATCAAGCTGGAAAAACCAACTCTACGGCTTCAGTGACAAATTTGCGTTCGGTGAATTCACCTTTGATCTGTCTGCCGATGACCCCACAGTCACCTTCCGGCTTGTCGAAGCAAGCGGAGAAATTCTCTATGCATTGACCCTGAAACGCAGCCAACTGACACCCTCCTAATCGGAGGCGAAAACGGTACCTTCCTGAAAAGCATCGTAGAAAAAGACCCCGCATGAAAAATCTCGGCTACCTCACTAACTCGATCTAGTAGCATCGCCGAAAAAATCTACCGCTCCCTTGGCTTCCAAGAACACTGCTCCCAATTCGGACTCTGCCGACAACGGGAATTATCACCCTTGAACAACCTGACGATCGAACTGATCTGCCACGTCCGCTTACTTTACCTGCATCTCAGCACATTTCATCCACCATCAGTCAAGCTTCAACCGGTATGCTTCGGCGGCATTCTTCCAAAAATAACGCTCGCAAGCCTCCTGTCCTTTGGCAGAAAAATACTCGTTTACGAGCTTCACAAGACTGGGGTAGTCGCCGCTGTTTCTGGTGCACGGCCAGTTGCTGCCGAAGATGAGCCGTTCCTCACCGAGGTTCTTCCAGAGCACATCTAGAACGCTGCGATAGTGGTCGATGTCATGAGGCGCGGGCTGTGGGATGCTGCGCTGATACAAGCCAGAAATTTTGCACCACACGTTCTTGTTCTTCGCGAGCTTCTCAACCGCAGCGGCCCACTCGGGATTCGCTTCCTTACCATCAAAATTATATCCAATCACATGGTTGATCACGATGTGCAGATCCGGAAGAGTTCGCGCTAACTGATCGATTTTCTTGACCGCGGCAACCCCTCCTCCATTCACGAGAATATCGACGCTCAGGTCACTCTTTGCGAGTTCCCGCAAACTGGTGAGGAACTTCGGGTCGGTATAATTGATCTCCTTCTTGCCTTTGCCATTGCGCGCCCGAATGCCAACCAAACGTTTATCCTTTTTCAGCTCCCTCAACTGCTTCGTAAAGTCATTGGTATAGGGATCAATATTGCCCACCAGTCCAACGAAGGAATCGTCTCCCTTCACGAGATCGAGAACCCACCGGTTGTCCACAAGGCGGTCGCTCGCTTCAACAATGATCACCCCCGTGAGGCCGGCGGGCTTCGAGACCTTTTTGAACTCCGCCGGCAAGTGCGGTCTGTAGAGCACCTCGTCGTCTTTCGGGGGCCAGGGAATACCATCTTCGCGCGTCGGATCATAGAGATGGATGTGGGTATCGATCATATGCTTCACCCGGGGAAGCGGACGCTCATCGGCTAACGTAATCGTGATCAGCAGGAAAAAGGAGAACAGGAATTTCATAACAATACCGACGACCCTAGAACACAGCGGTAGCGCGACCAGAAAAATGTATCCCTTCCCTATCTTTCTCCCACGCTCTCCTGTTCAGAGGAAAAACTTGATCGTTACACGAGTTTCAAGTGGCTAGCGCGACCAGAAAAATGTATCCCTTCCCTATCTTTCTCATACCAGTGTGGTAAATAGGGTGAAAATGGGCAACGCATGAGAAGCACTTTTCACGAAATCCGAAAATTACAGGACTTGTTTCCAAAGAGATCCCTTCGTCAACCCGGCCGGACAGCGCTTGTCGCGGCCACCGTTCTTCTCTCAGCCGTCACGACGCCGGAATCAGTGCAGGCTGCCGACCCCTTACTCGAATTGATGACGTAAGTTCAAGAATCTAAAATAGCTTAAGAAGGGAACAATTCCTGCCCCACTCTCAACCTTCTCTGAATCACAGTTTTTCTTAATTAACCGGGTTCACCAGAAGCTCGTCGACAAATAGCCAAGCCTCACGGCCCTTGGCTTGATGCCAATCGGGGATGGTCCCGAGATTCTTGGCATGAACCCGAATGTAGCGTACCTTAGTTCGGCTAATTTTGGTCGATAAAGTGATGTTTGCCGTGGGCTCTTTGACCGGAATTTCATGCTTGATCGTTGCGACCGATTGGAAGGTCTTGCCGTCGCTTGAAGTCAAAAATTCGACAGTCGATGGCAGGAAGATTCCGGCTGCGGTCACCTGACATGAGGAAAGCCCCAGTGCGTGAATTGGCCTCGTTTCGCCAAGGTCGATCGTCGCAATCAGATCGTCGCCTTCAAAGCCCAGCCAATCATTTTTGAGATCGTTTTTATCACCCATGATGCCGTCGACCAACTCGGCGGAGCCTGTCCCGGAATACGTTTGGCTGGCCGGAGTTGCGAGAGTAACGGGACGGTCGCGGGCCGTGTGCTTAGCAAGCTTGAGCGCGAGAATAGCATCCACGATTTGTTCAATCTGGTCATTCTTCAAGTAAGGGTGGCCCGGCATTTGGTGGAGCTCCCCCCACACTCCCTTGCTACCGTTTTGAATCTGCTTCTTCAGGTAGTCCTTCCGCTTCGGAAGAGTTGCATACCTTTCGATAATCTTCTCGAACGATGGTCCAATCAGCATGCCCTCACCCTGGTGGCAGGCCGCACAGTTATTTTGTCGCATCAGTGCGGTGCCTGGATGTTTGGAGGGCAGTCCTCTGAGGGTGCGCACTGCGACGACTTGATTTCCCGCCAGTCCCCCATCGATGCGATGGCTGATCCGCAGCAAGCTCCCTCCGTTGTTAGCGTCCCAGCCACCCTTGCCATACTGAAGGACAAAAAGTTGTCCGTTCCGATTGAACTTCACGTTGATGGGAGTCTGGAAGCGATGGGCGGTGGGAAAGGGTTTGATCGCAACCATCTTTTCATTTTCGTCCAACTCCACCACCTTGACCCAGCCTCGTGCGTAGTCGGCGATGAACCAGTGATGGTCGAATGACTTCGGCAAGCCGCCTGCATCCGCCTGGCGGGTGTCGTCGTGATAATACACCGGGCCGCCAATTGCCGAAGCACCTCCTTGACCCAATGACGGGAAAGTTTTTGACGGAGGATGGCTATACCAAATCATCGGTTTCTGCGCCGGAGACAACTCTTTGACACCCGTGTTTTCCTTCAGATCATTGATGGGCTTCTTTGGGTCGAAAGCGCCCGTGACTGTCTTTTTGTCGAAATCGTAAGTTGGGTAGCTTTCGTTGGGGCCGATGAAGAAGGGCCAACCAAAGAATCCCGCTTTTCGGGCCTGGTTGAATTCGTCAAAACCCAGCGGTAAGAGCTTTTGGTCGACGTTCTTCAGGTTCCCACAATAGTAATCAGCCGGACCGTTTTCGCCCCAATAAAGATGGCTCGTTCGTTGATCGATCGCGATCCGAAATGGATTCCGACAGCCCATGACATAGATCTCCGGACGGGTGTTTGGCATGCCAGGTGGAAAGAGGTTGCCGGGCGGAATGGTATAGCCCCCGTCCTTTCCGGGACGCACCCGCAGAATCTTTCCGTTCAAGACCGCGCTGTTCGTCGAGGTCCGTGCCGAATACAGGTATTGAGTGTGGTCCTGATTGTCACCGCTACTGATATACAGGTTCCCCTCAGGACCAAAAGCCAACGAGCCCGCTTCATGAATGCGGTCCTGATCCCGGAGCGACGGGATCTTCAGAATGACCTGCTCGCTCGCCTTGTTCAGCAGTCCGTTTTCGTAGCGAAACCGTGACACCACATGATCGTGCTCCAAGGACTCACCGCCCGGTTGCGTGTAGCAAAGGTAAACCCACTTGTTCGTCTCGAAATTGGGATCAACCGCAATTCCCATGACGCCGGATTCGACATCCCAGCTCCACCTTGGACCTTGCTTGCGGTAATCCACCTCCAGATGGGCCGCGACGCGTGTGATGCCAGTGGTGAGATCGACGACCTTGATGTTGCCGTGGAGCTCGGCAATGAAAACAAGGTCGCCGACAATAGCCATTTCCATGGGGTTCGACAAGTCCGTCGCGACCGTCTCCACTGCGAAATCCTTGGACAGAGGGAAGGAGCTCGCTTCACTGCGGGACTGCGCTCCAGCCAATGAAACGAGCAGGACAAAGAGAGTCGGGATCAGCAGTCGTAAGTAGTGCATCAAGCACCAAGGAATAGCAGATCTGCCGACCGAAGGCGATGACCAAGACACGATTACGAAAGGCCATCGAGTAAGTGATGGAGTTGCCGAACTTTGCAACGTAGCCTTTTTCACCCTCGAATTCAGTAGTGATCTTACGTACTCGAACGAGGACGTCGGGGCTTAATTTTTCCGGATGGGTGAGCTCGGCAGCTTGCAAGGAGGCAGCGATAATTTGTGTGAACAGCACAAGGGGCAAAAAGAGGGAACTGTTTGTCATGTTTAAGTTCTATGGAATTTGATCAGCCGAGAAATCACCAATCCGACGGACGCGGAGATGGCGATGATGATGCCCGCCGTCGCCCACTCGTCGACATGGGTGGTGGCGCGCGAACAAAGGATGTGGAGGTCTTGGGTATTCCGGTGATCGTGCACGATCTCTTCGGCGCAGGGAAGCACGCCAAATTTGTCAGCAGCCGCGCCACCAATGCGCCCGAGTTGAAGTTTCCCAAACTGTTGGACCCGATCGATGACCAGCCGCCCGCGACCATCATCACGTGGCCGAAGCGTGGCTTGCCGGTCAAACTCGGCAAGAGTGGGACGCTCGAAGTGCGCGGCACCAACACCGACGATTACAAAATCGTCAGAGTGGTGGTCAACAGCGTAGAAGTAAATGATCTCGATTACAATTTTACCGGATGGAGTGTCAAAATAAGCAGCTTGAAACCAGGTAAAGTGAAACTCACCGCACTCGCGACTGACAAGGTAGGAAATCGGGAGCAGACTGCGCATATCCTCATGATCATAATCATCGAATGAAAATCCTAACTCTAATCCTAGTCCTGTCCCTCGGGGCGTCCTTTGCCGACGAGGCGACGGAGAACCTCAAAGGAAAAAATCTCGTCGCGTGGTGCATTGTCCCTTTCGATGCCATGAAACGGAACCCTGCCGAGCGGGCGGAGATGCTTAAGGAACTCGGCATCGGCCGCTGTGCCTACGATTGGCGCAATGAGCACGTCGTCGAGTTTGAGGAAGAGATCCTCCAATACAAAAAGCACGGTATCGAGTACTTTGCCTTTTGGGGCGGACATGAATCGGCTTTCGCGCTTTTCGAAAAGCACGAACTCCACCCGCAGATTTGGCAAACCGCCCCGAGCCCGAAGGCCGGCACGCAGGAGGAACAAGTCGCGACCGCCGTGACGTCGCTGGAAGCGCTGGCAAAGCGCACCTCAACGCTCGGTTGCAAGCTGGGCCTCTACAATCATGGAGGCTGGGGTGGTGAACCGCAAAATCTTGTCGCGGTGTGCCAAGGACTACGCGCCCGCGGCCACAAGCACGTTGGTATCGTCTACAACTGGCACCACGGCCACGGACATATCGATGATTGGAAAAAATCTCTCTCACTGATGAAGCCGTTTCTCCACTGCCTCAACCTCAACGGCATGAACGACGCAGCGCAACCAAAGATTCTCCCGCTGGCACAGGGCGAGCACGATCTGGCGATGCTGAAGACGGTCGTCACGAGCGGCTACGAGGGGCCGGTGGGCATTCTTGATCATCAGAACAAACTCGATTCGAAGATCGCGCTCGGCGACAATCTCGATGGCTTGGAGTGGCTCAAGAAAGAACTCGCGAAACCGGGCTCCGGTGGCACCAAGCCAAGGCCCAAGCAATCTTCAGAATCAGGTAAGTGAGGAAACTTTAGCCAGATTCAGTTTAGGGATTCTTTCTCAGGTCGCCCTTGAACTTAAATGCCTTCTTTCCGGTGATATCTGCGCTCGTGAATGAAGGGCACCAGTAACTCTCCACGTGCCCGATGACTAGGTCGGTGCCAGTGAAGTGGTCGACACCCGGCGGACGTTCGGGGTTGTACATCGTATCGGTCATGTCACGCATCAGGGTGACGTTCTTTCCGAGTTTCGTCATCTGCCGGATTCCGAACGGACGGCCAAGGACACACATGTTCAGGTGCACGCCGCAAAGGATAACGTTATCGATTCCGCGTTCCGCGAGCAGGTTGTAGGTCTCCTGGCCGCTATCGGTCAAAGCGTCGCCCTCGACCATCTCGATCAGCTTGATCTGGCGCGACCAAGCTTCGCGAATCTCGCACTTTTCGCCCTTGCAACTGCAGCCCATATCCGAGTCGTCGATTGGAAGGACCCCTTCATGCTTCGGATCCGTCCAACACCAAGTGGTTCCCCAGCGGAGCGCGGTCGAAAGTTCGATGGGTGCTTTGGCGAACTTCGCGGCTTGGGCGAGTTTGCGCTGCGGCGTGGTCTTGTGAAAATCAACCACGCTGCTTGGGGCATGGATGATGAAGACGCCCCGAGCACGCGCAGCTTTCACGGTCTCATTCAATACTGGAGCCATCTCCGCGACCCGGCGTGAGGCCGATTTGCACCAGTGATCGTCCCACATGTCACAGATGATCAGCGCCGTCTTCTCCGGCTTCCAATTCACCTGCTTGGTCGTCGGATCTGCGCTGGCGTCTTCTTTGCTGCGCGAACGCAAGTTGAGTTCAAGATCTTCAGCCAGGGCGCTCATCGACATCATCATATTGATCAGCGCACTTGCGCATATCAATTTATGCAAGATTTTCATAAAAAGAGTTTGCCAGTGCCGATGGGATCTCACAAGACTCGACATCATCCATTTTGACCGGCTCTTCCATCAAAAGGATCGAATAGACGATCGGGCTAGACACTTCGAAAGGCTCGCCAGCAGGGACGGATTCCTCTAGTAATAAGGAATGCAAAACCGTCGCCATTTCATCAGCACTGTCGCTGCTGCCTCGCTCGTAACCAGCGCACACGCGGAGACCAAGCCCGGCCAAAAACTCCGCGTCGGTGTCATGGGACTCAGCCGTGGCAAGGCACACATCAGCAACTTCGCCCAGCTCGAAGGCGTCGAGATCGCCTACGTCTGTGATGTGGATCAGAATCGCCTCGCCGCCGGAGCCAAATTCGCGGCCGACCGCCAGAACGGCAAGGCTCCCAAAGCCGTCACGGACTTCCGTCGCATCCTCGAAGACAAAGACGTTGATATCCTTTCCATTGCTGCTCCGAATTTTTGGCACGCGCCCGCCACCATCCTCGCCTGCGACGCCGGTAAACATGTCTACGTGGAAAAGCCCGGCAGCCACAACGCCCGCGAAGCTGAACTCATGGTCGCGGTCGCGCAACGCACCGAACGTAAAGTGCAGATGGGCAACCAACGCCGCAGCGCCCCAGGTTTCCGGGAAGGGATTGAAAAACTCAAAGCCGGTGCCATTGGCCAACTCCGCTACGCACGCTGCTGGTACGACAACAAGCGAACTTCGATTGGAAAGGGCAAACCCGCTGCCGTCCCGCCACACCTCGATTACGATCTCTGGCAGGGGCCCGTCCCCGCGCGCCCTTACAAAGACAACCTGATCCATTACAACTGGCATTGGCACTGGCTCTACGGCGGCGGCGAACTCGCAAACAATGGCGTGCACGCCCTCGACATCGCCCGCTGGGCACTCGGAGTCGATTTACCGATCCTCACCAGCTACACTGGTGGGCGCTACCATTTCGACGACGATCAGGAGACACCCGACACCGCCGACGCGACCTACGACTTCGGGAAAGTCGGGATGAGCTGGCACGGCAGCAGTTGCCTGCAGCGCAAGCACGAACAACACTCTTTCGTCAGCATCTATGGCGACGGTGGCATCATGTCATTCGACGGCGGCGGCTACCGCATCCATGATAATTCCGGCAAGCTAGTGGAAGAGAATATGCCCGGCCTCAGCGACATTCACCACTTCCAAAACTTCGTTAATGCCATCCGCAAAGGCGAGGCGCTCAATGCAGAAATCGTCGATGCCCAGAAGAGCACCATGCTCTGCCACCTCGGCAATATCGCCTATCGGGAGGGTGTTCAGATCAAGGGCGCCGAGGCTCCCGGGAAGCTCTGGCAGAGAGAATACTCAGACCTCTGGAAGCCCGCCGGAATCTAGCCCGCTTCACTCTCGCAAACAGTGATGTTCAACCAATTGTAACACCTTGGATCTTCCTCCACTCTTGGAGAAGTTCCCAAGCGGATGGATCGGCAAGGAATTTACTTCTCTCGCTGATCTCCTTGGCAATGATGGAAAAATGGTTCGCATGCCCTTTGCCGTAGCTTGTTTCATTCTTCTTTCTTTGACGAATGCCAGCGGATCCGAATGGACTCGGACCACCATTCCCACCAAGACCACTCCGGATTCTCAAAATCTCTGGCTACGCTGTTTTCTTCAGGTCCCGGATCGTCTTGTCACCCCCGAAGGGGGCGAACGTGATCTCTGGCGGAGTTCCACCGTCCTCGCCGTCTCCGACCTTCCCGGGCAATTTGAAATATTTCTGAACGGTCAAAGCATCGTCAAATCTGACGGGATTCCCTTGGGAAAAGAACAACGCTTCAAGGTTCCCAAAGACGTTCTCGAGAAGAACCAATTTAACGCTCTGGTTATCCGAATCGACCACAAAACGGCCGCCCATGGTTTCACTTCAGCCCCTGTGCTGATCGATTACTTTAACGAGCTGATCCTAGATCAAGAGTGGGAATTCACGAGCACAAAACCTTCCGGCGCCGAGCTCAAGGCCAGTCAAAAGAAGCCGGCATTCGCCGCTTATCCCGCCCATCAATTCAAACTCTCAAGCCGCCCTCTGGCACGTACGATGGATCCCATACGTGGACGACAGGTCCCTCCCGGAGAAGACCTCGCCTTGTTGAAAACCGCCGACGACCTCGCCGTTGACGCCTTGCTCAGCGAACCGGAAATCGCACAACCGACCCACTTCAGTTTCGACACCCGGGGCCGCATGTGGGTCGCACAATATCGCCAGTACCCCTACCCCGCGGGTCTCACGATGATTGGACGCGACCAATACTATCGCTCGAAGTATGATCGCGTTCCTCCCGCCCCGCCCCATCATGATCGCGGAGCCGACATCATTAGCGTGCACGAAGATCTCGATGGCGATGGCACCTATGAAACGAGCAGGAATGTTCTCGAGGGCCTGAACATGGCGAACTCGATCGTCCGTGGTTGGGGCGGACTCTGGGTGATGCACACTCCCTACCTCCTCTTTTATCGCGATCAAGATGGCGACGACATTCCCGAAGGAGATCCCGAAATCCGACTTGCCGGTTTTGGGCTCGAGGATACCCATAGCGTGGCCAATGGCCTTACCTGGGGGCCCGATGGCTGGCTCTACGGAGGTCAGGGCAGCACCACCACCAGCCGTGTCACCCGACCCGATTTCGATGATCCGGCGATCTACAATGAAGGCCCCATTATTTGGCGCTACCATCCCCGCACCAAGGAATTCGAAGTCTTTGCCGACGGCGGCGGCAACACCTTCGGGCTAAGCTTCGATGCCGAAGGACGGCTTTTCAGCGGTCACAATGGCGGCAATACCCGGGGCTTTCACTTCGTGCAAAACGGACAATACCTGAAACAGGGAAAGAACCCCGGCAAGTTCGGCCCGCCCCCCAATCCCTTCTCATTCGGTGAGCTCTCGATGATGGCGACCGCCAACCCGATCTCACGCTTTTCCCACTTGGGTATCTGCGTTGACGCCACCGCCCTTCCCGCCCGCCTTCAGGGACAGCTTCTGAGCGTCGATCCCCTGCATCACTATCTTGTGGCCTCAAACCGAAGCGCGCTGGGCAGCACTTTCAAAACCTCTGACACTGGCTTCCCTCTTCGTAGCGATGACCTCACCTTCCGACCGGTCTATCTCGCCAACGCCCCCTGCGGAGGCGTAATTTTCTCCGATTTCCGGGAGCAATACATCGCGCACGGACAAAACTACCAAGGCCAGATCGATCCCGACAGCGGGCGTATCTATCGACTCCGGGGGAAAGACGCTTCGCTCATCAAGGACCGAAATTTGGAAAGCAAGACCTCCTTGGAATTGATAGAATTCCTCGGACATGACAACCTTTGGCACCGACAAACGGCTGTTCGTTTGCTGGCCCAGCGTGCGGATCTTACCATCGTCCCGCAATTAGAGGCACTCCTCGAACAGAAGAACCCCCACCCTGCTTTGGAAGCTCTTTGGGTGCTTCATCAGATGGGCAGTCTTCATCTCGAGGCTGCCCGCCTATATCTTAATCATCCGTCCCCCATGGTGCGGGCGTGGATCATCAGGCTCTCTGGTGATGACGGCAAACTTGAACCGGAATTGTTCAACCAAATCGAAACCCTCGCCCATCGGGAAACAAATGCCGAGGTCCAGTGCCAGATCCTCTCCACCGCAGGACACCTTGGGCATCAACAAGGCCTCGCTCTTGCCCAGAAAATTATCTCCCGACCCGATCACCTTGAGGATCGCTTCATTCCGCTCATGGCCTGGCATGTCGTGGAAGCTCACTGCGCGCAGAATTCGGAAGCCGTCTTGGCGACTTTCGATGATCCTAAAATTTGGTCCTCCCCCTTCTTTCTGGATCACATTGCTCCCCGCCTGATGCGGCGCTTTGCGGAAGCCGGGTCACGACGCGATTTCCTTCAATGCGCCCGCCTCCTCGAACTCGCTCCGGACGCCGCCGGTCGCACCGCTCTCATGACAGGCTTTGAAAAAGCATTCGAAGGAAGAGCGGTCCCACTCCTTCCGGACGAACTGACCACCAAGCTGGATCAATCTTCCCTTTCCATGCGTATTCGCGGGGGCGACTCAGACGCTCTGGCGGAAGGGACCGCACTGCTTTCCAATCCCAAAGAAACTCCTGCCGATCGGCTTTTAGCGGTGCGTGCTTTCGGCAGCTATCAGGGCGCAACCGAAGTTTCGAAAAAGCTCCTCGACCTCGCGACCTCGACGGATAATTCCGAACTGAGTCGTGCCGCCATCATCGCCCTACAAATTTACGACGACAAAGCGATTGGGGAGACCCTGGTGACTTCCTATCCGAAGCTTTCCCCGGGCCTCCAAGCCACCACTCTGAACCTCCTCGCCTCCCGGCCGGTTTGGGCGGCAGCTCTCCTCGAAACCGTGGGTCCTGAAAAGATCCCGTCCGGCCACTTTGACCAAGACCTCCTCTCCCGTCTTGCGCTCCATGAGGTCAGCAATATCAAATCTCTCCTTCTCAAACACTTCCCCGACACCGAAAAACCAACCCCTTCCCTCCGGGCGGATACCTTGCGAAAGATTCTTTCCGACCGACCCGGAGATCCCTACGTTGGCGAGAATATTTTCACCGCCCGCTGCGCAAGCTGCCACAAGCTCTTCTTCAAAGGGGGCGACGTCGGCCCGGATCTGACCCGCTACCAACGGGACGATCTCGGCACCATGCTGATCAGCATTCTCGAACCGAGTGCCGAGATTCGTGAAGGCTATGAAAATGTCGTCGTGACCACCACCGACAATCGAATCCTGAGCGGATTCCTTTCAGACGAAGACGCCAATAGCATTGTCATCCGTGGCTTCGACGCGGCCGATATCACCATCCCACGCAAACAAATGAAAACCCTCAAACCGGCTGGCCGTAGCCTTATGCCCGCCGGCCTCCTGAACGGACTCGACGAAACCGCGCTTCGAGACCTCTTCGCTTATCTTCGACTCTCCCAACCCATCACCAAATGACGAAATGAAAAAAATCATCACCCTCTGTTGCACGCTCTTAGGACTCTCGTCTCTCGCCGCCAAGGACCCCATCCGCATCGGCTTGATCGGTCTCGACACCTCTCATGTCATCGCCTTCACCAAGGTCCTCAATGACCCCACTACCAAGGGTCACGTCAAGGGAGCCAAGGTGGTCGCGGCCTTTAAGGGCGGCAGCGCCGATATCGAATCGAGCAGCTCAAGAGTCGAGGGATACACTAAAACCCTAAGAGAAGACTTCGGCGTGGAAATCTGTGAGACCATTGCGGATCTCTGCACCAAGGTTGATGCGATCATGATCGAAAGCGTCGACGGCCGCCCCCATCTCGCCCAAGCGAGACCCGTCATCGCGGCAGGATTACCACTGTTCCTCGACAAACCCGTTGCGGGAACCTTGAGTGATACTCTTGAAATCTACCGTCTTGCCAAAGACGCGGGTATTCCAATATTCTCATCGTCATCGCTTCGCTACGGCAAAAGCACCCAGGCCGTTCGGGCTGGCTCGATTGGAGAAGTGACCTATGCCCTCTGTTCCAGCCCTGCCAAAATCGAGCCCCATCATCCCGATCTCTATTGGTATGGCGTCCACGGGTGTGAATCTCTCTTCACCGTCATGGGAACCGGATGCCAATCCGTTGTCCGCCGAACCTCCTCCGAGGGCTTGATCGAAGTCGAGGGTACCTGGGAAAATGGCAGAACCGGCATCTTCCGCGAAGGCAAGGGCTACTCCGGCATTGCCCGCAATGCCAAGGGCGAAGAGGTCGCCGTCGGTGCCTATGAGGGTTACGCCCCTCTGGTGGTCGAGGTCGTGAAATTTTTCGAAACAAAGAAGCCGCCGGTTTCAGCCGCCGAGACCATCGAATTGTTCACCTTCATGGAAGCGGCCGATGAAAGCAAACGCCAGGGAGGTAAGGCCGTAGCACTCAAGGAAGTTCTCGCCAAAGCGGAAAAAAAATCCCGCCAATAGCTGATACCGCGTCCCTTTCTCCTACTTCTGTGATAGCCCAGCTGTCGCTTCTGCGCTGACATTTCCTCGCAGGGAGCAAGAGGCAATGAGATTTCCGCTTCCTTGTCCTTTGAAGCGGATCGAGGCGGCCGCTTTTGACGTCTCGCGAGTGTCGGCAATCGTGCAGCCGGTCACGAGAACATCGTCACAATCGAGCGCATCAATTCCGTAGGGAACGCCATCGCTAAAATTGCAACCATTAACCGCGATGCGTTGACAGTTTTTCAGCTCCAAAAGTGACGCACCGTTTTCTTGACCCTCCAAGGATTCGTCGTGGAAACTACAGCCTGAAATTGTGCAGTCCCGGCTATCGATCAGGCGGACACCCATACCAGCCCTCTTGGTGTGGCGGCGGAAGTTGTTACTACCGATGACAATCAAGCGTGAATCTTCGATCAGGAGATTTCGATGGGAACAGGAGTAGATCAAGTTGCCGGTCAGAGTGATTCCGTAGCAACCGCTCAGATGAATATTAGTCTCTTGAGAACCGATAATATTTCCGGTGATGGTGATCAGGCCGGGGGGTCTCGAGCTGTCACGCTTCTCCATGATCCGGATGTTCCGCCCCTCTTTGGAAGAGGTCGCCTGGATTGTATTAGAGACAATCGTGACTTCATTGACGCTTGCTCCCTCCGCCGTGGTATCGATCCAGATTTCCGCCGTCGGCGCATTGGGAAGCTCGGGGAAGGACTGCTCGGTATTATTGTATTCAATATCGTTCCCGGTGATTTGGAGGTTTCTAATTTCTGATCGTTCAATTCGGATCCCGCCCAAGCGATTGTAGCTGATGTGCGAATTTGCGATGTTGATCTGATGAAGATTGAGGCCGTCCATGAAGATACCAACCCCTCGGTTATGATAAATGTGGCAATTCACGATTTGAATGTTTCGATTACGCTCCACAAGATGAATACCATGCCTGACGTGCCGGATCATGACACCGTCAAAGATCGCCTGCATGGTCCCTTTTAGCTCGAATCCATCGGCTTCCGCGTGGGATCCCTCAATGACGATTTCCCGAACCGTAGGCATTCTTTCCGACTGCCAAACTCCTAGCTTTACCGAACCGGGATCACCCGTTCCGCCGTGGTTCCCGAGAAGGCGGAAGGCGGGACCGGGGCCTGCCATGACGATCGTGGCGGTGCCCATCGATCCCGAAATGCCGCGGGGACCTGATTCCTTGAGAGGAATTTCAAGCGGACTTGTGATCAGGTAGGTCCCCTTGGGAAACTCCAACAAGCCATCACCATCCTTGATCGCATGTTGAATCGCCGCGGTGTCGTCGGTCTGTCCATCGCCAGTTGCTCCAAAGTTTTTGACGTTACTCATCGGAAAATTCTAGCGAAGAACCATTCGAAAGGGAAACAGATCTTCCTTTTTTGATAATCGTGCCGTTCGGACTCGTTCCGGAAAAATCTGTGCCCCCCTTTTGTCCGAGGTCCTCGATCAATTGACGATCACTCATCGAGACGATAGGCTCAAAATCGCTTCGATGCGGCACATTATGATTCACTTTCTTCCAGGTTTGTTCCCACTGTTTTTGATCTTCGTCCTGCTAGGTCATGCGGCTGGCACTGAAAAGGCGGTGGCTCGCCCCATTGATCCTCAAGCGACCCCGGAAACCGTGGCTCTTTTTCAACGTCTTCGTGCACAGAGCAGCAAAGGAGTTCTTTTCGGCCATCAGGATACCCCCGCATACGGAGTCGGGTGGCGCGGCGACAAAAACCGGAGCGACATCAAGGACGTCTGCGGCGATTGGCCTGCGGTTTACGGATGGGACCTCGGCGATATTCACAAGAGTGTCAATCTGGATGGAGTCCGCTTCGAAGCGATGACCCGCCTAATCATTGAAGCCGATGCTCGAGGCGGAATCAACACGCTCTCCCTGCATCTCGACAATCCCGTGACTGGGGGTAATGCTTGGGACAAAAGGCCAGCCGTTGAAAATATCCTGCCCAGCGGAACCCACCACGCAGCCTTTCTCAAAACTCTGGATCAGGTCGCGACCTTCTTGCGCACCTTGAAACGCAAGGATGGCAAATTGATCCCGGTCGTCCTGCGTCCCTTTCATGAACACAATCAGGATTGGTCGTGGTGGGGAACGAAGGCCTGCACGGGGAAAGAGTTCGTTGCGCTCTGGAAGATGACCATCAACCACCTCCGGAACACCCGTGAAATCCATCACCTCCTTTATGCCTATTCACCCCAAGATATCTCCACGACGAAAGAGTATTTGAACCGTTATCCCGGCGATGACTCCATCGACATCTTTGGCCTCGATTATTATCAGGGCTGGCATTGGAAAAAGGTTCCTCGATTTGGCGAAGCCTTGTCGATGATCAATCGACTGGCGGCGGAACGTGGTAAAGTTGCCGCCCTCACTGAGACGGGCGTCGACAAGGTTCCCAATTCAGATTGGTGGACCCAGTATCTCCTCAAAGCCCTCAAACACGACGAGTGGAGCCGTAAAACGGCTTGGGTGCTCGTCTGGCGCAATAAAAACCAGGGGCATCATTTTGGACCTTATGCAGGCCATCCCAGCGCTCCTGATTTTATGAAGTTCCATTCTGATCCACTGACGATCTTCGGACCGGATCGATAATCAACCTTCACGATCATGGCACCATTCTCAGGCGATAGAATCTCCACGCTCCTTCGTTCATGTAGTCGATTTCCTTGGGACTAACCGCATCTGGAATGGGAGTCCAGGTCACGAGGTCGGTAGATTCTTCCAACAGTTCGTTGCCGGTGTTGGTCCAGAAGATCAGAGCTTTTAATTCAGCGCTTGGAACCAGGAATAGCTTCGGCTCCAGTGGCCGTTCGAGCTTAAGTTCGAGATCGAAGCTCACATTCAACGATGTCGCGTTTGCCTGGTGAACTTCGACGGCGAGAATATTCTCATCGCCATCGATAAGGAGAGAAGAATCGATCGACACCGTAACATATTCATCTTTGTCGTCGACGACGCCCAAGGCGAAATCTAACTGTGAGATCGGACCTTTCGGCAGGTTACTGCGCATCACTTCGATCCCGTTGAGGTAAACGATGGCCCCGTCGTCGCGCCTGAGGCGAATCGTGGCTTGTGTATCGCTGAATAGATCATCCGGTTCGAACGCGTGGCGGAAATAATAGCTTGGATAGTTTGCAGAAGAGTCGTCGATTTTGGTGGACTCGTCGTCGTCACCGTAGCCGAATTCTGCAGGTCCATACTTCCAAGTGGAGTCGTCGAAGTTCTCCTCGATCCAACCCGGACCAGGATCGCTGCCGTTGTCGAGGTAAGCCCATTCTGATCCAAGTGGAACGACGACCTCGAGATTGTCGACGTCGGGTGTGTCGATGTAGATGAGATTGCGCGGGGTGGTAATCTGCCCGTTGTTGCCGTCGTGCAGGGTGAATCTGATGTATTCGACAAGTCCGCCACGAGGGGAGAAAGTGGGCTTGTAACTGGCGAGCATTTGTCCGGAACTCGCCCTCAGACCTCCGAAAATGGTGGTCTCTTCGGACTTGCCGACGACTTTCGAGGAGATCGTGAAGCCAAGCCCTGGTGGGATCGAACCGAATGAACTGAAGCCGAATTCGATCTCCTCACCGTAGCGCTGCATCGGCCGTTGCATCTCGCTGCTGCTGAAGCCGGCACCCACGACCGCGGTGGTTGGCTCAAGCGCTTCGATCAGGGTGAGATCGGAGCCGTCCCAGATGCGGTTGTCCGGGTGCATTGGATTTTCCCGGGTGAGCCAATTATCGCGGATGTCCATGGCATCGGCACGATAGGTCCAGGAGTCCCACTCATAGCCCCAGACGTCCTTCTCGTTATAGAGCGATATCGAATCCGTGACAGTGAGAAAGCCTTTATAGTCCCAAGTGTAGTTGTCACCGAAGCGCCAGCCGATAGAATTTCCGATAGTGATTGAATCGGACACCGTGACGATCGGGCTACTGCCGCTAGTGCTAAACCCGCATTCGATTCCCTGCCCGCTGTTGAGAGCTACGGTGTTGCGCACGATGACATCGCGACCACCGCCGCTCCATGCCATGGCTTCGTGGAAGCAGGACTCGAACCAGCATCCGTCGACCAGAACCGTTCCTGCCGAACCCGATCCAGCATCGACGCCGTCGTCTTTGGCCCAACCGATCACGGTATCGTGCAATTCGTGATTTCCGGTTTTGAAGTAGATGCCGTCGTTGACCTTGTGGGCGAACTCAGGAGAGTCTCTCGGAAATTCCACAAGGTGGCAGTCACGGAGAACGACCGCACCACCATTGAACTGCCCGGTAGTGGGGCTTCGCTGCACGAGGCATCGATCGAGCGTGAGCGTTGCGTCATTGCCGTGCAGCGCCTGTCCGGGATTCTCGATCCAGTAGCAATCCTCGAAGGAGCCGAAGCTGTCAGTATTAAACAAAAAAGTTGCCTGGTCCTTACGATGGGCAGAAAAACCGGAGCCGTTGAACCAATTCGGGTCCTCGCCGCCGCGGGTGACGAATAGGAAGGTGGCGTGGACCTCGCCGTTGACGAGACAGCCGCCCCAAATAGAACCGGGCGCAGCTGTCATGACAGTCGGGTTGCTCTCGTCCCCGTTGAGCAGCAAGTTACCATTAATCGTGAGATCCACGCCATTACCGATCTCTACGATCACACCAGGACCGATCGATAGCGTTGCGCCTGCGGCAACATTCATGTCTGCGTTGATTTGAACGATTCCCGGGCTGGTCCAGTTGGTGTCTAGATCGATGCTCGCGGGAGCGATAATGATGGGCAGGGAACTCGTCAGCACATCTGTCGTCGCGGATTGAGACGCGGCCTCAATCGTGATGTTGTGAGTTTCATCGGCAGAAACAGCAGAGAGATGCAAACTTCCGACCCCGCGGTAGAGTCGAACGGTCTGGTCATTGATTTGCGCATCTGCCATCACGCGCAGAGGTTGATTACCTCCGTCGACAAGCTTTGCCACCACCGGGATGGGCCAGTTGATTGGGAACTGCCTCGGCGCGATGAGCTCCAATGAGCCTGAGTCGATCTCCGCATCAGCGGCGGGGATATTCATCCTAGGCACCCATGGTCGAAGCCCATTCTCAGAGCTGCCACGCTCGCTTGAGCGGACAATGAAATGCACAGTCTCAGTTTCCACGATTTCGGACGACTCTGGAGCGAGTTTTTTGACAAGAAGTTCGTAGAACCCTGCCTCGTCGATGGTGATTGGGGAACTCGTTGTGGCACTGTCTCCGTTGATTAGAAACTGGAGTCCGAAGCCGGGTTCATGGACGACCTCGAAGGTGACGCTATCGGTGTAGACAGTCTCGTCCCTGAGTCCATTGATGGTGATCGCGGAGCAAGTTACCTCACTGGCGATGAAGAGCGATAGGAACAAAAGGACGGCACGCATAGGAAGGCAGTTTAAACCCATGGTCCGGAGTGGTCAATATCTGTCCTGCAGGGCGAGCGAGACAGATCTAATGACGGGGAAGCACCTCTTTCTAAAATCCCAGTAACGGTGAAATGAAGAGGTGGATATTCCGGATGCCTGCCATTGTCGGAAAGCATGCGGTTTACGTAGCTATCAGTCGAATCCGATCGCTCCGAATCTCTTCATAAAGTCGCTATTCCGGATGAAGTCGATGGCAGGGATGCGCTCGCTTGGCGAGAGCTGGGAATCTTGGTTCAGATCCAGTGCCTGCAGTAATTTTCGTACTTGTACCATCTGTTTGTTACGACCGCCAAATTTGCCCTCCATGAGACGGTCGATTAACTGGTTGACGAGAAAGATCCGCAGGGCCTCGTGGGTCGCCATTTTTTGGTCCTGGGTGTCGAACATTGCCGCCAGCGTGATCGATCCCATTTCGTCGGTGGTCGATGGACCCCATCGCACTCCGACCGGGGGAATGGTCGGATTATTAGGATTTGAGGCAGAGTTATCATAGGAAATCAGCACGTCGAGGCGCGTGCCTGCGGGAAGCTTGACGGGCTCCTCGAAGGTGTAGTCCTCCTGCCACCTGAAGTCCCACCGCGTGGTTCTGAGCAGGCACCGGGTGCTTCCGTCCGGGAAAGTGGCGGTCAATTCCATGCGCTTGGCGAGGTAGTGGGCGTGGCCGTTGACGGCGAAGGCTTCACAATCCTCCGGAATGATAAAAGTGGCCTTTTCAATATGCTCTTTATCACCTGCAGCGATGTCGATGCCTTGAAGTTCGCCGAAGCGCGGTGGTATTTGAATGATGGACCAGGGACGGGATGTCGGTTCGTCCGAGAAATGGAAACCGACGGATGATTGGTCGGTGGTCTCCTTGCCACTCGGATGATAGTGGATTTGCACCACGAGATCCGAACCCTTCGGGATGAGCCAGCGGAGGCCATAGGGTAATTCAGAGGGTTGGGTGCCAACGTCCCAGCCGCCAATGTAACGGAACCCGGCGTTCGATTTTGACATGCCGAAGCCAGGTTTCGTGTCCTCGGCGTCGTATTCCCGAGCCTTTCCTGTGGTGTCGAGAAAGTAGAGTATGTGATGAACAACCTCCGGGTCTCCGGGGAGAAACTCCGCACCTTTTACCCAAGTGTCCTGATCGAGGTTCAGTGGGATGACAAAATGGCGGTAGATATCCCTGCCCTCGGCCGGTATGGTGAAGGGCTCCACCATCGTGGCAATCTGGTCTGGCTTGCCTATTTGCCAGTCCCCATGGAATTCCGGAAGCGGCGGTGTCTCTGAAGGATCACCCTCGGGGCTACCGGCGGCAACCCAGTCGGCGAAAAGCGAAATTTGCTGCGGGGTGAGAGAGCGGTCGTTACTAAATACCACATCACCCGGGTCGGCGTGCCAAGGAGGCATGATGCGTTCTTCGGTGACTTCAACGATCTGCTTGGCCCGCCGTTTGACGGTCTTGTAGTCAGTCAGCGAAAAGGGACCGATCTGGCCCGGTCGGTGGCAGGTGGTGCAGCTTTCGAAGATGATCGGGGCGATGTCCTTACTGAAAGTGACGGGGCTCCCTTTTTCAGCGCCCTGCGAGGGCTGGAAAAAGAGACAAAGGGAGAGGATTGTAGCGGACTTTTGGACCAGATGCATGGGCTTATTTTTCTTGATTGGGAAGGGGGGATTCGGGAGGGTCGGGAAAGGAAATATAACAGCCAATGGGCTGGGTGAACTTTTTAGCCACCGGCTTGCCGGCGAGCACGGCATCGAGTGCGAGACGCAGGTCCCGCACCCGGGGCTCCAGTCGGACCGTCCCGTATTTCACAGCTCTGTCGTCAATTCGTCCGCGATAGAGGATCTCACCGTCCGGGCCGAGAATACAGGCTTCCGGTGTCACGGTGGCACCAGTGAGCTTGGCCAGATTCAGTTCCGGATCGAGCAAGGCGCCGACGGAGAGCTTGTATTCGCGTTGGTGTTTTGTGATTTCCACTGACGTTTCATGGGCGTAAATGGCGTGGCAGGTGACGCCTTGATCCTTATAATGCTGAACAATACGAGTGATCTCAGGTGCATAACGGTTGCCGATGGGGCACTCCGTTGTGAGGAAGAATAAGACTGTTACTTTCTGTCCGTGGTTGGCAAGGGGCTCCACCACCTTGCCCGATAAATCTTTCAAACGGACTGCTTCGGTCTCGGCGCCAGGAAGCTGTGCGGGCGCAAGCGACAACATGACAATGATTATTCCTAGAAATTTCGGACTCATAGCGAGAATGACTTCAGGCAAACGCGGATGAAATGAGGGGTGGGGCCTTTGATTCGCTTTCGGATTTTAAAATCGAAACAGTTGAATGTAAATCATCTTTGGAGAAAGGCAAAAAAAATGATCCAATGAAGAGATAAATTATACGTGCCCCTGCATCTATCATTTTTTCTCGGCGATGCAGAATAGGTGACGTTCGCCGCGAATAAACAACTCGTTGTCCACAGGCGCGGGCGTGGCATCGACTCCTTCGCCTACTGAGTTTGTTGCGACGATCTTCAACTTTTCACTATCCTTGATCACGACCGTGGTGCCGCTGCGACCGGTGATATAGACATGTCCACCCGCCGCGACTGGCGAGGCGTAAAGAGTGGAAAGATTTGGGATCCGGGCGGCCGTGTAATGGGCCTCTCCCGTGATAGGATTCACGCACGACAGCTGGGACGACTTCCCCTTGTGAAAATAGAGACGGGTCTCGGAAATGAGGGGTGAAGCAAGGTCAGGGGTGTTACGATCCCAACTCCACGCGACATTTTTAGTTCCTTTCAGATCGCCTCGACCGTCAAGGCGGAACGCGCCGATGAACGATCCCCGATGGCCGCTGCCCACAATAACGAGATCCTTAATCGCCACGGCGGAGGTCACCGGTCGCTGAGTCTGCCCGGCGCAACGCCACAGCTCTTTGCCGCTTGCAAGATCGTAACCACGCGCACATGTCTGCCCATTCATGACAACCTGAGTGATTCCACCATGCTTGACGACGAGCGGTGTAGACCAGTTGGTTGGCTCGTCCCGCTCGGTCTTCCAGATCGTCTTACCCGTCAAACTCTCAAGGGCGTAGAGGGCAGAAGGGCCTTCATGATCCCAGGGGACCAGAATTTTGTCACCGATTAAAGTGGGCGAGCTCCCCTCCCCGAAACCATTACGGGTTTCCATTTTTCCGAAGTCGTCCCGCTTCCAGACAAATTCACCGTCCATGGTGTAGCAGAAGAGACCACGAGATCCGAAGTAGGCATAGACATGGGTGCCATCGGTGCAAGGTGATGCCGAAGCGAATCCGTTCGTAGAGTGCGTTCCCTCGTGCGGCGTTGATTCAGCAGCTGTTTTCTCCCAGAGCACTCTGCCGGTCTTGCGGTCGAAACAGAAGATCTTGAAGGCGAGCTTGGACAAGTTTTCCCCGTCGAACCCCGCTCCGCCATCCGCGGCAACAGCCGTGACTACGAAGACCTTGTCCTCCCAAATCACCGGGGAGCCAGATCCGCGCCCCGGAATCAGAACCTTCCACTTGACGTTCTTGGTAGCACTCCACTCCACCGGTGGTTTGGCATCGGAGGAAGAACCGTTTCCAGAAGGTCCCCGCCAGTGGGACCAGTTTCCGGCCAATGCAATGGAAGGAAGCAGAAGAAGAGCAGAACAGATGAGAGAGATTCGATACGACATGATCATTCTATATGGCAATTTTGAGGAGGTCATTAAATGACAGCCTCCCGGGAAATTCTTTCAATGCTTGTCTGGAAAATTCTTTTTCACAAAGGGAATCTCAAACCAATCGGACAGAAATTGGCCGAGCCAATCGGTATCTTTCGGGGCGGAAATAGAAAAATGAGGAAGGGCCGTTTGATAATCTCCGGCAGAGCAGAAACCGTCACCGACGAGGCCACTCTGTCAGAGATTTGGGCAGCCAATCCCCTTCTGATGCAATACCTGGGCACTCCCAAAAATCCCAAATTTATCTTTTACTGCATCCTAACCGAACAAGTTCGGTTCACGCGCGAATGAGCGCTCGATTACCACGCAGCCGACCTAAGCCTGTTGACTGTCTGGAGTTTACCTTTCCGGAAGACCTTGCCAGTCTATCATTCCTTCGAGCTAGTCATCACATGCCAGTAAAATACGCCTTCCAGTTTGCCTTCAACGGCACGCCTTTCTGTGGATGGCAGAAGCAAAGCGGCGTGGGACCCAAAGCCAACGAAAAACCAAGCATCGAGGAAATGCTCACAGAGGCGGTTGCGAAGGTGTGCGGAGAGAAAGTAACGATTGTCAGCAGCGGGCGAACCGATGCCGGAGTCCATTCCTGCGGTCAAATTGCTCATTTTTCCCTCTCCAGTCGACATGAGTCCGACGAGCACTTTATTGATGCCTTAAACCATCGGCTGCCTGAAACCATTCAAGTTCTTCAGATCGGCAGAGTTCCCGACTCCTTCAGAGCACAGAAAGCGGCCAGAAAGCAATACAGCTATTATTTTCAGCAAGGGCCAGCGAACCTTCCCCACCTTCGCAATTTTACGATGTGGAACCGACGCACCCTTGATGCCGCAGCGATGGATGAAGCGGTTCGTCACTTAATCGGCCGACATGATTTTGTTCCCTTCTGCGGAGCCGGGGCCAAGGTCAATTCAACGGTGAGGGAATTGACAGAAGCGTGCGCCACTCAAGAGTCAATTCCGCTACCGGGATTTTCTCATTTTCCTGCGCAGTCCCTCATCCGGGTTCGACTCATCGGAACGGGATTTCTCAAACACATGGTTCGGAGCATCGCAGGAACCCTCAAAGAGATTGGAGAGGGACGCCGGTCGCCTGAAGATATGCGCATCATTCTGGAATCCGGCGATCGCCAGGCGGTGGGTCCGACAGCCCCCGCCAAAGGCCTTTGGCTCGACCAAGTTTGGTATGACGATGGAAACCCGTTTGCTGATCAGCCTGACAAAGCCCCCGATTGAATTTTCGTTCAATTACCTTCTCAGTATTCATCGAGAAAGGGGTGGCCCGCGGCGGCGGCCTTGTCGAGAGCTTCGGGACCATACCGCGGGAGAAAGACGACCGGGGCGGCCTCCTTGGTCTCGCTCAAGAGGACATTATTGAAGGTGAGGGTGGGGGAATCGGGAGCATTGGGATCGGTGGTCGTAAGCCAGACTGCCGGAAGCTCGTCCGCGTCGCTGCCGTCGGGAAAGTAACGCCCTCTTTTTGGGGGAAGGGATTTTCGGCGATTTTCATATTTGGGTAGACGTTGAAGATTTGACGAGATTAAAATTAAGAAGACAACTGCACAACGTTGTCGAATTCGACTCGTCCGTATAAGATTTCCGGTCTCGACTAATGGAGTTCTCTAAAAATCGAAGTCAGCCCTTGCTCACCTGTGCCTTTGTGATGCTTGCAATTGGCTTCTTGCCATCGGCGCTGCTCGCGAACCAGGTGATCCTTCCCTTCGGATCGGTGTGGAACTACCTCGACGACGGCAGCGATCAGGGGACGGCCTGGGTCCAGCCGGGTTTCGATGATCGCACCTGGGCTTCGGGCCCCGCACAGCTGGGCTATGGCGAACGTGATGAGGCGACGGTTGTCGGCTTCGGCGGGGTTGGCTCCAACCGCTACCCGACCACCTACTTCCGGCGCACCTTCACCATCGCCGACCTTAAAACTTTTCCAGGACTGAGGATCAGCCTATTGCGTGACGATGGCGCGATCGTCTACATCAACGGAAGCGAGGTGCACCGCTCGAACATGCCAGCTGGCGAAATTAGCTACCTCGATTTCACAACCGGTCCTCTTGGAAGGGCGGAGAAGATCCCCGACGTGTTTACGGTGTTGCCTGAGGTACTGGTGGCGGGAAAAAATTGGATCGCAGTGGAGGTCCACCAGGAAAGACCTGGCAGCTCGGACTTAAGCTTTGACCTCAAGGCCACGGACGGCTTCTACAATGCGCCGCCGGTCCTCGAAACCGCCCTGTTGGTGATCCATGCCGACGGCGGGACATCGCTCCATCTGAGCGCATCGGATTGTGATACTGAGTCCGATGGACTGCTCTTCGATTTCAGTGGTGTCGGCTCGGGACGCTTCGAGTTGAAAACCGCGCCCGGCATACCGATCTCGAGCGCGACCCAAGGACAGTTCGCCACGGGTCTGGTCACCTTCGTGCCACTCGCGCAGAGCTTCAGCTCCGCAAACATCGCCGGGAAATTGGCGGAGCCCGCCCGGCACGATGAGATCTCCGGCCTCGTCGCCTCGATTAAAAACCCCGGTATCCTCTGGGCCAGCGAGGACGGTGACAACCCGGAGACGCTGATCGCACTGGGGAGTGATGCGAGCAACCGCGGCGAGTGGACGCTGACCGGCGTAACCAACACCGATTGGGAGGATATCGCAGCCGCTGAAGTCGAGGGCCAGGCGATGCTCTACATCGGGGATTTCGGTGACAACAACGCAAACAGGGCCTCTCTCAGTATTCTGCGAGTCCAGGAACCGCTGGTCACCGGCACCTCCGGCGGATCGATCCCAATTACCGACATCGAAGCGATTAACTTCCAATACCCGGCCACTCCAGCCGGCGAAAGCGGCGCCGCCGGGCGCGACGCCGAGTCGATGATCGTCGATCCGCACACGGGCGATCTCTACATCCTGACCAAACGCGAGGTCGTCGGCCGGCTCTTCCGCCTCGCCCACCAAATGAGCTACACTGGGATTCAGACGCTCGAGTACCTCGGCGATCTTCCGGCGATCACCCACGACACCGTATATGGTTTCTCTGTGAGTTCGACCGCCGCCGACATCTCGCGCGACGGCCTCGAGGTGCTGGTGCGCAATTACGGACACGTGCAGCTCTTCAGCCGCCCAGACCTGGGCACCTCGATCGCCGCAATGTTGACCGGAAGTAAAATCGAAGACCAGCCCTTCGTCGGGATTGCACAGGAACGGCTCGGCGAGGCAATCTGCTTCTCAGTCGGCGGCGACGGCTATTACACCGTGAGTGAGAGATCGGCAGCCAGGGCGGATCTACCACTCTTCTTCTATCCCCGCATCCCGCCCGGCTCACCGCCGAAATTCTCCGTGACCGCCAGCGATGGAGCCCTCAGCGACGGCCCATACAGCGGGACCGTGCTATTCGACCCGAGTCCGAAAAATACGTGGCGGCACTTGTTCTTCGATACCGCGGATCTCGACAATCCGGCGCTGGAGCAATCGCGGTGGGGAGACCTCGCCGATCCCGATGCTGACGGGCGAGTGAACTTAATGGAGTATGCTCTGGGGACCAATCCGCTCAAACTGGAAACGCCGGACGGCCTCGAAGTTATTTCGAGTCCCGCTTCCCTGATCATGATTTACGAGATCGACACCTCTAAAACGGACATCGATTTGCGAGGGCAGACAAGTTCTGACCTCAGGAACTGGATCGATGTTCCCAGCGAGGTGTTGGCCAGCACGAATGGGATCGAGACACGCCGTGTGACAATCCCATTAGATGACTCGAGCCCTGGGTATCTACGCTTGAAAGTGTCCGCTCCGGATCCTGAGTGATCAAGCCCGCGAGGGGCCTGGGGCTCCGGTTCTGCCCAAAAAAGCTCGACGCGCATCTGGAAAATCTCCGTGCCTCCTATTTGAAGTTGAAAGCCAACAAGGGCGCGCCCCGGATCGGAGTGAAGGAACTGCCGGCGCACGTGCGCCGGCATTGGAGCGCCCTCGCGAGTTCAGTGGCCCGAGCGCAGGGTGCTTTTCGAGTCGGGAGAAACTGAACAGTTCAAACACCGGAAGACACTATCCTTGGGACCCGGTAGATGACATTTCGGATCTTTCCGCTGCGGGTTCATCAACATGGGCAACACCTTGGTAGGATTTTGACCCTTTTCGAATTCAGTTGTCGAAAGCTTGTTTTTAGCGGAAAACTTCAGGGCATTTTCTCATGAACTTCCCTGATTTAGCCAAGCTCCTCGAAGCCCGGACTGCGGTGATTGCTGATCATGGATTCCGTGATCGAAATCCCGAGGCTCACCTTGAAGCTCTCAAGAGGGTGAGCGAAGCGATCGTTTCATGGCATGAAGCGCACCGGAGTGAGATTGATGTGAATCTGGACCACTTTCTCACCGGAGCCAGTTATCAAAAGGCCCTTCTCTATCTTGAGACAGGGACGCGGCGGCCGTGTGGGGAGTAAGCAGCAGTTGATCGATCGTGCTGGAAGGAAAGGCTTTTCCTCAAAAAACTCCTTCCACCATAGTATTGGAGGCCCTCGCACCCGCTCCTTAGCGTGGGCCGCGTGCGCCGAAGTTGCGGTTGCGTGATGCCGGGGCCTTTTTCTGAGGGCGGGGAACCTTTGCGCCGAGTTCGGCTTCCGGGAGTGGGGTGTGTGGTTCGAAGCCGCCGAGCTTGCGACGTTCGATGAGTTTCTGGGTGAGCTTCTCGATATCGACAAGGAGGTGGAGCTCGTCCGCGGAAACGAGTGAGATCGCTTGCCCCCTTAATCCCGCTCGCCCGGTCCGGCCAATACGGTGGATGTAGTCTTCCGCTTGCTCGGGGAGATCGTAATTCACAACCTGCGGGAGATCATCGATATCGATTCCACGAGCTGCGATGTCCGTGGCGAAGAGGACCTTGACCTTTCCGGCCTTAAAGTCACTAAGTGCTTTCGTGCGGGCGTTTTGACTCTTGTTGCTATGAATCGCAACCGCGCTGATCCCCTGGCTTTCGAAGTAGGACGCAAGCTTGTTCGCGCCTCGCTTGGTTCGGGAAAAGACGAGGGTCTGAGTCCAGTTGTTCGATTTGATGAGTTCCACGAGAGCGTCGGCCTTACGGGTTCTCTCAAGCGGGATGAGGTATTGCGTCACGGACCCGGCCGTCGAGTTCCTTGGGCTGACGGAAATCTCGGTCGGGTTGTTGATCAACCCCTTGGCGAGCTTGCGGATGTCATCAGAAAAAGTCGCGGAGAACATGAGGTTCTGGCGATTGCGGGGAAGCTTGGAGATGATCTTCTTGATGTCGTGGATGAATCCCATGTCGAGCATGCGGTCCGCTTCATCGAGAATGAAAACTTCGAGCGTGTCGAATTTCATAGCCCCTTGGTTGATGAGGTCGAGAAGGCGACCCGGAGTGGCGATCAGGATGTCAGTCCCTTGACGGAGTTTTTTCAGCTGTGGGCCGGCGGGGACGCCACCAAAGATGACGTTCGAGCAAAGTTTCACGTGCTTTCCGTAGGTCGTGACGCTCTCGGCAATCTGCGCTGCGAGTTCACGAGTCGGAGTGAGAATCAGGGTGCGGACTTGCTGATCGCGAGCGCGCGCTCCTTTGATGAGCCGATTGAGGAGAGGAAGGGTAAAGCCCGCGGTCTTGCCGGTTCCCGTTTGCGCCGCCGCCATGACATCCCCCCCCGCCATGACCGCTGGGATCGCTTGAGCCTGAATGGGTGAGGGCGTGGTGTAGCCTTTTTCTTGAATGGCTCTGAGGATCTGAGGATCGAGACCAAGTTCGTCGAATGTCATAGAAGTGAGGTCGTAGACCTCCTTGAAAGGAGGATCATTCCTCCCGATCGTGGCCTTACTGCGGCACCTAAGGGTCAAGATGGCGGAATTAGCAAGGATGGGATGTCTTCCGGTAGTTTGAATTGCATGTTCCGTCTGGGCTTGATCGAGGTGCAATGACAGGGCGACTGGACGCAACACCGTTGGTGTTGCGTCTGGTCTTTGGCTTCGTTAGTTTCCCTCACTGGCCCAATACCTTTTTCCAATCGGCACTCAGCTTGATCATCGAAGCTCTCTGAGCTTTGGCATCCAGTTCCTCCAGCGTGAATCGAGAGCACATGATGTAGGGCGACTCGCCCTGGGTCCAGTGGCCGTAGGTGACGGTGACGAAGGTGCCGTCGGGGAGGATTTCGACTCCGGGATAGGTGGTGTCGTGGCCCTTCTTGTTGTCCATGACACGCAGGACATACTGACCGGGAGTGCCTTTCTCGAGATCGTCCCAAGTCCCGACCCAGCCGGACCAGTCGCCGGCGTTTGGCATGGGGCCGGAAACCTCTCCGGTTCCCATCACCTTGTTACCGGGGGAAATGCCGCGGAAGGAAATGAAGAGCCGTCCGTCGGGCCCATATTTTCCGGTATGCCGGTCACCGGTGAGCGAGATCGGGAGCTCGCGTGGTTCGCTCCAGCTTTCGCCTTCGTCATCCGAAAAAATGATGTGGGAATTCTTCTTTCGGGAATTCTCGCGGAGGAGCACCGCAAGACGTTTTCCGTCTGGCGAGCGGATGATTCCCGGTTCACAAAGGTGAATGTCCGAAGATTCGTAGATCGCTTTTGGATCCGACCAAGTCAGGCCCCCATCTGTGGAATTCGTCTGGAGCAGCTTGAAAACAACCGGACTTTTTCGCTTCCCATTTGGTTCAAGGAAACGCCCGTCGTCATGAAAGAGGCAAAAATAGTGACCGGGTTTTCCTTTCACTTCCGAGTGACAACCCATTGCGACGATCCCTCCAAAATCGCCGATCGCTTTCAGCTCGGACCAAGTCGCGCCCTCGTCTTCGGTGACAGACATCCTGATCGGATGTAGGCCGGAGAACATGATGATGCGTTTTTTCCCATCGGCATCCGTGACCCGATGAAGGGTCGGGACTTCTCTCGAGGTCAACCACGACTTCGGGGTTGGCAACCGCTTGGACCAAGTCAGGCCACCGTCGGTCGACCGTTTGTAAACGATTCCGCCGCGGCCATGGCCCTTTGGAAAAACGGTTAGGATGGTCTTGCCGTCATCGAGCAGGCAAGTGGTGGGGTGACCGAGATACTGGCCGGACTCGTGATCGACCAAGACCTGGCCGTAGTAATCGTCGGCGAGATCGATGAAGGAAATCTCGTTAGTGATCGCGGTTTTCTGGGCAGCGGCCGAGGCCACGATCAGGACGGAGGCGGTGAAGAGTGAAGTGAAAAATTGCATTTCTAATTTTTGAACCTCCAGCTTGAAAAGACAAGCCAGCAAAAACGTGGCCCGCGCTCTCGGGGAGGCTGGAAGTTTACTAAGCCAGGATGTCGTGGGTCCATACTCGAAAGAGCTTCGAGCCTGAACACAACACCGTTGGCCTTATACCGAGTAGTATTTCAAAAGAGAAAAAAATGCCGAAGCGGTATTAGAACAATCGCGATTGATCCCCCGCCCTGCTTGCCACCCCTGATCGAGTCTCGCTCGCGCTAATTCCGCAGCTCCAGCACGATCGGGTAGTGATCCGAGAGCTGCGCGGTAACCTCATCGCGAATCACCTCCGCTGAGATCACCTCCGGCAACGCAGCAGGCCATGGTAGAAGCCATCGAGAATGCGCGCGACGTTGGTGATCGGGAAGCGCGAGCTCAGCCCGGTGAAAAAACCGTCCTCTTTCAGCAGGGCGCTGTGCGGGTGGCCCCAGGCAGCGGCGTCTTTGTCCAGCTGTCCAGCAGTTGTATCCATTGAGCTCTTGCAGGGCGACGATGTCCGGCTGCTGCGCCGCGATCCACTTCAGCCGCGCAGCCTTACGCTTGGATTGCTTGCTGAAGCCATACCATACGTTGTGGCTGAGCAGGCGCAGGGTGGCGCCCGGCGTGCCAGTGAACGGATTACTCTTTGGGGAGGGGCGTTAGGGCACCCTTTTCTATTACTTCGTCCGTGGCGGAAATTCCGCCTTTGTTTTCACGCTCGTCGTGCTGCGCCTCTCGGTTTGCCACGCCTTGGGCTTCGTTTCGAGGACCGTGGTGTCGCCGTAGCCTTTTTGCAGCTCGAAGAGTTGCTTGCGGATGTCATCGATGAGTTCCTTTTTCTCGGGCTTGCCGTAGAGGTTTTTTAGCTCATCGGGGTCCGTTTTGAGGTCGTAGAATTCCCATTCGCCGAACTCATAAAAGTTAATGAGTTTGTAGCGGTCGGTGCGGATGCCGTTATGGCGTGGAACCTGGTGGTAGGAGGGATACTCGTAGTAGTGGTAGTAGATCGACTTTCTCCAGTCGGCGGGCTTGGTTCCCTTCATGAGTGGGACGAGCGATTGACCCTGCATGTCTTCGGGGACTTTCGCTCCGGCCATTTCGAGAAAGGTCTGGGCGTAGTCGAGATTCTGGACGAGATCGGTGTTGCGTGATCCGGGCTTGATGACGCCGGGCCAGGAGACGATGAGGGGCATCTTTAGGGATTCTTCGTACATCCAGCGTTTGTCATACCAGCCGTGGTCGCCGATGTAAAAGCCTTGGTCGGAGGAGTAAACGAAGATGGTGTTGTCGGCGAGGCCTTCCTCTTCGAGGGTTTTGCGGAGGCGGGCGAGGTTTTCATCGACTCCTTTAATACTGCGGAGGTAGTTCTTGGCGTAGCGTTGGAACTTCCAGCGAACGAGCTCGCGGCCGGTAAGTTTAGCTTCGCGAAAGGCCTTGTCCTTGGGGCCGTAGGCCGCGCGCCAGATTTTGAGTTGCTCCGGAGTCATGCGCTTCATGTTCAGGTAAGCCGAGCGGTCTTCGCTGGGGCGGCGTTGTTTCGGGATCTTGAGATCGGGAGTGAGGTCGGTGAAGAGGTCGTGGTCGAGATACATGTGGCGCTCGATTTCCATCTCCTGATGCTGGGCGGGAATGCGGCCTTCGTATTGGTCGAAGAGAGTCGCCGGCTCGGGGATCTCGATATCGTCGTAAAGATGCAGGTGGCGCAAGGCGGGCATCCACGTGCGGTGGGGAGCTTTGTGCTGACACATAAGCATAAAGGGCTTGCCGAGAGCTTTTGATTCTTTGACAAAATCGATGGCCATGTCGGTAACGATGTCAGTGCAGTATCCGGGGACGGTTTTGCGGCCTTCGGGGGTGATCATGGCGGGGTTGTAGTAGTCGCCTTGTCCAGGGAGGACTGCCCAGGAGTCGAAGCCTTGGGGCTCACCTTTGAGGTGGGACTTGCCGTAAAGAGCGGTATGGTAGCCGGCAGCGCGCAGAATCTTGGGGAAAATTTGTTGGTTCCAATCGAAGCTATTCCCGTTGTTCATGAAGCCATTGATGTGGCTGTGTTTGCCACTCATGATGACGGCGCGGGAAGGGCCGCAGATCGAGTTGGTGCAGAAGGAATTTTCAAAGAGCATGCCGTCGGCGGCGAGCTTGTCGATTTCTGGGGTGGGGTTGACGGGTTTGAGCCAGCCGTTGTAGGCTCCGATGGCGTGGGGGGCGTGATCGTCGGTAAAGAAGAAGACAATGTTGGGTTTCTTCGCGTGGCTGATCGCGATGAGAGGAATTAGAAGGAATAAGAAAATTTTCATTTCCGGAGGCTAGAGAAGTGGGAAAGACTTGTCGAGCGGGAGAAGCAGCCTGTCTGGCACTGCGATGGCCGTCAATCGGGCAAAACCATCTAAAAAAGACCTTCTCCCCATAAAAGAGAGAAGGCCGATGAAAGATTGATCTGATTGGCTACTTGGAACGTACTAGGGTCAAGGTGAAGCTCTCACCACCTTCTTCGGCGGTTCCTGACACCTCGATGGTGTCATCGTTCACCCAGTGATGCTTGAGGCTCATCTCACCCTTCTCACCATCCGCCCGAACGTAGGAAAGCTCGAGAACAGCATCTTCATCATCCATACTCCACTTGCCAAGGTTTCCCCCACCCTCACTATTTCCGCCCATCATGAAGACCTCTTCAGAATCCGGATTGTAACCCATGAGCGAAATCCCCTTAGTATCGCCCATTGTGGAATTCACTTCGATGAGCTTATTTTCAAACTTCCAGGCATACACAATCTTGACACGCTCGCCCTTGGTCTCGGAATCCACCCAGGATCCAACAATCCCCTTCCAGTTGACATGAGCAAGAGCCTCTCCCAGATCCGTCCCTTGGGCGGGGGTGGTAAGCCCAGCGAACGCAAGCGTAGCGATACCAGTGAGAACGAGAATAGAACGACGGAATTTAGGAATATATGTAGACATAGGTGAATAAGCTATCGGGAATCTACTCACTGTGAAGTGATAAATTCTTCGAAATGAAATGTCAGGCTTCTTTTTTAGAACGAGTGCTCTAACCCCTTTACATCCAGTTATTATCACAGATTTGTGATGACGTTTCATCAAGTCCAGGGTGGGCAAATTTTAGAGCTCACAACAAAGACACAGCTCTTCCAAGGGAGGCGTCAGGGAGCTTGCTCGAAGTCGCTCGTTAACAAAGGCTCAATCAAAAGATCCGACCCTCCCTTAGTCCTGTTCATGCCGTGGATGGCCAGCACGTTTTCTCCGAGTTGCAACAATCCGAGAAACTCGGAAAGATCGATATTTTCAAACTCAACTGCCTCGAGATCGGGATGGGATTTTGTCGCTATGGCATCCCACCCGACGACTGATGGAGCATTGCGTCTTACGATTTCAGTTCCATTCAGGTAGGCGACGTAGCCGTCGTCGTAGCGCATGCCGAGAGTGAGCGTTTTGAATTGTGGGCCCGCAGGAACTTCGAAGTGATACCTTAGGTAGATTGATGTGTTTGTCGATAACATGGTATCGATCACGTTTGTGCTGATGAGTGGATCGAATGGTCCCGCTCGTATTTCGAAGCCGGCTGCCAGGCCTTCACCATCGATGAATCCTGCGTCCTCTGGCAAAGTGAGAGCAGACCATCTCATTTCCAGAGATCCGTCACTGGGCACGAGCCATTGGACGTTCGTTTCTGCGAGGTGAACAGCCTAAATAGTCAGCTTGCTCTAAGATACTCCAATCAGCTCCTCGAGGGCACCAATGACCTACTCCTTGCGTCTTGATCAGAGGCAAGTTAAGGTTCAAAAAAGTTTACTCCCTCGTCAAATTGATCTCTTCATTCTCAAAAAAACTTCTCTCATTTCTGATCCTCGTAATCGCTCCCGCGGTAGGAAAAAACAAGCCATGGGAGTCTCTTAGCAACACACTCGAAAACACCGACAAAGCCCAGATCCGAGTCTTCAAGCTCCGCGATCACGAAGGTCGGGGCATGGATTGCCTGGAAGTTTTTCAGCCAAGAAACAAAGACAAGGAAGGCTACTACGGAGTCTCGCATTCCTTGAAAAATGGCGTTTTCGCCATCCACTTGACTCACTCGCCTGATTTCGAAAAATGGCGCCATTTGAAGGAACTCGACCAACATGCTTCGCAAGCTACGATCCATGAAACGGGTGATGGCGCCTTCCTTCTCGCCTATGAAAAAGACGCGCCCAATTCCTGCTGGATTCGGCTCCGCCTCTATCAAAGTCTCAACGACTTAAAAACGGGACAATTCTCTCGTGAAATCGACATTCCCCGAACCCTTGCCCCAACCGCAGAAGGTACGCCAAGCTTTGAAGAAGTCAAAACGAGCACCAAGGATTTTTCCAATTCTGAAATCAAACTGCGCTTCCATTACTTCCAAAACGTCCGGGTCGATCAACTCGCCCACGCCACCTTGACCGACTTCAAGGAATGGAAAGCCGCACCTGCGACAACGATCAACACCGCCATCAAAAAACTCGGTGGCAATGGCAATCTCGGAGATCGCAGCAAGTTCTCATGGAAGGGCAAAACCTACTATCTCCAGGAAGTGCAAAGCACTCGCCTTGACTGGGGCTCTTGGGGAATTTTCCTCTGTGATGAGATCGGCCTTCCCCTTGGAAGAATCCGCCCAAGCACTCCCAAAAAATCCTCAGCATTTTCCAACCCCGCAATCTCTCGAGTAAAAGACGCCCAAGGAAACCAGCTCCTCGTCTTCTCTGCCTTTCTTCACAGCAAAGGAAGCGCCCTTAACGAAGCCGGACAAATGCTCACCGTAATCGCTGAGGAATAAGTCCGCATTGAGTGCCGGAGTCAGAGCGCGACCATTGTCGGTGTGGCAAGCAACACAAGTATTGGAAATGTAGGAGGGCGAATGGCACGCAAGCTAGACCTGCCTATTGCGCCACTGGCTTGGGAATGGACACAGTATCAACGTCCACCTCGCCCAGCACATATCGAAACCCTTCAGCCCACATCTTAAGAATCTCCGGGTTATAAAAGACCTCCTTATTGTGACCAAACGAGCTCACGAAGACTCGGCCTTTGCCGTATTTTTTCAACCAGGCGAGCGCGTAATCATTGTCGGCGCGATTGCCCTTTCGCTTGAGGTTTTCCTCGTGGGACATGTCGAGCGCCAGAAGGACGCGGTTCTTGGCACGATCAAAATCCTTATACTGATAGAGTTCATCTTTGATCGTGAAATTCTTCCCCCCAAAAACGTCCTTCACCACGGGATGCTTGGAATCTTCGTTAGCGATTCCCCAAGTGCCGCCGGCTCCCCAGGGATGGCCGGCGAAGTTGCCGCCAATCATATCAACATACTCAGGCCACCCACCGTCGGTGGCCGAATGAATGGCGAAAATCCCGCCGCCCTTCTTGACGTAGTTGATGAAGGTCTCGCGCATTTTGGGATCCTTCATCCCGTTTTCAAGGTGCGTGTTATTGTTCAAACAGATCGCATCATACTGCTTAATTTTATCGGGCTCAAATTCGGTGAGATCGTCGGAAAAGGTGACATCAAATAAGCCGGTCTTTTCCGCCATGACTTCCATCATCGTTTTTCCAATCTCAATCGAAGAATGCCTAAATCCATAGGGCTTTGAAAAACAGAGCACCTTGTATTTTTTCGAAGGAGCTTCGATCTCCGGCATATTTTGAGTTACCAGTTCACGTTCACTCGGCTTCTCATTCGAAGCCGCATAGAGGCCAATGGAGAGGACGCAAAGGAGGGTAAGAAAGAGTGGCTTTTTCATAAGATAAAGAAATAGGACTACGGGAAGATTTTCTTCCAGCTTTCATGATAATACCACTCCAAATCCCAAAAGAGAATGTCCCATTATTATTTGTCCACCTCTATGGGGGGACGCGCCAACTAGGCGATGATGGCTTTCTCGACGTTTCCGGCGATGTCGGTGAGTCGGAAGTCGCGGCCAGCGTAGTTATAGGTGAGGCGTTCGTGGTCGAGGCCGAGGAGGTGGAGCATGGTGGCGTGGAGGTCGTGCATGTGGAGGCGGCCGGTAACGGCAGCATCGCCGACTTCATCGGTCGCGCCATGGGCGTAGCCGGGTTTGGTGCCACCGCCGGCGAGCCAGGTGGTGAAGCCGCGCGGATTGTGGTCGCGGCCGTCCTTTCCTTGAGAAAAGGGAGTGCGCCCAAATTCGCCGCCCCACCAAACGAGGGTGTCTTCAAGTAGACCACGTTGTTTGAGATCCTGCAGAAGAGCGGCCACGGGTTGGTCGGTGGCGCGGGCGTGATCCTCGTGCTTGGGCATGTCGGAATGTTGATCCCAGCGCGGGTTGACGGATTCATCAGAGTAGTTGACCTGGATGAAGCGGACGCCGCGCTCGGCAAGGCGGCGGGCCATGAGGCATTGGCGGCCGTAGTCCTCAGTCGCTTTTTCGCCGATGCCATACATCGTCTTGGTGGTTTCGGATTCACCGGAGAGATCAAGAATGTCGGGCGCATTCATCTGCATCCGAAAGGCGAGGTCGAAGGAGTCGATCGCAGCGTTAAGATTTTGGTCGCCTTTGCTTTGCGCTTGTTGCCGGTTGAGTTGTTGGAGGAAGTCGAATTGTTCCTTCTGTGAATTGATGGGAAGGTGGGGATTTTTGAGATTGCGGATGGTGGCTTGGGACGCCGGGAGTCCGGCGCGGCCGACGCAGGTGCCTTGATGGATGGCGGGAAGGAAGGCGTTGGAGTAGTTGCGCGGTCCGCCTTTGCTGGCGGAGGGCATGATGGTGACAAAGCCGGGGAGGTTTTCGTTTTCGGAGCCGAGTCCGTAAGTGACCCAGCTTCCCATCGACGGGCGGACGAGATTGGTGGCTCCGGTGTGGAGAAAGAGAGTCGAAGGACCGTGGGCCACTCCCTCGGTGTGCATGGAGTGGATGAAGCAAAGGTCATCGACGTGCTTGGCAATGTGAGGAAAGAGGCTGCTGACCCAACGACCGGATTGGCCGTGTTGTTTGAAATCCCAGAGGGGCTTAAGGAGCTTGCGTTGGCTCTTTTTTCCGAAGGTGTTTTTGCGGACGCCGACGAAGTCGAAGGTCTGTCCGTCGCTTTTGATGAGTTCGGGTTTGTAGTCGAAGGAATCGACATGGCTGGGGCCGCCCGCCATGAAGAGGAAGATGATGCGCTTGGCGCGGCCGGGAAGAACGGGAAGTTTCGGAGAGAGCTGGTTATTTTGGGCGGCTTGGCCGAGGAGGGAAGAGAGCGCAAGGGAACCGAAGCCGCATCCGGCGGATTTGAGAAATTGGCGGCGATGGTGGCTCATGGCTTTTTAATCGAGGAAGCGGAAGTCAATGCAGGCGAAAAGGGTCTGGCACACTTGAGTCCAAGCCTCTTCCTGTTGATCAGGTTTGAACTGGTCAAGAAAGGATTGAGTGGAGGCATCTTCGCTCTGACTCGGCGGACGGGAGAGAATGAGTAGGTAGGCGCCGGTGATGGTGGCCTTTTCGCTCAGGAGGCGTTGGGCGGTGAGATTGGCTTGTTCGCGGATGAAGGAGCTATTCATCAGGAAGAGGGCCTGAGTAGGGAGGTTGGTGACGGTGCGTTTTCCGACGACGAGGTTGGGATTGGGCGCATCGAAGACTTCAAAGAGATCCAGCATGGAGTTGCGGAACCAAGGAACATAGACACTGCGGCGGGTGGAGTCGAAGGTGTAGTTGAGGTCGTATTGTCCAGCCTTGCGGATGGTGGGTCCGCCGCGGGCGGGGTTAAATTGCCCGCTGACGAAAAGGGCAGTGTCGCGAATGAGCTCGGCTTCGAGGCGCTTGCGAGGCGCACGACCGAAGAGACGATTCTCGGGATCGCGGTGGTGAGTGGTTTGTGAGGAAAGTTGGTAAGTGCGGCTGAGGGTGATTTCGCGGATGAGGGATTTAATGGACCAGTCGTCCTCGATAAAGCGAAGCGCAAGGTAGTCGAGGAGTTCGGGGTGGCTGGGAAGTTCGCCGGTTTGGCCGAAGTTGTCGGGTGTGCGGACGATGCCTTCGCCGAGAAGGTATTTCCAAATGCGATTGGCCATGACGCGGGCGGTCAGCGGATTTTCGGGGTCAGCGATCCAGTGAGCGAGTTCGAGTCGGCCGGAGTGTTTCGCTGGAATATTGGCGGAGGTCTCGGGTTTCATCGCGACGGTGATGAAACCACGCGGGACTTTGGGGCCTTTATTGCGGACCTGACCGCGGATGTGAACATGGCCATCGGCGATGGTGTCTGCTTCAGAGACCGCCATGGTAACAGGTTGGAGTTTCTTGAAATTGGAGGTAAGAGATTTATGTTCTTTTTCGAGATTTTTGAGCTTGGCTGCGTTTTTCTGGCGATCACTGGACGGCGTTTTGAATGAACCCGGGGCCACGAAGCTGACGGCATCGGCAATGACGTGGTTGGTGGTGCCTTGGGTGGAGATGGTGATGGAAGCGGACTGATCTTTAGTGAAGGGAAAGGTGCCGACGCTGATGAAGCAGCCGTAAATGAGAGCCGGTTTGCTTTGGTCGATCGAGATGGTGGTTTCGCCATCGGCGTGACGGATGATGACGGGGACGTTGGTGGCGCGGTTGCTTCCCGCACTGTAGGCGACGAGGACTTCGTAGCTTTTGGTCTCGGGCAGAGTGGTGGAGAACTCGACCTGCTTCTTTCCTTTGAGGAGGTTTTCGTCGTGAAGGTAGCCTTCGCCGACCCATGGGCTCGTTTGGCTCGATTTTTTCCAGTCGCCAATGAGCTTGGCCTCGGCCGAGTCAATGACGATGCCGGGGAGGTCAGCGGGATTGAGAGAGCCTTGCGAGAGCTCCTTTCCGAGTTGGCTCTTGAGGGTGAAAATTTGGGTCGAGAGTTTTGCGAGCGACTCGCGGGCTTGCTCAATCTCGCCTGAGTTGGTGACTTCGAGTTTAGTCGTGGCGAAGGAGGTCACGCCGGAAGCGGCGCTGCCCTCTCCCATGGACTTGGTGCTCTGGAAGATGCCGGCGAGGGCGTAGTAATCGGCAGTAGGGATGGGGTCGAACTTGTGGTCGTGGCAGCGGGCGCAGCCGAGGGTCATGCCGAGGAAGGTCCGGCCGAGGGTGTCGATTTGCTCATCGACAAATTCCATTTTGAGCAGTTCGTGGTCCTGCAATTCGTAGTTGAGGGCTCCGAGGACAAGGTATCCGGAGCCGATAAGTTGGGTGTTTCTTTGCTCGACGGATGAGTGCGAAAGGAGGTCGCCGGCGAGGTGTTCGCGGACAAGTTGGTTGTAGGGTTTATCCTGATTGAAGGAGTCGATGACGTAATCGCGGAAGCGCCAGGCATCGGGAAAGACGAGGGAGCGGCCGCCACCGCTAGACTCGGCGAAGCGGGTGACGTCGAGCCAATGGCGGCCCCAGCGCTCGCCGAATTCGGGGCGGGCGAGGAGGTCATCAACAACAGATTCAAAAGCGCTGTGCGATGTGTCATCAAGAAAGGATTTCATCTCCTCTGGTGAGGGTGGCAGACCAATGAGGTCGTAGAATACCCGACGAAGAAGGGTGTGCTTTGAGGCGTCACCAGACGGGGTGAGGTTTTCGGATTCGAGGCGGGCGAGGATGAAGCGGTCCATCTCGCTTGTGGGCCAAGAGGGATCTTTGACCATGGGAACGGGGTGGTTGACGGGTGGCTTGAAGGACCAGAACTCGCGGCCTTTCTCGAGGTCAATCTTGGGTAATCTTTCTTTCACCTCGCCTTCGCGTGGGTCGGGCGCGCCCATCGCGACCCAAGTAGTGAATTTTTCAATCGCAGAATCGGGAAGCCGTGTTTCCGGCGGCATTTTGAGGTCGTCATCGGTATGAGAAACGGCGTGGATGAGGAGGGATTTTTCCGTTTTACCGGGAATAATGGCGGGGCCGGAATCGCCGCCGCTTTGCCAACCGGCACGGGAGTCAAGATAGAGATTGGCTTTGAGTTTCTTGGCATCGGCCGAGTGGCACTTGTAGCAATGCTCGGCGAACAGAGGCCTAATATGGGTTTCGAAATACTCGAGGCCCGCGGTCTCATCTGCCCGAGTCAGTTGTCCGGCAATGATCATCACAAGAAAAATCATGACCGTGGCTGCCGGGAATTTTTTTGAGTGAAGCATGCGAATGGAAATGTGACTTAAAGAATGAATTTCTCTGGTAAGGTATTAAAAAGATGAGCTCAGGTCGAGGGGCGAAACTTCACGGAAAAAAAACAGACCTTTGATTGGTTTCCGGGAGGTTATGAATAGCAGAGAAGGGCAAGCTCTGGCGGAGTAGGTATTTCGCTCACGAAGGAGCTCGCATTCTCCACCAATTCCTCCGTTTCTAGAATGAAAACACTGTCACCCAAAAAGCTAAATCTCTTCCATCCTTGGCATTTCTGTTTTTTATTCTTACATTACCATGCGATGAAAATAAAATCTTCTCTTCCCAACTTGACCGCAGGGTCAGTCATCCCCCGGCTGGCCATCGCTTTCGGATTTTTCACTGTCGGAGCCGCCCAGGCTTTAAACTACCAGAACACCGTGGTGGGGCTATCGCCAACCTACTACTATGAACTGAATGAAACGGACACCGTGGGTGGTGCCATCGATACCATGGGCAATGCTCCCGCTCCCGGCTTGTTCAACGGATCCTACGCCAATGGTCCGATGGTCGGCGGACCCGGAGCCTTAGAACTCTTTGAAGGGGTCGCGGTGCCGGGCCTCGGAGGTGAGGACAATCTAGCTCACTATAGTAACGACCAAGGGCACGTCACCCTTGGCGCTGGCAACCTCTATGCCTCCAGCTCAATCACGGTGGCCTTTTTCTTTAAAGCCGGACCCGCGCAAGGAGGCGACCGCCTTTTTACAAACAACATCACGGACCCCACCAAGAGCTTCCAGATTGTCACCGCCAACAACGGCCTCGTCCTGGCCGTTGATCCCGGCAATGCCGGAGAAGTAGCCGAACGCACACTCTACCGTGAGGATGACAGCGAACCTGACCGCCGTCTAATTGACCCTGAATCTGGTTGGTTCCATGTCGTCGCCTCAACCCAGGGGGCCACGGGGACCGAGCGGGCCGCCAACTTCAAGTTATGGATTAACGGCGTTGATCGAACCAAAAATCTCCAACCTGATACCACCGGCTGGGGAACCGACACCGGATTGGCAAAAATCGGTGGACGCCGTGCAGATCCCACGGATTCAACCACGCACTCGGGCGCGCAAGATGAGGTTGCGATTTGGCTGGATCGAGTTCTTACCGATAATGAAGTCGTCGCACTTTGGGAATCCGCGATTTTCGAAAAAACAGTCCCTCTTGAGTTTACCGACATCGAAACCCTCGAAGTCGAGGGAGAACCCTCAGTCAAGCTCACGTGGCAATCCAAGCCCAACCGCAACTACCTCATCTTCTATTCGCTCAATTTGGAAGATTGGGAAGAGATCACCGATAACCACCCGAGCGAAGGAGCAGTGACCTCCTACACTGATTCCGAACTTCCGGATGGTGCCACGCGTCTCTTTTACCGGGTTGCCGAGGCTGAATAGTAGATAGAATACAGACGATCTCCGTCATGAATGCCGTCTGGTCCATCGGCGGCACGAACGGCTGGACAAACTTCTTCGTCGTGCCGTGCCTGAATTTAACATTCCAGCGCAGGTTTCATTCGAGCTTTTTCCTCTAACTCAGGCAGCCCAAGCCTTCGTGTAAAATTACGCAATGAAAGGACACCTTTTGTGGCGAGGACTCTCTTGGTTCCATCAAAGCAAGTATCGTAGGCCTTTGAAGCATCGTAGGCCCTCTACTTGAGGTCCTTGATCCAAATATTGCGGAAGCGGACGTCTTGTCCATGTTCCTGGAGTTTGAGCGGCTCGTCAGTGGGTCCGTTTTTAACTCCACCATTGGCGTGTTTCACGGGGACGTTGTTGTGGACCTTGATACCATTCCACCAGAGGGTGAGACGAGCGGGCTCTGTCCTTTTTTCACCGTCCCACTTAGCAGCCTTGAAGATAAAGTGGAAGGAATGCCACTCGCCATTGGGACGCCAGGCGTTGCCCTTGGGAACATGCTCCATGCAGACCGCCCCGATTCCGTGGGGCCCTATCTTCCAACCGTAAGGGTCGGCGATGTTTTTGCCCTTGGGCGATTCGATCTGTAACTCATGACGGTTCTGCATGTAAACTCCGCTGTTGGCATAGCCTTCCGCCTTGTCATCGCCTCGGCCGCCCATCAGGACAAACTCCACGTGGCCTTCGAAATCATGATACTTTTTCTTGGTGACGAGGTCGTGGGTTCCCCACTTCTTGCCGCCATCGGTCATGAGCACCTTGCTGTCGTCGGTCGGACTTTTCACCACCTTCCAAGTGACGGCCATGTCCTGCTTGGGCCACATTTCCCAGTTCTCTTTGACTGACTCCATCGTTCCATCAAAGGGCATATCAGCGCCCTCCGGTGCTTTGACGCCTTGGTCCTTGGCTTTGTCGTATCCCGCCTGTTCTTCGGGTGCCTTTGCGTTCGCAGCCGCCCCAATCAGTGAGAAGGCAGCGCAAAAAGAGATCAGTCGTTTCGCGGTGTTTGGTTTCATTAAAATGATTACGTGCTAGCGTGCCGTCACCTATCGAAAATGGCGCCTAAGCCTTAAGTCCTCTCCTCAATCCAGGCATGCCGTGGGTCCTTTATTGGCACCTGCCCTGAATGGTGCGGATTTCGGCTGTTTCGGAGTGTAGGATATAATATGTTTTATGTGATATAGAATCTAAACGGAGGAGCTGGGTTGAGGAGGCTATTAGCAGATTGCACCGATGCCCGCAGATTAGGTTGCAGGGCTCCCTTCTGCGCCCAAGGCTTCGGCGTAAAAGGACCTAAAGTAGGTCGAGAGAATCGAAGGTGATCGTTTGGGACCGGGCCCCTCAGAGTGAGCCGATCCTCGTTTCGGCGCTCGTTATTCGCAAATCAGCCCACACTTGTCGTAAGAGTGGGCGGCGTTGAAGCCGTATGAGATCGGACTGCGGGTCATTTTTTGTCATCCCGCGAAAATCTTTAAAAGAACCTATTCATGAAAAATTACAAAGCAATGAAAGTTACAAGCCTCTTGGCTGTAGTGAGTCTAGCCATTACCGGTGGCGCGAGTGCCGAGAGCAAGCAGGCCGATATGAGTAAGCCCGTGCAGGTATACATCCTGATGGGCCAATCCAATATGCTCGGCTTTGGCAAGGTGAGTGGAGGAGAAGGCTCGCTCGAACACGCGGTGAAGGAAAAGAACTTCTATCCCTATCTCGTCGATAAAGAGGGCCAGTGGGCCGAACGTCAGGACGTCCGCAATGTGCGCGTGATGGGAAGTGGCGGCCCGGGTAAAACGAGGCTTTTCAATAACGAGTGGATGACCATCGGGGAGGGTAAGATTGGCCCTGAATTTGGCATCGGCCATCATGTCGGAAATGCCGTTGATGCCCCCGTGATGATTCTGAAAAGCTGCATCGGAAACCGCGGCCTCGGTTGGGACCTGCTTCCTCCGGGTAGCGAGGGTTTTGAGCATACCGACTCAAAGGGCGTCACTTGGGTTCACCCGGGCTACAAGGGATCACCCGAAAAGTGGAAGAAAGGAGAGGAGCCCAAGAAGATCAGTTGGTATGCCGGTTTGCAATACGATGGTGATGTTGATCGCGCGAAAAAAGTCTTGGCGGAACTCGACAAATATTACCCCGGGGCAAAAGAGTATGAAGTCGCCGGGTTCTTGTGGTGGCAGGGTGACCGCGACCGCCGGAGCGAAGCACTCTCAAGCCGCTACGAACACAACCTCGTGAACCTCATCAAAGCCCTTCGAAAAGATTTCAACGCACCCAATGCCAAATTCGTCACCGCCTCGCTTGGTCAGACTGTGAAGGGCGCGACCGATGGCGGCGGAAAGATCCTCGACGCCATGCTCGCAGTCGATGGTAAGTCCGGAAAATACCCGGAGTTCAAAGGAAATGTCGCCGCCGTTTACACGCACCCCTTGTCGAAAGGCGGAGACTCCGGCGGCCATTACAGCGGCAACGCTGAGACTTATATGAACGTCGGCGACGCCATGGGCAAAGCGATGGCTGAACTGCTCAAGGCTCAGTAAATGATTATTTCAAGCGGACCGGTAGAAATGCCGGTCTGCGAAACTCGGGAGAATCCGCCCAAGAAATAAAATATCGGAAAGAATTTAGCGACGACCTTTGTTCCTGTGATGATGGAAAAATTGCTGACTCCGGCTCAGCTCAATTGTCCTTGGTGTGGATGCGGGTGGCTTTTTTATGTATGACCTGCGGTAAAGCATTCACTTTTCCCGAAGGTCCTGAAATTACCGATAAAACATGGAACGCGCTTTGCCGCATCAAGAGTAAAGTCCGCTTTCGATTACCATTGGTTCAGCAGGAGGTTCATGAACCTGAGAATCCATGTCAGCGAAAAATCTGATAATTGAAGGGTGTTTGAGTGAGATATCGAACTTGTCAATTCTGAGCGCGGTTGGGAAAATATCCCATGCCAAATCATCGTTAATTATTTTCCATCCGGGGCATTCGCATTTGGTCAAACCGGTGATGACATCCGTCACCGATGCGGTCACTGGGTCGCCCCAGCTATCGATGTGGATCCCGACTGCGGGCGACGGCGAACCGCAAACGGCCGGAGCGACGGGTCAGGGTGACGGGATCTCCTGCCGGAATAAAGGCCACCTAGAGTTCCAAAAGAGCGGAATGCCTGGGCGATTTTCGGAAAAGGCGGTCCCGAATGTGGGATCAATCGGACAGGAACTCAGTGAAGGCTGTCTTGTTTTCGACCGCGGGGTTAGGGGCCGGCCCAAGCGCTCTTCTTGACCATCATTTCCAACATCACGGGTCCCCTCACGGCACGAGCTTCAGCAATCTTTTCAGCGATCTCGTCAGCACGTTCGACGCGCCACGCTTCGGAGTAGGCGCACGACTTCACGATCTCCGTAAAAGAGACCCGCGAACCAGCTGTCGCCATCCCTCCGACGGAATCGTGCACGCCATTATTTAAAATGACATGCTTGAAGTTCGCGATACTGCCCATGTGCATCAACATCGCGCCATCACCGTCCAGGCAGCACACCTGTCGTTCGGGTTTGGCCAGAGCAATACCCATCGCGATCTGCGAGGCGTGCCCCTGATCGTCTATGCTTTGCGGACGGGGAGAAAAGTGGTCTGTCCGATCTTTGAGCCGAGCTCAAATCTCAGGTGGCAGCGGCCTTTAAAGGCCATCAAACCTACCCCGGATAATGCCTGTAAAAAGAATCGGTAGCCTTTTATCTACCAGTATTTCATGGAATATTTTCTCTACAAGATTCGCTGCATATTTTCCGCACCAGGTTCAGTCGGGAATTGGATTGCCTTTTACTAATTAACCTCTCCATTAAGACATTAGAATTTTTCTGATACCAATGTTGTCATCATCATTTTTTTTAAACCGAAAGAGTTTGAGCAACTGCCCGTATAAGATGAATGTGAGGGCAAGTACCATGATGTTTCTCGGGCCAATGGTCGCCCTTACAACAAGTTGTGTTCAACAACATGTCATGGATTCAGTAACGGAGCATTCCGCTGTTGAGGGCGCTATATATGCCGAGGAAGTTTCAGCGCAGTCCCCCTTCGATTTAGTGGAGATGAGCTGGAGCGAAGCTGCCGAACTCATGAAGGTGCGTAATCACGATTACAGCGAAGCTCTTAGCGCCTACGAGCAGGCCAACGAAGAACAGCCACTTCTCCAACAATTCACGCAGAACGTCAAAGGGACGGTAAAGATTTCGGCGGGTGAGGCGCTGAATCCTCAGTCGCTGATCAAGATGCTCAATGAGCCAGTCACTCAAATCCCCAAACAACTCGCCTCTCTCAGTAAGATCAAAGATATCTCCCACACCGCAAAAACGGACGTCTGGAAGCATGCGGCGGTTGCCGTCGACGCTGAAATCAAGATGCGGGAAAACAAGGTCAAGTTACAGAGCCTCCTGCGCACGGGAGAGCTCATTGACGGCGAAATAGAGAATATAAAATCCGCCATGCCCTTACCCGCGAGCACCAATCCCAAGGTGGCTGAATCAGTGAGGAAGTGGCAAGCCATTCTACAAAGCGAGAAAGGAAAGTGGTTGGCGCAAGTTCGGGACTTCTTCGACGCGGAATACAGCGACGTTCACTTCGTGAAGGACGCCTCTGGGCTGCCTACATACAAAAACGTAAAGCGTCCCGATCTCACAAAGTGGGCGCGATGGGGTCAACTAAAGCGCTCCAAGGAATTGGTGAGCGGTCTAGCAAAGGCCCATCAGACGGAAAAGCCCGCGCTCCCCGGAGCGACTTTGGTCACTGATAAGATCAACACCATGCTCCACCTCGGTGAGACGGAGACGAAGCCCGTGCGTAGTACGGAGTCGGTAAGAAGCGAGGCAAGGCAGTTGATTCAGAGCTGGCGCGCAATGAAAGAGGCTCAAAAAAAAGCAGAAGCGCTAGAAGCGGAAGCACTAGAAATTAAAGCGCTAGAAATCAAAGCACTAAAAGCTAAAGCACTAAAGGCATTAAAAGCACTAAAACTACTAGAAGTGGAAGCACTGGAAGCTAAAGCACTAGAAGCTAAAGCACTAGAAGCTAAAGCACTAGAAGCTAAAGCACTAGAAGCTAAAGCACTAGAAGCTAAAGCACTAGAAGCTAAAGCACTAGAAGCTAAAGCACTAGAAGCTAAAGCACTAGAAGCTAAAGCACTAGAAGCTAAAGCACTAGAAGCTAAAGCACTAGAAGCTAAAGCACTAGAAGCTAAAGCACTGGAAGCTAAATTACTGCAAGCTAAAGTAGTAGAAACTGAAGCACTAGAAGCGGAAGCACTGGGACCATTGATTAGTGCCGCTCAAGTCGCCAGGCGACAGACCATTTTCAACCTCCGCCGCCAAGAGATTCGCTACGCGGCGGTAGTTTGGATGATGGACGAGGAATGTTGGGAATTATCTCAAGGAGAGACGTCTGGGTCAGAAAAAATAAGCAAGGCACCGCAAGCCTTGGAGTGATCGCGCAGCTTCCGCGCTCGTATACTCGACCCAGGTCGGCCACGCGCCAGCGCTGCCGCACTAGCGGCTTCGTTCAACAAGGTGAAAGGCAAACCCCAAGCATAATAAAACTATTCGGCAAGAAAATGATTAGACCGTAACGTTGGAATCATCGATTCCTCCTTATAGCCATCGTTTGCTTTATTGGTGTACCGCTAGGGAGTATTGCTACAGCTGATCGGCGGACGCGGTGGCGTCTACCTACGGGGAATGTATGAAGCGCAAATCGTTGACCGCGATAGTCGGATGCAAGGGCTTCAGGGAGTGGGTTCGGGCTTTGGCCGCATTGCGCCGTCAAAGAACGCAGGGAAATCGGGAGGCGAATGGCAGGCTTATGATCTCATCATTAGTTGATCGCCATATGACGGTGATTCTCAATGGCGAAAAAGTCATCGATAACCAACCGGTCCATGGCCCGACCGGGGGCGCTCTCTTCACGGATCCCACGCAGCCGAGGCCAATCCAGCTACAGGGCGATCACACCAGTGTGGCGTATCGCAATATTTACTTGGCTCCGTTGATCATAGAGCAGAGATAGCTTACTTGTCCTTCAGCTCGCGGACCCAGATGTTGCGGAAGCGGACGGGGTTTCCGTGATCCTGCATTGAAATGGGGAGCTTGTCAGCGTGGGCCTTGTATTCGGAGGCGGCATTGGGCCCGCGCCATCCGGTTCCGCCGCTGAGACCGATGTGGTCTTGGATTAAGACACCGTTGTGGAGAATCGTGAAGGTCGCGCGACGAGTCACCTTGCCGTCCTTATCAAAGAGTGGACGATGAAAAATGATATCGTAGCTCTGCCATTCCCCGGCCTTGCGGGAGGCATTGACAAGAGGCTTTGAGCGGCCGTAAAGAGCGCCAGCTTGGCCGTCGGCGTAGGTTTGGTTATCGTAGCTATCGAGCACTTGCACTTCGTAGGTTCCCATCAGGAAGACCCCGCTATTGCCGCGTCCTTGACCGTTGCCTTGCACCTTAGCGGGGGAAGCCCATTCGATGTGTAGCTGGCAGGACCCAAATTCAGCCTTGGACTGGACATAGCCTGCTCCGCGCACCGACTCCATCGCTCCATCAACGACGTTCCACTTACTCACGCCGCCCTGGGTGTCGGTCCAATTTTTACTGAAGGATTTTGTAGTTCCATCGAAGAGGACGACGGCATCGGACGGAGGAGCCGCGGGCTTTTCCCCGGGAGTGACTATTGGAGGGAGCGGCTGCTTCGTGGTATCCGTCTCGTGGACTTTTACGCCGTCGATATACATGTAGAGGGATTCATTGCCCTTCGCATCCTTCTTCTTTTCGACGGTGATGACTGGCTTGCTCATATCTTCCTCGCCCAAAGAGAGATGCGCCGAAAGCAGGCTGGTGAAAGTGAAAATCGAAGCGAAAAAACGAAGGGATCGAGAAAGTGATTTCTGCATGACACGCAGTCTAATCTTTTGTCTTCGGATGGGTCAACGCTCGAAGCATCTGCGGAAACTCTGGCTACTGAATGAGGAACTCCTGAGATCAAAAAAATCACCATTGAAGGACTGCTTTCTGAACCCTGGAATTCATGACTGAGGGGCCTTTATCCGCAGATTAAGTGATGTGTCGCCCGAGCTTGAGCGGCCATTACAAACCGCTTTGCTCCCTCGCGTATCTCATCAACCCACCCGGCTTCTATCAACAAGGAAGGCCCGCTAAATTCTGAAAAAAGTCTCTTTTTTATAGAGAAACCGGCAGAGCAGCAGCACCAGAGCCATTCCCGCCAGCGCAATTAACAAGGCGCCCAGCCCCGGGACTATCCCATCGATCCACCCCGATAGGGGGCCGCCCAGAACCCGCGTCGCAATCTCGTTGAAGTCCACCACGCTGCTCAGTAAATAAATCATGATGGGATTCATCCCAATCCAGACAAAGGGCATCGCCCAGCCTTTGAATCCAATCCAATCCACCACCATATAAAACACCCCAAGAACGACCAAACTCCAACCACCCGCCAGCAGCACAAAGCTCGAAGTCCAGAGATTCTTGATCACCGGAAAGTGCTCCCCCCAATAATTCCCCAAGAAAACTAAAACCGCCCCCGCTAACAAAAGAAAACCGCACTTCTTCGCCCGCGTCAGCGTCTCGCCCTTCAAAAGAATCCCCGCAAAGACACCCAGCAAACACGTCGCAATCGCCGGAAGCGTCGAAAGAATCCCCTCCGGATCATGCGTCACTTTCCACTTAAAGAAGGGCAGATATTCGGAATCAAACCAGTCCGCAAGATTCTTCCCCTCCGCAAAACTTACCGTATCCTGCCCCGGCGCCACCACAAAACTGAGCAAAGCCCAATACCCCGCCAGTAAGGTCAAAAACGCCGCCGCCAGACCCCGTAACGGCACATGCAAAAATAACAACCCCGTCACCAAATAACAAATCCCGATCCTCTGCAGCACCCCCAGCAGCCGCACCCCTTCATGCATCTCCGCATCATACCAGCCTTTCGAAATTCCCCCGTAAAAAATAATCCCGATCAACCAAAGTAAGAGCCCTCTTTTGATCACTCGCCGCGTCGCACCCCTCCGATCCCCGGGCGCCGCCAGCTTGCTCAGAGAAAACACCAGTGACGTCCCAACGATAAAAATAAAGGACGGAAAAATCAGATCATAAAACCGAAAACCCTCCCACTCCACATGCGTCAACTGCAAGACCACTGTATCCAGCGCCGACGACTCCCCCCAGTTTAACCCTGCCAGCGCATGCGCAATCGCCTCGCCCCCCACGATCCAAAACATGACAAACCCCCGAAAAACATCCAACGAAACCAATCTCGAAGGAGCTAACTCAGGCACAAATTTCGGCACGGTAGCAGGCACAGTTTCAGACGCAGTGACAAACTCACGCGCGGATTCAGGCTCAGGAGAAAATTCCGATACAAACTCGGGCTCGGGCGCAGATTCAGGGCTATCGGACATTCTTAAACCCTAGTCATTTAAGCTCACAATGACAAAGCCTCCTTTTCACGCATCTTCAGCACAACCTACAATTACGCTGTCAGTGGAGAATTTGCAGTTTCCGGAACCGACCTTTGGATTGTCTACACAAACGCCCCGATCGATAGCTCACTCAAGCGCTACTCCATCACTAATACCCTAGCCGAACTCGGACTCGGTGGGAGCACCCTTTACGTGAATAGTGAAAATTCCTCGGGCGGCTCCGGTCAAATCACCGATCAAGTCATGGGAACACACCATGCTGAACCCTGGCTCATATGAAAGCGATATTACCACGGCCCTCGCCTTGATTCCAGGCTCCACCCCCGCCCCCGAGCCTTCCTCGTCGGCCCTCCTGCTCGTCTCGTTCCTTCTGATCAGACGACGACGCTGATCCTCCCGGCTCGGGAGTTTCGCATTCTCGTTCTGAAATCTTTGCAGCGAGCGTAGGGGTTTCTCCGCTGATCTGGAGCCGATCATCCATAGAAGCCCTCTGGGCGTAGGAGGAATCCCGTTAACCAAATCTGCGTCCATCAGCGTAATCTGCGGATAGAGTTCCCCTCGCCAAAGCCTCTCTCCTTGATCCAGATATTGCTCCTTCCTGACGTACCAATCAGATCAGTGCGAGCGTCTCAGTCTAGATGAGGAAATCCTTGTAGTTTTCGTGTTTGGCGACGAAATAGGCAGTGAATTTTATATCATCGTTTGTCCTCCAATATTTGCCGGTGTTTTGAACACTTACCGTCATCCACATGGGCGAAATGGCAGATGTTCATACCCGACATCAACACGAGAAATCTTCTCATGAGACAAACGTGACGATACATCACGCCGAATGCATCCTCCAAATTCCACTCTCGGCATTCCCCTCCACCCAGCTACACTCCGCCTCAATCATCCCTTCCATGAACTCTCCCAAACTCCTTCTCGGCCTCTTGGGCTTTAGCCTCTCAAACTCAGAGCTTTCCGCCGCCGACAAGCCCAACATCGTCCTCTTCCTTGTCGATGACATGGGCGCAATGGATACCTCTCTCCCCTTTCTCACCGATGAAAAAGGCACTCCGGTGAAACACCCGCTCAACCGTTTCTACCGCACGCCTAACATGGAGCGCCTCGCCGCCCAGGGCTCCCGCTTCAGCCAGTTCTACGCCCAGTCCGTCTGCTCCCCCACCCGCATTTCCATCATGACGGGTCAGAATGCCACCCGCCACAAAACCACCAACTGGATCAAACCCAAATCCAACAATCGTTCAAAATTCACCCCCGCCAACTGGAACTGGACCGGCCTCACCAAGTCCAGCCTCACCCTCACCCACCTCCTCGCCCAATCCGGCTACCAAAACATCCACGTCGGAAAAGGCCACTTCGGCCCCTACGATCACGAAGGCCAAAATCCGCTCAATCTTGGCTTCCATGTGAACATCGGCGGCGACAGCATCGGCCAACCCGGCAGCTACTACGGCAAGAGAAACTACGGCAACAAAGTCAAAGGACAGGACGAGAAAAACACTTACGGCGTCTCCCACCTCACCGACTACCACGGCAGCGACACCTTCCTCACCGAAGCCCTCACCATCGAAGCGAAGAAAGCCGTCAGCCAGTCTACCGAGGGGAAAAAGCCCTTCTACCTCTACATGGCGCACTACGCCCTCCACGCCCCCTTCAACTCCGACGCCCGCTTCGCGAAAAATTACCTCAAGTCCGGCAAGCCTAAAAATGCCCAAGCCTACGCCACCCTCGTCGAAGGCATGGACAAATCACTCGGCGATCTCCTCGACCACCTCAACGCACTCGACGTCGCCGAAGACACCCTCGTCCTCTTCCTTGGCGATAACGGAGGCGATGCCCCCCTCGGCGGCGCGCACGACTACGGCAGCTCGGCACCGCTCCGCGGAAAAAAAGGCGCCCACTACGAAGGCGGGACACGCGCCCCCTTCATCGCCGCTTGGGCCAAACCAAACCCCGCTAACCCCCACCAAAAACGACTCCCCATCTCCCAAGGCACCACCCAGACCCAGCTCGCCACCGTCATGGACCTCTTCCCCACCATCCTCAACCTCGTCGGCCAGGAAATTCCCAAAGACCACCCCATCGACGCTCACGACCTCAAAGCCCAATTCAACGGAACCCCAAATCCCGACCGCCCCGAAATCTTCCTGAGCCACTTCCCCCACGAACACCGCAGCGATTACTACACCGGCTTCCGCCACGGCGACTGGAAACTCATCTACCACTACCCCGCCGGGAAACAGACGCGGCGCTACGAGCTCTTCAATCTCCGCACCGACCCCTTCGAAAAAGCCGACCTCTCCACCAAAAACCCCGCCGAGCTCAAGCGTCTCTTCTCAGAAATGACAACCCATCTCAAAGCCCAAGGCGCTCTTTTCCCCGTCGCTGCCGATGGCCGCAAGATCACGCCAGTCGCTCCGTAATCTATCGGCTCAAGTCATCTCATATCCTCTCTTCGTCTTCTCTCTCGCCTGCCTCACTTGCGGCACTCTTTCCGCCCAACCTCGTCACCCTAAGACCTGGCTCCACCCAAAAAGTTGGCGAAGCACCCTTCAAAATACTCAACGACCCCAAGGCCTGAGAAAAAACGACGTCACCGCCCTCTCCAAAGTCCTTCAAATCATCCCCGTCATCGATCCAAAAAGAGACATACCCTTCACTTCCGCGTATCCACAGCAGGCCCTTTCTCTTGATCTGTCTCATCGGGAAGGTGAGCTCCATTTTTTTACTGGAAACCCCCGTCGAATTTTTCTCTTTAAAAAGCTGCCGATCCCTCCGAAAGAAAGGGAAGGATTTTCTGGCGACTCATCTCTCGCAAGGTATTTGAGCACATCGTTGACTTTGACCGTGATGCGCATTCCCCGGATACAGGGCTGACCACTTCTTTTGCCCGATTCGATCGGTAATTCGCTCATTCATATCGAGAAGATAGTTCATTGGGCTGTTTTAGTAAGTTCGCGGACTCGATACGATTATAACGGAGTTCCGGTAGGTCAAGAACCCAACCTCATCCGCACTCTCCTTCCTCTTAGCCCCGTGAAACGTTTTTCTTTCTTCTCGTCCTCACTCCCCGTCTTCTGCTCCTCCACAATCAGGAAATTTGTGCAGATTCATAGGCTGATATTTCTCTCCAGTGAATTTGATTATAAATCGCGTCAAAAAAGCTTTGTTGACGATCGCCGCTGTCGTCACAGATCGAGCAAAAGAAGTATTTTCAATTACAGCAGCTTCAAACTGGCCAAGTGCAGGAAAATTCCTCAAAAAGGGACTCCTATGAAATTTACGCCTCTTTTAATTCTCATCAGTTCTCTTCTTGCCACCTCTCTTTCTGCAGAAGAATCCGAATTCCAGACGACCACAATTGATCTCGGTGTCATGGTAGGAGACCTCGAAAAATCGATTCAGTTTTACACCGAGGCCGTTGGCTTCTCGGTAGTGGGTGGTTTTACTGCTGATTCCCAAGTGGTGAAAGACTCCGGCTTAGGTGACGGAGAAGCACTTGTGATCAAAACGCTTGCTCTCGGGAAAGAAAAAGGAGCGACCAAAATCAAGCTTATGCAGGCCAAGGAGAGCCCAAGAAAAGGGTCCCAAACTTATATCACCAGCCAGTTGGGATTCCGCTATCTTACAATTCATGTGAAAAATATGGACGTCTCGGTGACCCGCCTCAAGAAGGCCGGGGTCAAGATCCTCGCTAAAGGACCCGTGGCTCTATCGGGCGGAAAAGTCTACCTCACCGTCGTCAAGGACCCTGATGGCAACTTCGTCGAACTCGTGGGACCCGCGGGTCAATAATTGTTGGAGCAGCTTTGTCCTGAGACCAAAGAGCTAGTATCAAATGAAATCGTGACCATGCCATCGCCCGCTACTGCGGCAAACCGACCACCCGGAAATTTAGAGAACAACAACCCAATGGATTGGGCCCCTTTGCCGCGACCACCACTTCCATCTCTTTAAAATGGATGCCGTCTGCGGGCAGCTCCGGGATGAAAGCAATCCGCCTTAGGGACACTGGACCGAGAGAAGTGCACCTCTTCCTCCCCTATAGAGAAATTCTCGGACACGACCTCAAGGCAGCGACACCCTCAAAGTGACTATCCCTCCCTTTCGCAGCCTTCTCCTCCTCGCCACCGAAAAATGCCCCGTCCGCAGACAGAAAACCGGTGACGCCTACTTCTTCCCGCTCGATGACTCCATGGTCGGAAAAGAAATCGAAGTAGTCTTGTTGGGCATGAAAGACGGCGGAAAAGATCTCACCCCTTCGGTTTGGCTCACTGCCTCGGAACTCCCCTTTCAGGCCTCCCTCGCCAAATAACCCCTCCAACCCCCTTACCAATGTCCAGATTACTTCATCAGTCACTCAGACGCCTCACTGTCCTAAGCTCCCTCATCCTCTTCTCCGCAGCCACCGCTCATGAGATTAAATCCCTGAAGCCGGAAATTGCCGCTGAATATCAGCTTGATCCTGCATTCTACACCAAAACGACAATGGTGCAGGACATTCTCATCGCCACCTCAAATGAGGTTCCGGATGTCGTCCACAAAGAAGCAGCCTACCTCTTCGACCGTATGATGAAGGACCTCAAGCCTCCCATCGCCCAACGCATCCGCGATCAAAAAGTCCTCTGCCTTCTCGTGGGTCATGAAGAGCTCACCTCAGACCTTCCAGAATTCAAGTCTGACAAAACCGGCAAGGAACTCGACTTCTACAACTGGCGGCAAAGAGGATTCCTCACCAAAGTCAAAGGCCGAAACGTCGTCCTTTTCGCCGAAGAAGACGTCATGGAATACGAAGGAGGGATGCAGATCGAAAGTATTCTCATCCACGAATTCGGCCACGTCATCCACGGCGCAGGATTTGACGAGGAACTCAACAAACGCTGGACCCGGACCTTCATCAACGCCTCGACCATGGGACTTTGGAACGATGGCCGGGCCGCGCAACGCTTTCGTCGAATCACCGGTTACAAGCCGGTCAGCTTACTTGACGAACTGATTAAAGCCTTCCCCGACCAAACATCGACACTCCTCAAAAAATGCCTCAATGGAGGAGATATCCTCGTGAACGGAAAGCCCACCACTACCGATGTCAACGTGACCGGAAAAGATAAAATTCTTATCGTCTTCGGCGGAAAGAAACGATGCTATGCCGCCAAAAATCGCGCCGAGTATTTCGCTGAAGGTGTCCAGTGTTGGTACAACACAAACCGCACCATGGACCACGATCACAATCACATTCACACTCGTGATCAGATCAAAGCTTACGACCCCGTCTTCGCAAGATTCCTCGCCGACATCCTCGGAGATAATAAATGGAGCTTCGCTTCGCCCCGGGACCGCGCTGGCGAAGGACACCTGAAAAATTACGATCCCTCCTCCGCCCCCGTCGCCAAAGAATCTGAAGACATCCGCATCGCCGGACTCGAATTCTTCGACCAATACTGGAAAGAATACTGGCAGAGACTTCACCTCAAATATCCCGTCGCGGGAAACTAGCAAAGCCCTCCTCGAAAACAGCGACCAACCCCAATTCACTCTCGCTAAAAATATCGAGAATCGTCAACTCCCCATCGCCTACCTCGCATCACTCAAAAGCGCGAAGAAGTAGGCTTTAAGAAGCGGCTACTTCTTCAAGGAAGAAATATCGAGCGTCTTAAATTCGACCTCCACTCCCTCTGCCTGAACTGCGATCTGCCCTTTGGAAACCGTGCAGTTTTTCCCGTGATTCACAAAGTCACCATTGACCCAAACCTTCACTTCGTTGCCCTGGCATTCGATGACCATTTTGTTCCACTCGCCCACCGCCTTCTCTGAGCCATCGGTGAGATTCAAAATCCGACGGGAATCGCCTTGTGCGCCACCCCATTTCTGTTTTTCACCCTTGGGCCGACGCTTCACCATATCGGGAACTTCAATGTTCTCGCCGATGCACCAAAAGTCGCCGGCATTGGTGTGATGCATCTGGACCTCGATCGAGCTGGGAAACATCCCGTAGAGAACACGCGGTTTGGAAGAATGGACCAAGACCCCGCAATTTCCGGGCTGATCGACAAAGCGATACTCTACCTCGAGGCGATAGTTCTCGTAAACCTTGTCCGTGATGAGGTGACCACCAGGCTTCCCCAGACTGACGAGCATGCCATCGCGAGCCACGAAGCTTGGCTTAATGTCAGACTTCTTATCCGCGGCCGGGACATCGCTATGCCACCCGGTAAGATCTTTCCCGTTGAAGAGTGAAACAGGTTTCGCATCATCAGCGAAGAGGGATCCCACCGAAAGGAGGCCAGAAAGAAAAATACTCGACTTCAACATGATCTAATTACGCAAATACTTTACGATTCATTCAGCGATCCGCCAAACTTACTTTTTCGCCTTCTTCCACGGCTCGGGATATTTCGCCAAAATTGCTTTCAAACGATCCATTACGGCTGGCTTCTGATTCGCGAGATTCACCTTTTCCGAGACGTCCTTCTGATAATCGTAGAGTTCGTATTCCGTCGAACCCTTGCCCCTCCACTCCATCAAACGGTAGCGCTTGGTCCGAATGGCTCGCCCCAGTTTTCTTTTAGGATAGGCATGAAAAGCATGGTCACGGACACGCGCCCTTGGATCCTTCAAGACCGGGACCAAACTCAGTCCGTCCATCGGCTGGGGACCCGCAGGAGCGGGAAGTCCGGCCAGCTCTGCTAGCGTGGGGTAAATATCGACGGACTCAGCAAGCTGCTTGGTCGCACTCTGAGGCTTCGTCACTCCAGGAGCATGGATCAAAATCGGAATGCGATTCGCCTGCTCGTAATTGGTGTGCTTCGTCCAGATTCCAAGATCACCGAGATGAAAGCCATGATCACCCCACAGAACAACGATGGTATTTTCGCTGAGTTTCAATCGATCCAGCTCGGCAATCACTCGGCCAATCTGGGCATCAACGTAGGAAGTCGAGGCATAGTAGCCATGGATGAGCTGACGAGCGAGGGCATCATCGATCTGGCGTTTGTCTGACTTATCCGGGACCGGGAAATAATTGCGAATCTCCCCTCCTCTTTTGTGTGCCACCGCCGGAGAATCTTTCGGATGATCTTTGTTCCCAGCGAGAGTGAATTGATCGGGCTGATAGAGATCCCAGTATTTCTTGGGAGCCGAGAATGGAAGATGGGGCCGCGCAAATCCTGCGGTGATAAAAAAGGGCGTCCCGTCGTCACCCCGACGTTTTTTGGCCGCCTGAAGCCGCTTGATCGTCTCCACCGCGACCCGCCCATCGGCATAGGCATCATCACCGACATCCGGTGATTCAAAGGCCGCACCCCGTGGCAGCGAATTCATGCCCCCTTTCGGAGCAGGCGTGTTGGTAAACATCGCTTCTTCCCGGGTCAGTTTGCCCTCCGGTTTCGACGCCGGATCGAGATACTCGATCACTTTTTCTTTAAAATGCGGCACCGAAAACGACTTCGGATCTCCCTCGTTTCCGTGGCCGATATGAAAAACCTTCCCAAGCGACTCCGTGCGATAGCCATGCTTCGCAAAATACTGCGGCATCGTCACGGCATCAGGAATCCTCGCTCTCAAGTTCGAACCCAAACCATAAAGCCCCGTCGAGGTCGAGTGCGACCCCAGCATCAGCGTAAAGCGGGAAGGCGCACAAACCGCCTGATTGCAGTAAGCAAGATCGAAGCGCATCCCCCGGGATGCCAGCGCATCAATCTGCGGAGTCTTGGCAAGCGGATCGCCATAGCACCCAAGCGCCGGCTTCAAATCATCAACGAGAATCAAGAGCACGTTGGGTCGAACCGCTGTTAACACTGCACTGCTGAAGAGACCGAAGAAAATGGGAGCAAGTCGAGAGGATGTCATTTCTTGAGATCACTCTGACGGCTCTTCTCGCTCTTCCAAGATTGAAAATCCTGAGGATCGCGTAAAAAAAAGCCTAGTGGTGGCCCCATTCCCTCATCGGATGGGACGGTCCGGGGGTATTGCTGACGTTTTTTTGTGGGTCTTACTTGGGTAAGGAGGAGCAATGACTGGAAGATAGTGAGGGAACGCGACTTACTTCCTAGCAGGTGCCTTCCCGCTTTTCCAGAGGCGGATATCAGGGAAGTCATTCGCTGAAGCAGGTCCATCAGTGGTGCGACCACGGGCGACGTCTTCTTCGAGATGCGTGAGGAGTCTCTTCACGACCTCTGGTTTTTTGAGATAGAGATTCGTGGTCTCGCTGAGGTCGCTCTCGAGATCGTAGAGCTGTGCCGGCGCTTGGTCCTTAGCAACTTGATTCTCCTTGGGCACGGACCAACCGCCGGAGCCTTTTGCGAGAGCGAGCTTCCACTTGCCGAGGCGGTAGGCGAAGTGACCCGAGACGGAGTGGTGGATCACTCCTCTGCGGGTAGAGACGATGGGCTTTCCAAAGAGGGCGGGGAGAAAACTCACGCTATCCTCGCCACTCCCAGCAGGAAGCTTTTCCTCCAAAATCCCAGCGGTAGTTGCTAGCAAATCGGTGAGGCAGATAAGCTGGTCGGAGTTCGTGCCAGGAGCGACCTTCCCCGGCCAGCGGACAATGAAGGGAATGCGGTGTCCACCCTCCCAAATATCCGCTTTCGAGCCACGCAAATACGCGCTCACTTGGTGCCCACCGGCAGCCAGTTTGGGAATATCAGCCGCTTTCGAACAGCCATTGTCGCTCGTAAAAATAACGAGCGTGTTTTCGCTCATCCCATGCTTCTTCAGTGCCTTGCTGATTGCGCCGAGCACCGCGTCCGTCTCCATCACAAAATCGCCATACTTGCTGAGCTTACTTTTGCCCTGCCATGCCTTCGACGGAAGAATCGGCGTATGGGGCGAACCGAGTGGGACATAGAGAAAAAAGGGATCCTCTTTGCCCGCGCGGGAATCAATATACTCGATGACCTTTTTCGTCAGTCGCGGGAGCATATTAATCGGATCATCGTGCTCAATGACACGATCATTCTCCATCACTGCTTCCATCTCCCGAGCATGGTGGAAGCCGTGAAAATAATCGAAGCCTCGGGTGAGCGGACCATCGGCGATGAGCGAGCCCACCGGCGGACGCTTGTGCTTCTTGCGCTTTAAAATTTCCTTCGACTTCGAATCGCGGTAGTCAAAATTCATGTGCCATTTCCCAACGATCCCGGTGTGGTAACCTTGCGTCTTCAGAAAGCTCGCCACGGTGGGACGATTTTCCGCGATGATGTTCGGAGCAAAGCCCACGACCACACCTTTTTGAAGCGGCGTGCGCCAGCTGTAGCGCCCTGTCATAATCCCGTAGCGCGTGGGCGTGCACACCGAAGAACCGGAATGCGCATCGGTGAAAATCATTCCCTCCTTGGCGAGTTGATCCGCACAAGGCGTCGCGATCTTGGAAGTCTTGGGAGCGAGGCATTGGATGTCTCCATAGCCAAGGTCATCGCAGATCAGGTAAACGATATTCGGTTTCGCCGCTACCCCGATTGAGGCTGTGAACACAGAGAGAAGAGCATTCTTAATAATCATTTTTTGAGAGAGTTTCCCTTTTGCCAAGACAAGGGAGCGTGATTGAGCGGACAAACGAAATCGAGGACTCCATCACCACCGGGATCGACAGTCTCCAGTCCACTGGGATCACTACGTAAACGAATCCCACTTTCTCTCGGCTCAACTGGAGTAGAGTCCCCGCACCATCGCCCACCATTAAGAGCCCAACCGCAGCGGCATAAGGCCCCGTTTCAAACTGGGGATTATAGAAATTTTGAGCCCTCGTGAGATTCAAGTGCCCGTTCCTATTGAAGTCGAAAAAAGTAAATCCCTGCACCGACGCAATCTGCGCGATGCGCGGAAAGGTCCGGAAGGTAAACTGACCAGATCTGTCATTAATCAAGAAACCAGACTCCAGGGTGTCGCAGACAAACTTCCGCGCCTTCTCCAAGCCACCCGGATAGATTTCACTCAACTCCGACTTGGCAAAGACATGGAAGCTGCCAAGGCGCTTCGCCAATTGCAGCATCGCATTCGTTGAACAGCTCTTCCGGCGGATCGAAAACAAAGTCTTATTTTCAAAATCCGCTTCTACAATCCGGGGAGCCCCCTCCCCGATCACATCTCCATCATAAATGAGCGCTGGATGTTCCTTGCACGCATGATCCTTCGTATTGAGATCGAAATTCCCCACCGCTCCTCCACACCCAAACCCGCTAAAATACATGCGCGCAAGCGAGTAAGTTTCGTCGGCCACCTTGATAAAATTAACCCCACTCACCTCAGAACTCACTCTTGCAAAAAGCGTCTCCCCTTGAATCTCTTCCGAGGATTCAATTCGACACCACGGGAATAAAGAGCGAGAGTCCACTCCCTTACTGAACGAAGAATGAAAATAACATCCCTCATTACCACCCTCGCCCTCCTGACCACCTCCCTCAGCTTCGCTGGTGGTGAGGGTTGGATGCACGACTTTGAAGCCGCCAAAAAGAAGGCCGCAGCCGAAAATAAAGACCTTCTGGTTGATTTCACCGGCTCCGATTGGTGCGGATGGTGCATCAAACTCAACGAAGAAGTCTTTCAGCACGATCCCTTTAAGAAGGGCATCGCGGAAAACTACATCCTCGTGGAACTCGACTACCCTAGGGACAAGTCGAAGATGGACGAAGCCACCATCGCCCAAAACGAAAAGCTTCAGACCAGCTACGCCATTAAGGGTTTTCCAAGCATCCTCCTCATGGATGCCCAAGGCCGTCCTTACGCCAAAACAGGCTATCAAGAAGGTGGTCCCGAAGCCTACCTCAAGCACCTCTCCGAAATTCAAAATAATAAAAAGGAACTCGGTGAGGAACTCGCAACCGCCAGAAAATCCGAAGGTCTCGATAAGGCAAAAGCCCTCTTCGCAATCCTCGCAGAAATGCCCGAAGGCCACGCCTCACACTATGTGAAGGCCGAAGAAGAAATCATCAAGAACGACCCGGAAGATGTCACCGGCTTCACTGCGAAGAAGAACCAGGAACAAGCCATGTTTGGCTTGGAGACCGGACTCCAGACGGCCATGGAAGCTGGGAAGACTGACGAAGCACTCGCCCTCGTCGATTCGTTCATCACGATTCACAAGGTCGATGGCGAGAAAAAGCAAGAAATCCTGAGCATCAAATTCAACATCCTCATGAAGGACAATAATTTCGAGGCCGCTGAGAAACTTCTCGACGAAATCGTCGCCGTAGATCCCGAAAGCCAATATGGAAAGGGAGCCGCCAGCTTCAAACCCCGCCTCGAAAAGATGAAAGTCGAAGCAGCGGAAGAAGAGTAACAATGAACAAGCAGAAGAATTGCATGCCAACGCATCTATTAGGATGTCTTGGTCCTAAAAGGGGCAAACGTAGGATAGCTGTCCCCGCTATCGTCTCTAATACTTTTACCTCGAGCTCACGATCAGCCTAATAAACTGCATCGGAATCGATGCAAAGGCGGTCGTTGATCGATACATCACCATTTCCGTGCCATCCCCATTGGCAATAGCTGAGACAAGCTCCGTCCCCATATCGCTCCAGCCTTGAAGGTCTGTCGCCACTTGTGCTCCGATGATAATATCGTCCGCCGCGACATTTCTCCGGAAGGAAATGTTAAGGCTAGGAGTGACGTCATCATCAAGGAATCCCGTAGTCACCACAATTGCAGCTTCCGGGCTTCCACCAGCATCCCCGTCAATCGAGCCAAAGGCATACTCCAGGAAAGCAGAGAGACCGTCGCCATCCGCATCCGCGTTCGGGTCACCTGCGAACATCAAGGAATCAGAGGTTCCAGGAGTGCCTCCGATCGCAGCACTTGATCGCCAATTTGCCCCAAGTCCATGATCCAGTGAATCACTAGGCGCAATGAGAACAAGCGAGTAACCATCGCCATCAGGAGCCGTCGGCCACGGGTTCACATCGAGATACTGGAAGCGCTGAACATCGACCGCCCCAGACGACTCTACAATCGCGATCACCTCACCACTGTTGCTCAAGCTAGAAGTGAAAACTCCAGAAGCGATATTGATTCCCACGGTGTTGTAGGCTGCAGAAAATGCGGTCTGATCTTTCACCAAAACGATCCGTTGGCCGGCCGGGAGAAGAGTACCGGAGGCAAAGGTGTAAGTGACTCCGGTAATAGAAACGTCCGTAAGATCGATCGTTCCCTCTGAGATATTCATGAACTCGATCCACTCGGTGCTCTCGTCGGCCCCCGGAGGGTTGTAGTAGATTTCAGAGACCACCAGATTAATCGACGAAGCTGGGGTGCCGACGATGAAGTCCGCCTCGGTCAACGCCGACCATTCGCCGTTGTCGAGCGCACGCGCCTTCAGCGTACCAGTCGCGGTCAGCGTGACAGCAGAAGATCCCGCGTTCGGCTTGCTAGCCCGCAAGCGAAGATCGAGACCCAAGTCACTGCTGCTCGTGGATTGCTGATGCACTTCCACCGCAATGACATTGACACCCTCCACCAAGTCTCCCGGAGAAAGAGTCCAGGTATCAAGCGCCACCACTTCGTCCTCGGGACTCGCATTGATTGCGATCTGAGAAAAACCAATCTTTCCAGAGATCAAGTTCGTCCGATCCAGCTCTTTCCCGTTGAGGTAAACAATGGCTCCGTCGTCACGAATAATGTCGGTGACCAATTTGGTGTAATCTGCCGCACCCGTCACCGAGAATTCCTTGCGGAAATAGGTCGTCAAGTGACGTGGCGTCGAAGCAGGGCCCACCGTGGTATTTCTGGTAAGATTCCCCACCGTTCCATATCCCAGCATCGCCTGCCCCGTTCCCCAGGAAGCGGCATTGAAAGAAGGATGCTTCCAATCGCTGATATTGTAATCCGGATGTCCCACGACTACCTCGCTATCGCTCTGCGCCACTCCAGTATCAAGATACCTCCATCCGGTGGCCTCAAATTCAATGAGGGTCTCAAGATTCGCCCCTCCCGTAAGCATCCCTGCTCGGGGATTGATACCGCCACCCACTTCTCGGGGATCACTCCCATCGGTGGTGTAATAAATGTTTCCAACCGAGGCCGTTACGGTGAGGTCATAATTGTTCGGCACCACCCCTCCATACTGCGCATAAATCGGAGTATCGATGGAAGGATAGAGATTCTGTCCCCGCAGCTCTCTCACAATGGAGCGACTGTCGCTCACATCATGGAGCGTCGGAATGTAATTATTAATGACATTGTCTCTTTCGACGATCCAGTGCTGCTCGCGCGTAAAGTAGATCGGACTATTGATAGTCGGCGGGTAGTGATCGCTATCAATGTCGGTCGAGCTACTCGCGGTATTTCCATAAGTCGTATTCGCCTGGGTATCTCCCCAGCGGGCCGACTCGGCCACGATCGCCTTATCGATCATGTTTGAAAGATTCAGGAAACGATCCTGTGCCTTCGACTCGCTCAGGGCGCCACCGTTGAACATGTGCTGATAAACCCGATCCGCGAAGAGCATGCGGAACTCGTTATTTAAACGCAGCCGTTGGAAGGGATCACCTGCACCCGAAGCGCTTGAATAGCGATTCCAACTGTATTTATCGAGAGCGATTTCCTGATCCCAAACCTGGAATCGAAACTTCCCGTCGCCGCTCGTTACGTTCGCCGCAGCATAACCATTCTTATGCGGCCAGTCCTCCGTATCTGCCAAGTAGTGAAGGAGCATATAGTCGATATAGTTCTCGATATCGAGGTAGCCCTTCGACTGCTCATAAGTGGCATTGTTCGTGATCGAGCCATCCAAAATCGACATCATCGAATTCCAGCGCGAGGGCGGCGAGGTCAGATCCTTGTTCACGAGCCAGTCTTCCTTTTCGCCACCAATATGATCGGCATACCAGTCATCCTCGATTCTCTCGGTGAGGTTGTGCACGCCGAAATAAACGCCGTTGTAATAGAGATGTACGAAGTTTCCGTGACCACTTGCATGGCCCATGTCCGACATGCTATCCTTCATCCAAACATCGCGGGTATACTGCGAATCGTTTGGGCGATAGCGCGACGAACTCCACGAAGCGAGCGCCCATGAATCGGTGAAGCAGGCTCGGAGAACCAACTTGTTGAACTCATTGATCTCGGAATCAGGGAAGAGATCATAATTCAACTTAGGAATTCCCACCGTGGAACTAAAGGTCAGGCGCATCGAGTGCTTCTGCATACGGGCGGGCCGACGACTCGCGTTTCCTTGTGTCTCGATTTTGCAATCTTCCTGAAAACCAGTGGAGCCATCGGGAAGAATATATTCGATCGAACACTCGCGCTCAAAGCGCCCTTTTGGATTAGTCAAAACTCCACCAGTCCCGCCAGTGATGTCTCCCTGACTCATCGAAATGGCAACCGTCGGAATATCGCGCAAGGCTTCTTGTACCGTGTATACTCCCAAGCCATTCGTGTTGTTCACAACACGCGGGTCCATCTCATAATCCGATGGCACCAAGCCAACGTCACTATCGTTCCCCCAGTTGGTGGGCCATCCCGGAACCAAAGTCCCTTGCTGGACCACGTCGTCGATAAAGAGGTAAGTATGCGAATCAACATTCGTCGGCAGCCAGTTGCTAAAGGTCGCGATCGCCCTCACCGAGGTCGTGGTCGTGATGCTGATGGGACCAGAATAGATCGCGCCTAAACTCGCGGTCGGCTTGGAGCCATCTAAGGTGTAACGAATCGTTGATCCCGGAGTGGCTGAGGTGATCTCAAGCGCAAACGGGGCGCTGTAAAATCCCCGATCCTTTGAGAAATTGGTATCCTTAACCACTCCCGGATAGGCCGCACTGCCGTTGACGGTCCTGGGCGTGTTGTTTTGAAAAAAGACGGAAACCCCACCAGCTGCGGGGATTCCATAGGAAATATCGGTAAACTGCTCGGGATAAACCGGAGAGAAACTGTCATCAATCGTAGTCCCATCCGGCCGCACAATCGCGAGATACTCACCTGAGGCCGAAAGACTAAAACTAGTATGCGCGTCCCCTCCGGAATCAATCACGTCCTTTCCTGAAGCAAAAACGATCAGGTAGCTGTTGGCTTGAATCGAGACTGCGGGAAAATTCCATTTTGTGAGATTGGTCACATTATCCGTGAGATAGTAAGCGTCCAAATTAACTATTGAATTGTTGGGGTTGTAGATCTCGATCCAATCCTCCCTCTTTCCGAATCCGTCTCTCAGGCCCGTGCTATTCCGAACCAAAATTTCATTCAGCCGCAGAGGAATGAGAGTGTTTGGAAAGTCCCCCGATTGAGTCGGATCGGTTCCTTCGGAAATCTCGAGCGCGTCATTGAAGCCATCGCTATCAGTATCTTCGAGCGTCGGATCGGTGACGAAGCCATTGGCTGATGAAAGCTCATCAGCGTCATTGATTCCCTCACCATCCGTATCCGCTAAAAGAGGATCGGTCCCGTGCACGTTGATCTCATCGTCATCGTCGAGAGTGTCGCTATCCGTATCGGATAAGGTTGGGTTCGTTCCCGACAACTGCTCCTGTAAATTGGTCAGTCCGTCACTGTCGTTGTTCCCGCTTCCAGTCGCCGTCGTTAGATTAGGGAAATGAACCAGCTCCCAAGAATCATCAAGTCCATCGGAATCTGAATCATTCACCACCTCGATTTGGAACGCTTTCTCCGTATAAGCACCCGCGGCATCGGTCGATCGCACCCGCGCTGAGAGAATCGTCCCCCCCAAGAATCCACTCAAGTCCCGATCCGTCTCCAAGATGCTTCCGCTAAAACTAAATTGCGCGTTGTCCGTAGATCCCGTGCCCATGACGAGCGTGTAGGTAAAGGTGTCTGCCGCGGTGGGGTCGGTGGTGGATAGGCTTCCTACTACCGTGCCAATCGGAGCTGTCTTGGCTACTACCAAACTAGAAAGCGCAATATTAGTCGGGCCATCAGTCGATACCGGATCACCAATCTCAAGACCATTAATGAAAACATTGTGGGAACCGTTCGGATTAGTCGCCGTGACTTTTCCGGTAATCGTGACATTTCCCGAGCCATCCGTCGTGACGTTAATCGTCACCACATTGTTTGCCAGAGTCGCAGGAGCACTCGTGAAAGTCAGCCTTTGAGTCGCCGAGCCACCACCGTTCCAATCCGCGGCCCGTCCGCCTCCCGATCCAGAGTCATAGCCCCAAATCTTAACAGGATATTCGGTATTCGGCTGCAAGCCGGTCAAGGAAAGGTTGAGCCCGGAGCCCGGCGCACTGTTAAAACTCCCGTTCGCAAAAAGAAAATCCCGCCACATCGACGCCTCCCCGCCTCCTCCATTATTTGTGCCCCGGTCCCGGTCATCCAGAGCCACCGAACCAATCGGATCCACATCCAAACCGATCCCCCCGGGGAAATTCTTCGACCACGAATCGCCCAGTTCGTTGTCGCCCGATGCAATCGACTGCCATCCACTTTGAGTCACACCAGAGTCGTTAAAATCAATCTGAAGGGTCAGCGCCGATACCGCTGAAATCGTAAGAAGAAGCGCAAAAAAGTGACAAAAGTAAACAGGCAATTTCATGGGGAAATCCCATAAATAAAGGAATCATCGTGAACTCGACATAAAAAAGTCCCCTCCAGCGCCCTAAAACTCACCTCACGACTTCACATTCCTCTCATCTCTCGCCACCCTCGCCGTGTGCCAACTGAACCGATCACCACCACCGGCGAAATCCTCGCTGTCCTGAGCGACCGCGCCTTTCGCGTCTGCCTCCCCAATGGCAAAGAAATCATCGGCCACCCCTCCAAAACTCTCGCCTCCGAAAAACCTAACCTCACCCCAGGAAAAAAAGTCCGCCTCGAAATGACCCCCTACGATCTCGAAAAAGGCCGCATCGCCGCCATCCTCTGAGTTTCCCCCATCTTGGTTTAGAATTTCTCCCTCTAGAATTTAGAATTTTCCGCCCAAATGCCCCGCCACTATATTATTGGAACCGCCGGTCACATCGACCATGGAAAATCCACCCTCGTCCAAACTCTCACGGGCGCTAACACGGACCGCCTCCCCGAAGAACAAGAGCGCGGCGTCACCATCGAGCTCGGCTTCGCTCACTTCTCTCTCCCCACTCCTGCCGGAAACGACACCTTCGAGATCGGCGTCGTCGATGTCCCCGGTCACGCCGACTTCATCAACAACATGGTCGCCGGCGTTGGAGCCATCGACCTCGCCATCTTCATCGTCGCCGCCGATGACTCCTGGATGCCCCAGTCTGAAGAACACCTGCAAATCCTTTCCTACCTCGGGATCAGTAATTTCGTCATCGCACTTACCAAGGCCGACCTCTGCGAGGACATCGACTTCGTCAAAGAAATGCTCGCCGATGACCTCAAGGGAACCGCCCTTGAAAAGGCCCCCATCTGCCCCATCGCCGCCCCCACTGGACTCGGCATGGATGAGCTCAAAGCCACCCTCACCAAGATTCTCTGGGACACCCCCCAGCCCCGCGACTACGGACAGCCCCGTCTCGCGGTCGACCGCGCATTTTCTCCCAAGGGCGTCGGCACCGTCGTCACTGGCACCCTCACCGGCGGATGCGTCAAGACTGGCGATTCCCTCACAACCTATCCCTCCGGACTCAGCACCCACATCCGCTCCATCCAGAGCCATTCCTCCTCCCTTGGCGAAGCCCGCCCCGGCATGCGCACCGCCCTCAACCTCCCCGACCTTCCCCTTTCTACCAAAGGAAAAAAAGGAATCTCCCGAGGCCACCTCCTCGTCGGAGGAACACCCGCACCTGCCTCCACCGAGGTCGACGTCCAAATCACTCGCGCCGCCCGGCCCATACCCGGGCAAAAAGGCACCCTTCGCCCCCTCAAAAATGGCCAAAAAATCTACGTCCACCACGGCTCCGGGCGCTCTCAAGGACGCCTCTTAATGGCCGAAGAAGGGAGCACCATCCTTCCTGGATCCGATGCCCAAGCCCAGCTCCGCTTCGACCATCCCATCCACACTCTCGTCGGCGAACACCTTGTCCTGCGCGAAGTCTCCGGCGAAGCCACCCTCGGCGGCGCCGTCGTCCTCGATCCGCATCCATCACGACGCCACTTCCGCGACGAAGACCGCCAGGCTTTTCTCATCGAGCGCGCCTCCGATTCAACCGACCTTGGTCTCATCCTTCGCAGCCACCTCGAGCGTGACCATTTTCTCCCCATCACCACTCTTTCTCGGGCCCTCCCCTTTTCTCCTGCTGAAATTAAGACCGCCCTTAAAAAACTCACCAAGGCTAACCTCATCAGCCCCGTCGGCGACAAATACGTCACTCTTCACTCCTTCTGGAAAGACCTCTCCAAAACGAGCGCTAAAATCGTCAAGAACTACCACAAGTCCCACCCCGATCACACAGGCATGAGCACCGAGCTTTTGAAAAAGAACCTCGGCACCCCCATCGGCATCCCCGGCCTCTTCGATGCCCTCCTTAGCTGGCTTTCTAAAAACGACTTCCGCGTCAGCGACAACCTCGTCTGCCACGAGAGCCACTCCCTCGAACTCCCCTCGGAACTCGAGGCTCCGGCCGCCGAAATCCTCAAAACCCTCGACAGCACCGGCCTGACTCCTCCCCTCCCTGGCGAGCTCCAGTCCACTTCGAATCACGAAGCCGCCTACCGCTTCCTCTCGCGGACCCAACAAATTATCCCCCTCGATCCCAAGGTCACCCTCAGCAAAAAAGCCTACGACTCGGCCATCGCTACCGTCACTGCCTATCTCGAGAAAAACGGCCAAGGCACCGCCTCCGAACTCCGTCAGGAACTGGGCACCTCGAGAAAAGTCCTCATGCCCCTCCTCGAGCGCCTCGACCGCGATAAAATCACCGTAAGAAACGGCGATCACCGCACCCTCGCATAGAGGAGCTGGGGCGTTTCGTCCCGACAATTCCTCAAAAAGTCTCCGCCGCTAAACTAGCAATCTTCGAGACACCCCTTCGTGATCAAAATTGCCTGATCAATAAAGTCATCAACCTGCGAAAGTGAAAGATCGACCTCCGCCTCACGCTGCAGGGCAAAAAGGTAATCATCGATATCATGGCGCATCCTCTTCTGAGCCTTGTCGTCCACCCGCCAACCTGCAATCGCGTGCCCGCAAATGATCCTCTCCACCTCGCAGGCCGCCTCCGCAAAGACCTCATCAGGTGTTCGTAATTCCCGCTGACGCTCGGAACCATAAGGAACTCGATCTTCTCTTACGACCGGGCCACCCCTTGACCAAAGCTGCTCCTTCATCGGTCCAAATAGCGCCTGTGCCAGCTCCCGCCTTACCAAAACCTTTGGCAGACTATTCCCATTTCCATGGTCACCCATACCCAAACCCTGCCTCATCCATCGGAAAAAAGTAACCTCAAAAAGCTCTCCTCTAATACCTTAACAATTTTCGCAAAGTCGTTGCCGCGTTCATCCACTCCATCCCCGGACTCTCAGAAGTGGTCGCCGTGATGGCCATTTTTTCTACTCAACCGCCGTCCTCACCACTGGCACCTGACGAACATCCGCATCGATCATTTTCTTGGCCGACTCCATAATCGACGTCTCTGTAAACACCGAGAAATCACGGTTCCGCTTTACAAAGCTCGCTGTCAGCGGTTACTGCCACCAGCCCGATCCGGCCACCCTTGTCATCGCACACCACATAACTGCGATGCTTCCTCTCAACCTCGTCTATATCGATCACGCTCTCAGCCGCCGTCGCACTAACCCGTATCGAGCAAACCTCATACGTCATGATCGCCACCAGCGTCAAAAAGCGTTCATTCGCAGTGTAGCGAGATCTCAGCCAGTCAGTACTCGCCATGATTATCGGCGAATTATCCCAACTTCACCCCATCCACGAGCTTCCCCTTCACCATTGGCTTTCCCCTCCGCCTCCGCTAAAGTCCGCCCACATGCTCACACGCACCCAACTCGCGGAACTCCTAGAAGAGCAAGACCAGCCCGTATACCGCACCACCCAGATCCTCGATTGGATCTACAAAAAGCGCGCCCGCTCCTGGGAAGAAATGAGCAACCTCCCCCCCGCCCTCCGCGCTGCTCTCGCCGAAAAATACCCCCTCCGCCCCCTCACTCATACCCTTACCAAGGGCTCGGCTGACACCACCCGTAAGTTCCTCCTCGAACTCCCCGACAAGCGCTACATCGAGACCGTTCTCATCCCTGCCTCGCCCGCCCTCTATGGCGAAACATCCGATCGCCACACTCTCTGCGTATCTTCCCAGGTCGGCTGCGCCTATGCTTGTAAATTCTGCGCCTCCGGGCTCGATGGCTTCACCCGTAACCTCACCGCCGCCGAAATCGTCTCCCAGGTCATCCTCGCCGAAGAACTCTCTGGCGAAAAGGTCAACAACCTCGTCTTCATGGGCATGGGCGAACCCCTCGCCAACTTCACCAACCTTTGCCTGGCTCTCGACATGATCACCTCCGACTGGGGTCTCAACATAGGCGCCCGTCGCATTACAGTCTCGACCTCCGGTCTCGTTCCGCAGATTAGGAAACTGGCCGAGCTTCCCCAGCAAATCCGCCTCGCCATCTCCCTCCACGGCTCCGACGACGAGACCCGCGAAAAGATCATGCCGGTGAACAAAAAGTATCCCCTCGATGAACTCTTCGATTCCCTGCGCCTCTGGAACTCAAAGAAGAACCAAAAAATCACCCTCGAATACATCCTCATCGATGGTGTCAACGCCGACCCCGAGCACGCCCAAACTCTCGCCAAGCGCGCCGCCTCCATCCGCGCCAAGGTCAACCTCATTCCCTACAACACCGTCGAGGGCCTCCAGTGGTCCCGCCCCTCGGATGAGGACTGTCTCCGCTTCAAAAGCGTCCTCACCAACGCCAACGTCTCCGCTACCCTCCGCCTCGAAAAAGGCCACGACATCGACGCCGCCTGCGGCCAGCTCCGCCTCAAAAAGGAAAAGGCCGAGATTTAACCTTCCATTATTTCACCGCCTTGTAACCCGCCGCGAGTTGGGAACCAAGGTGAAGTCTTTGATTGTAATCCCTTTGACATCGCCTTCCTTCGAGAAGCGGAGAATTTTTTCCTTCGGCCAGCTCGATCACGACGGGCGTGGTCTTACCACATAATCCCACCGTGTGTGGCAGCTCAATCGCGATCTTCTTTTTGCGGTCATTGGCCTCCATAAAAACGCTCAGTTTCCAACTCGAAGTGGCGACCCGGGCGCTCAGTTCGTAGTTCCCTGAAGTGGGTGCCTCAAGGTATTTTCAAAGGGCTGATGGCCGCCGCCGGTGCCCGCGCCTTTTCGATCACACCTTTTTGCGTATAGAAAGAGAGGCCATACCAGAAGCCGAGAGATTTTTCAAAATGATGGTAACACTTCACTAGATCAACGAACTCTGGCGAATCCGTTTGGCCACCGCATTGCGCTGCTTGAGTGGAGTCACATGTTTCAGACTGATCGCGAGCACCAGACGCCACAAAGAACCTTCCGCAGCCTTTTCGCTCGCTTGCCAGATCTTCCGGTAAATCAGTATCGCTGCGCCATAGTTCCCGTCCTTGGCACCATCGCCCACCACCATTTGCACCAGTAGGCTATTCGACGAGAGCATTTTCCCGAACGGTTCCTCCTGATCTTTTCCCTGCTCGGCAAATGCCGCCAAGCGACCTCGGGTGGGATCAACACCGCTCCTTCACTCATCAAATCCTTCCACGCAGTGCCCACTGATATCATGGCATTTCTCAAGAAGATGAAGTAAGGTCACCCCACATGGCCGACCCACTTCACGGAGTAAAACTTGAGGAAATTATCACCTCCCTCGTCGAGGAATATGGCTGGGACGAACTCGCAGACCGCATCCGCATCCGCTGCTTTGCAAACGACCCCTCCATCAAATCCACCCTCAAATTTCTCCGCAGAACAAACTGGGCCCGGGACAAAGTCGAGCAGCTCTGGCTCCAAACCTTCGCACCATGAAATCGGACTACTGGCTCATCGCCCACGCTTACGCGTCTTGCGAGAGACTGCTCTACCGCGATGCCCTCCAGCACTGCCGCACCGCCTTCGTCAAGGCACTGCCGAAACGCGTCCTAAGCGTCGGCGAGGGCGACGGACGCTTCTCAGAGGCCCTCCTCAACGCCGAGCCCAAGACCCAACTCCAAGTCATCGAACCCGCTAAGGCCATGAGGCGAGAGGCGCTCCTCAGAAATCCAAACTTAGAATTCGTCACCTCAAAATCCGCCGCCCCATGCGATGCCACCGTGCTAAACTTTGTCCTTGATCTTTTCTCCCCGGAAGAAGCCGTAGCATTCCTCGATCAACTTCCAGAGTCTCCAGTGCTCATCGTCGGCGACTTCTTTCCCGATGAGATCCACGGCAGAATCGAAAGGACCCTCGCCCGCCTCCTAGTCTGGATCATGTATCGCTTTTTCAATCTGACCACGGGCCTCAAAACCCGACGCCTTCCTCCCACGCGTGATATTCTCACCACCCAAGGCTGGACCCTCCGTCAGGAGGAAGTCCAATGGGGCGGATTTATCCGCGCTCAATGGTGGGAGCGCTAATTCTCTCTCCATCAACTCCTCCAAGGTTCCTCTAATATCTGATAAAGAATAAGGGCTGGTCTTTCCAGACCAGCCCTTATGAAAAATCTAAACAAGCTCGCTTCGACGGGCTTTTTTCGTGCCATGCTCAGACAAGAATCTCGATTTTAAAACGGGATATCATCCTCGTCGTCGAAGTTCCCCGAAGCCGGCGCACCGCCCTGAGCGGGAGGCTGTTGCTGTGGAGCACTACTACTCTGCTGCTGTGGAGGGTCGCTCTGCTTCGGAGGAGTTCCCCCACCGCCTTGGTTACCTCCACCGCCTTGGTTACCTCCACCTCCTTGGCCTCCGCCAAGAAATTGCATGTTCTCGCCGACGACACGGAGGCGACTCCGCTTTTGACCAGTGGCCTTGTCGTCCCAGGTATCAAGCTGGAGACGGCCCTCGATGTATACCGAGCGGCCCTTGGCAAGATATTGACCGGCCACTTCGGCTTGGCGACCCCAGAGGGTCACATCAACAAAGGTGACTTCTTCGATGCGGTTTCCGTCGTCTCCGGTCCGCACGCGATTCACGGCCATGGCGATGTCTGAAACTGCTGTTCCCTTGGGCGTGTAGCGCACTTCCGGGTCCCGGGTCAGGTTTCCGATCAGGATGACTCTATTGACACTGGCCATAGCTGGAAATGGTAAAATTTAGCCGAGTCGGCGGTAGTGCTGGAGATGAACGGTGGTGTTCAGCTTCAAGCGGTCGTTGATCTTATCGATCGTGTCTGGCGCGGCTTCGAAGAGGTAATTGACGTAATGTCCTCCATCGGCCTTGCGGGAGTTGGTGTAAGCGAATTTCTTCCGGCCGACCTGCTTGACCTCGTCGAGCTTGGCACCTTCTTCTTCCATCTCGCGAGCGACGGCGCTCACAAGATCATCAATGCTGGTTTCACTCCCCTGTGTGTTTAGGACAATCGTCCCCTCGTATTTGCGATTCATCTTCCTCTTGGTGTTCGGGATTGGTTTTTTGAGTCTTACTTTTGACGTTAAACTGATTAGCAGCTGCTTCTACACTTGCTGAAACTGCAAGTTGGACAGCATCGGCAGCTGTTGCAAGTGTGTTTTCTAAGAGTTCCTTCTCGTCCATTGCAAAGGTTCCCAAAACATGCCCCACAAGTTGCTCACCTGACGACGCTCCGATGCCGAACTTGAACCGCGGAAAAGCATCATTGGGAAGGTGAGCGAGGAGAGATTTTACACCATTGTGGCCACCGTGCCCACCGTTCATGCGGAAGCGTAGATCCCCCAGGGGAAGCGAGACATCATCAAAAACCACCAATATCTCTTCTGGGGCCCAGCGGTAGAATCGGGAAATGCTCCCAATCGAACGGCCACTTTCATTCATATAGGTCTGTGGCTGCAGGTAAGTCACGCCACCGATTTTACAGGTCTTGGCCTCCCACTTGCCATCCACCTGAAACTGCGCCCCCTCACGCTTCGCCACGAGATCTAAAACACTGAATCCGACGTTGTGACGGGTGCGCACATACTGATCCCCGGGGTTTCCGAGTCCGACAATCGCTTTGAGCTGAGACATTCGGTTGGAGACTGCGCCTAGAAAGGGCCCGCGGAAATAAAAAACGCCCGCCACCTAAAGTGACGGACGTTTTGAAAGAATTTCGTCAGAGCTTACTCCGCAGCAGCCTCTTCCACAGGAGCGGCTTCGGCAGCAGCTTCACCGTCCTCATCTTCTCCCTCAGACAAGGTCGCGCGGGATTCGTTAACGATGGCCACGAGGACATCACCGGCAAGAGCAGGAGTCACCCCTTCAGGGAACTCGAGGTCACTCACCGTGAGGGACTCCCCGATCTCGATCGCTTCAACATTTGCTTCGAGAATTTCCGGAAGATTCTTTGGCGAACAGGCGATATCCAGGGTGTGGATCATCTGCTCCAAAATTCCACCGTTCTTCACTCCGGTTGGCTCACCATTCAAAACTACAGGAAGGCTGGCGTGAATCACGGTCGAATCATCCACTGCAAGGAAATCGGCGTGGAGAAGATGCCCAGTAAGAGGATCCTTCTGAGTCGACTGAATAAATGCGCTCTGCGTTCCCGAGCCTTCAACTTCGAGATCCACGATAATATTCGTCGAAGCGCTTTGTGCCAGCATATCAGTGAGGGTCTTGGTGTGGACCTTAATGTTGACGTTCTCGGATCCCTTTCCATAGATTACAGAAGGAAGGTAGCCTTCGCGGCGCATTTGCTTGAGCACGCCGGAGCCGGTGCGCTGACGTGTGGTAGCTTCGAGAGTTTGAGTCGTCGACATGGTAGTAAAAGGGTGAATAATCGCGCGAAAGCTGTCGCGCCGGGCGGTTGATTACACGGAGGGACCGTCGATGTCAAAGAGAGAAGTCACCGATTTTCCGATGTGAATCCGGTGGATCGCCTCAGCCAGAAGCGGCGCAATCGAGATTGGGTTCACTTTTTTTGTCGCGACCACCGGAGTCGAGTCCGTCGTAATGACCGTCTCGATCACAGAGTCATTGATTCGCTGATGCCCCAAATCACCAATTACCGCGTGCGAAACGGCCGCGAAAATTCGCTTCGCTCCATTCTCCTTCAGGATATCCGCCGCAGCGCACAAGGTCCCTGCAGTTTCGGTCATGTCATCAATAAGCACGACATCACGCCCTTCCACATCACCAATCAACTGCATCGCCTCCACCTCGGTCGCACTGACCCGGTGCTTCGCCACAATCGCAAGACTAGCGCCCAGCGCATCAGAATAAGCACGGGCCATTTTAACCCCGCCTACATCAGGTGAAACCACCGTCAGGTTGTCACAATCCTCTCCGAAATGCTCGGTAAGAGCGCGCAAGATCACCGGCTTCGCATAGAGGTGATCGACCGGAATATTGAAAAACCCCTGAATCTGAGCCGCGTGAAGATCCATCGTCACCACCCGCTCCACCCCAGCAGCCGAAAGAAGATCCGCAACCAGTTTCGCCGTGATGGGGACTCGAGGCTGATCCTTACGATCCTGCCGCGCATATCCGAAGAATGGAATGACCGCATTGATCCGGCCCGCACTCGAGCGCTTCGCCGCATCCACCATGATCATCAACTCCATGAGATTATGGTTGGTCGGCGGGCACGTTGGCTGGATAATAAAAACATCTTCGCCTCGGATATTTTCGTTAATTTTCACGAATGTTTCTCCGTCTGGAAAAGCCGTCACATTGACGTCTGCAAGTTTTGATCCGAGGCAGGAGGCAATCCCTTCCGCAAGCTGCGGATGGGAAGTGCCGGTGAAGAGTTTCATTCCGAAGTCTGCTCTCATAGAATTGAGTTTAGCGGGTTGAGGAGCCGGATTCAAGTCCTGCCGCAATTCGTTCTACCTCTTCGCCAGAAATCTCTGCCGGGGCGATTCTCCCAGCTTTAATCTGCGCGATATGCTCAAGCAGCAATCCGCTTTGCACATTCCAAATCGATTGACGCCCCCGGAGAATCGGCTGGGCTTTGTCATACCTCTTTTTGGCTTCCAGCATCAAGGCCAGCCCACGCTCTGGATCACGCTTCATCCATGTTTGGTGGCCCGCCCTGTAGAGATTCTCTCCATCCAATAGGGCATCCCAGCGAAGCACCTGTTCAACGAACTCCTTGCGTTCACCTGTCGGACCCGGCCATTTCTCCAGACGCTGGTGATTCTTGATTCTTGCACTTGCCAAGCGCAAGCAGCGTCGTGCTTCGTTTTCCTTACCTTTTCGTAGGAGCTGGAGCGCTCTATAAAAGGAGCTTCGTCCTGCGTGGTAATTAACCCCAAGATGATGCTCCCTCGTTGAAAGTCTTTCAACCGCCAATTGATGCAGTGGTTCGGAACCTTTGTAATCTCCCTCAGAATCCAAGGTCCTTGGTAAACTGGCAATGGCAACCTGCGAATAAGGGTTCACAACAAGTGCCTGCTCGAAGGACACTTTTGCATCGTGATTAAACTGGGCAACAAATTCGCTATCTCCCACCTCTTTCGCTTGATTCGCATACGCCATCGCAGCTTGGCCCGCTATTTCGTAGTGTTCAGGGCTTTTGCTGGCTTCACCGGCCTTCCAAAGCGCTGAAATAGTGGCCGACTGAGCATTGATGTTTCCCCGATCTTCGGCGTAATTGTTTGCTTTTCGAGCCCAAAAATCTGCCACCCCTGCGCGAGCCCCGGCGAAGATCGTCAGCACTGCGATGAGTAATGAACAAATTCCTCTCGAGCCACTCCCCAATTTTCCGGGATTTTCTCTCGAGCCTCCTCGAGCCAGAATCGCGACAAGCACCGCACAATATCCAATCAATGCCGGAACGTGCATTAAGAAACTAAAATAGGACTGAAGAAGAAGAGCCGCGAGCGCTCCGTAAGCACCCACTTTAAAAGCCCGCTCGAGAGCTTCTTCAGCTCCTTGCGGTCGATCTACCAACGCGACCGCCCCCTTCACGCCATGGGATCCCAATCCGAGTAGAACCAAAATAAACCCAACAAACCCATATGAGCTTAAAGTCTCAAGATACTCATTATGGACGAACTCAGGGTCTCCAGTGAAGCTGTAGAGACGCTCCGTGTCCCAATCCTGAATGACCTTGTAGGAAAAGGCTCTCGCTCCATGACCAACTACGGGTGATTCCAAAAAACTGTCAAAGGCCATTCCTTGAAGAGATGACCTCACCCCCCCAGTGACTATGGTTGATTCAGCTGAAGCCCCTTCGCCTTTTCGTTCCGCAGTTTTATAAGAAATGACTGCCCAGCTAGTACTGAGTCCAATCACCAACCCCACCACCGCGATAATTCCGGCGAGGAACGCCCGCGGGCTTTTGCTCGAATGTAGCGTCCACCAAAAAGCGAACAGCGAAACTCCCACCCCACCAGTAAGGCCCAGCCAACCACCACGGGATCCGCTGAACCAAGTCGCCGCCACCAAAAGTCCCATCACCACAAAAAGGCAAACTTTCCAAATCGCCCGCATGTTCACCAGAAAGGGAACTGGTAAGAGAACAAGAAGACTCACATTACAGAATGCTGCAAACGGATTGTAATGCCCGAAGAATCCCGAGAGGCCTGGTAGCTTGTTCTGAATATTTGAGAAAACATAAAAGGGCTGCTCAGAGGTCAACTGAATTATCGCTGCCACAATCTGCGCCAAGCTCATTCCCAGCACTGCGAAGAGCAGGACTTTGAGAAATGATGAACCGGCCTGGGAGATCGCAAAGTAAATCCCAAGAAAAATGACCACCAGAAAGCTCTCGGATACGGCCAGCCCCACCGGACCACCCAGGAGAGCTCGGACGATGAAGTAGCTTCCAGCAAAACCTACAGCAGCCAAGAAAGAAGCCTTCGGCTGTATCGAACCACCCAGCTTCACCACGACGAGAAAAACAGAGAATCCCAAAAGGAACACTCCCCAGCCCACTCGATGATAATCGAGATCAACCCCCGTTAGCAGGATATAAATCAGGCCCAAGGCAACCAACCCTGAATGAAGTATTTCGCGTTTAAATGATCTCATTTGAACCAAAAATTTTACTTGGCTCCTTTTCTGAAGACCACCGCAGGAATCGTTTTGAGTAAAATCAGCACATCTCCCCAGATCGACCATTCATCAATGTAACGAGTGTCCAGCTTCACCCACTCATCAAAATCGGTGATATTGCTCCGCCCGGTGATCTGCCAAATACATGTCAGGCCAGGTTTCATACTAAGGCGCCGGCGGTGGGCGGAATTTTCAATCGCCTCGATTTCATGCACAGGAAGTGGCCTCGGACCAACAAGACTCATCTCTCCTTTGATCACATTTATCAACTGTGGCAACTCGTCGATACTGTATTTTCGAAGAAAGTTCCCAAAAGGAAAGATCCTGGGATCGTCATCAAGTTTGAAGGCAGGCCCGTCCACTTCATTGCCGTGACTTTCCTTCACTTCTCTCAACCTTTCTTCGGCGTCAGGAACCATCGTCCTGAACTTATAAATAGAAAACACTTTACCGTAGAGACCAGACCGTTTCTGGGAAAAGAACACCGGCGCTCCTGGGCTTGCTAACTTGATCCCTACCCAGGCAAGCAGCCAGAACGGTAGAGTACCCAGAAGAATAAAAACGGCCCCAAAGAAATCCAACAGATGCTTCGCAAACAACTGCCAGGAAAGCTCGGGAGTAGAGCTAAAAACCAACATAGGCTGCCCGCCGATTACGTCAAAGGTCGGTCGGGTGACCTGAGTTTTAAGAAATGACGCATCCAGCCAGGCTTCAACTCCTTGAATCTCGCAAAGACCTACGGCCCTAGCGACCCTCTCAAACTCGGTATGCCGGGTTAGGAAAACCACTCTCTGGACTGCTTCCTTTTTAAGGAGATCACCAAGTTCATCCACCGTTTTCCCAGCCATATCAAAGTGGCTCACGATTCTCCACGTTTGCAGTCGCTCGGATTCCACTTCCTTAAGAAACGAAGCAATCTCTTCGCTATTCCCCGCGAGAACAACATGGTCTAAGTTTTCGGGCCGCTTCGATTTTTCCAGCAGCACGCGTCGCGTTATCACACTCCTTAACCAAAGAAATCCAAAGGTATAAAAGAGACCGGTGCCAAAAATCAGGCGCCGTGTTCCAGAGAACTTAAAGACGACCTCGACCAACGCGACAATCAATCCGACGAGAAGAATACTCTGAAAAAGCTCATTGATGACCTTAACCCGTTTCTTCGTCGCAATCTGTTCGTAAAACTGAAATTTCTCCAAAATGAGCGGGGTCAGGGGAACAACGATATAGACAATCCACATCATATCCCCGAGCCCATAGGCATCAATATTACCAATTCCAGCGAAACTCCGGATCGAGGGGTGCAGTGCCGCCGCTAGGACGAAGCACAACCATACAATCAACGCATCAAAGACTTGAAGAATTTGAGTCGAGAATAGTTCGTTTTGCCCTCTACGCCTCATAGTCCAATGTTCTTGCCCTCCTCCAGTGATGGATCATAACCGCTGCGTGGCTCCGCGACAACGACCGGCAGGAACTCCCTTAAGAAATCCTTAATTAATTCCTTCGTCTCTTCCTCATTGAAATTTGGAGCCCCTGTAAGCATAATCCCCTGCTCGGTGTGCTTGGAAGTGATGTAAGAAGAAAAGGTCGCGTAAGCCCAACGTTGGTCGTAACCCTTGAACAATCGATCCCTCATATCCACGATCGTCCGTTGATAGTGCCCAGCTACAATAGCTTCATGGCCAAAAAAGGTATAATAAAACACCCGCCACAGAATCACTTCTTTTCCGTCCTCTGTTAGATAAGGAGTCGGTTTATCTCCATCCTTCTCAGGATTTTTCATCGCTATTCTTTTACAAATCAGCTCCTTCACCGGAAGAGGCGCACCAGAAGACAAGACTCCCTGTAACTGAAGATAATTTTCATGAACGAAGGTCCACCCTTGCGCCCGGAGACACACCTCAGGGCGATGAATGCTTTGGCTAAGATTCTTCCCTGAGAAAACAATGGAAGTCTCAATAGAGGGCCGTTCCCCCGTAATATCACTATACTCCATCCGCCTGAACTCAGTATCCTGAGCCAGAACCTTTTTCTCCAAAGCTCCTGGCTCCCTTGGAGTTCCCCGCCAATCTCCAAGCTGATCCGGAAGATCTTTGACAAGCCTTGAGGGCTTCATTCCAGGAGTGACGGGAAGCAGAAACAACGCCCCAAACATCCCGAAGATGAAACAAAATAATACGATCGTTCGCTTGGTCATTTGGCAATCTGAGGCGTGTTCTTTCGCGAAACTGAGACCTTCTTCTTCCGCTTTCGGCGCTCACGAATATTGAGCAAGTAATCGATCAAATACAGGCCCGATAGCGCAATGGGAAAAAAGAACAAAAGCCCCGCCCAATCATGGAAGGTCTTCATAGCGAAGTCTGCGAATCCCATCTGGGCGATCACCAGAATCGTAAAGATCCTTCCGAAGTTTCCAATAATCGCCAAGGGTAATGAGGAGCCAAAAAGGACCGCTTTCTTCCAAAGACTCTTCTGAGTGTAATGAGCAAACACTGCTGCGATCATCGTTAACGCCATCAAGGATCGAATGCCACTGCACCCCTCCGCAATATCCATCGAACTTTCCCCGCTCCCGGAAAGGATGGTGATCGTGTTCCCTTGGCGAACCAAGTCCATCCCGACAAACTGGCCAGTATAGAAACAGAATTCTGTCACCAAGAGCTGAAGGCGCCCGGTCAATGCCGTCTCAAGACCAGGAACTGGCATCGCAAACCACCAAAAAAATGCGGGGAAGATAAAGTGTCTGGTCACCTGAAAACCAAAAAGAAAATAAAGAGTTCCGAGAATCGTAAAGGGCAATCCGATGATCGCAATCCTCGGTTGAATCGTTCTCACTGATCCCACATAGAGAATCAATCCCACAGCCAAAATTGCTAAACCCCAATTGCTCGGCTTTACCTCTTCACCCTTTGCGCATTTCCATCCAAGCCAGCACATGACCGCAAAGGCGAAAGGAATGAAACGCCCATGCAAGAATCCATTGTCCGAGTTGCAAGCACGCCACCCCCAGCCAGCCAAGGATTTGCCATTGGTCGTGGGATAGGAATTGTGAAAAACGTAAAAGTAAAGAAGTAGCAATGCCGAAAGACCAGTGAAGATCAAGGCCGGCTTGGGCCAACCCAAGGGAGAGCGAAGCACATTCTTAGATTCGTTGCTTCCAACCACTTCTCTTAAATTAATCTGATTACTAACAAATAACAAGTGCTTTCCTCTCAGCGGCTATGCACCAAAAAGGCCGATCGGAGCCCCGGAGTCAACGACACTGTGAAAACGAGACAAATTTGGAAGGACGCTCGAAATATTCTGAGGTGAGACCCCCATCCAGAGCGCCAAATCGGCAAAATACTCATCTACTGACGTTGTCGGAATCATTCGACCTCTTCCGACATCTAAATTATTTCCAAGGGCCAACTCCGGATAAATACCATGGACTTTTCCTCCCTCAACTGCTCCTCCAACGATGAATTGATTGCCGCCCCATGCATGGTCGCTACCACCCCCATTCGGTGAGAGTGTCCTGCCAAAGTCAGATGCCGTGAACAGGGTGACTTGATCTTCCACACAGAGCTCACTCATTGCTACCTGAAATTCTCCGATTGCCTGACTGAGCGACCCTAGCATGGCAGGATGAGAATTCAGGGAACCATGATGATCCCAGCCACCGACCCTCACGAAAAAGGTTTGGCGTTTCTTCCCCAGATTTTCGCGCGCTGCGATCGTTTCAGCAACATCCTTCAGTTGAAGCGAAAGTGGGTTCTGGGAGTCAAAGGTAGATGCGAGTGCAGGAATCCCCTGCAATGCTGTTCGATACGCTTCGCCAGCTTCAATCGCATCTCGCGTTCTCGTAGCTAGCGCTCTCTTAAAGACATTCTCATACTCCGCTTCCAAGATGCTTTGGATTGCATTTCGTTTCACGGGATTCGGGTCATTCCAATTGGTAATACCGGGAATATCTCCGGGATTTTTAGCAAAAACAGAAGTCGAATCCCCAACCTGAAAGAGATTGGTCCCGGCCAAAGACACGTTCATCGACACCCCTCCATCCTCATTGAGGTCACGCAAAAGATCAGCCATTCGCCCTCCCCAACCAGAACTAGAGGTGCGTGTGTCAGGGAGACTCGATTGCCAGTGGATCTCTTGGTCAGAATGGGAATAAAGCCCCAAAGGAAGTTTGGCGGTCTGATTAAGGATGGCGGATAAATCCGTTGGCTCTACCAAGGTACCCACATTAGCGACAAATGCAGCCTTGCCGGATTGAAAGAGCGCCGCCAACTCTGCCATTTCCGATTGAATCCCCAAGCTCCTGCCATCCGGGATGGCATAGTTAAGAGGAGTGAACTGGTCAACCGCCAGACCAATGGATCCCCGGGCGACCGAATACTCGTCAAAGCCAACCTCATCAACCGGGGCAAGCATATTGAAGGAATCGTTCCCTCCAGCCAGATACACGCAGACGAGCGCTTTATAATCTCCACCAGGATTCACTTCCTCCGCCGACAATGAGCTCATCAGCTTCAAATTGAGCATCGTTGATAGCGCCCCGATCGAACCAACTGCTGCACAACTCGACTCTCCAAGAAAGGTCCGTCGATTTAAGTTCTCCTGTTTTTCTCTCATCTATCGCAAAATGCTAAAGTCTGGGGAATTGATGATCATTTGCAGAGCCTGACGAATCTTAGTATCTGGATTGCTAAATACTTCGAGCATACTTCTTGCGGCTGCTCTCGTCTCTCCCGACATGGCCCCATAAGTCATTAATCGGTCAAAATGGTCCAAGAGCGAATCGTTGTCTTCTGCCAACAAAATAAGCTCCTGCGTGTAATCGACTCCACGAACCCAATGTCCTGAATTTACAGTGCCCGCAAATAAGTTGTGCGTTGCGAGAAGCGAACTCGCTGTCGCGATCTGAAGCTCTGGACAAAAAAGACCCTCAGATTGAAGCTCGCCTTGTGGCAAGTAATCAGGGAGGTAAAAGTTGAACACTGTTGGGGATGACATCGGAAACTGCCCCATATCCGATTTTAGTTTGTTGGCGAAAACACCAAATTTTCCGGGTTCGTCCAATTCGCCAAAGGCTCTCATAAAGTGAGTCATTCGAATGAGCGGCTCCCTCACCTTGCCTCGAATTCCCCCTCCGTGGCTCATCGTTCGAGCCTCGGAATCGAAAAGGATTGCCCTCATGACGTGTTCCAAGTTCCCCTCGCCCATTTCCCATGCTCGGGACACCCGCGTGAGATATTCAGAACTAGGATTGGAACTCGTAAATCTCTGAATCAATAACCTACTTACAAAAGGAGCGACATTGGGATGAGCGCACAAAGCGTCGAGAGTTTGCTGTACGTCCTCTTCACCAGACTGCCCCTCAGGAACAATTACGCCATCAAACAAGACTTTGATCCCTGGCTCATGCTCCTCATCCCAAACCTTCATGGGATATTGGTAATCATTACCTTGAGCTCCCTGGTAGAAGCTGGTTGCTATCTCTCCACTGTTCACACGAGAGTGGCTCATCCCAGTGAAAACCTTTGCCATTTCAGTGATCACCGAATTGTCGTAGGTCGGAATGAACAATCCACCATCCGTAATCTGTCGGCTCCCGTCAGGATTGAGCTTCCACAAGCCAATCGTGAACAATTGCATGATCTCCCGCGCAAAGTTTTCATCAGGAAATTGCCCCAGCGCTGGGTCAGATTTACGATTATTAAGGTGGGAGAGGGAAAAGCCCATCGCAGGGCTGTAGCTCACGTGCTCCAATAGATCCCGGAACGATCCGAAGCCTTCAGTCAAAAGCGGATCATAGTAGCGCGCCTGCGTCGTGACGTTGTCACCAATTACCGTCCCGCTCTCTGTATTAACAACAAAAATTTGACTCAAGGCATACGCCATCCTTTGCCTCATTTGGTCGGGAGCAATGAGCGCAGAACGCCACCATCCGTGCCTCCACAATCCGGCTGAAAAAGGTTGCCCGGTAGAAAACATGCTAGCCTGCGTCGTCGTCGTCGGCATACTCAATTGCCCTTCAAACCAAGCTGAGAACCCCAAGTTCGTCACCTTTTCAATCTCCTCCTCATTCGGCCCAAAAGATGCTTGAACAAGAAATCGGGCAGCTTCACTCGCCGTCGGCAGTCTTTGTGGAATGGATCTACCGTCAGTAAGGAGAATGCCCTCAGGAGCTTCAAGAGATTTGCTAGCAAAAGAAAAATCAGACATCTCGCCACCGTTCGCACTGAACGGATCACTATCACTCCAGCCAAAGAGGGCCTCTTCCCAGGCAGTCAGACCATCAGCGTCCTGGTCCACGTCGCCAACGCTCATCCGATAAACTCCCACAGGTTCGACCGCCGGAACAACGACTTGTCGAATCTCAGAAATTGTCGCCGTCGGGGAAGTAACAAGCGCTTCCCATTCTCCGCTTTGCGGCGACCAACGCTGAATCCGATAAGTCTTACCGATGATCGTTTGCCACTCAAATGTTATCGTATTGACGCTCAACGAGTGCACTTTCAACTCTAGCCGACTCGAAGGATTTGTCGGGTCGGTCCCGGCCACCGATTCTGCGAAATTTGATTGACCATCCGCATCACTATCACGCTGATCGTGTGCAAGTTGCGGATACAGTTGGGCCCACAATTCAGAGACTCCGTCGCCATCGTAGTCGATCGCACCACTCAGCGGCTGGAAGCCAACAAGAGCAGTCGCTAGCACGATAGCCAAAACTTTCTTACTCTCTTTCATGTCTGAACTTTTTTGAAACACGAATTTTTAAAAATTAAATTTTTCAATTTTAGAATCGGTCGCGTTCCTTCCTTCGTCAAGGGGGAAAAATTTAGTGTAAGCAGCAGCCGATTGGGCCGCGATTGATGCCCACGTGAGCTCACGCGTCACATATTGATGCCCCTTCACTCCAATTTCCTTCAGGAAATTACGCTGCCTCCAAGCCTCAAGTAATCCTTCCGCAATACTCTTGGAGTCAGGCTCCACCAGGAAACCTCCATTCGACTTTCTCACGTGATTTGCAATGCCCGCCCTTGTCGACACCAGAACTGGTCTTGACGCCATCATCGCCTCCACAATCGTGAGTCCAAATCCATCGAACCTCGATGCCAGAACGCACAAATCAGCCCGTGAGTGGATCGTGATCGAGTGTTCTGGGAGTCGCCCTGTGAACAGGATGTTCGCACCCAAATGAAGAGAATTTGCCAAATCTTCTAAAAACCCACGGTCTTCCCAATCATTCCCACTCAAAACGAGCTGGATTCTCTCAGAACTCCCCACTTTTTTCAAGAACTGCGCATACCCCTTAATAAGGAGATCTAGACCCTTGTGATTCCGATCCATTCTGCCCAAATATTGGATCCTAAAATCCTCCTCGCAGCCGGGAATCCGGGAATCTGGTGCCAGATGAACCAAATCATCAGTATCGCACCCATTCGCCACCGTGAATACAGGGGTCGTTATCCCTTGCTCTCTAAGCGGCCCCTCATGCTCAGAGGACAAGAGCTGGACCGCAGCCGCGTGTTGGATCACCCATTTCTCACAACAATGCCAGTAGAGGAACTTGCGAAACGCTTTATGCTTCTGGAGAGTTCTCACATAAGGGTCGTGAGGGACAAAAATGTATGGAATCCCACGCCGATGAAGCGCCCTAGCCTGCGCAAAGACCTGCGGGCTGTATGTCCCATGAAGAACTGCCCCGTCCAATTCGAGCTCTTTCGAATCTAACGCATTCAGAAAGGCCTTCGGCAGATCAAAAGGATGACGATTGTGGTGCGGAAACTTGATCTGGGGAGGCTCCTTTCCAGTCGCTTTCCTGACTGGCTTCGCCCGAAAGGTGATGATCGGCACATCAATACCTTCAACATCCTCGAACGCGGCTCCCAGCCCTCGGCAGAAGCTGGTCAAACCTTCCTGTCCAGGGAAGTAAGATAGAATATGAGCAACCCTTATCATCGTCTTCGTTCGGCGAGAGCTTCCAAAACAACTTCTAATACCTCGTCAGTTACCACATCCAATTCCTGACCACAATCAACCAAGACCGCCCGCTCACCCAATTCCTCCGCGATACTCTTGTAACATTCTAGCTGCCTCGCCAACTCTTCTGGCAAAACCTCCTGTTTCCTCTTCAAGATCGTTTCTTCATCAGTATGTAGAATGATCACCCGATCAGGTCGCGGGATCAATTTAAACGCAAGTTCCGCAAGCTTACTACTGGCTCCATAACGATAACGCCGCGGATCGGCAAGCAGGTCCGGGTAAAAACGATCAGAGAGCACCATCTCTTTCTTTGCTCTCAAATGGAAGAGGTAGCGAATCGAAGCCAACCACCAATAGAGCACGATCTTGACCAGCTGAAGACTGGATAGAAATGCTGATTTGGGAGGTTGCGCGTGCGGATCTGTAATAACGATATTAGAGTCTCCTGTCGCCGGGTTCAACTTAGGCAACCAATGGATCGCTCTGACTTTAATTCTTGAAAGTTTAAGTCGTTTATTAAGCTCCTCGATCACACTTGATTTGCCACTCCCATCGGGACCGAGAATTCCAACCCAAGGTAATGCTAATCGACGATGGAATCGCCATTCACAAAGCCAGTGCTTTACCACGTTGGTAGCCGTCTTAAGCGGATGGCGAACCATCTGCCGCCTCGCTAATGCAAACCTCATGGAGCTCACCCAGTGGGTAGCAACCCCAGCATCTCCTCTTGCCGCAATCTGGAAGAGGTTTTCTGCGAGCCTGTTACCAAAAGCCGCACGGAGGCATTCTCTGAAATTATCTTCATCTTTCTTTGCCGCTTCCTTGATGAAATTACGGTAGCGCTTGTTATACCTACGCCCCCACAAAAGCCCCGTCATCCATGCGATGTATGCGTCATGGCCCAAAGCTGGACGCGGAATTCCGTCTTTCTCAAGCGGAGCCACCTTGCTCCAGAATAACTTCTGGTCGAGGTATTCAATCCCATTCCATTCGAAGACTGGTAGTAAATCACATTGCCCCCAGTCAAAAAAGTATTGGACGACATACTGCCTCGGAATCCTCGTCCACGGAGTTCCGTAAAGACCATCACACGCCTTCATCGCTGGCGCGTGATTTTCTACCGCGATATCCCAATCGCTTAAAGGCCCCTGCTTCAGCCCAGAGCGCTCGAAGCGAAGAAATGCGACCTTCCCTTCTTGAGCCGCTACAAACTCTCTGAGACCAGCCTGACTGCGAAGATTCATGAATTCTTTGCCTGCTCTTTTGGCCCGCTCTCAGCTTTGCTGGTTTCACGAGGTAAATCGATGAGAGTTTTAAACGCTTTGTAAAAACGCTTTGCTACAAATTTCTTGATGCGAAAGTACAAATAGATAACTCCATCTGTAAACCAGACCCAAGGCGGTTCGGTCAACTTATGCCATCCATAGGCCCGTCTAATGGCGATCGATTCCGCATGCTGTTTCTCAAGAACCAGCTGCTCGGTAGCATTCGATGAATCCTTGTGCTTAAAACTCAGATTCATTCCGTGCATACGAAAGTCTGCAAGCAAGGCATGCATATACACGAATCTCTTACCCAGTGCTGCAAGTCGGTTGTAAAATTCACCATCCATGATGTAACCATAACTTTTATCCAACCAATGCCCTTCGCCGATCACAGTAGAATTTCGATAGAACGCAGATGTTGAACCGATATAACACCCCAAGTAACTTAACATTGGTTTATCAAAAGGAAATAGAGTCATCGATCGAATATGCTCCCCTTTTTTATCAATGAAGTCCCAACCTCCATAGATCACATCTGCCTCGTCTTGATGTTTAACAAAATCAAGAACGGCCTTCAACGCTCCGGGCTTGAGGCGATCATCGGCATTGAGCCACATAACCCATCGACCTTTCGCCGCGGCAAACCCTTTATTGATGGCATCACTCATTCCCTCATCGGGCTCTTGCGTGAATTTGACGGCAGGGAATTGCGCGACGATCTCAGCGGTATCATCTGTTGAACCACCATCGAAAATCAAGTGCTCAAAGGTCGCCCCTTTTTGATTCGCAACGCTTTCTAGGCACTCTCGGATGAAGTGCCCGTAATTGTAACTGGCGGTTACAATCGTAAAATCAGGGATCATTGATAGGTAAAATTGTGATGGGATGGTTCGGCGACTATTTCGCTTTTTGATCCAGGCAGACTCGATAAGCACGATTGATTTCCTTGGCCACTTGCCGCCAACTAAAGACCTTGGATCGCGCAATTGCGGCATCCTGAATGGCTGACCAATCAGCTCTTCGCTTCTCAAGTTGGCCAATCGCCTTGGCTAGACCCTCGACGATCTTCTTCCGATTCCCAACCTCAATTTTGAGGCCACAATCGTTCGTAACAATCATTCCAGGTCCCGCCCAATCCAAGCAGATCACCTGTCGGCCCAAAGCCAGAGATTCCAGAACCGACTGACCGAATGCCTCATTCACTGCTGGATGTATCAACGCATCGGATTCTCTCATCCTACGATAGACATCTTCCAGCGAATCGAGCTTTCCGGCAAATTTGACCCGCTTCGTGAGCCCCCGCTTCTCGACCAGTTTCTTGAGCGCCGGAAGCTCCGGTCCTTCTTGAAGAATCGTGAGCTGCACGTCGTGCCCTGCCTCGACTGCTTGATAAACGGCATCGATAGAGAGATCGACCCCCTTCCAGTGTACCAGCCGGCTAGCGCTTAAAATTCTAATTGGACCTTGAGGGGCCCCATCAACGACTGGATTTTCTTCGGAAAATGCCGCCACCTCGTCATCTCCACAACCGGACTGGGGAACTAAGCGAACATCCTTGGCACCCAGACTTCGCAACAACTGCACCGAAGGCTCGGTCGCCCCAAGCGCCACAGAACACGCCCCATACGTTCTCCTTGTTGATGAGAGACGGCTCCCAAAATAATAAAGCCCTGCCCGTAACCGATCCCTAATCCAAAGCCTTGGTGCCAAATCACTCACCAACTCGGGGGGGCTCATTTCTGCTCCTCCCACCGGGCCAACGACCAAAGGAAGGCCCAAATCGGCCAAGATCGTGGCCGGCAAAATACTGCCGAAAGTCAGGTGATGCACGAGATCCACTCGATGCATCCGCATGTGCTCCAATGCCGCCTCATGCATCTTTCTTTGCCACAATAAATAGAAAGCCTTCAAGCCAATCGCACCACGCTTTTTATTGGAGAGCCACTCTGGAGGGTCAGCATAGATCCATCGCACGTTCTTAACCCTTGGATCTTCACTCCCCTCAATGGCCGCCCGATGTTTCGTCCGCGTAATCACGGTCAACTCATATCCATACTCTCCCGCCATGATAGCGACGAGGTTCCACCCAACCCCGGGCTCTGCTCCTCGATCTGGAGCACAAGCATAAGCTGAGACTAAGACGCGGCGTGGCAGGGGGTCCGCTTTTTTCATAGATAACTGAGGAGCTGAATTTAACGATTTTTTGCGCCTTACCTCAATTCAAATTCCCTGAATTTGGGTGCAGCTTCGTAAACACACTTAACATCTCTTTTTTCCACTGCTCTCTGGTGGCGCTCTTCTCAAGCCACTTTCTTCCTTGGAGCCCCATTGCCACGCCACCATCAGGCAACCCCAACATTTTTACGATTCCATTCGCTAGAGCCTTCGAATCTCCAGGAGGTATTAAGAAACCCGTTTCATCATTCATGACAATCTCGGCCAATCCGCCCGATTTAGCTGCGACGACCGGAAGTCCATATTCATATCCATCGTAAGCCACGAGACCAAGGCCTTCATACCAAATAGACGGAGCAAGAAGGCAACGGGCCCCTCTAAGAAGGGCCTCTTTTTTCTCACCACGAACAAATCCCCTATAGGTAACGTGATCTCTCCCCTCCGCAAAATCTCTGACGGCCTTTTCCATCGGACCTTCCCCACAGATGACAAGCCTGGCTTCCGGACTCGCCTTTTCCACCTGAGTCCATGCTTCAAGAAGGGTGCCTATTCCTTTCTGCGCACTCAAGCGTCCCAGGAAAACAAAGGGCATGCTTGCTTCGAATGAAGTTCTTGGCACCAATTCTTCCAAGGGTTGCCAAGCATGCTTCACGACGCTCACCTTATCCGCTGGTATCCCCGCTTCCGCAAAGGTTTCCTTCATGAACTGTGAGATCGCAATCCAATGCGTCATTTTCTTCCAGACCCCCAAAGCATGAAGACCCCAGAGGATCATGGCATACCAAAGCGTCTTGACCCGTGAATCCTGCCACGCTCCATCCTTAATTTCGGGGATAAAATTCAATCGAAGCCCTGCCCGCTCCACCTGGTCTCCCGCCCACAAATACCCACTTACCGAAAACGGTCTAAAGTTGTGGATATACTGCACCACTGGGATCGCTTGCCGGGTCAACCAATATAACAAGGCAGCAGAGCCTACCGGCATCATGTTGTGGAGGACAATGACATCGGGACGAAACTCGTCGATCGTTTCCTTGGCAGTTCGAATCGACTTCGGATTCCAGACCATTGCCAGAGCTTGTTGGACCTTCTGTCCCACTCCATTCTTTTCTTCCCAAGCTCTCGTATCAAACAAAAGTGTCTTCACTTCATGCTCCGGTGCGAGACCCGACCCTGTCTCTTGGACCGCCTGTTGCTCGCCACCCTCTTGCACGTAGCGATTGAATATCTGAAGAATTCTCATTTCTTTATCTTCATAATCGCGATTCCAAATACTTCAGCTCGTCTTTGGTTTCCAGGTTTGCTTGTGAACCAGAATACAACAAGGCCAAGCCAAGCCATGCGTTCGGATTCTCCCAACCGCAGTCTTCCAAATACCTTTTGAGCGGTCCGGCACCCACATGCGTCACTACCGATTCAATAAGCTCTCCTCCCCTGAGCTCATCAACCAAATTTCCGGTCATTAAAAGACCATGACCCAGATCGATTCCTCCCAGTCCGTCCAGTGATCCCCACTCCCAGTCAATTGCCATGAGCTTTCCCCGATCACTGCGAAGATTCCATGGCGCAAAGTCCCCGTGAAGTAGGGATCTTTTAACCTTCTGCTCCGCGATCGCCGCAGCAAGTTTTACTGGGGCCTTCTGCAAGATCGAATTTACCCACGGCAATGAAACGGGCGAAATAAATTCCTCTTCGAGCCAGCCATCAAGGAGCCCTATGACCGAGTCCTGGTCCAGACGCATGGGACCGCGATCTTTTAAATGCCTCATTGAGAATGCCGACCAATCGTCTCCACTCTCCAAGGAGATCACCTCCGGGACTCCTTCGAACTTCTGCGAGAATTGCATCAACTTTTTGGCCTCCTCCGCGACATCCTGATGCGCCCCTTCAACCGCCAACTTGGTCACGACAAACTCTTTCGAACTGTCACGGGACAATAAAACACACCGTAAGCCATGCCCGGGATTGCACCCCAAAAATCCAATCGATTCGCAATCCTCTAACCAAGAAATTTCCCCTCGAAAATTCCCTTTGAAGGAAGACCCCATTAAGGGCGCTACCCCCATTCTACTTAGTGATTCGATACAGGAAGCGGCGAAGCAGGCCTTTCCCTTCATTGGTCGGAAGAGCTTCACCACTTCTGCTGCGAGATTACGATCTGATGGGAGCCCCAGAGCAACCCGCTCATTGAGGGCCAACACAGACACTTTCTTCTCTCCCAGCGCAACTCGCTGAAGATGCGGCATCACGGAAGTAAGATCCTTTTTCCAGCTCCCAAATTCCATAATTGTAGAGTCTCCGAGGTCGCGATTAAACCAACAATGCAGAGTGGCTACGGTTGCGAGACCCGATCAGCAATTCGTAAGGCAATTGCAACCGTGGTTAGAACAGGGTTCGCAAAACTCCCGGTCGGGAAGACAGAGGGAGCCGCAATATAAAGCCCTTTCACTCCGTGAACTTCACAATTGGCATCGACCACCCCGCTCGTCGGACTATCGGACATTCGTGTCGCTCCGATGTGATGACTCCCAACACCGAACCCTTTCAAAATCATCTCTTTCGTCTCTTCGGGCGTTTGCTTAAATTCACCGACACCACACTCCTCAAAGGAGGCTCGGAGAAGTTCCGCAGATCGAACCACACTATCGACATCTTGCTGCGAGTACTTCCAATCTACCTTCAGCAGTGGTTGACCAAACGCATCCAAGGTATCTCCTAAGAGAACCCTGCTTTCCGGATTTGGAGTTTGCTCCGAATCAAAATGAATCGTGTAGCAATTTTCACGACTCTTGAGAGAAATCGAAGGATACTTTCTTCGCGCAAGGATCCGATCCTTCAACCAGTGCAGGCCAAACTTCGCTAAGGAAAAAAATCCAAGCACGACGTTCCTAGTGTGCATCGGCAAGCTGTGATATCCCGCTTCTGAAAGCTCCTTACTATACTCCGGTGGAATCTGCCCCTTCAGGAATCTTTTCGCAAGATAGGCTGCTGAGAGAACTCCGTTTCCATGACTTGCATCCGCAAACGGAGGATGGGTTAAGATACACCGAATGTTCAATAGGCCCTCCTTTTGCTGGACCTCCTCTCGAATTCTCAACTGCCGCTTCGCATAAACTCCATCCTGAGTCTGCTGATACTCCCACAAAACCTGAGAGTCTTTTGGAGAAAACTGAACCTCTCCAAAATCTCCACTCACGTGTGAGCCATAGTAGCGCCCTAACTGGTCATGCTCGTTCCCAATTCCATTCTTGTGAACATCGTTGGAAATCATCAGCAAGCGTGCACTCTCCAAGCCGCCGGCCGCCACGATAACGGTCTTCGCTGAAACCCGGAAACGGTTCCCATCAAGACAACCGACATCCACCGAGCAAATCTCAGCTCCACTGTCGTCAGTATTCAGCTTAAGAACATTTGCATTCAGAATGACGCGAACGTTGGAAGCGTCCGTCAACTTCTCGCGATTCTCTGCTCCCAAATTCGCAGGAAGGCTGAATCTCCAAATGCGATCTTGGAGCCAAATCTCATCACTCAAACCCTGAACCACAGGCCGATTTCCATCCTCCATTGAAGTGGCCGCTTCGTAGTCGAACTCACCGGTAAAAAGATACTCCTGCGACTTCTTATAAAAGGGCTCGAGATCTTTACGAGAAATCGGCCAGCCACTGTGGGGAATATGCCCCCGTTTCTCAAAGTCGATCTCATCGAAAGGGGCGCATCGCCCACCCCAGACAGTTGTCGTCCCGCCAAAAACTCGCTTGCGATACTGCTCCAGAGGCCCGTGCCGAGCCGCGTCCACCACTTCTCCTTTTGCCAACTCCTGCGTTGCGGCATTAGCCGACAAGCCGCCGCTTTCCAGTAAGATCACCTTTCTCCCGGAAGCAATGAGTTCACATGCACAGGGGATTCCCGCCGCCCCGCTGCCGATGATCACGACATCGCAATCCAGCTCTGTGCCCTTCGATATTTCGGATGCCTCAATTTGCATGCTTTAAAAATGTAATTTTTTTCGCAAATCTAGTTTGGTCTGCGGCCTTTGAAAGATCATCCTATTGTGATGTCTCCACGAAGAGCTTTGCAAGAGCATTGACTTCTTCCGAATCTGGATGTGCCTCTCCCATGATTTCAAAATTGCTCTCCAAGTGTCGCAAATTGGTCGTCGCAAAGAGAAAAGTCGGATACTGGGAACTGTGCAACACATGTCTTAAAATCACTTTGAAAGGATCCCCAATCTCCTTGATTTGCGTCATACGTTGCCGGGCCCGCTCGAGCCTCTTGGAGTCGCCTCCAAATTGCTCTTCTGCCCAATCTTTGGGATCCTTGGCAACAAGACCTGATCCAAACGGTTGCCTTGCCGCAACCACGATTCCATCTTTCGCAGCAGCTGTAAGTTCACGGCTTCGATCAATGCCCGATAAAAAATCAGCTTCAAGTTGTGCAAAATCGACCCCTTTCCCATAGCAATGAGCCAATTGCGCCCATGAAAGCAGAGAAACACCTGCAGCCCGAATCTTCCCGGCTTGCTTAAAATCTTCAAGAATCTCAAAAACCTCTCCTTTTTCTAGCGTTTCCTGATCTGGGCTATGGAGTTGATAAATATCGACATAATCCGACTTGAGCCTCTTCAAACTATCATCAAGAGACTTCGTCAGGCCAGCCCTTGAAAAATCCTGCTTCATTTGGCCCCCTCTCATTTTTCCGGCAGCTCGAACCAATCCCGGTCTGGATCCGATGACCTTCCGAATCATCGGCTTAACTAACGAGAGAAGTCGTCCTTTGCTCGAGAAAGCATAGCCCCCTTTCGTCGCCAGGACCACCTTCTCACGATGCCGTTTCATTACCGCTCCCAATAGTTTTTCGCTATTGCCCTGAGCATAGATGTTCGCAGTATCAAAGGTCGAAATCCCTGAATCGAAAGCTCTTTCAAGAATCTCGCACGATTTTTTCTTGTCATATTGTTGCACGGTTCCACCAAGACGACTCGTTCCGAAAATCGCCTGGGAAATGCTTACTTTGCTGGCAGGTAGAATAACTTGATTCATTTGATGGGCGTTTCAAACAGCTAAGGAATAATCGGGTGAGGTCTTTTTTCCAACTACTAAAAACCATCGAAACTGAACTATTACAGACAAAACTTTTGAGACAAATTTCAAGGCTGTAATCGAGCTTTCACTTACATTAAGTCGCTTTTTTCTTTGCCACCACAAAACTTTTCCAGAAGAAATAGAGACGATATCTTTACCTTTCTGCATCGAACACTTGTCCCCAATAAAAAGTCGTCTGCCAACGATTCCCCTGAAGTGGGCCTACCGATATCTATTTTTTCTTACCCCAACCCGATTTGCCAAAAACTTTACGATTTTCACACAAATTTCAGCTACCTCCGTTGCTTCTTTCAACAGCAGATCACCTTTCGCACTTCCTTTACGTAAAACCAAAACACTTTTGCGTCTCGCCACCCAATCAGAAATCCACGAGCCTCGTTTCAATTCTATTCTTGTCGTTCGGAAACCTTTACCCATTTTTTTTCCAACAGCCTCAATCACGTCATCAGTGATACCCTCAGGAAGTTCCACAATCAGTCCGGTTGGCTCGAGAACTCGCTTCGTATATAACCGAAACTCCCGGATTCCAAATTTTCTTCCTGATCGTATTTTTTGAAAATACGGATCACTCAAGAACTCCCCCTGAACTCTCGAAAAAAAAGACCCTTCCTCACCCCCAAAGTCCCTTCCGGTCACTTCCTTCAGGACATTCTGACATCCTTCTGAATCTGCATCTGCGAGTTTTCTTAACGGCCCTTCCACCTCCTTCAAGTCCTTGCCTTTAGCCGCAGCTTTAATCAGGCGATAGAGAAACTCCACTGACGGAGCGGGCACCTTGAAAGGTTTTCCCTCAGGCATCCAACATCCTCGAATCAAAATTTCATTCGACACCAGATCAAACCCCTTTCTTCGATAGTCCCACGTTACATCCAGCAACACACACTCGAAAGGATCATCCTTCTGGAAACAGACGCAATAAAGAGCGTCCACTTCATGTTCGATGATCTGTGTAAGACTCCACCCGTTGGTCTCACAGTAATCTGAAATCAAACAAATTAACTCTGATGGCCTTGGCCCGGAAATCACATAGTCAATATCAGAAGTGATTGCATGAGGGATCTTTTCCCAGTCATGCAATACAACCGCAGTCCAGTTTCTTGACGCAACTTCACCCCAGTATTTTTCAATAAACTTATCTTTCGCAATCATAAAATAATTACTTATTTATTTTCCTTGTAGCGCCAACGCTGCACCCCGCGGATAACTCTGTATTTATACAGTCCCCAAAGTTTTTGTTGAAATAGTGCCCCTTACCAAGGGCCGATTTACACCGAAAGAAACAAGTGCTGCACACTCACTCTATCCCGAGATGGCTTCGCTTTCCAGATACCCTTCAATCTAATGGCCATAATTGTATCTAGGGATACAAGAGTAAAATCGATCTCTTTACTCTTGATCATCTTCCTAAAATTTCTTCGTAAATACACTTCATCCTTGAATGATATCGATTCCAGGAAAAATTCGTTTCCAATCTACGTTTCCCCTCGACTCCCATCCTTTTCCTCAAACCCTGATCCTTAGCCAACTTCATAATACCTGCTGCTGCTTGCTCTACAAATTGCTCAGGATTTACCACGTCAATCAGCACCGCATGCTCATCTGAGCAAATTAGTGCCGCACCTTGATGCTTTGGAACAACCAAAGGAAGCTCACGAGCCATCGCCTCCAACAACACATTGCCGGAGGTATCGCGCATGCTCGTAAAAAGAAAGACATCTGCTTTTTCCATGCGTCGCTCCACTTCCTCCTTGGGTATTTTTCCGGTCAATCTAATATATGACTCCAACTTCTTTTCCCGAATGAGCGCCCTTAACTCCCCCATCATCGGGCCATCACCAATGATCGTCATTTCAAAATCTACGTCATTCTTGAGCACCCTTTCCGCAATTTCGATCGCCATCACCGGGCATTTTCTTGAAATCAATCCACCCACCCACAGAACCTCGCAACTGCCACCTTCATCATGAACTTTTGCCCTCTCTCCGGAAACTTCATACCCTGTCTCTAACATCATCTCCACCTCCCCACCCCGGACGCTCTCCAGCAATTTTGCCGTTTCAACATTTGCTCCTAAAACTCGATCAGCACTTCTGAGATAGCTCATCCAAAACGGGTTCCACTTGAAACTCCTGACAATCGCAGTCCTCAGCCTCTCCTTTGATAGACCACTCCCCAGCGAACCTAACATATCCGGAGGAAATACCATTCCCCCTCCCAGGGGCCCTAACAAAATTGGCTGATCGATTCCCCACCAAGCACCTGGAAACTGAAATCCATTGAAGGTGACATGGTGCACAAGATCAAATTTTTTTATACGTTCTCGCAACCAAATTCGTGCGGCAATCTGCCAAAGAACGTAATAAAGACCTACCCCTAGTATCCCTTTCTTCTTCAAAACGCGAAAAACTCTTGGAAGGTCAAAATAGAGAAAGTTGATCCCCTCAGTCGACTCTTTTGAAGCATCGATAGTCTCCTGATTATTGGACCGCGTCAAAACTGTCACATCGGCGTAGTCCACTGCTCCTTGAGCCACTCTCCAACCTACCTCCGGTTCACTCCCTTTGTTAGGCTCACAAGCGTAACATGATAGTAATATTTTTGGTCTGCTACTCATCACAATTAGAAATTTCAAGGCTCTCAAGCTGGCATCAACTCATTTGCCGCATTCTGGTAAAAAAAATCACCATATTTCTCCCCCAGCATAGTCCGTATACTTTTACCAAAAACCTCTCCTGGGAAGAATCTTAACCAGGCTAGTAGTCAGGCAGCTTCAGTTGCGTATTGAATGATTTCGGCTCTGAAGTAACTTTTCACTCGTGCTGATGATTTCGTCAAATTCCTCATGAAGCTCCTTACCGTTGACTGGAATTTCTTTTTTTGACGGGAACCTAGCTTACGTGAAAAAACACGCTTAAGATCACCGATTAGAATGATCGATGATTTTTTGCTCTTTTGCAGGTCTGAACCCGTGAAAAGCCGTAAGGTCTGTCTCACTGCTAACCAGTAATTGCAGTCAAAACGGGATCATCTCCTTCTGCGAGTGCGCTCGGTTCTGCTTTCATCTTCTCAATCTCCGAAAGAACAACCTTTTCCAAAAGGCGGTAAATTCCCAAGCTTACAATAACGATTGGCAAATCACTATCAAATGCACCGAAAATAAAGATGTATTTTAGCGGAATATAGGCTGCAAAGATAGCGTAAAAACCAATGGTCGCTTGAACACCAGGATCGACGCCCCAATATCTACATTTATTCCAAAGCTTAATATAACCGAACACCATCAAAGTAGCTATGATCATAAAAATTACCAACCCAATGACACCAACATATTTAATGGCAGACAAAGGCCCACTGTGAAGACCACCAGTAATAATAAAATACTCTGCCAACTGCTCCGGCAAAATATTACCTGATTGCTGCATCGCCCCGAAATATTCGAGCTCAGCCTTCGGAAAACCAAAGCCATCGCCGATCCACCAGTTTTTAATGGTATCGCCCTCGATAACTATTTGCCACATTTCAAACCGCCATTCATTACTGTCTTTGCCAGTTTGGATCACTTTTTCATCCCAATTTCCGGGGAGAAAAGAGAGCGGTCGCTGAGCCCGTTCCGGAAGGGGCACAAACTGGTGAAGTACTACGAGTAAAAAGATCAGCAGCGAACCTCCAACCGCACAGACTAAAACGCCCCGCAACCCCAGCCACAGCCAACTCCCAAAAACAAAGTAAAATACGATAGCTACCAAAGAGCTCCGATATCCAGAAAGTAAAGCGAGTACACCCGCAAGGAATAGAAGACAACCATACCAGAAATACTTAGGTTGGAGGACTTTGAATGGAATCATCAGACCTCCAATCAAGGCCACTGAACCCAAGGCAAAGGGCCGAATGAATTCTGTGCGACCAATCGCATCAGAATTATCGCCATACGGATCGAAGAGAGTGGCGACATTTGGAAGAAACCCACTGTAAATCTGATAAAGCAATAGCCCCGCACCTGGGACAAGGAACGCAACTGCCCCCCCTCCTGCAATAAGGAATGCCGAGAACATGTGCAGAGAGGGCAGCCTGGCCACCATCTTAGAGTCGGCCTGTTGATTCGATAGCATCAGGTATCCCATGAATGCGATAATACACTCAACATAGGGTCGGGCTCCCACATTGCTACCACCGCCGATTGAAGCCAGACCAACCGGATTACGAAAGTAACCAGCGATCAGAAGAGCAACCAACATGCCTAAAAAGATGTCAAATTTTGAATAACTTAAGGTGAAAACTTGTCGTCTCGTCGCAAGAAATAATAACCAGGACGCCACTGCAATTCCCACCGCAAGGTTGGAGACGGCGAAGGGGAGAGGGAGCACGGATACCTTCCCCGACCACATTGCAAAGATCGGGATAATAATCCAGATGTTCTGTTTTAGGGCAATAAATGTTCCTAAAACGACAAAGCCCGCTACAAAAATTGAGAGAGTCTTTGTATCTTGTTTTCCCGCAGCTGTTCCGAAGAAAATTGCTCCAAAAATAACGATAACTACAGCAAGAAACAAATGAAGCGTGTTTTTTGTATTCATCTAGTCCTTTTTAAAAAATTTAAGCTTCCGATACAACTCCGCGAATATCCCCCGGGTCGTTTGGATTATTGCTTGAATCCTAGTATTGTAAACAACCGTCATCCTCGGATTGATCACTATTCTTACTCCACCCTTCTCCGCAAGATCCCTATGAAGGGTCACGTGCTCACACCAAACCTCGACTCTCTCGTCCTCATTTTCCTGCGCTCGATACTTTAGCCCATGCATCACGCTGCTCTTGTATATCGCCAAGGCACTGAACCCGCTCTGCACCTCAAACAACTCACTTTCATTAGAAATACCGGCCAAAGCCTCCCGCCCCTCGAAAATTGACTTCTCAGTACACGGTCCGTCCATCCCAATGGCTGCGTAGGCGAATACATCATAGTAGACATCCTTGCTCAGGCCAATTTTCCACCTTCCGTTGGCAGTGGCAACATCCCATGCCTGATGCTGATCCAAACTATTGAAAAATCCACAAATTGAGAAACTGTGAACATCCCAGTCAAGCATCACAACGTAGTCAAGATTATCGAACCCGATTTCGCTCTCGATGAGTTCGAGATAACGATTTCGGTATACAGACAATTTTCCGATACGATGTCTTGAAAAACTCGGATTAACGCCGCTTTCCAATTTCTTAGGAAGGGTAACGGTATTGAAATTTTTACTTTCAACAATCGCACTTGGATCCCGATTGGCGAGATCCGCGAGAACTTGCTTTGTGGTATCTTGACTATCGTTCTCTACCAAGACGATCCTCAAAGACGCGAAAGAGTCACGGAGACTTTCAACGAGCTTCAAATTTCTCCCAAGATTTTTCGCGCAATCTCGAACAATTCCACAAAATACAACCCTAGTTTTAGGATATTTGCGCAGGGCTTTTTTACCTTGGCCAGCTTTTGATGAATTTTTCATTTCGACAATGAGTGAGTCAGAAATTCGAGAGATTTCTTTTGGTGGGCTCGGATTAACTCGAGGGGTTCCTCTCGTATGCACTCAACGAAATTTTCGTCTGGAAATTCAGAAAGATTCCTTACAATGCGTTCACGAAGATTGTAGCGGGTTTTCAGGTCGATCAGCCTCGGAGCCCGGATCTCCTCAAGGTAATAGCCAAGAAACGGAGTCGAATACTTGATAGAAAATATGACGCCGTGAAATGAATCAGTGATGAAAAATCGGGCGTTGGAGATTAACTTTACCCACTCGGAAGGGCCCATTCCGTGGAGGATGATATCTGCGTAAGGGTGCTCTGTAAAATGCTCAACTGTTGCACAGATCGCCACGACAGGAATGCCCGGGTGATGGATTCTCGCCTTTTCCAGGACCTGTTTGTTTCCTCCCGCGATCTGCCCGCCAAGCGTATAGAGCAAGATATATTCAGAGGGAACCGACTCCGGAAGTTCTCCCTCCAACTCCAGATCTACGAGAAGGGTGGGATCAGCTACTACCTCGGCATCACGTCCTGTCAATGCCTTCACTGCTTCACGAGAAAAATCGTTTCTAACGCTCAGGCAATTGACTTTGTCAATCCACCTACGCACATTCTTACTTTGAAAAGATGGTTGCTCGAGGCTCGTGCAACAGGGCGCGTAACTCACTCTTGTTCCCGTGAAGGAATCGCTCCAGGACAAAAAGTAAGCAGCAGATCTGTCAAATCTCCAAACCTGATCACTGCCCGCAACAACGTGTGAAAACTGATCTTCGATGACAGAAACATCCTCCAGAGAATGGCAGGGCTTTGTTATGTCAAAGTATCTTTTCTGAAACCGCTGGAAACTCTCAACAGTTTTTCCACCAAAACGAATATCCGTCAATTTCTTCTTTAATGCTCTCTTTACGCCATATTTTCGAAATCCCCATCCTCGGTACCACTTGTTCGTCGTTTTCTTGGGAAGAAAATTAATTACCTCCACTGTAAACCCAAGATTTTGGATTGCTACTACAAGGGAAGCACATTGAAGCGCCGCTCCGAAATTGTAGTTTGCATGAAAGGTTACGATACCCACTTTATTTTGCTCACTCATTCTTTCCAAAAACCCTTTCTTTTTAGCCAGTTAAAGAGTTTCTGCTTCTCAGTTTGTGAGACTGCTAAAAGCCACGTCAACGTCACCCAAATTATCGAAATAACTGAGGACGCCGCTATTAAATCAAACCAGCTATCCACTTTAGACCCAACACCTGAGGCCCAAGCGGCCAATCCAACAATAACAAAGATGAGTAATGGTCTGAGATAGCTTTCAATGAAATATTCGCTCATCTTGGCACCCACTAGCTTTGAGGTGTACCATACGATAATGGGCCTCCGAAGCAGAGAAATTACTATTGTGGAGATAATCACCCCTTTTACACCAAAGTCAGTCCAACCTACCAACCAAATACTCAGCCCTAGATTTAGGAAAGCGGTAGGCAGCATCGTCCAAACCAGAAATCCAAGCTTCTTTGTTCCGAACAAAATAGACCATTGTGTCCCGCCCCCGGCAAAGGTTGCGTAGTCAATCACTGCAATCCCAATCATCAGCCAGGCGACCATGGGCCAATGGTCTGGGAGAGCCTCACCAAGCCACAACTTGGAGAAAGTACCTGCGAAAACGACAGTCAGCAAACACAACAAGCCACCAAGAATCATTGTGTATCTCGTTCCAACCAGAAGGATCTTTTTTACTTCCTCCTCATCACCTTGGGAAAAAACCTCCGTTACTTTGGGACAAAGTTGACCCGCTATCGTTGTGACAAACGGTTTGGTCGCGGCAGAAACTTTGGAAGCGGAATTGTATGCGACAACACCCGCTGGAGAAGTAAGGGCGCTCAGGATAAGAGGATCTGCCTTCTCACTTAAAACCGTCGTTAATTTGAGCAGTGAAACCTTGCCACTCAGTCCAATAATATTTCGAAAAGATGCCGAGCTGACCCGCAAAACCTTGATTCGGAGCGGTCCATTGACTTTTTTTGCAGCGATAATCAGGATTACTGAGAGCATGAACTGGACCAGGACCTGGATGATTGCCCAGGTCATTATCTTTTCACTGCTCACCGGCACCAGAATCCAAATTAGGAGAGCGTTACAAATCGAGGCTCCAACAATCAACGAACTAGAGACATCGAATCTCTGATGCGCCGTCAACAGACTAATCCAAGTCTGGTTAATAAAACCGATGAAGATTGCTCCAAAGCCGTAAACTCTGCAGGCGGCAATCGCACTCTCGTCGGCGCCTGTCCACAATTTGTTTACAATGAGCGGAGCCGCCATGAATACAATCGTGGCACCCAGAAGACCGATCAGTGCGTATAGTAGCAGGCCAGCGGTCATAACCTCTGACTCAAGTTGATGTTGTCCGGTGGCCCGACACTCTGTCAGCTCTCTCGAAAGTGAGATTCCAATTCCCATGTCCGCTAGCTGTGCAATCCCATTGATGGACAAAAGGACGACTACAAACGCGTACCCGTCGCCACCCATTTGACCAAGAAGAAATGGGATCATCAAAAATCCTATAATTCCAATAACTATCGTGGAGCCCCATCCTGCAATGAGATTTCTGAAGATCTTGATCAATATTTCTGAGTGTTTGAGAGTATCCGCGATGACATTCACCGCATCAAGAATCGCTGAAGTCTGTCATTCTAGATCATTCTGATTTCTAAACGTGTGTCAGAACATCTTCAACAGGCCTTCGCTCAGACCGAGCAAACTTAGTCGTGTCCTTAAGACCACCTACCGCAACGAGTGCAATAAGCGCGTGCCCACCTTTGATTGAAATGATCTTGCGAGCTTGCTCATCGACGCTCGTACTAACACACCAGTTTAAAGGGCAGGCACCCAAGCCTTTGGCATGAAGGGAAATTAGAAGAGACTGAAGAAAAATGCCCCCATCTACCCAGCATTCGTTTCGTTCACCAACCAGATAGAACTCTGAGAGATCAACACCAACGACAAGAAGCTTGTTAATCTCTGTAGCAAAGCCCCGCGATCCCCCTTGGATTTGACAGAGCTGCTGTATTGTCTCTGCCTCGGAGACGCAGTAGACCTTCCAAGGTTGTCTATTGCAGACCGAGGGGGCTCTCATTGCCAGAACGATCGATTCTTCGATCAGTTCGATGGAAACCGGATCCTCTGAAAACTCCCTGACGCTGTGACGAGAGCAATAGAAATCCGAAAAGTTGAAATCGAGAGTTTTCCGGTGGCCCTCCAAGCAAAACGTTCCGATTGCATCCTGAGACCGTTCTTGTTGTTCCGGAGAAAGCTGTGATTTGAGAAGATCGAAACGCTTGCGGGGCTTTTCCAGGATCTCTGCCGTGCTAAACCGATCAAAATAGCTTTGCAAAGATGCAATGGCATCGAGGATCGTCCAGTCAGCCTCATACAAGGTCAAATAACGATCCATAAGACTAATCAAGTTTTCCACGACAGCCTTACCAAAGGCAAATCGTGGGTTCGCCAACGCCAAACCTTTTTCAATTCGGTGGTAGTCGATCGCGATGAGAGAACGGAGATTTTCTCTCTTCTCGCGATTGGAAAAAACACTTGAATAACGAGCGTAGCGCCGTGCATCCCGGAAATAGACCCCGAAATATACCCACGGTTTCATCGCCTTGAATATCCAACCTTTCACAAATTTTGGGATGAGCGCTTTGATAAGTTTCATCGTCTTAGAGTTTTGTTTGCTTTGGACAAATGTTCGTCAGGAAATTGCTTTGAAGGAACTTTAGGACTGACAGAGAGGCCAGATTTTCACCTATTTTCGCCACAGGTATCTGGGCAACGCTCTGTCTTTCCTACATTGTCGTAGTAAACATCACAGATAACAAACCTACTGAGACAGAAGAAGACCTGAACCCTATACTTGCCTCAGTAGCTGTAGCTCTTGGGTTCATCGATGAAACCTTACTCTGCGACAACTTTTCCTGCGTGGAAAATCACCACCGCCAAAGCGGCGAGCGCTCGAACTATCTTGAGTGTCCCGAAGCGACCGGACTTGGTGTTGACCGTGTGTGATCTGGGTTGGGAAACTTGGGTTCAGGGGCACCTCTCCCATTCGGAAGTCAGGCGATCATTCCTGCAGCAACCGTTTCGTTTGTGCCGGGATCAATTAGAATAAAGGAGCCAGTATGACGATTATTGTTATAGGAATCAAAAGTTATCGGGGAGGCAGTTCTTATCTTAACCCGTCCGATCTCATTTAAAGAGAACGAGGAAGTATCTTCGTTCTTCCTCAGTGTATTGATATCCACTTTGTAGCTGATGTCCGTAACAATTGCTTTGGCCTCTTTTGAAGTATGCTTAATGATAAACCTACCTCGCGGGTTGAGATTAGTGTTGGAAAACCAACAAATCATCGCGTCGAGATCCTGTGATTGCTGTGGGGGGCTGTTGGCTTTCACAATCATATCACCGCGGGAAATATCGATGTCATCTTCCAAGGTGAAGGCTACTGACTGCGGAGCGAACGCCTCCTCGATTTGATGCTCGTCCTGATGAATCGCTTTTACTTTAGTCGAGAACCCAGAGGGCATGACGGTCACATTATCGCCCGGCTTAAAAACCCCTCCTGCCACTCGCCCTGCAAATCCGCGAAAATCGTGAAAGCGATCACTCTGTGGACGAATCACCCACTGGACGGGAAAACGGGCTTGGATATGATTTTCATCGCCACCGACATAGACATTCTCGAGGTGGTAAAGCAAACTAGACCCTTCAAACCATGCCATATTACTTGATTTTTCGACAATATTATCTCCATCAAGGGCCGAAATTGGAATCGGAGTGATATCGACGATGTTATCGAGACGAGAGGCAAACGATTTAAAATCGGCAATAATCGTGTCGTAGACCTCCTGACTATAGTCAACGAGATCCATCTTATTGACAGCGACAACGACATGTTGAATTCGAAGCAGATTGGCGATGAACGAATGGCGTTTGGTCTGCTCAATCACCCCTTTACGGGCATCGATGAGAATGATTGCGAGATTCGCCGTAGAGGCTCCAGTGACCATATTTCGGGTGTACTGGAGATGCCCGGGAGTATCCGCGATGATGAATTTGCGTTTAGGAGTAGCGAAGTAACGATAAGCAACATCGATGGTGATCCCTTGTTCTCGCTCGGCTTTTAATCCGTCGGTCAATAGCGCAAGATTGACATTCTCGTCTCCTTTTTTGCGTGAGGACTCCTCAATTGCCTCGAGTTGATCTTCGAAAATCGACTTTGAGTCGTATAAAAGGCGCCCAATGAGGGTAGACTTGCCGTCATCGACAGAGCCTGCGGTGGTAAAACGAAGAAGATCCATTGGTTAAAAAGGGAGAATACTACCATTTTGAGCAATGGCTTTTTGCTGATCAATCGATATCGATGATTCTGAAATCGCACCGTCTTTGTCGAATCGTTCGACGATGCAAGCGGTAAATGCGATGTGAGAAATAGTAACGTCTGAGATGCTCACGTAGTCACCTGCTATGGCTGCAAGAGGCCTCTTCTTATCAGACCTCAAGTAGAGCAAAAGATAGTCGTTCTCATTTAAAGAAGTTGAAGTGAAATCCAGTTCTGACCAAACGCCTGTTTTTTGGGTGATGCTTCCAGGTATCGGGCCGCCTACCCCTTGGACAAATTGAAGCCCTTTGATCGATTTATTCTGTTTTGGCACAAAGTAGCGAAGATTAACTTTATAGGTTCCTTTTTGAGCCAAAGCAGGGAGCACCCCGGATATTCTGCCATGAGGATTTTGCGCATTGGAAGGAATCGTGATTCGAGTGCCCACTTCGCCTTCGTCCTCCTTCATCAATCCAAGTTCGAGAGAGGTAAGACGAAGTCTTCCAATATCTTTCTTTCTAAAATCGTTCGAATAAGCGACGAAGGGATCCACTATATATCCTTTGGCTCCGATGAATTCACCAAGATTTTTCGCGCTCGTTTCACCCTTCTCTTTCTTTCCTCCGGATTTCTCCACCACATTCTCGACAGAACTTTCCAGGCTAATTTTTCCTCTAGCGTCATACCTTACGTATACCTCAAGATCGTCTCCTGCCCTACGGATTCGCAATGCCACTGAGGAGGAGCCATCTGATCTCACCCGATTAATCAAGGTGTGCGCTGCAATAATCACCTGATCTTCCTTTAACTTCTTGCGGTATTCTCGAGCCTCGGCTGCCTTTTCCAGATTTCCTAATTTCGTAAGCTCTAATACTTTCTGGGACAGTAGCTTGTCCATTTTTGTCGCGAGTACAATGAGGGTGTTTCCATATTTTTTTTGGATCGCGATAGATTGCTTGAAGAAGATCTTACGTGCCGATGAAAGCTCAACAGGCGGCTTTTCTGCAAGAGGTGGAAGCGGAGAGGTATCTCCCTGAAGCATCGTTATCTCCTCTTTGATCTTCAGCGCATCGTCAAGGCGTCCTGCTCTTTGGTATTTCGTCTGTATTTTTGAAAGTGCTTTTGAATAGTTAGCGCGGAGCGATGAGATCTTTGTGTTCTCATTATTCTCGACCTTGAGTCTCTCTACTCGAAAGGATTGTTGTAACTCCTGAAGAGTAAGCGCGCAGGAGCAACCAACCGATAGGAGGTAGAGGAGGATTAGAAAGCTAGTTTTCACGGGCGCGAATGAGAGTGATGGGGTTTCCGTGTTTATCTAAAAGTATCCCTCTTTTTTGCGATCTTCCATCGCTGTTTCGGATCGCTTATCGTCTGCCCGATTTCCCCTTTCGGTTTGGCGGGCTGCCGCGACTTCTTCGATGATTTTTTCCATGGTGTCGGCGCTGGATTCTATCGCTCCGGTAATCGTCGCATCTCCCATGGTACGGAATCGGATCATTTTGCGCTCAACGACTTCCCCGTCCCGCGGCTCCACGAATTTTGAAACCGCAAGGATCACTCCGTTTCTCGTGATGGTGTCGCGCTCGTGAGCGTAATAGAGGCTCGGAAGTTCAATTTCCTCTTGCTTCATATACATCCAGACGTCCATCTCGGTAAAGTTGGAGAGTGGAAAGACGCGAAAATGCTCCCCTGGTTGTCTCCTTCCGTTGAAAAGGTTCCAAAGTTCCGGACGTTGATTTTTTGGGTCCCATTCACCAAAATCGTTTCGGTGGGAAAAGAATCGCTCTTTCGCGCGGGCTTTCTCTTCGTCCCTTCTTCCGCCACCCAGAACCGCGTCGTATTGCTGTTCCTCGATGGTCTCTAGCAGCGTGACCGTTTGCAGTTTGTTTCGGGAAGCATTAAGCCCCGTCTCCTCGACTGCTGTTCCACGGTCGATTGAATCCTGGACGAGGCCAACAATGAGCCGGGCTCCGATTTTTTCAGCGTAGGCATCTCGAAACTCAATTGTTTCAGGGAAGTTATGGCCGGTATCCACATGGACCAAGGGAAAGGGGATCTTTGAAGGGTAGAATGCCTTCCTGGCCAAGTGGGCCATGACTATGGAGTCCTTTCCTGCCGAAAATAACAAACCCGGATCTTCAAACTGGGCCGCTGTTTCACGGAGGATGAAGATGGCTTCGGCCTCAAGCTGATCGAGGTGGCTAAGATTGTAATTGGACATTAGCTGAGTAAGTCACTCATGTTAGTCATGTATTGACCTGAGCGACGATTAATTGAGTGAGACCAATCAGGCAAGCACTTTGTTACTCTAACTTGAGGAGCAAGCGCAGGTCAATTTTATCGGCAGCGAAATCATTGAAGTAGGGTGTAAGACCCCCGTCGGACGGCGCGTGAAGCAATCTGGTATGTTCAAGAGCAACCCCGGAACCAACGCTTTCTTGGGAGTTCGTTGCCAAATTTTTGGCCCTAAATTTGAAGCTGCCTAGCAAGCCCGCAAACCCATTCTCGCCACCCAACGCCGCAAAGCTCTCCAATGGTCCAATTAATCAGTCTTAACTGTTCTGTCCGGCACCCCTGAGAAGCTTGAGGAGTTGGGCGACCGCTTGGACGGAAGAGTTCGTCTCGGTATCGATCTGAAGTTCGGGGTTTGAAGGTTCCTCAAAGCCACTATCCTTGCCTGTGAATTGCTTGATTTCACCGGCAGCGACCTTGGCATAGAGCCCCTTTGGATCTCGTTGGGCGCAAGTCTCAAAGGAGGCCTGAATAAAGACATCCCGAAAGGATGGACCCACGATTTTGCGAGCGAGAGTCCGGAGAGCGTTCTTGGGAGTGATTACGCTCACTATAACAATGATTCCTTGATCGGAAAGCATCTTGGCCACCTCAGCGACTCTCCGGATATTTTCGGAGCGATCCTCGTCACTAAAGCCAAGGTCGAAATTTAGTCCGTGGCGGAAATTATCCCCGTCAAGAATGATCGAAAAGCGTCCCGCTTCATGGAGATTACGTTCAAGAGCGGCGGCAATGGTTGATTTCCCTGACCCACTTAATCCATAGAGCCAAAGAACGTGACCTTTTTGGCCCAACAACTCTTCTTTTTCGGCAAGCGAGACAAAACGGTGGAATTGAGTATGTATATTTTCTTGGCACATTGGCGGGGAGATTCGGGGATTTTCGCTTTCTACAAGAGATATTAAGGAAGTATGGAGTGGGGGACATTAAGCACCCTAGAAGGCAACGAGATTCGCAGAGGAGGCAGTAAAGCCAAAGAATACGCACTTCCCGAAAGTTCTCGCTTACTTCGCTTCACCGGATCGTCGTTTTTCCTAAGAGTCAACTGATTTGGTAGCGTGACGAAGCTTTTTCAGACGGTCCATTCAATGGGCCTCCAGGAGCTTTATTTCCCCCGATTTTTCTCGATAGGAATTCCAGCAAGAAGGCCCAACTGCTCCCCCATCTCCAGGTTGCCTTCCAAGCAAAGATGGATCCCGTCCGAAGTCGATTCATCACTGATCGCCAAGTGTTCCACAGAGCGGTTGGGAAATGCTTCGACAAAAGATTTCCTCCACTGCTGGTGACGGGGTTGTCCGACCACTTCGGCATCAATCGGAGTCAGGTAAAATATCACCCGGGATCCAAGACCTTCCAACTTCTCAACATTCTCTTGAACCAGTGCGAGTGCCGTTGTCAATTCTTCACTGGAAAGCCGAACCGCCGCAGATGCTAGATGAACGGGAAGTTTCTTCGCTTTGGTGGTTGCATTTAACTTTCTCGATGACTGAAGATTCACGGAAGGATCTCGATTCTCACTTTTTCCTTTAATTGCCCCGAGCAAAAGACTCATTGGCCGATAGCGATCTTGTAGCATAGGAAAAGTCACTCTTTGATCTGATTCAAATTTCTCAACCATCTCTCGATCTACAGGCTGATAGAGAAGGTTAGCTTCAATGAGAATCGTCTCCGGGAGTTGCTCGGCAATGCAAAGTATTTCGAGCGCCGTTAATGCTGATCCCCCTCGAAATGAGAGATTGACGAGATCAGGATGATGGACGTTGGCAGATAATGAGGTTCCAACAATGACACCAATTTTCGCCGAGTGGTTCTCATAAAGAAAATCTTCTATCCGCACCCTGTTTTCTACTTCTTGACTCTCGGCTTTGTAGCGGGCTTTTCCAGCAGTGCTGAGATAAGCCAGATGAAGAACCGAAATTATCAGGAAAGTCCCCACCGATATGATCAAAATAGATCTTATCGATATCTTATCGGAGCTAGAACTGGAAGTAGATGAATGCATCAGCAGAAGCACCGTTCACCACGATTGCATAGAGCATTACCCCATATGCGACCGGAACCAAGTATGGCCTGGTCTTCGTGAATTTCAGTTTATAATTAAGGTGGTAAAGTAAAACCGGTAGGCAGTAGGTTGCCACGACGATCACTTCCTTTTTCTGGGCCACACTGCTTTCCCAAGCCGTAAAGGCTTGTGAGATGAAGAGTCCGGCATGGGTAATATCGGGTAGTTTAAAGAAGCTCCAACCAAGGCTCACAAGTAGAAATATGACCACATACCTCGTCCACGTTCCAAGCATACCCGGAACCATACCTTTACGAGCGCTTGCTAGACCAGTCGCACGCTCGACTCCCAGCAACAGCCCGTGATACGCACCCCAAATGAGATAACTCCATGCCGCTCCGTGCCAAAGCCCCCCCAAAACCATTACTATGAGAAGATGGAGATAGGTGCGAAACGAACCTTTGCGATTTCCACCCAACGGAATATAAAGGTAATCCTTCAACCAAGAAGACAGCGAAATATGCCATCGCCGCCAAAACTCTGCAATTGAAGCTGAGAGATACGGGTAGTTAAAGTTGTCCGGTAAGCGATATCCAAACAAAGCGGCAATTCCAATCGCAATCAAGGAATAGCCAGCGAAGTCGGCAAAGATCTGACAAGAATATCCAATCAAAAGAGTCCAAGCCCGGTCAGCTGACATCCCAATAATATAGGGATATTTGATCCAGAATGTTTGGTTTTGAAGATTATTCGCAATAACTAGCTTTAGGAAAAAGCCGACGACAAGACTATGAGTAACGAGTCGCCAATTAATCTGGGATATCGATTTTACTTTGATCTGAGGAAAGAAGTCTTTTGCCTTTACGACAGGTCCGGCTACCAACTGGGGAAAGAAGATGACGTAGAATGATCCATAATAAAGTGATTCTCCAAGTGACTGTCCAGATCGATAAACTTCGCTCGCCTCCTGAGAGTTCCGGGAATCACGAAACGTATCAATCAGCATACTGATTCCTTGAAAGGTATAAAATGAAATCCCGATAGGAAGCGGAAGCATGACGAGCCATTCCGCACCTGAGAGTGAAGCGCCGGTCAAATTTTCCAAAGATCTCACAAGTAATCCGGCATACTTGAAAAAGACGAGGACAAAAATATTGAGCATCACGCCAACACAGGCGATTATTTTTCGCTTCTTTGCTGTATCAGCTTGATTAATTTCATAGCTGGACCAACTCGTGAAGATTGCCGACGCCAGTAGAAGCAGAGTAAGCCAAGGTGAGGAAAATGCATAAAAGACAATGCTGGCAATCAGGAGAATCCCAACCTGGGCAAAAACACCTCTTACAAGGTAGAAAATTGAAAAAGCAATTGCTACCAGCATTGCAAATTCAATTGTCGTGAAAAGCATAGTTTAACTGTAGGAAATAATCGTTGAGATCAGTTCGCCCCACCATCGTCAGCTTAAAAGCTTATCTTTGATAGTATAGTAGAGAAAGAGGCTGTTGTAGACCGCATAACGCTTCCAAAGTCGTCTGGGTTCGGCAAGAAGCCGGAAGAGCCACTCCATCCCAGTCTTTTGGAAGAGGGCCGGGGCCTGTTTCACCTCACCCGCATGGAAGGCAAAAGCAGCACCAATCCCGAAATAGACTGCAGGCGGCAAGTCATCAAGATGCCGCGCAATCCATGTCTCTTGTTTTGGGCATCCAAGCCCTACCCAAACATATTTGGCACCTGAGTCGCGGATCAACTCAACAATCTTTTTGTGCTCATCTTTCGGCCAATCTCCGAAAGGGGGCGAATAGATTCCCGCAATTTCATTGGCCTCAAATCGTTTCGAAAGTTTATCAAGAGTGCTTTGTTGTCCCCCAAGAAAGAAGTGAGACTGTCCCAGAGCACCCTCGGTCGCTTTCAAAACATGAAGCATCAAGTTGGGTCCATAGACCCGATCGGTCAGTTTTTCTTCCTCAGGAAGCTGAGCGTTGACCGTCCAGATGAGAGGCATGCCATCGGGGCAGATCAGATCGAACTTTCGCATTGCGTCCCCAAACGACGGATCGTGTCGTCCGAGAGCAAGGACATGAGTGTTCGCCGCCTCAACGGCATAGGCACGATCCCGCGCGAGTCCTCGCTCGGTAATCCAAGCGACGGCTCCTTGATAGTTCGTCATGGCCACAGAAAAGCCGAGAACAAGACGTGTCGGAAGATCGTTCACTCGCGGCTGACAGAGACGGAATGTCCATGCAATTTAAGAAGGGCATGTTGCTTCGCAACTTCGATATCATTGGCCACCATTTCGGAGCACATTTCTTCGACGGTAATTTCAGGAATCCAGCCCAGTTCATTCTTCGCCTTTGATGGATCACCCAGAAGCGTTTCCACTTCGGCAGGTCGGAAATAGCGTGGGTCAACTTTGACGATCACGTCTCCCACTTTTACTGATGGTGATTTTTCGGAATCGACGGCAGAGACAGTAGCAATCTCATCCACTCCCTCACCTGTATAGGAAAGCTCGATCCCCGCTTCTTTCGCCGACAGAGTGACGAATTCACGCACCGAAATTTGTTTCCCGGTGGCGATCACAAAATCCTTTGCTTCCTCCTGCTGGAGCATCATCCACTGCATGCGGACGTAGTCTTTTGCGTGTCCCCAATCGCGGAGGGCATCCATGTTTCCAAGGAAGAGACATTTCTCCAAACCTTGGGAAATATTTGCGATGGCACGCGTGATTTTACGTGTCACAAATGTTTCTCCGCGGCGGGGTGACTCGTGATTGAAGAGGATTCCATTACAAGCATACATACCGTAGGACTCGCGGTAGTTCACCGTAATCCAATAAGCATACATCTTGGCAACGGCGTAGGGAGAACGTGGGTAAAAGGGAGTCGTTTCCTTTTGTGGGGTCTCTTGGACCAAACCGAAGAGCTCTGAAGTGGAAGCTTGGTAGAAACGAGTCTTTTTCTCAAAACCCAGGAAGCGAATTGCCTCTAGAATGCGCAACGCTCCAATGCCGTCCACATCGGCGGTATATTCCGGTGATTCAAATGAAACCGCAACGTGAGATTGAGCCCCCAAGTTGTAAACTTCGTCCGGTTGAATCTCGCTGATGAGACGAGTAAGGTTCGAGGTATCCGTGAGGTCACCATAATGGAGCTTTAGGCGCGCACTTTCAATATGCGGATCCTCATAAATATGATCGATCCGTTCAGTATTGAACGAAGAGGCTCGGCGCTTGATGCCATGAACTTCGTATCCCTTTTCAAGAAGTAATTCGGCGAGATAAGAGCCATCTTGGCCCGTGATACCCGTAATGAGAGCTTTTTTCATAGTAGTCTGTTGGAAGATTAATTAAAGACGTGCTGTTCCTTGGTCGAGGGTAGACAGGAAATCTCGGTAGGCTGCCGCGAGACCTTCAGAGAAGTCGACTTGGGGAGCCCAGCCGGTTTCTTTGATTGTTGAGATATCGAGAAGTTTCCGAGGAGTGCCGTCTGGCTTTGAGGGGTCCGTCAAAATCTCGCCTGCGAATCCAACCGTTTTTGCGATAAGATCAGCGAGTTCAAAGATCGTGAGATCCTGCCCCACTCCGACGTTTGCCCAGTCCGGGGGATTCTCAAGAGTCATGAGATGAAAGCAGGCGGCGGCAAGGTCATCGGTATGGAGAAATTCACGTTTAGGAGTTCCACTCCCCCAGATCGTTACTGTTTGGTCGCCTCGTTCTTTCGCTTCATGGAATCTGCGGATCATGCCGGGAATGACGTGGGAATTCTCCGGGTGGTAGTTGTCGCCCGGGCCATAGAGATTAGTGGGCATGGCCGAGTGATACATCAGGCCATATTGCGCACGATAGTGCTGGCACATTTTCAGGCCGGCGATTTTGGCGACCGCATAGGCTTCATTGGTCAACTCAAGGGGACTAGAAAGAAGGCAATCTTCGGGCATCGGCTGGGGAGCCATTTTGGGATAAATACACGAGCTCCCCAAGAACAGAACCCTATTCACCCCCGCTTGCCGGGACCCTTCGATGAGATTGGAAGCGATTGCAAGGTTCTCGTAGATAAACTCAGCCGGATAGGTTGAATTTGCATGGATTCCGCCAACCTTTGCCGCGGCGATGATCACTTGGTCCGGCTTGTTCTCATGGAGCCAAGACAGAACAGCCTTTTGGTCGAGGAGATTCAGTTCGTTCCTTGTTGCGGTCAACACTTCGTGATTTCCTCGCTGGTTTGCTTCCCGAACTAGGGCGGAGCCAACCATGCCGCGATGTCCTGCGATGAATATTTTCATAGTTTAAGGGGCTCCCACGCTGCCGCCATTGGTCGATCGCCGTTCAACGGAAGCGAAACCAAGATTCTGAGGTATAGAAGGGAAGAAAAATAGTGAGAGTGAGAGTGAAAACTTTCTCGAGGATAGACACACGCTCAGATTAAAAGTTCAATTTAAAATGAACTGATTCAGTCATTTTTAGTGTTAGTTTTTAATTCTTGGGGAATGTCCTGCCCAGAAAGAATTAAACTGGAAAGAGATAATTCCACAGGTTTTTCCTCCCCAAAAAATCCCAAAAGTAGGCTAACACGCTCAACAGAAGGTCGTATTTCAAGTACCTTCCCCTCCAATCCTTTGAAGGGACCTTCCCCAATCTCCACCTCCTGGCCCACCAACAGCTTCCATCCGACCACGATGTCGCCAGCGTCATCTTGATATTTTTCAACCTCCTCTTTAAGAGCCTCAACAAATGCAGCGGGCACTTCGGGAGTATTTTTACCAAAAGCCACGATCTTACTGACTCCATGAACGCTTGTGACCAAACGCGAGTGGTTATAATGATCAAATTTCGCGAGGAGATAGCCTGGAAAAAGAGCCTCAACCCACCAAATTTTACCCCGTCGGGTCGTTTTTAGGTAGCGAATGCGGGGGAGAAAAGTTTCGACTTCTTCCAATTGGCCAAGATTCGCCGCAGCGACACGTTCTCGTTTCACTTGCGTCCGCAAAACATACCACGCTGCTGGATGTTCTTCCTTCATTTACCTGCCTAAGAATCTTTGAAGAAGAGGAAGGGCAACGCGAGCCTTTTTGGACCAGCGCTCAAGCTGGTCAAGCCGTTCGTGGTAAAATTGCCGCCCTTCACTATCCGGAGCTTCACGCACAATGCGCTTCAGATCCGCCAATTTTCCATCGCCGCTAGCGAGATGAGGGCGAACCTGCTCCTTGATGAATCCGCGGGCGAGACGCTTGAGTTCTACGTCAGGCTGAAAATAGCTTCTCCGAAGATTATCTCCCTCCGCTTCTTTCACCGCGCCAAGTTCACGGAGCATTTTTAATCCCTGGCTAGCGGAGCCCTTACTAATTCCGAGCCGATTGACCAAATCATCAAGGGACAATGGAGATTGGGAGATAAAGAGGAGGCCGTAGATTTCCCCCACTGACTTCGGAAGCCCCAGCATCCGGACGCCATCACAGAAGAATTCGACAACGCGTGCTTCGAATTGATAGTCAATTTCTTCTTCCATCTGTGGAACAATGACAGAGGGCTAAATATTGTTCAATTTAAAATGAACAATAACTTCGGTAGACTCTCGCAACCATAAGGCTTTCCTTTTCCGCGATCTCGATGATATCCCGACCTGCAGTGTCAAAGATTTTCTGGCCATCACGGGAGCGCGCGTTATGCTTGAAGGCTCTCTAGAGCCTATGTTCGTTGCTTGGCACGAGCCTTGGTTCACTGGTCAATCAGCGATTCATGATCGCTTCCCCTGTTCCTTCTCTTTCCATGTCCGAAGCCAAAAATTTCACAGGCGCCACTTTACCCAGCCGAAATAGCCAAGGTTGCAAGGGATCAATTCCGACCCGGTGCTGGGAACCGGATTGATCAGACATTTATTTTAGCACCTTAATCTTTAAGTTGCGCATGCGGACGATGTCTCCGTGGCCGCAGAATGCGAGGTGGCCTTTCCGGCGCTTCGCTCCGTTATGCTTCGGGTGGGTCTTGTTAATCTCATCGAGATTCGCCTCAAGAATCACTACCCCATTGAGCTCCACTTTGATCTTGGGGCCATTCACGGTGACAATCTGCTTGTTCCACTCGCCTACCGGCTTCTGATGATTCTGTTTGGCTGCCTTCAGCGTGTAGAGACCTCCGTGATACTGGTAGTCCTTTAACTTCCCGGCATACTTTTCATGAGTGCCATCGAGCATTTGGATTTCCATCCCGGCATAAGCCGCGTCGCCCTTTCCGGGGTAGTGGATTCCCAGACCGTTGTTGGCCCCGGGAGTGAGCTTAAACTCGAACGCGAAGACGTAATTCTCATACTCCTTTGCGGTGATCAAAAAGCGGCACTTCGGGGTGGAGGCAATGACGCCACCCTCTTCGACAACATAGCCAAATCGCTCGGTCTTGTCCGGGGCACCCCAACCGGTGAAATCCTTGCCATTAAAAAGGTCCACAAATTCACCGGCACAAGCAGTTGCCATGCTCGCGATTGAAATAATTAGAGTCTTCATCATTATAATTCTACGGTTTTTCCGCTACGGAAACTTTCATCAGCGGCCAAAACAATGCGCATCGAGTTGATCGCGTCGTTCATGTGATCGGTGAGATCGATATCCTCGCTGATCGCTTTGAGAAAATATTCCTGCTCGCGTTTGCAAAGACCATCGTGATCCGGCTCGTCGTCGGTTCCGATCCACTCATCTGCCTTCACGAACTTGCCTTCGCTATCGAGCGCGCTGTGGTGAAGACGAAGCATCTCGGTTTTCGTGTGAGCATCGACACTGGCCGACGATCCCTCGCCTCCGGCATCCTTGGCTGAAATAGTGACACAGCCTTTCGGCCCGACCACGTCCTTCACGAAAAAAGCGGTCTCGCTCATCATGGGACCCCATCCAGCTTCATACCAACCGACGCTACCGTCCTCAAAGGTGACTTGCAGGTGGCCGTAATTGATCTTTCCTTCCGGAAGTTCGTCACTCAGCCGGGCACCTATGCCATTCACACGAATCGGCTTGCTGCGCGTCATTTGGCACATGACATCGACGTAGTGAACGCCGCAATCGACGATCGGCGAGATCGATGACATGAGCTGCTTGTGCGTCTCCCAATTCGCACCCGCTGATTGCTGGTTAAGGTTCATGCGCATCACGAGCGGTTTGCCAAGGGTCTGGGCAATATCGATAAACTTGATCCAGCTCGGGTGGTGTCGGAGAATATAGCCGATGACGAGCTTGCGACCACATTCCGTGGCTTTGGCCACGATCTGCTCCGCCTCATCGAGCGTTTCCGCGACGGGCTTTTCAATAAAGACGTCAGCACCTGCTTCGAATGCTGCTAACGCAAACTCAGCATGCGTATTTGGATAAGTCGAAATGCTCACCGCATCCGGCTTGGTCTCTTTCAGCGCTTCATAGAAGTCCCCAAATTCAGCATAGCCTCCACCCAACTCCTCGTTGAGTGCCCCACGACTCTCAGGTGAGCGAGTGACAATTCCGCAGATTTCAAATCCCTCGATCTGGTGATAGGCCAACGCATGGGATCGGCCCATGTGGCCCGCACCCACGCATAATACTCTAATCGTTTTACTCATCGTCTTGACTATTTGATTCGCATTCTTGTTCTAAAATAAGGTCCTCATCAATTGAAGGAGCACCCTTGAGAAGGATTTTCATCGCCTGCACAAATCGAATCATCCCACCGATCACGCAGGCCCCAACCAGCGCAAGCGAGGCAAAAAGCACCCACTCGGGAATCGGAGCGGAAGAGAGAATCACTCAGCCTCCTCCTCGCTGGTATCACGGAACAACAGAAGAAAGACTCCAAGAACACCCGCAGCGAAGACTGCAGGGAAAAGCCAGAGGCTCTTCCAATTCATTACTTTCAGTTGTGACATACGAGCCTCATTTTTCTGTGTTTCGAGCTCAACTTTCCGGACGACAAGCTCTTCGGTTTCTCCAGAATCAATTTTAGCTTGGACCTCTTTAAGCTGACTTTCCAACTCAGCGACTTTCGCTCCAAATTCTGCCACTGCCGGCGGAGAATTTTGCTGCTCAACCTTCCCCGCAACTTGTGCACCGATCAACATCCCAATTCCTAAGGTAAAGAGAACGAGCATTCCCTGCGCCTGTCCGCGGATCGCTTCGGGAGCCTTCTTGTCGGTATAAATTTGGCCCGTGACGAAAAAGAAGTCGTAGCAAATTCCGTGGACAATCACGCCAACAAGAATCATCCAGATGACCTGCTCCGGAGCACCGAAAGCAAACAAGGCATAGCGGAGAACCCAACAAGCCATACCAATTGCGAGCATCCACTTGACTCCAAGACGTTTGAAGAAAAATGGCATCACGAGCATGAAGAAGATCTCGGACATCTGCCCATAACTCATCGTCTGCCCGATGGGTAGCCCCACCATTTCTACAACCCGGCTGGTGATTTGATAGTAGAAGGCGAGCGGAATACAGATCAGCGTGGAGCTCAGGAGAAAGACGAGATACGAGCGATCCTTGAGCATGACCAAGGCGTCAAGACCGAGGACTTGTCTAATCCCGACCTTCCCACTGCTCGTAGGAGGTGTGGATGGAAGGAAGAAGCTAACAATTCCAAGAAGGAGCGCTGCACCACCTGCAAGGTAGAACATCTGCACCTTGGTATCCCAAAGAAGAAATGTGAGACTTAGGCCAGCGACAATCCATCCGATTGTCCCGAAAACACGAATAAGAGGAAACTGCCTTTCAGTGTCCTGCACATGACGCATCGCGATGGAGTTTGAGAGAGCCAGTGTCGGGTAGAAGCAAAGCATGTGGCCGAAGAAGAACCAGTTGAGTGTCGTAGGATTGACACCGGGATTCATCATTCCCGCAGCAATCAGCATGATCACTCCGCCGACCAAATGAAGGACTGCCAAAACCCGCTGGGCCGGAAAGAACCTGTCGGCAATCATCCCCACAAAAAATGGCGAAATGATTCCCGCGATTGGCCCCACGGAATAGGTCCAGGAAAAGTCGTTGGCCCCAAAGCCGATCGACCCCAGGTAGTTTGGAGCTGTTACATACCATGCCCCCCAGATAAAAAACTGGAGAAACATCATCACCGACAGCTTGGCGGTGATTGCGGACGAAGTGGATTGTGTTTTTGTGTTCATCGTTTCTTTTTCCCGCGAAATTCGCTGGGGGTCATGTCATACATTCTTCGAAAAGCCCTCGTAAAACTAGTGAGGGATTTGAAAGCAGATTGCTTCGCAACTTCAGGAAGTTTAACTCCTTCAGTGATCAGATAAGTGGCTCGGACCAGACGGACTGATTTGACAAAATGCCCCAGAGACACGCCGGTCTCCTCCCGGAAAATCGCCCGCAGATGGCTTTCAGAAAGCTCAGCGATTTGCGCCAGCTTCTCGAGCGATAGATCCCCACTGAGATCTCCCATGACATACTCCTTCACACGCACCACGAGCGTCCCGTATTCAGATAGCTTTGCCTTGTTCGGACGCACCGCCGTCTGCGCGACCGCACCCAAAATTTTACCCAAAGACGAACTCGCATTGACCGCATCCTCTTTTTCGTAAAGATCAAAAAATTTCTCCAATTGACCATTTAAGGCAACCGAAAAAGGACGTGGCCCACTGGGAAATTCCGGCAGATTTTGCTCCAGACCAAAGGTGACATAGAGCCAGCAAAATTTCTCCGGCAGTTCGACATAGTAGTGAATCTGGAGCGGTTTCAGCAGAATGACCTCACCTACCCTGAGATCACACACCTCCGATTCGATACCAACCCGTCCGTCTCCCTCGAGCGCCACTAGGAGCACGAAGCGGGCATGTTGGTCGTAGCGACCCGTCTTTACTGAAATGCCTTCCCATCCATCCGTCCGATGGTCCTGAGAAGTACGTGAAAAACAGAGAACGTCCCTCGGAAGAAACTCTGATCTCCAGTCGAGACCCTCGAAATAATTCTCGGGGCGGGGCAGAGCTTTGGTTTTTTGAAGAAGAGAGTCAGTCATGATCCGGCTGCGCCGCAGTCGAGATACCACTTTACGTTGCTATGGTCTTGTAAAAAACTCGCTGGAAGTGCGGAAGTCACCGGCCCGGACATCGCTTCCCTCACAATATCGTGCTTCGCTTCGCCCCAGGCAATGAGGCAAATCTCCTTCGCCCCAAGGATTGAGCTCACCCCCATCGTCACCGCGTGAGTAGGCACATTTTCAATCCCGGCAAAGGCGGGAGCAGCATCGCTCCTCGTAATTTCATTGAGAATAATCCGCCTGGTGCGACTTTCGCGGGCGCTTCCCGGCTCATTAAATCCAATATGACCATTGCGCCCGATCCCCAACAATTGCCAATCCAGCCCACCCGCAGCTGCAATCTTTTTCTCATATTTCAATGCCACGGCTTCGACATCGTCACTTCGATCCGAGGGCAAATGAATCGCCTCCGGCCTCATGTCGACTTGGCTAAAAAGATGCTCCTGCATGAAATACCAATAGCTCTCAGGGTGATCCGGCTCCAAACCCTCGTATTCATCCAAATTAAAACTCACCACATTGGCGAAGCTCAGCCCCTCTTCACGATGCCGCCGCACCAGTTCTGCGTAAATCAGAAGCGGGCTGCTCCCAGTCGCCAATCCCAGCACAACCTCCTCACCTTTCCCCGCCTTTTTACGAATCAACTCATCAATCCGCGCCGCTATTTCCAGAGAAATCTCCTGCTTTGCCCCTACGCGAACTTGCTGGCTACCTAGGATCGTGCTTGAAATTATGGACATCGTAAAAGTCGTTGACTTATCCATTTACACCTAAACGATCCGTCCATGAAAGAGCTTTTTTTAAAATCGCGTAGCCTTTCCGATTAAAGTCACCAGACTCCCTTCACAAACTAATATTATGAACCCGCTCAATCGTCGTCATATCCTCAAATCAGGCGCCGCTGCCACCATCGCAGCCGGCATTCCCCACATCGCAAAAGCGCAAAATATTCCCGATAAAATTAAAATCGGCCTCATCGGCTGTGGAGGCCGCGGAAATGGTGCTGTCGTTCAAGCTCTCAGCGCCGATCCCAATGTCGTTCTCTGGGCCGTGGGCGACGCCTTCGGCCAGGGCGTTGTAAACGCCATGAAGACCGTCGAACGCTTCGGCAAGCAAGTCGAAGTCTCACCGGAGCGCCGCTTCGTCGGCCTCGAAGCCTACCAAAGCGTCATCGATTCCGGAGTCGATCTCGTCATCCTCACCACCCCTCCGGGCTTCCGTCCCCAGCACTTCCGCGCCGCCGTCGCCGCTGGCAAACACTGCTTCATCGAAAAACCCATGGCAGTAGACATGGCCGGCCTCAAATCCGTCGTCGAATCCGTCAAAATGGCCAAGTCCAAGAACCTCGCCATCCAAAACGGCTTCTGCTGGCGCTACCACCCCGGCACCCGCGAGGCCTACGCCAAGGTCCTCAGCGGTGAGTTCGGAAAAGTCCGCTCCATCTACGGCACCTACCTCGCTAACCCCGTTAAGCCACTTTCTGGTGGACAACCTGATGGCATGCCCGACGTCGAATGGCAGCTCCGCAACTGGTTCAACTTCGAGTGGCTCAGCTCCGGCCCCCTCGTCGAGCAGTGCATCCACACCGTCGATAAAGTCGGTTGGGCCATGGGCGATGTCGCCCCAATCGCCGCCGTCGCAAACGGAGGCCGCGCGCTAAAGACCGATGCCTCAAATATCTACGACCATTACAACGTCGCCTACGAATATCCCAATGGAGTCACCGCTCACGTGGGCCAGCGCCACTTTGTCGGCTGCCACTCGGAAGTGAAAGACCGCGTTGTCTGCGAGAGCGGCACCGTAATCGCTCCCGGTCGCTGTTCCGCCATGGACCTCAGCGGCAAGACCACCTGGCGCTCACGTGCCGAAAAAGGACAGGAGCAGAACATGTATCAGGTTTGCCACAACGAGCTCTTCGCCGCCCTCCGTAAAGGCGAGATTCCCGACAACGGTGACCACATGGTCAAGTCCACCGCCCTCGGCATCCTCGGACGCGAAGCGGCCCACTCCGGCCAACGTATCACCTGGGACCAGCTTTGGGAGTCCAACAACGACCTCGCCCCCGACGACCTCGCCATGGACGGCGCCTTCCCGGTCACCCCTCCCCCAGTAGCCGGCAAATACAAAATTTAAAAACATGGCCGCGAACTCCGGTCGCGTCGCCCATCCCTCAAAAGCCAAACCGCAAGGTTCGGCTTTTTTCGTCCCGTAGCATAGGTATGCTGCCTGTTTTCCCCAACCGCTCATCCTTCAAATTTCACTGTTCAGACCTCAAATTTCATCCCATCCAAAACCCCTTCAAAGTTGAACGTTGAGCGTTCGACGTTCAGCGTTCAATCTCCAACCGTGCCCTCCCCCGAGCCCTTCTTCCAATCAGCCGACTGGCACCATCGCTTCGATGAACATATCTTGGCCCACGGAAAAAAGCTCTCCTCACCCAAATTCCTCACTGCCCTCAATCTCGAAACCATCCCCGATGGAGCCATTCTGACCGGGCAAGTTGATGACCACGACATCGAGATCAACCTCTGGCCCGAATCCGGCGACCACTGGGAATACGACACCTCCTGCACCTGCGACTTCGGCTCCCACTGCCCTCACGCCGCCGCCGCAATCTTCCGTGCCTCCCGCCCCAACACCCTCGCCCGCTTATTAAGAGACGGCGGAACATCCGCCCCGGAACCAGAAGTCAGACCTCAGCTGTCAGCTGTCAGTACTCCGATCTCCGATCTCCGACCTCTGACCCCCGTCTTCCGACTCTCCCTTGCCGAAGAACCCGCCACCGGCCGCGCCGTCCAACTCCTCCTCCAGGCCCTCAAGACAGCCAACCGCAACTCCTGGCTCACCGCCCGCCCCACCGTCCACTACGGCGAGCACGAATTCCCCCTCATCAAGTCCTCGGAACCCTCCCCCGTCGCCCGCGACAAAGCGGCCGAGTTCCGCGCCATCGAACTCCTCACCTCTCTCGGCCTCACCACCCTCTCAACCAACCCAACCTACCGCTTCCTCCTCTCCCTCGCCAAAAAGCAATCCTCCGAGAACTCCGCCGAAGGCTGCTGGTTCCCCGAACCCCACCTCACCACCCCCGCCGTCTTCTGGCCCTGGTTTCGTGCCAATGCTGCGCCGAAACTTCGCGACGCCGGTTGGCAAGTCGAGATCGACCCCCAATTTGGCCACGACGTCCACGACCTCTCCGACGACGAAATGCAGGCCTCCCTCGAACTCGCCCCCGGCGGCTGGTTCACCCTCTCCGTCGGCATCGATCTCGCCGGCAAGCGCCTTGACCTCCTCCCCATCCTTACCGGCCTCCTCGATGGCGACACCCTCGACCAACTCCAGAACCTCGCAGAGGACGACACACACCTCATCTATCTTCCCAATGGCGGAGCCCTCAAGGTTCCCGCCGGTCGCCTCCGCGTCATCCTCCATCACCTCGCCGCCCTCACCGACCCGAAGGTCCCCAACCTTCACCCTCTCGATGCCGCCGCCTTAGTCGAGGAAGCCGCCCTACCCATCGATCCCCCACCCGCCCTCATCAAACTCCGCGCCCAACTCGCGACGACCGATTCAACCGACACCTCCTATCGCCAACCCGAAGGACTCCGCGCCGAACTCCGCACCTACCAAAAAGAAGGCGTCGAGTGGCTCAATTTCCTCAAGCTCAACGACCTCAATGGCATCCTCGCCGATGACATGGGCCTCGGAAAAACCCTCCAAACCCTCACCCACATTCTCCAAACCAGCCTCACCGAGCCCGGACCCGTCCTCGTCATCGCCCCCACTTCCGTGGTTCCAAACTGGATCGCCGAAATCAAAAAGTTCACTCCCTCGCTCACCCCCCTCATGCTCCAGGGCCCGAAAAGACGCCAGCCTCTTTGCCCACATCCCCCACGCCGACATTATCATCACCAGCTTCGCTCTCCTGCAGCGCGATATCGACGAACTCAAAAAGCACGACTTCCGCCTCGCCATCCTCGACGAAGCCCAGCACATCAAAAACGCCTCCGCCAAAGTTTCCCAAGCCGCCTGTCAACTCAACACCCGACGTCGCCTCTGCCTCTCCGGCACCCCTATCGAGAATAGCCTCAGCGAAGTCTGGTCCCTCTTCCGCTTCCTCATTCCTGGATTCCTCGGCTCCCAGGCCAAATTCAAAACCGTCTACCAGAATCCCATTGAAAAAGAAGACGACGAAGAACGCCGCGACCGACTCCGCAACCGCCTCGGCCCCCTCATCCTACGTCGCACCAAAGACCAAGTCGCCACCGAGCTTCCTCCCAAAACCATCCTCACCCACCCCGTCGAACTCTCCTCCGGCCAACGCGATCTCTACGAAACCGTCCGCGCCACCATGGACAAACAAGTGCGCGAAGCCATCGCCATCCGCGGTCTCGACCAATCGCAGTTCGCCATCCTCGACGCCCTCCTCAAGCTCCGCCAAATTTGCTGCCACCCCAGCCTCCTCAAGCTTCCCGAAGCCCAAAAAGCCCCCAAGAAATCGGCCAAGTTCGAGTATCTCTTCGACCTCCTCGAAACCCTCTTCGCCGAAGGCCGCCGCGTCCTCCTCTTCTCCCAATTTACCACCATGCTCAGCCTCATCGAGGACGAACTAAAAATAAGAAGAGTCTCGTACTTAAAACTCACCGGAAATTCCAAGGACCGGGGCGGCCTCGTCGACGACTTCCAAAATGGCACCCAGTCCATCTTCCTCATTTCCCTCAAAGCCGGAGGCACCGGACTCAACCTCACCGCCGCAGACACCGTCATCCACTACGACCCCTGGTGGAACCCTGCCGCCGAAAACCAAGCGACCGACCGCGCCTACCGCATCGGCCAGGACAAACCCGTCTTCGTCCACAAACTCATCTGCGCCGGCACCGTCGAAGACCGCATCAACCAGCTCCAGCAAAAAAAGGCCCACCTCGCCGACTCCCTCCTCTCCGGAGCCGCCCAAGGCGCTCCCGACGCCCAGTCCCTAAAAAGCCTCCTCGCCCCCCTCTAATACCAAGTAGTGTTTCAAAAAATACGAATGCCGGAGTGATTTCTTGAGAGGGCAAGGCGGGACGAAGGCGTGGTGCGGATGAAATTCCCTTGGGTGCGCCAAAACTGAGGATCAACGCTGCCATCTCGAGAAAGCGCCCGGCTCTTGATTCCAACGCGCATCGCTATTTCCTAACTATTTAAAAACATCATTCCTCTCTTTTGAAATGCGAAGTGGGATATGAGCATCAGGACTAGGGAAGTCTATCTTCGCTCTCTAAAACGCTGCCATCACGATATAGAGCATCTCATGAGAGCTCCAAATCCCGGAAATCCCCCGGTGTCGTCGATTGCGGGTCCAATGGCCGACCCCACCAATGCGAGCGTAATTCTCGCAAGAATCATAAACCCACAGCCAATGAACCCTCAAAAGCTTCTACTTCACCACTGCCGCCGTCTGTTCCGGCGTGACCATCCCCGATGGGAGTTCCATGATCTTGATGTTTCGAAAATGAATCTCCGCTCCCTCGGCCTCAAGGCAGAGGTAACCTTTCCGAACGGAGGAATCACGAATGCTGTTCACGAACTTCCCGTTGATCGAAAGCTTCACCGTGCCATCAACGCAAACGACATCATAAGTATTCCACTCACCCTTTCCCTTGCAGCGCATCTCCACCGAAGAACTCCGATTCCCTCTCGGATGATCGGGCGTCGCGGTGAGCCCATTGGCTCCAAAAAGTTCCCCTGAAACATAGCGGATATCGCGCGGAGTCCCGTCCTTCGTTACATTGATCGTGGGCCACTCCAACTCGAGCATTTGCACCTCCATCCCTTTCGGAAGAGGGCGGTTGGCCGGCGTCGTTCCCTCGCTCCAGACGAAGACGCCCGAATTCCCGCCCGCCTCCATATGCCGCCACTCGATGTGGAGCACAAAATTCTCATACTGCTTTTCCGAGCGCATCACCCCAATCGGCTTACCGGTGCACACGAGAAGGCCTTCCCTGATTTTCCAAGTCTCGGGCGAGGTATTAACATCAACCCAGCCACTAAGGTCTTTGCCATTAAAAAGGGAAGTCCACTGGGGAAGCTGCTGGCCGTGAAGTGGGAGGATAAGGAAGGATAGAAGTACGAGAATTTTCATGGTTTGATGAGTTCGTTTATTTTCACACGTTGAGAAATGATAAAAAGAGCCAAGCGCGTTCTACTATTACGGCTTCTTCTTGAAAGAGCTGACAGAAATTTTCACCGCGATGGGTCGATGATCAGAAGCCACTTCTTCATCAAGGATTCGTTCGACGTAGGTGAAGTGAGGAAGATCCCTAACGATGAAGAAATCGATCTCCACCTTGGGTTTCACCGAGGGCCAGGTATTGGCACGCTTCTTTCGCAAGGTCTGCCATCCCTTCTTTTTTAACAACTCGAGAGACCCACTCCTGGGCTCGGCATTAAAATCCCCAGCGAGGACCACGGGATGATCGATCGTTTCCAACTTTCCCAGCAAATCCGTCACCTGCCGGACCCGAATCTCTTCCTTCGTCCAGTCATTGTGAATCCCGATGAGAGAGAGCGGCTTCTCCCAGCCCATCGGCTGCACCACAATTTCCAAGGCACAACGAGGCTCGGCTCCTTTCGGAAGTTCGTGACGGGTCGTCTTTTCGATCGGAAGGCGCGAAAGCACCGCCATGCCATATTCTCCCCCCTGGAAGTCCATGAATTTGCCAAAACGATGCTCCATATTGAGCAGCTTCCCGAGCTCCGCAGCTTGGTCGATCCCACCACTACGAGTGCAAATTCTATCGACCTCCTGAAGGGTGACGAGATCCGGATTCTCTTTCGCAATGACCGCCGCGATGCGTGGCAAATCTAGTTTCCCATCGATCCCTTCCCCATGGTGAATGTTATACGAAACGATTTTTAGAGACGTCTTTTCCTCGGCCAGGAGGAAGCTGGTCGACAGGAATACGAGAATCAAGAGGCGATGAATCATGGCGAAAACTGGCACAAAGTGAGTGATCTAACCAATCGATTTCGTAAAGATTGACGAATCCACTCTTTCGGTTCGCTTCCACTGTATTGCCAATTCCTTTCCATTCAGTTACAGCTAAAAAAATCGTATGAAAAACACCGTCCTTGTCGCTATCGTTGGAATCACCCTTGGCTTTGCCGTCGCATGGTTCGTTAAGCCAGACAGCCCGGGCGCAGCAGCGTCTCCTGATACTTCCCCTCCTTCTAAGGTGAATGCGCCGGGACCTTCTACCGCGCCAAAGGAACCCCGGGTCACCACCCGATCAACAATCGTCAAAAAGCGAGATTCTATTGAGGAAAGCGACTCTCCCGCGGTCACCACTCGTGTCATTGATGGCACCAGTTCCGGCTTCGAAAAAATGATGAAGAAGCGGCAGGAAAAGAAGTTCGCCGCGCGCATTGCCCGCCTTGTGAAAGAGCTCAACCTCACTCCTGAGCAAGAAAAGGAACTCCGCGCCCAGTGGAGCAAGAAAACAGAGGGGCTTGCAGAAATGATGCGGTCGGGTAGGGGAATGGAAAACGCAGGAGATATTGCCAAACTGATGAGTGGATCAGGAATCGAGGAAATCCTCGAACCTCTCCTCACCGACGAACAGAAGGACGAGCTCGCCGCTCTCCAAGGACGGGAATTTGACAACCGCGTCGAGTCACGGGCACTCAAGGGCCTCGCAAAATTGGGCTTCCTCGATCTTAAATCCGACCAAAAAGACGCCGTCATGGACATTCTTTACGACCAAGCTGAAGAACAAGAAAAGTCGGGCTCTGCCGGTGGCGCCATGATGAGCATGATAACCGAAAGCCTCGGGATTGAACTCGATGTCGAAGGCCTTGGGCTTGGAAGTATTAGAATGATCGAAGAGCAGATCAAAGGAGGAAATGAAAATGTCGATCAGAACGACATCATGGCAAGGATGAAAGAAAGCTCACAAAAGCAAATCGATGAGAAAGTCGAGGCGCTCGAACCCGTCCTCGATAAAGACCAGCTCACACGCTATCGTGAGAGCCTTGAGTCGAAAAATGGCGGCATCCTCGGAGGATTTCTCGGCGGCTTCCAAACCGAGCAGCAACTTGACATCGAAATCCCCACCACCGGGGCCGTAGAAGAAGAAGAATGAAAGTAATTCTCATTTCCCTCCTCGGAGCAGGTTCACTTTTGGGTCAATGGCCTGTCGAGCAAAAGGCCGTGATCGCCGAGATTCTTCCTAAGGTTGAAGAAACCGTATGGCTGCAGATCGGCTGGCGTACCGATCTCTGGGAAGCGCGGCGTGAGGCCGCGAAATCTAAGAAGCCGATCTACCTCTGGGAAATGGACGGGCATCCGCTCGGCTGTGTCTGAAACAACGGAGTCACCGACAGGTTGTTGGTGTTTTCAAAGCCCGAGGTTCAGAAGCTCCTGGGTGAGCAGTTCATTCCGGTCGCCGCAAATGATTGGTACCAACGCCGCCGTCAGGACGCCGAAGGTCACTTCTTCCGCAGCGTCGCTGCCCAAGGACCTCGACGGACCGAAGGCGGCACCCGACAGGGCCACTACATCTTTACCGCCGGAGGAAAGCTTCTTGGCTACAATAACAACCGTGACCCGAAGAAGCGTCTCGCGATGATGCGGGATGCCCTCAAAAAATGGGAAGCCCTTCCAGACTCCAAAAAGACCGCAACTATTCCTGATCGAGGAAAACAAGATACCAAGTATGCACGTGAGTTCCCCAAGGGAGGAACAGTTGTGAAGGTCCACAGCCGGGCACTCGAAGGAAAAGATGGTCAACTGAAGGCTGCTGTCATCGGCGGAAATACGCCACTCGCTGCCGTTGATTTTCTTTGGCTCAAAAAAGAGGAGGTGGCAGCACTTCACGCCCTCTCTATATCTGGCGGCTATTTTCCTGACCGACTTGCGGAACGAATCGCACGATTCCATCTCAACGACAGCATCCGTGGCGAGCCCAGACCCTGGAAGCGCTCTGAAGTCCAAAACTGCACCCTCACTTTGACACCTAGTGGAGAAGTCACGGGCACCATTTTGATCAAGTCCCGCGATGAAAAAATGGGTTATGAGGGCGCCCTCTCCGGCACCATTTCTTTCGATAAAAACGGCAATCTTCAGAGCTTTAACTTTCTGGTTCTTGGATTGCACTTTGGTGAGGGGCAATTCACCCGCGGCGCCCGCCCTGGAGATAGTCCCCTCGGCCATGTCTTCTCTCTCACTTCTGCCACCAAACCCGAAGATCAAATCCCACCCCAAGGGATGCACTGGGAGCAAGGTTACTGGGAGGCAGAGAAGCACTGAAAATGCCTTCCATCAGAAAGGCATTGTAAACAACATCGGTATCTCGACCCCAACCCCAGAGGGGCCCGGGTTTCTGACACAAGCATCAGCAAGTAGACCGGTTACCAATCGTTCCACCTCACTTCACCCAAACCTCCGGGTATCATCAAAGCGCCCCTCCTCGATGGAGCCATCGCCAAGACAGCCCACTTCAATCTCAAGCCACGTCGAAATACCATCTCGGCCCATCTCGCCCATCCCACCGGGCGGGGAAAGGAGATCACTGCTTTCTACGCTGAAATGACCGGAGTGGAGGACCCGCTTTGGCCCTACTAGATGGCCTACGACCGTTACCAAGGCTACTTCGGTATGCAAGTCAACAGTCCCACCGAACGACGCATCATTTTCAGCGTCTGGGACAGTGGTGGCGAAGCCGTCGTCCGAAATGAAGGACTACTGCCCGTAGCGGAAGTGCCCGATCACCTTGTAATCAAAGAGGCGATCCTCCCATACCGGGCTGCCGCTCATGTTATGAACGATCCACTTTTCGCTTTTTTTGGCACCAGGGCCAGGAACAACGATTCCGATGTGAGGATTGCCATCGACCAAGCGCCAGACAACGAGGTCGCCCACCCTATAGTCAAAAGTATCGGTGGTCACCGCGAGCGTCTGCCCCTTGCGTGAGAAGAAGCGCTGAAGGTTCGGAACAAGGCGGTGGTCGATGTTAGAATCGACCTCCTTGCGACGATAAATCTGTGGATAGCGGCGGAAATTTTCGCTCATGTCCATGTTCACGTCCTGCTGGAGATCGATGCCCACGCCACGGAACGAACGCACGATAACATCAGCACGGTTTCCCTTGTTATCGGGGATGTCCCCATTGGGAAAATCGATGGTGTAGTAAGCGTCCTCGAAGCTCACTTCGGCCTTGGTCCGACCCAGTGCCTGAGCGGCCAGACGAGAGGCGAAATCTCCATCACTTTCGAGGCTCTCAATAGCCTCGTTGAGGTTGCCCGTAGAGGTCAATTTTTGCTGGGCCTGAAGAAAGGGAAGAAGGGGACGAACGAAAAATCCACCTAAGACGAGAGCGAAGGCGATCAAAAGCCACCCACCCAATGGGTTACGTCTTTTCCTTCTTGTGGGGGCTGCTCCCACATATTCTAGTGTGCTATGTCTCATTAGGCAGGCACCGTAAGTACCCGAATAAAATACAGCAGGCCAGAGATTATCTTTCGTAATCCTTGAAATATCGCCTTTTTACCCAAAAAATAACTCTTTTGAACACTATAAATATTACTCGTCAAGAACAGCGATCCAAATTCCCTTCTCTTTGGAACTATGGTGACTCCATAAAATTAGACTGGTATGGAAAAATCTCCTCTCTGGCCCCTCAGTTTTTATGCACTCTCGATGCCACCCACTTTCACTTTCTCGCCGGCGATCGCAATCCTCACACCATCCATCCTGGGGCTCAGCCGGGAAAATTTCAGCCGGAACTTTGGAAATACGATGTCGCCGAGTTCTTTTTGGCCTCGTCCGACAGCTCGTCCTATCTCGAATTCAATCTCGCTCCCAATGGCGCTTGGTGGTCGGCCTTCTTCGAAGAACCCAGGGTCGCCCTCGACCGCCCTCGCCTAGCTGGCGTCGAAACCTTCGGCGAGCCAACCAACGACGGATGGCAGGTCCGGGCCTCGATTCCCCTCTCCGAGATCGGCTTCACTCCGGAGTCCCTCTTGAACGTCACCTTCATTTTGGGAACTCCCAGGCAACGCTTCTTCACCGCTGCTTCCCTCTCCTCTGCTGAACCCGATTTTCACCGACCTTCAGAATTCCTGCCAATCAGCCTTTCCTCCTGAGTCGATGCCCTCCATAATCTTCCCCGATGTCACACGCTGGAGCCACCATCATCGCCTCACCGGAAGTAACCGATGAAGCCTGCTTCAGCGTCCCTGCCGTGCGGGCCCTTCACTATGCCAACCCTGGCACGCCCATCTACGTCACCGCGCCCGAAGATATCGCTCCGCTCTGGGAAACCGTAAGCGAAGTCACTGGCGTCATCCCGCACAACGGGTCAGCTCGCAAGATCGCCAAGGAATTACGAGATTTTTCCGAATCCCTCGCCTGGGCCCCCGGCCCCGCCGCCATCGCTTTTTCCAAAGCAGGCATTCCAAAGCGCATCGGACCTTCCACCGCGAAGCTCGAGAAATTCCTCACCGACCCCATCGTCATCGAGCAAAAAGTCGGGCCCGTCATTCACCGCGTCCGACACTACCTCGCCTTCGTCGAAAAGATGGGCGCGGCGGCCTTCGAAGGCGTTAATTTCCAATCTCCGCCTCGGCCCCCGGCGCCATCGCAAACCCGTATCGCCATTGCTCCTGGCTCCGACTTTGGACCCGCTTCCGAATGGGACCCCGCCCGCTTTTGCGAGCTCACCCAACGCCTCTTGGTCAACGAAATTTACCTCCTCCCCTCGCCCGATCACCCCGGCCCGGCAAAAGCCCTTGGCGAGGCCCTCGGAAACGACGTCACCCTATTCGACGGCAGTCCCAGCGAGACACTCGACCTCCTTGCCACCTGCCATCTCTTCATCGGAAACGATGGTGCCCTTCCCCACCTCGCAGCTCATATGGGCACCCCTAGCCTTGTCCTTTTCGGCCCAAACGAACCCGAGTGGAAGCGCCCTCTGGGCAAGGCCCACGTCATCATTCGAAAAGTCGTCGCCTGCAGTGGATGCTTCCTCGAAAAGTGCCAAACGGACCACCGCTGCATGACCGAAATCTCCGTCGATGAGGTTCTCGAAATAGTCCCCAAGATACTCTCAAGCCCGTCCTTATAGCAGCCTCTTCCTGGTCTTGAAATCCCGGTGGGATGGCATCAAGGAGTCCCCAGTTCCGCAAGCTCCACCCCGCCACAAAGCGTTACGTAGGTTAGCCTTCCGGGCTGTCTTCCCCGCCCGCCCGCATACCCCCTAACCGATCTCATCTTCCTCCAATGATGTTCCGACAAAGATCGATTGAAGCCAAAGTTTCCTCCTCCGAACTGGCAGGGATCCAGCTAAAAAACAAGGACTGTTGTAACCTGCGTATACGGGTCCGCTATGATTCAGATCCCAGAGGTTCTCGGCCCGTCCCTCTGTCACGCGCCCTCTGGCCACGCTCGACGGGGACTCTCACCCGGCGTACAGCAAAGACCTTTATAGCAGCTTGGGCTTCCCATTCTTGTATCACATTCCATCCGTCCTGAGGGAAAACGACTTCCTCTTTGCCCTAAGCAGCGATCACTTCGGCCACCTTTGAAATGCGCCGCCCAGAGTCGTCATACTGGTATTTGGCAATGAAGCTACCGCTTAATTTAGGACCACTATATCTCCAAAACATACTCCATGAGCACCGTCTGGATCGCGCAGTAGAAGCGCCCCCGGAGGTAGCCTTGCCTCTCTTCCTCTTCGAGCTCGTCGGGCTCGATGTCTTCTTCCTGACCAAAGTGATATTTTGATTCCAACCCGAGACGCGCCTGATTGAGAGCACCATACCAGAGCTCGCCCTCCTCTTTCGGAATAGTGATCTCATCCTTCTCTTTCCCTTCGTTGACCGCCTTGACGACATGATCAAGTTGGCCGGAAAAGTGAGTTTTCAAATCAGGAACCACGATGTCTTCCCACATCGATTCCTCATCCATCAGCCTCCCCAGGCGGGCAGCCAATTCTTCATGAGCATCGAAGGCAATCGCCTTCAAAACGGCCCAATCCTTGTCGCTCTCCGGCGTCAGTTTTATTCCGCCGTTGATAGTGGGCATCACGGTCATGACGACTTTTCTAGGGTGGCGTGAAGCTGGGAACCGTGCAGTTCCTGAACATACATCTCGGCCTTTTCCCGTCCGCCGGACCAAACCACGGCCTTCCCGTTTTGGTGCACCATCAGCATCAGTTCTTCCGCCTTTTCCCGCGAAAACCCGAAGATACGCATGAGCACGCGGGCGACATATTCCATGATATTAACAGGATCATCGAACACGACAACGTTCCACGGAGTGGCCGTTTTTTCCTTTTTCTTGGTGACGCTTTCGCGCACAGGTGCGTCGACAGCATTCATCAAATTTCCACCCGGGTCGCGGGTGCCTCGATCCATTTCCCATGTTCGCTGATCAGATCCGTCAAGCGATCCACTGCCTCCGCTTCCGGGATGTTGAACTTTACCGCCTGCTTCCCAACGTAGAGGTTAATCTTGCCCGGAGCACCACCGACGTAGCCGAAATCAGCATCCGCCATTTCCCCAGGGCCGTTGACAATACAACCCATCACCGCAATGCGCACGCCCTTGAGGTGGCCAGTCGCTTCCCGGATTTTCTGAGTCGTGTCTTGGAGATTGAAAAGGGTGCGTCCACAACTCGGACATGCAACGTAGTCCGTCTTGAAAATACGAGCTCCAGCTGCCTGAAGGATATTGTAGGTCAGGCGTAGCGACTGCCCGGGCGCTGATTCGCCCTGCAAGATCACCGCATCGCCGATGCCATCGCAGATCAAAGAGCCCAGCGTAATCGCGGCCCGGAGAAGAGTGGGCAGGAAGTCATCATCCCGAGGGTTGAGGGTGTCTTTTAAGAGAATAACATGGCGAGAATCGAGGCGCGCCGCGAGAAGCCGGAAAGCGGCAATCGGCGCGAGGTCGAGTCCATCGGACACCGTCACAAGTTGCGGCTCGGACTCGGCATTGATCGCGTTGATGGCCTCCGCATCCCGGGGATCAATCCCCATGACGCCGGAGTCTTCCAAAACGATCTCGGGTTGGTAGTCACCCATCTGATCCAGCTTGTGCGACACCGCATCCCACTTCTTCCGCGAAATGAAGACACGCATCAGCTCGGTCCCGCCAAGTTGATACCCGCATCGGGAAACAAGGTCACTTTTACGACGCTCGTATTCGAAAGGATTCCACAAAGGAGCAAACGACTCATCGATCGTTCCCTCTGGAAGGTTCTTGGCCTCTTCGACCAAAGCCTGGGCCACGGGAATTTCATAAACCGCATCCTCGGTGAGGCTCACCCGGATGGTGTCGCCGATGCCATCGGCCAGGAGACTGCCGATCCCGATCGCGCTTTTAATACGACCATCTTCGCCATCGCCTGCTTCGGTCACCCCAAGGTGAAGCGGGTAGTTCCAATCAGGACCCTCGGTCGCAAGGCGCGCGACGAGAAGACGATAAGCCTCGATCATGACCTTTGGGTTCGAAGCCTTCATCGAGAAAACAAAATTATGGTAATCCTGCTCCCGGGCCAAACGGGCAAACTCCAACGCACTTTCCACCATCCCCAGCGGCGTGTCACCGTAACGATTCATGATGCGGTCGCTCAGCGAGCCGTGATTCGTGCCAATGCGCATCGCCCGGCCCAGCTCCTTACAAAGAGCCACTAGCGGAGAAAATTCCTCCCGGATGCGCTCAAGCTCTTCCTCGTATTGCTTGTCCGTGTATTCGCGGACTTCGAATTTCTTTTTATCGACGAAGTTTCCGGGATTCACGCGAATCTTTTCGACCCACTTGGCCGCTTCAAAGGCCGCATCCGGCTTGAAGTGAATGTCCGCAACAAGAGGAACATCGCAGCCCGCAGCCCTCACTCCATCGCGAATGTTTTCCAGATTGGCAGCATATTTTTTCGTCTGCGCCGTGATACGGACAATCTGACAACCCGCTTCAGCCAGCTGAAGAACCTCCGCGACACAAGCCTCGGTATCTCGCGTGTCCGAGGTGATCATCGACTGCACCACGACTGGATGGTCCGCCCCCATTTTGACATTTCCCACCGTGACCTCACGCGACTTCCGCCGTTGATAGCGAAAGAGATCCTCACAATATTGCAGCTCGACTGACATCCTTGGGAACTATGTAGGGGAAAATCCTCCGCTGGGCAATCGCTGGAATTCGCCCATTGCCTTCGGAGGCTTCTCCTCCTATTCTCATTCTGATGAAAATTGTCGTGATTCTCTTCTTCCTCACCCTTCTCGGCCTGGCCAAGGAGGCGGCTCTCGTGGAGAAGAAAACCGATTTCCTCCGCGTCCGGCAGAACGAAAAGTCTGCCCACTTGCAGACCGCGATCACCACTTACGAAAAAGACGGCACCAAGATTGCCCTCATCGGAGCGATCCACATCGCCGATAAATCCTACTACGAGTCTCTCAATACGAAATTCACCGGCTACGACCGTGTCCTTTACGAAATGATCGGCGGCAAGCGCATGGGCGAAATCCAGAAGAAGGGCGAAAAGCAGACCCTCCTCAGTAAGACCTACGCTATGATCACGAAGTTCCTCGAACTCACCGATCAAAAAAAGGAAGTGGACTACTCCGCCAAGAACTTTGTCCACGCGGATTTCTCTCTCGCCGAATTCAAGAAGCTCCAGGAAGAACGCGATGAGTCGCTGCTCAGCTTTGCCATGGATGCCAGCAAGTCCGCAGATCAAAAAAAGCAACTTAACATCGCCAAACTCCTCGCGGCCCTGCTCACCGGGAACTCAAATAAGGTCAAACTCCAGCTCATCGGCACCCTGGGCGCGGGAGACGACCAGATCGGCGGGTTAGTCGGCCAGTCTGTCATCATCACCGATCGTAACGCCAAGTGCATCCAAGTCCTTGACGATCAATTACTCGAGGGCCAAACGAATCTCGGTATTTTCTACGGCGCGGCCCATTTTCCCGATATCGAAAAGAAACTCCTGGAACGCGGCTACCGCCAAGCCCAACAAGAATGGCTCAACGCTTGGACGATCAAGAAGGACTCGTAAAGTGGTCCCACCCGCCGCTCAGAGAATCGCTCTCCTCCGTAGTCAGTGATCCGATACACGTCAGGGACAACTTAGGAAAGCGATCGCTCCATTCTTTCTCAAGGCGATCCGCACTCCGTGCCGAAATCGTAAAAAGGAGTTCGTAATCTTCGCCATCGGAAAGGGCCTCATCAATTGTGGCCCCGGGAGATCGGGGGATCTGATCGCGCTCAATTTGAAATCCACATCCGCTCATCTTCGCCAGTCGGGGAAGATCCTTCGCAAGGCCGTCCGAGAGATCCATCATCGCCCGCAGTCGAAAATTCTCCGTCAGCCACGCGACCTCCTCAAGGCGCGGAGTGAAGCTCAGATGCTTACCCTTGATCGATCCTCCTAAACGACCCGTGACAAACACGGAATCTCCCGCCTTCCCGCCACTCCGCGTCACGAGCCTCCGCTTCGTCACCTTCCCGCGCCCCGCGACCGATATCATCGTGGGCGCGCCCGCTGGAAGCGAGGTCGTCTCGCCCCCCACGATCACCCCGCCATGGAGCTCCAGGCATTGACTCATTCCACGATAAAGTTCTTTCACCCAACGTAATGGAGTCTCCCTCGAAAGCGCGATCGTGATCAGCAACTCGCCAGGCTCTCCCCCCATCGCCGCGAAATCACTAAGCACCCGCGCCACCGCTTTCCAGCCCACTTTCTTGGCAGGGGCATTTGGTAAAAAATGAATTCCCTCAACCACTGCATCTGTTTTCAAAAGGGTCAACGTCCGTCCGTCTCGAATCACCGCACAGTCATCTCCGGGGCCCACGAGGACTTCGTCCGAGACTGCCAGACCACCGCAAAGCTGCGCGATAAGTGGATCCTCTCCTAAATCACCCACCGTTTTCATGCGCCCGCCAATCTACCCAATAGAATGATCGAAATGGTGGTGGCGTTGAATAGCAAATGACAAGCGATCGATGGCCAAATCGATCCCGTCCATTCATAAAGAATGACAAAGCCGATCCCCATCAAAACCAAAATGGGAAAGCTCATCAAATTGAAATGAACCACCCCAAACAAAAGACCTGAAAAAAGCGCAGCAAACCACTTCTCCGAAAAACACTTCACCACGGGATAAATATAGCCTCGAAAAATGACCTCCTCCGCAATCGGCGCAGCAATCACCGCTGAAAATGCCGCCGCCCCAATCAGCCACCAGTCATCCGTTTTCGTCAGAAGCTGCACTGTATCCTGGGCATCACTTCCGAACCTTACTTGAACCCACTCCTGCCAACCGGTGAAATACAAAAAAATGTTCAGCAGGAAAACCACCACCACAAAAACCGGCGCAATCCAAATCACCTTGCGCCATTCCAGCCAGCGGAGACCGAAAAACTCGGCCAAATTCACCCGCCAAAAAAGCAAAAGCGGAACCAAGGACGCTAGGACTAACATACTCAGCGAACTGGAAAGAAAGAGTTCCGGAGTGGCTTCGAGAATTTTTTCTGCAGAGTCCGGGTATCCTTTCCAAACCGCAAAATACAATACACACAGCCCCACCAGAGCCAGCAGATCAAAGGCGCGGATCGCAGATGTGCTCACGCTCCCCCCTAAATTCCACCCGCTTTCCGGCCAAATCTTCCGAATCAACTTATAACCCGGAAGTGCCAGCCCAAAAAAAGCCACCACAATCCCAAGTAGAAGAAAGCCTAAAAAAGCATGCTCACCAACGCTCACGCGCGCACTCTATAAGCGCCAGACATACTTTGCTAGTAATCAAATAATCGGCTCTGCTGAGAGATTCTTAAAAGCACCATCGATAAAAACTACAAAATCCTTGCCCGACAGGTCCTCAAAACAACCGTCCCCGCCAAGGATAAAAAACAGTGCCCTTTAAGGACATCAACAATCACTATCGGGACGGACAATCCTTCCAAACTGGCCACCGTGGTCTCGGATACGTTCTCCTCATTCAACGAAAGCGCGACGGTCGCCGCATCCATCTTAGCTCACCCACCGCCTCTCTCGAGAGCGCGGCAAGGAATATCATCACTCTCGGTGCCGGGGATGTTACCGCCGCTAGCTTCATCAAGGTTCCCGAAAGACCCATTATGAGAGGGGACCTAAAAAAGGTGAAGGACGTTATCACGAACCGCTAATCTCTCCCTCCGGCTGATTTCTTATAAAATCAGCCACTTGCTTGAAGAATGCCATGATGCTTCCTCGGATCTCATCATCTGGAATCGTCTCCTCAGCTGCTGCGCCCATCAGTTCGATCCAGCGGTCACGCTCCACCACCCCAATTCGAAAGGGCATGTGCCGTCCGCGCAGCCGCGGATGCCCACGTTTCTCGAGATAACTCTGATCCGCGCCAAAGCGAAACAAAAGAAATTCGCGAAGCCGCTCCTCGGAACCCTCCCAATCATCAGAGGGATACATCGGCCCGATGAGATCATCCTCCTTGACTCGCTTATAGAAGCTTGCCGTCAATTTCTCAAAACCCTCTTCTCCTACCACACGGTAGATTTCTGCCTCGTTCATCATCGAAAATGATCCAGTACTCTCCCGAAACAAAATTCAAGGATTGCTTCGCTCCCCTTCCATTCGCCACTCTATTCACACACCATTGATTTCGATCCATGAGCGACGCCATTTCTTTCGACGCCCCCGAACCCGATGAACTTTCGGCGCATTTAGACAACTATGACGTTTCTAGCCTCATCGCGGTAGGCGGCATGGGAGCCGTTTATCACGCCAATCAGACCTCACTAGACCGAGATGTTGCGATCAAGCTCCTGCCTGCCGAGTTCGGCGGTGATGCGTTCCGCGCTCAGTTCGCCACCGAAGCCAAGGCAATGGCGAAATTGAACCACCCAAATCTGATCTCGATTTACGATTTTGGTGAAACCGATGGCCTGCCTTACATCGTGATGGAGTTCGTTCCCGGCAAGTCACTCTATTATTCCTGCTACAAAAAGGCGATCGAGCAAAGCGAGGCAATTCGGCTCACCTCCGAGATTTGCGCAGGTCTGGGACACGCCCATGGCCACGGCATCATCCACCGGGATATCAAGCTCGCCAATATTCTTCTCGATTCCCATGCCCATGCCAAGATTGGTGACTTCGGGCTCGCCAGTGGAACCGATGATGACAACGACTCCGGTCTCATCTACGGCACCCCCGACTACGCCGCTCCCGAAATCCTGCAAGACGCAGCGAACGTCGGGATCCCTTCAGACATCTTTGCTGTCGGCGTCATTCTCCACTTACTTCTCACCGGTAAGATGCCTAAAGACGATCCCAGGGTTCCCTCACGGATCGGAGGATGCGATACCCGCTTGGACCGAATTGTCAGAAAGGCAACGCGCGAGGATCCCGCAGAACGCTACCAGACCTGTGAGGAAATGCTAAAAGACCTCCGCGCCATTCCTAACAGAAGCGCACGCAAAATCATCACAGCAGCTCCCCCTGCCACCAAACCCTCACTGCTCAAGCGGACTGCCGCCACTGCTGCGCCCTTGGAAAAAACCAAGGCTTCCGACTCTCCCAACCGTCCCAGACTTCGCAAGCTCGAGCCCAGCGATAGACCGACTTCCGATGCCGCTTTTCAGGAAACTCCTCCCGCAGTCATCGCGCTAGCACCCAGCACCAACTGGCCACTCGTTCGGAACTTGATGATCATCGCCCTCCTCGTCCCTGCCCTCATTTTTGCATGGGGAATATATAAGGAGAGGGAGAAAGATCGGGCTGCCATCGATGAAAAAGAACGCATCGAAGAAGAGAACATCGAACGAGAAAAAAAAGTCGCCCGCGAAAATATTCTTCGCGCCGCTGAGGAGAAGAAAATTGCCACAGTAACAGCCAAGAAAAAGCGCAAGGAGGACGCCATCATGGTGGAAGAAACCATCGCCAAGGAGCCCAAACTCACTCCTCTCGAACAACTTGATAAATACAAAGGCTCCCTCGTCGGAGGAGTTCGCGACGTTTTCCCGGAAGGAACTATTGAGCGCGGAGACATCAGCCTCTTCTTCGTCGAGACTCCCATGTCCTGGTCTGCAGCCTCCGAGTTCGCAGAATCACACGGCGGCCACCTCGCAACCCCCGCTCTCACTTCAGACCTCTCTTGGATCGCGGAAAAACAAGGCGACGTCCGCCGCATCTGGCTAGGCGGAGGAGCCTTGGGCTTCACAGACTGGGGCTGGGTCACCGGTGCCGAGTGGAACCACAAAAAACCTTCCACCAGCCTTGGCACCTGCGCCGCGATGACCAACACCGGCATCATCAGCGCCCGCCCGAACGGCGAGAACCTCCCCTTCTTTATTCAATGGGAAAATGATGGCACCAATGAAGGAGCACTCGACGCCCAGCTGAATCGTTTAAAAGGAACATTGGGCGCACCCAGCCCGGCCTGGCCTCCAGGAACGCTCGCATACGACGGTCGTAATTACCTCCTCGTCCAGCGCGCCCTCCCCTGGGATGAAGCCGATCTCATCGCCACCTCCGCCGGCGGACATCTAGCAGTCCCCAGTAACAGCGTAGAGAAAGATTACCTCAGCGAAACTCTCTCGAACTTCCTCACCCTTAATCAATCCGCCTGGCTCGGCGGACGCCTCGTCGAAGGAAACTGGACCTGGATCACCGGAGAAAAATGGGACAAGCCAAGCTGGCGGGAAAGTTCCCCCGATGGCGGAAAAAATGATTCCGCCCTCCGCTTCACCTCCGCCGGAGAAGATTCGGGCTGGGATGATGCACACCCCGATGAATACCTGCGCGTCAACGCCTTCTTTATCGAATGGAGCAATGACGCCAAGAACGTGGAACCTGAAGCCGCGAAAGATGGCAATGGAGCCCTGATCAAGACCAAGATCATGGCCGCCAAGCTCCTCCGCGGCATGGCCGCCACCCACCTTACTCGTCTCAAAGACAATCAAAAAAACATGATATGGTCCATCGATTCCTGGATGCGCGGTCAAAAGAAACCCGTGATCAGGACCCACAGCCCCAATATCGCAACCTTCAAAAATAACCTCCCAGACGACGGCAGCGTTTCCAATGAAATCAAGGGCAGCGCCCTCCCCGGTCCCGTCATTGAAACCATTCAGGATGCCGTCGCACGTCAGGGCCGCTTCGACAACAAGCTTCAGGCCGACATCCTGAACCTCCGAAACAACTACCTCGCCAAACTCCTCGCCGAACAGAACCGCTTCGAAAAATCCAATCTCAAAGTGAAAATCGCAGCCATCGAAAAAGAGATTCAAGACGTCGGTCAGGGATCCGCTCCCTTCCGCGCCTACCTTGGCGTCAGCGACTAAGTTCCCCTTGGTAAGCTACTTCGCCTCTTTCGTGAAAGCACTGGCCACCAGCTTTTTGAAGTCTCCCTTCGCCTTCGACAGATCCGCCTTGGGGCCTGTCACCTTTAGGAAAACATCGCCACTTGCATGAGGAATGATTGCGCCAAGGAGAAGATAACCTTCCTTCGGCGTCTTACGCTCCATGATTCCACCATCTAGAAAGGTGCCCTCCATCATGACAATCGTGACCTCTTGTTTATCATAAGTGAGCTTCTCTGGGGTGACCTTCACCTCGCCCTCAAACTGCTTTTTCCAGCGGATAAGGTTCGCTTCGACCCCGCCGCCCTGTCCGGTCCCAAAATGGTAAAATTTGACCATCGGCCCCTTCTCTCCATAGGTGGACGCGCCCTTCAGCATGTGGCTCGGCGTGTCCTGCACCACCCACGGCTTCGGCGGAGAAAAAATGAAATTTCCTGCCGTGATCGTTTCACCGGAGAAGAGTCTACTAGCCGCGAGAAGAAAAAAAAGAAACGCTTTCATGGGAGCAATTATAGCTCGATTTTTATTTCAGGCCAGTGAAGAAGCGCCCCCAACGCGGCTGATACAAATCAGCCTTATCAAAAGGCATCAACACGTGCATCGCTTCCCCCTCGATGCACTCCCAAGAGACCGTCTCGAAGATGCGCGAATCCTTCGGATTATCGCGGTTGTCTCCCATCATAAAATACTCGCCCTCGCTGGGAGCACCACGCAAGTGACGAAGAGATAAGTTCCACACCAGTTCTGCCACTTCTTTTTGAGATAATACCAATTAGTGTTTCAAAAGAGACGAATGTCGAAGTGATTTCTTGAAAGGGCAAGGTGGGACGAAGGCGCGGGGCGGGTGAAATACCCTAGGGTGCACCACAACTGAGGATCAACGCTGCCATTTCGAGAAAGCGCCCGGCTCTTGATTCTAACGCGCATCGCTATTTCCTAACTATTTAAAAACATCATTCCTCTCTTTTGAAATACGGAGTGGTATAAGTCATCTTCGTACCACAGAACAGGAACACCGATTCTTCCAATCTCGCTATAAAATCACGCGCTCTTTCTCATTACTTGAGACCCTCTTTCTCAACAGCTCCGATACCCTTCACCGTCGCATCATCATTGTCGTTCGCTACCACGCAAACGCCTCTACCCATTTCAAGATCCAGCGTGATGCGCGCGCGCCACATCGTGTTGGTTCCATCGTGGCCCAGTCGGACTGCCTTGCCGTCCCTCTCACGAACGAGCCAGCCCAAGCTGTAATTATTGAGGACCACCATGTGAAGCTTCGCAAAAGTCTCCGGCTTTAAAATCCCCTCTCCCTTTAAATGGGCTTGCCCAAACTTAGCCCAGTCTTCCAAGCTAAAATGCATCCCTCCCGCAGGCGCATAAATCGCAGGATTGTCTCCCTCATAGCCGGTCGGAGTGGCGCTCCGCTTTCCCCCTCTGACGACATGACCCCGAGGCGCCTCCCCCTCAGGTGCGCCAAATCCCACACTCTTCATCCCCAAAGGCCCGAAAACTTCCCTCACGATCGCTTTTTCATACGAAGTATCGAGCAGCTTCTCAATCACCGCCCCAGCAATGACATACCCCGTATTTGAATAAAGATACTTGCTCCCGGGCTCGCTGGCAGGCGCGTCCTTAAGCATCACTTTTACCACCTCAAGGCGCTGCTTCTCAATCCGCTTTGCCCCAAGTTTTCGTCCTTCGTTGAAAAGGTCACGATCCACATTCGCAGGCAACCCCGCCGTGTGACTCAAGAGCTGCTCGATTGTGATCGCGCTCGCATCAAGATGAAAATTTTTACTCTCCTTCGGAAAAATTTCACTAAGAGGGCTGTCCCATTTTGCCAATCCCTTTTCCACCAGACGCGCCATCAACGTAGCCGTCATCGCCTTGCCATCCGAACCAATGTGCCAGAGATCTCCCTTTTCAAGAAGAGCCCTCTTTCCCGCCTCGCGAACCCCGGAGTGCAGTTCGCTAATGATCTTGTCCTGATCGAAAACAATCACCGCCATCCCCGGGGTCCCGTTCTTTTCCACCTGAGCATCCAAAGTCTCCTGCAAATCACCAAAAAGAGGAGCAACAAAAAGGAGCGCGAGTAAGGAAAAATTCACCCTCAAAATTTGAAACAAACACGACCCCTTAGCAAGAAACCCTATCACTCAACATCAACCCCGCCTCAAATAACTCACCACCATTCCGGTCACAAAACCCCCGATATGCGCGCCATAGGCAGTATTAGAACCGCCAAGACCAGTCACGCCCATAAAATCGAGCATCACCCCAAAAATTGCCAAGCCCGCCAATTGACTGGGGCTCACTGGATGAGCAATCGGCCAAACCTGCGTTTCCCCACGTGGTCGCTGCACCGAGAACCCAAGATAAGCCCCCTGAAAGCCCATCACGATCCCACTCGCTCCCAGCATCGGGATAGGCGAATAAGGATCGAGTAACGTATGGCCCACGACCGCCCCGATCCCCGTCAACACAAAGATCGCAAACAACCAACGCCAACCGACAATCTCCAAAACAACCGCCCCAAAGATCCAAAACATCAGCATGTTTCCCATGAGGTGATTACCACCGGCGTGCAGTAAATTCGCCCCCATCACCGAAGCCAATTCTGCTACCACCTCACTGGAAAAGTTCCCCTCCAGCGATTGCTTCCAGGCTTGCGTAATCTCCAGCGGAACCGCCATCCACCCGTCCAACCCCACGATCCAATCGTAAAAAGTTGCGATAATCACCACCACCATCAGTAGAACCACCGGGAGTCGTTTTTTTAGTTCAGCTTGCATCTTTTAAGAGTTCGCTTTGCGCCTTCGTCATCCCCTTTATCACCAATTCGTAAGAGCGCTCGATCAATTCCGAAACCAGTGCCACAAACATCTTTCCCGCCACCTTGTAAACCAGGACATCCGGGCCAAACGGCGTCTCTTCCGTCACGACCACATTCGAAAGAGGGGAAGCTTGCGCATAGTCAGCTAGGAAGCTCATGATTTGATTGTAGAACCTTCGAATTTTCCCGCGCAAGCACCGCAGTGGCCCAAGCTACCCCACCCATAAGAACTAGGAGCCCAAGCATCCACCCGAGATCAAGTATGCTTACTTTATCTCCCAACAGCGGAAGCACCGCAAGAGCCGATGACACCGCACCAATCCCGAGCCCCCATCGAATGAGCGTCGCTACTTCCTTCATCACGATTGCTTTTCGCCCCGCTTCCGAAATACCAAGCACACGCAAGATTTCAAACTCGCTTCGCCGCTCCACCAGATTCCGAGCCGTCACTACGCCCACGCCCACACTGCCCAAGATCATTCCCAGTCCCCCGAGGACGTGGAAGATCGCTATATAAGTATTCTCAACTTCGTGAAACGCCGCCAAGCGATCCTGAGTCGCGATGACTTGGCCTCCGAGATCCGACGTCACCGTTTGTAGCGCCTCCTTAACACCCTCATCTTCCACTAGGAAAAGTGAATAGCCTCCAGCCGACGGAAATTTTTCTAAAAGATCGTCCTCCCGAATGATGATGCTTCCCTGAAAAATAGAATCCTTCACCACCCCCGCAAGCTTCACCGTGAAGGGCTGCCCAAACTCGTCGTCGTAGCTCAGCGTGTCCCCAACCTTCATCTTGAGAACCCACATCATCGTGGTCTCATCGACAAAAGCCGCCACTTCCTCCCCCTCACCATCGAGCTCACTCCATGCAGCGTCTGTTTTAAAATGTCCCTCCAGGCGCGCTGGATCGACACCCAAAAGGCGAGGCCGATTCGTCGAATTGAGATTAAAACAGTCCACGCTGTCACCAGCACCCACTCTAAAAGGAACCACCTCATCAGCAGGCAAGCCGAACCAAGCCACTTCGCCTTCGGCATCAGCAGGCCGATTCACCGGGTTGGTCGTTTCCACCCACCAAGCAAAGCCTCCTGCCCCACTGCTGGGTTGCTGCCAATCGCCCCCATCGTTTTTCCGAAACGCGGTCACCGAAAGCACCAGAAAAACTCCCGCCGCCAAAATGCCCACCACCGTGACACTCCGGGAAGATCGTCGACTCAAGTTCACCTTGGCCAAAGCATTCCCGCTCAGCTCCGCAAGCGATGTCGTCCGTGCCATCGCGAGACGGAAAATTCCGAGTCCGAGCAAAAGTAATCCAAATCCCCCAAGGAAGAATGCTCCCTGCGGCCCCACCGTGAAGCCGAGTCCGATCGCTCCAAGAATCATCAAAACTCCCAATCCAAAAAAGACCCAAGTCCAGCGACTCCGATGCCCCGCTTCTTCCTCAGCCCCACTCGCAAGCCGCACACTCGCACTGCGCTTCGATTGACGCCAAAGCGTTAACCAGATCGACAAAAGCGACAGCGCCAGGAAGGTCAGGAAGCCCGTGAAGAAGGTCCCCACTCCCAAGTGAAACGAAAAGCTACTGCCCGCTCCGCCCCAAATCGAACCGATCACTTTCAAAACAACAAGACAGAACCCCACCGCAAGGATTGCGCCCAAAATGTTTCCAAAGAGAATCACGAAAAAAGCCTCACCCATCCGCCAGTTCCTAACCCTCTTCGCTGGAATCCCAAGCGCCGCGATCAGCCCGCTCTCGCTCGTGCGCTGCTGCACATTGAAGTTAAAGAGCATCACCACCAACGCGATCGAGGCCACGATCAGGAAAAAACTCATGCTGATAAAGAGCATCCCAAAATCCACCGGCGACTTCGCCGCACTCTCCGCCTGCGCTTTAAAGTCCAACACGCGCATCCCGGCAATGTTCGGAGAGAGCACGCTCAAGACCGCCGCTTCGATCTCCTCTTTCTTCCCACCCATCACCCGCAATCCGGTGACCGCGCCCCAGCGATTCTTCCACATCGCCTCGCCCGCAGCGTAACTCACAAAGGCCTTCGGCGTCCCTTTATATTTCTCCCAGTAAGTATCGTCTTTATCGCGAATCCGTTTGAGATCGAGCGGCAACCCCGGCGACCAATCACGCGCGCTGTCCACATCCGCCACTCCGGGAAAATCTGGCATCCACCGTCGATCCACCGCCGCACCGGTCATCGGAATGACCGCGCGCACCGTGAAACTCTTCCGTTTTTCCTCCAACTTGCTCCCCGCCTCCACCGTAAAATAATCAAGCGAAACCTCATCACCCACAACGGCACCCAAGTCCTCCGAAAGCCACTCGTTAATGACAATCTCATCCTCATTCAAATCCTTCGGAAGAAAGTCCGCCGCACCGGCACTCACCGCCGTCACCATCGAGTAAGGCGTCTCTCCCACCTCGGTCGCCAGCGTGTTTACAAGATAAGTCACAACCCGCTCAACCGGCAATTCCGCCGCAATCGCTTCTACAATTTGAGGCCCAATGAAAATCCGCGACGACCGCACCGTCACCCCACCCGGAACCTCCTCCACGCTCATTCCGTAATCGGCCAGCGTCATCTCATCGGCCTCAAAATCCCTCTCTTCATTCAGCAATAAGAGATTCGCCTTCTCCGGAAGATCGAGCGCCTTCTGCAAACGGTCCCGCGGAAGAAAAATCGACGACGGAGCCACCTGCGTTCCCTCCAAACTAAAGCGCCCAAACTGCTCATCACGCACCACCCAGACCACTTTCCCTCGAATTGCCGTCACCGTCTCTCCCTCACCCGATAACGGTGCATCGCGCGAGAGAAGCCCCGGCTTCTGCAGCCGCACCACCACCTGCGATCCCACTTCCAAATCAAGCGCCTTCGCCAGCCGCTCACTCACCGCCACCGCGTCCTCATCAGTCCCCGACATCCCCTTCGTCAGCTCCGGAGCGAACTCCCAGAAATCCCCTTCCACCCCCATCACCTGCACCTGCCCCTCGGCACGAGCGCCCACATTCACCTGCCCCTTGAGATAAAGAATCGCCGCTCCTCCGGCTCGTTCGGAAAGTGAATCACTAAAAAAGCGTTCTCCGCCCGAAAAAATCGTCGCTACTTTCCCCGTCCGTAGTTCCGCCGCCTCGCGCAGACTTCCTTTCACTGAGTCCCCTGCCATGAGCGCCCCCAAAAGAACCATTGCTCCCACCGCCGCCCCCGCGAGCACCCCAAGATAAGCTGCACGATAATGCCGAACCCCTTTCCAAATGAAACTAGCTGCAGTCACGGCAACACCATAAATAAGGATCGCCAACGCGCGATACCGAAGTTCGCCATTAATCCAACTTCCCAGATCCCCAGCGGGGTTCCAAACCCCGAGACCTCTCATTTCCCGAAATCCGCACCCCGGAGGGCTGCTGGACCAAACGCCCCCGCCATGCAATCTTGAACAAATCACTGAGTTAAGAGGCTAATTAAAATAACTAAATACCGTTTTGATCCTCCGCCTGCTCGCTCTTACTTCCCTTCTCACTCTCAGCTCCTGTGATTGCGAGCCCTCAGAAGAATACCAAAGTGAAATCATTCTACGGGTAAATGCCCATCCTTTCACCTTCACGGGATCAAGACGCCTCCTCGCTCGCTGCTTCACTGGCCCTTCTCCCCTTCTTCGGACAAACCGCTACCGAACCATCAGCCACCGCCATCATCCAGATCCTCCGCACCCAGCGCTCCTCTCGATGATCCTCAAGAAGGACGGATAATCACTCCTCTGGCAATCTTCCCGGGTTGTGAAGTCTTCCGAGAAGACTCACCCCCGCAACAAAAGGTCCAAACCAGATCAAGACGACCGACATCCCAATCATCGCCTGCACCACGGGCATCCCCAATCCCACTGCGATGAGGATCCAAGCAAGCACCACAAGCCAACGTTGCTTCTTCTTAAAGCGCCCTTATGCGCCCTCAGCAACTCGACCGCATGAGCAATCCACTTCTCTCTCAGTTGACGCCCATCTTTACTCATCTTCTTTTTCAATGGTGGACCACCAACCCCAAACATCCCCACATCAACACTCTCACCAAAATCCCAAAACCAAAATTACCGAACTCCAATCTGCGCTAATTAGCGAAATCTGCGGATCACCTCCCCCAAACGAAGTCCCCCTCCCCCAGCCTTGGCTTATTCACATCTTCCGGTAAACTCTCCCCCGTCATGACCGACACAATACGCGTAGGCGCGGGCTGCCTCAACCAGATTCCCCTCGATTGGGCCGGCAACCGCCGCCGCATTTTGGCAGCCATTTCAAAAGCCCGTGAAGCCGACGTCTCCGTCCTCTGCCTCCCCGAGCTCGCCATCACCGGCTACGGCTGTGAAGATCACTTCCTCTCCCACGAAGTCAGCGAGCGCGCCTGGGCCAGCCTTTTAGAAATAGCACCCGAAACCCAAGGCCTCATCGTCGCCGTCGGCCTCCCCGTCTGGATCAAAAATGCCGTCTACAACGCCGTCGCGCTTCTCGTCGATGGTCAAATAGCAGGTCTCGTCGCAAAACAAAATCTCGCCGGCGATGGCCTTCACTACGAACCCCGTTGGTTCCGCGCCTGGCCTGCAGGCGTGGTAGTCGGCGAAGAATTCGAAGGCGATCTTATCCCTATCGGAGATCCTATTTTTAATATCGATGGCATCCGCATCGCACTGGAAGTCTGCGAGGACGCCTGGGTCGCAAATCGCCCCGGATCACAATTCTCAGGCAGCGGAATCGACATCATTCTCAATCCCAGCGCAAGCCACTTCGCCTTCGGAAAACAAGAAGTGCGCGAGCATTTCGTGATCGAAGGATCGCGCGCCTTCGGTGTCGCTTACGTCTACGCCAACCTCCTCGGCAACGAATCCGGCCGAGCTATTTTCGATGGCGGCGGACTCATCGCCGACCACGGAAAAATCACCGCCGAAGGACGCCGCTTCTCTTTTGAAGAAGTCACCCTTGCCGTGAAATCAGTCGATATCGAACGCAACCGCCTCCACCAAGCCCGCACCGTCAGCCGAAAGGTCGATGTCGAAGGCCGAGCCGAAATCGACCTCTTCTTCGACTGGCCAAGAGTCGAGCGCCGCGATGGCCACGAGTCGGTCGCCCCCATAAGCAAGGAAGAAGAATTCACCCGCGCCATGGCCCTCGCTTACTTCGACTACATGCGCAAAAGCTGGTCAAATGGCTTCGTCGTCTCCCTCAGCGGAGGCGCCGATTCCGCCGCCGTCTCCAGCTTCGCCAAGATCATGCTCGACCTCGCCACCGCCGAGCTCGGTGTCGAAGCAGTCCGTAAGCGCCTGGCCTATCTCGACCTCCCCGAGGACCCAGCCACCTGGATGAAGCAACTCCTCTTCTGCGCCTACCAAGGCACAAAGAATAGCGGGGACGTCACCCGCCAAGCTGCCCAAGCCGTCGCCGAAATGCTCGACTGCGACTATGCCGAGTGGGAAGTCGACCAACTCGTCGAGGGCTACGAACGCACCATCGAGTCCGTCCTCAAACGCCAGCTCAACTGGGAAAAAGACGACCTCACCCGCCAAAACATTCAAGCCCGCGTCCGCGCCCCCGGCATCTGGATGTTCGCCAACCTCCGCAACGGCCTCCTCCTCTCCACCAGCAACCGCTCGGAAGCAGCCGTCGGCTACGCCACCATGGATGGCGACACCGCCGGCGGTGTCAGCCCCATCGCCGGCATCGATAAGGACTACCTCCGCACCTGGCTCCGCTGGATGGAAACCACCGGCCTCCCGGAAACTGGCCCCTACCCTGCGCTCAGTCTTATCAACGAGCAGCAACCCACCGCCGAACTCCGTCCCAAGGCAGACAAGCAAACCGACGAAGGCGACCTCATGCCTTACGGCGTCCTCGACACCATCGAGCGCGCCGCCATCCGCGACAAAAAAGGCCCGCAAGCCGCCCTCGATTTCGCGATGCTTCATCATCCAGACCACTCCAAAAAAGAGATGAAGCAGTGGGTCATCAAATTCTTCAAACTCTGGTGCCGCAACCAATGGAAACGCGAGCGCTACGCCGTCAGCTTCCACGTCGACGACCTCAACCTCGACCCCAAATCCTGGTGCCGCTTCCCCATCCTCTCCTCCGGCTTCGCCGAGGAACTCGCCGAACTGTAGCTCAAAGGGTGTAGGAGGTAGCCTTCAACGCTCAAATCTCACTGGTCCCTGTTCAACCTTCACTCCCCCTTGACGTCCCCACTTTAGTAGACATCGAAAACAGAAAGTTCACCCCAAGCATTTCAGTATAAATCTGAACCAATGATCAAAAAACTGCGATTCCCCCTCATCTGGCTCCTCGGGATCGCCACCCTTCCCGCCGCCGAGCCCACCGATGGCGAAAAACTCTTCGCCCTCCACGTCCAGCCCCTCTTCGCTGAAAAATGCATGGCCTGCCACGGTGCCAAAGGCAAAAAAATCAAAGGCGGCTTCGACATGCGCACCCGCGAATCCGTCCTCCTCGGCGGTGACGAATATGCCGACGAAGTCCTCACCCTCGGAAAGGGCGGGGAAAGCTACCTCTACCTCCTCACCACCCGCACCATCGAAGACTACGAAATGCCACCCAAGGAAGCCGACAAGCTCTCCGAGAAAGAAAGCTGGACCATCCGCGATTGGATCACCGCCGGAGCCCCCTGGCCTGATGAAAATCGCGTCACCGAAATCCAGCAGCAATATGCCGAGGGCGAACAAGTCTCCACCTCCAAAGCTCTCGACGAATCCTGGCAAAACCGACGCTACGAAACCGAAAAACTCTGGGCCTACCGCCCCCTCAAGCAAACCGCAGTCCCCACCGGAAAAAATCCCATCGATCACTTCGTCGATGCCCAACTCGCCAAGATCGACCTCACTCCTGCCCCAGCCGCCACCGCCCACGAGCTCGCCCGCCGCCTCCACTTTGGCCTCACCGGACTCCCCCCATCCCCAAAGCAAGCCGCCCAATTTGAATCTCAGTTCAGAGCCGACCAGCAAGCCGCCGTCACCTCGCTTGCCGACCAACTTATGGCCTCCCCGCACTACGGCGAGCACTTCGGCCGCCACTGGCTCGACGTCGTCCGCTACGCCGATTCCGCCGGTTTCGCAAACGACTACTCCCGCCCCCACGCTTGGCGCTACCGCGACTACGTTATCCGCAGCTTCAACCAAGATAAATCCTTTCCCACCTTCGTCCGTGAGCAACTTGCCGGAGACGAACTCGCCCCCGGAAACACCGACTCCCTCATCGCCACCGGCTTCCTCCGCATGGGACCTTGGGAGCAAACCGCCATGTCCGTCTTCAAGGAGACCCGCCAGTTCTGGCTCGATGACGTCGTCGACTCCGTCGGCCAAACCTTCCTCGCCCACCCCCTCCAGTGCGCCAAGTGCCACGACCACAAATTCGACCCCATCCCCACCCGCGACTACTACCGCATGATGGCCGTCTTCTCCTCCACCCAGTTCGCCGACCATCAAGTCCCATTTTCAAAAAACGAGAACCTTAGCAAATTCGAAGCCTCCCAAAAAATCGTCACCTCAAAAATTGGTCACTACCAAAGACAAAGCGCCGAGCTCCAGCAAGCGATGGCCTCCCGTAAAAAACAGGAGAACGCCACCGCGCGTGTTGGCGACAACGGCCTCGACCCTGGCGATGAAGCCTCCAATGCGCGCATGGCCAAAAACATCAGGCGCCATACCATCGAGTCCGACCGCACCAAGCCCCGCGCCCACGGCGTCTACACCGGAAAAACCATTCAGCGGCATAGCATCAGCGGCCACATCCCCAAGCCCGCCAAACCCTGGGCAAAAGGCACCCTCGAAAAAGATCACATCCTCACCGGCGGCAGCGCCTACTCACTCGGCGCACCCGTCGTCCCTGGCGCCATCAGCGCAGCCGAATCTCTCGGCCAAATGGCCACCACCGAATTCCCTGCCGCTCAAGGCAACCGCCGCCTCGCCCTCGCCAACTGGATCATCGACCCAAAAAACCCCCTCACCGCCCGCGTCATCGTCAACCGCGTCTGGTCCTGGCACTTTAGTAAAGGCCTCGCCGGAAACCCCAACAACTTCGGTGGCACCGGCGCACTCCCCACCCATCCCGAACTCCTCGACCACCTCGCCCACTGGTTCACCCAGCACGGCTCCTCCATTAAAAAGCTCAACGCCCTCATCATCTCCTCCGCCGCCTACCAGCGCAGCTCCCGCCACCCCGATACCAAGAGCCAAACACTCGCCGACCCCGGCAATAAGCTCTACGCCACCTTCCTCCCCCGCCGCCTCACCGCCGAGGAAATCCGCGATGCCATGCTCATCGCCAGCGGCGAAATGAACCCCGAAATCGGAGGCCTCCCGGCCAAGCCCGACATCAACTGGGAGGTCGCCACCCAGCCCCTCCAGATCATGGGCGGAACCGCCTCCATCTACGAGCCCGACCCCTTCCCCGCCCAGCGTAACCGCCGTAGCATCTACGCCGAAAAACTCCGCGGCCTCCGCGATCCTTTCTTCGAAACCTTTAACCAACCCGGCACCGATAACTCCTGCGAAAACCGTGAAACTTCCACCGTTGCACCTCAGGCCCTCACCCTCCTCAATGCTCAGGAAATGCAGGACCGCTCCCTCGCCTTCGCCCACCGACTCCTCATAGAAAAAAGCGACGGCACCCAAGTTATTCACCGCGCCTTCCAGCTCGCCCTCGGCCGCCCACCCACCTCCACCGAGACCAGCGCCTTTCTCATCGAATGGAAAAATGCCACCGATAAAGAAGCCCAACAAACCCCTCAACTCAAGAGCTTCCCCACCACCCTCCAGCGCACCATCCGCGCCGAGAAAACCGGAGAACTCTACACCTTCACCGAGCACCTCCCCGTCTTCGAAACCTACCAACCCGACCTCCAACCCGCCGACGCAGACCCCCGCACCCGCGCCCTTTCCCACCTCTGCCTCGTCCTCTTCAACTCAAACGAGTTTTCGTACTTAGATTAAGTCTATGTCCAATCACTTCCACGCAAATCCCACCCGCCGCGAAGCCCTCTACGGACTCGGCGCAGGCCTCGGCTCCGTCGCCCTCTCCTCCATCCTTCAGGGAGCCAGCTCTCGCGTCGTCCACCATCCCGCCCGCGCAAAGCGCTGCATCTTTTTAATGATGGAAGGCGGCCCTTCCCACATCGATACCTTCGATCCCAAGCCCGAACTCACCAAGCGACACCTCCAGCGATTCAAGCGCAGCGGAGAGCGTGAAAGCGCCATGTCCTCCGGCGAACGCTACTTCGTCCAGAGCCCCTTCGACTTCATCAAAGCCGGAAAAAGCGGCGCCGACATCTCCACTGAGTGGACCCACCTCAAGGAAAGAGTCGATGACATCTGCTTCTACCGCGGCGCCCAAGTCGACTCCGTCAACCACCCCACCGCCTGCTACCAACTCAACACCGGAAACCGCTTCGGCGGCGACCCCGGCCTCGGCTCCTGGGTCACCTATGGCCTCGGCACCGAAAACGAAAACCTCCCCGGCTTCGTCGTCCTCCCCCGCACCGCCTACCCCCAAGGCGGCGCTGGTAATTGGTCAAATGGCTTCCTCCCCGCCGACTTCCAAGGCACCCCTCTCCGCCCCACCGGTAGCCCCATCCTTGACCTCAACCGGCCCGCCGGAATGAGCGCCCAGCGACAACGCGCAAACCTCGACCTCCTCGCAAAACTCAACCAAGACCACCTTGCCAACCGCCCGGATCGCAGCGACCTCTCCGCCCGCATGGCCTCCTACGAGCTCGCCTACCGCATGCAGATGGAAGTTCCCGACCTCATCGACCTCAAAAGCGAAAAACAAAGCACCCTCGACTCCTACGGCGTCGGAAATCCAGACACCGATGCCTTCGGCCGGAAATGCCTCCTCGCCCGACGCCTCCTCGAAAAAGGCGTCCGCTTCGTCCAAGCCTACGCCGGAAACTGGGACAGCCACGACTACATCGAGCGCGCCCACGGCTCCCTCATCCGCTCCGTCGACAAACCCATCGCCGCCCTCCTCCGAGACCTCAAACAACGCGGCATGCTCGATGACACCCTCGTCGTCTGGTGCGGCGAATTCGGCCGTACTCCAGACAATGGCAAGCGCGATGGCGGAGCCAACTACGGCCGCGACCACAACTCAAATGCCATGACCATGTGGTTCGCCGGCGGCGGCACCAAAGCCGGCCACACCATCGGCGCCACCGATGACATCGGAAACGAAGCGGTCGATTGCGTCCACCACATCCGCGACGTCCACTGCACCCTCCTCCACCTCCTCGGCCTGGATGACAACAAGCTCACCTACTACCACGCCGGCCGCCACAAACAGCTCTCTCAATTCGGCGGCCAAATCATCCCCCAACTGCTCGCCTAAAAATGTGGCCGCGTTCTCCGGTCACGTTGCCAATCACCCCAAGCCTCCAGCCTCCACGAGGCCACTTATAAATCACAAGCCCTGAAAGGGCGATCTAACCACTCGAAAAACCACCCAAATTAGAAGTTTCTTTTCACAAAGATCACCCAAGAAACTCTATCGCCCTCAGCCTCGTAAGAATCTCCACCCCCTTCACCCCATCCCCATGAACACAAAGCGTCTCAATCTCCTCCCGCTCCGCAAGCCGGACCGCCTGCTTCACCGCGAGTTCTAAATCTTCAATCACCGCCCCCTCTTCCCCACGCGGAATCAATTTCCCATCCTCGCCATACCCCCGATCAATAAAGCCCTCACCCCAAACCCGGTGCCCCTTTTCCAAGGCCACCCGCGCCAACGCCCCACCCGGTAAGGTATAAATCAACGTCTCAGGAAGCACTCTCGAAATCCCCTCCACCACCGCCCGGGCGACCTCCTCATCGACCTGGGCCCGATTGTAAAGTGCCCCATGAGGCTTCATGTGATGAAGCGGCGAAATCCTAGCAAGCGCCTCCACCTGCCACGCAATCGAGTCCGCAATCTCATCAGCTGGCAACTCCAAAGGCCGCCGCCCAAATCCCTCCCGATCCTCATAAGAAGGATGCGCCCCAATCGCAGCCCCAAGCGCCCGCGCCCGCTCAACCGCCCGCCGCATCGACTCGACATCCCCCGCATGTCCCCCGCAGGCGATGTTCACTGAGCTAGCAAGAGCGATCAGCTCCGCATCATGCGCTCCGCCTTCTCCAAGGTCGACATTGAGGTCAATCATCATGGCAAAAGAAGTTGAAGTCCGGTTTTGAGAAAAGCCAATTCTCGTTTCCTCAAGCGATCCGCTTCGAGAGCTTCTTTCAAAGTCACTTTTTGAAAACGAATCTGCGTTCCAGGAAGCGCCCGGGTAAATGCAGGAAGATCGGCACTGATAATATGGGCAATGACAGGATAGCCGCCTATCGTTTGGCACTCGGCTGTAAGAACGATGGGCTCGCCACTCGGAGGAACCTGAATCGTCCCGGGCACCACCGGTTGCGAAGTTAACTCCCGCGCTTCCTCTAACATAAGTGAAGGTCCTTCCAAACGAGCCCCCGTCCGATCAAATTGCGCCGACTTTAGAAAACTTCCCGCCGTGAGACTCTCGCGCGAATCCTCATCGAACCACTCTTCCTGCAATCCCAATAAAACGCGTAGCGTGAGCAAACGCTCCTTCGTCGGCTGACCCGGCCAAAGCACCCGCTGCCCCGGGCCGAGAATGGGTTGAGAAACGGCCTTCCCTTGCCCCAAAGAATCCCCGACCCGAAGAACCCGCCCTCCCAAACCAGCTCGCACATCAGTCGCCGCACTTCCAAGAATTTCAGGAACATCAAACCCGCCCGCAATCGCGAGATAGCCATAGGAGGAAGTCGGTCGCCCCCTGAATTGCAGGGTCTCTCCCGCCCGATAGCGCTGGGGAGACCCCGCCCCTGGATGATCGATCCCCACAAATGCCATTGTGACATCTCGTAAAAAAGTCACCTCGGGAACCTGCAAACAAAACTCAATCAGCGGCGCGCCGACCTCATTCCCCAGCAAGAGATTCGCGACCATGGCGGACTCCCAATCAGCCGCGCCACCCGATGTCACCCCGAGATGACGAAAGCCCGGGCGCCCCAAATCCTGCACCGTCGTGCCAGTCGCGGAACTAATGATTTCAAGAACAGGGTGACCCGCAGGGATTGAATCATCCTCCGAAAAATTCGCTTCACGAAGCGGACTATCTTCCGCTTCAAAAACGATTTCGTCTCCCGGCTCCAAGGGCGAGTAAGGAAACCTCTCAGCATCAAACAAGGAGAAGCGCGTCGTCCCGAGCGCGTGCCATCCCCCAAAAGAATCGGTCGGATAAATCCCTGCCTGCTCCCCCGCAATCGCCACCGTTCCTGCTGGGATTCGCACCGGAAGATCCCGCCGTGGTACGAAAAGCTCCTTAGGAAGCCCTTCGAGATAAGGAAAGCCCGGAGAAAACCCCATCGCAGCCACCGTGTAGCGGGCCGACTGGTGAAGCGATATCACTTCATCCACGGAAAGTTCCAGCGCATCGGCCAAGGGCTGAATTATTTCACGATCATACTTCACTAGGACGTGATGCGTCCTCGAATTAGCAACACCTTCCTCTATTGAAGGTCCGGTTTCCGCAAGCCACGCCCTGACTACATCATAGTCAGCCGGCGAAAAATAGACCGCCAGATGGTGATACGATGACACCACATCCAAGCACTCCGGAATCGCCTCTTCACGCAATTTCCGCGCGAGCCGCGCCGCCCCTTCTACTTGAGCAAGTAAAGCACCGTCACCAAGGGGAAGCCATGTCATCGTCTGATTGTATACCTCCTTTTCCTACCAGCTAAAGCGGTGGATGAGAGTGTGCTTGTAAGTTTCGCCGGGACGAAGAATACCGTTCGGAAAGTCCGGCTTGTTGGGAGAATCCGGGAAGCACTCAGTCTCAAGACAAAGGGCACCTCGATGAGGATTCACCGTCCCGTTCTTTCCTTTGGAGGTTCCATCGATAAAATTACCGCCGTAAAACTGAACTCCCGCTTGGTCGGTCAGAATTTCCATCGTCCGTCCCGTCTTAGGATCGGTCACTTTCGCTGCCGGGCGAATCCCTTCGCCTTCACGAAGCACCCAACAATGGTCGTAACCGCCAGCAATTTTCAGCGGCTCAAAGTCCGCCTCAACCCCTTCCCCAATTGCGGTGAGCTCCCGGAAATCCATCGGAGTTCCCGCCACGGGCGCTTTTTCCCCAGTGGGAATGAGTCCCTTGTCGGTAGGAAGAAAGTGGTCCGCGAGAATCTGAAGCTCGTGATCGTAGATCGTCGTCTCATGATCAGCCGAGAGGTTCCAGTAGCTGTGGTGAACGAGATTCACGGGCGTCGCTTGGTCCGTAGTGGCCTCCGCCTCCCAGATCAACTCGTTGGAATCGGTCAGCCAGTAGGTCACGGCGACACTGAGATTTCCAGGGTAGCCTTCCTCTCCGTCCTTGGAAAGATAAGTTAGCTTGATGCCAGTCGCGCCCTCTTTTTTAACGGACTCACCTTCCCAAACAACCTTGTCGAATCCCTTCACGCCACCGTGAAGATGACAGGGAATACCGGGTTCGTTATTTTTGGCGAGCTCATACTCTTTCCCATCGAGAGTGAAGCGGCCGTCCCCGATGCGGTTTCCATAGCGGCCCACCGTTGCTCCGAAGTAGGACGCGTTCCCTTCCCAGGAATCAAAATCGGTATCATCGAAACCCACCGTGACATCTCCCGCGTTGCCATCCCTATCCGGCACATAGAGGGAAACTAAGACCGCACCATATTCGGAAATATTGGCCTCCATGCCAAATTCGTTCCGGAGCTTAAAAAGTTTAACGTTTTGTCCGTCGATAGTGGTGCCAAAAGGTTGTTTTTCCACAGAGAATTTATTGGGTTCGGTTTTGCTCGTATCGGAATCTTTACAGCTAGTAAATACCAACAAAAAGAAGAGGAGGAGAGAGAGCAGCACCCAGCTCTTCATGACTAGCAGCGTTTTCGGCGTGACGCGTCAAGAAAGTGAAAGTTTTGTGCATACGATAAATACAGGTGCGTCATCTCCAAAGGAAGGCACGCCTTCCATACAAGTATAACAACTGCTACCCCCTTGGGCTTGGCTCTTCTCCTCCAAGAAAACCAGGTCACATGTTTTCAGGGTGGTGAGATTAGCCTTTCAGTGGCATTTTCCCTGCGTGCGCCTTATTCTAGGACTCCTCATTCTTCTTCTTGCAGCCTGCGAAAAGTCGCCTTCTGAGCCTATTCCGACCAGAATTGAGCTCGAGCGGCCCCTCATGGGCACCTTTTTCCGGGTCGTCACCTACAGCACGGATCGACCAAAAACGCTAAAAACGATCGGTGCAGCCCTCGATAAAGCCGAAAAAATCAGCCAAATCGCGACCGACTACGAAGCCGATTCCGAGCTCAATCAGCTTTGCGACGCCCCGATCAACAACCCGATTTTCATCAGCGACACTCTTTTCGATCTCCTCCAAAAGGCGCTGCAAATCGCAAAAATCACCGAAGGATCCTACGACCCCACTCTCGGAGCTTCCACCCAGCTCTGGCGCCAGGCCCGGATGACGCAACGCCTCCCCGCTCCCCCACTGCTCGAAAAAGCGCGCGCTACCGGCGGATACCAATCTCTCGTCCTCGACTCGGATCAGCAAACCGCGACCCTCACCCGACCCGGCATGCGACTCGACCTCGGCGGAATTGCCAAAGGATATGCCGCGGACGCCATCTTCGATCACCTCGCCGCCGCAGGCCTGACGCAAACGCTCGTGGCAGCCGGAGGCGATCTCCGCCTCGGCGACCCACCTCCAAAAAAGGACGGATGGCAAATCGCCCTCCGCACTTTCAGCTTAAGTCCGACCGGGTCGCTTGCGCTTAAAAACTGCGCCATTTCCACCTCCGGCGACCTCCATCAGCACATCATGATCGGAGGGAAGCGCTACGCCCATATCATCGATCCCCAAACCGGCCTCGGCCTCACCGAGCAAAAAGCCGCCTCCGTCATCGCCCCTTCCGCATCGCTCACCGACCCCTTAGCGACCGCAGCCTGCGTCCATCCTGACCCCAAAAATCTCCTCAAACTTTTCCCGGATGCCTCCTTCCGCGTTCTCTCGGAGAACAAAACCATCCGCCCGGTGAAGAACGGAGTTTTTGAGAAAAAATAAGCTAACCCCCCTGCGAAATAGCACAGCACGATCAAAAAAAGGTTCCAACCAAAAATTCCCACGGCCCATTCTCTCCATCTCCACTTGCCCATCTACCACAAAATGCCACCTTTCCCCATGGCCGATCTCACCCACCTCAACGACTCGAACCAACCTCGCATGGTCGACGTCTCCAGCAAGGTAGCCACCGTCCGCACCGCCACCGCCACCTGCCTCGTCTCTCTGGGCTCCGACATCCTTTCCCGCATGGAAAATGGCGAGCTTCAAAACAAAAAAGGCCCCGTCCTCCATACCGCGATCCTGGCCGGCATCATGGGTATTAAGAAAACCTCCGAGATCATTCCTCTCTGCCACCCTCTGCCCCTCGATTCCGCTAAGGTAGAAATCACCTCCCACGACGCTCGCACCCTCCTCGTCACCGCCACCGCCCGTACCACCGGCAAGACCGGCGTCGAAATGGAAGCCCTCACCGGCGCTTCCACCGCCGCCCTCACCCTCTACGACATGTGCAAATCCGCCAACCCCGCCATCGTCATCTCTGAACTCAAACTCCAAACAAAAACCGGCGGAAAATCAGACTATTCCTTACAGGGGAAATCCTAAGTTCAACGTTCAAGGTCACCCCCCTCCGCCCTCGCCACCCTCCACGCCGACTTAGCCGACCCCACCAGGGGAGCCGTCGTCGCCTTTGAGGGCCTCGTCCGCAACCACCACGAAGGCCCCTCCCTGATTTCAGAGAAAAATTGACGCACAGTCACTGCCTGCCGGAAGCGCGCTCTGACTTCAGGATTGATGTTAGCACGCTCTTTCAGTGTTCGAGCTTCAGCAGTCTTCTTCTCCTTAACCTCCTGCGGCAAAGGCCGTTCTGATCCGCAGGAAAACAAATAGTCAACCCGCCCCAACTCCGCTTCTCAAATCTTCCCCATTTCTTGATCGCCCCCCTTCCGCTTCATCCCCTACCTTCTACTCCTCATGAAACTAGTCCTCTTCCTCATCCTCGCCGCCGCTGCCCATGGCCAGGTGATGCCCACTTCCTCCGAAGTCTTTGGAAAAAAGTTTCCCCAACTCGATGGCCGCGCCACCGGTGAGTGGTGGAAACAGGGAGTGCAAGCCGACGGCAAACGAAAGCGCGCCCGCAAGCTCATCGAGCTCAATGTCCCTCGCGAAGACGTTATTGGATTTGCCGTTTACACCGTTGCTCACAAGACCCTCAAGCTCACCGCACAACTCTTTCCCCTCATGCCCGACGAAACCTATGAGGTCCGTCTTGAGATCAAGGACGGCGAGACATGGAAGGAAATTGCGAAGGAGAAAATCCACTACCCCGGCTGGTCCGCGCACTTCCGCATCAAGAACTGGGACCATTCCAAGAACATCCCCTACCGCCTCCGCCACTCCGAAAAAGCGACCTTTGAAGGACTCGTTCGAAAGGACCCAAAAGACAAGGATGTCATCGTCACCGGCAACTTGTCCTGCAATTCCTCCCGTACCACCGGCCCACGTCCCGTCATCTTAAAGAACCTCCTTCATCACAACCCCGACATCCTCTTTTTCGCGGGAGACCAAACCTACGATCACACCCAGCACACCTCGGGATGGCTCGAGTTTGGCATGCAGTTTCGCGACGTCATGCGTGATCGACCAACCATCACCATCCCAGACGACCACGACATCGGCCAAGCCAATCTCTGGGGAGAAGAAGGCATCCAAGCCACCAACTCTGCCGGCCCCAGCGGCGGATATTTCTACCCCGCTAAATACGTAAACATGGTCCAGCGTCAGCAAACCTGGCACCTTCCTGATCCCGTCGACCCCTCGCCCATCAAGCGCGATATCAGCGTCTACTTCACCAGCCTTCTCTGTGGCGGGATCGACTTCGCCATCATCGAAGACCGTAAGTTCAAAACCGGCCCCGAAGGCACCATCCCAAAAATGGGTCCCCGCCCCGATCACATCAACGACCCCAAGTATGATCGCAAGGCTGTCGACGTCGCAGGCCTCAAGCTTCTAGGTGACCGCCAGCTCAAGTTCCTCCACAACTGGTCGCAAGACTGGACCGGAGCGGAAATGAAATCCGTCCTCTCTGCCACCGCCTTTTGCGGAGCAGTCCACATCCACGGGTCTCCCACTAACCGGCTCCTCGCCGACCTCGACTCCAATGCCTGGCCCCAGACCGGCCGTAACAACGCCCTACGCGAAATTCGCCGGGGATGGGCCACTCACCTCTGTGGCGACCAACACCTCGCCGTCTCGGTAAAGCATGGCATCGATTCCTTTGGCGACGGACCCTACGCCTTTACCTCCCCTGCGCTCGTCAACACGATCTACGGCCGCTGGTGGCATCCGGAGGACGAAAAGGCCGGCCCCAATGCCGTCCCTAACTCGCCCCTTCCTTGGACCGGCGACTACCTCGATGGCCTCGGCAACAAGATCACAATGCTTGCCTACGCCAACCCCGAGAATCGCAGTGACGAAACCAAACGCGCGGACGGCTACGGCATCTGCCGTTTCAAAAAATCAACCCGTAAGGTGACCTTCGAGTGCTACAAGCGCTTTAGCGATGCCACCAAAGGCAGCGACGCCCAGTTCCCCGGCTGGCCCATCACCTTCAATGCGCGCGATAACGACGGCCGCAAACCCACCGGTCATCTCGACTACAATGTCGATCTCAAGAATCCCGTCGTGCAGGTCATCAATGAGACCACGAAGGAGATTCTCTACACCGCCCGTCTTCAGGATTCCTCCGGCAAGCTCCCCGTCTACTCAGACGATCCACACACCATTAAGATTGGAAAAGGAAAAGCGCAACGAATCTACAAATCCGGAGTCGCGGCAGGCAAGTAATTAGCTCCATCATGAATATTTACAACGTCCTCGGAGGGCCACTCACCTCCTGCTCCATCGACCCAATGACGGGGTTTTTCCGCGATGGTCTCTGCCGCACTGGCGGAGGCGATCAAGGGATTCATTGTCTCTGTGCCGAGGTCACTGCGGAGTTCCTCGAGTTCAGCGCAGCACGGGGGAATGACCTCAGCACCCCACGGCCCGAGTTTCAATTCCCTGGTCTCAAGCCAGGTGACTCTTGGTGCCTCTGCATCATGCGCTGGAAGGAGGCCTTTGATGCCGGCTGCGCCCCAAAGGTGAACCTGGAGGCGACGAGTGAATCCGCTTTGGAATTCGTCGATCTTGAAGACCTGAAAGCCTCCGCCATTTAGTCCTCAGCTCGTCCATGGCGAGAAAGACGGATGACCTATTGATCGAGGAAAAATTCCGTAACGTCTCGCCCGCTTTGTGATCATGATCATTAATTCCGAGGGAGTGGAAACGACGGATCATGACAAAGTATTCGCACACGTTTTTACTCTCCAGCTTCCCCAAAAAAAGTAAGGCACGAAGCGTCCGATGAGATAGCAGTTGTGGCCGATCACCTTTCCAATGACGTGGTATTTCAGCTCATTCCACCGCGACACCGGAATATCATACTGCCCCATAATCTCGAGCACATGACGCCGATGGCCCCACTCGTCTTCCTCGATCTTCTGCACTCTCGCGATCTCATCCGCATCCCGAAGCGACCCCGCATGACCAACGTAGGCAAAGGACGCCACCCTTTCCGCCGAGTATGCCAAGCGCAGGAATTTCACGAGCTGAGGATGGCCGAGCACCATCGTAATTTTTTGGTTTGCCCCGGCTTTACTACTCGCAACTGGCTTCCATCATCTTGATCCACGGACCCACGAAATGCCCGCTGTCATGGTAAGTCCGGCCCGAGACCAAATTGTCATCAATGACACACGCTTCATCGACATAAATTCCGCCACAGGACTCCAGATCGAAACGACATTTCGGCACCGTCGCCATCCGTCTGCCACGCACGCAGTCGGCGTAAGCCGGGATCTCCACCCCATGGCACACCGAGGCAATCGGCTTTCCTTCGGCGAAAAAATACTTCGTCATCCGCACCAGATCCTCGTCGTAGCGGATGTATTCCGGCGCGCGGCCGCCCGAGAAAAAGATGCCCAAATATTTGCTCTCATCGACCTCTGAAAAAGCGAGATCAGCATCGATCGAATAGCCCTCCCACTCCTTCGTAATGGTCCACCCGGGCTTCACCTCGTGCAGGACCATTTGATAACGCCTCTTCTCCGGAGCAATCACCACCGGACGAATCCCCGCTTCAATCAAGCGATAGTACGGATAGAGAGTATCCACCGTTTCGGTCGCGTCACCCACTACGATGAGAGCCTCTCCAATCACTTCTTGATCCATCGCTTCGCTGGTCGCTATTTCTTAATCTCGCGGATCTTGATGTTGCGGAAGGAAACAACGTTTCCGTGGTCCTGAAGACAAAGATGACCCTTCGTCGGCTTTCCGAAATTTGGGAACTTGGAAAACTTAGACTTCGCCACCCGCTCATTCCAATCCTTCGATGCTTTGACGTATTCAACATACTTCGTCCCGTTCATCCACTGCACGCATTTCTCCGGAGTGATCAAAACGCGAAGGGTGTTCCATTCTCCGGCCGGCTTGGTCGCATCCACCACCGGCTCCGGCTTGTAGAGTTGATAAAGCCAACCCGCTTTCTGCGGATCGTGTCCTTTCACGTTGTCCTGAATCTGAATCTCGGCACCCGTTTTCCATGGGGTGTTTTCAGTCTCCTGCACATGAAACATCAACCCCGAATTCCCCCCCGGGGTAATATTGTAGTCCACCGTGAACTCGAAGGCTTCATATTGCTTCTTCGTAATTAAATCACCGCCGCCCTTTTTCGTCAGCGTGATCGCACCATCCTTCACGACCCAACGGTCAGAAAGGGACTCTTTTTTATAATTTCGAAAATGCTCCGTCGATTTTCCATCGAAGAGAAGAGCCCAACCAGCCTTCTTTTCGGCGGCGGTCAGCTCGTTGGCTAGGTGATGATCGGCAACAGCGGGAAGGGCAATCAGGAAGGAGATGAACAATGATTTCATTGGGAACACGATGGGAAAAATGGCGGCGTCCTGTCGAGGAGAATAGCGCACTCAAAATTAGAGATGTTTTACATCTTTGCGAATAACTAATAACAATCCTCGCCAAATGCCCATATTTGAGGCACCCTGCCCCTTCGCGTAAGCCGGATGATGACGTTCTTCCTACGCTCAATTGATTAAAGACCATGAAACTGTACCTCGGCAACTTGCCATTTAGCGCCTCTGAGGAGGACATCCGCGAAGCTTTCTCAGCCTACGGAACCATCGAAGACTTATTCATCCCTCTCGACCGTGAGACAAACCGCCCACGCGGATTTGCTTTCATCACGCTCCAGGATGACGACCAAGCCCGCAAAGCCATCGAAGAGATGGACGGTGTCGACCTTCAGGGTCGTAACCTGCGCGTCAACGAAGCCGAAGAACGTCGCCCATCTGGCGGCGGCGGCGGCGGTGGTGGCGGCGGATATCGCGGCGGCGGCGGCGGAGATCGTCGTGGCGGTGGCGGCGGAGATCGTCGTGGCGGTGGCGGTGGCCGTGGTGGTAACGACCGCCGTGGTGGTGGCCGTGATCGTCGCTCCGATAACGGAGGTTGGTAAACTCAACGCCCCAGCAACTTTTATTCAAAAGGCTCGCCGGAAACGGCGGGCCTTTTTTGTGCCCCAGTTCGTGGTGTAGGGAGCATGGCCACGGGTACTTCAGCCGAACTTACTTTATGGAATCAGGACCGTATTGATTTGGCCCGGGTGTTCCACGCATACAACCGCACTCGATAAAGATCCAGAGCGGTCCTATCAGGGGGATCACTCCGACGAGAGTCATCCATCCGCTTCTGCTACAGTCATGCCAGCGCTTCGCATTGATCGCCAAGCTGATCCAAATGAGGGGAACGAATAGGACCGTCATCACCAAAAGGTCGATCGTGGAAGGCTCCTGACGTCCATCAATGCCGAACACAGTTCCTAGGATTGCACACCAAACGAAGAGGACGAGAAGCAAGGCCCCCCAATAGACCTTTCGTGGAACACGTCCCGAGAAAGAGAACAGAGTTTCCAAGCCAGGGGGCTTCGTATGAGCGATTCGGATTTCGGGTTTGGTGGGATCAGATCCTGGAGTTTGATAGGGATTATCCATCTCTTATTTTTTAGCAACGAGGCTAAATTCCGTCGATGGTAATTTCTAAAGCCCCAGCGCCTTCTCAATCCGCTTCGCGCTCACCTTCCCAAGATGAGGCACCCTGGGCGCAAAAAGTTGCAGTCGCCACTCTTCCAGCATCCAGCCGATTTCCCAAAGCCGAACCGCCTCCGGGCGCGCATGCCACTCCTCCTGCCAAGCATCCCAAAGCGGTAAAAATTGATCCTGCTTCTCCTCATCGCGAATGAGAGGTTGCTCCTCCAGCCGCGCAATTCGCGCCTCCATTCCGTGAAAGTAACGCTGATACCGCCGCATCCGATCAAAGCCCGCTTTCCAAGAAAACTCCGTCCGCAAGAGCCACGCCCGCTGCTCTTCAAACTGCAGTACCACCTCGCCCAAATTTCGATCACCCCGATGCCGCTCCATCCAATCGCGTACCCGACCATCGGAATCCGCCATACCTTCCACAGCTTCGGTGATTTTCTGCGTTGCTCCGAACCACTCGCCACGACCAGCAGCGGCTTGATCGGTAAAATCATATTCGTTGCGCGGAATCTTTCCGAGCGCTCCCTCTGCCGCGACTCGGATAAAATCATCCACACTCCCATCCGGCAAGAGTGGCAGCATAAAGCGCCCGGCCATCTGCATCGGCAAATTCTTTCGCACATAATTCCCATGCTCCGCGTGCTCTAACAAAAACAAGCGCACCGCACCGGCCCGATGACTCTCGCCCGCTTCCTCCAAATCTAAAAAGGCCCGCATTCCCACCGTCTCCCCCTCATCCACCAGCGCCGGATAAACCCCATCCGCCTCCACCGGCATCTCCCCAAAACTCCATACTTCCCCACCCGTCATCTCCCACTCCTCATTCGCCGCCGCTTCTCTCCGCGCTCGTAATTCCGCTGCCAGCTCTTCCTTAATCAACCGCACATCTTCCCCAAAAGCCATCACCTCACCCTTCTCATCCCGCACCCGCACCCTCGGTCGCAAGTGATACGGAAGTCTCTCTTCTTCCATCCCCTCGATCGCCCGGCCAGTCTTCTCCCGTAAATACTCTAAGAGCGCCTCCACCATCGATCCCTGCGGCTCCCAGCCACCCCAAAACTCCACAAATCCTTCCACCCGCTCTGCCACCGGCTGACACTCCCGACGCCAATCTTTAGACAAGCTCCGAATCAAAAGTTCCACCCGTTCATACAAATTCCCCCGCACGCCCCAACTCGGAAGAAAATCCGGAAAGCGTATCAAGTTTTCGATCCCCACTTCAAAGGTCATCCCATCATCATCCGATTCCAGATCACTGACATACTGCACCGGCCACTCCCGCCCATCATGCAGCACCACATCCGGGAAAAGACGCGCTTGTTCCGCGATTCCTTCTTCCCAGATGAGATCGCCAAAGCGCACCATGAGCTTCTCCGACTGCGCCGCATCCTTCGTCAGATCCAAAAACTGTTTCGCCGTGTTCACAAAAGCAGGCACCCGCTCAAAAAAGAAGTCGTAAGCCGACACCTCATTCCACAGATACCCCACCCGCCTCAGCTTACGCTCCGCCGCAAAAATCTCCTCCTTTACCCACCAGAGATTTTCCAGCACCGGATGCTTCCCTCTCATCATCCCATCCACCAGAGCCTCCCGCACAAAAACCTCAAAAGCCGTCTTCGGATTCACCCGTCCAAAGAAAACCCGCCGCCCCTCCACCACGCTCAACCCACTCAGCATGACATCCTCCAAACCATAAACCGCCCCCTGCTGCTCGTTCCAGTAAGGCGAGTAGAACTTACTCCGGCAAAGATGCGGCACTACTTCCTCAACCCACTTCGGATCGATCTCCGCCACCTTCCGCGCCCACAGTCGGCTCGTCTCCACCAGCTCAAATCCGATCACCCACAGCGCCCGCTTCTGCTTAAAAAGTCCCGATCCCGGAAAGACCGCGAACTGCCGATTCGACACCCCGTGATAGGTTCGCTTCTCTTTATCCCAAACCCCAACCTGACGCGGCACCCCGGTCAGAATCGCCTTATGCACCTCCGCATAAACATCACCCGCCTTGGCATCCTCGGCCAGCTCTCCCGCCTCCGCCTTTTTAAAGCTCCGACGAAGCTCCGCATAAACCCCGAGCCATTCCCGCACTCTCCGATAGCTGATAAAATTTCTCTCACACCACTTCCGCAGCTGGTTCGACTTCAGCTTCCCGCCCTCACGAAACTCCCCAATCCCACGCCATAGATTAAGAAACACCCCAAAGTCTGACCGCTCATCCAAAAACTGCGCCTGCCTCTCATCCGCCCGCTCCTCTTTCCCCTGCGGCCGCTCCCGCACATCCATCGCCGAAAGAGCCGAAACAATAATGAGCATCTCCTCAAAGACCCCTCGCTTCTCACTCTCGATCAACATCCGCCCCAACCTCGGATCCAACGGCAACTTCGCCAACCTCCACCCCGTCTCCGTAAGCCCGGCCTCCCCCTTTTTTCCACTTCGGCGTTCAACGTTCTCCCCGCCCGCAACCCCAGCCCGACCTCCGCCATCCGATTTGCGTCCTCCGCTCTCCACCGCCCCAACCTCCTCCAAAGTCTTCCACCCTTCCTGCACCGCCTTCGGTCCCGGAGGGTCTAAAAAAGGAAAATTTCGGACATCACCCAAGCCGAGAGATAACATTCGCAGGATCACGCCCGAAAGCGCACTCCGCCGAATCTCCGGATCGGTAAACTCCGATGCCAGCTCCAGCGTCTCCTCATCGTAAAGCTTCACGCAGATGCCATCGCGCACCCGACCACACCGGCCCCGCCGCTGCCGTGCGCTCGCCTTCGAAATCATCTCCACCTGCAGGCTCTGAATCTGCCGCTGCGGATTAAAGCGACTCACCCGCGCCTGCCCGCTATCCACCACACTCACGATCCCCGGAATCGTCAGCGACGTCTCCGCGACATTGGTCGCAAGGAAAATCCGACGTTTCCCGCTTGGCTGAAATACCTTTTCCTGATCCTTCAGTGAAAGCCGCGCAAACACCGGCACCGCGTCCGTGTTGTATAACCCTCGCCCCTGGATCATCTCGGCACACTCCCGGATCTCCCGCTCCCCCGGCAAGAAGACCAGCACGTCCCCATTCGGATCCAAATCCGTGACAAACTCCACTCCGCGCAGCACATGCTCCTTCAGCCGCTCCCCACTCTCCCACTCCGGTAAAAAAATATCCTCCACCGGAAAAGTCCGCCCCTCAACCTGCACCACCGGACAATTCCCAAAGAACTCCGCAAAGCGACCCGCATCCAGCGTCGCCGATGAAATCAGCACCCGCAAATCCCGCCGCTTCTCCACCAGCCGCTTCAAATAACCCAAAAGAAAATCGATATTCAATGACCGCTCATGCGCCTCGTCGATGATGATCGTATTGTATTGTCTCAGCGACCGATCCCCCTGCGTCTCCGCCAGCAGAATTCCGTCCGTCATAAACTTCACCAACGTATCCTTCGTGCACACCTCCGTAAAACGAACCTGCCAGCCCACCTCCTTCCCCACCTCAACCTTCAGCTCCTCGGCCACCCGGCGCGCCACCGATGTCGCCGCCAGCCTCCGCGGCTGCGTACACCCAATCCGTCCCTCAGACCCCAGCTCCCTCGCCAACTCAATCGCCATCTTCGGCAACTGCGTCGTCTTCCCGCTCCCCGTCTCACCCACAACCACGACAACCTGTGAAGAACGCATTGCCTCCAGAATTTCCTCCCTCCGCCGCGAAACCGGCAGGTCTGGATACGTAATCTTCAACTCTCTCTCTGTAGCGGCGGTCTATGATTCTCGCAAGCCTTCGCCCTCATCGCCCAAGTCCTTTTCACCCGCAGCAAAATCCCTCCCAGCACCAATGGGATAAAATCAGAGATCGAGAGTGGCGAAGTCATCCACACGCCTCCCTCAGCCAAAGGACTCCCTACAAAGACCCAAGTATTCTACCACTGCGCCAATAATCGACTTTTTCACCTCCGACCTTTCGAACGAAGTTCACGCCAATGCCATCCTCTCGTTGATGGAAGAATTTTCCACCGGGCTCTTAGAAGGTGGCGAAGGGCTCCCTATGTTCACAAAAGATCCCCTCATTCCTGAACTCGATCGCCGTGACAATTGCCACCTCCTGCTAGGGATGGATGACGACGCTCCCGTGGGTGTCACCATTTTCTTCGAGGTCTTCTCGAGCTTCGTCTGCAAGCCCGTTTTAAAAATTCATGACTCGCGATCATATCCTCGTGCACCAGTTTTTGTAAATCAGCGCCTTTCGAAAGCTCACTTGCCTCTTTCGCCGCCAGGGGCGCAGGAAAAAAGGTATCGGCCTGACAGCTGAAGAGAGCAATCGTCAGAAGAATCAAGAATGGCTTCATAATTAAAAAAACGGCCCCCAATCGAATTTTCGCCTGATTCGATCTTCGTGAATCGCGCGGTTCGTCCTATGTTCCCCGCCGTGACCCCATTGGAGACGACCCTTTCCTATCAATTTCAGAACTCTTCCTTGCTGAAGGAGGCGCTCTCCCATCCCAGTCTCTCCTCGGAAATGCGGCCAGCCCCGCCTGATAACCAACGACTTGAGTATCTCGGCGATGCCGTGCTCGAGCTGATCACGACCGACTATCTCTTCAAGCGGTTCTCCGATCTGCCTGAGGGGCCCCTCACGAAACTACGAGCAAGCATCGTTTCGAAACCCAGCTTGGCGACAGTCGCGTTCCGTCTCGGGCTTGGTGAAGCGCTCTTCATGAGTAATGGAGAAGCATCCAGTGGCGGACGGGAACGCCCCTCGAATCTCGCCGATGTTTTAGAAGCAGTGATCGGTGCAATCTATTTGGACAGCGATCTCGAGGTCGCCATGAAAGTGGTCACCTCTGTCCTACAACCTGAATTCGAAGCTCTCGACCCTCAAACGGCCCAAGTCGCAAACAGCAAGGGAAGGCTTCAGGAAATTCTTCAGCAGATCACCTCAGAGGCTCCTTCCTATAAGGTAGTTTCCGAAGAAGGCCCACCCCACGCCCGTATCTTCACTTCAGAAGTCAATTGGGGAGGCAAGGTCCTCGGCAGCGGAGAGGGACCCTCTAAAAAAACCGCCGAAACCGAGGCCGCCACCGCCGCTTTGAATTCAGGTGTCTGGAGGTAGATCTCATCCGCTTCATCCTTCCGCTAATGGATGAAGACAAACTTGCAAGCGCCCGAGAGAAACACCACAAGCAGAATCCCCACTGCAAAAAGAAAGGGCTGCCCGGTTCCCAGTAATCCGAGGGTCGAGACACTTCTTCAAGGTCCCACTGATAGGGGGAAAACGCCGCCTACAGCGCTCTCGAACTCCCGCGGGACAAATTGCTTAGCTTGAAGCCCTCAAAAGCGAAAGGGCTGCCGACCTCGAATTGAACCTTATGAAGGAATCCCTAGCCAAGAAGGAGGCCCCTAAAAAGCGAGCGGAATACCAGAAACTACGCCAACATGAGGAGGCACGAAAAATGCGGCTTATTCCGAATGTGACTCTACCAAACGTTACAAAAATCAATGGATTTAGCTTCCCACTCTCACGGGAGATCGATTCTGAAACAGACTAATCCTACCAGAAAAAGGTAACCGGGATCGCCACGATTCGGCGACGCGCCTTGCCATTGTCTTCGCTTTCTTCGATCGCCACCACGATGCCGTTCTCAAACTCGACCACTGTTTTGGATTTCTCCTCCTTGGTTTGATGAGTGAGCTTACGGTAGACGCCGCCGGTGGTGGGATCGCGGAAATTGGCGTAATGGTTTTCGATTTCGTAGTCGATGTATTCAAGCGTCGATGACTGTCCCTTGGCGGTCCGGCGCACCTTGCTCTTCGTAGGTCTTCCGAGAACCTTGCTCACCTCAAGGGCGGTCATGCCAATCGCGAGTTCCTTACTCGCGATGAGCTCCCGCACGACAATCTGCCGCTCGAAGACCGCCTTAAACTTCTTGGCAAATTCCTTGTCCTTGGCCGTGAGGGCCGCCGGACTCACCCAGCCGCTCACGCCCTCGCCATTCTGACGTTTTCCGCGAATCTGGTAGGCTTTTTCGGTGAAGCCGACGAGTTCGACGCTACTATTCACCTGAAGAGCTCCGCGCTTACGGCCTCCCTTTTTCGAAGAAAAAACCCAGCCCGCCTTGGCCACCTTCAGCTTGATCGGCTTTTCGGAAAATTCCTGCACGTAAACAACATCGGGATCGTCATTGAGACCCTGAGCAGCAGCAGGAAAGGCGCAGAGCAGAAAGAGGGTCGAGAAAAGGAAATATTTCATCGCAGAAATTAGGTTAACCGAGAACGGTTGTCATGAAAGACGATTTCTCGATCTTGGTAAAACGAGCAGTTCCTTTGCTTTATTCAATCGACACTAAAAAATTTCCACTCGCCCCAATTACAATCCCGGCTGAGACTCACCACGTGAACGGACCGATTTCTCAAAAGCTCTTTGCCAAAGCCAAGACCCTCATCCCCGGTGGAGTCAATTCACCCGTGCGGGCCTTCCGAAATGTCGATGGCGACCCCTTTTTCGTCCGTCGTGGCAAAGGTTCTCGAATCGAAGACGTCGATGGCAAGTCATACATCGACTACATCGGCTCTTGGGGCCCCAATATCTTAGGCCATGCTCCCACGATCATCACTAGCGCGATCCATCAAGCCGCCAAGGATGGTGTCTCTTACGGGATTCCGAATATCTACGAGGTGGAAATGGCGCAGCTGATCACTGATTGGGTGCCATCCGTCGAAAAAGTCCGCATGGTCAACTCCGGCACCGAGGCCACGATGTCCGCCATCCGCCTCGCTCGGGGATTCACCGGGCGTGACAAGATCGTAAAATTCGAAGGCTGCTACCACGGCCACGTCGATTCCCTCCTCGTCGCCGCCGGATCCGGCGCTCTCACCTTTGGCGAGCCTGACTCCGCCGGCGTGCCCAAATCCTTCGCCAATGAAACCATCACCCTCCCCTACAACGACCTCGAGCGCTTAGAAGAAATTTTCGAAAATCACGGCCACGAAATCGCCGCCGTCATCGTCGAATCCTACCCCGCCAATGCCGGCCTCGTTTTTCCCCGCAATGGCTATTTGCAAGCAATGCGCAATCTCGCGACCAACCACGGCGCACTCGTCATTTTCGATGAAGTCATGACCGGCTTCCGTCTTGCCAAAGGCGGTGTGCAAGAACTCGAAAACTTCACCCCTGATCTCACCGCCATGGGTAAGGTCATCGGCGGCGGACTTCCCGTAGGAGCCTTCGGCGGACGGGCCGATATTATGGATCAACTCGCGCCCGATGGTCCCGTCTACCAAGCGGGAACCCTCAGCGGAAACCCCCTCGCCATGGTCGCCGGCCTCACCCAACTCAAGGAACTCAATAAGCACGGCGCTTATCAACATCTTGCCAACCTTGGCGATCACTTCGCCACCGGACTCCGCGGCGTCCTTTCTGAAAAAGGGATCCCGCACCGCGTCAACCAGGTCGGCTCGATGTTCTGCCTCTACTTCCTCGATGAAGAAATCATCAACGTCGACACCGTCTCCAAACAAGACTTCACCATTTTCAAGAAACTCTTCTGGGACCTCCTCGAGCAAGGCGTCTACCTCGCCCCCAGCCCCTATGAAACCGGATTCATCTCCATGGCCCACACCCTCGATGATCTCGATGACACTCTAATGCGCATCGAGAAGGCCGTCTCGAGGTGGTAACTCGTCTTTTTAAGACTAAAAAAGATCCCCAACCCCTGCGGTGTTGCGTCGTTTCACGGTGATGTTTGCAGACCGCCCCGAATTCTGTTATCCTCGGAAAATTAAAAGCCAATCCCCATCACCTCTTGACCATTTCCCTACCCAAGAGCGTGGACATGACAAGGAACAGGCCCTCTCCGATGAACTCTAAAAGGGCTTCGACGAGAGGAAAAATCACCGATCCATGGGGGAGCCCATATTTCTTTCATTATATCTCATCCTTCCGAGTGAATGCTAGTTCTGCGAGTCTTGGCAAAAAATAAGAACTTCTGATAATATTATTCCGAAATATCGTGAGGTATCTGGTAATTCCGTAGATATTCCAGATCGTTAGTAGCCGACCTAACTTGAAATAGATTCCGGGACTTCCGAAGTTTTTGAGAAACCGCTCTTGGGGTGTTTTCCGTTGAAATTGGGAAGGCCTTATCTTTTACTTCTTCGGCTTGATCCAGGGTTTGGGATCGGGGAGGGTGAGGAGGTGTTTGACGGCGGCTTCTAGCTGTCGGTCTTTTCCGGCTTGGCGATTCTCGGGAGTATTGGCGACTTTGAGGTCGGGCTCGAGTTGGGTGTTTTCAAGGTAATTACCTTGAGTATCAAGAGTGGAAGTCTGCGGGATGCCAAAGAGGATTTCTTGATCAATGAGGTGTTCCCACCAGACGGCGGTGCCGGTTCCCGGAACGGGCATACCGACGAGCTTTCCGATGCCAAGCGTCTTGTAGGCGTATGGGAAGATGTGGGCGTCAGAGTAGTTGCCCTCGCCCATGATGACGGCGGAGGGGCGGTCCCAGCGGAAGAAGGGTTCGCCGCCGATCTTCTCCTGCTCGCGGGGGTAGAAGCGGAGGAAGGCTTCGCCGCTGAGGAAGGAGGTGAGGTCTTCGGTGAGCCAACCGCCGCCATTGAAGCGGGTATCGACGATGAGGGCCTTTTTATCGGAGTGGTAGCCGAAGACTTGTGAGAAGAGGTCACGGAAGGAGCCGTCATTCATGCCGCGGATGTGGACGAAGCCGATCTTTCCTTCGGAGAGGCGCTCGGTTTCTTCACGCATCCTTTTGATCCAGCGCTTGTAGAGAAGTTCGCCTTCGGCCCGAAGGCTGATAGGGCGGATGACCTCTTCGCGCTCTTTATCATCGGGCGTCTTGAGGGTGAGAAGGATGCGCTTTCCAGCGAGGCGGTTGAGCCGTTTGGAAATGTTTTCGCCTCCGGCGATGGGCTCTCCGTTCAGTTTTTCAATGATAGTTCCGGCGTCGACGGGCTCATCGAGAATGGCGAGCGGACTGCGGTCAATAACTTCGAGGATCTTAATGCCGGGGCCGTTGTGAGCTGAATCAGCGATGATGCCGAGCGAGGCAGTGGAATCGGCAGAACCATACTTGGGATAGTGGCGGGCGCCGGTGTGGGAGGCATTGAGTTCGCCGAGGAGCTCGCTGAGCATTTCGACGTAGTCGTAGTTGTTATTGATGGTAGGAAGAAACTTTTCGTACTCCTTACGGTAGAAATCCCAATCGACTCCGTGGAGGTCGGTGCGGTGGAATTTCTCGCGGACCTGACGCCAAACGTGCTCGAACATTTCTTCGCGCTCGGCGGCGCGGTCAATATTCATTTCGCCGGACTTCTGGAGCGGCTTGGCTTTGCCATCCTTGGTGCTAACTTCGTAAAGGCGGCCGGCGGAGATGACGAAGAGTTTTTCGCCATCCTTGCTAATCTCGAGGGCGGAAGGAGCGTCGTTATCTTTCGCGCCACTGATGGTGCCAAGGACTTTGGTCTCATCCTTGTAGAGATGGCGGACCCAGATCTTGTGCTCATCGCGGTCCTTGGCCATGTAGTAAAGCTCGCGGCCGTTGGGCGAGAGAGCCATTCCTTCAAGGTAGGTGGAGTGAATGGTGAGGCGCTCGATGCGGTCGACGCTGCCCTGCGGATCGAGCGGCTTGTTTTCTTCGAAGAGCTTTTCCCAGGCTTCATCATCGATGAGGTCGCGTTCATCCTCGCTCATCTTAAAAAGGCGGTGGGCGCGGTTGGTGAGGAAGCCGGCGTAGACGTCGAGCTCGTAGCCCCAGCTGCCGTGGTTCTTCTTACCGTGGCGGTTTGAGATCCAGAGGATGCCTTCGCCATTCCATGCCCACTGCGGGCTCATGTCATAGTAGCCATTCCGAGTGAGATCGATGAGCTCACCATTGCCATCGGCGGTAATGAGAAAGACATTTTCGGCCCAGCGGTCTTTCTGAAGAGCCATGGTGAGGAGGTTTTTACTATCGGGTGACCACTGGTAGCTGATGTCGCCATCCGAGTAGGAATAGGCGCGTGAGCTATCGAGGATCTGAATCGATTTGCGGACCTCGACGTCGAGAACCATAAGCTGCTCGCGGTCTTGGAGGTAGGCGATGGAATCTCCATCGGGCGAGTAGAGCGGCTGGAAAGTTTCGTCATCGGTGGTAAGAAGCGGCTTCTCGGTAAGGACGGTGGCGAGGTAGAAGTGCTTCTCTTCCTCACGGGCGATTTCGCTGGTGTAGAGGTTCCAGCTGCCATTTCGCTCGGAGGCGTAGACGAGCTTGCGGCCGTCGGGGTGGAAATCGACGCTGCGTTCCTGCTCGGGGCTATTGGTAATGCGGCGGGTCGTCTTGTGCTCGACGGAGGTGACAAAGATTTCGCCACGGGCGATGAAGGCGATCTCTTTTCCATCGGGCGATGCAGTCATCTCGGTGATGTCTTGGGAGAAGCTAACCATCTCGGAGTTCATCTTTTCCGCGCTGCGGATGGTGACCTCGAGCTTGCGAGGTTTGGCGTCGAGCTTGTTCTGCACGTATAGGGAACCATCAAAGCTATAGGCGAGGCGGCCTTTCTGCGAGCGGGAGAGGAAGCGAACGGGGTGTTTTTCAAAGCTGGTGATTTGCTGGGGCTCGGTGCCTTCCTTTAGGGAGCCTTTCCAAACGTTGGAGGAGCCGCTCATTTCGGAGAGGTAAAGATAGTCTTCTTTTTCGGCCCAAACGGGATTGCGATCTTCCCCGGGGAAATCGGTGAGCTGGCGATGCTGCTTTGATTGGGCGTCATAGATCCAGATGTCGCGGGTCACCGATGACTGATGGTGCTTGCGCCAGTCGTCCTCGTAGCCCTTGCGGTCATGGTAGAGGAAATGCGTTCCCTTTTCGGAGATGTTCAGATATTCGGCAGGTGTGGTGAAAAGCTGGGTGGGCTCGCCGCCTTTCATCGAGACCTGGTAGAGTTCACCGATGCGACGGTTCGGGATATCCATCGAGGCGGCGGCGTCCTGACGAGTGGAAGTGAAAATGATGCCGGAGCCATCAGCCGTGAAAGCCCAGGGGATGTCGTGATTTGAGTGGAAGGTGAGGCGCTCGGCCGGGCCGCCCTGTGCAGGCATGCGGAAGACATCGTTATTTCCATGGCGATCCGAGGCGAAGGCGATCCATTTACCATCGTTTGACCAGACCGGATGAAACTCGCGGGTGACGTGCTGGGTCAGCTGAGTGGCGGTGCCGCCTTTACTGGCGACGGAGTAGAGGTCCGCGCCGTGGGTGAAGACGACGGTGTCGCCATCGGGAGAAATTGCCGGATAGCGGAGCCATTCTGCAGACTCAGCCTGGAGGAGGGTGGATGCGGAGAGAAGTAAGAGCAGGTTACGCATGCTCCTAACTCACAAAAATTCACCCCAGAGGGAACCTCAAAAGGGGAATCTTGCGAGAGGGTTCAATATTTTCGATAGATCCCATCCGGAAGGCGCTCTTTGAGGATGAGCCAATAGATTTCGCAGAGCGCGGCGAGACCGGAGGCAGCTTACTCATCGCCTTCGCTCGCGGCGTCGATGACGAGGGACCAACGGGAGGTGGCGAAGTAGAAGATTTTAGCGGGTGGGTCGTTCTTCATAGGCCATGGCCGCGCTCGATGAGGGCTACATGGCATCTTCCCCGGATCCGGGGATTCGTTACAAGGGATCTTTTTGGTTACTGGAGGGAGCTAGGATGGGAGGGCTCCGAAAAATCACCCGTCAACAATGTCGTATCTTCAGATTGGAAACGATAGTCCTCTATCTCCACGCTCCATTTGGCATTGGAGTGTCCCTTGCCATGGGGCTCATGCACAAAATGAACCTTGATGCGCGTGCCTTTTTGCACGTGCACGGTTTCGCCAAGCGGAAACACCGTCCGTCCCCAATGGGTATCCGGGCAGTCCGGGGCATTGGACAGCTCCACGGTCTTGGCAGACTTCGTTTCAAACCACGCTGCGAGGATATTGATCTCGCCTTCACATGCAGAGATAAACTCAAGCTCAGCTTCAAAAGTCCCACTGGACTGCGCCTCGGTGCAGGTATGGCTATCGACCGTCCACATCAGCTGCGCCTCGCAGGCCAGATCTTGTGCTTTGATGTGATGACAACTGGCTTCGGTGCGTCGCTGTGAGTCATCACCCACAACCGTGAGGTCCACGCCGTAGGGCCGGCTATACCAGAATTCGATCTCGTCCTGCAGATACTGGTCGTAGGCCGGAGCCATCCAGGAGGTGGTTGAACCTGGAATCATGATTCCGCCGGGCTTCAGCCAGCGGTCTCGGGCCTGGATCACAATCGGCAGGAGATTTTCATCCACGCCATATCCGCCCAGCCATTCAGAGACGATGACATCAACCTTCTCAGGCAGTTCCAGGGCCTCCATTTCCCCCTGAATCACGGTGATTCGGTCACTCAGGCCATTATCTGCGATGATTTGCTTGGCATGCTGAGCGACAGGCGATCGCTCCACCGCATAGACTTTTTTTGCTCCGGCCTGGGCGGCAAAGATACTCAGAATTCCCGTCCCAGCGCCGATGTCCAAGACCACAGAATCAGGTGTCACCACCTCAAACAAGGCATCGCGAAAGGCTTTGCAGCGAACTTCATCTTGCAACATAGCTCCATGATTCGAGAGGTCCCGGTAACTAATTTCAATAGCCATGCATGACTGCTACTGGTCAGAGATTGTTTTTTCAACCCTTTCGTTTGACTGAGGGCAGAGATCGGAATTGGAGGGGGTGAAAGGAATCCTTCATCAAGGCGCTGGACAAAAACGGCAACTCTTTCAAGGGATCCCTCTTGGATTCAAAGTGGAAGTGCGCAAGTCGGTTTGAAAAACAGGAGTTCACGTCGCTTAGAGGCGAGGGAAGTGGCATCTTTACTCTCCGGAGTCCGGCTAATGGTTGAAGTGGTGGCGTTCGTAATTTTGAACGGCCGCAAGGGGACGCTCTGGCAGCAGTGATCAAACACACATTCCGCACCTAACGGGCACTCCGTGAGCCTCTATGAACGAAAGAGATAAAAATCTGCCTTTTTTCGGAAGTCAAAAAACAAGATTTATGGAGACAACTCTACTTCGAAGTGATCTCTTAGATCATAAAAATTTGATAGAGGCATATGAGCCATAACGAGTTACCGCCCCAGTCTAAATCTTTTTTAGAATCGCGATCTTGCGCAACGACAGCAAAACGGCATGCTTGCCAAAATTAGCCACAAATACGCTGAAAATATGAACCAATCTCATCAACAATTCACCCGGCGAAAATTCGTTGGCCTCGGTCTCGCCTCCGTGATCGCACCCTCCGCATCCCGTGCGCAGTCCGCCAATTCCAAACTTAGTATCGGAGTCATCGGATCCGGAGGTCGCGGCGGAGCCAACCTCAACGGGGTCAAAGGCGAACACATCCACACCCTTTGCGACATCAACCGCAACACACTAAAATCAGTTCAGCAGCGTTTTAAGGACGCCAAAACCACCACTGATTGGCGTGAAGTCGTCTCCAATCCTGAGATCGATGCCGTCGTCATCAGCACCGCCGACCACCACCACGCTCTGGCTGCCATCGCTGCAATGCGCGCCGGCAAACACGTCTATTGCGAAAAACCGCTCGCCCATACCGTGCAGGAAGCACGATGGATGCAGGAGGAATATGCCAAGCAAAAAGGAAAAATCGCAACCCAAATGGGCACCCAGATTCACGCCGGAGTCAACTACCGCCGAGCAGTCGAACTCATCCAGGCTGGAGCGATTGGCAAAGTTCAAGAAGCCCACGTCTGGTGCAACCGCAGCATCACTCCCATTAGTAAATCCATCCTTGAAGCCCAACCCGTGCCCGATTTTATCGATTGGGATGTCTGGCTCGGCCCCGCACCCGAGCGCCCCTACAATGAGGGATACTGGAAAGGCGGAAACCTCAATTGGAACCGCCGGTGGGACTTTGGAAACGGTGTTCCTGGTGACATGGGCAGCCACCTCATCGACCTCGCTTGGTGGGCCCTCAAACTCCGTCACCCCACCCGCATTTCGTCACATGGCCCGGACCCCGATCCTATCGCCGCCGCCCCATGGCAGGAGATCATTTGGGAGCATCCCAACGACCTCAAAGTGCACTGGTATCACGGTCCCGAAGGCATGAAGCGTCGCAACGCGATCCTCCAACCCCTCGTCGGTAACGACACCGTCATCAACAAATGGGGTATCGGCGTCGCCTTCATCGGCGAAGAGGGAGTCCTCGTCTCCGACTATGGAAAAAATGTCCTCAGCCCCTCGGCCAAATTCAAGGACAACAAGACTCCGCCCCAAACTATTGCCCCGTCCGCCGGACACTACAACGAATGGCTCAAGGCCTGCCGCGATGGCACCGAATCGCTCTGTAATTTCGACTACTCCGGCTCCCTCATCGAGCACAACCTTCTCGGAAACCTCGCCCACCGCGCCGGAAAATCTCTCGATTGGGATGCAAAAAACTTCCAGATCACGAACGACAAAGCCGCGAACAAGCTGCTCAGCAAAACTTACCGCAAAGGCTGGGAGATCAATTCCTAGGGCCCCACAACCTCCAGAAAAAAGATGCCGGGCATGCGCGGCGTTCTTTTGCTTTTGAAGCTCGTGAACTCCTGCGAGGCCAGTTCCGGAAAACCTCCCATCAGCTCACGCAAGAACACATGCCCGGCAGTAACTTTATGAGAGATCCAGGAAATGATTCCACAGACCTCACTGCCGAGTCTCCCGAAGTTCCACGCATTCGCCGGCCAGGAGAATGACGGGATAAGTGGAAACGATTTCGGGGAGCACGCTCGTCAGCAGCACGTCGAAGATTTCACCAAAGGGTGTGGGTCGCAGGTAACTACTTTCCGGATTCGCGGGATCTAGTTTCGTATGAATGTGATCGCTGCTGGGAAACAGTTGATGATCAAAAAGGTCGAGACGCTGTTTTCGAGTGTGACCAAAGCGGCGGCGCAGGCACCGTGAAACTAGGGGCTGATTTGAATCGAACATGGCTTCGACCATCTAGCTGAGTTTGTCCAGTTCATCCGGAACGCCATACATCCTGAAAACAAATCCTTCCTGCCCCGGCAGCAAACGGACCTGTTGAGCTCCGATGCTCATCATCTTCAAGGCCGGAAGCGCCTTGGTCTTCCCGGCTTCCTCCTCCAAGATCACTTTTTGCGAGGCCAGCTACAAGAGGGACTCCCTCTGCCACGCGTTCCACATCGGGCACCAATAATACCAAGTAGTGTTTCAAAAGAGACGAATGCCGGAGTGATTTCTTGAAAGGGCAAGGCGGGACCTTCTTTTCAGAACGACTTAGAGCAAAATCCTCCAAGGAGGTCGTCAGTAGTTTTTCAATCTCTTCCATTTTTCTGTTATTCACTCGCTGATCGGGTCCTCCGTGAAGAACCGCATAAAATCTCTCTCCCTCAGGAAAGTAAATTCGGTGCTCTCCTGGCAAGCCCACTTCAAGTACTTCCATATTCATCCACGATCCGGGAGATGAATCAGGAGCTTCTCCGCCTTAATAAAATTCAGAGCGCCAGCTGGCAGACCACAAAAGGAGACACCACAAGTGCCTCAAAGAGTTGATCGCCCTCTTCCCATTGCGAAGCATGAAGTGACTCGATCTTCACGAGATCTCCCGCTTTCAGCCAAGAATCAACGGATTCCTTGTCATCGGACGAAATAGCCACTCCCACGGTTTCAAGCGTCAGCGCCGGATCAACGAAATACAGGGATCCAGTCTCGAAGTGAGGCTTGAGGTAACTCCAGTCGACCTGACCCCGATATTTCGCGAGCTTCTCTTCGGTCGGTCGGGCGTCCTCACCCAACATCCCGTATTTCATCTGTTCTGACTCTTCGCTCATGAGGTAAAGTTGAGCGGAAAAGGCGCGCGCGGCAATCTCTCTATTTCCCTCTTCCTTCTCCTCGTCTTCCTTCTCCTCGTCTTCCTTCTCCTCGTCTTCCTTTACCGGGACGATTGTCGATGACGCCATCGCCATCCCGGTCTTCCCCAAATTCAACGGGCATCTTGAAGTAGACGCCAGCCCGGCGACCAACCTGGACGTGCTCGGAATATCTTTTCTTCGCCGTCGTCTTCGCAAAGGTGGCATTGGCCTCACTCATCGCCTTGGCTATTTCTTGCCGGGACGCGTCCAGAGGGAGTTGCGCCATCACGCTGCCCTTCTGGCCAAAGGGATCCGGATTGATCATGATGATTCCCTTCGTCGACTTCTCTCCTTCGATCACCTTACTCCAAAGCGCAGCATCCTTTTCCAAATCAAAGTGGAAACGGCCGATCATGGCCTTGGACCAAGCTGCTGCCGAAAGGTTCTTCGAGGCCTCTTTGCTCTCGCCTGCCTGGAGCACCAACACGCGCTGATCACCTGAAGCAATATTTAGAGCCATGCGGAAGGTCCCGAAGTTGGGCATCTCCGCAGGAATCTTCGTTTTCTTGACACGATATTCTTCGGAAATTTTATCCAATTCAGAGGACAGATTTCCACGACGTCCAAAGATCTGGCCCGGCCCACGTCCACTGCGGGTCAGGCGTTCCTTCCCATCGGGTGCCAGAATACAAAAAACGGTATTTTCAAAACGTCCTCCAAGATAAGAACGGACAATCTTCTGATTCTCCTCGCTGCCGTATGAGTCGATGCGGACGCAGACAAACTTCCGGGTCGCTGCAATCACTTCCTTATCGCTGAACTCACGGTTCTGCGTAGCCGTGTAACCCGGTCAGAAGACACCTGAAATTCCCCCACATTGGGAAGCAACCGCCATAAAGAGGATCGGCTTGTTCGTGCGCTTCGCTTCCGCGCGGCCTTGGGCAAGTTCGGGATACCAGGCGATTCCAGGGTCACCAAGGGGAAGCGGAGATTCGCCGAGATCACTAGGACGCGGACCCTGGGCAAAGGCCCCGACACTAAGAGCAAAGAGAAGGAAGATTGTCTTCATGGAGGATGGAACTCCCCGAATTTAAAAAAGTTGCACGCTCCAGAAGGCTGCGGTCTTCTGACTATCAGAAATGGCTCGTTAGCATCATGGAAATGGCAAAAACTCTTCGGCTTTTCGGGGAACTGCGAACGATAGTATTCTTCTGGGCTGATGTGATCCTCACTTCCCAAGATAGAGCCAGACGAAGTCTGTGCGCTCAGAGGTAAGAAATTCGGAGCGTGACCTGTAAAGCTTGTTATCCTCATTCCTGAACTTGCTCTGATCCTTGGAATCTTCGCTTGGATTCTGCATCTCGGTCCGCATGATCAACATTTTCTCTTCCCACTCTCTCTCAGCTAGGAAAACTTTGCCCATCGATAAGCCCTTGGCCGGGCTGTTGATCGTGGTTGAGTCTCCCATTAAGATATCGATCTTCCCATCGCCATTGACATCGTCGGCCCAAACTCGAGTGGACCCTGCCAGACCCGCCTTCTGATTGGCCCAGATCGGCTCTCTGCTTCCTTATCTGATGAGCGTTTTAAATTCCTTCACGGCGGCCATGCCTTTGATCTGCCGCGTAACCGGGAGACTGGACTTTCACCAGGTGATTTCCGGCTATCATCCGGAGCAGAGATTCTATTTTGCAGGCTCGGTCGTGAAGCAGCTGGCCGGAAGGCCCGCGTTATTCACGAGATTGGCTCCCTCGGGGTTTTCAGCCCATGCATAGCGAACTTTCGATGGCTTCTGAATCTTGTCATTCCAGACGATCACTTTGTCCTCCTCCAGCTTGGCTTGCGCCCAATGCCAGACGCCGTCTTCGCCCGCCATCTCGAAGCGCTTTAGTGGCCCGCCATCGCGGCTCTTCAACCCGTCTGCATGCTCAAATGAAATCACCATCTTCGCACCATTTTTCTCCGCTCCGGCGTAAAGCGGCCCGGAAATCACGTGGCCTGTTTTGCCGTAATCCTGGGCCAGTGACCAACGAGCGAGGCGGTCCCCGACGTCCTTCTTATTACGAGGATGGATGTCGTTAGCGGCACCGATGTCATTGATAATGGCCATGCCGGAGTGAGGGATCGACTTGAGCGCGCGGCGCATTTCATCCTGCACAATCACCCAATCGCTCTCGATCCCGGGCTGGGTCGATGGCTGGCGGTAGTTTGCAAGCTGCACGTAATAGAACGCGAGGTCACTTCCCCAGCGAGTGCGCCAGTCCTTGATCATGCAGCCGAGAAGTTCTTCGTAAGCCGTAGCGCTCCCCCTATTAGCATTCGACTCACCCTGATACCAGAGCGCGCCCCGAGCTCCATAGCCAACGATTGGGGCGATCATACCGTTAAAAATAGTGGAGGACATGCTGGGATTCACCGCAGGATCTTCCGGCTTGCGTGGACCTCGGGGCTGGCGTCCCTTTTTATCCTTCTGCCAAGCCTCGAGCTTCTGGCGATACGCTTTCTTTTGCTTTTCGAAGGTGGCATTGGCGGCCTTCGGGTCCCAGGCGGCAACCGCCTTGGCTTTTCTTTCAAGAAGACCCTTCGCTTCAGGAAGCGCCTTCAGAGCCGATTCACTCGTGAAGGCTTCCACGGGCTTTCCTCCCCAGGAGCATTCGATGACACCAACAGGGACGCCCACTTCTTCACGGATTCTCTTTCCAAAGTAGTAACCAACCGCAGTGAAGGAACCGGTCTTGTCAGGCTGGGTGCGCTCCCAGCTTCCAGACCAATCAGTCTGCGGCGTGGCGGTCGCGGCATTGGCCGAGACGAACACCCGGAGGAGAGGATCTTTCGCGTTCGCGATTTCTTCTTTCGCACCGTCGCTGTTAGAAACTCGCCACTCCATGTTCGACTGACCCGATGCGAGCCAGACCTCGCCAATGAGGACATCTTTGACGAGGACATTGTCCTTACCGTTCGTAACCTTGAGCTCCTGTCCCTTGGCATTTGCCTTCAGGCCGGGAAAGGTGACCGACCAGGAACCGTCGGAAGTCGCCTTCGTAGTAAGGTTTTTACCATCGAAGCTCGCCGTGATGGAAGCACCGGCATCCGACCATCCCCAGATCTTTGCGCCCGTCTCCTGCTGAAGAACAGCACCATCAGAGAAAATAACCGGGAGCTTCAGTTTAGCTGAGAGAAGTCCGGGGGATAAGCAAAGGAGAATTGGGAGAAAACGTTTCATCAGATTAAGTGCGAATGTGGGCTATACGGGCAATTCTTTCCAGTCCTTTCGTAGATCGCTTGCACCGATCAAAAAGAGGCGGCACCTTATCGCCCATGAAGATTTTCGCCTGCTTGCTCTCACTCGTATCTCTTGCCGCTGCCGCGCCACACGGAGTCATCCCGAAGCCCATCGCATCAATAGCCCAGGAAGAAACGTTTGCGCTCAGCGCCCAGACCGCCGTGCGCGCCACGCGCAACCTTCGGGCCGAGGCCAACTATCTCCTTGAGGAAATCCAAAAAATCACCGGCTTCCGCCATCGCTTCATGCCCTTAAACTACCGTGGCAAAATCCCTGGTTCCGTCCATCTGGAAAAGAACGTCGCCCTGGAGCCCGGTCACTACACCGTCGAATTCGAACCCCTCCGAGCCGTCATTTCCGGACACGATACCGAAGCGATCTTCCACGGCATCCAGACCTTTCTCCAAATTGCGCCCGCCGAACGGGTCGAAGGATTCTACCCCTTCTCCTGTGTTAAGGTCAGCGACCGCCCCGGCAGCGCTGACCGCGAAGTCCAACTCGACGTCGCCCGCCATATCATTCCCAACGACGAGCTGAAGGACTTCATCAACCTTCTCGCCTTCCACAAGTTCAACAAGCTCAGCCTCCGTCTCAACGACGACCAAGGCTGGCGTCTTGAGTCAAAAAAATACCCCAAGCTCACCACCATCGGATCCGTCCGCACCTCGACTCCTCCCTACGGCGATCGCTTCGGCTCGGATGACGAAGAATACCGCGGCTACTATACTCAAGAACTCATCCGCGAGATCGTGGCCCACGCGAAATCCCGCCACATCGAAATCATCCCCGTCATCTCTATCCCCGCCCACGTCTCCGCCGCCCTCGCCGCCTACCCTGAATTGGGAAATAGCGACCTCGGGGGCGAAAAACCCACCGTGCGAACCGACTGGGCCGACTCCCCCCACCTCCTCGCACCCAAGCCGGAAACCTTCGCGTTCATCGAGGAGCTCCTCACCGAAATCGCCGCACTTTTCCCCGCTTCCACCATCGCGATCAACGACCACCAACCCTCACTCGACGAGTGGAAAAAATCGCCCACCGCCCAAGCCTATCTGAAAAAAAATGACCTCAAAGATGAAGCCGCGCTCTGGCATCATTTTTTGGCACACGCCAAAACCAGCATTGAAAATCTCGGTCGCACTCCCCGTCTCGAATCGACCCAGAAAATCCTCCGCTTTGATCAATATCAACGACCCGAAGCAGAAGAACTGGCAGCCGATCAAGACCGTGAAGCCGCAGGAGGCCTCCTCACCCTCGCCGACGTCTACCAAGCAGAGTCCGCAATCGCCGTCTTCCCCAGCTCTTACCTACACGATACTGAAAAGCTTCACTACATGGCCTTCCCCCGCCTCGCCGCCCTCAGCGAAGTCCTCTGGACACCCGCCGAAAATCGCTCTTTCGAGGACTTCAATAACCGCCTTTCCAACCTTCTCGCTCACTACAAAAAACGCAAAGTGGCATTCGGCGAACCCTACGTCTCACCCAACCAAGCCGCCCTCCACGGTACCAAAGTGACCACCACCCTCGGGCACCACCTCCAGCACTGGCCGGAGCTCGCCTTCGATGGCGACAAGAAAACCTTCTTCTGGTCCGACCGCGCCTTGCAAAAAGGCGACCACCTCAGCCTCACCTTTCCCCACCCCATCCAAGGAAACATCGAAGTCGCGACCGGCGGCGATGCTTCAGGCGATGGCGCCGCCCTCACCCATGGCGTCCTCGAAGTCTCATCCGATGGCAAAACCTGGAACGCTCTCGGCGAATTCGTTGACGGCTTCGCCACCCTCACCGCCCCCGCCGACACCACCGCCCTGCGCATCCGCGTCACCGGCCCGCAAGAAGAAGCCCTCATCATCCACGAAATCATCCTCTCCAAACCGCTCCTTCCCGCGAAGCTCAGCGAAACCCGTTCCACAAAACTCAACGCTCAGGTCACCGTAGAAATGACCTTCCGTTGTGACTTCACCGACCACCCCGAATTCCGCGAAAAGGTCGCCCAACTCCGACGCCGCTACTTCTCCCTGTGGCCGCGCGCTTGCAATTTCTTGGGCGTCATCGGCCAACCAGGAACCCCGGATACCCTCAGCATTGCCTTTGGAAATGAAACATCGCTCAAAGCTGGCGTCCTCACCTTCGATAGCGAAAAATTCGCCACCCAATCGCTCGAGGAAATTGAAGGCCAGTTCATCTCCTACCTCTGCACCTATCTGCAGAACTACGGGAACGGAGCACCCGACTGGTTCGCCTCTGGCCTCACCACCATCATCCGCCAAACGGAACTCCCAAACTCCGCCTGGGCCAAAGCCCTCCCCCGGGAACCGCGCAAATCAGATGCCACCACCGGAGGTGCCGGATCCGCCGCCTTCCTAAATTGGGTCACCAAGGAGCACACCGCCTTCCCTCTCTCTCAAATCTCCCTCACTTGCCGCACAAAATACGATCCCCGTTACTGGGACATCACCACCCACAAGACGCTCGAAAAACTCGTCGAAGAATATCAGAAATGATATCGCTCCAGGATGTCAAACAAGCCTAATCAAAAACTCTTCGTCGGCTGCGGCACCCTCATCGTCCTCTCCCATAGAAACGCCAGTGACACCAAACTCGATGCCATGAACAAAAAACTCGAACGTATTGAGAAGCGTCTCGAAAGACGTCCGTAGTCCACCAACTCCTTGAGTAGCCAAAATACCCTATGGGTGCTTTAGCCGAAAATCCACAACCCAAGCCTCTCATCCTTTGTGTTCAGATCTCAAATTTCAAATCTCATTCCCCTCTTCCTCACCGGACTCCTCTCCGCACAGGTTCCCGGCGAAGCCAAAAAAGCGAAAGACGCCCGCGTCGTCCTCGACGCCTGGCATCAAGAATCGCCCCGCGCCGAAGAACGCACCCTCCACTTCGTCCTCTGGACCCCCAACAACCGCGAACTGCCCCACCAACACGAAGCGCGCCTCGGTCGCATCATGGAGCACCTCCAGAACTTCTACGGAAAAGAAATGGACCGCCTCGGCTTTGGCCCCCGCTCCATCAACCTCCCCCGCGATCCAGACGGCCAAGTCAAGATCCACCTCATCAAAGGCGACCATCCCACAGCCCACTACCAAAAAAGCTCCGGCAGCGACATCCGCAAAGAATGTCTCCCCGTCCTTCGAAAAGCCGGCATCAACGCCCACGCCCCCGCCAGCCACACCTACGACCTTGGTAAAAAATTCACCTCCCTCACCGGCTCCTCCGGAATCGCCGCCGGAAAACGAGGCAGCGTTCAATTCGAAATCAAAGGCGACGGCAAAACCCTCTGGCGCTCAAAAACTCTCCAAGCCGGTAACCTCGCCCCCTACAAAGTCGATCTCAAAGGAGTCAACAAAATCGAACTCCTCACCCACCCCACCAACGACGGCTCCGCCTCCGACTGGGCGCTCTGGCTAGCCCCCACCCTAGAAAGCAAATAAAACATATGAGGACAGGCGTCTCCCCTCCTCGGCCACCGTAGCCCAAAGGCCGGAAGAGGAAGTCGCCAAAGTTGAACGTTCGATGTTGAACCTTCAATGTTCAACGTTCAAGGTCCCCCCATGCTTCGCGTCAATGGAGAAATCGTCCACCCCGACCTAATTGAGGAAACCTTTTCCCGCATCAAGGCCGCGGCCGAACAGGAAACCCAAGGCTCCTGCTGCGAGCGCGACCCCGAGTTCCGCGAACAAGCCGAAACCGAAGTCGCCGACTCTATCCTCATCGCCCAGGAAGCCGAGAAACGGCACCCCGAAATCCCCGAGGAAGAGGTCAAACCCAAGCTCAAGGAACTCATCGACAAATACCGCGAGCACGGCGCCTCCTGGGAAATGCTCGAAGCCGAGCGCGATAACATGCGCTACGAAATTTCCGCCACCCTCCGCATGGAAAAACTCATCGATGGACTCCTCGGCGAGGACGACCAAGCCACCCCCGAGGAAGTCCAAGCCTTCTACCAAGAACACGAGTCCGACTACCGCATCGCCGCCGAGGCCCGCTGCCTTCACCTCATGAAGCCCGTCGCCGAGCATAAGTCCGTCACCGAACTCTACCAGCGCATGTGCGAAATCCGCAAAGAAGCCCTCGCCGATGACGCCGACTTTACCGAAATCGCGAAACGCGAAACCGAAAAATCAACCAGCGAGATCGACCTCGATTGGATCGACCTCGACCGCCCCACCAACCCCTTCGAGTCCGTCCTCTTCTCCCTGCGCGAAGGCGAGGTCTCCCCCGTCATGACCTACGAGCACGCCTTCCACCTAATCAAGGTCATCGGCGTCAAACCCGGCCACCTCACCGCGCTCGAGGAAATCCGCAAGGAAGTAGAAGACCGCACCCTGGCCCGCAAAAAGCGCCAAGCCCTCCAAACGCTCGCCGACACCCTCCGCCCTGATGCCACCATCGATCAAGTCAGCGAAGAAGAACTGGAAGGAGTCCATTAGACAGAGACCGAAGGTCAGTAATCGGAGGAAAACGGACAGCAAGCTTCCGGATTGAAATCGATCCCGGCTTCCTTAAAGTCATGCACTTTAAGCGCCACGTCATTCCATTCACCACCAAAGACCCCCGTCGATTCTCGGGTTGATGGATGAATAGCCGTGAGTATCTCGTTATCGAACTCCTCGAAAATTTCCTGAAACTCTCTCCAGAAAATTTCGGATTCTCCCTTGAAGCGTTTTAATTTCCTTCTCTAAAAAGGTGATCTCGATAAAGTTCTCCGAAGATCCCAACTGATGATTACTCCCCGCCGTCACCTTTTCCCGGTCCTGCCGCTCCTTGCTTCTACTTCTACAGGCTCAGGTCAGGATATTCTGCGCTACAAGTTCCAGTATTACGATGAGCAAAACGGCCGTATCGATGTCATCTCACAATACCTCGACTACAAGCACAGCTGGCTCCAGAAAAATGGCACCGACAAAACCACTCTCGGACTCCGTCTTGCCATCGATAGCCTCAGCGGCGAGACGCCCACCGGAACTTACTATAATAACGAACCAGACAGATGGAGATTTCAAAAAATCGACGATACCCGTTATGTCACCGTAGTTTCATTGGATCACGAAATCGATGACCACACCCTCAGCTTCGAATATGCCCGCAGTGAAGAAAACGACTATCTCTCCAATGCCGTCGCCCTAAAATGGCGTAGTGAACTTTTCGACAAAAATACCACCATCACGGGCGGTATTGCGGTGGCACTCGATAAGGTAAAATGGACTGACTCCACGGAGATCTCGGAAGACCGAAATAAAGACACCATCGATCTCAGCCTCGGCGTCTCCCAGCTACTGGGCACCCAGACCATCCTCGACGTCACTCTTGGCTACGGAAACTCGGATGGCTACCTCGCCGACCCTTATCGGCGAATTTCCAAAGACCAACTTGAATTTGGATTTCTAAACACCAACCATTTCGTCGAAAGCCGCCCCGACAACCAAGACCGCTGGGTCGCCAAGGTTGGTGCGCGCCACTACCTCCCCAATCTCAACGCTGCCCTAGCCGGATCCTACCGCTTCTTCGCCAATAGCGATAGCTTGGTCGGCCACACTTTCGAACTGAAGTGGGTGCAAGAAATCAACGATAAGCTTAGCGTAACTCCCTATGTCCGCTACTATCAACAGAGCAGAGCCGATTTTTACTACCCCTCACTAACTGGAACAAAAATCAACGGAACCGATCTCAACGACGGCACCCCGCCGCACTATTCTTCAGACTACCGCCTCTCTTCGCTCAATGCCTTCACTGCGGGCGTCAAAGCCACCTACGAATTCTCGGAATCAATAAGCTTCGATATCCAACTCGAGCGCTATGAAATGAATGGCCGTAGCGCCGGAACACCCGACATCTTCTTCCCGAAGGCCAACGTGCTTTCCATCGGGGCCAACTGGACCTTTTAAACGATGACCGCTGAAGAACTCGCCGTCGGATTATTCAAGCTCCGCTTCAAGGCGCTTGGGACAAACTGTCTCGTGCAGTTCCGCGCGCCATCCATCGAATCGGCCAAAAAATACCGTAGTGAGACGCTCGCCTGGATCCGCGCATTTGAAGAAACCTGGTCACGCTTCCGACCGGATTCCCTCCTCTGCCACATCAATGCCTCCGCCGGAATCAATGCGGTAAAACTGACGCCCCAACAGGACGAAATCATCAAGCTCTGCGAGCACACTTTTCGAACTTCAAAGGGAATCATCGATCCCACTTCCTACCCGCTCACGGAACTCTGGGACAGTGCCGCCCAACGGGACCAAGTTCCCGAAGAAAACGAGATCGCCCAGACCCGCGAATCCATCGGCTGGGATAAGGTCGAGCACTCTCCCGGCTCCGTCTTCCTTCCCGAAAAAGGGATGGCCCTCGAAATTGGCGGATTTGGAAAAGAGTATGCCGTCGACCAACTCATCGCACTCGCCCGCTCCTACCAGATCGAGCACGCCCTCGTCGACCTCGGCCGCGATGTCGCCACCCTGGGCTCCCCCGTCCATGGACCCTACTGGGTTGTGGGAGTGGAGAATGCCCGCGAGCTCGATGCCCCGCTCCATCGTCTCGCCATCACCAATCAAGCCCTCGCCACCTCCGGAAATGGACGTCGTTTCCGCACCATCGGCGGCGAAAAATACGGCCACATCATCGACTCCCGCACCGGCCACCCCGTCAAAAACGAGCTCCTCACCGCCACCTGCCTCGCGAACGACTGCCTCACCGCCGGACTTCTCTCCACTAGTGCATGTATATTGGGGATTGATTCCGGGATGGAGCAAGTAGATCGTAGCTTCAACACTGAGGCTCTTTTTCAAACTGCAACGAACACTCTTTTTTCAAACAACATCCACCTTCAACTCATCTCCCAATGAAACTTCTCCTCGCTCTCACCCCTCTCTTCTTTCTCGTATCCTGCGCCAAGGTTCCCAGTGATCAACGCGGCTATCTCGCCACTAAAGTGATGAAGCCTGACCGCGATCCGCTCGGCGACGCGATGGCCGACCATATGTATTTCTCTCGCGAAGCCTCCCAGGGCGGAAACGGCATCGGCGGCGGCGGGTGCGGATGTAACTAGACTTTTCGAACCGATGAACCTTCGTATTCAAGCGCAACGCGCCACCCATCTTCTCAGTAGCTCGCTCGCCGTGGTGGCGCAGCGACTTCCCTTCATTAAGCATTTCGCTCCGCTGCTTTCCTCGCCAAGCAGTCTTAGGCTTGCGATGCCCTTGACGGTCACCTTTGCAGGAACCGACACCCTCACGGGGCAGACCACGATTGTCGCTCCGCTCAACGGCTTTGATAGCCCCACGGAGACCACTGTCGGCGAAGAATTTCTCTGGGCCTTCAATACCCAAGGAAATCACAGTGCCAGATCTTTCGAAGTCCAAGGACTCCCTCCAGGCGTCACCTATTCCTTCGGGCTTCCAAGCACACCCAGTCAAGGAGGAGTTCTTTCGGGTTCCGTTTCCGTGCCCGGCCCCTTCGAGGTCACAATCGTGGGCTATCGCGACCCTAACTTCGGAAGGCAAAAGACCCCTACCTACACTCTCATTATTAACACCACCCAGGACGAAAACCCCTTCGAAGCTTTCCAAAAAACTTTCTGGATGGGCGATGACCTCGCCAATGAGGCCATCTCAGGTCCCAATGCCGACCCGGACGGCGACGACATCCCGAATCTCCTCGAATTCACCCTCGAACTCGATCCCACCACCCCACAATCCATCCCCGGCACCTTCGGTGCCGATCCCGATGACGAGACTAAACTCCTCTGGGAAGTTCCTTACATAGGCACTGGTAACATGACCTTTCAAGAAAGTACCTCGCTAGATGGCGATCACTGGACCGACGTCGCTGAGGGCCAAATCGAAGTCCTTCCAAATTCGATCCAACTGCGCGCTACCATGGATGCCTCGAAGAAGTTCTTCCGCTTGAAAGCAACCCTATAGTAGGGTTGCCCGCAGATGAATTTCTCGCTTCCGACCTTTTGGCTCAGCCTCTTTGCCGGACTGACCTTCATCTGGCTGCTCACACGATTGATCCGCCAGAATTTACCTCACCGCTGGCTCCTCGCCGCACTGAGCCTCACCCTCCTCGGACTCGAGAGCGCCTTGACCCTCGCTGTCTTTCTCTCCGTATTCAGCGTCACCTATCTCGCTCTGCGCTGGCTCGCGCGACAGAAAAAATTACCACCGCTCTTCATCGCGCTGGTCGTCGTTCTTCAGTTCCTGCCCCTTCTATTCTTCAAGTACGGAAATTTTCTCACTTCGCAGGTCCTCAGCGAAGCACCGGACCTCTTACGAGATCTCATCATCCCCGTCGGCCTCTCCTTTTATACCTTCCAAATGGTCGGCCTTCTTGTCGACACCGTCAAAGATCACCTCCCCCTTCCCTCCTTTCTGGACTGCCTCAACTTCGCCTCTTTCTTCCCTCAAATTGTCGCGGGTCCTATCGAGAGACGCAGCGACCTCCTTCCGCAAATGGAGCGCTTCCGTTTCCAGCTCGACTGGGATTCCATCGAGCGCGGCGTCCGCTGGGTCATCCTCGGGCTCTTCATGAAGCTCACCCTGGCCGAAAATATCGCAGCGGAGTCAGCAGCCGTCACCATCGATCCCGGAAACCCCTTCCTCGTGTGGCTCGAGTGCCTCTTCTTTTCCTTCCGCATCTACAATGATTTTGCAGGTTACAGTTTCATCGCCTACGGCATCGCCACTGCCCTTGGCGTAAAACTCACCCTCAACTTCCTCAGCCCTTACTGGACCACCAACTTCCGCGACTTCTGGCGCCACTGGCACGTCTCCCTCAGCCAATGGTTCCGCGACTACCTCTACATTCCACTCGGAGGAAACCGCAGTACCTGGAGGCCTACGCTCATCCTCCTCGTCTTCGCCACCTCAGGAATCTGGCACGGCGCCGGATGGAACTTCGTCTTTTGGGGCGCCCTCCACGGCCTCCTCGTTCTCCTCCCCCCATGGACAAAATTCCGCATCCCGAAGCCTCTAGCCTGGGGCCTCCACCTTAGCCTCGTCGCCTTCACCTGGCTCTTCTTTTTCGAGCGCGACAGTGCCCTCCTTTTTGAAAAAGTGACCACCCTTCTGAACCCAATGACCTACTCCCCCGAGCATCTCAAGGCCATCATGTCCGCCTTCCCCAACAGGAGTGCCATGTTCGCTTCAGGCGCGATTCTCGCCCTCTGTGCTCTGGCCGTTGGCCTCGAAGGTTTCAGCCTCAAGAAACCCTACGCCCTCCTGACCCACCGCTTCACTTGCCTAGTGATGATCGTCCTCATCTACCTCTTCCAACCCGCCACTTACCATGAGTTCATCTACTTCAACTTCTAAAAAGTGGCTCCTCTTCTACCTCGCTGCTCTGATCCTGACCGCCGGAGTCGGATTGATCTACGCCACCCGCTTCGAACCAGAGACCCAGTTCTGGACCAAGATCTTCCAACAACGCCGTGCTGAAATGGCCCGACGCTCAGACGCCCCTCACGTCCTCTTCACTGGCGACTCCGCCTGCGCCTTCGGAATCGATGCAAAAGTCTTCACCCAAGAAAGCGGAATCCCCTCCTTCAACCTGGGAGGCACTCGCCAAATGGGGATAGAGATCTTCATGGAAGAAACACTCCGCCAGACGAAAAAAGGCGATACCATCGTCCTAATTTGCAACCCTAAACTTCTCGTCAAAGCCGAATCCGCACCTCTTACCAAAGCAGGTGCGCAAATGGCACTCGCGCTTTCGGGAGAATCCGACCTCTCCGAAAAAATCACCGCCTCTCGCCCCGGCTTTAACCATCTCATCACGCACGGAGCCAAGCTGGGTCTCCACCGACCCGCCTTCGCGTATCAGATCGAGAACTACCACCCGGGAGGACTCGTCACCACCGCAGAACGTCCCCAGCAATCAGGACAAAACGACGCCTTTGAAATCTCGCAAAGCGATCTCATCTCAGCCAGTCACTCTCTCACCTACTGGGCCGAGCGCTGCAAAGTAGCCGGAGCTACCCTCGCCTACCTCATACCTCTTGAATTGACCTCTCAAGAAGTTGTCGAAAAAAATCGCGAGTTTAAAGACGCTTTCCGCCTCGACTTCGCCGCGCAAGTTTCCTCAGTCAAATTTCCAAAATCTCCCCAGCAAGGCTGCTCGTCCGACAGCTCCCTTTTCGCCGACACCCTTTTCCATCTCACGGCAGAGGGTGCTGCCACCTTCACTCGAGAGCTTACCCAAGATGTGGTTCGCACTATCCAAAGTCAGTGATGCGCGCTAATTCCTCCTAGCATCAAGCTCTCTGAAATGGGCTGAAGGCCCAATTTATACCTAAATACCTTCCTAATTAGTAATTTTCCGCCGCGATTCGTAAGATTCCCCACCGAAATCACATTATAGAATGCAGCAATTTACTCTAGCCACGCAATCGGCCTCCCAAAAGAATCGCTCTCGAAGCTCACCTGTTGCCCCATGTCCGATCCTCTTCTTGATTCTCATCTCCACCTGAACCGACGCCACTTCTTCGGAAAATCAGCCCAAGGCCTCGGCGTCGCCGCTCTTTCCTCACTCTTCGGCGATGACTTGCTTGCTTCCGACACCCCCGCCCTCATCTCTCCTGATGTCGCCCCCAAGGCCAAGCGAATGATCTATTTGTTCCAAAGTGGAGCTCCCTCACAACAAGACCTTTTCGACTACAAACCAAAGCTCATCGATAACTTCGGCAAGGAACTCGGCGACTTCGTCGAATTGAACCAGCGCAAGACCGGCATGAGCGCCGGGCAAAAAAGTTTCCCCATCGCCGGCACGCGCTACAAATTCGAAAAACACGGCCAGTCCGGCACCGAGATCTCCGAACTCCTCCCGCACATCTCAAGCATCGCCGATGACATCTGCCTCATCCGCTCGATGTCCACCGAGGCCATCAACCACGATCCCGCGATCACCTTTTTCCAGACCGGTTCCCAAATTCCCGGACGCCCCAGCATCGGTTCCTGGATGTCCTACGGTCTCGGCTCAAACAACAAAGATCTTCCCGCCTTCGTCGCCATGGTCTCCCGCGGCACCGGACGTCCCAATTGCCAACCGCTCTACGACCGCCTCTGGTCCTCCGGCTTCCTCCCCACCCAACACGCCGGAGTAAAGTTCATGAGCACCGGCGACCCCGTCCTCTATCTCTCGAACCCTAAAGGTCTCAGCGGAAAAGCACGCCGCAAAATGCTCGACCACCTCGCCGAACTCAATGAACAGAAGCTCGACGAATTCGCCGACCCCGAGATCGCCACCCGCATCAAAAGCTACGAGCTCGCTTACCGCATGCAGACCTCGGTCCCCGAACTCACCGACATTTCCGACGAACCGCAGCACATTCTCGATATGTATGGACCCAACGTCCAAACGCGCGGATCCTACGCTTACAACTGTCTCATGGCCCGACGCCTCGCCGAGCGCGACGTCCGCTTCATCCAGCTCTTTCACATGGGCTGGGACCAGCACTTCACGCTGCCGAAACAACTTGGCGGTCAGTGCGAGGACGCCGATCAACCCTCCGCGGCCCTCATCAAAGACCTCAAAATGCGCGGCCTCCTCGACGACACCCTCGTCGTCTGGGGCGGCGAATTCGGAAGAACTTCGTACTGCCAAGGAAAACTTTCCCGCGACAACTATGGCCGCGACCACCACCCTCGTTGTTTCTCGCTCTGGGCAGCAGGCGGCGGCATCAAGCCGGGCGTCACTCACGGCGCGACCGATGACTTTTCCTACAACATCACCGAAAAAAAAGTCCATGTCCACGACCTCCACGCCACCATTCTTCACCAACTCGGAATCGACCACGAAGCCCTGACCTACAAGTTCCAGGGCCGCCAATTCCGCCTCACTGATGTGCACGGCCACATCGTCAAAGACATCCTTTCCTAGGCCATGATCCGACGCACCCTGGTCCCTCTGCTCCTTCTTCCTCTCGCTTACGCCGAAGAGAAGGTAAGCTACAATCATGACATCCGACCCATCCTCTCAGAGAACTGTTTCTACTGCCACGGCCCGGACCCCGAAACTCGCGAAGCCGACATGGCCCTCCACGAAGCCGAGTTCGCTTATGCCTTAATCGACGTCGCCCATCCCATCGTCCCCGGCAAGCCCGACGAATCAGAAGTAGTCTACCGCATCTTCGATAAAAGGGATCCCATGCCTCCCGAGGATTCAAAACGCTCACTCACCGAAAAGCAAAAGAACCTCATCAAGCTCTGGATCGAACAAGGTGCGGAATACCAAGAGCACTACGCCTTCGTCCCGCCCATAAAAGCCGCCCCACCTCAAATCTCCGACCCTAAAGCGACACTTCGCAACCCCATTGATCACTTCATTCAAGCTCGACTTGAAAAAGAAAACCTCACTTCCGCGCCCGAAGCTTCTCAGGAAATTCTGGCCCGGCGCGCCACTCTCGCCCTCACCGGACTCCAGCCCACGCCCGTGCAAACGGCCTCCCTTTTAAACGACAAATCTCCCGACGCCTACGAGAACTACGTCGCCCTCCTCCTCGACACCGATGCCTACGCCGAGCGCATGACGCTCCACTGGCTCGATGTCGCCCGCTACGCTGATACCGATGGCTATCAAAACGATAGCCAACGTGAGAACTGGCCATGGCGCGATTGGGTCATCAAGGCCTACCGCGAGAACATGCCCTTCGATCAATTCACGATCGAGCAGCTCGCCGGTGACATGCTTCTCAATGCCACCAAGCACCAACAACTCGCCTCCGCCTTCAACCGAAACCACCGTCAGAATGGCGAAGGAGGAGCTCTCGCCGCCGAGTTCCGCGTCGAAAATATCATCGACCGCGTCGAAACCACCTCCACCGTCTGGCTCGGCCTCACCACTGGCTGCGCCCGGTGTCACGACCACAAATACGACCCCATTTCCCAAAAGGAATTCTTCCAGCTCTATTCCTACTTCAACAATATCGGCGAAAGTGGAACTGGTCAGGGTATCCGCTCCAATCCCCTCCTCACTATCGCCTCTCCCCTCGAAAGAAAACCCGAAACCTTGGCTCAAGATCTCGCCACCATCGACTCTCAACTAGCAAAAGCGAACAAGGAACTCCCCACCCGCTTCGCCGCATGGCTGAAAAAAGCACACGCCCAAGCAAGTGATCCCAGGAACGAATGGTTCGCCGCTAAGCAGATCAAGGAAAGCACTGTGACCCAGAAAAAGGGCTCTCTCTCCGTCACTCCTGAATCCACCTTTCTATACAAAGGAAAGGGAACCACGAACGTCGACTACCACCTCAAGCTAGTCACCGGAAAGAAGACCATCACCAGCATCCGCCTCGTCGCATTGCCCGATCCCTCCTTCAGTGGCCCCCAAAAACTCGCTCCCAGCGTCAACGGAAACTTCGTCCTCACGAGCTTCGAGGTCAACGCTATCCCACAACGCGGCGACAAGCCCCAGCGTCTCAAGTTCGCCAAATCAGCCGCGACCTTTGCTCAAAAAAGCTATCCTCTCGCCCACGCCATCGATACCAACAAATCCACCGGCTGGGCCATTTCCGGAGCCCCGAAAGAAGGAGCGAGCGCGCTCTTTGTCTTCGACAAGCCCATTGAAATGGAAGCCAATGGCCACTTCGAAATCAACCTCCGCCACGCCACCGGCTTCCCCGGTCACAATGTTGGTCGCTTCCAAATCCTCTTCACCACCGCCGAAGATCCAACCCTCGATAACTCCCCTCTCGGGCTCCCCGCCGTCGCCGTCAATCTTCTCAAACGCGACCTCTCCTCCCTCAATGACGAGGAGAAAAAGAAGATCCGAAACGCCTATCGCCCCCTCGACAAGCAACTCGCAGCAGCCATCGCGAAGCGCGAAAAACTCCTCACCGGTTCCACCGATGAAGTCCCCGTCATGGTCATGCGCGAAAACACCGGAAAGCCTTCTCCGGCCTACCTTCTCGACCGCGGCCAATACGACGCCCCCATCGGAGAACCTCTCGATCGTGGCGTTCTCAACGCCCTTCTTCAGGAAGGACAAGAGCATCCCAAGGATCGACTTGAACTAGCAAAGTGGATCGTCTCTCCACGTAACCCCATCACCGCCCGAGTCGTCGTCAACCGCATGTGGCAGCGCATGATGGGCATCGGTCTCGTCAAAACAGCGGAGGACTTCGGCTCCCAAGGCGAGCTTCCCAGCCACCCCGCCCTTCTCGATTGGCTCGCCCTCGAATTCATCGACTCTGGCTGGGACGTAAAGAAATTGTATCAGCTCATCGTCACCAGCCACACTTTCCGCCAGTCGTCCGTGACCAACTCGATCCTCATCGAAAAAGACCCCAAGAACCGCCTGCTCGCCCGCGGCCCTCGCTATCGCATGGATGGCTTTGCCATTCGCGACCTCGCCCTCCACTCCGCCGGACTCCTAAACACCGACATCGGAGGCCGCCCCGTGAAGCCCTACCAGCCTGACGGCCTTTGGCAATCCGTCGCCTCAAATGCCGGAACAAAATACAAACCCTCCACCGGCCGCGATCTCTACCGCAAGTCGATGTATTCCTACTGGAAGCGCGCCGTGAATCCGCCCCGCCAAATCATCTTCGATGGAGCCAGCCGAGAGATCTGCAACGTCATACCCAAGATCACCAACACCCCCTTACAAGCCCTCGCGCTCATGAATGACGTCACCTTCCTGGAAGCCGCACGTCACCTCGCCACCCGCATGCTCAAGGAAGCCCCCGGAGACCCAATCCCCCATGGCTATCGTCTCGCCACGGGCTACGAGCTAAAACCAAAGGTCGCCGCCATCCTCGAAAAAAACCTCGCCTACTTCCTCAAGGATTTCGCCGAGGACGAAAAAGCCGCCGCCGGCTTCCTCAACATCGGAGCCTCCAAACGAGACCAGTCCATCCCCCTCTCCCAGCACGCCGCTTACACCGCAACCGCCCATCTCATCCTCAACCTCGATGAGACAATCACGATCGAGTAAGCCGAAACGTAGCCGAGGTGTGAAGTGACCTTGGGTGCCTCCAGCTTTGGTCCTCCCCTACAAAAAGGAGCAAACATAATGACACGCGCCGTCCTTCACCGAAATGGTAAATCCGGAATTTGCAGCTACTTCAAAACTTTCCCCACTCGGCACCTCATGCGACTCCCCGGTCCCATCGCGCACATACGCACAATCCCCACCGACAATCTCCATCCGCTCCGCCGCTTCCGTCCCGAAATGATACGACCCCGGAAGAATCACCCCCAAGGTCTTCCGTGACCCATCAGCCAAAAGAATCGTGTGCGAAATGACGTTCCCATCAAAATAAATATTCCCCTCTGCAAACGCGGTGACATTTTCAAACTGCATTCCTCTCAAATCGGATCTTATCATCCAAAGCGCAAGATCAATGTCATCGCAGCCCCAGATCACTCGCACGCAGACGCTGGATCAAACTCAAGCGCAGCACCATCAATCCCGCAATCACCGCGCTCACCATCGAGAGCGGGCTCAACACCAAACTCACCCGATAAAGAGTCGCAAATTCCTCGTTCGTTTTAGTGCCGTAGATAAAGAAGACCCTAATCACCGCAGCTACCGAACTCGCGAACCAAAAAAACCAAAAAAGTCCCACCAACTTCCCCATCGTAAGTCCCAGAGGCTTTTGCGAGGCATCACGAATCCACGCCATCGCTTGAAAGGGAATCCAAAACTGAATAATCGGGATGAAGTGGAAGATCCACGCCTCAACCGGTTTATATGATTTCCGCCCGCGGTAAATTGCCGTTGCCCCGTCTTGGCTGTTGATCAGCCACGCATTCTTGCAGACCCGCGAGGTCCAGATGCACCATAAAACAGCCAGAACCAGCATCAGAACTTTTTCACCATGATCTACCAGATCGGAAACACGGGACAACTGAAGGTAAAATGGAGATCCTTGATCATCATTGTGCTGACTAACCTCTTGGAGATCAATCATGGTGATAAATCCGTAGACCACATCAAACAAGACTCCTACCCCTAAAAAAGCCACAATCACCTTACTCAAAACTCCCACCTCACGGTAGCCACCAAAAGGAGACCCCTGGCCCGGATGCCGTGGAAGTGATGGCATAACCTTAACGCGCGGGCTTGGTATTGCATAAAGATTCTCGCTCATCAGTTAATAACAACGACTCTTTAGCGTTTTTGAAATCACAGATCACCAAAAAACGAATCGCCAGCAGCAATTTCACAGGGAAAACTGCCGCCCGCCGTGCGCACCACCGACTTCCACTACGACCTCCCCGATAACCTCATCGCTTCCCGCCCCCTCAGGGACCGGGCCGCCTCCCGCATGATGGTCATCAATCGCAAGAAAGAGACCATCTCCCACCACCACTTCCGCGAGTTCCCCGACCTCCTTCCACCCGACCACCTCCTCGTCCTAAATGACACCCGCGTCATCCCCGCACGCGTCTTTTCAAACGACAGAAAAATCGAGCTTGTCCGCACCGACGCCCTCGACCCATCAAACTGGTGGTGCCTCGTCCGCCCCGGCAAAAAAATGAAGCCGGGCCGCACCATCAAAGTCGGCTCCAGCACCGGCACCGTCATCGAGACGAATGACAAAGGTGAGCGGCTCATCCGCTGGGACAACCCACCCGATCTCGACAAAGTCGGCCAACTCGCCCTCCCACACTACATGGAGCGCGAGCCCGAGAAAGCCGACCGCGAACGCTACCAAACGGTCTACGCAAAAGAGGATGGTGCCATCGCCGCCCCCACCGCCGGCCTCCACTTCACCCCCGAACTCCTCGCCGGCCTCGACCACGCCTTCCTCACCCTACACGTCGGCGTCGGCACCTTCCGCCCCGTTAAAGCCGAGGACCCACGCGAGCACGACATGCACTCCGAGCGTTACAGCCTCAACGCCGATGCCGCCTCTCGCATGAACTCCGCCCCTAAGATCGCCGCCGTCGGCACCACCGTCACCCGCGTCCTCGAACACCTCGCCCGCGATGGCCAACCCTTCTCCGAGACCTCCGGCGCCACCGACATCTTCATCTACCCGCCCTACCAGCTCAAAGCCGTCGACACCCTCCTCACCAACTTCCACCTCCCCTGCAGCACCCTCATGATGCTCGTCTCCGCCTTTGCCTCTCGCGAGCTCATCCTCGAAGCCTACTACCAAGCCGTCGCCGAAAAATACCGCTTTTATTCCTACGGCGACTGCATGCTCATCCTCTAGACCTTCGGTCAGATTACAGTTCTCCGTAAATAGTTTTTAGTTCCTGAAATTTAGGATTTCTTTCTCTCTATCCCATCCCCAGAGGAGATCCAAACGATAGCCCGGGGTTGTAAACCCCGGAACTACCATCAACATCACAAAAGAATCCTGAAAGGGTGCCAGACTGAGATCCCTCAGACTCATCCTCCCCCAATCTCTCCATCCCAAGCTATGCCCACCCTAGACGAACTCTTCGACCTGCTCGACGAAGCAGAAGAAAACGACCAACTCGCCAGCGCTCGCTTCCTCTACGAAGCCATCCTCGCGCAAGACGAAAACAACCCCGGCCTCCTCATCCTCCACGCCTCGAACCTCATCGAACTCGGAGACCTTACCGAAGCCGAGCGCATCCTCGAAACCGTCGAATCCGATGAAGAAACCCTCCCCAGCCTCACCACCCAACGGGGCCACCTCGCCCGCGCCCGCGGTCTTCTCGAAGAAGCCGAAAAATTCTACCGCGACGCCCACAAGCTCGATCCTACCGATGACGAGAACCTCCTCAATGCCGCCGGCATGGCCTTCCAGCGCGGCGAAACCGCTAAGGCAGAATATCTCCTCCGCCAAGTGATCGCAAACGACAGCGAAGACATCCTCGATGCCTGGTTCACCCTCGGCACCCAGCTCATCGCCCAACAAAGATACGAAGAATCTCGTACTTCCTTCAAAGAAGTCATCAAGATCGAGCCCCAGCACGAACTCGCCCACGAGTGGATCGCCGACCTCAACTTCCGCGAAGTCCTCACCCGGGATTAAAAAAACGTAGCAGAGGCTCTCAACCTCTGATCTGCAATCCCAAGAATTTTATTCGATTGGCTCAAATTTGAACCAATAATTTAAGCCATGCTCCTCTCGTTCAGAAGCCGTCATACGTAACGAAGCCCAACGGGATGGAACACTCCACACTCATCCCTAAAGGGGCGATCTAATCTCCCGTATCCTTCAATCAGAAGCCCCATCTCCGGAAGCGATTCAAACGATAGCGCAGGGTTGCAAATCCCGGGACCTCACCTTCCAAAGATCCTGTACCCCGGAAGGCTGCCAGACCTGATTTTCCAAAATACCCGAGAATCAACTCTAACCCTCCCTCGCTAGCAAGCACGTGTCGTTAAAACTCGTTCACAAATTCACTGCCCAATTCCTGTGAGCACCCATTATAGTAATCTCGTATCTTTAAGGTCGTCCTCCAGTGCTCGGTGATACTCGATCCTCATCCCCGAAGGCGATCCATGAGTGCGGAGTGCCAAAGAGGCTGAACCGGCTCCGAATCAAGTTCATCATCACCCTCCACGGCTAACGATAAGGCATCCTCATCAGTTCTCTCGACCGCGAACTCAAACGGATCTTCTACGCTCTCCCACAATGAGGCTGTCAAGAGTGCTCGCTCACGGACGAGAAGCTTAAGGCCTCGGGACCTATCTGATCAATATTCACTCTTTAAAGAGCCGCGATACCAACCATCAGAAAAGACGAATCTTTTGAGGTCTTTTATTTCACATTCCCCCCGAAATCGCCATTCCCGCCAGGTGCCCTGTCGTCCAGGCCGCTTGAAAATTAAACCCACCCGTCACCCCATCGATATCAAGCACCTCGCCCGCGAAGTAGAGAGCAGGAGTGGCCTTGCTTTCCATCGTCTTAAGATTCACATCCTTGAGAAGCACTCCACCACAGGTGACGAATTCATCCTTGTTGATACTCTTTCCAAGCACCTGAAATCGAGATCCGATCAGTTGCCTGATCAACGCCTTTTCCTGATCTCGTGTGAGCTTTGCCCAAGTCATCTCATCAATAATTTCAACCGCCTCACAAAGGCTCTGCCAAAGCCGCCGCGTGACTCCATCGATCAAAGATCGCTTGAGCACCTTACGTGATCCGTGGTTCTGCCGCTCATTTTTAAAGATGTCCGTAATCGTCTCTTCCGTCTCGCTCCCGCTCCAATTAATCCGAAGCTCAAACTGGTAATCGACCTCCGCTAAGCTTCGCGCGCCCCAAGCCGAAGCTTTAAGAATAGCGGGCCCGCTCAATCCCCAGTGCGTGATCAAAACAGGCCCAGTGGTCACTTGCTTGCCTGCATACACCGTGGCATTCGGCACCGAGACCCCGGGGAGATCTTTAAGACGGGAATCATTAATCTTAAAGGTGAAGAGCGAGGGCACAGCCGGATCAAGCGCGTGCTGACAGTCCTCCGCAGGGATGCGCGCCTGCTTAGTGCGAATGCCACCCGTCGCCACGAGCACGTTCTTCGCCTGCAGCGTCTCACCCGTCGACGTCACCATTTCAAAATGCCCCGCCTCCGTCTTCACGATCGACTCCACCCCACAGCGCGTCCGCCACTCTACGCCCGCTTCCCGCGCCGCCTTCGTCAGGCAATCAATGATCGTCTTCGAGTCATCCGTCACTGGAAACATCCGCCCATCACCCTCGACCTTCAGCTCCACCCCACGCGACTCAAACCACTCCACCGTGTCACTCACCTGAAAGCGATGAAACGGCCCAATGAGCGACTTCTTTCCTCTTGGATAATTCTCCACCAACTCCCGGGGCTCAAAACAATGATGCGTCACATTGCACCGTCCCCCTCCCGAGATCCGCACCTTCGTGAGCACCTCCGCTCCCTTTTCCAAAATCAACACCTCCGGCACCCCCATCTCCCCGGCCGTGATCGCCCCGTAGAACCCCGCCGCTCCTCCACCAATCACTACCAATTCATGCACACGCTGATACCACCAGAAAACAGAGCTCTTGGGGAGGATTTCCCGATCCAATTCATCCTTCCCACACTTCCTTTATTTGCTAAACCACTGCTTCATCCATACCTTCTTTTTCCTACTCGCTGCACCTTTCTACCCTCGCCGCTGGTTGCGCCACCCTTTTCTGCCATGGATCAGCCCAGGCTGTGATCGAGTCCTACTTCTTCTTGGTCACCGAGCCCTCTTATGAAGAAACTTCCACTTCCTTGCACTCCTGAAACGGGTCCACTTACCAGAACTCCCATAAAAACCTCCTCCAGCGCACCGCCGACGAATTTATCACCCCGATCATCACCAGAGTCCGGGTGGAACAGCGTGCTAAATCTCTCCCCTTCCGCCCTTTCTTTCGATGGATTTTCGCATGACCGACAGTGATACAGCGTCAGCTAGTCCCACCACGACGCTCCTTTTATGAAAATCCTCCCCCTTCTTGCCTCACTCGCTCTAGCATTGATAGCTCATGCCAACACCGTCTACCAAGACGAGTTCACCGGCACCTCCATCCCCGCAGCCTGGAACAACATTGCAAACGCCCCAGTCGCCCTCGATGACCCAAACAACCAACTCGACTACGACCACACAGCTAGCACGATCCGCCGGTTTCTGAATTTTAACGGTCTCCTCACCGGGCAAAGCGGCTACCTCAAGGCCTCCATCTCAAACTTCACCGGAGCCTCCTCCATCTGGTTCGGCTTCGTCGGCACCAACTCCGCCAACAATGCGAATTACGCCCAGACCCTCATTACCGGAAACGGCACCTACGAGCTCTTCATCAATAAACACCGCCGCCACACAACCCTTCGACAACAACAGCGGCTGGACCGGAACCCTCGCCGCAGGAGCCGGAGTCTATTCAACAACTGGCACCACCGCCGAGGGCCTTATCAACAAAACCCCCTGCTCCGCCCTTGCCGTGAAACCTGCCGACTTCCACTTCTCACTCCACTAATCCTCGCAACAGCCAGCCATCGCTTACTCCCTTAGAGCTTCAATACCTCCCCTTCGTTCAAGTCGACTCGCTCCGGTCGCCCTTTGTGCATGTAGACCACTTTGCTGTGATCCAACCCCAGTAAATCCAGCACCGTGGCATGCAGGTCATGCACGTGCAGTCTGTCCTCGGTCGCATGCAACCCCAGCTCATCCGTTGCCCCAATCGTTTGTCCGCCCTTCACCCCACCACCCGCCATCCACATCGTAAATCCGGTCGGATTGTGATCCCGACCATCGCCCTTCTCACTCATCGGCGTCCGCCCAAATTCTCCGCCCCAAATAACAAGCGTCTCATCCAGCAAACCCCGCTGTTTTAAATCCTGAATCAATCCTACAATCGGCTGATCCACATTCCCGCACAGGCGACTATGATTCTTCTCCATCCCGCTGTGGCTGTCCCACTTGCTCCCCGCCCCGTGATACAACTGCACAAAACGCACCCCGCGCTCCACCAGCCGCCGCGCCATGAGACACTGCCGCCCGAAGACCCGCGTGTGATCCTCATCCAAGCCATACATCGACTTCATCCCCTCTGACTCGCTCTCCAAATCAATCGCCTCCGGCGCCTCCGCCTGCATCCGATACGCCAATTCGTAACTCTGAATCCGCGCCTCCAGTTCCGTATTCGATTGCCGCCCGCGCAAGTGCCCCTGATTCAATTGGTCCAGAAATGCCAGCTTCCCACTCTGCCGCTCCCCCGTAATCCCCTTCGGTAAATTTAAGTTCGCCACCGGCTCGGTTCCCGACTCAAAAAGCGTCCCCTGATAACTCGCCGGCATAAACCCCGAGCCCCAACACCGCGTCCCGTTTACCACCATCGCGTTGCTGTCCTTGATCACTACGAAGGCCGGTAAGTTCTCACTCACCGATCCCATCCCGTAGTTCACCCACGCCCCGAGCGACGGCCGACCACCGAACACCGATCCCGTATTCATTTGCGCCACCCCACCCGCATGATTGATCCCATCCGAAACACACGACCGGATCACGCACAAATCATCCGCAATCGCCGAATGCTTCGGTAGCCAATCCGAAATCCACAATCCGCTTTCGCCGTGCTGCTTCCACTCCCGCTTCGATCCTAGCAAAGGCGATCCCGCTTCCCCCATCGCCGTCACGGGTCGCTCAAAGCTCTCCGGCAGCGGCTTTCCCGCCAACTTATTGAGCAGCGGCTTCGGATCAAAAAGATCCAAATGACTCGGCCCACCCTCCATGAACAAAAAGATGACATTCTTCGCCTTCCCAAAATGATGCGGAATCTTATCAACTACGGGATTTTTAGTCCCAAGGTCGGCGCCATACAACCTCTGCCCCGTCAGCGCCGAAAGAACCACGCCACCAAAGCCCGCACCCGCATTCATCAGAAAATCACGACGCGATTGAGGCAGAACAATTCGGTGACAGCTCATCGTAAATCAGTGGAGGTAAAGGAATTCGTTCGAACTCAGGAGCGCGTGACAAAAATCTGCAAATGCTTCGCGCGTTGGAGATTTCTTTTTGGGAGCCTTATTGCCACCCAACCAACGGATTTCAGAGGGGGGTTTCGTGATATCGGAAACGACGAGATCAACCAACGGATCATCTACCTTCATTAGATCGCCTTCGCCCAGCACTTCAGGAATCACAGTCAGACGCGCCACCGTGCCATGCCATAAATGCGCCTCGCCATTGCGCCCTCCCACCAAAATATTCTCACCTTTGCTGCGAATCACTCCGGAGATATGATGACTGACTTCAACCCTCTGCATCTGCGCCCCCGGCATCGAGAGATCCTTCAGATAAAAGGTCACCTTCCCTTCGCCATTCGGCTGGGGATCCACCGTCACCGCCATGAAGACAGGAATATTCAAGGGCACCTGCAATCCCGATGCCACTACCTCGTATTCCAAATCCCCATCAGGATTATGGCCCACTAATTGCATGATGAAGTTTCGCGGGCTATACTGACTTTTCGCGCTGGTCACCCCCATCGCCCAACCAGAACTTTCTTGATTTCCATTCCACTGCGACACCAGGGTATTGACCCTCGCATCAGCATGAATACCTTCCAATCGGGCCACCGCACTCACCGTGAAATGATCATCTTTCAACTCCACTCCGGGCAACTCGAGTCGCTCCCTGCCACTTCCCGGATTCAGCGAAATCGCTCCTTTGGCACCTTGGGGTAGAAACGGCTCCGCACCCTTGAATAAATCACCCAAGGCAATCAACCCACTCATTTTCGGTATCGTTTCCTTCTCCAAAACTTCTCCGGTCAGCGTCTTCTGCATCGCGAGAAAATCCACTGCAGCTTTCACTTCCACGTCACTCGCCTCGCGTCCCCAAGCAGTTCGATAGGCCTTTGCGACATCCTCAGCGCTGGGATTCTCCTTCCCTCCCAAAATCCGACCCGCCATCGCTCGCGCTCGCGCCAAGGGCCACTCGCTGTTTGCCAGCAACAACGACTGCGTCGCCGTCGTGGTATTCAACCGCTCCGGCTCCGAAGAAAACCCTGATGGACTATCAAAGCATTGCAAAATCCGATCCGGCGTATTGCGCATCTTCTTCACATAAATCGATCTCACCGGCACCGCACTCGTCTGCGCCGCTCCACCATCGCGATGCCGCAACTCACCCGACACCGCCAGCATTGCATCCCGAATCTGCTCCGCACTCAATCGCTTCGGCGAAAATCGCCACAACCACTTGTTCTCCGGATCAATCACCTCATGCACGTTGCTCGGCTCAAACCGCGCCGTCTGACGATACGCCGCACTCGTCATTATCAGTCTGTGCATCTGCTTCATCTTCCAACCGCCCTTCACAAATTCACCCGCCAACCAATCGAGTAACTCTGGATGCGACGGCTCCTCGCCCAACATCCCAAAGTCATTCGGCGACGCCGCGATCCCCTTTCCAAAATGATGCTGCCAAATCCGGTTCACCATCACACGCGCCGTCGTAGGATGATCCCCCCGCACTAGCCATTCTGCCAGCGCCGACCGACGTCCCGATGTCCCCTCTCTCACCTCAATCTCAGGGACCTCACCGCCCAACAACTCCAAAAACCCGGGAGACACTTCCTCCTCCTTCATCCTCACCACCGCCCCCTCTCGCCCCGTATCCGTGCTCACAAATGCCTTGGGCAGGTCCTCCGGCTTCAAGTTCTTAAAAAAGGCCATCTTCTCCTTCAGCTCTCCATAGCGCTGCAGTTCTGCACTCCCCTTTTTTAGAATCTTCTCTGCGGTCGCCAGAGTCCTCACTTCTCTCTCCGCCTGTCGCTCCACCAGAAACGAAATCTGTCGCTCGTAAGCCGATTTTTCCTCCCACGGCTTCCGAAACATCACCTGCACCTCAGGCGGAAAAGTCTTCACCCGAAACTCATACGTTTTCCGCGCACCCGCCTCCAGCAACGACTTCATCTCGTCCCGAATCCCCTCCGTCGTCTCGTGCCATGTTCTACTATCTTTCTCGTACTTGGAAATCTCCTCTTCCGTCGCATGATACCGGTCATCCGGCCAATAGACCGATGATAGAAATGCCTGCAGCGCAAAATAGTCCTTCTGCAAAATCGGATCAAACTTGTGATCGTGACACTGCGCGCACCCCACTCCCATTCCCATAAAAACTTCCCCTGTCACATTCGTGATCTCATTGATCATGATCTCCCGCTGCATCTCCGCATTCCGCTGGTTCCACTCGTAAACCCCGTTTCGCAAAAATCCCGTCGCCGCCACCCGCATCGGATCACCCGGCGCAATCTCATCGCCCGCCAACTGCTCCCGCACAAACTCATCGTAGGGTTTGTCCTCGTTGAAGGCCCGAATGACATAGTCTCGATAGCGAAAGGCACTCGACCGAAAATCATCCGCCCGATACCCGTCGCTATCCGCATAGCGCACCACATCAAGCCAATGCTGTCCCCACCGCTCTCCATAGCGCGGACTCGCCAATAATTCCTCAACCAAACCCGCCACCGCCGTATCCTCATCTTCGTCCCAGGCCACGACAAACTTCCGCACCGCTTCCACCGTCGGAGGCAACCCATGCAGGTCAAAGTATGCCCGCCGCACAAACTCGACCGCCGAAGCCCCCGGTGCCATTTTCAACCCAACTTCCTCCAACTTCCGCTCCACAAAATAATCCACCGGATGCCCCACACCCTCCGGCACCACCACCGTCTTCACCGGCTGCACCGCCCACCACGCCTTTTGCTCATCCGTAAATTCATGCCCTCCCGCCGCCATCACAACGACAAAACCCAACCAACATTTCAGTAGTCTCTTCACGAACGCCGCATCCGACCACGGATTTCCCCTCTTGGATATCCCAAAAACGTCACTACTTGCAATTCTTTCCCCTTTCTTCCGCTCCTCAACCCAAACCTCTCAAAATTCGTGTTTAAATCTCAAATCTCATCTTTCCTCCTTCTCTTCACCTCCGCCTTTGCCCAACCCCACGCCATTGAAGGCCTCACCGAACCTTTTTCCATCGTCTTCGACAAAGACAATACCCTCTACGGCGTCGAGTACGAGAATGGCAACCGCGTCTTCCGCCTCAAAGACGACCAACTGACCTTCATCGCCGGCTCCAAATCCCCCGGCGGCAAGAAGCTGGGCGACGTCGCCGCAGGCGATGGCGGTCCCGCTACCAAAGGCCGCTTCAATGGCATGCACGACCTCACCCTCCACCCCGATGGCCGCCTTTTCATCGCCGACACCTTCAATCGCCGCATCCGCGTCATCGACCTCAACACCGGAAAACTCTCCACCCTCGGCGACGGCAAGCTCACCTTCAAAGAGCCCTACACCGTCGACCTCAGCCCCGATCACCAAAACCTCCTCGTTGCCGACCTCCGACAATTCAAAATCCTCGAGATCAACCTCTCCTCCCTCAAAGTCACCACCCGCGCCGGCAACGGAAAAAAGGGAATCCCCAAAGACGGCAGCCCCGCTCTCAAATCTCCCCTCATCGGACCCCGCGCAGCCATCTACGGCCCCGATGACTGCATCTACCTTGCCAGCCGCGAAGGCCACGCCCTCCGTCACGTCGACAAGTCCGGAAAGATCCACACCCTCATCAACACCTCCGGCAAAAAGGGCTTCTCCGGTGATGACGGACCCGGCAACGCCGCCCGCCTCAACGGCCCAAAACACCTCGCCCTCGATCCAAGCGGAAACATCGTCATCAGCGACGACAACAACCACGCCATCCGCCTCTACAAACCGACAGAGAAAACGATCCACCTCCTCACCGGCACCCCTCCCCGATCAGGTAAAGAACCCAACAAACTCAACCGCCCCCACGGCGCCCGCTACGACCAAAAAGGAAACCTCTGGATCGCCGACTCTTTTAATCACCGGCTGATCATCCTCCCCACTACTCAGCCGTAGCCTTCGGCGTCGTAGGAAACCCCAACTATTCACAAAGATCCGAGAACAATTCCCCGGTTGAGAATTCCTTTCCGTGTTTTACGATGAGATCAGCATGAACGTTCCCCAAATCTCCACGGCAATGCTAGCCACATCGCTCGTCGTCAACGCGGGTCCCCGAGTGGCCAATACGAGCATCACCCTTCCCGACACGCCTCCCGCATCGGTGATCGAAGTGGAGAATGCCTTTCCGGGCCTTTCTTTTTCCCAACCGCTCTCCCTCCGCAGCCCTCGGGGCGACAGTCAGCGACTCTTCATTTGTGAAAAAACCAGCGACCTTGAACTCATCCCGAAAGTCACAGCGGCTTCTCCGACAAAGTCGCTTTTTCTCAATCTTGATCAGATCGTGAACGCCCGCAATGGAGAAGAGTCTCACACCAACAGCGAGTCCGGACTCTTGAGTGTCGCCTTCCATCCCTACTACGCGACCAACGGACACTTCTTCATGGTTTACAATGTCCGCACCGGAGGCACCGACTACCAGCGACTTTCCCGCTGGTATTATCCCGATATTTCCGACACCTCGTTATACAACAGACAGATGATCAAGTTTATACCATATTTGGAAAATATCTAAAAATGGAACTGCCTAAGCGAAACATTCCAGCAACCCGCCAAGTATTCTTCCCTTCAACACCCTTCTGGTAAGTATCGAAAACGGCCCCACCCACTACGTCTGGTCCGTCCTCCTCTGCCCACCCGAAGCGATGAATAGGAAATAATTTCGCTCTCCCCATCGTCAATATTCCACACGAATCCCATCCTGATACCCATGAAGCTCCTCCCTTGCCTCTTCCTTCTCCTCACCGGCCTTCTTGGCGCGGAATCTCCGCCCACCTTCCGTTTCCAAGTTGAAACCCTCCATACCGGAATCCCACAGCCGATGCATCTCGAAATTGGTCCGGATGGAAACATCTACTTCATCGAAATCGCCGGAGTGTTGAGACGATATGAACCCTCCACAAAAACCGTCACCACCCTCGGCAAGCTCGAGGTGACAAACGAACAGGAAAACGGTCTCATCGGCATGGCTCTCGATCCCAATTTTTCGAAGAACAAGCACATCTTTCTCTACCACTCGCCGCGCGATTTCGAAGGGCAGCACCTGAGCCGCTTCACCATCGTCGATGGCCAACTCGACCTCGCCTCGAAAAAAACCGTTCTCACCGTTTCCGAGCAGCGCAAGGAATGCTGCCACCACGGCGGAACCGTGCGCTTCGGTCCCGACGGACTCATCTACCTTTCCACCGGCGACAACACCAGCCCCTTCGCTTCCGACGGCTTCACCCCCATCGACGAGCGGGAAGGACGTTTCCCTTTCGACGCCCAAAAGTCTTCCGCCAACACCAACGATCTCCGTGGGAAAATCCTCCGCCTCAAGATCAATCCGGACGCAAGTTATAGCATCCCGGAAGGCAACCTTTTTGCGCCCGGAACCGAAAAAACGCGGCCGGAAATCTACGCCATGGGTTTTCGCAACCCCTGGCGTTTCACCCTAGACCCCAAGACTGGCTGGGTCTACGTCGGCGATGTCGGCCCGGACTCCGGCCGCGATGACGAAAAGCGCGGCCCGCGCGGTCATGACATCCTCTATCAGATCCGCGAGGCTGGAAACTTCGGCTGGCCCTACGTACGCGCAAAGCAGGCCTACCAAGACTTCGACTTCGCCAAAAACACCTCCGGGCCCACCTTCGATCCCACCGGCCCGAGCAACAAAAGCCCCAACAATACCGGCCTCGGAAAACTCCCCCCGGTTCGCGACCCCCTCGTCTACTATCCACACGCACACTCAAAAGACTTTCCCGAGCTCGGCTCCGGTGGACGCACCTCCTGCGGCGGCCCCGTTTTCCACTTCAAGCCCGAATTCAAAACCTCTGGCGGCTTTCCCGAATATTTTGACAAGGCCGTCCTCCACTTCGATTGGCAACGTCCCTTCCTCGTCTGGGTTCGGCTCAAAGAAGACGGCTCGTTTGAAAAAATGGAGCCCTTCAGCTCCGCTCTCGACATCAGCCAAGGCATTCAAAAAACCAGCGAACCACTGAAGCTTCGCCGCCCAGCCGACATGACTTTCGGCCCGGATGGTGCCCTCTACATCCTCGACTACGGCGAGACCTGGGGCGTGAACAAGGACGCCCGTATCCTCCGTATCTCCTACCGCTGGGGCGATCTTCCTCCCGTCGCGCGCGCCTCAGCCCTCCCCCTTGCCGGTCCCGCTCCTCTCACCGTCACCCTCTCCGCCAGAGAATCCTTTTCTCCCGAAAAAATGGACCTCACCTTTCAATGGCACCTCATGCCCAATGAAACCCTCCTCGGTATAGGTGCCAACCTCGAAACGACCTTCACCAACCACGGCGATCACCTCGTCCGCCTCACCGCCACTGACTCCGCCGGCCGCGCCACCTCCACCACCCTTCCGGTCATTGTCGGAAACACCCCACCGGACATCTCCGCCCTCCACCCCACCGCCCACTCGCTCTTCCAACCCGGCCAAAAAATTGCTTATGAGTTCCAGGTCAAAGACAGTGAAGACGGCAACTCCGACTCCGCTTCAGCCCGCACTCTCGTCACCGCCAACTGGATCGGCCGCGATGGAAAAAATGTCGCCTCCCACCCTGGACTCGGCCTCATGACAAAATCCGATTGCTTCAACTGCCACGCCATTGATAGCAAACTCGTCGGCCCCTCCTTCATGGAAATCGCAGAACTCTATCGCGGCAACAAACCCGCGAAACTCACCGCTACCGAGCGCGTCATCAAAGGCTCCGCCGGGGTCTGGGGAGAAATCCCCATGCTCCCGCATCCTCAGCACACCATGGACGAAGCCCACCTCATGGTCTCCTGGATTTTCGCGCTCGATCCCAAGAAGCCCTCCACCTCCCTCACCCGCGGGCTCACCGGAAAAATCACCGTTCCAGACGACCCGCAGATCGGCTCTCTCATACTGGAAGCAACAGTCACCGATCTCGGCAATTCTCCCGCTTCTCCGCTCACCTCGACCACCTCTCTCACTCTCCTTCATCACCGGATCGAAGCCGAAAGCGCCACACTCGGAAAAGGAGTGACCCTCGCCGCACAGCGCGAAGCGTCAAACGACACCTCCGTCAACCGTATCGAACCCGGACGCATCATCTCCTTCCCCGCCCTCGACCTCCGCAAATCTACGAAGGTGACCGTCCGGGCTGCCTCGGACTTTGATCCCGGTGCCACCATCGAATTCCGTTCCGGTTCCCCTACCGGCCCTATCCTCGCCACCGTCAAGGTTCCTAAAACCGGAGGAAAAAATAAGTATCAAGAGCAAACTGCAGACCTGACTCCACCTGCCAAAAGTAGCTCAATCCACCTCGTCTTCCAAAGCCCCATAAAAGGTCGCCTCATGTTCCTCGACTGGATCGAATTCAAATAGAAATCACCCCTCCATTATCGAGAAGGAGCGCAAGGCGGTGTGACTTGGCGATTACGCGGCTTTCGCAGAAGTAAAGGCCGACATGCTCGACATCCCTAAGACTTCGACCGACCTCAAGGCAAGCCGCTAAGAATTCTTCAGGGTGTTGATGTAACTGGGGGTTTTCCCATAATAAACCCAAGGTTAAGCCCGCTTTGTCGATTCCCTCTCCGACGCCCGAAAAATGAAAATCGTCTCCCTACTTTTCCCGATTCTTTGGAGTAGCCTTACCACTCTTAGCTTCGCTGCACCCATCGAAACCATTTGGCTCACCCACGCGACCAACCTACCCGACAAGATCGTGGTGAACTGGCAAACCGATGCGCCGGGAAATTCCGCGGTCGAGTTTGGAAACAGTCGGGAGCTCGGAAAAACGATGCTATCTGCCGAAATGACTACTCTTCACCATGTCGAGATTCCCTTGGCACTGCGAGGACAACCTTACTACTACCGGGTCCGCAGCGGCGACGATGTCTCGGAGATTTTCAGCTTCAAAGGAACTCCGAATCGTCATCGTCGGTGACTGGGGTGGCGGAGGTAAAGACGTCAGCGCCATCGTCGCCGACGATATTCATCTCTTGATCACCACTGGAGACAACGTCGCGAATCTCCACGGCAAAGAAAAGCAAGGAACCAAAGCCTACCGAGCATTAATTGACGACAACAGGGCCCTTTTCCGCACCACACCATTCATGCCCGTTCTCGGAAATCACGATCGGGAGCTTACCCCACGCGGACCCAAGCCGCTCGCTCATGCCGTTTACGATATCGAAGCGAGCGCTTATCGAGAGTTCTTTGCCTTACCCGGTGACGAGTGGAAATGGTTCTTCGACCTTCCGGAATTCGACCTACGCTTTATCGCGCTCGATCTGAACCATCTCACCGACTTCGGAACCACCTGGCAGACCTGCCACGCGTGGCAACCGGACTCCGCACAATTTAAGTGGTATTCCAAAACGATGGCGTCCACTACGAGCGCATTCGTGTTCACTCTCATGAACGAAAAGCAGACCACGGTAAACGATCTCACCAAAGGGGCGTGGGACGAACACTTCCGCCGCGGTAGCGCTTTGATCACCGGCTTCGGATATTTCGCAGATCGTGCTGAACTGACAGGAGAGCTTCCCTATTTCAACACATGTCTGAAAGGCGATGGAGATCTCTACCTTGATCCAAATTCCCAATTTCATTCGCAGGGAGGCAACTACCTACTCCTAACCGTGAAGGCAGGAGCGCCGACCATGACGGTGCAATTCAAAAATCTACGTGGCGAGGTTCTCGATACGACGAATATTTCCAAACGAATCAAAACAAAGAGATATGATTAGCTCATCAATTCCGCTACCGCTCCAATACCTTCAACTGGAATCCCCCTTCTACGGCGAAACAACTACGCATCTCCTCACCCGAGGGAATCTATCAGATCGATTTCGGAACCATTTCCGTAAAAGAGCGCGTCGTCATCAAAATAGATCTCGCGGGAATCACTCCCAAATCTGGCCAGCCTCCTCAGCGCCCTTGCCGAGTCAGGAAAATCCGTGCAGTGATTGATCACAAAGTCTCCTACCGCCAACGGTGCCGCCGAAACACACCCAAGAATCAGGGCGGGAAAAAGGATGGTAGAGCGATTGATAAAAGACACTCCAGATCGAACGCAAAACTACTTTAAGCTCACACAAACCAACTTGCCGCCATTCGAACGAGCAAAAATCCGGCCGTCTGAGAACGCCGGCGGCGACCAGCAAAGCTTCGGTAAAATTTTGTGGCGACCCGTGATGGAAAACTGATTGTCGCTCTCTTTTCCAAAGATGAGCTCACCTGTTTCCGAAAGAATGATGAGCTTGTCGCCTGACATCAGTGCCGAACCCCGGGAACCTGGAATCGACACCGCCCACTTCAGTTTTCCCGTCTTCATCTCCATACGGTAGACTTCCGCCTTCATTCCCTTGTCTCCGAAGACCCCAATAATATCGCCCTCTTTCGGCAGCGCATTTTGAAAAATCATGCGCCGGTCGCGATCGCGGTGCAGCTCCTTGGGCTCGTCTCCTGATAGATCAAGCACGATGTTGCCCATGCCATAGCCAGAGGAGAGGTGGAGCATGTTGTTTTGAAAGACTGGATTGGAGGCATTGACGTCGTAGGGCGTCCTCCAAGTGTAATCAAAAAGAACGACACCCTTCGCCGCGAGATCATAGGCCACAAGCTTACGACCATGAAAAACGAAGGCTGTTTTCTTCCCCCGATAGTCCGCGATCACCGGTGCGGAATAACCGGCCTTGGCCGGATCCTCCGACTGCCAGCGCAGCTCTCCTGATTTCTTATCGAGAGCGACGAGCGCGCCACTTTTGGGACAAGGAAGACAGAGCAGCAGATCTTCGAAAACCGTGGGTGAGGCCGAGTAACCCCACATCGGAGCCTTTCCCTTAAAGTCCTTTTTGAAACTCTTCGTCCACTCGATCTTTCCCGACTTCAAATCGTAACACGCCAAGCGACCGCTTTTGGACAAACCGTAAACACGACCTTCATGGATCAAGGGCGTAGCACCCGGACCCCCGGTGTAAAACTTTGGATCCAATTTTTCCTCGTAAGTATCCTTCCACTTCACCTTCCCCGTGGCTGCATCGAAGCACCAAACGGTATCCTTGTTGTCTGAGTTTCCCACCGTCACCGCGAGACCACCCGCTACTGAGATCGACGAACAACCTTTTCCAATATCAGCCGTCCAAAGCGTCTTGGGTGCTTCATCGTTCCAATCGATATGCAGTTCTTCCGCAACGGCCCCATTTCCGTCGGGACCTAAAAAACCAGGCCAATCCTCAGCATAAGAAATAAGAGGGAGAGCGAACAAGATGGTCAAAAACACTTTCATCAATTGGTATCCATAACCCCTTCCTACCAACTTGCAAGAGGACGCTTCCGAGAGTCCCTCTTATTCTAAGATCATCGCCTTCATCTCTCTACGTCGCTCTCCTTGAATTTGGGAAATCGGGGAAGAAGAGGACAAAAAGCGATCATCTTTTAGCGCAGCTTGCTTATTTTTAATCTCTTTAGTAAGAACATCAAATGCTTCGTTGCGCCTTGATCACGATCGTCTCTGCTTTGATCTCCTCCTGCTCGCTCATCACCACTCCGGTGAAGATCATCGGTAAGGCCGCCACCACTACCATCGGACTCACCGGAAAAACCGCAGGCGCTGGAATGAGCGTCCTCACCCCCGGCAATGATGACTAAGTCACGGAAGAATAGCCGAAAGGGAATCGTATCAAGGCGTAACCATGCGCTTTCTGATTCTCCTCAGCCTTGCTCTCACTGCTTCGCTCTCCGCAAAGAAACCCAATTTCCTCTTCATCATCGTCGATGACCAATCGCCTTTTGATCTCAAGGTTTACCATCCCAAGTCGGCTTTAGAAACGCCCAACATCGACCAACTCGCGAGCTCTGGACTCGTCTTCGATGGCTCCTACCACATGGGCTCCTGGATGGGCGCGGTCTGCACCTGCTCCCGTCACATGATTATGACCGGGCGCAGTGTCTGGCACCTCCCTTCTAATAACCCCAAGAAGAAAACGGGACCCAACGGAAACAACCCCAGACTCGTCCCGCCCAATCTTGAAAAAAACTCGCTCGCTGCCGTCTTCAATCGTGCGGGATACGACACCATGCGCACTTGCAAGCGCGGTAACTCGTTCTCCGGCGCGAATAACCAATTCCAAGTCGTCAAGGACGCCACCAAACGCGGCGACACCGATGAAACCGGCTCTCATTGGCACGGCCAACAAGTCCTCGACTACCTCGACAGCCGCGAATCCACCGAAGATGAAGACCCCTTCCTCATCTACTTCGGCTTCTCCCACCCGCACGACGAGCGCAACGGAAAGCCCGAACTCCTCGACAAATATGGCGCCAAAAACCACCGCGATAAAAAATCCCTCCCCGCTCTTGATCCCAAACAACCTGAGCTTCCCATCAACTATCTTTCAAAACACCCCTTCTCCCACGGCCACCCCAACCTCCGTGATGAAGTCAGCGTCCCCGGCGTTTGGAAGAATCGCGATGAAGCCACCATCCGCAATGAAATCGGCCGCGAATTCGCTTGCTCCGAAAACATCGACATCCAAATCGGCCGCGTCCTCAAGAAAATCGAAGCGATGGGCGAGCTCGATAACACCTACATCATTTACACCTCCGACCACGGCATGGCCATCGGCCGGCACGGTCTCCAGGGAAAACAAAACCTCTACGAGCACACCTGGCGCGTCCCTTACATCGTCAAAGGCCCCGGTGTGAAAAAAGGCCGCGTCCAAGGAAACATCTACCTCCTCGATACCCTTGCCACCCTCTGCGACCTCGCCGACATCAAGCCCCCGAGTACCAACGAGGGAACCAGCTTTAAACCTGTCCTCACCGGCGATAAAAAAACGATCCGCGACACCCTCTTCGGCGTCTACGCCGGCGGCACTAAGCCCGGCATGCGTTCTGTGAAAAAAGGCGACTGGAAACTCGTAAAATTCGACGTCCTCGATGGCCAAGTACGAGAAACGCAATTGTTCAACCTCAAGGAAAACCCCAACGAATTCCTTCCCGAGCACCGCAAAAATAATCCCAAGCTCACCAATCTCGCCACCTTAAAGGAGCATGCCGCCAAGCTAAAGGAAATGGAAGCCCTTCTCAAATCCGAAATGGAGCGCTTCAACGATCCCTATCCTCTCTGGAATCAGAAGTAAGCTGCTTCCAACTCCCTTATGCCCAGTAATACCAACTAGTGTTTTAAAAGAAACGAATGCTAGAGTGGTTTCTTGAAAATTCGAGGCAAAAAAAATGCCAACAAGACCAAGGAGATTAACAGGATGAAGCAGATCTTCATTGGCATCAGCGAATACGAACCAAAGTTCTACGTCTATTCCGCTGAGCTTCTGAACCTGGTTAAAGGAGGAATTCTTGAGGAGAAGGACTATCACCAAATCGTGATGAATTTATCTTTAACCAAGCGGATAAATCGATCCAGACCATGACCAGCCATTTCTTTAGAAAATTATGGATCGGTGATCAAAAGAAATAAGGACTTTCAAGACTCGTTTTCGCTCATATCCGCGTTCTTCAATTCTTGGAGAATCTGAAGGGCGCGCTCGCTGTCACCTTCCTGCACCTGAAGGCGGATTCCCTGTTTCGCCATACTGATAAAAGGATCGACCGTCGCGCTGACCTCATCCGGAATGAAGGCTTCGATCCCGCGGGCGCCCAAGTTCATCTTCATCGTTTGAGCGAGGTCCAAACTCATCACACGGGCGATTGTTTCCATTGGCACATACTAGCACCTTAAAGCCCTAAAAAAAGCCCGCTTCTTGCGAAGCGAAATTTTGAAGAATCAAAACAAATTAAAAGAACTATCCTTCGGACTCTTTAGAATTCCAATCTTCTGTCAGTTCTGCACAATCGCTTAAATGATGACCAAACTTTTACTCGTTTTTCTTTTCCCAACTCTCGCTTTCGCAGCAGACCGGCCCAATATTCTCTGGATCGTAAGCGAGGATAATTCGTCCCACTGGCTCGGCTGCTACGGAAATGACGACGCTCAAACGCCGAACCTCGATGCCTTGGCCGCACGCAGCACGCGCTTCACCGCCGCCTACTCGAACGCGCCCGTCTGCGCCGTCGCTCGCGCCACCATCCTCATGGGTATCTACTCCCCGGCCATGGGGACACAGCACATGCGAAGTCGCCATGCCATCCCGGACAAGCTGACTCCTTACGTCACCCATCTCCGGAAGGCCGGCTACTATACGAGCAACGCTTCCAAGACCGACTATAACTTCGCCGGAAACGACAACGCCCTCTGGGACGAATGCTCACGTAAAGCCCACTACTCCAATCGCCCTGAAGGAAAACCCTTCTTCTCCATCTTCAATCTCACCATCTCCCACGAGAGCAATCTCTTCCCTTCAAGAATCGCTGGCAATCGCAAGAAGAACATCATCCCAAAGACCCCACGCCTCGATCCCGCCAAGCTCACACTTCCGCCCTACCTCCCCGATCTCCCTGAGATGCGTCACGACTTCGCAGTTTACCACGACACCATGACCGCACTCGACACGCAAATTGGCGACATCCTCACCAAACTTGAGAAGGACGGCCTCGCCGATGACACCATTATTTTCTACTATGGGGACCACGGTGGTCCTACTCCTCGCGGCAAGCGCTACCTCCACGACACCGGCGTCCGCATCCCAATGGTCATCCATGTCCCTGAAAAATGGCAAAAGCTCAGCCCCTTCAGAAACGGCACCGTCAGCGATGAAATTGTTTCCTTCGTTGATCTTGCGCCTACCACCCTCTCTCTCGTCGGACTCAAGGACGACCCTCAAATGCAAGGCCGCCCCTTCATGGGACCTAATCGCGAAGAACCCGGTGAGGAACCCTACGCCTTTCTCTTCGCCGACCGCTTCGATGAGATCTACGGCCTCCGCCGTGGCATCACCACTGGCCGCTACAAGTACGTGCGCCATTTCACTCCGCATACCTGGGCCGCACCCTACTCCTTCTATCAATTCCAAATGGCCTCCTGGCCCGCTTGGCACGAAGCTTGGAAAAAAGGAACAGTCACCAGCGTCCACGCCTCGCTTTGGGAAAACAACCAGCCCAGCGAAGAACTTTTCGATACCCAGACTGATCCCTGGGAAATCAAGAACCTCGCTGCTGATCCCGCCCACGAAGGGCTCCTCACCTCTATGCGTGGCAAACTCCTAAAGCACATGCTCGAGATTCGCGACACCGGCCTCATCCCTGAACCTCTCTTCGATACCGTCCGCGGCGAAAAAACCATCATGGAAACCGTCGCCGACGCTTCCGAGTCCGAATGTCGGGATCTTCTCACCATCGCCTTCTTGGCCTCCTCCGGCGATCCTGATGGCCAAGAAGCTCTAGAAGCAGCCACTAAGCACAAAAGCCCCCTCACGCGTTTCTGGGCCCACAGTGGACTCGTTACCCTTGGCAAGAAAGCATCCTCTAGTGAAAAAATGATCGTCGCCGGCCTCAACGATCCAGTTCCCCTCATTCGCGCTCAAGCGGCCATCGCCCTCCATAACATCGGTCACAAGCAATCCGCGATCCAAGCGCTCATCAAGGAGCTAGATGCAAACCTTTCCGTTACCAATGAAGCGATGATTATCAACACCCTCATGCAAATCCGTGAAACCAAAGCAATTCCTAAGAGTTGGTTTAATAAATGGTTAAATGGAAAGTCGGGAGAACTTCGCTTAGGCACTCTTGCTAAGAGTGTTTCGATGTTCCACAAATAGCCTGCGTTCATGAAAACGAAGTCATTTGTCCCCATCCCCTAGAAAGAGAGAACGGGTAATTTCTATTATCTTCTTCTTCTTATAGGAAAGAACAACTCGCCCAAATTACTGTTCCACCCTGCACCACTTATGTTCCACGAGACCAATAACCCGTGAAGAGCACTGCGAAGAAAGACCAGAAATCGGCATAAGAATGGGAATGGCTCAAGTTGATCAGAATTATTCTCTAAATATTCACACACTTACCAAGAGAAGATTTTAAGAAAACGAACCCTTGCTAGGTTCTCGTTTCCCAAATTGTTCCACTCGACTCGTTTATGCCCATCCAAGCCAGCGACACCCCCTGGATGACCTTCGCTCTCGCTGAAGCAAAGCAAGGAATCGGTCTCACTTCACCTAACCCTGCTGTCGGATGCGTCATCGTCAAGGACGGTGTCGAACTCGCCCGCGGCTGGCACCATCAATACGGGACCTTCCACGCGGAGCGCGACGCTCTCACCAAACTCGAACCTGGCCAAGCCCAGGGAGCCACTGCCTACGTTACCCTAGAACCTTGCAGCAGCCACGGCACTACCGGAGCCTGCACCGATGTCCTCATCGAATCCGGAATTACTCGTGTCGTCTACGCCATCAGCGACCCCAACCCAGCCCACGCTGGAAATGCCGACCACATCCTCCGCGCTGCGAACATCGATGTTTCCTCTGGTCTACTTGAAGAAGAAGCCCGCCACCTCATCCGCGGCTTCGCCATGGTCCAATCCGAAAAACGCCCTTGGGTGATCGCCAAAACCGCGATGTCCCTCGATGGCCGTATCACCCGCCCATCCGGAGAAAGTCAATGGCTCACCGGCCCCGAGGCCCGCGAGGACGTCCAGCTCCTCCGCGCTGAGGTCGACGCCATCATCACCTCCGGCGTTACCGTCCGCCAAGACGACCCCGCCCTCACCCTCCGCAGCTCCGCCATTTCTTCCCGGAAAAAGCAACCCCTCCGCGTCGTTCTCACCCGCTCCGAGATCGACCAATCAACCTATCAAATTTTCAACGACGGCCACCCCACCTATCTTTTTCAAAATATTTCTATCTCAGAAGTTCTTCGTACTTTGGCAAACGATGGCATCAACACCATCCTGTTAGAATCCGGCGGTAACCTCATGGGTTCCTTTCTCGATGAAGGCCTCATCGATGAATTTGTGATCTACTACGCCCCCATAATCACCGGCGGTCCCACCCCCGCGATTGGTGGAAGAGGAGTGGCGACCCTCGAAGAACGCCATTCTCTCAAAAATACCAGCCTCGAAAAAATCGGCCCCGATCTTCGCTTGCGTGGGATTGTTGATCGCAACGGACCGCCTCCGTTGGTTCGATAGATGAACTTTAAGTGCTTTCAAAAGATTTCGGGAGTCACTTTATCTAGTTTTGGAAAAGAATATAAAATTGTTCTGAATACATACTTATAGATTGGAACATTATTGTAACTACTGCCATTATTATCATTGGATGTTCACCGACCTTACGGGGCGAACATTTGGAATCAAATTCAACTATTTTTGATTCGATTTTGGGCGATCGCCGCTCCTTGGGCACCAGTTTTCCAAGATCCAATTAATCTCATTTATTTGCCTATAGGCTGTCTCCACTCCGTCACGGCCGTGGTTGTCATTCTACGATCTCACCTCTGTATCCAGTAGGTGATTCCTTGCGCTTCAAGAAACGTCTCAGCGTCCCTTCCCTTGAGCGTCGATAAGGTAGAAAGTAGTCCCGCCTGAAGGCACTGTGGCATTTCCACGCTGATGGTAAGCGGGGCGCGGTTCACGGGCCAGGCTGTTCTGGGGTTGAGGATGTGTAAGAGCTTCTTGCCCTTATGCATGATATAGCGGTTGGAAGTTGGTCCCTAATAAAGCGAATTTGGAAGGCCTTTGAGCCTCGAGCGGAGGATGAAAATTGATTGGAGGTTATATGATAAGCTTGAGACTTATTCTGATCTAGAGCTGCTCAAAATTATCACTTCCAACTTGTTAGAGAACGCAATCAATCAAGGGAACAAGAGGGAAACCATGCCGGTATCGGACTGGGTTTTTCTCGCGAGATTGTTGAGCTTTTGGGAGGGATGATCAGGGTGGCACAGGTGTCGGCCGTCCGAATTGCTTTTGAGGTTAGTTTGCCCAGGTAAGCGCGCTCGTTGATCTGTGATTCTTAACTAGCCAAACATCTGCGTCCAGTGACGTTCGTATTGGCCGACGCCGATTTTCTTGTGTCCGCCCCGAAACATATTCTTGTGGTGGCCGGGAGAGTAGAACCATCCTTTGTTGGCACCTTTGGGAGAGGTTGAACCCATGTAAATGTTTTCGCCAGACCAGCTGGTCCCCTCTTTCGCGGCCCGGTCGCCCGGAGTTTTCTTTCCTGGAACCGGAGATTCGTGCGCGAAGAACTTGAATTTGTTCATGTCTTCGGAGTGGCCTCGGCTGGCCTCGCAAAGCTTGGGGTCAATTACTAAAGCACTGATACCCAGTAACATGCGCCATTCATTGACTTCACGAATGCACTCTCGCTCGCCCTGTGGAATTTCTTCCTTCTCTGCGATGTCGTCGTTTTTCTTCATGATGCGGAGGCCATCACGATCGAGCCCGCTGACTTGGGTGGCGACGTATTTTTCCTTCTGTAGGATCATCGACGCGGATTCTTCTTCGTCAGGAAGAATTGCTGCTTCGACGAGGGCGTCGCGGAAGTTTGCCAAGACAAGAATCATCTCGCGCATTTTTTGAAGAGCGGGTTTCGAGGTCGAGAGAAGTTCCTCGGGAGTGGGCACGAGGATTTTTCGGAGCCCCTCGATCGCAGGTTTCGAGACTTTGGGAATTTTCTTTTTCATCTGGACCTCCGGCATATCGCGCACCCTCATGAAGTCGTTCCGGTAGCTCTTGATCATTTTATTTTGCTCGGTCTTGAGGGAGCCAGAATACTTGCTTTTAGCGTTGGCTTCGAAGTCAGAGAGATATTTGTCCCGCAGCTTGGGCCAGGTATGATCATACTCTTTTAAGATGGCTTCAATCTCGGTGGTCTCAAGAGTTTCGAGGCTTTCAATGAGGGTGTCGGTGCTTGTTCCGGTTTCGATACAAGTCTGCAGACGCGCGAGGATTTCATCGGTGGCTTGGGGAGCCGCGAATGAGAAGCTGGTGATTAGACCGAAAAGAAGGACAACCCGAAACATGATGATATTAAATGTGATGATGATGCTTTTGTCTTTGCAAAAAAGAGGGCTCCATCATGGAGCCCTCATTGATTAGAAGTGATTTTTATCGGCAGCTTGGAGTGCGATAGCCTCGAGGGTAAGGCGACCGTTGTTGGCTTCTCCGTGGATCATAGTAGGGCCTGCGCTGCTGGTAGCGGCTTCGCACATAGGGCTTGTGCTGTTGATGTCCCCTTTGATGAACACTCCTGTGGCTGCTTCCGCAGCGGTGCACGGTGGGAACGCTGTAGTGGCGGTAGATCGGGCGGCGGTTGCAGTCGTAGCCAATGAAGACACGCTTGGTTTGGATGGCGCATCCACAGGAGTAGTGTCCACTGACCGAGGTGGTGGAATACTCGATGCGCAGGCTTCCCGCTTGGGCAATTGACGGGAGAGCGATCCCACTAGCGGCCAGTCCGATGATGAGAGTCAGTATTTTTTTCATAGTTCTTTGGGTTTTGGTTTCCCGGTGCTGATCAATGCGACGAGACCTATCCCAATTTCATTCAAAGAAAAGTTTCCGTTTGGTGTCGTGTTAGGAGTGGGAGGCCGTTCCAAAAGTGGACTCACATTATAATGAATGATTATTCAATAATGTGGTTTAATGTGGGTAAGAAGAAATTAATTTTATGAACGAAGATCAGCAAAATCAAGAGACGGAAACATCCAAGCGGCATTTTGAAAATATGGGAGAAGCATTCCGTTCGGGAAGTGAAGCCGGAGCTCAAAAGGCCCGTGAAGCTGCCCCGACGGTAAAATCTGCTTTCGCAGATGCGGTTCATGACCTCGCCTTCGGCTTGGCCTACGGAAGCAACTTTGTGGGTGCCTTTGCAGAGGAGTTCGTTCCTCAGAGTGTCCGTGATGGATTTGCGAGGGGAGCCGCGGCCGGCCGTGCTGCGAGCCACAAAGCTCGTGAGAAAGCTGCCGATGTGATTACTCCTGAAAAGAGTGGTCCCGAGCTTGCCTGATAGGATGATGAGAAGCTCTTAATCTCTCTGAACAAACCCCTCCCCTACCGACGTTTTAAATTTGTAACAAGTGTTTGTTGTTGCGTGTGTGCTCAGCAGCGGTTTTTCCTTCGGGATGGACCGCTGTTGTTTTTTGGGGTTTCGCTTGGAGAGAATCCAGAATGAGATAAAGCGTCCTAAATGGGAGGCGATCGATTTTTGCGTCCATGAGCGGGTCGATTGCCTTGCTTGGCAAAGCTGTTGTTTTTTGAGTAGCGCGAGCAATAGGACAGGACAGTTTAATCGAGGCGATTCTCAAGCACTCTAAGTGGGCCCTTTTCCATCCTAAGCCCCCTATATGTAGGGGTTTGGGGAGTTTGAGAAAAAGACGATTTTTTGGCTCTTTTTGGAATATTTGCTCGAATTTGCCCTTTTTTGGCCAAAATTGTTTTTTTTCGTCATATGGTTTTTTTAAAGAGCGACCATTTCCCCCTTTTTTAGGTAGATTGGTTCTGGTTCTGCTCAGCTGGCAGGAGGGGACCCTTGAAGTGAATCTTTTTCTCCTTTTTGATGGTTTACCCGAATCATGCCTTCGTTTGTCGGACTCGCTATTTTTCTCTTGATCGGAAGTCTCATCGGAGGGTTTTTTTTGAGATGCGCTTCCAGGGATCAGATTCTGGTGATAGAGAAACGGCGAAACGGTTGAGAGTCCTTGATCGATCTTATGCGTCAGTTTCGTCTGAGTTCGATCGCAAAGATCATTTGACTGAAGGGAGATTAAAAAATTCTTTGCCTGGAGCAAGAATATCTGAATATCTGAATATCTGGATCATCTTGAGATCTTAAAAAAGCGGACTTCTCCCCTGCCCTCCAGTGGGCTTTTATTTTGGTGGCGTTCCGGAAGCCGGGTTATCGTTAAGAACGAACTTCTTCGTTTAAACTGAAATTTTTCTGCTTCACACCTCCCGCTCGTTCAGGAAGCCATTGAAGGATGAGAGTTCGAATGAGAAAGATCGACGTGCGTTGAGTCAGATCGAGATTGGTCTGTTGGGCGATTCCAAGTAGCGAGCGCCTCTTGTCTTTTTGGGTTTTCTTGCTAGGGTTCCGCCCTTTCCATGTATCGCTATCCTAAAGAATATGATGTCCTTGTGATTGGGGCGGGACACGCTGGTGTTGAGGCGGCTCTCGCTGCTGCTCGTCTCGGTGCCCAGGTCGCTGTGCTGACCCAGAATCTCGATACCATCGGGCAGATGAGCTGCAACCCTGCGATTGGTGGCTTGGCCAAGGGACACATGGTCCGCGAAATCGATGCGCTCGGTGGAATCATGGCGGAAAACACCGATGCGACCGCAATTCAGTGGCGTATGTTGAATGCGGCCAAGGGGCCCTCGGTCCGTGCTCCCCGGGCCCAGTGCGATAAGAAGGCTTACCAGTTTCGCATGAAGCGGATTCTCGAAGGAACCCCAGGCTTGGATCTCCATCAAGGGAATGTAGCCGAGATTCTAGTAGAGAATGACGAGGTTCGTGGGATTCAAACCTCCCTCCAGATGGAGATTGCTGCAAAGTCGGTTATCCTTTCAGCAGGTACCTTCATGCGTGGTTTGATGCATGTGGGAAAGAAGAACGAAAAAGGGGGTCGTATGGGCGATGCCTCCTCTACGGTTTCGGAATCACTCAAGGAGCTTGGTTTTGATGTCGACCGTTTCAAGACTGGGACCCCTTGTCGCCTCAACGGGCGGAGTATCGATTTCTCCAAATGTGAGCGCCAAGATGGCGACTCCCCTCCTCCCCTATTCTCGTATTTTCCAGAGCTGATTCGGAGGGAAAGGAATGACCTTTTTACTCTCAATCACTGGGCTGAGAATTCGTTCCACGTGGAACAAGTTCCTTGCTGGATGACTTTCACGAATCCCAAAACTCACGATGTCATCCGTGATAACATTCACCAGTCCCCCATGTATTCGGGTCAGATTGAGGGCGTGGGTCCCCGCTATTGTCCCTCTATTGAGGACAAGGTGGTTCGTTTTGCAGAGAAGGAACGGCATCAGGTTTTTCTGGAACCAGAGGGTCGACACACCTTGGAATACTACGTCAATGGAGTTTCGACCTCTCTGCCCTACGATGTGCAACTTGATTTCCTACGTAGTATCGAGGGTCTAGAAAACTGTGAAATGATCCGCCCTGGCTACGCGGTAGAATACGACTACTGCCCCCCTACCCAGCTTCATCCGACTCTGGAGACCAAGAGAGTCTCGGGGCTTTATTTTGCAGGGCAGATTAATGGCACCTCAGGATACGAAGAAGCGTCTGGCCAGGGACTCATTGCAGGAGCGAATGCGGCTCTTAAGGTGGCAGGTAAAGGTGACTTTGTCTTGGGTCGGCAACAAGCCTACCTCGGTGTGATGGTCGATGATCTTGTCACAAAGGGCTGTAACGAACCGTATCGGATGTTCACGAGCCGGGCTGAATATCGCCTCCTTTTACGTCAGGATAATGCTGATGAGCGCCTCTCACCTCTTGCTTCAGAACTTGGACTCCTTCAGGGAGAGCGGAGGGAGATGGCTGCCAAGAAGCTTGAAGATCTTGTCGAAGGGCGATCTTTCATTCGCGGAGCGAGCCACGAAGGCATCAAATTGGACCATTGGTTCCGGCGTGGCGGGAATTCCTGGGTGATGCTTCCCGATGAACTTAAAGAGAAGTTCCACGTGGAACTTTGGCCGATTCTTGAGTCAGATTTTAAATACGAGGGTCACATCGAGCGTCAACGCATGGAGGTGGAACGGGTCAAAAAACAGGAGTCCGCCCTCATCCCTTCCGATCTCGACTTCCATACTATCAAGGGACTTAAGACAGAGGCCAAGCAGCGCTTTACCTCGATCCGTCCACGGACGCTTGGGCAGGCAAGCCGTATTAGTGGCATTACTCCGGCGGACATTACCCTTCTGGTGATTTACCTTCGAAAGCTTGAGAAGTCCTAGTCAAGTGACTCCGCTTGGCGGCAAGCCTCATACAGGACGATTCCAATCGAAGTCGCCAAGTTGAGCGAGCGGGTGCTCCTCTCAATCATGGGGATGCGGAGAGCATTGGCGCGTTGGGTCCACTCTTCGGGCAGCCCCTTTGATTCCCGACCGAAGATGAGAAAGTCCCCTCTCTCGAACTTCGCTTGCCAGAGCCCCTTACTTGCCTTGGTGCTGAGGAACCAGAGTCGCGCGTTTGGGTTTGCGTTTTGGAAGTCATCGAATGATTCCCAGACTCGCAAATCGACATCCTTCCAGTAATCGAGGCCGGCTCGTCGCACGGCTTTCTCATCGAGAGAGAATCCGAGGGGTTTGATGAGGTGAAGAGTCGATCCTGTAGCAAGAGCGAGTCGTCCTGCTGCTCCTGCGTTGTAGGGAATTTCTGGAGCAACAAGGACGATGTTCATGAAGCGAACTTTAGGAAGATTTGCCGAAAAAGAGAAGCGAGCAGTTGAGAGATCGACTGGACTGCCGTGGAATCAAGAAAGCCAGACCACTAGTCAGAGTGGCATTTTGAAAATTCTATCCCAGATCTATGACGCGACCTATTTTAAGGGGTGTTTACTTTCTTGAGCGATCCACTGGAACGGTTAAGTCAACTTTGTCTAAATTCGTCAAATTGATTTAAAAAAAGAGTGAATCACAAATATAGACAACTTGAATATCGTGTTGGAGGGATGCCAAAGTTGCACAAATTGGATGATTGTGAGGTATTTTGGGGTTTAGAATGTGAAGTCTGACGAGAAAATCAGAGTGACGATGTGGAACGGTCTAGAAAACAAGAGATCCTATGGTGGGAAGATGATTCCACAGATTTTGGCTGATGAGATTATTAGAGGAAACAACTTGATCTTCTAGCACCACAACTGAGGATCAACGCTGCCATTTCAGGAAAGCGCCCGGCTCTCTCACAAAAAAGGCGGATCCTTTCGGATCCGCCTCTTTGAAAATAGAAGTGCAGCTTCTTTAGTCTGCAAGTGCGACGTTGATCCGGCGGCCTTTCTTATCGAAGAAAACGTTGCCGGGAGTAAGAGCGAAGAGGGTATGATCTTTACCCATACCGACATTAGCACCTGGATGCCATTTAGTGCCGCGCTGGCGGATGAGGATGTTTCCTGCGATGACGACTTCGCCACCGAACTTTTTGACGCCGAGACGCTTGCTGTTTGAATCGCGTCCGTTTTTGACGGAACCCTGTCCTTTTTTATGAGCCATGATTAAGTGATGTTAAAGTGTCGGAATTAACCTTGGATCCCGGTGATCTCGAGCTTGGTAAGGTGGCTGCGGAAGCCGATCGTCTTGTGGTACCCCTGACGACGCTTGAATTTGAAGGCGATGCCCTTTTTTCCGCGGTGCTGCTCGATGACCTTAGCGGTCACGCCTGCGCCCGAGATGGTTGGAGCACCAACCGTGGTGGCAGAACCGTCGTTAATGAGGAGGACCTCACCGAATTTGATTTCTTCGTCAGCAGCTACAGGAAGTTTGTCGACACTGATGGTGTCGCCTTCCGAGACGCGATACTGCTTACCGCCGGTTTTAAAGATTGCGTAGGCCATGTTGAATGGGAGCTAGGTATGAATCTGAATTAGCGAGACCAACTCACCGGTTCAGGGGGCGGGAATTCACCACAGGGAGGCGAAAAGAGCAAGATTTTTTTGAAAAAGAAGAAGAAGAAACTTATTGTGATTGAGCTCGGGTCGCATTGAGGTTGCTCTAACCCCTTTCGTAATGCCCCTTACCTTCCCTATTCTCCTACCTGATCTTGCCGCTACCTTATCGGCGGGAGCTGATTTGGCCAAGGAATTGAAGGCTGGTGAAGTAATTGCTCTGGTGGGCGATCTTGGGGCTGGTAAAACTTCGCTTACGCAGGGAATTGTGGGCGCCTTGGGAGCTGGAGACGCGACGAGTCCAACTTTTTCGCTGGTTCAAGAATACCGGACCGGGAGCCTTGAGGTCTACCATTTCGACTTTTACCGGGTGGAATCAGAGCATGAGCTGATCGATCTCGGGTGGGACGACTACTTGGACCGGGATGCGCTCGTGATCGCGGAGTGGCCGGGTCGATTTCCGGATCTTTTTCCAAAAACAACGCGCTGGCTACGACTGAGCCACCACGAAAGTGGACGACTTCTCGAGGAAATCCCACCAGAAACCCATTAAAAATATTCCACCTAATAAGAAATCAAGAAAGCTAGGTTATCAAGATTACTGTTCTTTTTTGGAGAGTTCTTTAACAGGCTCGGTAACTTCGATTCCCAAGCCGACGGAGCGACCGACACTCTTAAGAGTTCGTCCGGGAATCTGAATCAGTGAGCGGGCGACTCCGCAGGAAGAAAGTGAAACCGTTGCAAGTGCGAGGCCGAGAACTGTGGAGCGGAGGAGAAGCTTTTCCATAGCCCATTCCTAGAGGGCGGTGTTCTCCGGGTCAATCATCCAGATTTGACTGAACTTATTGATTTGTGAAAGATTTCTTTGCGGGGTTGTCGTTTAGATCGAAAATCTTTAATAATTTTTTCAACATGCGCTGTTTCTTACTGTTCTCCCTTCTCATCGTCGTAAGCTCCGCTGCGCAAATCATCCGTGCGCCCTATGTTCAAATGGCAACTCACGATTCGATTCGTGTTGTCTGGAGAACCAATGGCGACATAGCACCAACGGTGAAAGTGGGTTTGAAGCCCGATGAGCTGACGACAGAGGTTCCTGCGGCACAGATTCTCACCCGCCTCCACGAAACGGTCGGTGATGAGCACGCCATTTTTAAAGACGCCGCAACTGACACGCAGCAGTTTGAAGCCACAATCTCAGGACTGGAGCCCCGCACGACTTACTTTTATGGAATCTTCGATGGCCAGAAGAGAATCACGGCAGCTGATGAGACCTATCAATTCACCACGCACCCAACACCAGGAAGTGACGCTCCCGTTTACTTTTGGGTAGTAGGGGATTCGGGAACCGGAGGAACAGCTCAAGCCCAGGTCCATAATGCGATGCGGGATTACGTTTCCGCGACCGAACGTAAACTCGATCTCTACATTCATGTGGGTGACATGGCTTACGGTTCGGGAACGAACAATGAATTCTCAGATCGCTTTTTTAAGATGTATGAACCGACCTTGAGAAACACCGTTTGTTGGGCGTCGATGGGAAATCACGAAGGACGCACCTCAAAGGGTGAAACCGGAGTTGGCCCCTATTACGATGCCTATATTCTTCCCGCCCAGGGACAAGCAGGCGGCCTTCCTTCAGGGACAGAAGCTTACTATTCTTTCGACTACGGAAAAGTTCACTTCATTTGTCTCGACTCGCACGATTTGGATCGTCGACCTTCTGGCGCGATGGCCCAGTGGCTCAAGGCCGACCTTGATAAAACGAAGGCCGACTTCCTCGTGGCCTTCTTCCATCACCCACCTTACACGAAGGGTTCTCACGACTCCGACAAGGAAGTCCAACTCATCGAGATGCGGGAGCACATCATGCCGATCCTCGAATCGGGCGGCGTGGATATTGTCTTCACCGGGCACTCGCATATCTATGAGCGTTCCATGCTCATCGATGGTGCCTACCAGACCCCCACGACCGCTGAGGGAGTGGTGCTTGATGATGGCGATGGCAACCCCGAAGGCGATGGCGCTTATAAGAAGAGCAAAGGCCTTCAGCCTCACAACGGCGTCATTCAAATCGTCACCGGCCACGGAGGCACCGGCGTGAGAATGGGAAGTGCCTGCCCGGTCATGAAACGCATCGTGGTAGAAAATGGCTCCTGCCTGATCTCGATCGCGGGAGACACTCTCAGCGCGGAAATGATCAGCCTAAATGGCGTTATTCGCGACACCTTCGCCATCCAGAAAAAAGGAACTGTCGAGCACACTGTCGTCGTCAATCCCGCCAAGCCGGACGTCTTGGACATGCGGCCGAAAAAAGCGACTCCGCAAACTGCTCCCAAGGATGCGACTCCGCTCATCGCGAAGAATGCGATCTGGTCCTACCTCGCTGAAGAGCATCCCTCGGATGATTGGACTTCCGCAGAATTTGATGCCTCCGCATGGAAGAAAGGGAAGGCCGGCTTCGGATACTCGGACGACGACGACACCACTGTGTTTGATGATATGGAGGGGAGATACACAGTCGTCTACCTCCGCAACACCTTTACTCTCCCTGATAAAGCAAATTTGAAGGCGATCAGTCTCAACGTGTCCTACGATGATGCCTTTATCGCCTATATCAATGGCAAGGAGGTCCTGCGTGTCGGTATTGATAAGGGCAGGGGAGCGGTAGCGGACGGATTCACGGTCCACGAAGCGAATGGAAATTTTAATAATTTTCCTCTGCCTCAGATTTGGAAGTTCCTCAAGCCTGGTGAGAAAAATGTTCTTACGATCGAAGGTCATAACGCTAACATGGAGAGTAGCGACTTCACCCTTCATCCGACTCTTCTCATAGGGAAATAGTCGCGCGAAACCCTCCATTAATTCGGCTCCATGCGCCGCCTTCTCATCTTCCTCCTTCTGTGCCTCCCTCTGGGAGCGCACTACGATGTGAATGCAGCAGTCGCCGAGCTGACGAAGAAGATCAGCAAGGCCCCCACCGCGGAACTCTACTATAAGCGCGCCATCGAGTTTCGCGCGCTCCGCGAAAAAGTCCACGCCGTTTCCGACCTCCGGGCGGCGCTCAAGCTCAGTCCCCATCAACCATCGATGGCTGCCTTGGCCGAAGTTCTTTCCAGCAAAGAGGAGCACGAGGAAGCCCTTCGTCTCGGCCACGAATTACGAGAGCTCAGCGATACGCCTGCCAACAATGCTCTCCTTGCGAGACTCTCACTGGATACGGGAGATTATGAGAATGCTCTGCGATATATTCAGAAAGGACCTCCTTTAAAAGACGATACCTTCCTCCTTCATGCCTACCTGTTAGAGAGAGAGGGGAAGCATGAAGAGGCGGCCCGAATTCTTAAGGCGGGACATGGAAAAACTAAAAGTATCGTACTTAGAAACGCCTGGTTGGATACCGCGATCAGTGCGGGGCAGGTCGATCAGGTTCTCTCTATTTTGAACGAGGAAATTTCCTCTTCGCGCTTCACCGCGACGCATCGGATCCGAAGAGCCCGTCTCCTTCAAAAAAAGGATCCTCAGTCGGTAAAACTGGATCTCAAAATAGCCCTCGCCGAACTCTCTCCACGGATCAAATCAGTCCGACCTGATCTCACCTTAATCTATGATCGCGGAGTCGCCTTGGCACTTTCAGGAAACATGGAAATGGCGTCGAGAGATCTCGCGACCCTGCGATCCTCCTCGCTCCCGCGATTGAGCTACGCGCTGCTGACGGGATTGCTTCGTTGAGGTCCGATTTTTTCTGTGATCTGTCGAATCGATTGAGAGATAGTGGTCGCGGGGGTGGTTTAGCCGCGGGTGGATTTACTCTTTCTTGGACACTTGTTCTGGCTGCGATATTATGGAGGTTGATGTGTAGTCTTGCGTGATTGTCACTCCCGCGTGATTTGTTAGCTTGTGGCTGTGCCGCGTCTGACCGTCGATGGAAAACACTTCCTCTTGGATGGGAAGCGGCACTTTTTGCGCTGTGTCACTTACGGGCCTTTTCCCGAAGAGGCGGGGCTGAAGGACGCGCTCGAGCTTGGGCGTATCCGCGATTCGGGCTTCGATGCGATTCGGACTTACGGCCTGCCAGGCAAGGAGCTTCTTGACGAGGCAGAAGAGGCGGGCCTCCTTGTCCTTCCCACTCACGCTTGGGCCCACGGCTGTGACTTTTTGGCGGAGGTGTCCATTTTTGAGAAGGCAAAACGTGACCTGGCCGATTGGTTTGGGAAGCAAGGTGATCATCCCGCGCTGGGGGCGCTCTTTGTCGGAAACGAAATTCCATCGGACATCGCGCGCTGGATGGGACCTGCCAAGGTCCGGGAGAAGCTCGACGAATTAATCCTTTTTACGAAGGAGCATGCCCCGACTCTTCCGGTCGCCTATGCCAGCTTTCCCACCACGGAGTTTCTCGAACCGCTCCATGCCGACTTCACGGCCTTTAATCTCTTTCTTGAGGATCCTGAAGCGCTCAAGAACTACCTAGCCCGGCTCCACCACATTGCTGGTGATCGTCCCGTGATGGTGACGGAGTTTGGCCTCGATACCCAACGTAACTCCGAGCAGATGCAAGCGGAGCTGCTTTCGCAAGCGCTCGTTCTTTGCGAGGAAGAAGGTCTCGCGGGCTGCGCCCTTTATGCTTGGTCCGATCACTGGTTCAATAGCGGGAGATCGATGGATGAATGGTCCTTTGGACTGACCCGCCGCGACAGATCGGCAAAGCCAATTCTCGGGCGTTTACCCAATTCAGCAGCTCCAGCTCTAACGGATTTCCCTAAGTTTTCGGTCATCATTTGCACTCGAAATGGAGCCGGTCGCTTGGTGCTGTGTCTCGAGGCTGCGAGAGCGTTGGAGTATCCTGATTTCGAAATTATGGTCGTCAATGATGGCTCCACGGACAGTACGAAAAGTTTCTTGGATCAGCAGGAGGGCATTCGGGTGATCCATCTTGAACCTTGTGGTCTTTCCGCCGCCCGAAATAGAGGAGCGGTCGAAGCGACTGGCGATATTCTTGCATATACCGATGATGATTGTCAGGTTGATCCGCATTGGCTGAGTGAATTGGCGCGCGTCTTTTTGAGGTCAGAGGCCGCGGCAGTGGGTGGCCCAAATTTGTCGCCACCGATCGAGAGCCTTTCGCTCGCTCTTACCACCGCTGCGCCTGGTGCACCGACCCACGTCATGCTGAGCGACCGGGAAGCGGAGCACCTGCCTGGTTGCAATATTGCGGTGCGAAAGGAGGCCTTCGAAAGGGTGGGGGGCTTCGATGAAATCTTCCAGGTTGCCGGCGACGACGTTGATTTTTGTTGGAGGCTTCGTGATGCCGAAATGACGCTCGGATTTAGTCCGGCGGCTTTCGTTTGGCATCATCGGCGCGCCACGCCATGGCGCTATTTGAAGCAGCAGATGGGCTATGGAAAAGCGGAAGCGCTCCTCTTCACGAAACAGCCGCAGCGCTTTGGCGAGGGTGGGATTCGCTGGGCGGGATCGGTCTACCAAGGAGGTGCCCTCGGCGTGCAAACGGGTGACTTTTTATACACCGGCCCTACTGGTGAAGCGCCGTATCAGTCACTTGCGTTGACGCGCCAGCCCGGGAGGGGATTGGCCCACCAATTTGACACCGCTTGGCCGCGTTTTCTTTTAAACGTTCTTTCTTTGCTCTCTGTGCGTCTTCGCTATTGGACGCGGCTTCGTCACGGTGGGCGGGGAAGGCCCGAGCGCATTATCGTTTCTGAAAAAGGCCCGCCCCGTCCTAATCGGAGTCTCACCCTTTGGCATGGAGAGGGGAGGGGGCGTCACCATCTCTACCAAGCGCTTCAAGAAAATGGCTGGGGCCCCTGTGCGGATCATGATTGGGATCTGCAAATGGGGGATGCCCGCCTCTTCGCAGCGACCGAGCAGAGCGGGACTTCGGGCAACCGCACCTTCGTGCGACTCCATGCGCCGACCTCGCTGATTTCGTCGCTTATTGTCATTGCGCGAGACTTGGGCTTTCAAAAGGAGGGTAGAAACCGCTAGGATCGAGCCATGATTTCTGTACGCGACCTGACTGTGAACTACGAGACCCCGGGTGAGACGATTACCGTTCTTGATGGCCTCAACCTCGAGATCGCCGATGGCCAGGCCATTGCGGTGGTGGGCCCCTCCGGAAGTGGAAAGACGACTCTTCTTAATGTCCTCGGTGCCATGCTGCCCGCGACTTCTGGCGAAGTGATCATCGGCGGAAAGGACATTGCCTGCTTAAAGGAGAAAGAGGCCGCCCGTTTTCGCAACCAAGAGCTTGGTTTCATTTTCCAGCAGCACCATTTGCTTCCCCAACTCACCGTCTTGGAAAACGTCCTCGTCCCACGGCTCGCCGGAGGCTGGAAAGAAGAAGAAAAGATCACCCGTGAGCGCGCGAAAGAACTGCTCGAGCGGGTTGGCCTGGGGCATCGCCTCACCCACTTGCCTTCCGCTCTTTCCGGCGGCGAGAAGCAACGCGTCGCCGTTGCCCGCGCCCTCATTAACGAGCCAATCCTCATCCTCGCCGATGAACCCACCGGTGCCCTTGATGGTGAAACAGGCACGAAAGTCGCTGACCTCCTCCTCGAAGTGCAGCAGGAAAAAGGCGTCACTTTGATGGTTGTGACCCACGACCTTGATCTCGCCGCACGTGTGAGTGGAGAAGGGGACATGATTCGCCTCACCTAGCCGCTAACTGCCTTTTCGAAAGGGCTTGGCAGGCCAGAACCCGCTCTTCCCGGAGGATGATCGCGCAGACGACTTCAATATGGTTCGAGGTTGTCCACCTGACTTCGATGTCGGATCAAGACAAGCGAGGAGGTGATCTCAAAATTTGGCTGTAAGGAAACTTGGCTGTAAGGAAACGTTTCTTTTCTCGTATTCATCCTCCTGCCCTTCGCTATGAAAACTATCCTCGCTGCTGTCCTCCTTTGCCTCGGAACCGTCCAATCCATGGCCGCTCCTTTTTGGATTTGGTCTTCCAAGTCCCCACGCGCTAACGATCAAGTCACCTTCCGAACTTCATTCGAGATCCCAAAAGACGGCGTCTCCATCGCTAAACTAACGTTTACTTGCGACAACGGCGCTACCGCCTTCCTCAACGATAAGAAAATTATCGTCAATAAGGACTGGATGAAGCCCTCGGCGATCGATCTCACCGACAATCTCAAGATCGGCAAAAATATCCTCACTTTCAAGGCGACCAACCAAGGAGGCGTCGCGGCCTTCGTTGCCCAATTGAAGATCAAAGACAAAAACGGCAAGACCACTTCCATCGAGTCCGGCGGGACTTGGGAAGCGCTCGCCCAAGGAAGTAATAAATGGACCCCTGCCACCGTCATCGCAAAATATGGTGAGGCTCCGTGGAATAATGCCCTCAGTGCCTCCTCTTCACAGCCCGAAGCAGCTGCGGGGGAGGTGATTACGCTTCCTGGCTTTACCGCCGAAAAACTTTACACCGTGCCGAAGTCCGAGCAGGGCTCTTGGGTCGCCATGACGGTTGATCCTCAAGGCCGTCTCATCACGGGAGATCAATACGGCGGGCTCTATCGTGTCACCCTTACGGATTCTGCACCCAAGGTCGAAAAGCTCCAAGCCAAGGTCAAAGGAGCCCACGGCCTCTGTTACGTCTTCGACTCCCTCTACATCCTCAAGAACGAAGAGAAGGGGCAACACGGGCTCTATCGTCTGCGCGACACCAACAATGACGGCCAGTTCGATGAAGAAAAACTTCTCCGCGAATTCCAAGGCGGTGGCGAGCATGGACTCCATAGCATCATCCCCAGCCCCGACGGAAAATCGCTCCACCTCGTCTTCGGAAACCATACCGATGCGCCTGCAAAATTGGATCGCTCCCGCCCGGCCCTCGCTTGGTCGGAAGATCATCTCCTTCCCCGCATGTGGGACGCCAATGGCCACGCCCGAGGAAAGCTCGCTCCTGGTGGTTTCATTCTCAAGACTGATCCGGATGCCAAGGAGATTGAAATGATCGCCTACGGATTCCGGAATGAATTCGATGCCGCCTTTGATCAAAATGGCGAACTCTTCGCCTTCGATGCCGATATGGAATGGGACGTTGGTTCTCCCTGGTATCGCCCCACCCGCGTTTATCATGCGGTCAGTGGACTCGATGCCGGTTGGCGTTCTGGAACTGGGAAATGGCCCAGCCACTACCCCGACACTCTTCCTCCCACCGCCGATATTGGCCCCGGCAGCCCTACTGGCGTTGTTATCGGAACCGGAGCTAAATTCCCCGGCAAATATCAACACGCTCTCTTCATCAACGATTGGACCTATGGGACGATGTATGCCGTCCATTTTGTCCCCGACGGGGGAGGCTTCAAAAGCACCGTCGAGGAATTCGTGAGTGGACGCCCACTCCCTCTCACCGATGTAATCATTCACCCGAAAGACGGCCACATGTATTTCATGGTCGGCGGACGTCGCACCCAATCCGCCCTCTACCGTGTCACCTACACAGGTAAGGAATCCACCGCCTTGGCACCCGCTCCAGCGGTCACGCCTGAGGCCAAGCTCCGCAAGAAATTAGAATTATTGCATCAAACGAAGGCCAATGCCACAGACACCATGATGGGCGCAAAATATTTGGGTCACCCGGATCGTCACGTGCGTTATGCCGCTCGCGTCGCGGTGGAACGGAGTAAAACAAGCTCATGGATGAAGCCTTCCCTTTCGGGAAGTGAACCATGGGCCGTCATCGAGGGCGCAGTTGCGATCGCTCGTGTTGGAGAAGCCAAGCATCAAAGCGCGATTCTTAGTGCCCTTGGCAAGCTCGATCTAAAGTCTCTTAGCCAAGACCAACTCCTTGGCTGGCTCCGCGCCCACTCGCTCGCCTTCACCCGTCTGGGCGCTCCGAAAGATCCCGCTGCCATCGTGGCGCGTCTTGCGCCACTTTTTCCCTACGGAGAGAACACCGTGGACCACGACCTTGCCGAACTTCTGATCTATCTCGGTGATCCTTCCGTTGTTGCCAAATCGCTTCAACTCATGGCGACCGCGAAAGACGATCACACCGCGATCGCCAACGAGGGCTTGCTTGATCGTAATGCGGGCTACGCCAGCGCTGCTCGCAAGGCTCATAACAGCCGGCCCAACCTTCAGCAATACAGCTACCTCTATCTTCTTCGAAATGCCAAGACCGGCTGGAACTCCGGGCTTCGCAGAACCTACTTCTCATGGTTCCCCCGCGCAGCTTCCTGGGAGGGCGGAAATAGCCTGAAGAAATTTATCGAAAACATCCGCAACGAAGCGCTCGTAAACATCGCGCCCGATTCAGAAAAAGCAGACCTCGATGCCCTTTCGAAAACTCCTCCTGCCGCTCTCGCTAACGCCAAACCACCCAAAGGCCCTGGCCGTTCGTGGACCGTGGTCGGTGCGGTCGCTGAACTCGAAAAGCGCAAAATCGGACGCAACTTCATACGTGGTCAGGAACTTTATCAGGCCACCGCTTGCGCCAGCTGTCACCAAATCGCGGGTGGAGGAGGAGGAATCGGCCCCGATCTCACCGGCTCCGGAAATCGCTACACGCTCAGCGATCTCATGGAGAACATCGTCCACCCTTCTATGGTCATCTCTGACCAGTACGGCAGTGAAACCATCATCAAGAAGGATGGCTCGACCGTTATCGGCCGACTCGGCGGTGAAAGCGAAACTTCCATTTTCATCATGACGAATCCCTTCGCGCCCGAAGCTCTCATCGAGATCCCGCTCAAGGACATCGAGTCGCGTGTAGCCTTGCCCGTTTCAATGATGCCGCCCGGACTAATCAACACCATGAACCCGGACGAACTCGCCGACCTTGTCGCCTACCTCATGTCGGGAGCCAATCCTGATCACAAAGTCTTCAAATAGAGGAACAGCCTGTCGGGGATCTTGTGGAAATTACGGGCCAAGGTCAGGCCACCGTCTCAAAGAGTTCAAAATGATGAGGGAGGCAGGCTTGTTCGAAAGGAAATTGAAAGGGTTCCGCGCCTACTACCGGGTCGAAGGCCTCCTCGTCTTTGACCTCTGTGAACTGGTCTGCGGTAAGTTGAACCGCGACCACAAGAGCCTCGGAAAATCGAGTAGCTTATTTAAATGGCGGAGCCTCGTAGTGGGTGCGTAGCCGGTGGAACTCCTTTGTGAGTTCTTTCTGCACCTCGGCGTATTCGGGCTGGCCGTAGACGCTTTTCATTTCTTGAGGGTCGTTGACGAGGTCGAACATTTGCCATTCGTCGCTTCCGGGGAGGAAGAATAGTTTGTGCGTTTCGGTGCGAACGCCGAAGTGCTGCGGGACGTTGTGTTCCCCTTTTTCATAGTAGGAATAATAGAGTGATTTGCGCCAGTCCTTGGACTCACCCTTGAGAGTGGGAACGATGGATTTTCCCTGGATCTCCGCAGGAATTTTTAATCCGGCAGCTTCGAGGAAAGTGGGGGCATAGTCGATATTTTGAATCATCTCCTGAGGCCGTGAACCGGCTTTGGTGACTCCGGGCCAGCGAATGACGAAGGGCATCTTGAAGGACTCTTCAAACATCCAGCGCTTGTCATACCAGCCGTGCTCGCCGAGGTAGAATCCTTGGTCGGAGGCGTAGATCACGATGGTGTTTTCGGTCAGGCCGTTTTTGTCGAGGTAGTCCAACATCTTGCCCACGCTGTCATCGACCGCTTTCACGGTACCGAGGTAGTTTTTCATATAGCGTTGGTATTTCCACTGCACGATCTCCTTGTGGCTCATGGAGCCGACCTTTTTCAAGAATGCTTGATTTTCGGGTACAAAGTGGGCGTCCCATTCCTTCTTCTGGCCCGGATTCATGCGACCATATTCGGCCATGCCATAGCGATCAGGACCGGGGAGTTCGATGCCTTTGCGCTCGTTTTTTCGGACTTTCGCGTCGTAGGTCCAGTGGAAGTGGCGGTCGATTTCCATTTCGTTTTCGGAAAGAGATTTGCTGCGATTCGAGTAGTCATCGAAGAGCGAGGGAGGCTCGGGAATGGTGACGCCGTCGAATGACTTAAGGTGGCGTAAGGCGGGCGCAAAGGTCCGGTGGGGTGCCTTGTGCTGGCACATGAGGAAGAAGGGTTTTTCCGGATCGCGATCGTCGAGCCACTTGATGGCCTTGTCGGTGGTGATGTCGGTGCAGTAGCCGGGGAACTTCTTTTTGCTGCCGTCCATCTGAAGGAAGACGGGATTGTAGTAGCTGCCCTGTCCGGGGAGAATTTCCCAGTGGTCGAACCCTACCGGATCAGAAATGAGATGCCATTTTCCAAACACCGCGGTGTTGTAGCCTGTTCCCTGCAGTGCTTTGGGGACCGTCCATTGGGATTGGTCGAGACCCTTGCCTGAGTTGCGAAGGAAGCCGTTTTTATGGCTGTGTTTCCCCGTGAGGATGGTGGCCCGGGAAGGACCGCAGATGGAATTGCCACAGAACGAATTCTTAAAAATGGCGCCGCTGGCCGCAAGGCGGTCGATGTTCGGAGTGGGAGCGATCTTGGCCAAGTCCCCGCCATAGGCTGAGATCGACCGGAGCGCATGGTCGTCGGAGAAGAGGAAAACGATGTTTGGCTGTCTGGCGTGGACGAAGGTAGCCGCCAAAAATGACAAAAGGGCAAAGAGTTTCATTGGGATGAAAGTGGCATACTGGATGGGGGAACTTTGGGAAGGATGAAGTCGCTTTCGCCGCCAGTTGTTCTAACAACTACGGGCAAATCCTCTGAATTCTTTTGATTTGTCCAATCGGCAGATTCGTTTCTACATCAACCAATATGGAAATTTGGAAAGCGACGGAGAATTACCTCAAGCGTGCTCTGCTTGGCATGAGAATGGAGTTAATCGCCAATCTCAAGCCACCTGCGGATGCCCAGGGAGGTCACCCAATTTTTTTCGAGATCCTGGATCGTCGCGCCAATGACAAGAAGGTTCGTGATAACTCAACGAGCAAGAAGTTCGATGGCCCGGGAGCGGGCTTCCCGCATGAAAAACTAGAGGCGAGAAATTTTATCCATATCCACTATTGCCAGTGGCTTGGATTCGAATTGCGTCCGCCTGATCGTAGGGAACAAACTTCTGCAAAGTGGGCTGCCTTCCGCAAAGCAGTGAACGAAAAAGTGGTTGTTTATCGGAAAAAGCACGGGCTTAGGTAGCCTTCTTTACAGGAGATGACGGGAGCTCTCGAAGGCGGTCGGTCTAGTACTTAAGCCCAAGATCATTGGTGCGAACCTCGTTCAGTTTGGCTTTCATCTTTTGCTGGAAGCGTGTGACAGTTTTGGCGTGTTTGGGATCGCTGGCGAGGTTGGTGTATTGCTTCGGGTCCTTCTTCATATCGAAGAGTTCCTCTCCCTTATTGCCTGTGTTGCCGTATTGAATGTAGGCCCAGTTGTGCTCGCGGAGGAGGAAGCCTTTTCCGTTCACACTAAAGGCGGCATCGCGGACTTCGTGTTTGGGATTGTCAAAGACTGATGAGATATTTTTCCCCTGAAGGCGGTCGGGAATTTCGAGGCCGCAGAGGTTTGAGAGCGTGGGATAGAGGTCGAGAAGTTCGACGAGCGAGTGGCAGATCGCGGGCTTTTTTCCGGGGATGCGCACGATCAACGGAACGGCGGCCGATTCATCGTGGAGGCTGACCTTGGCCCAGAAATCGTGCTCACCGAGGTGATAGCCGTGGTCGCTGGTGAAGATGACGATGGTGTTGTCGTCGAGGCCGGCCTTGGTGAGGGCGTCGAGCACCTGTCCGACCATGCGGTCCATGTAGACGACCGAAGCGTAGTAGCCACCCACCGCTTTCTTTTGGCGACGCACATCCATCTTCATGTTCTTACTCGTCTTGTAGTTGATGCCCATCTTGGGAATGTCATCCCAATCGCCCTTCACTTTTTCCGGGAGTTTCATGGTGTCGTAGGGAAGGAAGTCTTTGTAGTCCTTGCGGGGGGCGACGAAGGGGACGTGAGGGCGGACAAATCCCACTCCAAGAAAGAAGGGCTTTTCGCTGTTCTCGTGTTTCTCAATAAGCTCGACCGCTTTCGCAGCGGTCTTACCGTCTGAGTGGACAAGGTCACCGCCGTCGGCTTCGACGACCACAAAGGTGTTGCCTCCGACCGGGCCGGGCTTCCTTCCGTCGTGATTACTTTCCAATGTTTCACCGTCACCGGGAGCCCGCCACTCGGGGCCCTGGGAGTTGAAGCGCTCGGTCCACGAGATGGGATCGTCGGCACCGTCGGTTCCTTTTTCGATGCCAATGGGAACGCCCATGTGGAAGATTTTGGAAACGCGGGCGGTGTAGTATCCTGAGTTTTTGAAATGTTGGGCCCAGGTGGCGCGCTCGCCAATGGCGGGCCGGGGAGATCCGTAGCCGAGCATTTTGATGGCGTGAGGATAGTAGCCGCTCATGAAGGAGGCTCGCGAGGGGCCGCAGTAAGTTCCCTGGCAATAGGCTTTCGTGAAACGGGTTCCTTGGGTCGCGAGGCGGTCGATGTTCGGTGTCTTACAGACTTCGTTGCCATAGCATGAAAGCGCGGTGGCGGTGAGGTCATCGGAAATGATAAAAAGGACGTTTATCTTTTCTTTTGCCGTGCCGAGGTAGGTGAGCAGCAAGGCGATGACTGGAATGAGAGAAGTCGAAGGTTTCATAAAAGTGATCAATCGCAGCGGAGGATCGTTACTGGATGGTTTCGATGATTACACCGCCGGTCGCCATGGCGTGGGCCTTGGAGGGGGAGGAATCGGGATGCCAGGGGCCGATGCTTTCGTTGAGCGGGAGATCAATGAGGGCGTCTTTCATTTCCTTCAGGGGGGTGACTTCGGGGCCTGAATAGAGGGCCTTCGGAGAAAGGCGGACCCAATCGATTTGTCCGGTGAAGTGGTCGACGGCCTGACCTTTGCCGTTCACGTCGGCACCTACGATGAGGGGAAGGCGGTTGTCCTTGAGTTTTCCTTGTCGGGCCTCGGTGGCGAGAAGTTTACCATCAAGATAGAGGCGGGCCTCCTTGCCATCGTAGACTCCTGCAAGGGTGTGCCATGTGTCGGTTTTCAGAAGTGGGGATGAAGCGGCGACGGCGAGGTATTTTCCATCAAGATTGATGATGAATTCCGGGCGTCCTTCACTGATGAAGATGCCGTAGCCAGAGCCTTCGGTTTTGGTCACGAGGCCGGTACGACCAGCGAAGGTGTCGGCTTTGAAACGGCACTCGAGGGTGACATTCTTAGTGACCTTAAATCGCTTTGAGGGGATGGAAAGAGCCTGGTTCTTGCCGTTGAAGCGCGCAGCTCCATTGGGAAGGGATTTGTTTCGGTCGAGTTGGAAGTCGAGCGGGACGGGGACGGAGCGGCGGGGGATTTCGTATGCGAAGCCCTTGGCGAGATACTCGGTGTCGAGATGAAACGCGGGAGTGGCGAAGGATCCCGTGGTAAGGGAGGCGTTCCACGAAAGAGTGAAGGTGAAGTCCTTTGATTCTCCGGCCTTAATGGTGGCGTGGTGGTGATCTGGTTGGCAGTCAAAGGCCGATCCTTTGGTGCCATGGGAGAGGACCGCGGTGATGGAGCGGTCGCTGGGATTGGTAAGGGTCATCGTGATTTCATGCTGTCCGCCCTGATCGTTCTTGAGAGGGAGAGGCGGAGTGATCTTCACGGGCGATGATTTGACTTTGTTGACTTGCGCGATGAGATCACCGGTGATTTCCCGAACGTCAAGGACCTCACCCACGGGCACCGCGGCGAGGGCAATGCGACCATTTCTGACAGTGACGATATCGTAGTGGTGGAGGTAGCCGGCTTGCGGAATGGCTCCGGACTGATTACCACCGGTGGTAGCGAGAGTGACATATTCGATCCCATCGCGCGGGCCATCGTAGCGCATGGTGTGGATGTGTCCGGCGAAGACGGCGGAGACGTTGCCCGCATCCTTGAGGCGTTTATGGACGCGCTCCCAGTCGTCGCCATAGCCGCGTCCGAGCCAGCGGGGATGGTGGATAAAGAGGAAGACGTGCTCGGCATCCTTCGCTTTTTTGAGCATGCCATCGAGCCAGGTGAATTGCTCGGGGCTCATTTTTTGAGCCGCTGGTTTACCGAAGGTTCGTTCTCCGGTCTTGGGGTCACCCTCGTCGGAATAGAGGACGATGAACCAGGAGTTTTTATGCTCGAAGGCATACCAAAGCGGTCCGAAGTGCATCTCATAGGACGTTTCCATCTCTCCTTCGGGCTTCTTCGATTTGTCCGGACCCCGCCAGTAGATGTCGTGGTTTCCGGCTACCGGGAACCAAGGGCAGGCGAGTTCGTTCATGATGGACTTGTATTCCTTCATCTGCGTCATCCAGACGTCCTCGTTGCTGTAACCATTGATGAGGTCGCCGACGGTCATGACGAAGTCGGGTTCCAAAAGATTGGTGTCGCGCACGGCATCGGCGAGGATAGCGACTCCGTCGTCGGGGCCTCCGGTGCGATCGCCGTAGACGATAAAGCTAAAGGCGTCCTTCTCGTTGGGAAGAGGGAGCTTCACCTTGCTCTTGCGCGAGGTGTCGAATCGGTCCGGGGTGGCTTCAACGGTTTCGTGCTTCTCACCGTGACGATGAAGGTGATGGTTGTGACCAATGTTTGGATTGACAGGTGGAGGATCGGCAAGGGCGGGAGAGGCGCAGAGACCGAAAAGAAGAAGCCATGAACGTTTCATCAGCCTTGATACGGGACAATGAGTGGAGAACTTCCTTTTCTTTCTTCCGGGACTTGAATCAATCGCTTCTCAACAATTGACTCCGCAAGTAGAACAGCCTTTCCTTAGATCGATGATGAAGATTTTCTCCCTGTTCCTCTCCGCGCTCAGTAGCGTGACTCTTTGCGCCCAGTCGTTAACATTGGAAATCAAAGAAGAAGCGGTTACAGGGAACAAGACATTGGAAATTACGGGCACTCCAGCCGCAGGGACGAATTACCACCTTCAATTGAGCCACGACACCCAAACCTGGTTTCCCATTGCCGGGACCCAAACTTTGCCGTGGCAGTTTGTGGACAGCGATTCCCTCGATCGAACCCGGGGTTTTTATCGCGCCACTCAAAACCCTCTCGTTCCGATCACATCGCACTCATCTTGGAAGAACACCGTCACCCTTCCCGAGGACCCCTTCCGCTCCGCTCCCGTTCTCACCGCCTTCGGCCAGACCGAGATTCGCTGGATCAAATTCTCCATCCTCCTGGATAATGCTCCCACCGCCTACTTCCAGGACGGCAGCAAATATCAATTCCACTTCAACTTTGCCAATGACCGTCTCGATCCTTTCTCTGGAATCTCCTTCGATGATTTCAACGCCGCTTCTCTCTACCCTCCGGAGCAAGAGGTCGTTTTAGGAGCCCTTCTTTTCGCCCCCGCCCACAAGGAGTTCGCCTTCGAATTCGTCGGCCAAGATTCCTACCCACCTGAGATGCTGCGCTATCTCTACCAACTCGCCAATGCCGCTGTCGCACGACCCGATGATTGGTCTGGTTTCTATTTTCCCACCTTTGAGCAAGCCGAAAGCGCCCGTGAAGATGCCGAATACTTCCAACGCAATAACATTGCTCTCGGTTCCATCGCCCGCTGGCAAAACTCCGATGCCTGCTATTCATCTGGCTGGGCCCTCGGGCGGTTGGTCTTCGTTCCCGGCGCCGAGATCAAGGAAGCCTTCCGCACCGGCGCCCTCCTCTCCACCGACATTCTCATCACCGATGGAGTCCCTGCCGAAGTCCCATTCGTCGCCGGCATTATCTCCACCGCCCCGGGGACTCCCAATTCACATGTTGCGATTCTCGCCCGCTCCTATGGCGTTCCCTTTGTTTACCTATCGGATCAAGCAAATGTCGCTGCCGCCCTCGCTCTCGACGGGCAAGAGGTCGTTCTCCGCGGAGCCTCACAGTATCCCGGCGAATGTAAGGTCGATGTGTTCGAGGCGAAAGATGTCAGCCGCGACTATCGCTCTGCCATTCTTGACTTTAAAAGCACTCCACCTCTTGAGCTCACTCCGCGCGAAAACCTCGGCGCCTTCACCATGGATGTCGCTTCCGCTGTACTTTCCGATACCCGTTATATAGGAGGTAAGGCCGCCAACTTCAGCCTCCTTAGCCAAGTCATCCCAGATATCTCTCCCGCAGCCACCGCCTTCACCTTTGATCTTTGGGACAGCTACCTCGCTCAAACCATCGATGGAGCCTCCCTCGAAAACCTGATCGCGAACCGCCTTTCCTCCCATATTTGGCCCCCCAACATTGCCGCGCTCGACGCCGATCTCAAAGCCATCCGCGACCTTATCAAAGACGATGCCGATTTTTCCGCAGGGCAAAAAAACTCCATCATCGCTTCCCTTCAATCAGCCGGATTCGACCCCTTCAAAAAACTCCGCTTCCGCAGCTCCACCAATGTCGAAGACTCGGACCAATTCATCGGTGCGGGTCTTTACGACAGCTACAGCGGCTGCCTCCAGGATGATCTCGATGGCGACGACGAAGGCCCCTCCCACTGCGATTCCAGCAAGGTAAACGAACGCGGTGTCTTCCGCGCCTTGCGAAAAGTCTACGCCAGCTTCTACAATCTCAATGCTTATCTCGAGCGACTCCGACGCGGGGTCGACGAAGAGCAAGTAGGCATGGCCGTCCTCGCTCACCACTCCTTTCCCGATGAAATCGAAGCCGCCAACGGAGTTATTACCGGAAGATTCCAACCCTCGGGAAACAGCGTTTTCCTTTTCAGCGAAATCGTCACCCAACTTGGCGCTAACTCAGTTACCAACCCCGATGGTAACAGCATCCCCGAGCTGGTGGAATCAAATTGCTACAAGACAAATTCGGTCACCAACTGCAGTAACTTCTTCCAGGAACGCTCCAGCCTTCTTCCGCTTGGTCAATTTTCCATCATGGCCTGGCAGGACGACTACGGCGCTCTCAATTCAAAAGCTCTCGACGTCGCCCGGTCCTACCAAAGGGCCACCGGCATTGATCGCTTCACCCTCGAGTTTGAATTTAAGAAACTCACCGACCGATCCTTCGTCATCAAACAAGTACGAAGAGTCCCTGAGATCGAATCCTCTGGCTCCAAAGATCCCGCTCTCGTCAACCGCCCCGTCACCTTTGAAGTCTTTCAAGGAGAGCGAGCCGATCTCTTCTCCAACCATAACCTCAAGCTCCGTCTCGACAGCGAAACCGCAAGCCGGATGCTTGATAGCACTGGAAGCACCACCAGCTTCCTTACCAAGTCGGACTGGCTCCATCACAGCGATGGTGCCATTCAAAAGAGAACCGGAGCGGTTCCTTTCTGGGATAATGCCAATTTCGCTGTAGTAGATTTCTTTGGTAAAGACTACGCCGTCGATTCCTGGATCGAGCCCAATTTTAAAAGCGGCAGCACCGATCTCGAGTTCCGCTTCCAAATGCCCTTCTGTAAACGAACTTACGACACAACCCATTCGCATCTTGGGTGACTTCCGCGCAGAGCTTCACGCCTCATTTGCGGAACCTCAATTGACTTGGCAATTTCCGGCCGGATTCACGACCACTACCTCACAAGTGGTTATCCTTGTTCCCAGCTTCACCGACCAACCACTCCCTCCCGGATCTACCAAGAAAACACGAACTCATGAAGCCCGATCCGGTAGCCAAGTAGAAATCAACTTCTTCTGGCCACCCGGCCCGACCGGCCCTTCTGCCGGCTACACTGCACCACTCCAAAAATGGGACGTCACCACCATCACCGGCCTCACCACTTCCCCTATTGAACTTCGCGGTTACTTTTCCCAAACTTACCGCCCCGGCCACCATAACTTTACCGAGGAATTTCTCCTCGAACCTCGCCTCGAAGAAGGCATTAGTTCCGACATTCTCTCCGAACTCGAAGCCCTCGATATCAAACAAATTTACCTCCAGTTTGGGAACATCAACCCTATTTTCCAAGCCATCGGTTTCGATGATCGTGTCCGGGATTTGAATTGATTTATTTGAATAAACTAAGATCGTAATGGTTGTCAAAAATGGAAATAGATGAGAACCATCTTGATGCTTACTCGACGAAAATAATCAAGTCTGTGTGGGAATTACCCTATTACTTTCCAGTCTCTTTTTGAGGTGGTTTTATCGAAAATTAGAATCACTTCTTAAGCTTCTGCCAGGGCGGGGTCGGTTCCGATGGTTCCAATAAGAGAGTTTCGGTACTCAATTGTTTCCAGTTCGCTTTGTCTCGCCATAGCGCTCTTTAGATTCTCGAGGATTCCCAGCCGGGAGATTTCGCTTTCGTGGGATTCCTTGTTCAGGAAGTCTTCTAGAGCGGTGATTTTCCGTGCGATGAGATTTTGTTCGACTATGACCTTGGTGTCGAGGCGGGCTTGATACCAATTGGAGGCGAGGACGGTTTCGCGATCGAATAAACCTCGTACTTCGAGAGCGGTGATTTTTTTTCCTTCGAAGTGACCCTCAACCATGATGTTGAGGAGGGCTTTGAGTGGAGGACAGGCGACATCGATGGAGCCGTCTTTGAAGTAATTTTCCGCGATGCGTTTTTGAGTTTCGACGATGTTGTCGATGCCATCGATATAGTCCTCTTCTGACTGCTCCTCGGGTCGGAGCATGTCACTGGTGAAGATCGTTCCGGGCGCGGAGAACATGCGACCGAAGAAGGTGTTTACGAAGCTCTCATTGATGCGGTATCCGAGGCGGCTGGCGTGAATGGTGCGGCCGTCTTTTTCGAAGTCATCGATCTTATCGAGGAAGTCATTCTCGATGAGAAACTCGGGCTCACGTTCGTTGATAAACATGCGTGACCAGATTTCCGGGACGACAAGTGAGATGTCGTGTTCGAAGCGATACTTTCGACCGATGTGCCCGGCGGCGGAGGAGAAGCCGTGGTCGGTCGTCAGGATGTAGCTCACTAGGGCGGCATTAAGATCGTAGATGGGGAGCAGGGCGTTGAAGGGGCCTTTGGTGAGGGCACCTTCTGATCCGGCACCGGTGGTCGAGGGGCTCTTGCCGGTGAGGGAGGCAATGAAATCCATGAAGAGCTCGGGGAGTTCCTGATAGTGGATCGGAGCATAAACGGCGAGCGAGCGAATGCCGGGCTCGGCGGGGTTGTTGCGTCGGCCGAGGAGGACGGAATTTACCGGCATGGGAACTGGAGCTTCGTGGGAGAGGCGGCGGAAAAAGCGCGAGCCCATTTCCGCGATGTAGAGACTGCGGGGGTCTTCGAGATCGGGACGGTTTTGGAGGTAGCGGGGATTCTTGGTCGGTTTACCATCGACGATGCGGGGGAGGTGAGTCGAGATGACGAAGTCCGGTGAATCGGCGTCGAGGTAAGCATTGAACATCTTCTGCATTGGCGCGGTGAAATGCTCGAAGCGGATGGCATCTTTTTTCATCTCCTCGGCCTCTGCGCGTGGGATGGGTTCGTAGTTGGAGAAGAAGACGCCTTTGTGGCTAAAGTCCAACTCCGCCTGCTTGTCGTAGCCGCGGACGATGGCATCATCGGGTCTTTGGAAGAGGCGGTATTCGCAGTTCTTGGCGAACTTGATCGAGGGCTTTACGATGTCGGGGTGAAGGCCCTCGACTTGATCCGCTGGGATGATGGTGGAGGCGGTGATATCGTCTTCGGTTTGGATTTTCTTGGCGGGAGAGAAATCCTTTCGCAATCCAAAAGTCCGCCAGGTTCCATCTTCGGAAAATCCTACGCGCAGGTATTGTGTGACGAGTCGCTGGCGTTGGTAGATGAGTTCGTTTCCAGGGCGGCCATTGATGAGATCGACACTGAAACGTGAAGCCCAACCGCCGGCTTCTTCCCAGTCGGGCTTGTAGAGGCGCTTGATGACGTAAACGAGGTCGCGCACAGAACGTGAGATCGTTTCAAGCCATTCGTTGTAGGTCTTGGTGTATCCGGAGTTTGGCGTGAAAAGTCGAATGACCGATCCCAGCGAACGGGTGGCGCAGAGGAGCGGACGGCTCTCTTTGCCAGGCTCGTTTGGGTTCTCGTAGCGGTCGCCGTAGTCGCGATGAACGAGCTCTTGGGCTGCATAGAAGTCCTCCTTAAAGTTGTCGACGATCACTGGTCCCGAGATCATGGCATCGGAGAGGGATTTGGAGATTTCCGACTTTCCGCCGCCCGAAACGGTGCAGGGTTTATGGCAAAAAGTACCTTCGGCATTGGTCCCGATGAGGCGCCAACGTTGGCCTGCGGAGGGCTTCACCATTTCGACTTTGTAGCCGGATGGGAGGATATAGGTGATGCCAGGTTGGAGGGAAATCTTTTGGTCGTTCCAGGTGATCGATTGGTTGTCGAGTTGGATGCGGACATTTGCGGGGAGGTAGAAAATATCGGAGTGAATTTTGTCGATGCCATAGCCTTCGGGCTGGAGGTCCATGAGTTCTCCGTAGCGTTTCACGACGTTTATGAAACGATGGTGGACGTCGCGCTTGAACTCGCTCAGAGCGAAGTCCTCACCGAGGTCGGCACTGGGGAAAGCGATGGCTCCGCCGGCGTGTTCTTCTTCGGCGTTTCCGAGGAGATTGGTGGCGTAGCTGAGCTGGGTTTTGACCTCTTTTTTGCAGTAGCCGTAATAGTTGTCGGCGATGAGGGTGACGATGGTGCCGCTGGTGTCGCGCGAGGTGATTTTGAAGGCAGAGCCATCGTTGTAGAGTTCGTCTTCGGATTCCCAGCACATGCCATCGTGCTTTTGACGGTCGCTGGCTGCGGAGAGGTGGGGGAGGCCGAGGTCCTTCTTTTTGAGCTTCGTGAGTTGGGGGGCGAGGATGACGCACCCGGTGTGTCCGGACCAATGTGCGGTATCGAGGCGGGAGTCATTCTCGGGAAGGTAAGGGTCGCCGCCATTGCCAAAAATACTCTCTACGAAGTCAAGATTGGAGACGAGATTTCCGGGGGCGAAGAAGCGAACTTCCATGCGCTTTTCCTTCGAGACTCCGGGCACGGCGGGGCAGACGATGGGACGAAGAAGGAGGGAAACGAAGACCTTAGCTGGTGTTTCGCTATTGCCAGTAAAGGGAAGGACCATGATGTCCTCGGGAGGGTTGAGGGCGGCTTTAAGAAGTCCCGCAAAGGTTTGCAGGGGGACTTCTTTCTTATCGGCGGGAACCGGAAGGCCGCCTTCGGCGACGTGAAAGACACCTTTGGTGGTGCGGCGATCGGAAGCGGGATTATGACAGACGCCTTGATTGACGCGATAGGAACTCAAGATGGATGATTTAAAAACATCCTGGTCGGGAGGGAGCGAGAGCATGCGGCCAATACCATGACGCTCCAGAACGAGGGCTCCGGCCGGGACTAGTGCGGGAGATTCGGTATCGCCAAGGGTTTTGGCGAGGTAGTCGTGAATCGCTTGGTCTACCGGGCAAAGGTAGTCGGAAAGGAGGCGGGTTTTTTCCTGGAAGGAGGCGATGAGAGAGCGTCCAAGATCGAGGAAGGGATAGTCCTCTTCCGAGCCCACGATATCGTGGCCTCTCGCTGCGAGCTTCAGGTTGACGAACTCCCTGAGGCGTTCTTCTTCGTCGGCTGAGGCAATGGCGGGGCCGTTTTTGGCAAATCCGATGGTGTCCTTGAGGCGGTGTGGCATGAGTGTGGTATAAGGAGAGCAGTTCAAGTGCCATGATACCTCCTCAGGTGCCGATAGGAAACCTTGTAGTTTTCCTCCATCCTAATGACAGCGGGCAGAGAGAAAATCTTTTCGATCCCTGTTTCGTTGAGGAATTTATAAGGAGCAGGAAATTGGCTAACGGCGATATTCACACAAGGATGTGTGCCCCATGGGGTATCTATTTGGCCTTTAGCCAAACTCAGATTGAGTGATCCCAGATTGAATGAGCCTCTGATCTGAGCAATCCAAAGAGAACACCGAAAATGCGCTCAACACAGCGCCATTCGGCCGGTGGCCCGGTTTTTTGGCTGCTCTAGAGCTCGTAGCACATGAGGTGGTCTTGTTCGCGGAGGTAGAGTTTGCCGTCGAGGACGACGGGGTGGGACCAGGATTCCGCTTCTTGATGGACGGGCATGAAGGAACCTTTGAGTTCGTAGCCATCGGGGGTGGCTTTGACGAGGGCGACGTGGCCGCTTTGGTAGCGGTAGATAAGGTGGCCATCGACGTAGGTGAGGCAGGCGGAGCCGTTGCCGACTCCTTTTTCAGGCCCCCATTTTACTTCGCCGGTTTTGACTTCGAGACAGATGGGGTCGCCGCCGTTGTGCTTGTGGCCGCAGTATATGTGGTCTTCAATGAGGATCATGCCGCCGTGGTGGTTTTGTAAGGTTTTCGGTTTGAGGAAATAGACTTCCTTGGCGGTTGCGCCACTTCCTTCGGCGGTGATTTTGAGGAGGGCGGATCCGGTGCCGTATCCGGTGGAGCCGAAGATGTAGTCGCCCATGGCGATGGGTGTGGAGATGTTCGCGGTGGTGTTGGCAACTTTATCGTAGTTCCAGAGGAAGCGGCCATCTTTGGCGCGGACGCTGATGAGTCCACGGCCTGCCATTTGCACGTATTGTTTTACGCCGCCTGCATTGGAGATGACGAGGGAACCGTAGCCGGCGCCGTCTTTTCCTTTTTTACCGACATCGCCGAGTTTCGTTTTCCACTTGGTGGCTCCGGTGCGCTTGTCGAGCGAGACGATGAAGGCTTCATTTCCGCCCGGGGTGCAGACGACGCGGTCGCCATCGATGAGAGGAGACTCAGAGAAGCCCCAGCCGGACATCATTTTGCCGTCCCACTCTTTTTTGAAGTCTTTTGTCCAAAGGACTTTTCCTTTGGTGGAGAGGCAGGCGATGAGGCCGTTGGAAGTGGTGAGGTAGAGCTTGTCGCCATCGATGGTGGGGACGGAGCGAGCGCCGCCGTAGCCGTGCTTGGGGATCTTGTCGGTGACGGCGGTTTGCCAGAGGAGCTTGCCGGTTTTGGTGGAAAAGGCGCTGATGCCTTGGCCACTTTTGAAGTTTCCGCTGGTGTAGAGGGTGTCGTCGGCAATGGAGACCGAGGAGAAGCCGCGGCCGCATCCTTCACTGCGCCAGAGGAGCTTTGGTGGGTTCTTCTTCCAGTCGGTGTTTATGCCGGTTTCAGTGGAGCGGCCATCGCGATTCGGGCCACGCCATTGCGGCCAATCTTCCGCGGGGGCGAGGGAGGACGCGAGAGTGAGGATGAGGGCTGGAAGGGTAATACGGTTCATAAGAAATGGAGGAAGCTAGCAGATTTTAAGGCACATTGAAGAAAAGGTTTTCGGCTTTCTAAGCTGGGTGATCAAGCTAGAGCCGCGCCATGCGATATGGGATCGTTTGAGGTATGACGAGACGGCTGATGACTGCGATGTTTTTTGGATGATGGCTTTTCCTGCCCTGGCCATCCCCAACGTGGGTTGTGGAAAAAGGTGGTGCTCTTTTTGATGGCGATCCCGCTGATGATGTTGGGATTGGCTGTGCGGTATTTGGCGATTTTTGGACCGACGTCAACGGGGAATGACAAGTGGGCGAGAATATTTTATTTTGATTGGTATCCCGGTTCCCATTCAAGGGGTTGTTCTCAGTGGGACGGATGATGCGTGTTGAGGGTGGGTTAGGAGGAAAGATGACCAAGCACGCGACCTTCTCGGTGCTGGCGGGAAATCCGGCGGTGGTGGGAGAATAAGAAACTACTCGTACCTCCACTTCATGATCCAGGGATCGCCAGTTTCCTTTTGAGCGGATTTCAGTTTTTCCTGATAGCGTTTTAGGAGTTCGGCATGCTCGGGCATTTCCGCGAGGTTGCGGGTTTCGTTGGGGTCGGAGGAAATATCGAAGAGCTCGAAGGCGGGGCGGTGGATGTAGGAATCGATGGTGCGCTTGCCGTAGGGGGCGTCTTTTCCTTTGGTCCACTGAGCCTGCCAGGTAGCGGCGACCCAGAGGTCGGAGGCGAAGGGGTAGGGTTGGTGGTGGGCGATGTTCCAGATGATCTTGTAGTTACGGTCGCGGTAGGAGCGCATGGGGTAATACATTTGGATCTCGTGAAAGGTGTGGGAGGCGACGGCGCTGTTCCATCCTTTGGGATTGGTCTCGCTGAGGATGGGCAGCCAGGAGCGGCCGTGGTAGCGCTTGGGCAGCTTTCCGGAGTTTTCTCCGGCGCCTACTTTTTCATAAGAAATGGGTTTGATAGGTGCGTTTCGTTTGGCGTTGTAGCCTCCGGCGATGTGGAGGATGGTGGGGGTGAGGTCGGCGTGGGAGATGAGGGCTTGGTTGACGAGGCCGCGTTTTTTGAGGCGGGGGTCGTAGACTACGAAGGGGACGCGGAGGCCGGCTTCGTAGACGGTGGTTTTAGCGCCGGGGAAGGCCATGCCGTGATCGGCAGTGAAAATGAGGACGGTCTTTTCCCATTGGCCGGTTTCCTTGAGGAGTGCGACGAGATGGCCTAGGCCATCGTCGATTCGGGAGCAGGATTGATAGTAGTTAGCGATCTCGGCGCGGGACTCGGGGGTGTCGGGGAGAAAGGGTGGGACGATGACCTTGGCGGGGTCGTAGAAGATTTCTTTGACGCCGGGGTGGGATTTTTTATCGGGAAGGTTTCCGAAGAGGTCGGGCTTGTGGGGCCCGTCGAATGTTTTGTCGACGCCTCCGCCGCGGTGGGGATCGGAAGGGCAGAAGTAGAGGAAGAAGGGCTTGTCGGATTTTTCCTCGAAGAGGTCGCGACAATTGTCGGCCATCTGGCGGGTGTTGCGTGCGCTTCCCTTGAGATATTGGTCGAAGTGAAAAACGGATTTGGGGGCGACGTGGAGTTTGGCAATTTGGGCGGTGCGGTATCCGGATTGGGCCATTTGTGGCGGGAGAGCGAAGGCGCGCATCGAGGGGAAGGACTCGAACTTATGGAAGGCGTGGGTATGGCCGTATTGCCCGTTGAAGTGATTGTGGAGGCCGGTGAGAATGACGGAGCGCGAGGCCGAGCAGGAAGCAGTGGTGGCGAAGGCTTGGGTGAAGCGGACGCCCTCGGCTGCTAAGGCATCGAGGTGGGGCGTCTTGATGACGGTATTTCCGTAGCACCCTGCGACGGGGGATTGGTCATCGGTGACGAAAAGGATGACATTGGGCGGGGGTGAACTCTGAACTGCGAACAGTGAAGATGAACTCTGAATGAAAATGAGTGTGAGAATGAAGAGCCGGATCATGGTCTCACTAAGCTAATTGGGAGAAAAATCTATAGAAAGAAATGAATTCCGAAGATTATCCTCGTTTCATCGGCTTGCGGATTTTCGCTGATGGATCCCGGAACGACACAACTTACTTTTCGGGATCACCGCTCCGGCGACCGAATCATATACAAAGCCAAACGAGTCCTCCGTGAGAGCGCGCCAGTTGCCCGGAATATGAAGCCGCAAGGGAGCCAAATTAGCTGAGAGGATGGGGACTATCGATGCAAGCTCGATATTTCTGGGATTTCGAAAGAAGAGGAGCTCGAAGAAGCAGCCTCCAAGCCTGCAAAGCACGGCGACAAGTGTGGCTCTTTCGTCGCGGTCGAGAGACCACAACGTCTCGGTGCGTATGGTACGTCTCGGTGCGTATGGTTCGAGGCATGTTTCATTTTCGATCATTTCTGCTTCCGCTGATTGCCCTCCTTCTTTTGGGTCAGGATCTTCCCACTCTTCCTGAGGAAACGAAGAAGCCGTCGATTTTTTTTAAAAACTTCACTTGCGGATCAATAAAAGCACCTTAACTTGCGTCCGTTATGAGAACAACAGTCCTAATCGGAATGATGTGCGCCTTCGGCTCTCTTGGCTCGGTTGCCTTCGCAGCTGATGTTAAAGAAGCCGCAGTGGCAGAAAAGATGATGGCTCACTCGATTTCCTTTAGCGGAGGTGGGTGAGGTGCTGCTAAAAAGGCCCGTGCGGCCTTGTCGAAAATAGAAGGTGTGGAAAAAGTCCTCGTTTCGGGAACTAACGCCATCGTAATCCTTGGCTCTGATAAGGATGACCTGAAGAAAGCATCGATCCTTAAGGCTTTTGGTTCTGCCGGTCTTAAGCTTGAAAAGGTTACCAAAGGTGAATTCGATAAGCCACAGGTTGGCTATCGTTTCGTTGGAAAAGGAGGAGGATGAGCAACCACCAATGAAAGAGCGCGTGTCGCTCTTACCAAAATTAATGGTGTCAGCTTTGCTTTCGTAGGCGCACGTAGCATCGAGGTTCTTCTCAGTTCTGCAAGTGATTACGATCAGGCAGCCGTTGAGAAAGTTCTCAAGCGTGCGAAGTTTAACGTTTCGGACAGTTCAAAAATGAGCTCTCTGCCACTTTAAGGCTGTAGGTTACTAAATTTAAGACGAAGGGGCCCGTTGCGTGATGCGACGGGCCTTTTCATTTTTCCTGATCATTCGAAATGAAGCGGAAGCCCCCAGGCCCATTACGCGCCAAGATACTCGTGGCTTGAGTTCATGGCGCAATTCAATTTACCTGAGTCAGTATGACAGTTACTAATTGGAGTGACTTTGGTGCCCATCGTAGTCTTTGGGGTTCCGAGAAGCACGGAGATCATTTCCATTCATGATCTATCGGCAAGTGCTCCGCCGACTGAAATTGTCTTCTTCAGCTTCCAAGAGAATACCCACCATAGTTCCGTGGACGTATGCTTTCTGTGAGTGAGCGAGGGATCGTCACTCAGGTGGGCGCCGCCGTGGGTCAGGATCTCGTTACCAATGGCGATGGCGAAGTACTCTTTCGAGTGCGAATGAGCATAGGGCATATCGTGAAGTCTGGTGTGGGCGTGATCGCGATGGAAGGCCAAAGCGATCCAGTGCTTCCAGTGGGAGTGACCTTTGTAAATATCGATACCGGCGCGCTGACGATGAATCGAGCGGGACGGTTTGCTTCTTATGCAGAGCTTGCGGGGAGTGCGACTGTCAGCTACAATGGAACGTTCTGGACAGCTGGACCTTGGTCGCCGCAAGTGCATCAGCTCGTTCCGACCAAAGCCTAGCAATCAAATGCCGTTGCATAGAAAGTTGTTTGCTGTAGTGCTGGCAGACAACAGAACAAAAATAGCCCTTGCTCCGCTCCAACGAGCCTCAATTAATTAGTTATGCCCAAGTGTCTCCAAGTTCTAGTATTGTTACTAACAGTAATCTCCGTAGTTAGCGCCGCTGAGAATGATGCTGTAACGCTGGGGATCGGAGATAATATCCTCATTCCCGTGCTCCGTAATGACGGTGATATCTTGGCGAATACCTTGCTCATTTCCACCAATACCACTCACGGAAGTATTACCATCCATAATGGTGCGATCCACTATGAACATACAGGGACCACCACTGGTCTTGATCAGTTCTCCTACCAAGTAGAAAACTCATCCAATGTGCTGGAAACAGCGACCGTCAACCTCACGATCAGTGATGCTTCACGATTGCCAGCAACCACCCTCGCCTTCCCTCCAACTCCACCAGCCAACTCATACTCGGCTGAAATCGCCTTTCCAAATATTAGAATTCAGTCCCCCACCTCGATTACCTTTCCTCCCGGCGAATCAAAACGGTTGTTCGTTACCCAGCTCATTGGACGCATCCTTCTTATTCCAGACGCCGGTAATCCTTTTTCACCATTGATCAATTCACTCGAGCTCAAACTACTAGTGAATAGCCGCCCGGAAGAAACATTCCAAGATATTGGAGGGCGCGGACTACTTTCCTTAGCTTTCCACCCCAATTTTTCCACCAACCGCCAGCTCTTTATCTCCTATACGGTAAAGATCAATGATCTCACTTATGAAAGGCTCTCCCGTTTTTTAATGTCTGAGACATCTCCGAATTTTATCGATCCCACTTCTGAGACTGTTTTTATCGAGCTCGAACAGACGGCATTGCCCAATAGCCATACTGGTGGTGATCTTCATTTCGGATCGGACGGTTATCTTTACATGAGTTGGGGAGACGAAGGCGGAGACAACGATGCCCATAATAACGGCCAGAAGATCAACCAAGATTTTTGGTCGTCAATCATGCGAATCGATGTCGAAAAACGACTTAAAAACGTCGAACCCAATCCTCATCCTGCCATCAAATTAGATGAATTGAACAAAGCTTACTATTCTGTCCCCTCGGATAATCCATTTTTCACCCCGCCAAATACTCCTGTCGACGTGCGCACGGAATTCTTTGCCATCGGCTTCAGAAACCCATGGAGATTCACTTTTGATCAACAGACGGGCCGCCTCATCGTCGGAGATGTTGGCCAAAATGCGCGAGAAGAAATCTCTATTGTCAACAAAGGAGAAAACCATGGTTGGCCGTATTTCGAAGGTGACATTAGCGGCCCGAAATCTGTTCCTCCCAGCAATACCAGCGTCTTCACTTCTCCAACATTCGCCTACCCTCACAGCCCTAGAAAATCTGTCACAGGCGGGTTCGTTTATCGAGGTGATCATATTTCTAACCTATACGGTAAGTATCTTTTTTGCGATTATGTCACTGGTGACATCTGGGCAATTGACCTCGATATCGGGGCCTCCAGCCTGGAGCGTCTGACTGGCGAAGCCGGCATAGTTTCCATGGGAATCAATCCATCCAACAAGGACATCTTGCTAGTTGACTATCATGACCGGCTTATCCGCAAGTTAGTAGTGACTACACCCACTAACACATTGCCACTGGCCCTCTCTCAAACAGGGCTCTTTGCAGACTTATCCACCCTCGAACCCAATCCAGGAATTATTCCCTATGACGTCAACCTCCCTTTTTGGTCGGATCATGCTGACAAACAACGGTGGTTCTCTATTCCCAATGGAGTGGATACTGTTGGTTTCAATAAAGATGCTCCATGGACTTTTCCATCCGGGATGGTCTGGATCAAACACTTTGATATTGAAACGACAAGGGGCGACCCCTCCACTTCCAAACGTCTCGAAACACGCGCCTTTGTAAAAACCGACGACTCCGCATACGGAGTCTCATACCGATGGAATGAAGAAGGAACCGAAGCCTTTCTGGTGAGCGATGAAGGTGTCGAATTTGATCTCGATATCACAGAAGATGGATTTCAGAGCACTCAACATTGGCAAATTCCGTCACGCGCCCAATGTATGAGTTGCCACAACACCCAGGCAGGTTCCTCTCTATCTTTCAACACCCGGCAACTCAATCGCCATGGTCAACTTGGAGGAAGCACAGGAAATTATATCGATCTACTCAATACCAAAGGTTATCTCACGGACTTACTGGCAAACCCTTCTACTATGCCACGTCATACTCATGCCAACGAGACCGACTATACGCTTGGAGTGCGTGCCCGCTCCTACCTTGATGTTAACTGCAGCTTCTGTCACCAATCCGACGGCAATACCCCCGTCGATTTTGACACCCGGGCGCATCTTCAGCTCTTTGCCACTGGTATGGTAAACGGAGCACCCACTCGTGAATCGCACCATGCCGACGACCGATTACTTGTTCCTGGGCAAGCCATCAGATCCACTATTTTTAATCGTGCCTCAGAGGGCAACGGCTACTCTCGCATGCCTCCATTTGGCTCGTCTGTTGTCGACCAAGCAGGTGTTCAGCTCATCAGAGACTGGATCGAAGAAGAGCTCCCCAATCACCAAACCTACAACGAATGGCGGATCACCCATTTTGGGAACAGCACCTCTCCTGAGGGGGAACCTGAATTCGACTTTGATGCGGATGGCGGTAATAATTACTATGAATTTCTGACAAAAACAGATCCGTCCTTGAATTTTGATTATTACGAATTCAATTTTTCTCTCCTAGGAAATTTAGCCACAATAAAACGACCTAATTTTCCTCAGAGAAGGATATTTGTGGAAACTTCAACAGACTTATTTTCTTGGGAACCTTGGAATATTCCAAATAATACTGGTATGCCGTTTGGCCCCTCAGAACATACTGATTGGGAGGATACTCTACTAGATAAGGCGCGTTTCTTTCGTCTCAATATCTCAGAAGATTAATCCTTCCACTCTTTGGAAACTGGAGTTCAGTGATGGACCTAAGAGATGGCGGTACTACGCTGAAGAGCGAAGAGGGTAACGCCACTATGATTTCAATTGGCCTGCGGTTTCCGGTCTTCCGGCGGTGACCGTGGAAGAATCAAGCGATCTCAAAAACTGGACCTTGGTCGCCGTAAGTGCATCGGCTTGGTCCGACCAAAGCGGGGTTCCAAGTGGCTACGAACGGGTGTCCATTCCCGTTGATTTATCCGCAGCCAAGCGCTTTCTGAAGATCGTCGTTGTGGCTGCTCCCTAAGTACCGATGAGCAGCTTGAAAAAGTGGTGACGGAAAAAATACGAGATTGATGTCACAATTAGGTATCTCGAGGTCAATACCCTCTGTGAACTCTCTCGCAATGTCATCAGAATCAGATACTTCCCCCCGTCAGACCTTCTCGGCGCTTGCCTCCGAGCACCATCGGATGGCGCTTCTATATGCTCGCACCCCAGCCGGGAAAGAGCACACGGCCCGCGACCTCACGGAGGACGCCTTTTTTTCCGCCTGGCAAAACTGGTCCCGCTTCGATGTCACCCGCGATTTTTCCTCGTGGCTGCGCGGTATCATTCGGAACAAATGGCGTGAGCACTGTCGCAAGAACTTGCGTGAGAGTTCGCGGGATGATGAAGCGCTTTCACGCCTCGAAGACTTCAGCTTGCTCAAGATTCGGAGTAAAAAAATCCCTGTTCAGTTTGGATTGGGGATTTTTTTTTAACGGATAGCCGAAGGGCAGTTTAGAATCTCCTCATCACGGTGTCCTTCTCGAAGCGCTCCTCTTTTACTGGATAATCGAGGGTGTGGTGCGAGCCGCGGGATTCTTTTCGGAGGACGGCGGAGTCGATGATGAGGCTCGCGGTAGCGACGAGGTTGCGGAGTTCGAGGATGTCGGGCGTCACGGTGTGGCCCCAATAAAAGTCGCGTACTTCGCGACGGAGATTTTGCATGCGGTTGGCGGCGCGGCGCAGTCGGTTGTCAGTGCGAACGATCGAAACGTAGTCCTGCATGGTGCGGCGGAGTTCGTCCCAGGCGTGGTAGATGTTAACGAGTTCGTCGGGCGGCGCGGCGTTCCCACTTTCCCATTTGGGAATCTCGGGAGCATCGGGGATGGGCCTGCCGGGCGGGAAGCGGAGGAGGATGTGCGCAAGGGCGCGGCGGGCCATGACGTTTGCTTCAAGAAGGCTGTTGGAGGCGAGACGGTTGGCACCATGGAGACCGGTGCAGGCGACCTCGCCGATAGCGAAAAGTCCGCGGATGCTGGTGCGTCCATCGAGGTCGGTGACGACGCCTCCGCATTGATAATGCGCGGCGGGGACCACGGGGATGGGCTTCTCGAGCGCGTTGTGCCCGAAGCCGAGGAGGGTTTCGTGGATGAAAGGGAAGCGCTCGGTGAACTCGTCGCCAAGAGGGGAGACGTCAAGGAAGACACAGGGCGCGCCGGTGCGCTTGATTTCGGTATCGATGGCCCGGGCGACGATGTCACGAGGGGCGAGCGAGCCGCGTGGGTCGTGGTCGTTGACGAATTGGTGGCCATCCTCATTGACGAGGACCGCGCCTTCGCCGCGGACGGCTTCCGAGACGAGAAAAGAGCGGGCTTCGGGGCCGGTGGCGGCGGGGTTGTAGAAACAGGTGGGGTGGAATTGAATGAACTCCATGTTGGCGATGGAGGCTCCGGCGCGCCAGGACATTGCGAGGCCGTCGCCCGTCGAGGAGTCGGGGTTGGTGGTGTAGAGGTAAGTTTTTCCGCAGCCCCCGGTGGCGAGAATGACACGGGGCGACTCGATCACGCCGACTTTGTTCTTTTTGATATCGAGAACATAGGCGCCGAGAATGCGGTCATCGGTGATCGCGCCGAGCTTGCCCGTCGTGATGAGATCGATGGCGTAGTGATCTTCTAAAATGGTGATGTTTTTGGTCTTCCTCGCGGTCTCGACAAGTGAGGTCGCGATCTCGCGGCCGGTGGTATCTTTTGAATGGAGGATACGGCGTTCGGAATGTCCGCCTTCCTTGCAGAGGGAGAAGCGCTTGGGGTCATCTTCGTCATCGTCGAAGTCCGTGCCCCATGCAACGAGTTCATTAATTGTCTCGGCAGCTTCTTCGATGATGACCTTGACTGCGTTCTCATGGCAAAGTCCGCCGCCGGCATCGAGGGTGTCTGCGACATGCTTTTCGCAGGTGTCACCGGGGTCGCGAAGTCCGGAGGGTAGGACGGCGGAGATGCCGCCTTGAGCCCAAGCGGTGTTGGATTCGAGGAGCTTGCCTTTGGTGATGATGCTGACGCTGCCGTGCTCGGCGGCTTTGATGGCAAAAGAGAGGCCGGCGATGCCGGAGCCAATGACGAGGAAGTCTGACATGGTCGAGAAAAGAGGGTGGCAAGATCCGCCGTGTTGGCAATGGCCTTTTAAAGATTGGGGTTGTCCTGAGCTTGCCACTCTTGGGGAGGACTAGGAAGAAAGAAGCGATTGGCTTCGAGGATACAAGAGGGTAACATTAATTCATGTTGACGCGACTTGCGATTCTAGGGAGTGCGGTGGCACTGGGCTCTTGCGCTGACCTTGTGGTGGCACCAGATCCGATCGAAGTAAAAAAAGTGGCGGTGCCCAAAGTAGTCGGCAAGGAAGAGACCGCGGCCGTGAGAAGGCCCGTGGAAGTCAAGAAAGAGGTGCCCGTTCCGGTGATTAAAAAAGGCGAAATTACCTCGGTGGATATCGTGCGTCTTTTCGAAATGCGCCTGACAGAAAGCTGCTTGTTGATCGATGTGCGCCCGGGGCTCATTTATTTGATCGGTCATATCTCGGAGTCGCTCAGTCTGCCGAAGAAATCCTTCGACGCGAAGTTTCCCAAGGTGAAGCCTCAGATCGATGCCGCCGTCGCGGCGGGGCAAACAGTCATCCTCTATTGTGCCGACGTGAATTGTCCCGATGGCTACGTGGTGGCGAAGATTCTGGCGGAAAAGGGTTACTCGACCTCGATCTACAAAGGCGGTTGGGCCGAGTGGAAAGCGGCAGATCTGGAGTAGACGGTCATCGTAGAAAAGAGAGGAGACATTTTCTCGAAATTTGAGACTAGAATATCAGAACTCCCTCGTATGGTAGGGCCGATGAAACTTATTGCGGGCATTCTTCTTCTTTTCACAGGCGCGGCCTGTGCGGATGTCGTTTTTGATACGGAGGTGAAGCCGATTCTCGAGTTCTACTGCTACGATTGCCACGCGGATGGATCGTCGAAAGGAGATTTTTCCATGGATGAATTCGCTGACAAGGCGAAGCATCTCGATGATGTTTCTCATTGGTTGCCGGTGTGGCGGAACGTGCGCTCGCAGATTATGCCGCCGGCGAAGAAGGATCAGCCGACGGATGCCGAAAAGAAGAAGCTGCTCAGCTGGATCGAAAGGAATGTTTTCAAACTGGATCCCAACAACCCTGATCCAGGCCAAGTCACCATTCGCCGGCTCAACCGTCAGGAATACTATTACGCCGTAAAGGATTTGCTCGGAGTGTCATACAACACGCAGGAAAATTTCCCGGCGGATGACACGGGCTACGGTTTCGACACCATCGGGAGCGTGCTCAGCATTTCACCTCTTTTGATGGAGAAGTATCTTAAGGCCGCGACGGATGTCATGGAAATGGCATTGCCAAAAGGCGCGGCTTCCTCGACCCCCATTCGGGAGTTTTCGGGAAAACGCTTTCGGGCGACTGGCGATGGCATGGAGTCTGTCAATTGGCTTCCCTTCGCGCAGGAAGGCATAGCCCAATTGGAGGTGGAGGCTCCAGCCAAGGGTCCCTACGGAGTGCATCTTAACTACGCAGTGCGCGGAGCGCAATCAGCGACAGAACAAACGGTCCATGTTGAGTTCTTGGTGAATGGGAAAAAGGTTGCTGAAAAAACGATCGGCTGGGATCAGGAGGAAACGATCCGTCTGAGCGGGAAAGCCGATCTTAACAAGGGGGGAAATAAAGTGGAGATTCGGCTACTCCCACGAAATACGCCGGACGAGGGGCAAGAGGAACAGTATATCAATCTCCAAAGAGTCACTCTCAATGGGCCTCAGGACGGAAGTTTTAAAGAGTATCCCAAGGGCTATCAGGCGATCATGGTGGATGGACCTGCGCCGAAGGAACTTCGTGATCGTGAGCTTTATGCGCGGAAGATTATGCGGAGCTTCGTGAGTCGCGCGTTTCGTCGTCCGCTCGATGGCGGCACGGTGGGCCGTCTCGTCAAGATGGTGCTTGAAGTCGACAAGCAACCAGGGCGCACTTTTGAGGATGGCATCAAGCACGCCATGACGGCGGTTCTCGCTTCGCCGCGTTTTCTTTTCCGTGCTGAAATTCAGGTCAATCCGAACGACCCGGGGAAGGTGGTGGATCTTGATGAATATGCATTGGCTTCACGGCTTTCCTTTTTTCTCTGGAGTTCGGTCCCCGATGACGAGTTGCTGAGCCTCGCTTATAAGAAAGAGCTTCGCAAAAATCTTCGCGCGCAGGTGGATCGCATGTTGGAAGATGCGCGTGCGGCGCGCTTCACTGAGAACTTCGTCGGCCAGTGGTTGCAAGCGCGGGACGTGGAGCATTTCTCGATTGATACCTGGAAGATTTTGAAGACGCGTGATCGCCGGAAAGCGGCGCGTGTTTTCAACGACCGGGTGCGTCAGGACATGCGGACTGAGACCGAGATGTTCTTCGACTTTATCCTCAAAAAGGGCCGTCCGGCGGAAGAGCTGATCTCGGCTCGCTACAGCTTCCTCAACGAGCGCTTGGCGGACTTTTACCAAGTCGATGGCGTGAAGGGAGAGGAGCACCGCTTGGTCGATTTGACCGAGTATCCTGAACGCGGGGGCATCCTCACCCAAGGGACCTTTTTGATTGTGACTTCGAATCCGACCCGGACTTCGCCGGTGAAGCGCGGGCTCTTCGTGCTCGATCAAATTCTGGGAACCCCGGCTCCTCCCGCACCCCCGAATATTCCGGAGCTTGAGGAAGCTGCTCATGGCAGTGACAGGCCGCTCACGATGCGCGAGATGATGGAGGTTCATCGGAAGAAGCCGCTCTGTGCCAGCTGTCATAAGCGCATGGATCCTATCGGGCTCGGGCTCGAAAACTATAATGCCATTGGGCAGTATCGCACGAAGGAAGACGGACAAAAAATCGATAGCGGCGGTGAGTTGATTACGGGCGAGAAGTTCAGTAATGTCGCGGGGCTCAAGCTGATCTTAGCCGACAAGCGGCGCGAAGATTTTTACCGCTGCCTCGCGGAAAAACTCCTCATTTATGCCACGGGTCGCGGGATGGAATATTACGACGCCCCGACGATTGACCTCCTCGTGAAGCGACTTCATGAAAATAAAGGAAGCATGAAGGAACTTCTCATTGGCGTGATTGAAAGCGCGCCCTTTCAGAAACGTAGGGGTGATGATTAGATTTTCCTTATTTGATCAGGATTTTTTTGGAGAAATTTCCTGAAAAGCGCGTAAACTAAGAACATGAGTGTTTATTCTGGTCTCAATCGCCGCGGGTTTCTCCGGGGTCTTGGTGCTGCTGTCAGCCTACCGGCTCTGGAGTCGATGCGACCTTTGATGGCAGCGACAGCGGGCTCGGTGGCGCAGACCGCAAGCGGAGCGCCGCTGCGGATGGCTTATCTGACGGTTCCCAATGGGGTGAACGTTGAGCAGTGGCGTCCACAAGGGGTTGGAAGTGGCCTCGAGCTTGGGAAGAGCATGGTTCCTCTCGAAGGTCTCAAGGATGATTTCCAGGTGTTCACCGGATTTTCGCATAAGCATGCCACGGCTGGTCCCGATGGAGCGGGCGATCACGCACGCAGCAATGCCACTTTCCTGACGGGTGCACGGGCCAGAAAAACATCGGGTTCTGATATCAAGGTCGGGGTCTCGGTCGATCAGATCGCCGCTCGCGCGGTTCAGGATGAGACCCGACTTTCCTCGCTGGAACTGACTTGCGATGGTGTTCGTAAATCAGGTAACTGCGATTCCGGATATTCCTGTGCCTACCAGTTCAATCTTTCTTGGCGCTCGGAGAACCAGCCGATGACGCCTGAGTCGAATCCCCGGCTTGTTTTTGAGCGTCTCTTCGGCGGTGGTTCCGGCAAGGATCGGGCCACGGGGATGCGGAGCCGTCTCGCGTCTCAGCAGTCGATCCTCGATTTCATCTCAGACGACGCCAAGGCGATGCATAAGCACCTGGGGCGTAACGACCAGCAGAAGCTCGATGAGTATCTCACGGGGGTGCGCGAGCTGGAACAGCGGATTGAAAAAGCGGAGTCCTTTGGTTCTTCAGTGGATCCAGGGGTGGCCGCGCCGAGTGGTCAGCCGAGTGACTACGGCGAGCACATGCGTCTTATTATGGATATGATGGTGCTTGGTTTCCAAACCGATTCCACCCGCGTCGCCAGCTTCTTGATGGCGCACGATGGTAGCAATCGGAACTTCAAAAGCATCGGAGTCGGCGAGGGCCACCACAACATTTCGCACCACAAGGGGAAGAAGGACAATTTGGAGAAAATCCAAAAGATCGATCAGTATTACCTTACTCAGCTGGCTTACTTTTTCCAGAAAATGAAGGAAACCGAGGATGTCGACGGGAAGTCACTTCTCCACAATTCGATGATCGTTTACGGCAGCGGAATTTCCGACGGAAACCGTCATAATCACGATGATCTTCCCATCATCGTGGGGGGTAATGGAGGCGGATCTTTCACGCCGGGACGTCACGTCGATCTTCGGGAAGAAGTTCCGCTTTCGAACCTCTACGTCCGCATGCTCAATGAGTTCGGAGTGGAGACAGAGAGCTTCGGCGACTCCACGGGATCGCTGAAGAGGATCTAGAGATAATTTCCGACCAAAAGCCCGCCACTAGAATTCCGGTGGCGGGCTTTTGGTTGGAAATGCGGAGTGGTATTAGGGCACGAGGAAGATCAGGTTACTTCCAGGGACGCGAGCTTGGTCGCCTGTCTTCAACGCGCTAACGTTCACCACGGTAAAAGGAGGGTATGGGCTTCTTACGATTCCAGGGCGGTTTGTGGGGGTGGCTACTTTGTAGTTTGAATTGTCTACTGGGGCTAGTGGTGGGACGGGGTAATCGCCTCCGGGATTATAAGCGCCGGCAGCGGCACCGGCGGCAGCGCCACCGAGTCCATATTTTTGTTGGGTCTGCGTGCAGGAGACCAGGGCTCCACCCGCGAGGAGGGCAACGAGGATTTTGGGTGTTTTCATCATTTTTTAAACGGATTGAATGGACTATTTATTCGATAGATTAGCAATTCTTAAGGTCTGCGCCACTTCCAATTGCTATTTTTTCGGCATTTTAGCGAGGTGTTTTGTTCGGGGCTGTGAGGAGGGCCCAGTAGTGGTGATGCTTTCACTTCGTGCGGATCATGAGGGAAGATTCAAATAAGGTCGCTCCCCTTGAGGCATCCGCTATTTTCTAACTATGAAAAGATCATCATCCTTCCCGCTTTCTCTGCTGGTTTTCGTCTTGATCGCTGCCAAAGGATCAGTGGCGGCTACAGCGGCTGATTCGATGGTTCGTCACGTCACGATCGAACCGGCCACGGCGGACGTCCCGCGTAGCGACACGGCGTCAATCGCTCAATTAGCGGACAATCGTCTGATGGTTGTCTATCACAAGTACGAAAAAGGGAAGAACGCCGGTCGTGATCATGGTTCATGTCGGATCTGGTCGAAGATCAGCGCCGATGGCGGACTCACGTGGAAGGAACCTCGTATGCTTATTGATGTTGCTGAGGGTGACATGAATGTGCAGGCGCCGGGGTTGCTGCGCACGAGATCCGGAAAATTACTGATGAACTGTCTTCGTGCTCACAAAAGCGGGGGAAGCAGCACGATGTGTTTCTTTATCTCGTCCGACGACGGCAAGACCTTCACCGAGCAAGAATCGCTTTGGAAAGTGTCGAAGGGTCAGTTGCTCCAAGGCGGCGCGAGCAGCCTAATGGAGCTGAAGACGGGCCGCCTACTCCTTCCGTTTCACGGAGGGACAGGCAATCAGTGGAAGCAGAAAAACTCCGCCTGGTGTCTGCGCAGTGACGACGACGGTAAGACTTGGCAGAAATCGAACGCGCTCGATCTGCCCAAGCGCGGTGCTATGGAGGCGTCGATCGCGGAGTTGGAGGATGGTAAACTCATTATGTCTCTTCGGACGCAACTGGGTGGACCTTACATCGCTACGTCGTCCGATGGCGGTGCGACCTGGTCGAAGGCGGTTTCCAGTGGTCTTGAGGGCGGTGAATCCTGTACGTGTATACGTCGTCTGCCGGGAACAAACAAACTCGTCCTTTTCTGGAACAGCAGCAAGTTTGTCAAGGTGCATCATCATCTCGGCGAGCGGACGCCATTGACGGCCGCGGTTTCATCTGACGCTGGCGGGACATGGAAAATCATCGGCCGTATTGCCGATGACCCCAAGGCAGAATACACCAACCTTGACTGTTTCTTCACGAAGGACCACGCAATCCTGACATATATGTACGCTAGGCCCGCGTGGAACAGAAAGCAGATACATCTGAAGGCAGCGATCATTCCCATGGCGTGGTTCGCTAAGAAAGAAAGTTCTAACAAGACGGATGCAGGCTACGGAAAATAGCCGCGCTTGATCCGCAACGTCGGCGTTGCTCGGCAATGCGACACTTTAGTGCGTTAGTTCTCGATTGAACTAGAAGGGACCGAGTGAGGACGCAGGCCCGGTATTTTTAGGAGAAGTGAGAGCTTAGCGCGAAAAGACGGCGTCGCGTTCCTCCTCAGTAAGTTCTTTCCATGTGCCGAGTGGTAGGTCGCCGAGCGGGAAAGTACCGATGCCTTCACGGATGAGTCTGAGGGTGGGGTAGCCGACGGCGGCGGTCATGCGGCGGACTTGTCGGTTTTTGCCTTCCCGGAGTTCGAGACGGATCCAGGAGTCGATGATTTTTTGGCGGACGCGGACTGGTGGCTCACGGTCTGGGAAATCAGGTGCTTGTTTAAGAGCTTTGGCCCGGCAGGGGAGGCAGCGATAGTCTTTGATTTCGATGGTGCCGCTGCGGAGCTTATCGAGTGCTTCCTCATCTGGAACTCCTTCAACGAGGACGAGGTAGCGGCGGCGGTGCTTGTAGCGCGGGTGGAGAAGCCGGTTCTCGAGCGGCTTCTCATCGGTAAAAAGGAGGAGTCCCTCCGAGTCCATATCGAGTCGCCCGAGTGGGAGACATTTCGGCGGAAAACCGAACTCCTTCAGAGTCCGCTGTTCTTCCTCATTGGGGTTCGTGTTGAACTGGCTGAGGACACCGTAGGGTTTGTTAAAGGCGATGAGCATGGGGGAGGGCGGAGGGCAGGGTTTGAGGACCCACTTCTCTGGCTGCTTGAGCATGGCTCCGAGCATTCGATCGATTTATTTCGGTCAGAGCTTGATGGGCTTCCAGAGTGAGGTTAGCGCAGTCCTTTGCGAAATCCAAAGAGGTATCGGTTTCTGATTTTTCGCCGTCGCAATCGGTCAGCTTTGAGATGAAGTGAGCTTCGTAGCGGCGCTTCGCCCACGCTTCTTGGAGGTTCATTGTGACGGACCATGATGATCGTCTGATTTGCGAGGTGAGCGCGAAACACTCCTCGGGAGAAAATGATTTGGTGATTTGGTAGATCTCCATCTAGAGGGCGTAGGCCATCTGATAGACCTGAAGCTCCTTGGCCGAGTTGATTTGTGAGCCTCCCATCAGATTCGTAAGCTCTGACCTTCGTCATCCGATCTCAGTCCACCGACTACACCAACATAAGAGCTGGGTTTTCGATGAGGCGCTTGATCTCGCCTAGGAACTTCGCGGCGACCGCTCCGTCGACGACGCGGTGGTCGCAGCTGACGCCGAGGTTCATGCGGAGACCGGGAACGATCACGCCATCTTTGACGACGGGCTTTTCGATGATGCCGCCGACGCTGAGGATCGCTGCTTGCGGTGGATTGACGATGGCATCGAAGGATTCGATACCCCATGCGCCGAGGTTCGAGATGGTGACGGTGCCGCCATCGAATTCATTCGGCATGAGTTTTTTGTCGCGAGCGCGCACGGCCATTTCCTTGATCTCCTTGGAGATCTGGAGGAGGGACTTCTGCTCGGCGTTCTTCACGACGGGCGTGACGAGACCGTCTTCAACAGCGATCGCGACGGAGATGCCGACGTGGGCGAACTGGACGATGTGGTCGCCATTGAAAGAAGCATTGGCTTCGGGGACGGCGACGGAGGCGTTGATGAGCGCTTTGACGACGAAGTCGTTCACGGAATACTTGTTACCGTGGGACGCTTCGGACTGGGCATTGATCTGCTTGCGTAATTCCATGAGCGGGGCCGCGTCGACCTCGAGGTGAAGATAGAAGTGGGGGATCGTCGTTTTGGAAAGGAGGAGACGGCCGGCGATGATCTTCCGCATGGAGGAAAGCTCGACCCTTTTGTCTTCGCCGGAGGCGACCGGGGAAAGAGGAACCGGTGCGGCCTTCGCGGGAGTCGGTGCGGCGACGGGAGCAGGAGTTGCCGCGGCAGGAGCCGAGGCAGCTGCGCCAGAGAGATCGGTTTTAACAATGCGACCTCCAGGACCGGTGCCGGTGACCGTCGAGAGGTCGATGCCCTCGGCCGCGGCGATCTTACGAGCGAGCGGAGAAACTTTGAGACGTCCACCATCATTGGTAGCGGTGGGAGCAGCAACTGGAGCAGCAACTGGAGCAGCAACTGGAGCAGCAACTGGAGCAGCAATAGCGGCCGGCGTTTTGGCAGCAGGGGTGGGTGCGGCGGTAGAGTCATCGGTAGACTCGCCGTCTTCTAAGAGGATCGCGATGACCGATCCGACGGGGGCCCTGCCACCTTCGGGCACGGAGATTGAGGAAAGGGTGCCTTCGTCAAAAGCTTCCATTTCCATGGTGGCCTTATCGGTTTCGATCTCAGCGATGATGTCACCGATTTCGACTTCTTCACCTTCTTTCTTGAGCCAGCGGACAACGGTGCCTTCTTCCATGGTGTCCGATAGCTTGGGCATTTCAATTTTGATAGGCATGGTCTTATGGGATGCGGTGAATGAGGATTGTGCCGGAAGGCCGCTGGAGGAATAGCGATAGGCGCTCCTTATTAAAAGGTGAAATCGAGGTAATTACCGTGATTTCAGATGCTCTCAGGGAAGACTAATTTAGCGAGCGGGCACAAACTAGCGTTAGCCGCTCGCTCGTGCGATGCGATCGAGGAGTGCGCGGCCCTCGTTCTTTCCGCTCTCGGTGAGACGGAAGGTCTTATGAGCGTGAGGGTTTACGCCTTTCATGAGTTCAATGTGGCCCTTTTTTTCGAGATTTTCGATCGTGGTTGTGGTGTTCGAGGGCTTCCGGGCGTAGCTATCGAGCGTAATATTAAGGGCGCGGGTGTCGAGAGATTCGGCGCCTTCGAGCTCTTTATAAAAGGAGGCAAGTAAGACAGACTCGGGACCCGATAGCGTAATATTAGTATCCTCTAAGGCGCGTCTAATTTCGCGTAAATCATCGGCAGCAGCCCGATCCTGGTTGGTAGCGCTGCCCTCTGCCGTGTTGCGCAGAATTGCTTTTGTTTCAATAATCTTAGAGATTACTTCAAGGAATCCCTCTAGTTCTTCGGTGCTAAGCTTCCACAGCTCGTCGGCGAGATTTACTAATTTGGAGGGCTGTTCCATGTATAAATACTAGTTTTTTTAAAAAATTGCGCAAGTTTAATTAGCTTTGGTTGATATCGAGGGAATAAAATTAGAAAAAATCTAAGATGTCCTTGTCGAGAGACCCTGTTTTGACTAATTTTTTGCTAGTGCTGATTCGGCACCCAAAAAGAAACACACCGACGCTACGATGAAGAACCACAATTCCAACTTCACGATGTCACAGAACTCTTTCTGTTACCAAAACACTGCGGTGGGCCAGGACTCTGTTGCGACCCGCGTCAGCTCTCTGACTGAGCGGATGACTGAAAGCTTTAAGGCTGAGGAACCCACTCTTGTGGTTCGCGCTTGCGATGAAATCCCCGACCACGCCCTGACTGCCTGCCTGGATCGCTGCCGCGATGTCATTGGAAGTGGCCAGATTGGCGAACGCGAGTTCAACCTCATTCAGGAATCTCTACGAGAGAACCTCACAGGAATGAATTTCTTGAAGGTTGAGTTGGTGGAAGCGGAGAAGGAATACAAACGTCTGAACACCATGGCCGAGCCTTTCTTTGAGATGATGGCTCCTCTTCTGGGTGAAGAGGATCAGCCGCTCAGTGGACTTGATGCTCAAAGGATGTCCTCACTACAAGAGACGCTCACGGAACTAATACAGGGATTAAGCTTTGCGAAGTATCGCGGGGATCAGCTGCTTGGTCGCATAGAAGCGCTCGCTGGCTATGTCGCAGATCAAGTGGTGGAAGCGGTGCAATCGCGTAACCTCGGGAATCCCCATCTTCCCGAGATTCGCAAGCAAGTCTGGCGCGCGATCTCAGCGCTGTAAAAAACAGACCGCTTAGGAATTTTCAATCCCTCTTGTCTTTTGACGGAAAGGGTTATTTTTTTGGAGGCTTGGAAACGAGGGATTTGCGCTGTCACGGACTTCGTTTTGGTCAGCACTGTTGGCCATCGTTCTGGTCCAAAGGTGAATCACCTTTTGCATTCCAGCCCAACTGATCTATTTTACAAATATGCAAATCACTGCGAAATCCATTGTGTCTTCTCTAGTTGCGGCTCTGACCCTTGCTTCATGCCAGCAGACTGTGAATCCCTACACCGGAAAAAACCAACCATCCAAGACCACCAACGGTGCCATCATTGGGGGTGCGCTTGGCGCGGCAATCGGAGCGCTCACCGGGGACGGTGGAACTGACAGCCGTCAGCGCGCTCTTCTCGGAGCGGGAATTGGAGCTCTCGCTGGCGGTGGAATCGGAAACTACATGGACAAGCAGGAAGCTGAGCTTCGCGTCGAGCTGCAAGGCACGGGCGTGAGTATCTCGCGGCAAGGTGACTGGGTAGTTCTCAATATGCCGGGCGATGTCACTTTCCCAACTGGCGAAGCGCGCATCAGCCCAGACTTTTTTGCTGTCCTCGGATCGGTTGCGAGAGTCGTCAATAAGTATAACAAGACCTTGGTCGATGTCACTGGTCACACCGACAATGTAGGCGGGCGCAGTTACAACTACCGCCTTTCGGAGACCCGGGCTTCGAATGTCGCCGACTACCTGAAGGCTCAACGGGTCGACTTCCGTCGCTTCAATGTCACCGGGCGTGGACCTGATGAGCCGGTATCGAGTAACGGCAGCGCGAATGGACGTCAGCTTAACCGTCGCGTCACGATTCAGCTTTCTCCGCTGAGAGGCTAAAAGGTCACCCCGTTAAAAAAACCAGTCCCGCTTTCGCGGGACCGGCTTTTTTTTGAAAAGAATAAGGCGCTTACTTAATGCTGAGCAACTCGACATCGAAGACCAAAAGGCCGCCGGGACGTCCGCCACCAGGGCTATTTCCGTAGGCAAGGTCTGCAGGAATCCAGAAGCGCCGCTTTTCGCCGACTTCCATGAGCTGAAGGCCTTCGGTCCATCCCTTGATAACGCGATTGAGCGGGAAGCTTGCAGGGCTTCCGCGTTTGACAGAGCTATCGAACAACTTACCGTCGGTGGTCCAGCCAGAGTAGTGTACTGTCACGGTGTCGGTGGCCTCGGGCTTGGCGCCTTTGCCTTTCTTGAGAACCTTGGACTTCAAGCCGGACTTGGTCTTCTCGGCATCCTTGGGCGCAGCTGCGACGTCCTTAGGAACGGCGGGGTCCTTGGCATCCTGCGCGAGTGAGGGAACTGCCACGGCGATGACGACGGCAAATGCTCCGATCAGAAATGATTTCTTATTCATGACAAATAGACCTTCAATGAGAAATTCTCATTCGTCTAGTGATTATCTTGGCATCTCAAATCTCCCCCTCATCATCCAGCTCGCGCAGAAATGATCGATTCGATACATTTTTTGAGAAAAAAACTCTTTTGATGAACGTCTGAGAAGATCCCCGACCATGAATTTCTCTTGAAAACCAAGTTGCGTCGCGTTCGGAATCTTCCTTGCCTCCGCGTCCCTCCTTCACGCTCTGCCAACGGCAAATGAGCTTCTCAAGCTTGAAGCCCAAAAGATCATTCAAGGAGTGGACCTCGAAGGCCCTGAAGCGGCGACCTTTTCGAAAGCATTCCTCGCCTCCCCGGATTGGCACCCCGAGCACCTCCATCTCAAAGGGCCAAAGATCCGTGCCATGGGATCGAGTAAGTGTGTAGCGGGGGGAACCCCGGGCACGTTATCGTTTTTTTTGGGGGACGTCGTAATCGGATTGCTCTTTTCTCGAGTAGGCGTCGTAGTCCGCTTGTTCTTTTTTGGACCACTGGAAGCTCGAGAGCTTTGAGCGATCGAGATCCTTGAGATGCGCCTCGTTTTTTCGAGAAGGATGGTCGGGACGGAGGTAGATCCACTCATTATCGCCAAAGATTTCCTGACAGAGTTTTGCGACGGCGGGGTCGTATTCCACGAGCTCGGCGCGCGTGTTCACGTGGTTGTGATCGTGGTCGTCTTCGCGGTTTGTGCCGAACCAGGACTGCACGGACTCGGCCCAGTATTCGTGTTTGTTGGTCGCGGCGTATTTGTCGGCCCAGAGGCCTTTCGTCATCGCTGATTTGAAGGTTTTCTCGAGGCGCTTGTCAAAGGTGGGATCGAGCGAGACCATCGCGGTGTCGTGAATGGCGTGGGCGAACTCGTGCACGCAGATCGATTCGGCCGCGTAAGGATCGCCGGGATTGGCCAGGAGGTTTTCTTCGCCGCAGGAAACCGACGGGCGCTGCGGGGTTGCTCCCAATCCGCGGGCGCGCCGGTTCCAGAAGATGGAAGGCTTGAGGTCGGAGTGCTCCGGGATTTCGCAGGTGCGTTCACCAGTCGACATGATAGAGTAGCGCACTTTGTTCTTCCCCAGTTCGCGGAGAATGTCGGGCCGGTTTTTGAGCATCGTCTGGATCACGTTGGCGGCTTCATAGAGCGCGGCATCGGGGACCTTTTCGGACGAGAGAATGGGGAAGGATTCGATCACGAGCGCCTTTTGGTAAAAGGGAGCGAGATTGAATTCTTCGCGCAGCTCGGGCGAAACTTTTTCGACCTTCGGGGCGGAGGTCTCGGTCTTGATGCCGATCGCCACACCAAGGAGAACAAGGGGAGCTGTGAGAGGGAGAAGTCGTTTCATTGGATGGGCGAGGTATAGCGGGTGGGCCTCGCGAGGTGAATGTCCTTTTTACCTGAGGGAAATTGAGGCTCTTCATGGTGGCGGTGGCCGTGATAGGAAAAGTGATGAGATTTTATGCGAGCGCCCTCTTCCTGGGGATGATCTTGATGGGCAAGGCCGCCGCTACCTCGCCCCCGAACATCGTATTCATTTTAGCGGACGATCTCGGCTACGGTGATGTTGCCTGCTATAATCCGCAGTCCCAGATCCCGACGCCCAATCTTGATCAACTTGCGAAAGAGGGGATGCGCTTCACCGATGCGCACAGCCCCGCGACTGTATGCAGTCCGACGCGCTATAGTTTGCTGACCGGGCGGATGTGTTTTCGGACCGGGCGCTCGCGCGTGTTTTCAGGGCTGGGTGGTCCTTGCTTGATCGAGGACGACCGCTTGACGCTTCCGGAAATGTTGAAGACTAAGAACTACACCACGGCCCTTTTTGGAAAATGGCACGTTGGCTTAAGCTTCTTCGATAAGGGAGGGGAGCGGATTGAAAAGATGGGTCTCGAGGGAGTGAATTTGATCGACTACTCCAAGCCCATCGGAGGAGCTCCGGTGACGCATGGCTTTGATCACTTCTATGGCACCGCTTGTTGTCCGACGACGGATTGGCTCTATGCCTATATCGAGGGAGACCAGATTCCGGTTCCGCCGGTGAAGCCGATCGATAAGAGCACCTTGCCAAAGCATCCTTACAGCAATGATTGCCGGCCTGGGATGATCGCGCCCAATTTTGATTTGGAGGAAGTGGACCTCGTGTTTCTCAAGAAGAGTCAGGAGTTCCTGAAGGCGCACGCGGAGAAGAAAGCGGACAAGCCCTTCTTCCTCCTTCATTCGATGCAAGCGGTGCATCTTCCTTCCTTTCCCGCGAAGCAGTTTCAGGGGAAGACGAAGTTCGGGCCTCATGGAGATTTCATTTTCCAAATGGATTGGGTCGTGGGCGAGTTGTTGAAAACGCTCGATGAGCTGGAGCTTTCGGAAAACACCATTGTGATGTTTGGTTCGGACAATGGCCCCGAGGTGCCCACTGTGATAGCGATGCGTCGTGATCATCAACACGATGGTGCGAGACCTTGGCGCGGGGTGAAGCGCGACCAGTGGGAAGGTGGACATCGCACGCCCTTCATCGTAAAGTGGCTCGGAGTGGTGAAGCCGGGTGCGGTGAGTGATGAGATTATGAGTCTTACGGATGTCTTTGCGACATGCGCCGCTATTACGGGAGCAAAATTTCCAGAGCTTGCCGGCGAGGATAGCTTTGATCTGACTCCGGTTCTTAAGGGAACTCAGGGTGAGAAGCCGCTCAGGCCTTATCTCCTTCAGCAGACTTTCGCGATGAAGCTTTCGATTCGCCAAGGGGATTGGAAGTACATCGATCATAAGGGCTCGGGCGGGAACAGCTACGAGCGTCTCGGTGAATGGGGGATGAAGTCATTTGCTCTACCAGACACTGATCCAGATGCTCCGGGGCAGCTCTACAACCTGAAGGAGGATCCGAGTGAAACGACGAACCTCTCTTCCAAGCACCCTGAGGTGGCGGAGAGGCTTAAAAAGCTCCTCGAAGAGTCCAAGAAATCCGGCAGGACGGGTGCGTAGAGGATCCGGAAATCGGGACCTTTACGCAAGGGTTCAAATTATTGTTACTGTTAGGAATTTGCTTTTGCCGGAGGGCCTTGAAGCCGCCTTTGCCCCGTCGTTTGTTTTTGAGTTTTTGGATTCGTTGGGATAAGTTTAGTCACTCGAAACTGATAAGACGTCTACGGTGGAGGTCGGCAGTTCCTAAACGTTCGCTAAACAAAGAAAGAATAGATAATGAAATCCGATCGTTCACTTTATGCCGCTTTGATAGCACTCACGTGTATCGTAACGACCTCATTGAAAGCAGATGCTGGTTTTGACGCGAAGATTTACAAGTCGTCCAAGGGTCAGTCTTTAAACTACAGAATACACCTCCCTGAAAACATGGATGGCAAGAAGCAGTATCCGCTAGTCCTGTTTTTTCATGGCGCAGGGGAAAGAGGAAACGACAACAAGAAACAATTGATCCATGGCGCCAAAGATATTCTGGCCTACTCAAAGAAGAGTAATACGCCCGCAATCATCGTTGCGCCACAGTGCCCTGCCAGAGAGCAGTGGGTCAACACCCCGTGGGGTAAGCTCTCCCACACCATGCCGGTCGAACCGTCCAATTCGATGCGACTTACGCTCGAACTGCTTAACAAATCGATCAAGGAACTACCTGTGGACAAGACGCAAATCTATGTCACCGGGCTTTCCATGGGTGGCTACGGCACCTGGGATATCATCCAGCGTCACCCCGAGATCTTTGCGGCCGCGGTTTCCATTTGCGGTGGTGGAGATACGGCACTCGCCCCGAAACTGACCGGGATCCCCATCTGGGCGTTCCATGGTGACCAGGACACGACAGTGAAGACAGTGCGTTCTAGGGACATGATTGCGGCCATCGAGAAAGCCGGAGGCAATCCGAAATACACTGAATACGAAGGCGTGAAGCACAATTCCTGGTCTCAAACCTATGCCAACAAGGATGTCCTGAAGTGGCTGTTTAGCCAGAAGAAAAGCGAACAAGAACCTGACAAGTAAAGGCGGCCGCCTTCACTCGCAGGTTAGATAGCCGTTCGGCTTAAAATTTATGACACGATTGATTCACCAGTTATTGATTCTTTTTACCTTGCTGCTAGCCGGCAGCCTTCAGGCCGAGACTGCCAGCAAGAATCACATTCCGGGCCAACCCCTCCCTAAGGATTATGACGTAGCGGTCATAGGCGGAACGCCGGCTGGAATCGCAGCAGCTATCGCTGCTGGCCGTGCGGGAAAGACCGTAATCATCATTGAGCAAGCGCCGGTACTCGGAGGCGTGCTTTCTTCGGGCGTGCTTCGACTTGACGACAAATACGTGGAAGCGAACAGCGGCGTCATGGAGGAATTCCGCCTGCGCGTAAAAGACTATCACCGCACGGAGATGGCGGATGACCCTTTAGTGCAGGCACACGCGAAGCAGAGCTCGCCGAAGCCTTGGAACATTGCTGAGGGACGCGCCTGGGAACCCCACACAGCCGCGAGAATCTACGCGGAGATGGTTGCCGAACATCCGGGCATCACCACACGCTTCAACGAAGTGGCTGTAGACGTGAAAATGAAGGGCGACCGCGTCACGGGCGTCATCACGCGTGAGCGCGACAACCAAGGGAAGCTTGGCGCACAGCATACTTATACCGGCAAGGTCATCATCGACGCCACTTATGAAGCCGACTTGGCTGAGTATGCGAACATACCGTACCGCATCGGACGCGAAGCGCGGTCCGCAGAAGAGCCGCATGCCGGCGTCATTTATACGGACTATTTCCGCAGAGGCAAAGCGAAGGGCACACTGCCCTCCACTATCCTTCCGCACAGCACAGGTGAAGCCGACCGCCGCTCGCAGGCATTCACATACCGAATCACTGCCAAGGATTACGGTACTCCCGACCACCCCTATCGCCTCAAGGAAGCGCCTCCCGGATACGATCCTGCCAAGTATAGCTGGGGGAAAGGTAAGCCTATCATACCGAACGGGAAGTTTGACCTGCTTGGCATCAACTGGGGAGGCGACTTGGTTGGGCACGGTACTCGTTGGGTTCTTGCCAATTGGGAAGAACGCGTAGAAATCGAAAAAATCTACCGCAACCATGATCTCGGCTACCTCTACTACATACAGACCGAGGGAGGCTCGCCCCATATCGGCCTCCCCGACGACGAGTTTCAGGACAACGGCAACTTCCCCTACCGCCTCTATGTGCGCCAAGGCCGCCGCATAGAGGGACTCTACACCTTAACTGAAAGTGATCTGCATAAAGACCTGCGCGGCGACGGCTTCCGTGGACCGCTTCATCCCGACTCCATCGCCATCGGGATCTACGGCATGGATGCGCACCGCGTTCAAGGTCCCGACGGGCGAAAGGAACCCGTCTCCGGCAAAGGCGCCGCCGAAGGCACCCTTCACCTGCATGATGCGACTGGCCCCTACCAAATACCCTACGGCACTCTCGTACCCAAAGAACACAAAGGCATCCTCTTCCCTGTCGGCCTATCCTGCACACACGTAGCCATCTGCAGCGTGCGCATGGAGCCCGTATGGTCTTCGCTCGGACAAGCAGCCGGTGTTGCCGCAGCCATCGCGATCGACAATAAGCAGGAACTCAAAGACGTCTCTGTTAAGCAAATCCAAGATGAACTCTTAAGGCAGTGCAGCGTCCTCTTCTTCTACACAGACCTTCCCTTAGACAACCCCGCATTCACCGCGGTCCAAAAGCTCAGCCTCCTCGGCGCGGTGGCCGGCCCTGATATGGATGATTACAACACAGCTGATAAATCCAAGGGTTTAGCCTCTCTCGAAATGACCGCCTACCGCTTCCGCCCCGATGACCCAATCACGATGGGCGAGTTTTCCCAGATGGCAGTAAACGGGCTTCAAATCCCGCTCAGTATTACCGCTTCACATTTCACAGACGTACCGCGCGGGCACCCTGTCTACAAATACATCGAGACCTTGTATGATTATTCAAGCCAATCTCAAAAGCCTTTCTTCGATTACAAAGTAAACAAGGATTCCAGAAGCGCGCTTGCTTACCCGGATCAACAAGTTAGCGAGGCCAAGGCCAGCAGAATTATTTCAGGCTTACTGCAAATAAGTGTGCCGGCACAGCCTAAGTTGGACAGAATTCTGACCCGCAGCAAAGCTGCTCAAATGGTTTATCAGCATGCAACAATCAGGAAGTGACGCTAAGACTTCGCTCACTAATAAACATAAACAACAGTAAAACCAATAGCCCCCCATTTGCCCGCGGTTGGCGAACAAGGCGGTGCAGGCAACTTCGTTCCGCTCCGTGACACACCTCTGACGTTCGCTCAAGAAATGAAACACAGAATCATCGCGGTTATTGCCGTTCTGTCGCCGGCGATTGTAAATGTTCAAAAGACCGTATAGGTGATGGCAGGGTGCGCATGATTGCTGAAAGAGCTATTAGGAGTTTACTTTTGGCGGGAGGGCCTTGAAGCCGCCCTTGGACCGGAGGGGGCGGGGACGCTTTGTGATGAGGGCGCCAACCAGCTCAATTTTGAGCCCATCGCTAAGCACGAGCAGGTCTCTCTCGACCAACCCAAATTTGGGGGTGTCTTAGCGATGATCTCTCAAATCTGAGGGGTGACGCTTCAACGGGTCTTTAGCCAAGGCTCATTTGCGGCGGCCTGCTAAGGGTTGCTTTTGCGAGAGTGAAACTTTACTGACATTAAGTGAAGGTTAGCACAATGTTAGCATTTTCCGCCGCGAAGGGCTGAATCCTTTATGAAATATAGATGTAAGGGGTGGCCGGATAGAATATGAAGTTGATTCTCCTATTTTCCTTCACCGTTCTTTCGGCCTCCGCCTTGGACTACAAGCGGGATGTCATGCCGATTTTTAAGGAGAAATGTTACGACTGCCATAGTGACAACGCGAAGAAGGTGAAGGGTGGACTTCGCTTTGATGATGAAGAGAATTTCTACAAGCGCTTCGCGAAAAATGATGTCGTTATCCCGGGCGATTGGGATGCCAGTTTTCTCTTCGTGACGATCGTGCGGCCCGAGCATGAGAAGGGGGCGATGCCTCCGAAGAATAAAGGGGAACGTCTCACCGAGAAGGAAGTCAGGACGGTGGCTCAGTGGATTCACGAAGGGGCCAAGATCGATGGCGAGAAGGGGAAGAAAGGTTCCGATGAATTGGACCCGGAAAAGATTCTCAAGTTTAAGGACGGCCGTATCGTTACCGAGCAATTTGGCCCGGCCCCCAAGGCCCTCGAGCCGGAGTGGGGAGAGTGGACCAATGCGAAAGGCATCACGATCACCGCGCGCTTCCGGGGACTTTCCAAAGGGAAGGTCAGCCTTGAGCTGAAGAAGACGGGGAAGAAAGTGGCCTACCCGCTGGAGCAACTTTCGAAAGAGAGTCAGGAGAAGGCCAAGAAGCTCGGAGGATCCTCGGAGATAAAGATGATGGAGAAGTGAGCTCTGTTTGAGTGAGCGATTTCCATTTCGCTATCATTGATGGGGCCAACGGCTACTGACTTCCTGCAGCCAATTGCGAGCGATGAGTTCATGTCCTTGCGGTAAGGGGTGGATGCCATCCCAAATCCAATGCTCCGGAGTGACCGCTTGAGCTGCCGCGTCAAAAACGTCCTGGGTTTTGATATGAACGGTCTCGTAGTCCTTTGCCAAGCGGGCGACGACAGCGCGAAGGTTGTCTGTCGTGGCACGGCGCTCGGCCCAGGCTTTTTCGTCGGCCAATCGACCAACTCTCAAGACAAAGGGGTCGAGTAGCACCAGTCGTAATTCAGGATTCGTCTTCAGGCTGGCATCTAAGATGTAGCGATAGTCGGACTCAAATGCCTCGGGCGTTGCGCCTTGGTTCACATCATTCGTCCCAATTAAAATACTGAGTAGATCTGGCTTCATTTCGAGCGCGTCTTTCTGCCATCGCCCGCGGAGGTTTGCGACCGAATGGCCGCTCATTCCTCCGGTGATCTCATGGCTTACCAAGGTCGATTCCGGAGCAGCAGCCTGGTTTGATCAGTTCGAAGCCTCGCCAGCGATCGATCCTTCTGTGGCGGCCTACGCCCTTTCCATTTCGGCGGTGAATCCCGCTGCCGCTCTCGGGACGGCTGAAATGATCACCGATTAGGCCCAACGTGAAAAGGTCATGCTCAAGATCGCCCGTGCTTGGAAATCGAATCAACCTGATGCCTTCGAAGCTTATCTGGATGCGTCAGGCGCAACGTGGCTGAGAGATCGGCAGTGATGATTCCAGTTTTGCCCCTTCCGATAAGATGGTTGAAAGCAGAGGATTCATTTGAATGAATTGAATTTTCACCGGAAATCTGTCAGGAATAGGAGATTCCATGATGAAGACAATAGAAGAGATGATGGTTGAACTTGATGTGGTGGACCGGAAGTCCCGCGCCTTGTTGGACGATCTCGATGATGGGCAACTTGCGGTGCCCTACTCTCCGGGAGTCAACCCCCCGATTTGGGAGCTGGGACATTCGGCCTTCTTTTATGAGTATTTTCTCCTGCGTAAGTTTGGCGAAAGTGGAGCCAGGATGCCGGGATATGACGATGTTTGGGACTCTTTTGAGATTTCACATAAGCATCGCTGGAGGCCCGGAGTTGTGCCCGAGAAGGGTGCGATGTTTGATTACTACCGGGGAGTGCTCGGCGAGGTTCGGGAGAAGTTTGGGGGAAGGGCACTTGATGATGAAGAGGGCTATCTTTTACGCTACGTGATTCATCATCATCAGATGCACATCGAGTCGCTGCTTTGGTCGCGGCAGACGTTGGGATATCCTGCTCCGTCGTTCGCAACTCTGAAGGCCGCCCCCCCAAAGGGCTCTGGGATTTCAGGCGACGCCCAGGTGGAGGGTGGAGACTATTTGATGGGGATGCCTCCGCTGAGCTCGGGTGAGTTTAGTTTCGATAATGAGAGGCCAAGTCACCGGGTGAGAGTGGAGTCATTTTCAATTTCGAAGACCTTGGTGAGTAATCGTGAGTTTCTCGAATTCGTGGTAGCCGGTGCTTATCAGAATGAAGCGCTGTGGGATTTCGGGGGGAAGTGTTGGCTGTTGGAAGGCGAAGGAGGGAAGCGCGAGATGCCGACTTACTGGCGTCGTGACGCCGATGGGAGCTGGCAGCATCGGAAATTTGATCAGTGGGAAGAACTGCCGTTGGATGCCCCTGTGCTTCACGTCAGCGTTTGGGAGGCGGAAGCATTTTGCCGATGGGCGGGGCGGTGGCTTCCGACCGAACCGGAGTGGGAAGCGGCCGCGCGCGGTCCGGAAGCACTCCGCTATCCTTGGGGTGAGACGATGGATTCGACGCGAGTGGATATGGATGGGACCTTCTTCGGCACTGCGCCGGTGGATGCTTTCAGTGAGAGCGCCAGTCCGGCGGGTTGTCTGCAAATGTTAGGGACAGCCTGGGAGTGGACGAGCAGTCAATTTTTGCCCTACGCCGGATTCGAAATCGATATGTATCACTACATGTCGGTCCTACAATTTGGTGATCACCGGGTGACCAAGGGCGGGTCGTGCGCGACCTGCTCCAGCTTGATTCGCAACAGCTATCGTCAGGCTTTTCTTCCGGGAAGGACGGATGTCTTCACGGGGTTTCGGACCTGTGCAAGATAATGGGACATCCCGGTGAGGAGATGTCCCATGAAGTTGAGTTAAATCACGCGGTCGTTGCCGCCGTCGATGGGGATTTGGGCGCCGGTGGTGGCGCTGAAGACGGGGCCGGCGACGGTGGAGACCATGGCGGCGACGCCGGGGGAGGTGATCTCGGTGCTGAGGAGGTTTTTCGTTTTGTATTCTTCGACGGTCATGCCGTAGCGCTTGGCTGATTTTTCAAGAGCTTCCTGGGACCAGATCTCGGTGTCGAAGACGGCGTCGGGGTGGATGATGTTGACGCGGACGCCGAAGGAGGCGAGCTCGAGGGCGGCGACGCGGGCGAGCTGGGTGACGCCGGCTTTGGTGACGGAGTAGGCGGAGGCGCCTGGTCCAGGAGCAGCATAGTTGCGCGAGCCGATGATAATAATGCTCGGTGCGAGGATGCTCTTTTTAAGGTGGGGGATGGAGAACTTGAGGAAGCGCTGAGTCGCGGTGAGGTTGATCTTGAGGTGGAGGTCCCAGCTGTCTTCGGGGGCTTCGATGTACTCGCCGGATTTGAAGATGCCGGCGTTGGCGACGATGAGGTCGAGTGAGCCGTGCTTGGCGACGGTGTCGTCGATGATGGTTCTCATGGCGGCGTCATTGGTGATGTCGCAAACGATGCCGGTGAGGCGCTCGCCGGTGAGGTTTTCGACGACGGCTGGATTGATGTCGAGGCCGACGACGGTGGCTCCGTCGTTGCGAAGGCGTTCGACAGTGGCGCGACCGATACCGCCTGCGGCTCCGGTGACAATGGCTACTTTGTTGGCGTGGATTTGATCAGACATGAGATTTTGAATAGTGAGTGGTGAGGAGGGATTGGTGAAATCTTGGTTGTGGAGGGTTTAGAACCCACAACCGGAACGAAGTGGAGATAGCCAACAGGAAAATGGATGAAATGGATGGATTCTCCAGCGTCCTTCGGGATACGGCGGCCGAGACGTCGGACCAGTGGGTTGTGGATTTTGGTGACCACGAAAAAGAGGAAATGGACGAAACTTGGATTTCTAGTTTTAAGATTCGGGTTTTGAATTTGTTTCGAGTTTCTGATTCTAGAATTTGGAATTTCCTAGGCCAGAGTGTCGTTGAAGAACTTGAGGTTCTTGACGGGGTCTTCGTTGTTGAAGATGGCGGATCCGGAGACGACGAAGTGGGGCTTCATGGCTGCGATCTGGGGGATGGTGTCTTTGTTAACGCCTCCATCGATGCAGATGAGGAGCTCGGGTTTCCAGGAGAGGAGGGTTTCGATTTTTACGGGGAGGTCGTCGAGGAAGGTTTCCTTGCCGCTGTATGGGCCGACTCCGAGGAGGAGGACGTAGTCGATTTGATCGAGGTATTTTTTGATGAAGCTGACGGAGGTTCCGGGGTTGAGGGAGACGCCGCGGACGATGTCTTGGTGGCCGGAAATACGAGCAAGGGTGTCGTCGATGTGGGCAGTGTATTCGGCGGAGAAAGAGATGAGATCGGCACCGGCTTTGGCGAAGGCGTCGATGTGCTGTTTGGGCTTGTTGATGAGCAGGTGAACGTCTTTGAGGAGTTCGGTTTTAAGGCCGCCGACGAAGGGGGAACCGACGGTGATGTTGGGCCAGATGTTGCCGTCCATGACATCGAAGTGCAGGAGGTTGACGTCGTTTTTTTGCAGGATTTGCAAGGCGGCGGCTTGGTTGCCCATGTCGTAGCTGAGGGTGGCGACGGAGAGTTGGGGGCGGCTGCGGATGAGGTCGATTTTTTCGGCGCGGGTCATGACGGTAGCTGTAAGTTGGATTGCCGTTTCAAGGGCTTATTTGAGTGCTAGGGGAGCTTGGTTGGGGGCGGGGAGCGGACAGGAATGTCCAGGCTTCATATCAGGAGACCTACGACTCCTTTTAAGAAAAGCCCTGGGGATTGGACCCGGGGACTTTTTGAGTTTTTTGGCTGCGCGACAGGAGGTCGCGGCCACGTTTAGCCGGCGTTGTAGATCTCGATCGCTTCGGAGGGTTTTGCTCCGTTATGAACGACTTCTTTAACAGCCTTCATCATGGCGAGAGGCTTATCGGATTGGAAGACGTTGCGACCCATGTCGACTCCGGATGCACCACACTGGATGGCGTTGTAGCAGAGTTCGAGTGCCTCGAGCTCAGGGAGCTTTTTACCACCGGCGATGACGACGGGGACGGGGCAGGCGGCGACAACGTTTTCGAAGCCTTCGGTGTAGTAGGTCTTCACGATGGATGCGCCATTTTCAGCACAAACGCGGGAAGCGAGGCCGAAGTAGCGGGAGTCGCGAGCCATGTCCTTACCAACAGCGGTGACACCCATGACAGGGATGCTGTATTTATTACCGATGTCGACCAACTTGGAGAAGTTGGAGACGGTGATGGCTTCGGTGTCCTTGTCGCCGATAGCGAGCATGGCTGCCATTGCGGAGACGTTCATGGAGATGGCATCGATCTCGGAGATGAGAACGTTGTGGTTCATCTCGGTGAGAATGGTGGTGCCGGTATCGGTGCGGAGGCAGATTGGCTTGGTGTTCTCAGCAGGGATGCTGGTGCGAATCATCCCGCGGCAACCCATGAGGCAGTCAGCTTCTTCGGCAAGCGGGGCGATGTTGAGGTCGATGCGTTCAAGACCGGAAGTCGGCCCCATGAGGAAGCCGTGGTCGAATGCAAGCATGACGGTGCGTCCGGACTTCGCGTTGAAGATGCGGGACATGCGGTTCTTGATTCCCCAAGAAGCGCTGTTCATTCCCTTGAGGTAGAATGAGGATGTGTCGGCGGGTGTGTTGAGACCGAAGTTGTCTCCGTCTCTGATGTCGTCTAAGTCAGCCATTTTATTAGTTGGTTGTGGTGTTGGTATTTTGGAAAGGGTTTGAGGAAGCAGGAGTGGTCTTGATCATTTTGCCAATGATCAAGACCACTGCGCCCGCGATTGCGAAAAGCAATGCAAAGATGTTCTTGAAGAAGAACGCCGTTCCTGGAGAGAGGTTTTTTTGGGGGACATGGGTGGCTCGGTTGAGAGAGCTTGGTTGGGGACGTACGGTTACAAACCCACGCTCCTTAGTTTTCTAGTTTGTCGATGAGGTAGCTGACAGCGCGCTCGACGAAGACGTCATCTTGGGCGTTGTTGTCCATGGATTCGACTTCGATGGTGTCGGGGAGTTCCTTTTGGAGGGACTCCCAGTAGGCGGCATCGAGCCCGGGGTTGTAAAGTTCGCCACCTTCAGCGGAGTAGCTGGAGACGCCTTTGAGGGGCATGAGGAAGAGGGTGTCCTTGGTGGAGTGGACGAGTTTTTCGCCGATGATTTTCGCGACGCGGCCTTGTTCCTCGGCGTTGAGGCGGGGGACGAAGACGTAGGGTGAGTGCCAGGTGATTTGGTGGTCTTCGTAGCCGGCGGGAACTTTGCTGGGCTCGTTGACGAGGATGCCGAGGTGCTCGGAACCTCCGGGGACGATGACTTGTGGGAGGCCGAGTTTTCCGGCGACGGTGAGTCGTTCGGGTCCGCCGGCGCGGAGGACGCCCCAGACGCCGTCGGCGATTTCGCCGAGGCCGTAGTCGAAGACGGCGTTGATGATTCCTTCTTTCATCATCTGCTCCATGGCATCGCCACCGGCTCCGATGGCGTGGAAGGTGATGACTTCGTAGCCCGCTTTTTCAAAGAGGTCGATGGCGTGCATCGCGCCTTGGGTGAGGACGCCGAGATTGGACATGCCGATGACGCCTTTGGCGGTGGACTTGGTGATGCTCTGCTCGGATTGTGCCATGCCCCATGCTGCTGCTGCGGCGTTGGCGAGGATTTTGCGGGAGAAGACGTTAAGGCCGAGGATGTCGGAGACAGCGAACATCATGGTGATGTCTTTTATGCCGACGAAGGGTGAGGTGTCGCCGGAGGCGGCGGTGGAAAGCATGATTTTCGGGAAGCCATAGGGAAGGGCCTGGAGGATGGGAGCGCAGGTGGAGGTGCCTTGGGTGCCGCCGAGGGTGACAACGGCGTCGATCGTGCCAGCTTCCTGAAGTTCGAGGAGGATCTTGGTGGCTCCGGTGACGATGAAGGGATTGGATTGCTCACGGTTGGGTTTGACGAGGAGCTCGTCGAGATTACCTCCGCCAGCGGAGACGACTTCCTGTTTTGAAACGTCTGCTTTAAGGTCGGAGTCGCCGACGAGGGAGAGGTCGATGAGGAGGGCTTGGCCGCCGAGGGTTTCGATTTCGGTGCGCATGAAGTCGGCTTCGGCAGCTTTGGTGTCGAGGGTGGCTAGAATGGCGACGGTTTTCATGGGAGAAAGAGATACACGATGGTAGAGCAAGAGTCTTGAAGAAAATGGGGTGTTTTTTGAATAAAATCGTCAGGAGGGATTTGAGATTTGAACGAGCTTTCTCCCTCGCCAAGGCGTGCGAAGCGGCGGGTGCGCCACGACTCCTGTTAGAGGCGGTAGCGGGCGCGGTAGGCGGAGGGAGGTTCTTTGAGGATGCGGGAGAATTCGCGGGAAAAGTGAGCTTGGTCGGCGAAGCCGCAGTGGTGGCTGATTTCGGCGAAGGTATGAGTGGTGCGGACAATGAGGTGGCAAGCTTCCTGGACGCGGAGGTGGCGGAGGTATTCCTTGGGGGTCATGTTGAAGCAGGCTTTGAATTTTCGCAGAAAGCTGCTGAGGGAGAGGTTGGCATTTTTGGCGAGTTCGGTGATGGGGATGTTGTCACGGTAGCGCTGGTGGAGGAGTGCCAGAGCGGGTCCGAGTTCCTCGTTTTTGGCGAGGGAGGTGGTGCCTTGGTCGAAGGGGCGGGTGATGCCGATGATGCCGCAGATGGTTCCTTTTTGATTGAGGAGGGGCTTTTTGGTGGTGGTGGACCAGTCGACGAAGCCGCTGCCGCGGGGGACGAGCTCGACGCGGTTGATGACGGGTTGGCCGGTTTCAAGGATGCGGAGGTCGTCTTCGCGGATGTGTTTTAGGATGTGGGGCGGGATGAAGTCGTCGTCTCGCTTGCCGAGGATCTCGCTTGATTCGAAGATGTCGCAGAGACGCTGGTTGTAGGCGACGTAGCGGAGGTCGTGGTCTTTGACGAAGTAGATGAAACCGGGGAGGTCGTCGAAGATGCCGGCGAGGTGGTTCTCGACGTGGTTCTTTTGAAAGAATTGGTCATCTTGCACCAAGGAAGAGTGAATGGTGAATGGGGAAGAGTGAAACTTTAATGCGAGTGGGCACGGGGTTTTTGGCGAGGGTGGAGATTGCCTTGCTTCGGAGGATGGTTTGTTGAGACTTGGGGAGATGCAGCTTACGATTGGAGACATTCATGGATGCCTGACTTCACTGGAGACCATGTTCGATTTGGTGCAACCGAGTGAAGAGGACCTTGTGGTGACGCTGGGCGATTATGTGGATCGTGGGCCGGATTCGAAGGGGGTCATTGATCGACTCTTAGAACTGAAGAAGACGCATCGTTTCATTCACCTCATGGGGAATCATGAGATCCAGATGATTCGGGCGCTGGAGACGAAGGTCGATTGCCAGCGGTTTTTGAGCGAGATGTGCGGGGGGAAGGACACGTTAGCGTCCTATGGGGGAGGCTTTGAAGATGTCCCGGAGGCGCATTGGGATTTCATGCGCTCGGCGGAGCTTTACCACGAAGTGGGGGATTTTATTTTAGTGCACGCCGGGGTGGAGGCAGGGATTGCGGTGGGCGATCAGGATTCTGAGACTTATTACTACCAACGTTTTCATAGTCAGCGGGCTCACCAGTCGGGAAAGACGGTTGTTTGTGGGCATACCATTCAAGGGGATTTTCCGACGGATCTGGGTTACGCCATTTGTCTAGATACCTGCGGGTATGGCGGCGGCTGGCTCAGTGCACTCGATCTTGATTCAGGGAAGATTTGGCAGACGAATGAGCGGGGCGAATCACGGGAGATGCACCGTGATGACCTCGCGTTTTCAACGAACTAATTCTTGGTGGGATCACTTGGGCGAAAGAACCAGTGATTTGATGGGGACGCTGAGACGAAAGTCTTTTCCGTAATCGCCTACCAGTCCTTCATTGTCTTGGCCGACTTCAAGGACATCGATGGGATGTGCGGTGAGGAGGGGGTTACCTTCTTTGAGAGTGCGCCGGTTTCGATTGGTGCGGAGGATGATGCCTTTCTTGGTGACGCGTGCTTCGATGGGGTTGCTGGCGGTGGCGGGGAGGGGAGTGCTAGCGGTGAATTTTTCACCACTTTGGCGGACGGTGAAGTGGAGGTGGTTGTCTTTGAGGTAGAAGGACCAGCCGTGGTTGGATCCACCTTGTGCGGCGATAACTCCGGTAGCGGGGAGGGATTCGAGTTGCGCGGTGACGGTGAAGGGGCGGTTGGTAAGGTTGGGGGAGGTTTCGCTGGTGAAGGTGTCGCCGGACTTGAGGTGGAGGGGTTCTTTGGGGGTGGCTTTGGCTGTTTTCTTTTTCTTCCAGCTGCCAAAGGGGACGACGCCGCGCTCTTTGGCCCACTTTTCATATTGGGCGGCCATTGTTTTGACGCGCTCGGGGTGTTTGGCGGCGAGGTTGTTCATCTCGGTGCGGTCGGCGGGGATGTTGTAGAGTTCCCACTTACTCTTGACGCCCTTGGCGACGATTTTCCATGCGCCATCGCGGACGGCACGGTTGCCTTCGTGCTCGAAGTAGATGGGCTTTCCTCGCTGGATGGTTTCGCCTTTGAAGGCGGGATTCAGGGAAGTGCCTTCGACGGGAATTTTATTGGCTGGATATGAGGCTTTTCCGAGATCGAGGCAGGTTGCCATGAGGTCGATGAGATGGGTGGGGTCTTTGGCCCAGATATTTTTTCCGGCGATCCCTTTGGGCCAGTGGGCGATAAGGGGGGTGGAGATTCCGCCTTCGTGGACCCAGTGTTTGTATTCGCGGAAGGGAGTGTTGGAGACGTTGGCCCAGTTTTTGCCGTAACCGACTTCGGTTTCAGGCGGGCCGGGCATGATGCCATCGCCTCGGCGGAGGGGGTAGCCATCGCGTGACTGGGTGGGGACCATGTTGGTTTGGAGTTCGTCTTTACCCATCGGTTTGAGGGTGGGGGCGGAAGGGCGCTCAAGTGGGCCGACAAGCTTACCGCGGCCGAAGCCTTCGGCGCAGCCGCCGTTGTCCTGGAAAAAAAGGATGAGAGTGTTGTCGAGTTGTCCGTTCCTTTTGAGCGACTCGACAATGCGGCCGATGCCTTGGTCCATGTTATCGACCATCGCGGCGTAGACTTCCATGCAGGCGGATTCCCATTCTTTCTTTTCCACTTTGGACCAATCACCGATGGGGCCGGGGATTTTCCAGCTAGGGTCGATGAGGCCGAGGGATTTCATTTTTTTGAGGCGGGCCCCATAAGCCGGGGCGTAGCCGCCGTCGTATTTGCCTTCATACTTGGCGATGTCCTCGGGGAGGGCATGCATGGGCCAGTGGGCGGCGGTGTAGGCGACGTAGTGGAAGAAGGGCTTGTCGGGGTGCTCTTTAAAATGGCTATCGATGTAGTTGACGGTATTGTCGGAGATAGCATCGGTGTAATACCAGGTTCCGTCAGGTTGGTAGCCGGGGTCGTTTTCGGGCGTGATCTGGGTGTTGTCGCGGGTGAGGGAGTTGGGATCGAAGAATGAACCCGCACCGTGGATAGTACCGAAAAATTTATCGAAGCCACGCTGGCTGGGCCAGTTGTCCTTGGGGTCGCTCGCTTTGACCTTGGGGGTGACGTGCCATTTCCCCGACATGTAGGTACGGTAGCCGGCGGGCTTAAGGGCTTCGGCGATGGTGAGGCATTCCTTGTTGAGAAATCCCTGATACTGGGGGAGGCCGTAGTCGCTGGTCATGTGGCCGATGCCCGCTTGGTGGGGATAAAGTCCGGTGAGGAGAGAGGCGCGGGTGGGGCAGCAACGGGCGGTGTTGTAGAACTGGGTGAAGCGGAGGCCGTTGGCGGCTAGGGCGTCGAGATTGGGTGTGTTGATCTCACCGCCGTAGCAGCCGATGTCGGAGTAGCCCATGTCATCCGACATGATGAGGATGATATTGGGCCTCTCGGCCGTAAATCCTAAATTCGAAGTGAGAAATGCCAAACAGGTAAGCAAGCCTAAGGGCAAGAGACGGTAAAGAGGCCCGATAAGAGAGAAGAGAATGTGAAGCATGATGCTCTATTACGCACCGGGAGGGGGGCTTCTGACAGGAAAATTGTGCGGACTTTTGGGGAATCCCCTAAACTTATCGGCTCCGGAGAATGAGATTGAGGACTTCCTCGCGGGACGCAGGATTCTCGCGAAATAGGCCGCGCATGGAGGAGGTCACGGTGGAGGCACCGGGTTTCTTGATACCGCGCATCGACATGCACAAGTGCTCGGCCTCAAGGACGACGGCGGCGCCGCGGGGGTTGAGCTTGAGGGCAATGGCGTCGGCGATTTCGGTGGTGAGTCGTTCTTGGACTTGCGGCCGTTTGGCGTAGCCATCGACGAGGCGGGCGAGCTTGGAAAGGCCAGTGATGTGGCCGTCGCTTTGCGGGAGATAGGCGACGTGCGCCTTTCCGAAGAAGGGGATGAGGTGGTGCTCGCAGATCGAGAAAAAGGGGATGTCGCGGACGACGATGATTTCATCGTGTGCGACCTCGAAGGTGGTATCGAGATGGGTGGTTGGGTCTTCGCGAAGGCCACTGCAAATTTCGGAATACATCCGCGCGACCCGTTGCGGGGTGTCGCGGAGACCATCGCGATCAGGGTCCTCCCCGATGGCGGCGAGGATCTCTTTTACGGCGGCAGCAATGCGGTCGTGGTCGATGGCTGGGTGGCTGGGACATGAGAGGGGTTTAGCGCAGATTTGTGAAAATGGCGAGGCTAGTTGAGGACGGGATGGCCGGAAGTGAGGATCCCTCCGAGGAAGGTCATGATGAAGGGCGAGATGCTGATTTTTGAGGGGAATAAGCGGAGAATTGTGCGAATGGTGGATTATGAAGAGAGCGTTGTGAATGGGAATTTGGGGGACGAAGGATGAGACGGCTTGTTATTCTTGGGGAGACGGAAGATGATTGGGCTATGGATAAAAACGTGACTTGGGGATTTCTGGGTGCTGCTGGAATTGCAGAAAAGAATTGGGCATCGGTAAGGCGGTCAGGAAATGGCGTGCTGAAGTCGGTGGGGAGTCGTGATATTGCGAAGGCGCAGACTTTTATCGAAAGCTGCCAAGCTTCGCAGCCCTTTAAGATCGCGCCGCAGGCGGTCGGTGGTTATGAGGAGATTCTTTCCGATCCTGAGATCGATGCAGTTTATATCCCGCTGCCGACCGGCATCCGGAAGGAGTGGGTGATCCGCGCGGCGGAGGCGGGTAAGCACGTCCTCTGTGAAAAGCCCTGCGCGGCCTCGCTGGAGGATCTTGGAGAAATGATCGCAGCCTGTGAGGCCAATGGGGTGCAGTTTATGGATGGGGTGATGTTTGTGCACAATGAGCGTCTTTCAAGAATTCTGGAGGTTTTAGAGAATGGCGAGGAGCTGGGCAAAGTGCGAAGAATCGAAAGTTGCTTTTCCTTTTTAGGGGATGAGGAATTTGAGGGTAATATTCGCCTCGATTCCCGACTTGAGCCGGCTGGGTGCCTCGGAGACCTGGGCTGGTATTGCCTGCGGATGACGCTTTCTTGTTTTCAAAATACGCTGCCTGAAAGAGTCCGTGCTTTCATGCTCGAAGAAAAGAACGGGGTCCCGGTAGAAATCCGGGCGGATCTTTATTTTAGTGACGACCGGAGTGCGTCTTTTCACTGCTCGTTCACCACTTCGCTTGAGCAGACCTGCCGGATTTCCGGGACAAAAGGCACGTTGAGTTTGGATGACTTCGTGCAGCCTATTGAGGGTTCTGAGACGAGCTTCCGTCTCACCCAGCTAGGTTCTTTAAATGAAGGTTGCAACTACTCGACCACTGCCAAACGCAGGGAGGTGAAGATCCCCGGCAAGTCCACCAATGACGTTGGCTCGCAAGAGACGCTGCTTTTCCGGAAGTTTGGCGAACTGGTTCTTAGTGGGAAGGTTGATTCTTCGTGGCCAGAGCGCAGCATGCTGACGCAAAAGGTGATGGATGCGGTGCTGAAGTCGGCCCGCGAGGGAGGAGAGGCCGTTTCCTTGGGTGATTGATTTTAAGGGGAACGCTTCAAGAGGATATTTTTTGAAGCGGGGTCAGGGGCTCGCTTGGGCACAAAAACCCCCGGGGTTTTTGGCCCGGGGTTGAGGAGGGTTGAGATGGTCCCTTTACTTGTTAAAGGTCAGCTCGCGGAACTCGTTGGCGGCGGCGGTGACGGCTCGTTCGATGGGGAGGCGCTCGGTGGAGCTGCCGGTCCAGAAGCCGTGGCCGCTGGTGTGGTCCAAGATATACTGGGCGTCGGACGGCGTCTCCATGGCGGCGCCGTGGGCTACGAGGAGGGTGTCGGGGCTGAGCTCGCGACACTTTTGGTAAACTTTCTCGGTCTGCACGGCGGTTTCCTCAATGGTCATGCCGTTGTCGTAGCCTTTGATGCCGCCCTTGGTGGTGCCGGCGTGGTAGCAAAAGATGTGAGGCTTGGCCTGGGCGCAGATGTCGTAGGAGTCTTCCTCGGTGAAGGCGAGTCCGACGGAGACCATGTCCATTTCCTCTTTCGCAAGGATGAGCATGTCGATTTCGTTCTGAAGGGTGATACCGGCGGAGGTCATCACTTTGAAGATCTCGGAGTCGTGGTCGATGTAGGAAATTGAAGGTCCGATGTTGGAGACGGATTGGACTCCCATGTCCTTACACTCTTGTAGGACCATGCGCATGTCCTTGAGGGGGTCGTTTGCGTTGAGGCAGGCGCAGACGAAGGCTTTGCCTTCGAGCGCGGGCATGATGTCCTCGCGGGTATAAGTGAGGGTCTGCCTGTTGGAATCAAGGATAGGCCACATCATGGCCATGGTACCCATGCCATTGGAGCGGAGGCGTGCTCCGGAGAAGGTGTTGATGCAGTCGGTGCCTTCATGCTCGAGGAGTTTGGCAACGAGACCGGATCCCGCGGAGGAGATCATGATGGGGATACGGGCGTCGACCTTGGCCTTGAGGTTGGCGAGGATCTGCTCGGTGGTGAGACGTTTAGTGATCATGACTTTAAGAAGTTATTGAGGTGTTGGTTGAGAGCGGTTTGGTAGGCTTCGGGCTCGTGGTAGCGGGCGGGAAGGTGAGCGGTTTGGGAGTTTGGAAGGACGTTTGCGATTTTAGTCGCGACAGCTTTAGGATGGAGGTCGTCACGGGGACTGTCGAGGACGAGAATGGGTGCGGTGATGGTTTTCAGCTGGGAGAGGGAGGAGAAGGGGCAGTCGTTCCACATGCGGGAGAGAACGGCGTTGTCCGGTCGTTGGTAGACGGCGGTGATGGAGTTTGCCACGGGGGGATTGGCGGAGAGGAGGGCTTGGAACCTTGGAAGGGCTTCGAAGTCGGGCTGGGTCATCTCGCCGGCGTCGGCGACGAGTTTGAGATGAGCGGGTTGCGGGGAGTCGAGCCAAGAGGGGCGGAGGAGGATGAGTTTTTTGAATCGGTCCGGGTAGCGGAGGGCGATGTTGAGGGCGATGCCGGAGCCCATGGAGAGGCCGCCGAGGTGGCATTTTTCGAGGCCGAGATGGTCCATGAGGGCGAGGGTGTGATCGGCAAAGGAGTCGAAGGAGTAAGTGGCGGGATCGAAGGACATGGAGTCTCCGTGACCGGGCATGTCGGGGGCGATGATGTGGAGGCCGGGGAGGTTGTTGAGGCCCGAGGTGGTCTGGGTGCGACCGGCTCCCAGGCCGTGGAGGAAGACGAGGGGTTCGCCGTCAGAAGGGCCGAGGGTTTCGAAGGAGAGGAGCATTTTAAAGAGTGGTTACTTGGTTGAGGGGGTATGACCAGATTAATACAGATTGTTGGCGAGCGGATTAATGGCTTCTGGACATGAGGCGCATGATTATCTTTCTGCGGAGAAGGTCGCTTTTTTTAGTCAGGACGTGGGATTTCGAATTGATCAGTGGTTCGTGTATACCAGTCGGGAGAAGACATTCTTCCGATGGGTTGGTAGGCTCCGTGATAGAGATGAATGTCATCATCGAAGAGGCCATCGCGAGCGTGCACCACGTGAACGACGCCAATAATTAAGCGATTCGAGCCAATCTCGAGCGTGGTATGCTCCGAGCATTCGAGGGCAACAGGGGCTTCGACAATACGAGGGACGGAAAGGTTCTCCGAGGGGACGGTGGTGAGGGGGAGCTTGTCGAGTTCGCTTTCGCCGTGAGGGAGGGAGGCGGAAGTATCAACCATCATTTGAGCCAGAGGCTCATCGACCATATGGACGACGAATTCGCCGGTTCGTCGGATGTTTCGCGCGGTGTCTTTAGGCGTTTCACGATCTTTGTTTCCCGGGGCGAAGGCGACGATGGGAGGGTTGGAGCCGAAGACGTTGAAGAAGGAAAAGGGGGCGGCATTGATGCGTCCCTCCTCATCGATTGTCGTGATCCAGGCGATAGGTCGGGGCGTAACCAAGGACGCGAGGAGGTTGTATCGCTTCGTTGGTGGGAGTTGGTCCATTTCGTAAATCATAGTCGATTAAAGGGATGACATTTTCTAGCAATCCAGCCGAAAAGGAGGCTTAGTTTTCGAGGGCCACTTTGAGGCGGTAGAAAATTTCGGTCGCGCTTCCGGGCGAGTGACTGAGGATACGGGTTCGGGTGCCGCTGGCCTCGTCGAGGTTATTTGACTCTTCGTTTACCGTCGTGAGATTACTCCAGTTTTCAAGGTCATTGCTTTTCTGGATCATACTGGTGAGTGCGCGCCCGGAAAGGTCGAGGGATTCGGTGAGCGTGAATTGCATCTCTCCGTTGCTTTGGAGGGAGGCCGAGAAGGGGGAATTGGCTTCGGAAAAATCACCCGCATCCGAGTCCGAGTAATACTCGAGGAGGTTCGAGATTCCATCTTCATCAGCGTCGTCTACTGGCTGGTTGTTTGCGGTGAGGCCATGGCCGCTGAGCCAGGCCTGAAAGCGATCCGATGGATTGAGCGCAGCGTGAGTGATGGCTGGTTGGATGAGGAGATTGATTTCTGAGAGATAGCTACTGATGCGGGTGCCGTAGCTGTGGGTCTTGTCGTAGAAACGCGCGTCGTCCTTGTTCGTTTGGTAGCTCGGAGGATTGAGATACTGGAAGTTACTCGTCGGGATGAAATTCCAGCCGCCGGTATCCGAACCAACATAGAAACCGCGCGCTTTCGTCATGGCGGCGCGGAAGTTGGAATCGTCACCCACGGTGTTGTTGGAGTCGCGATTGGAATCGGCCGAGAAGGTGACGGCGGCGAGTTTCCAGGTGGAACCGTCTTTGATGAACCATCCTCCGCCGGAATCATTTCCAGTCGCTTGGCATTCGAAGGGTCCGCCGTTGGCGTCGAATTGCGAATAGATTAAGTCTGCTCCGCTGGAAGCGGTAGAGGTCGAGAGGACATCGCTGACGCCCCAGCGGTCAGCTTCGGTTGTGACGTCGCCCCATTCCCACCCAATTACTTGGGAGTTTCGGGTCAGTTCGTTTCCCCGGCCCCGGCCTTTTCCAGTGATGACAAATTCCTTTCCGGGTTCGTTGGTATTTGAATAGAGGGGTGCGTAGGAGGGAAAAGTTTCCCAAATTTCAAAAATGGAAAGGTCGGTGGAGATCGCCCCATCCTCGATGATGAGGCGGGAAGCGGGTTTGACAGTGAAAGTCTGCCCGGGTTCACCGCTGAAGTAGCTTGGGCGGGTGACAATGCCCGCTTCTCCAAGATGTTTTGCGGTGATGAAATGCTTCGGCGAGATCATGGTCCCGTGAAAATCCTTGAAGCTGATTAAGTGCTGCCAGCCGGAGTTTTCATAGGCTCCGGTGGGGGCGGTTTCTTTGTTTGCAGGGGGGTCTTCGGCATTCCAAAAAATGAGCCCATTGCTCGGAAGGGCTCCAAAAAAGAAGAGGGCGATGAAGAAGCGACACATGAGAGAGCAACATGGCTCAATCTGAGACGAGCGCACTCAAGAAATCCACCATCTCGTTTTTTGGATCGGAAACGAAATTGTTAATCATCAGTGCGAAAGCGTAGCGTTGGCCTGATTTCTTCGTGAGATAGCCGGCGTAGGTTTTTACCCGAGACATCCCGCCTGACTTTGCGTGAATGCGGCCTTCGATGGCGGAACCATTTCCGAAGGAAGCGAGGGTTCCACTCACTCCGGCGATCGGCAGGGACTTTTCGAAAAGATCACCGGTTTCGTGGATGCGTGCCAACTTGAGGAGGTGGGCGAGTTGTCGTGGTGTGATCGAATTTCGGGGCGAGAGGCCGGAGCCGTCGTAGATCACCATACCGGTGAGATCGGCTCCTTGAGCCTGCCAGTGATTTTTTAAAGTGCTTAAACCTGCTGCGGTAGAACCGTCTTGGCCGAGTTGATTGAGAAGGGCTTCGGCATAAAGATTGATGCTCTGGTGATTCGTGGCTGTGACGATTTTTTCGAGTGAGGGGCTTTCTTGTCGGTGGATTTCCTCACCGCTGCCGGTTCCGATCTTCAGCTCACCGTGGAGCGGGAAGTTGTTTTTCGAAAGATACTGTTGGAAGGCCACTCCGCAGCTCAAGGGTGGATTGGGGAGGGCTCCTTTGATCGTGAACGCGCTCGGACCCGCCGGAACGGTGCCGCGGAAGTGGATGACTTCCGCTCTTGGGCCTCCGTAGAGGTAACCTTGGTCTCCTGAGCCCGGGGGGCCGGTGCGCATGTGGTTCTCGAATCGCACCCTGGGAGGTTGGGGCTCGGTTCCGATGAGCTTGGCGGGGGCTCCGAGCGCTCCCGGTTGAAAGGTCACGGCGTATGAGTTGAGATGAAAGTTGAGCCCCCAGGCCCCCGAGCCGTAGTAGTTCCCGATATCGCCCCAAGGCCAAGAGTTGGGGATCGCACGATGCTCAAAATGAGTCGTATCGATGATGAGGTCGCCCTTGATCCCGGTCAGGCCCGCTTTTTTTAGCGCGTCGAGCCAGGCCGGGAATTCGGCCTCGGGGGAAGTCATTGAAAGCGTGGGATCGCCGCCGCCTTTGACAATGATCGAGCCGCCATCACGAAGAAGTCGGGTCACGAAACGATGTTCCTTTCCTAAGATTTGGAGCGCGGTCGCGGTGGTGACAGCCTTCAAGGTGGACGCGGGAATAAGCGCCAGATCTGCGTTGTGCTCGATGTTAGGATCAATTTCTCCTTCCAACGGGATGAGGGAGAAACCCACTGAAGCGGTAGGTAGAGCATCGCACTTGAGGAAGTGATCGAGAGCGACGTTTCCTTTTAACGCTTGTGCTCCCACTGTCATCGTCGTGATTATAAAAGATCGCTGGCTGAAAATCCATCGTACAAATTTACGGTTTCTTCGCAGAAAGCTTGATGCTCAAGACCAAATTAGTAAAATATTATATCTTATGATTCGAATGATTTCGTTCAGGCCCCTTGCCAGCCTCTCTGCTGGCCTCATTTTTTGCGCTGCTGCGCCTTCGAATGCAGAGCAGCCGGATGTGAGTAATCTTCAGGAAGATCGAGAGCGTCTGATCGATCTTGTCCTTAATCTAGAGTCGAATTTTTCGGTAATGATCAAGGATTATCGGGCGCTGCAGAAGGACTATAGTAAGCTCGTAGAGCAACCTGTCGCGTTGGATCAGGAGGATGAAGTTACCATGCTTAGGAGGAAGCTGACGGGAGCGATCACTCAGATCGGAAATCTCAAACAGCTTGAGGAAGGTCCTCGAAAGTTTTCAGAGGTTGAGATCGCCAAGCTTAAAAAGACGCTCCATGGCGATCTGGCAGCCCTGAGGAAGGAACTCGGTGTCGAACGAAATGCTCTCAAAATAGCGAGCGCCCAGCTTAATGAGTTTCGGAGAATCCAGATTGAGACGGGTCGGGTCGAAGAAATGTTGCGCACCGAGACAGTTGGCCGGGCGGACCTACTAGCGGACGTGCAATTGCTGCGGGGTGAACGTGACGCACTTCTAGCTCATTTGAAAGGGAACATGGAGCTTCTCGAGAAATCGGAAAATGAACGGAAGAAAGCGGAAATCCGTGTGGCCGAGCTTGAAACTTCGAACGACGGCCTCGAGTCGGATCTCAAAAAGCGCAGTGCAGAGATTGCCGATCTGACAAAAAAGGCGGCAACCAGCGAGCGTCTCCAAATGACCATCACCCGTCTTGAGGGAGAAAAGAAGCTAGCCATGGAAACTCTCAACAAGAACAAAGCAGAGCTTGTGCGTCTCAAGGCGGATCCTGCGGGGAAGACTAAAATGCTCGCCTCCATGGATCAGCTCAAAAAAGATCTGGGTGCCAGCAAGGGCCTCCTTGTTGTGCGTGACGCTGAGGTGAAGAAACTCTCCGTGACAGCAGCGCAGCTTGTTCAGGAGAAGACCGCACTCACTGGCAAGCTTCAGCTAGGCGCCAAGCAACTTAAAGAAGCCCAGGTAGCCCTTGCCGCCAAGGAAAAGGAGGCAGCGCTGGCAGCCAAGCTTGCGGCAGACCTGAAGAAGGCCCGAAGTGATTTCGCGATGCAACAGAAGGCGGTGGCTGATGCCGCGATCTTGAAGAAGGAGAAGGAAACTCTGGCAGCCACCCTTGCCGCTCGTGGTGCCGAGGACAAAAAGTTCCGCATAGAAACGGCCAAACGGTTGGAAGAAATCTTTACCAAGAACGAAGCCAAACTCACTCGCCTCGCAACTGAACAGAGGGAGAAAAGCAAAGCTACGACTCTCAAGATTGCTCTTTTAGAAAAGGATAAAACCAAGCTTCAGAACGATCTCGCAAAGCGGGAGACCGAGCTCAGAAATACGCGAGCGCAAGCTGTCGATCAGGCCAAAGTCACGACGGTGATCGCTAAGATCGAAGAGGAAAAGGAAGACCTTGTGGCCAAGCTCGCGAGCCGGGAAGCCGACTTAAAGAAAGTGCGCATGGACTTGGGGAAACTTCATCTTAAGTCGGAAGCAACTGAGAAGCATATGCACGCTCTAAAGATCCGCATCGCTACGGTCAATTCTGTTCGCTATGCTCTCGGTATTGCGAATGTCAGGGATCAGCAACAGCGGGTCCTGAACGATATGAAAGAGGTTTTGGCAATGTTCCCGAGCGCACGGTTTGAAATTGTCGGTCACACCTGCGATCTCGGGTCAAAGGAGGACAATCTCAAACTTAGTCAGAACCGTGCCGGTTCACTCTCCACCTACTTGTGCGAGAATGGCATCGACCCGGACCTCCTCAAGTCGCGCGGAATGGCAGACGCCGAACCTCTCGTGCCTAACACGAACGAGGAAAATCGCCGCCGCAACCGTCGCGTCGAGATCCACATTCTGGATTAAGCGCGATGACTTCTCGTCAGATTAAAGTTTAGACAACTCAGCTGAGCTTCAGTCGCTCATCAGAGCTGAGGATCTCGCTGAGAGAGTCCCAGCCTCCAGGGCGCTGCAGGTTGAAGACGCGCAGGTAAAGTGTGATGAGCTTGGGGTCATGAGGACCCACTAGAGTGTCGACGGTGCTCGTGAGCTTGTCGGCGGCGAGTTCCTTCGGAAGGTCTCCTTCCACTTGGCCTGCGCCATCGTGCTCGATCTCCATGCCATCGCAGAAGTCCTTTAAGACTTCCTGTTGACCTTTCATGAACCAGACTTGGAATAGGTGCTCGCCCACGGTGTCGCTGGTGCGGAGCTTGAGCGTTTTGTGAAGCCAAACATACTGATCAACCGGCTTCTTCTTCTGAATGAAGATGGGTCTCAGCTTACGATTCGCCGCGAGACTCCCGACGGCAGAGTTGTAGAGGTTTTTGTCATTTTCACGGATCCACTGGCACATGTCGGCGACAATAGAGTGGTCAATTTCTTGATAGATTTCGTAGGCGTTCACGGTTGTTTTTAACTGTGGGGAGTCAACACTTCGCACCAGCGAAGGCAAGACGAAAGGCGCCGCTTTGTTAACAGCCTCATGGAGGGACTGGCGGGGGTTGGGACGATGCTCCGGGTGATGAGACCATTTCTCTCATCAAAGATCTCCTCAAGAAGCTTCCGATTATCGATGAGAAGCGCGTCTATGTGATTGGCTACTCTATGGGAGGGTTCGGGACCTGGCATTTCCTAAAAGAGGAGCCCAAGATTTTTGCGGCCGGGATCCCCATCGCGGGTGGGGCTTCGGGAGTAGGAAAGCTTAAGTCGATGCCAATTTGGTCCTTCCACGGCGCGAAAGATACCGTGGTGAAACCTGAGTATGCGAGGAACTGCGCCGAGGAACTGAAGCGGTCGAAGGTTTTCAAATACACCGAGTTCCCCGAAGCGGGTCATGGCATCTCGGGTGATGTGACCAGCGATGTGAAGGTCCACGAGTGGCTCTTCGAACAGGCGAAGAAGTAGCGCTCTTACGGCAGAGCCGCTCCGTTGATGAGGGCTGATGTGAGGGTTAACGGCTTCACGATTATAAGTAAGTTCGGCGATGAATAATTGCTCCTAAAACGAAAGATATCAGGAATTCTAAATCATTTTTTTAAAATTAGAGCGGGTGAGCAGGGTTTGGAGAGAAACGTGTTAAGGTTTTATTGAATTACGGAGTGATTGGAATGAGTAGAGCCACGACTTGACGGATTCGGGAGGAAAGATGAGAGTACTAGCTTTATCAGCCGTATGAAATACCCCATGAATTTTCGAATTTTTCTTTGGAGCGCCCTGGCAGCCGCTACTCCGCTTGCTTCAGCACAGGTCGATGGCTGGTTGAACTGGCGTGGTCCTGACCAAAATGGCACCACTCACGAAACAAACCTTCCGAGTGAGTGGGAAGTGGGCGGCTCCAATCAACTTTGGAAATACGACCTCAATAGTGCAGGTGCCCCCGTGATCGCTAACGGCAATCTGTACGCCTTCGGATACGGTCAGGACGGCCCTGACCCCGCAGAGGATGTTCAGGAGATTCTCCTCTGCCTTGACGCCAAGACGGGTGAGAAAAAATGGGAGAAACGCTTCAGCGACTACATTTCAGACGTGGTCTACAATCGCTACGGCGTCGGATCGCCTGTGGTTGATGCCGAGACTGGCAATGTCTACCTCCAAACTTCCAATGGACGCTGTGTCGCATTCACTGCGGATGGCGAGCAGCTTTGGGAGATCTCCCTCATGGAGGAGCTTTCCCGCCTCACTTTTCCAAACGGCCGGACGGGATCGGCTGCGGTCGATGGCCCACTCGTGATCTTCCACTGCGTCACCGCAAACTGGGGAACAACAGGCCCGGCTCGCGATCGTTTTTATGCCTTCGATAAGATTACGGGCGAGCTCGTTTGGTATTCCAGCCCTGGAATCCGTCCGGTGGATAGTTCGTTCTCGATGCCGGTCTTCGGACAACTCGGTGATCAGCGCGTTTTCTACGCTGGAACGGGCTGCGGAAACATCGTTTGCGTCAATGCCCGCACGGGTGCTCCTGTCTGGCGTTTTCAGCTTTCCCAAGGTGGAGTCAACTCGCAGGTTCTCCTCTATGGAAAAGACAAGCTCATCGCAATCCACGGAAAGGAGAATATCGACTCAACTTCCAAGGGCCGCCTCGTCTGCCTGAACATCCCCACCGAGTATCCCGCAGAGCAGATCGTTCTCACTCCCGATGCGGAAGCTTGGCGCAATGACGATCACATCGGCTTCACCAGCTCGCCCATCTTGGTCAAGGATCGCGTTTACACGACAAACTTCACCGGCGAACTCATCGCGGTGAATGCTGCTGACGGAAAAACAGCCTGGCATACCAAGATCGCTCCCGATCAGATTCACGCCTCACCGATCCACGGCGATGGAAAAATCTACGCCCCGTTCTTCGAAGGCACCTTCGCGATTGTCGATGAGCAAGGAAAGGTTCTCTCCAAGGCAGAGATCAAGGATGAGAGTGGCAGCGGGGTGAAAGCTCTCGCAGCGCCGATCATTTGGGCCGGGAAAGTGTATCTCTCCACGCGCGATGGTCTCTACTGCTTTGGCGATAAGGATCGTGATTATAAAACCAACAAGGGCACCGATGAAAAAGATACTCTCGGCGAAGTTGCGCAACTCCAGATTGTTCCTGCTGAGTTCGCGATCGCTCCGGGCAAGACTCAGGGGTTCAAAGTCTACGGGCTCGATCAACAAGGCCACCGCGTCGAAGTAATCACCGAAGCGCTTTCTTGGGAAAAGTTCATTCCACCCACTGCCAGGGTGAAGGCGAAGGTTGATGCTACCCTTGATGCGAAAACGGGCAAGTTGACCGCCGCCGCTGATGCCGCGATTTCGGCAGGTGCCCTCAAGGTGACCCGCAAGGGAATGTCGGCGACCACCCGTGGTCGGGTCGAGGCCTCGGTCGGCTACTCCGAAGACTTCGAAAAGGTCGAACTCAAGATGGAGTTTAAGGGTGAAAAGGTAAACTTTCCGCCGCTCGCTTGGCTCGGTGCCCGCATTAAGTGGCACGTGCTTGAAAAAGATGGCTCCAAGGTCATCGCGAACCGTCTCGATAACCTTCTCTTCCAGCGCACCATGAATTTCTTCGGCGGCGAGGACATGAAAAACTACGTGCTCGAAGCCGATGTCATGACCGATGGCAACCGTCGCATCAAATCCGAGGTTGGCCTCGTGAACCAGCGCTACCGCATCACGCTCGTAGGTAACAAGAACCAACTCGAAGTTTCCAGCAACTACGAGCGCGTTCAGCAAGCGGTCAAGTTTCCGATCAAGGCGAACACCTGGTATCACCTCAAGACCGCTATCAAGGACAACGGTGACGGATCCGGTGTGATCTTGGCGAAGGCCTACGTAAAGGGTGAGCCCGAGCCTGCCCAGTGGACCATCGAGGTTCCCGTCAAACGTCTTCATCCCCAAGGTGCCCCCGGCGTCTTTGCCTTTTCTCCTCAAGCCCAGAAGCGGGTTTACGTCGACAATATTAAAATCACTGCCGGAGAATGATTCTTCGCCTCAACTCTCAAAACTACATCGCTATGAAAATCTCCAACGGACTCCTTTTTACCGGGCTCACTCTTCTTGTTTCCTGTAAGGAGACACCTGCCGAAAAAAGCGAAGAACCAACTGCCAAGGTCGAGACCACGGCCAGCGGAACAGCAGCTTTTGAAATCACGAAAGAATGGCCCATGTGGGGCTACGACGGCACCCGCAACATGGTTGGTAATGCCAAGGGTCTGCCTGTCGACATTCTCCCGGGAGAGCTCGACGACGATACCGAAGCCGCACTCCTCGACGAGTCCAAGAATATCAAATGGGCCTCCAAGCTCGGATCTCAGGCCTACGGAAATACTGTGGTCGCAGGAGGCCGCGTTTATGTAGGCACGAACAACGAATCTCCTCGCGATGAAAAGCAGCAGGGTGACCGCGGGATCCTCATGGCGCTTGACGAGAAGACTGGCGAATATCTCTGGCAGCTCGTCATTCCCAAGCTCGGTGCCGGTAAGGTTAGCGACTGGGAATACGTCGGCCTCTGCTCGTCTCCCGCAGTGGAAGGCGACCGCATGTGGCTCGTCACGAACCGCGGCGAAGTAATTTGCCTTGATGTTAATGGCATGGCCAATGGCAACGACGGTCCTTTCAAGGACGAGGCAAAGTATTCCTCGACCGATGGCACGCCCGTCGTAATCGACGACAAGTCCGCCGATATCATTTGGATTTACGACATGCGTGCTGAACTCGGAATCTTTCCGCACAACGTTTCGTCCTGCTCGCCGGTTCTGGTGGGCGACATGCTTTTCACCGCGACTTCCAATGGAGTTGACTGGTCCCACACCAATATTCCAAACGAAGGTGCACCATCCTTGGTCGCGCTCGATAAGAATAGCGGAGAATTGGTTGGCGAGGAAGCCGCTGGAGTTTCTTCCCGTGTGCTTCACGCGAGTTGGTCTTCACCTGCTCACGGTAAGATCGGTGAAAAAGACGCTATCGTCTGGGGTGGCGGAGACGGATTTGTTTACGCCTTTGAGCCCACGCCTGTTCCTGATGAGGAAGGCTTTGGGATTTTAAAAGAACTCTGGCGTCATAATTGCAATCCTATCGAGTATCGTGAGAAGGATGGCAAGCCCATCAAGTATGCCACCTACGCGGGGCCCAGTGAGGTGATCGGCACGACCGTCATTTATGATGGTCTTGTTTACATCATGATCGGCCAGGATCCTGAGCACGGCGACGGCGTCGGCTTGATCACCTGTATCGGCGCAGATGGAAAGACAGTCTGGAGCTCGAAAGAAATCGGTCGCTCCATTTCCACCATGAGCGTGGCGGACGGACTCGTCTACGCAGCAGAATACGATGGTGACATCCACTGTTACGATGCCAAGACCGGGAAGCAATATTGGGTGCACGAAACCCAGTCCCGCATTTGGGGCTCCACTCTCGTGGCCGATGGCAAAGTTTGGTTGGGAACCGAAGATGGTGAGCTGCATATTTTGAAAGCGGGCAAGGAACTTGAGCAGCTCGCTCTCATCGAATTTCCAGCGCCGATTTACTCCAGCGCAATGGTGGCGAATAACACCGTCTACATCGCGACCCAGACGCACATCTACGCGATCGGGAAGAAGTAGAGTTGCCTTTTTTTATGAGTAGGGCGTGCAAAGCCAGAGCCACTGCTCCTCTCGCTGGCGCGTCTCGAGAGAGAGAAACTAAAGTTCCTTCACGAAAATATTCCGCCACTCCACGGGCGCGCCGTGGGTCTGGAGTTGGATCGGGCCTTTTGGAGGAAGGCCGCCTTTGCGGTCGAAGTAGTTCGAGAGGGTGGCGTCATCGACCACCGTCTTGCCGTTAAGAATGACGGTGACCTTTTCACCAACAAGTTTGACGGTCATTTTGTTCCATTCGCCCACGGGGTTGTCGGCGTGCACCAGAGGATCCTTTCCTGGGGCTCCCTTCAGGTTGTTCCAGAGTCCGCCCGAGCCTTTCTTGGCCCCGTGTTTCCAGGAGCCACCGGCTTCGGTGGTGTCCCAGAGCTGAACTTGAGGAATGCCGCGGAGGTAAATGCCGCTGTCGGCTTTCGGGGCGAGCTTGTATTCGAGCTGCAGCTCAAAGTCGGCGTAGTTTTTCTCGGTGGTGAGAAAGAGACCGTGGCCGTCGTTGTGGATGATACCGTCTTTGACCTGCCAGTGCTTGGCGATGTTCTCGAGGCTTGTTTTTTTCTTAGCGGCCAGTTTTTCTGGCGGAAGCGCCAAATACTTTGCGGGATCTTCGGTCGCTGCTCCCCACCAGCCGGAGAAATCTTTAGCATTGAAGATCGAAGTGAATCCCTCAGGCGCAGCCATGAGGGGAGAGAGTAAAAGGGCGGAAAGGAGAAGCATTTTCATCGTTACTCAGGAAACATAGCATCAATTCGATTGTTACGGCAGTAAATTGTAGGATGCTGCTCTCATGGAAATTGAAGAATTCGACTACATCGTGATCGGCGGAGGAAGTGGAGGCTATGCCGCGGCGCGGACGGCTCGGGAAGTGCTGGATCGGGTGGCGATCATCGATGGGGCCGAAGAGCTGGGCGGGCTCTGCATTCTGCGAGGCTGTATGCCTTCGAAAACGCTGATTTACTCGGCGGAAGTTCTTCATCTGGCACAGCAAGGCGAGAAATTTGGTCTCAAAATTCCGGAAGCGCGGGCTGATCTCGCGGCCCTTCATCAGCGGAAGCTGGAGACGATTGGGGAGTTCTCGGAATATCGCCAAGGCCAGCTTGAGAGCGATCGCTTCACTCTTTTCCGTGATCGTGCGACTTTCATCGATGAAAATACCGTCGAACTGACCGATGGCCGACGCTTGCGGGCGCAGAACTTCATGGTGGCGACCGGTTCGGTGGCATCGACTCCGCCTATTCTTGGTCTAGCCGAGGTGCCTTGTTGGACGAGCGATGAGGTGCTCGACCTTGATTTCCTTCCGGAAAAAGTGATCGTGCTCGGCGGTGGAATCGTGGCCTGTGAGCTCACGCAATTTCTCAAGCGTGTGGGGACGGAAGTGATCCAAATTCAGCGCAGCGAGCACATCCTCACCGACTTTTCAAAGGAAGCCTCGGAAGTGATCGAAGAGCAATTTCGGGCCGAAGGCATCCAGCTTTATACTAAGACGAGTCTCAAGGAGGTCAGCTATGGCGATGAGGGTTTCAAGGTGACCTTTGAGCACGATGGCGAAGTGATCGAGGTGACCGCGCCTCATCTTCTCAATGCGCTGGGCCGCCGCCCTAACACGAAGGGACTCGGATTGGATAAGGCCGGGGTGGAACTCAAAAGGAGTGGCCACATTGACTGCGATGATTTCCAGCAGACGAGCAATCCCAAGATCTGGGCGAGCGGGGACGTCGCCGGGCCCCATGAGATTGTCCACATCGCGATCCTCCAAGGCGAACTGGCGGCCCGGAAGGCCACTGACCGCCGTGGCGAGGCTGTCAATTACGACACTCTTCTGGGGGTCGTCTTTACCGACCCGCAAATCGGAACGGTGGGTTTAAGCGAGAAGCAGCTCAAGGAGCGCGGGATCGACTATCTTTCAGCGGATTATCCTTTCGATGACCATGGCAAATCCATCCTCATGGAAGCGAAGCGCGGCTACGTAAAAATCTTCGCAAATCAGAACGGAGTGGTTCTGGGGGCCGAGTGCGTCGGGAAAGATGGGGGCGAGTTGATCCACTCGATCGCGGTTGGGGTGACTTTAAAAGCTTCGGTCACGGACCTGCTCCGGGTGCATTGGTATCACCCGACCTTATCTGAAATCTGGTCCTACCCATTGGAGGATATTCAGGAGGAGTTATAGTGAGCGGATAGAGGGAATACCCTTTCAAAGGGTGATTCGACTGAGACCGTCAACGTTGCAAAGAATCAGGTTGAAAGGTGGTGGGATTGTTGAGGCAGTTTGACAAGGGCTAGATGGAAAGCCTGTCGCCGGGTGTCGAGAAGAAGGATTGGAGCTTCTCGTTTAGCGCTTGGTCACGGGGGCTGTTCTGAGATCGTGTTTTGCACCATTGGAGTCGAAATATTGGACTGAATATGTTCCAGCCCGGTGTTTTGAGGATCAGATTATTCTGATCGTGGGAGTGATCGAAGTAATTTCCCACTGCTACCGTTCACAAGGCACCACTTCCTGACTATTCTGTAGCAGGAGGTCGCTTCACCGGGATGACGGTGGCTTCTTCGAGAACCAATTTTTCCGGGGCCGCTCCTGATCCTTTATGCGATCCGTCGCAGAAGGGAGAGTTGGAAGATTTTGCGCAGGTGCACATCCAGTGAGTTCCGGCTTCGAGGGTGATTTCTTTGTCAGCTTGTTCGCTCATGTGGGCAATCTTTACACAAATGCTGGGAAGCGCAAACAGGCAAGTCTTAAGTCTGGCAGCTTCTCTCTGTAAGCGATCGTTTGGAAAGTTAAGGTGCGTTCAGAGTGCGGTGGATTGACCACCAAGAAGGCTCTCCTGCCATCCCCGGGGGATCGAACGCCTTTCGCTTAAACTATCCCTGTAATAGTTTATCGAACTCCTTGATCTTCGAGGTGGCATTCGCAGCGTAGCGGGAATCAGGGAAATCTTTGATAATGCCCTCCAGGATGCGGATGGCTTGAATGTGGTCGCAAAAATCGACTTCGTAGATCTCGGCGATATGGGAAAGCATTTTTGTCGTTTCGTCTTTGGTCCATTCACGACTATCGAGAGCTTGTTGAAGGCCATCGGCGGCTTGACGGGATTTTTCGAGATGCTTGCGCTGAATTTTTGCGATTTGTATTACTGCGTTGCTATCGGAATGGTCGCGCTTTAGGAGTTCACGATAGTTGGCGATGGCTTGGGTATAATCGCCCTCAGCGACTTCTTTTTGTGCCTGAAAGAGGAGGTCATCGGCTTCAAGATTGTGAGGCTCGTAAACGCCGTCGGACATTCTTTTCGCGAAGTAGGGAAAGGCAAAGGTGTAAGCGAGATAAGATCCGTAAAGAAGCGTGATGACGAAAGGAATCGCGGTGGATTTAATCGTTCCCAAGAAGTGAGAGCTGTCGTCTCCCAATTCTTCCAACGCCTTAAAGTCATCGTCGAGATATTCCTTTTCCTCGGTGGGTGGTGCGGAGCTGACGTAGTAGATAATGGCAGTTACGATGACCAAGGCAGCAAAAATGCGTAGGTGGATCTTCAGTTTGAGGTTCATAAGTGATCACTCGCTAACATACGAAATTTAGTCAGCCAGAAAAGGTTCGAATTTCTTAAAGTGTTCTTTTGAAGTAGTCATTTATAATTAAAGGAAGGTGGTTTTTCCCTGAGTATCGGGCCGCGCCTTCTTCTCCGGAGGTGCCGATGAGGTCGATGGCGATGATTTGTTGGCTCTTCTTCAAGATGAGGTCAATGGGGATTCCTGCAAGCGAGCGTTGATCGAAGGGTTTCCAGCCGATGGCGCTTAAGGTGGGCAGGAGATCGTTGAGGGTTAGATCGGGAGATGTTAGCTCCTTTGGTCTAGCACTTCCCTGAAGGAGGAAGTTTCGCAGGAGTGAGTTTAACGGAAGCTTGGATAGGATGAAGGAGTGCAGAACGGTCATCGCTTCCCGGCTTCGGGTGATCGCGACGTTGAAAACGTCGGGCCGTTCCGCGAAACGTCGGGCGCCCTCTGGTGAGGAATCATCGAGGGCGAGTGAGATCTCGGTTTCAGCGGTGTAAGGCATTTCTGCGCCGTCGAAATTGCACCCGCCCCACCAGAATTCACCGGGGAGGACTTTGAGTTGGATTTTAGAGATCTCTGCTTGGGTAACGGTTGTTAGTAAGAGCAGGAGGAAGGCGGTGCATTTCATCGAGGAGGAAGCTATCGGGCAGTCTGATGAACTTTATGTTAAAATGGTTCGGGGGAAATTTGAGCACAAGAGATGAGGGTTCTCGATGTTGTAGTTCGGGATGGGGTTATTGTGGGCGAAGGCGGCAGTGGGGATATCGTCGCGGTCGCCATTGGGCGTGTAGGGGAGGCGGAGATCTTCGAGCGGGTAGAGGTCGAAGTATTTTTTAGGCGCGATGAAGGGTGAGTGTGGGCGGAAGAAGCCGGCGGCGATGAAGAAGGGCTCGTCTTTTTTCTCGCGCATCATCTTGATGACTTCGGTGGCGACCATGCCGGCGGTTTGTTCTTCATCGGTGCCCTCGGCTTCGAGCCAGCTAATGGTGCCGCTGATTTTTCGGGCGGGTTCGGCGTTGAAGACGAGGTGCTCGTCGGTTTTGTCGCGGCCTTTCGGGTTAACCGTTTTTTGCCACGAAGGGGCGTCGTCGAAGCCATCGGTGCCGATGCTGGCTGGGACGTTGTAGTGGTAGATTTTTCCGACGCGAGCGGTGAAGTAGTCGGCTTTGATGAATTGCTGTGAGAGGGTGACGGCATCGGGGAGGGTGACGCGGAAGTGGGCGTCTTGGCGAGGAGATGACCGTAGCATCCGAGCGAGCTGGCGAGGTCATCGACGGCAATGAAAACGACGTTTTTTTCGAACTCTGAACAGCGAATAATGAAGATGAGCTCTGAACGTAGAGGAGCGTGAAGAGGATAAGGGAAAATCGGGCCATCGCTTCACATTTTATAATCGAAGGGACATGACCAGCACGAAGCGGACAACTGTGATTGAGTCTGCCAATTCCTTTCCTATGCTTACTTCTATGAACCGCCTTTATTTCCTTTTCGCTTTTATCGTTGGAGCCGTGCAGGCCGCGCCCAATATCGTGCTCATTATTGCGGATGATATGGCATGGGATGACTCGGGGGTTTATGGGAATCCGAATGTTTTGACGCCGAATATCGATCGACTGGCGGGTGAGGGGATGCTTTTTCATAATGCGTTTTTAACCGCTTCTTCATGCTCGCCTTCGCGTTGCTCGATCATCACGGGGCGCTACCCGCACAACACGCATGCGGAGGAGCTTCATTGGCCCCTTCCGGCGAATCAGATCACGTTTGTGGAGAAGCTCAAGGCGGCTGGATACTGGACGGCTGCTGCGGGGAAGTGGCACCTTGGAGATGCGGCGCGAGATCGCTTTGATGTCATTCGTGAGACGGACACATCTGGTTTCCAACTACCGACGGGAGCTGAAGGTCAGAAGGGTAAATTCATCGAGACGATGGAAGGTGAAGCGCAGTCTGGTTGCACAGAGTGGGTTCCTCTTTTGAAAGATCGGCCGAAAGAGAAGCCCTTTTTTCTGTGGCTGGCTGCGCTTGATCCGCATCGACCTTATCACGAGAACATCATTCCGAATGGGACGGACCTGGCGAAGGTGCGCTTAGCGCCTTATCATTTGGATACGCCGGAAGTTCGTAAGGACTACGCGCTTTACTACGATGAGATCCGACGGCTCGACAAGTATGTTGGGCTTGTGATGAAGGAGTTGGCGGCGCAGAAGGTTGAGGAGGAGACGATGGTCGTTTTTATGTCTGATAATGGGCGGCCTTTTCCGCGGGATAAGACGTCGATTTATGACTCGGGAATTAAGACGCCCTTCATTGTGCGCTGGCCGGCGAAGGTGAAAGCCGGGGTTCAGACGAAGAGCTTGGTGAGTTCGCTCGATCTAGCGCCTACCTTTTTGAAGATGGCTCATCTTGAAGTGGGTAGGTCATTTCAGGGAAAGAGCTTTCTTCCGATCTTGAAGAACCCGAAGGCGAAAATTCGAGACGTCGTGATCGCCGAACAGAATTGGCACGACTACGAAGCGCACTCACGCGCGGTGCGGAACAAAGAGTTTAAGTATATTCGTAATTCCTATCCTGATTTGGCACTGACGCCATCGGCGGATGGGGTGCGTTCGCCGACCTTTCAAGCGATGATCAAGCTTCATGCGGAAGGAAATCTTCCTGCGGTGCAGTCGGTTTATTTTGTGAATCCGCGTCCGAAGGAGGAGCTTTATCATGCGTCGAAGGATATCCATGAAACGAAGAACCTCATTAATGATCTTACGCATCAGGAAATCTTGAATAAATTGCGTGGATCGTTGAATGCGTGGATTAAGGAGACGGGCGATTATGTTCCTGAGCTTCGAACGGCCGATGAGTTTGATCGCAGCACCGGGCTACCGACTCCGGCGCGGGTACGGCCTCGTCTTTCGAAAGAAGAGATGGTGAAGAAGGGCTTGGCGGCGCCTTAATTAGCCTGTCTTCATGGCGCCGATTTCTGCGGTGCTATCGGCGAAGCGCTTCGTGTCCACGCCCATCATGCGGGCTTGGGTGAGCCAGAGGTTGGCGAGCGGGGTCCCTTCGGGCATGTTGATGTGCTGGCCCGACTTCGTGGAAGCTCCCCCACCGGCGACGATGATGGGGAGGTCGTTGTATTGGTGGGTCGAACCGTCACCGAGGCCCGAGCCGTAGGTGAAGAGGGTGTTGTCCAAGAGTGAGGTGCCATCTGCTTCCTTCATCACGGCCATTTTTTCGAGGAGGTAGACATATTGCTCCATGTGGAAGCGGTCCACCTTCAGGAGATCATCGATCATTTTGGTCTGATTGTGCGACATCTGATGGTGGCTCTTTGGTTTATCGAAGAGGCCTTCAAATTTGTAGGGAGTGTCCCAGCGCTCCGGGCCGACCATGAAGGTGGTGACATTGGTGAGGCCGGTTTGAAGAGCGACGAGCATGAGGTCACCCATCAGGCGGATGTATTCTCCGCGTGGAAGGTAGGCTTCCGGGGGTTCATCGAAGGTCACTTTTGCGAGCTCTCCTTTCATTTTCTCGAGACGGTCCATCTGTGTTTCAATGGCGCGGATGGAGTCGAAATACTCGGCAAATTTTTGCCCGTCTTCGTAGCCCAGGTCGCGTTTTAGGGAGCGGGCGTCCTCGAGAACCAAGTCGGTGACATCGCGGTATTTCTCGATTTCCCGGGTCGAAAACAAACGATGATACATTTTACGAGGATCTCGAAGCGAGGGGGCGACGTGTCCGGTGCCATACCAGGAGATGTTATCGAAGTAGATCGATTCCTTGTTGTCCTGATGACTGTTGCAACTGAACTCCAAGGTGGGGAAAGGGGTTTTCTGGCCTACGACATCGGCGACGAGATGATCGAGGGTTCGGTCGAGAGGCCATGCGGTGCCCTTGATAGTGTAGGGCGGGGCGCTGCTGAGGTAGCAGGAGGCGCACTGGGCGTGGACGTCGGTTCCTTGCTGGAAGGTCCGGTCCATTCCGGTGATGAGATTGATTTGATCCTTGAAGGCTGCCAAGGGCTGCATCGTGGGCGTGAGCCGGTCCAGCTTGGTGACGGAATAGTTGGGGTCCTGTTTTCCCAAGGATTTCATGACAGTTCCGAGATTCCCTTTTGGGATGATGTCTTCCGCTTCTCCCGGGAAGAACCCTCGTCGCACCACTCCGATGGGGACATAGAAGTGCGCCATCCGCTTGGCCACTTGAGTCGTCTTCACGGGAGCGCCGATACTTTCCAGCCACGGGAGGGCCAAGGCTGCGCCGCCGATGCCGCGAAGGAAGTCTCGTCGTGATGTGCGGCTCATTTTTTAGCGATTTTTTTCGAGTTTGATTTCGTGAGAAAAGGCTCACTTTTCACTACTTCCCGTATCAGATATTTGAAGCGATATCCATCTTTAGCACTGGCCTCGGCGATTTTATCGAGGATGACGGAATCGGCTACTCCGAGTTCCCGGCCTAGGCTGAAGGATAAAAGATGCCCGGCGAGTCCGCGGGCGAAGCGATCTTTCTCGACGAGAATTGCGTCTTTAAAATTGGTGATATTTTCGAAGGCGTGTTTTCGAAAGAGGGTGCCCTGCATGTCTATGTCGCGGCCGTTTTCGTACTTCTCGCGCCATTTTCCAACGGCGTTGTAGTTCTCCAGGGCAAAGCCGAGGGGGTCAATTTGCTCGTGGCATCCCCGGCAGTCGGCCCGTTCGCGATGCATCGACAGGCGCTCGCGGAGCGTGAGATGTTCTTCTCCTTTACTTGGTTTTTCGCCGAGGGCGGGGACATTGGCGGGAGGCGGTTCCGGGGGATTGTTAAAAATGACGCCGGCGAGCCACGCGCCGCGAGTGATGGGTTGGGTGCGCTCGGGACCGGAGGTCATCGTCATGACGGCGGCATTGGTGATAATTCCGCCATTGCGTCGGTCCTTCACGGGGACGCGATGAAAGGTCAAGACGCCGACCTGACCTTTTTTCTTTTTTCCAATTGTGCCGAGCTTTCCATAGGTGTCCTCCAGATGACCTGAACGGTAAGTAAAGTCCGAATCAAGAAGCTGCGTGATGGGCAGGTTTTCGATGAGCACCGTTTCGAAAAGCAAGAGCGGCTCCATCATCATGTGCATGCTGTCGCGGTATTTTAAGAAATAGAATTGGGGGAACTTTTTAGGATCGGGCACCGAAGAAATGATGCGTTCTAGCTGCAGCCACTGCGAAGGGAAGCTATCGCAAAAGCGCTTGATCTTTCGATCCTTCAGCATGCGATCAAGTTGGGCGGTGAGGACTTCCTCTTTTAAAAGTTCTCCAGATTCGGCGAGCTCCAGAAGCTGGTCATCAGGGAGGCTTCCCCAGAGGAAAAAGGAGAGTCTGGAGGCGAGGTCGAAGCCATCGACGCGGCCCATTTTATCTTTCTCGCTCGCGCCATCGTAGAGATAGAGAAACCTGGGAGAGGAGATGACGGCAGCCGAGACGGCTTTCATGGCGCTCGTGAAGTCGGTCCCTTTCTCCAGTTGGCCAAGCACGTAGCTTGAGTAGCGATCGAGCACCGAGGCCTCGACAGGGCGGCGAAAGGCTTTCCGGAGGAGGGGCTTAAGTCGCTCGCGCACGACCTTGGGGAGATCTTCCTTGTTGCTAGGTGGAGCGAAGAAGGTTTTCCAGATGCCGACCCGCTTGGGTCCGAAATCGAGACTTTGAATGACGGATTGTCCCAGTTTTAAAAACGACTCCATGAGGAGGGGCGAGAGGGACAAATGGTCGCCTTGATTGTCGTATCCGTGTTCAGCCCGGAGATCCTGCGGGAAGGCGGTGACGCCGGCCAAGCGCGGCTCGATCATTTGCGATTTCCCCAAAGGACGGCTTCCGACCGTCACCACTGGGGCCATTTTTTCGGTCTCTGGTTTGAAGTAGTTCTTATGGTTGCGCATCATGCGCTCGGGGAGGGTGAAGACGGTGCACTTCAGGTCAAAGAGATCGGTGACGGCGTTGTTATATTGAAAGCGCGTCATCCTGCGGATGGGGGTCTGCGGGTAGATCTTTGTTTCCGTAAGTGACTCTTCGAGGAGAGTTTCCAGGTTTGTGAGGAAGTTCTTTCTCGTGTCGGGCACAAGCTGGGGCTCGTCTTCGGGGGGCATCTCTTCGAAGTCGATGGCTTCGACGATTTTACCTAGGAGATCTGGATTCTTTTTGAGCTCATTGAGACTGTGAATTTCCAGTAGATTGACCTTCCCTTTTACTTTGTCGTTTTTCCCGTGGCACTCGATGCAGCTGGTCTGAAATACCTTAAGGATGCCTTCTTTAGGCGCAGCCTGAAGTCCTCCGGCCAGGGTGAGGAATATGAGGGAGGAGACTCGGGGGCGAATCATTAGGATAGAACGTCACTTTTTACTGATTCTTACAGGTCTCCTGCGATATAGAGAGGGCATTGGTGAAGAAGAGTTTGGCGGCTCCTTGATCTCATCGGCATCCCTGTAAATACAGGATAGAGAAATAAGGCGGCGCGCGGTAGCAGAGCATTTCGCTTGCTGCAAGTGACTTCCAAAACTCCGCCAGCGAGGAATCCCTCGACTGGTCCAAGGCCATGGCCCTGAAGCTCGGTTTCAAGGAATCCCTCCGTGGCAAGGATCGTAAGAAGATGCACTCTCTCGGCGGACCTTGGAAGGGCGCCAAGCCTACCTTCAAGAATCTCCGATGGACAATCGCGCAATAAGACTTCTGGGAGTGCCTTTGGGATCGCTTCTCATCTCCTCGCTGAGCGCCAATCCGCTCATGCCGTTACCGACCAATCGAACCCAGACGTGGTGGCCCTTTACCAAGTCTTTACAAATCTCACCTGTTCTCCACACACTCAGTTCACGATTGGCATAGATCTTTTATCCCATGCTTATGAACAAACGATCCTTCTCCCCGATCATCGCCTGCCAGCTCGCTCTCTTGGCCCTTGTGACTTCCTCTGCCACCGCCGAGCCCCTCCTCTCATCTTGGCACACAGCCGACTCAGGTAGCTACGCCCGCATTTTTGCCACTCAGGAAGATGAAGCCCTCGAGCGTGGTGGCGGAGCGATCTCCTCACTCACCACTTGGGATTCGGCAGATTACGAGGGCGTAACCGTCGGAGACCAGCCCCTCCCCGTCTATGCCGGAGTGCAGGGCATTTCTTACTCGGGTGATTACGTTTATATCAAGGCCACTGGGCTCGCAACGAACACCATGGGCCCGTGGTTTATTAATGGCGAAAAGACCTCGGCTTTTCCTTCCTTCCCCGGAAATGCCGCTATCCTCTACCGCTTCCCTTTCGTGACAGACTACCCGGAGAACTACGCTCCCTCCACGCGGATTCCCTCGAATGTCGGAACTTGCGGCCTCTTTGTTGATGGCGTTCCCCTTTTCAACACCAGCGACACCTTTTCATATGACACCTCGGCAGGAGGCGACCAAGAACCGACGAACCAAAACCGAGGAGATGGCTACTGGAATCGCGATGCATTTATCAATGAAGGCGTCACCTTCGATGCTGGAAATGCCCACCAGGCGATGGAGGCATTCCACTACCACGCCAGCCCCGTGGCGTTGCGCCACACCCTCGGCGATTCGGTCGATTACGATTCCAGCGTCGTCTATACAGGCATCGACGGTGTGAGCCCCTACACTGAAAATTTCAACGGCCAGCACAGCCCGATCATCGCTTGGGCCAATGACGGTCTCCCGATGTATGGCCCATACGGCTATGGCGACCCTACTGATGCCACCAGCGACGTCCGCCTCATGGTCTCCGGTTACCAGGAGCGCGATGGCTCGAATGGCTCTACCGACCTCGCCGCGACTGGTCGCGCCACCTTGCCCCAGTGGGTAGTTTCCGAGGGTTTTCGTACTTCCACCGCGATCACCGCGCAGTTTTACGGGCCCGCTGTTTCCACCACTTTCGTCCTAGGTCACTACATGGAGGATTATGCCTATAGAGGTCACCTTGGCTTGACCCAAGGGGTCGATTTTGATCTCAACGAGCAGAATGTCCGCTACTGCGTCACCCCTGAGTTTCCCGGTGGAGCCTGGGCCTATTTCACCTCCGTGGAGGAAGACGGTACTCCCGCTTATCCCTACAATCTCGCTTACAACTACTTCGGCGATGCCACTGTCGCTTCCGGCGTGACCGAGATCGCTGAGACCGTGACCGAAGTCTTTGGCGGAGCGACCACCATCCCTCTTGCCTTGCGTGGAGCCACTATCGATCAAGAGAATGACGAAGTCACCATCGTCTGGAACGGCATGGAAGGTGGGCAATACGAGCTCGATACCAGCACCGATCTCGAAAGTTGGACCGTCGATGCCATTTCCCTCACCGCTACTTCAGGTGCGTTTGCTGTCATCGAGTCGGGCCGGTCGAAAAATTTCTACCGCATTGAGCAAACCGGCCTCGCCACCTACGACACCACCGAATTTAGCACCACAGCAGGTGGACCCGGAGGTCCAGGCGGTGGAGGTCCAGGCGGCGGTGGTCCAGGCGGCGGTGGTCCAGGCGGCGGTGGTCCAGGCGGCGGTGGTGGTGGCGAACCTCCCGGCACCGGATCCCCGGCAGCAGGCTTCGTCTTCAGCTTCGCAGATGGCCCGCCCATGGCGAACCTCGCCTCTAATGTTAGGGTGGGGAATGTCACTGGAACAGTCGTTGCCTGGGCCGTCAATGGACCGGCAGGAGGCACCGCGACGATCTCATTTAATGATAGCAGCTTCGTCTCCGGACAGAGCTATACCGCAAGCTTTGTCGCGACACCTCCAGGAAGGCCCGCAACGACTTCCACCTCTACGAATTCTTACAGTAAGCCGTGGGGACGAAAAAAGAGGGGCATCATTTCAGTCCGTCTTGCACGGCTTGATCGCCCTCCTAGTTTTCTCATCGTTGGACCACAGTCACCCGGGCGAAGCCTGTTGTTCCCTGCGGCAGGGTGACGGTGAAGGTGCGGGTGCCGGCTAGGGCATTGAGAACCTGAGTCTGAGTAGTGAGGTCGACGTCTTTCCAAGTTTCGAGATCGGACGATTGTTGCACTTGGATAAGGGCGTTATCAGCGGTGAGGTTCGTGACGTAGTTAAAGGTCGATCCGAGCACGGTGGGAATCAAAGTAGGCTCGCCAGCGAGGGCGTAAGCGAGAAGCGATCCGCCGGTGAAGGGGGTGGAGTCGGAGTTGCCCGGGTTGCCATTGATTGCGGAAGAAGGGCGCCAGCTGTGGGCGGACCCGGAGTTTCCTCCGGCGTAGACGAGGGATTGTCCATCGCCATTGGGTTCTTCCGGCCAGTCGTCTTCGTCATCGTAGCGCACAGTGAAGATCACGACACCGTTTGCGTCGGAAAGCGTGAGCCGCTCGCCCTTGTCAGAAAGGCCAGTGTCCTTTTGGAATGAGCCAGCAATGATGGCGTTGTGAGTATTTCCGTAGACGCTCTGGAAGGCGACGAGGTCGCGCACGACGAGTAAATGACCACCGGGGGCGAGGCTTGCGAGCGACGAATTAAGGTCGAAGTCGAAGGTGACGCCATTGGTGAAACGAAGTCCGGTCAGGGCTACGTTGGCGGCTCCGGTATTGGTGATTTCCAAAAACTCGGCGAGGGGCTCTAAGTGGGCGGGTTGATACATGATCTCGCTGATGACGAGGTCACTTGCGCCGACGGTGAAGTTTGCCTGCGTGAGGGCGGACCACTCTCCGTTGCCTGCACGGGAGCGGGCCTGAAGATTGAGCGATTGAGTGATGGAGAGAGTTCCTCCGGAGGCAATCGTAGCGGCAGATGGATTGATGTTTCCGCCGGTGAGACGAGGGTCGGAACCATCAGTGGTGTAATGTATGGTGGTTGGACCGGTGACGGTAATGTTCGATCCCAAGGCAATGCTACCACCGTGTTGGGAGAAGTCCGGTGCGTCGGTGTCCGGGTAAAGATTGGCCGAGCGCATCTGTGTAAGAACGATATTGGTCCGCTGGGGAATGTAGGTTCCGATGAGCCAGTCGTTCGTAGGGGTGTAGTGATCGTCTCGCGTGTAGAGATCGAACTGGCTGGAAGTCCAGCGGCCGGAGCTGACATCGCGGCGGAAGTCTCCCCATCGCGCGGATTCAGCGACGAGGGCATCGTTCATCGGAGTGGCGCGCGTGGTCCAGGTTTCCCCGGAGACAGCGGGGCTCATCGGGCCGCCATTGAAAAAGTGAGCGCGCACGCGGTCGGCGTAGCGGAGGCGATATTCCACGTTGAGAGCCAGGCGACGTTGAAGTCCGGTGGGTCGACGGTTGCCGTTCTTGCCTAGAACGTTGGTTGCGAGACTCGTGCTGAAGAAATCGGGTGGATTCGGGAAGGAACCGCCCCCCACATTGGTCACCGCGAACTCGGAATCCCAAGGGAAGAAGAGATAGGGCGCGCCGGGTTCGCGTTTGCGGGCGGCACGCCAGTTGTGGCCATCCCAGTCGCGGTTTCCGATGTAGGCATTGAGGACCATGTAATCGATGAAGGCATCGAGATCGAGATACTGCTGGATGGCGGCGTAGCTTCCGGAACTTGCGATGTTTCCGTAGGCGATATTCATCATTTGGTTGAAGGCCGTGAGGTTGCCATTGGTAGCGACGGAAGAATTTACCGTGTCGTAGTCGTCATCACTTCCGCCAAAGTAATTTGCCATGTGATCGGCATCCGGCCGTTCGTGAAGGTCGTAGAGGCCCCAGTAGATTCCATTAAGGAAGAGGTGGGTCCAGCGGCCATGGGAACCATTTTGACCCATCTTGAGGAAAAGGTCGCTGGCCCATTGGTCGCGTCCATAGAGGGCGTGATCGCACTGATACCAGTGACGGTGCATCCAGCCAAAGTTGTATTCCGGGCGGAGTTGGAGAGCATCGAATTCCCCGATGGCGGTTTCTCCCACGGGGGTGTTTTTGAAAAGCGGATAGCGCAATTTTCCCGCACCGTAAGCAGAGCGAAAGCGGAGCGAGAGGGAGTGCTTGGGCGTGTCCGTGCTGCGGGAAGAGCCTCCTTGGACGCGGACTCCGGCATCGATTTGGAAACCAGATTCAGAGCCGTCGGCGAGGATGAGCTCAGCAGAGGTTGGCCGCTCCCAAGCGATTCCTTCCCGGGAGGGGTTTTGGTAAATGCCGGTGGAAGAATCGAAAAAAGAGTCTGGATCGAAGACGAGCGAGAGTGTGGGTAGCGCGGCGAAGGCTGCATCGAATTTGTCAGCATATGCGGCGTCATCGACGATGTCAGGATCCATGTCGTAGTCTGCGCGTCCTCCGCCCCAGGTGGTGGGATAATCGGAGGGTCTGGTTTGGCGGACGATGTCGTCGACGAAGAGATAAGTCTGCGTGTCGATGTTGGTCGGTTGAAAGCCGGTCTTGATTGCGACGGCCCGGAGCGCGGTGGTGGAATTGATGGTGATCGGGCCCGTGTAAATGGTGCCGTTTCCTTCCGAGGGTTCGGTGCCATCGGTGGTGTAAATGATGGTTGCTCCGCCAGTCATGGTAGAAATGGAGAGGTTGAAGGGCGCGCTGTAGTAGCCACGATCGTGGGAAAAGGTGGTGTCTTTTACAAAGTCGATCAGAGGAATGGGGCCGTTTGCCACTCCCGGAGACGGTTCGGTGAAATAGCCGTAGCTTAATTGGCCTCCGTTTTCGCTTCCACTGAGTTCGGGAAGGGCCAGGAACTCCGACGAGTCGGCACCTGCGCTGGAGAGATTTAAGCCGTGGATGGCAAGAACGTTGGTGCCTGAAACAAGAGAGGCGGTGGAGAGGGAAAATGTTTCCGCAACGAGCGCTTCCCCATTCGGATGGATGGCAGTGGCGGTAGAATCATGGGTGAGTGTCGCTTCGTCTGGAGCATTCGAGGATGCGACGCGGACGCCATTAAGATAGGCGACGAAGCCATCTTCGTAACGTATTCTGAGCGTCAGAGAGGAAAGGGAAGTGGTTACTTCGAATGGAACCCGCAGGTAGACCGAAGGGTTTCCAAACCACATCGCGCCGGAGGTGTTTCCGCCGGTGCCAATGAGTTCATTGTAGCTCGAGCCGTAGCCGATCGCGGTTTCGGAAGCGTTCCAGGTGGAGTCATCGAAACCGGGTGTCTGCCAGCTGTTTCCGATGTCGCTGCTGGGAGAAAACCAGATCGAAGTGGCCCCGGCGGCAAGGATGTCGATCTCGGGTGCGGAGGTGCCAATGCCATAGGAGATGTCTTCGAATTGCGGGGGATACCCGGGCGAGAATTCCTGGATGACTGTGCCATCAGGATTGCGCAGGGAGAGATACTCTCCGTTTCCGCTGAGTGAGAAAGTGGTGTGCAGGTTTCCGTCTGCGTCGGTGTAATTTTCTTCGGGTCTTCCGGAGGCAAAGACGACGAGAAATTCTCCTCCTGGAATACTGGTCCCGGTGGGGAAAGAATACTTGGCAGGAAGTTCCGGGTCATCGCTCAGAAGGTAGCCTGAAAGATCGAGGGCTTCCGTCTCCGGATTATGGATTTCAATCCAGTCGGTTGAATTCCCGTCGCCATCGGGAAGCGAGCTGGCATTGATAGCAACGAATTCGGTGATCTGGGGAGCGGCTGAAGCAAGGAGGCTCGCGCAGGACCAGAGGGCAAAAGAAGCACCTTGCCGAAGCAAGGTGCTCTTGAAAAGGGGAGGGGAAGCCACGGGGTTTATGGGGCGGGGACTTCGATGATGCGAAGGAAGAACTGAGGACGGTTCGCTGGGATGTTGAAGGTCTTGGTCGTGGAGGCTTCAGTCGCTTCCACGGGATCTCCAATCGGGAACCAGTTTTCGAGATCCGGAGAGAACTCGGCATCGTAGTTCTCTCCGGACTTGGAATTCCAGGTCAGAGTGATCTCAGAAACGCCATTGTAGCTGATGGCCGTGACCGCATTGGGCCCACCTGACGGTGGACTGGTGATGGTGGCGACGGCTTCGAAGGCAGCGGTGATCTCCTCTGTAGTGAGGAGGCGGCTGAAAGTGTTCAAGATTCCGATCTCGCCGACGAAGCTTTCGAGGATGGCTGGCTCGGCATCCGGGACCTCGGTGCGTCCACCGAGGTTTACGTTACTCCCACCGATTCCACCCGAGCCAAAGAAGAAGAGAGTGGCACCATTTCCGCCAAAGATAACGTCGGCGGTGGCAGATGCGGTGACGACTTTTCCGTAGGTGTCACGAACTGAGGCCTCGAAGGTGTCGTTGTCTGAGCTGACGGAGAAGACGACTTGAATGAAGTCATCGAGATTCACTCCATCGAGGGGAAGGACGACGTCGAGGGTGCGGGTATTTTTGGCGCTTCCGATGAAGCGCAGGGCATCTTGGGTGATGAGAACGCCGAGGCCGTTTTGTCCGCCGCCGGTTTCAAAGACCACTTGGTGAGCGGCAGTAAGGGCGGAGGGCCGGAGCCAGATTTCAAAAGTCGCATCGGCATTCTGGTATGCCCCGACCGTTGCACCCACGTCTCCGCCTTCAGCCTGATAGGCAGCGGCGATGTTGGTGTTGGGGCTTGCGATTAAAAGGGGCGCGTTTCGTAGGAGACCGATGACATTGAGGTTCTTGATGTCGACCTCATCGGCCCAGGCCGCTTCACTATTTCCATCGGTCGCGGCAATATAGCGGTGGTTCGGGAGTGGTCCCGAGATCGCGGTGACCGTGACATCGGCAGTGGTGGAACCAAAACCGTTGGTGGCGGTGAGCGTGAAGGTGGTCGTCCCGGTGAGGATGACATTGGTGGTCGTGAGGGCAGAAACATCGGTGGCACCGGGGTCCAAAGTGATGGTGTCAGCGCCGATGACGTTCCAAGTGAGGACGACATTTTCGTCTACCTGCAAGATGGGAGCCGATGAGGTGAAGGTGCTAATCTCAGGAGCAGCGCCGGAGAGAATCTTAATCGCGTGGGTGTTTTCGACATCTCCGTTGGTGCCCTTCAAGTAGTAAGTCGTGGTCTCGGTGGGAGAAACCATCGTGCTACCGGATCCGGCAGAGGTGAGAGGAGCAAGATCGGTGACGTTGCCATTTCCGTCGTCGAGAACGAGGGTATCGTAAGGGTCGGTGATGGTCCAAGAGAAGGTGGCTGGATTCCCCGGGGAAACGCTCTGTCGATCGGTGGAGAAGCCGGTGATGAGCTGAACGCCTGAAGGGCCGAAGCTCGCATTGGCTGCGAGCTGGGCATCCGTCAGGACTCCGTTGTCATCCGAGTTGTCGAAGAACGCCACTTCGTCGATGGCACCGTTTAAACCATTTGCCAGACCTTCGGGGATCTCCGTTCCGATGAGAGTTTGAAAGGCATGGGGGAAGCCAATGGCTCCGGTGTTGATGGTAGCCGCCTTGCTGGTGGCTGCTGCGATGGCCGCCTCGTCGATGGTTGAGCCATCGACCTTGAGGACGGTGATCTGGAAGGCATTTCCATCTGCATTGGCTGAATCGTAGCGGAAGGCAACGAAATACCAGGAGCCATCGGTGAGGAGAGCGGTAGGATGGGTGAGCTGGCTGTTCACTCCGCTGTTGTCGCGCACGAGGACGCGCACGCGGTCGCCTTGGCCGCCGGTGTCGATCCGGAGACCATCTTGGTCGTTCGTATTGGTCGATTGTGACTCGAAGTAGCGATCAAAGGCGTTGACAGTTCCCAGCTGGGTAAAGAAGGAAATGGTGAACTGATCAGTGGGTTGCACTGCGGCATTCGTCCCAAGGTCAAGAGCGCCGCCTTTATCGAAGCGGTAGGACGTTCCCAAAGCTAATGTGGCGGAGGGATAGCCGCGCTCGACGAAATTGAAATCGGAGTTGGGAGTGGGGTCGGAACCGATCATGGCGGCGTCATTGGCAGCGACATTTTCTACGACTGCGGTGGCGGCTGATGAGGATGATTCATCGAGGGGATACCAGGCGGCGAGCTTCGCGCTTGCCGGAAGGGCAGTGGCGACCGCGAGCGGAAGGAGGAGTTTGAAGATGGCGGATTTCATTTACGAATATGGTTTAGTGATGAAAATCGTGGGGTTTGACGGTAATTGGCTGATAACTAGATGTCACTCGGAGAATTAGCTCATTGTGGTTCTGACAGGAAAAACAATATACCCCTTGAACTAAGACTGTCTTTTAGGTGGAGAAGTGAACGCGCTCTTTTTAAGGGAGTTAGATTTTTTGAGGTGGGGCAGTATTGAATCAGAGATCAACCGATGAGTAATATGCCCCTGGAACCCCGCCCGGATGATGTCCGCTACGAGACCTTCGTGGCGCGCTTTGCCAAGCATGAGCCCGACCTGCGGCGCTTCATCCGGACGCTGCTTCCGACTTGGACCGGCGCCGATGAGGTGCTCCAGTAAACGGCGATTGTGATTTGGCAAAAGTTTGATCAATATGATCCAGACACGACCTTTATGAAATGGGCCTGCGTTATTGCCCGTTTCGAGGACCTGGCGTATTGGCGTAAAATGGCTTGTGACCGCCTCGTCTTTCGGGAAGATGTTTCTGAGGAGGATCTACGCCACCCTATTTACCCAGAAAAAACTCGCTCCAAGCGCCGCTAGACGAACCACCCACTTCTATGACATCTTCTCACCTTTCGATCTTCGTGAGTACCTTGGCCTTCTCCCTTGGAAGTGTCCATTCAGCCACTACCGACTTCACAAAAGACGTCCTCCCAATCCTTGAAGACCGCTGCATCAAGTGCCACGGTCCCGGTAAGCAAAAAGCGAAGCTTCGTCTCGATCAGCGCCCCACCATGCTGAAGGGCGGCGACTCCGGCCTCCCCACTATCGTGCCTGACAAGCCGGAGAAGAGTTTCCTCATCGAGGTCGTCAAGCAGCTCGACCCCGAGATGGCCATGCCACCAAAGGGCGATCCCCTTACCCGCGAGCAAGTCGCTACCCTTGAAAAGTGGATTGCGGAAGGTGCCGAATGGCCCGGCCAGATGGATGACGTCGGGGCAAAGCCCACCTCAGACCACTGGTCCCTCCAGCCCGTCAAGCGTCCGGAAATCCCAGACGGGAAAAGCCACCCCATCGATGCCTTCCTCAACCGGGCGCTCGAAAAAACGGAGCTCAAAGCGAACCCCGAGGCCGACCCGCTCTCCCTCGTGCGCCGTGCCTCCATCACTCTCACCGGCCTCCCGCCCACGCCCGCGCGCAGCGAGCGCTTCGTCAGTGATTCTAAAAATGACCCGCAAGCATACGAGAAGCTCATCGATGAACTCCTCGCCTCCCCTCACTTCGGCGAGCGTTGGGCGCAGCACTGGCTCGATGCCATCCGCTGGGCCGAGACAAATGGCTCCGAAGCGAACCTTTATCGCAAGAATGCCTGGGTCTACCGTGACTACGTCGTGCGCGCCTTTAACAACGACGTCCCCTACAACCAGTTCATTAGCGAGCAAATCGCAGGCGATACCATGGGCGCAGGTGAGGCAACCGGATTCCTTGTCGCAGGCCCCCACGTTCCCGCTGCCACCGTCGGGGCCGAAGCCACTGCCATTCGTCAAGCCCGGGCCGACCGACTCGATGAAGTTGTCCAGACCGTCGGTGCCTCCATGCTCGGCATGACCGTCTCTTGCGCCCGCTGCCATAATCACAAGTTCGATCCCATCTCCATCCAGGACTACTACGCCCTCACCGCCGTCTTCCAAGGCGTCGAGTTCGGCGGCCGCCACCCCGAACTCTCAGACGAGCACCCCCGGAAGAAGCGTGCCAAAGAACTCTACCCACAGATGTTCAAAGAGCGTCAAACACTCCGCCAAGCCGGCCTTTCTTGGGCCGAGCACTGGGGTGGTTTCCAAGACTACCAATTCAAAGCCGAAACCACCAAGGCCGTCCGCATCGACTTCACCAACCCCTCCGTCTTCATTGACGAACTCGAAATCTTTGGCCCCAAAGGCCACCGCCAAAACTTCGCTCTCAGCTCCGGGGGCGCCACCCTCAAGACCGACCCCTCGATGACCCAAAATCGTGGCGACCTCCACAATGCGAACGACGGCTATTTTGGCACCATGATGTGGAAATCCAAGGCGCCAAAAGATTCCCCCGATCGCCCTTGGGTCGAAATCCACTTTACCGAGTCGCAGACCGTCAACCGCTTCCGCTCCTCCTCGAACCGCGAATATTACTTCGAGACCGAGTATCTCGTTAATAAGCAGGGCAAAAAATCCTCCGTCTACTACCCGCCCAACTTCAGGATCTCCACCCTGCAGGAAGACGGCACCTGGAAGCAGATCGCCCACAGCCAGCACGCAAAAAATCGTCTCAATAAAGATCCCGAACTCAAGGCCGCTCACAACCGCCTCCACACCCTCATCGGTCAGCTCTCTGAGGAAGGTCCCCGCCACTCCTTCATCGGCCGTTTTCAAAAGCCCGTCGTCACCAAGGTCCTCTACCGTGGTTCCCCGGAGAACCCCCGCGATGAAGTCATGCCTCGCGGCTTCGAGATTCTCGATGGCGACCTTGGCCTCGACTCCAGCACACCCGACCCAGAGCGGCGGAGAAGATTCGCCGAGTGGCTCACCCGTCCCGAAAATCCGCTCACCTCACGCGTCATGGTGAACCGCATTTGGCACCACATTTTCGGTATGGGCATCGTCCCTACCGCGAGCGATTTCGGACTCGCCGGAGCACCGCCCTCCCACCCTGAGCTTCTTGATTTTCTCGCCTCAGAATTTGTCGAAGACGACTGGTCCATGAAGTCCATGATTCGGTTCATCGTCAGCTCGGATGCCTTCCGTCGCGCCAGCAATCCGGAAAGCCTCGCCCTTCAGACCGATGCCAGCTCCACCCTTCTCTGGCGCTTTCCGCCTCGCCGAATTGAGGCCGAGGTCATCCGTGATGGCATCCTGCAAGCCTCCGGCAAGCTAGACCCCTCCATCGGCGGCCGCGGCTTCCGCATCCACAATGAGAAGCAGACCTACTCGCAGTGGGAAGTCGTCGATAACCACGGTCCAAAGACTTGGCGTCGCATGCTCTACCAAGAGCGCATGCGCCGCGTCGATGACCAGATCTTCACCGCCTTCGATTTCCCCGACTGCGGCCAGGTCCGCGCCAAGCGCTCCATCTCCACCACTCCGCTCCAAGCGCTCAATCTTCTCAACAGCCCCTTCGTTGTCACCCAGTCAGAGTTTATCGCCGAGCGCGCCCTGAGCGAAGCCGGTGGAGATCAGAAAGGTGCCGTCACCCGCGCTTTCCTCCTTCTTCTCAATCGCGTTCCCTCCGAGCAGGAACTCACCGCGAGCCTCGAGATCGTATCCGCCCACGGCCTCCCCATCGTCTGCCGCACCCTCATCAACTCTAACGAATTTGCCTTCCTGCCATGAATTCAGAATACCTCTCCCCCCTTGGCCGCAAGCTCCTCGACCGCCGCGGCTTCATGAATAGCAGCGCCCTCGCACTCGGCGGCCTCGGCCTCGCCCAGCTCCTCGGCTCAGAAGCTGATGAAACGACGAATTTCACGGGGAAATCTCCCATCCGGCCGGTCATCGATCCGGACAAGCCCTACACCTCGCGCGCGCCTCACCACGAGGCCCCTGCCAAGCGTGTCCTCATCATTTTCTGCCCCGGCGCCGTCTCCCATGTCGATACCTGGGACTACAAGCCAGATCTCACCAAGTTCCATGGCCAGAAACCTCCCGGCATTCCCGCCGTCACCTTCGAGGGACCCACTGGAAACATCGCCAAGCCATTTTGGGATTTCAAGCCGCGGGGTCAGTCGGGGAAGATGATCTCAGATCTCGTGCCGAACCTCGCTCGGCATGCTGATGACTTCTGCTTCCTCCACTCGCTCCATACCCAGACCTCGGCCCACCCGCAGGGAGAGAATTTTCTCAACACTGGATTCACGATGGAAGGCTTCCCCTCCGCTGGTGCCTGGATGACCTACGCCCTCGGCTCCCAGTGCAAGGACCTCCCCGCCTTCGTCGCCATCAATGACCCTCGCGGTATGGCGCGTTCCGGAAAAAACAACTTCGGCTCCGCATTCCTCCCCGCTTCTTTCCAAGGCACCGACTTCAACGCCAAGAACCCACCAGCGAACCTCACCCGCCCCGCCGTCTATAGTAGCGCGCATGACCGCGCTACCATCAACCTTCTCCAAAAGCTCAACTCCAAACACCTCGAGCGCTTCCCTGCCGATAACGATCTCGCCGCCCGCATCGCCTCCTACGAGATGGCGGGGAAAATGCAAATGTCCGTCCCTGACATCATGGACCTTAAGGGCGAGCCTGCCTCCATCCACAAACAATACGGCACCGATACCGGAAGCGATCTCAAAAAAGAATATGCCAAGAACTGCATCCTCGCCCGCCGCCTTCTCGAAAAGGGCGTCCGCGTCGTCCAACTCTTTAATGGCTCCGATCCCTCCGGAGGAAATGGCATTACCAACTGGGATTCCCACTCCAATATCAAGGACACTCACGCGATGCAGGCCGAGATCATGGACCAGCCCACTGCGGCCCTCATCGCCGATCTCAAACAGCGCGGCATGCTCGATGACACCCTCGTCGTCTGGGCCACCGAGTTTGGCCGCATGCCCTTCTTGCAGGGAAATGGCACGGGCCGCGATCACAACCCAGATGCCTTCACCTGCTTCCTCGCCGGAGCAGGCGTCAAGAAAGGCTACAGCCATGGCGCCTCAGATCGCTTCGGAGCCAAAGCCGAAAAGGATCCCACGAGCGTCTACGATTTCAACGCCACCATCCTCCACCTCATGGGTCTCGATCACGAGCGCCTCACCTATTACCACAACGGCCTGGAGCGTCGTCTCACCAACGTCCACGGACACGTCATCAATGACGTGCTCGCCTGACTTTTCTTGCTATATGGGTCGGGATGCGGGAGGACGGGAATATCCTCTGCAAAGCCAGAAATGCCGCTTTACTTCTTCGGTGGCAGACTCCCTTTCAACAACCGGCTTGCTCATATCTTTCCAAACCACGAGCCGTCCGCATCGTGTAGCCCATCAACTTGCTCTCAAAGAGATCGCGATCCCACTTCTCTCCCTACTGCCCTGCGGCATGTTCGGCGTCCAATTCATCATGGGCAACCGCGTCGCGATCTCGTAATTTGTCACCTTTCCCCAGACGCCCATCTCACCAAGGTGCCAACCGTGGTCACCCCAAACGATGTAAAAAAATCGTTTCATTTAAAAATAAGAAAATTATCGGACAACCCGACCCGAAGTCGAACCGCCCATGAGGGATTCCACTTCGCCACGAGTTGAAAAGTTAAAGTCACCCTTGATCGAGTGCTTCAGCGTCGAAGCCGCCACCGCGAAGTTCACGGCAGTCTGCGGCTCACTGAGGTCCGGAGTGGTCAGCGAAAAAATAAGCCCGCCCGCAAAGGAATCTCCGCCGCCGACGCGATCCACAATATTGCGAATCTCATTCGGACGATAGTTCCCCTCCGCATCAAGCGGTGAAAACGAGGCCGACTTTGAACCCGCATCATAAAGCATCGCGCCCCAGTTGTTATGAGTTGCAGAAATGCTTTCACGCAGGGTGATCGCCACCTTGCTGAGATTCGGAAATTGCGCCACCACCTGACGGGCGACATCGGGATAGCGCGAAACATCGAGTTCACCGGAATGAACGTCAGTCTCACCCGCACGAATGCCGAGCACGTCGTGGCAATCTTCCTCGTTCGCGATGACAACATCCACGAAAGGTAAAATCCCGCGCATCACTTCCTGAGCCAATTCGCGTCCCGATTTCGATTCATGCCACTTCCAAAGCTTCCCTCGGAAATTCAGATCAATCGAAACGGTTGCACTCGCAGCCTTCGCCTTTTGCGCAGCGACCAAAGTGGCATCCGCGGCATTCTTCGAAAGTGCCGGAGTAATCCCGGAAAGGTGAAGCCATGAAGCTCCCTCAAAAATTCCATCCCAATCGTATTGATCGGCTGGCGTAATCGCGATCGCTGAATCCTCACGATCGTAAATAACGTTGCTCGGTCGCTGATTCGCACCCGTCTCGAGGAAGTAGAGTCCCAGTCGTCCGGTGTCAGTGCGCAGCACGAAGTTCGTATCGATCCCCACCCTGCGAACCGCGTCCATCGTCGCTTCCGCGAGCGCATGTTTCGGCAACGCCGTGATATAACGAGCCTTCCCGCCAAAGTTGCAGATCGATGCTGCGACACTGGCCTCCGCACCCGCATAGGTGACGTCGAACAAATGCGACTGACGCAAACGTAAATTATCCTGTGCGGCCATCCGGCCCATGATTTCTCCAAAAGAAACGACGATATTACTCATGATGTTTTTAAGGTGTTAACGACTTTTTGCGCGGCCGCGGTGATCCCGGCCCAGTCCTCATTTTGAACCAAATTCTTCGCGACGATCCAAGTGCCGCCGACAGTCGGAACATTGTCCTCAGCGAGGTAATCCAACATGTTCTCCGAGTTCACCCCACCCAGCGGGAAGTAGCGAATCCCGAGGTGATTGTAGGGAGCAGCCATGCTCTTCAAGTAGGTCACCCCACCCGCAGCCTCAGCCGGGAAAAATTTCACAAAGCGACAACCGAGCTCGATCGCCGCTTCCAAATCGGACGGCGTGCAAATCCCAGGTGCAAAAGGAAGACCAGCCTCCCGGGCGGCCTTCACGACCCTGGGATTCATCCCCGGAGCCACTCCGAAATGAGCGCCTGCTTTCTTCACCGCTACCGCAGTCTCAGGAGTCAAAATCGTCCCGACTCCAACCACCATCTCAGGCACCTCGTTGGCAATCAACTTCACCGCGTTCAAGCCAATCGGCGTCCGCAAGGTCAGTTCAATAACATCGATCCCACCCGCCAATAACGCTTTCGCCAAAGGCACGGCGTGCTTGATTTTCTCTACCGAAAATCCCGCGACCACGCCGCGTTTTTCAAGGTGACTTAGAAGTTCTTCTGGAAATGCACTCATCGTAAAAAAGTTAGTCAACTGCGATCGTCACGCGCTTCAGCGTGAGATATTCTTCGAGGCTATAACGCGAGCAGTCCTTGCCCACGCCACTCTGCTTCAGTCCGCCGTGCGGCAACTGCACCGAGTAATGCGGCTCGTTGATGCACACGCTGCCCGCCTGAATATCACGCGCTGCCCGAAGTCCGTTCTTAAGATTCGAAGTGAAGACGTAAGCCGCGAGGCCGTAAATCGTGTCGTTTGCCAGAGTAATTTCATCCTTTGCCAAAGCCATCCCGGAGGTGACATCGCGCATGATCGTGGGCTCCATGAAGAATCCTTTTCCATCCACCGCGTTACCGCCATGAGCGAGCTTCGGCCCATCCGCTTGCGCAGAATCAATCAGCGACCACGCCTTAAATCCCTGATCCAGATAAACCGCCGCTTCATTTTTCAAAGGGTTCCAGCCCATCAGTAGCGGCGCATAAAAGGAGTTAATCCCGCACTGCGTAACCTCACTCGGCCAGTAGGGCTCGCCCCAACCACTCGCTTCCGAGCAATCAACCACTTCTACCAACAAGGCGTTCCGCACATCATAGTGCCACTGCGAAAATCCAAACGGCTCATCTAACTTGTGCTGCAGGCGGTAGGTGCGGATACACTCGATCATAATATTGGAAAAGTTGCCTCGGAAGAGCAGATCACAGCTCTTCGGCCCATCACTTCCGAATGGGCGATAATCTAACGACAATCCTAAGCACTTTTCAGTGTAAAAATTCACTTCGACCTTCTGGGCCACAATTGCCCTATTCCGGGCGTGCTGCCCAAATTAGGCATCCATCGTTAGATTTTTGCCAAAAAAGGAGTGTTGATACAAAGAAGCCCGCCGGAAGTGGGACAATCCTCGCTTTTCCGCCCTCTTCAACGTTAACTGCTTTCGCTACATCGAAGCAGCAGGGGACCCCGATCATCTCGAACTTCGCGAATCCAAAAAAACCTCTCCCATGATCCGTCTCTTCCTTTCCCTTCTCCTCGTTCAATGTTCGTGCTCACTGTTCGCTGATCAGAGTTCAAAAAGGCCCAACATTCTCTTCATTGCAATCGATGACATGCGTCCCGAGTTCGGGTGCTATGGCTCGCCCATTGCGATTACCCCGAACATCGACAAACTTGCCACGCAAGGGCTCCTTTTTAATCGAGCCTACTGCCAGCAAGCGATTTGCTCGCCCTCGCGTGCCTCGATCATGACCGGCACTCGGCCGGACACCAATGGCGTCATCGAAAACTATACCTACTTCCGTGACGCCAATCCCGACATCGTCACTCTGCCACAGCACTTCCGCAAGCATGGTTACGAGACGGTAAATATGGGAAAAATTTACCACGGGAAATTCAACGATCTCGAAAAATCATGGTCACGCAAGCCAGCAAGCAATCTTGTTAAAACCCGGCCCATCCCCGGCGGATACGGCTTGCCTGCAAACCAAAAGATCCGTCGTGATAACCGCCAGGCGGTCATCGACAAATACGGAAAAGATAAAGTTGGGGGACTGACCTCAAATGGCCCAGCTTACGAAGCCGCAGACGTCCCGGATCACTCCTTTATCGATGGACACTCAGCCCTTCTCGCGGTTGCCACTCTCAACCAGCATCTCGAGACCAAGCCGGAGAAGCCCCTCTTTATTGGTCTCGGTTTCTCCAAGCCGCACCTCCATTTTATCGCACCCAAGAAATACTGGGACCTCTACGATCCTAAAGAAATTCCCGCCGCCAAGCATCAGAATCCACCTAAGGGCGGCGCGGCCACTGGTCTCCACGCGAGCTTTGAGCTGCGGGTCCGCCACGGCATTCCCAAAACCGGCGATATGGGGCCCGAGCTTTCGAACACCCTTATGCATGCCTATCTCGCATGCGCTTCTTATGTTGATGCCCAGGTTGGCCTCGTTCTGGATGCTCTCGATAAATCGGGTCAGCGCGACAATACCATTGTCATCCTTTGGGGCGATCACGGTTGGCACCTCGGTGACATGGGCGTCTGGGGAAAAGCGACGAACTATGAAATCGCGACCCGCGTCCCGATGATTCTGCACACCCCGGATATGAAGAATGCCGCCGGGAAGAAGACCGAGGCCCTCGTCGAACTCGTCGATATGTATCCCACCCTCTGCGACCTCGCCGGACTTCCCATTCCCAAGCATCTCGAAGGCACCTCCCTCACACCTCTTTTAGAAAACCCCAAGGGCCAAGTAAAAGATTTCGCCCTCAGCCAGTATCCTAACCCCGCCCTCCGCGAATGGGCCGCCAACCCGCTCGCCCCCGCGATGCGCGAAACCTTCTTCGGCCCGCTTATCAAAGAAGTGGAAGCCGGAATCATTAAGCAGATGGGTGAAAAATGGGACCGCGATCTCTTCGAAAACCACCTTATGGGCTACTCGCTCCGCACCGAGCGCTACCGACTTATCGAGTGGCGCGACTACCGCAACCTCTCCAAGCCCGCGATTTTCACCGAACTCTACGATCACAAAAAGGACCCCGCTGAGACCGTGAACGTGGCCGCGAAGAGACCCAAGGTGGTGAAAAAACTGAACGCGAAATTGGACATGCTGATCAAGAAGTAACCTGAGCTGAGCTCCGACTGGTATGGATTATTGCCCTAGCCATCGTTTCCGTGAAGGGGGAAGGACTGGAACATGAAACTGTTGAATCCCTGGTAGAGAAGTTCGGGACCACACCATTTTTCATTGCGAACGAGGCCCCTGACTAGCATCGTCGAGTTCAGTTTGTTTGGCGCTACGAATACCTATGGGTGATGCTGTGGGCACCAGGTTATGTGGATGAACTAAGCGATCCTGATTTCAATTGCGACGTGAAGAAATTTGTTTCGATCATCACGGATTCCAAATCACAAGACCTCTCGGAGATTCTCGATGAAGCTGATTTGATCTATCGATTACACTGAAGTGGATGCTCAGGGGGCAAATTTGAGGGACCGCAGAATTTATTGGGAAGAGCTCCCGGTTGAGGACATCATCTGCCGAGCTCAAGAAAATGAACGACCATCCTAATTCAGCTGCCGAGTTCGCAGTGTTCTCTGCGAAGTGCCCACATTGTTCTGCAGTGGCTGAGTTTAGAATGGTTCGTAAAGCGTATCAAAGGTTCGGAATGAAATTCGGGGTCGAGCATATTCTCACATGTAGCCAGTGCCAATTTAAGAAGTATGTCGACAATGGGAAATCCGAGATCTGGAGAGGATTGGCCAAGGCATATCAAATCTTATTGGCTGGTGAGGCCTCTCGGGAGCAATTCGATGATCTAATGAAAAATCTCGATATTCCGGAACTTAACGAGCTTCTGGCAGACTCTTCAATGTGGACATGTCAATGTGGAGAGGAGAGTCCTTCGAATTTTTCAGAGTGTTGGAGTTGCGGGAAATCATCCTCTAAAACAATTCCGCTGGCATGAATCACGGTTAATCTCTAGCTCCGTTGGGCCCGGGGGCTTTTGCCTTCGCGCTCCTACTTCCGCGTTGCTTGGTAGCGGCCTTCGATGTGGAGGATGTCGCCTTTGAGAGTGTGGGAAAGGTCGCCTTCGAAGGTGAGCGAGTTTTTTGTTTGGGCGGTGGCGGTGCGTTTCCAGATGACTTCTTTTCCCTGGCGGAGGATGCAGAATCCATCGGTGGTGATCTCGCGGCTGTGGCTGCCGTAGTGCCAGGTGCCGAGGAGGGTGTGGCCGGTGAGATCTACTTTTTTAAGCTTCTCCATTTTGACCGAGGGGATTTCAGCAGGAGGGGTGATCTTGCGGAGGCGGATGTTTTTGAACTCGATCGGGGCTCCTTCGGACTCGAGGCAGAGGAAGCCGGAGGCGGGTGAGATGTTATTGCCGCCAGAGACTTCTTCGCCATTTACCCAAAGGCGGACTTCGCCATCGATCGCCCGGATGAAGTAGTGGTTCCACTCGTTGATTCCCTTGGTCGTTTCTTTCGAGGGGAAACTGCGGCGGCCATTCGGGGCGACAGGTGGGAACGGGGTCATCTTGATCGGACCGACGGGGAAGACGTCGCCGTGGGAAGTGAACCAATCAGCGGGTTTGTTATACTGTTTTTTGTAGACTTCGGCGTAGCCGAGATCGAGGACTTGGACTTCGATTCCCTGTGGGAGCCGGCCCTGTCCGGCGGCGAGGCGATTGATGGAATCGGGGGTGGCCCAGACGAAGACGCCGGAGTTCCCGCCTTTCTTTTTGTGCATCCATTCGCAGGTGAATTCGAAATTCTTGAGCGGCTCGTGGTAGCGGATTACTCCGGTGGGCTTTCCATTGCAGAAGGCGTGGCCGCCCTTCCAGGTCCAGGTGTCGTCATGGCAGTTCACGTTGAGAAAATCTTCTCCTTCAAGAACCTGCCATCCGCTGGCCTGGGTGTCTCCGGGCGCGCCGTCGGCCTTCTTTTCAATGATGGGGCGTTCGAGGGTGTGGAGATATTCGGCGATGTCACGGACGTCTTGATCGCTGAAGCCCATCTCGGCGGCGCCGGGCATCCATGATTCTTTGAGGTTTTCCACCTTGGTGCCGGTTCGGCGGAAGGGAACCTTCAAGGTAGTGCCGCCCATCACTTTAATTTTGAGGCTGCCGGCGTGCCACGAGAAGTTGGAGAGGAGGCCTTCGGCGGTGTGGCCGTTGCCCATGAGGCGGACGGATTTCTCGTAGCCATGCGCGAGGTGCTCATCGGGGTTGATGATTTCATGGGCGATCTTTTCGATGGTGCGTTCCTGGCCCCAGTGGCTGAGGTCTGGTCCAAAGTTGATGCCGTTCCCATTGATCTTGTGGCAGACGGAACAGCGTGCCGCGAGGGCTTTGCCGCGGGTGGCGTCGCCCTTGAGCTTCGCGACAGTGACCGAGTCCGAGACCTTGCTGATGACGCCGAAGGATTCGGGGACTTTGTAGTCGCTCTTCAAGGCGAGGGCTTCGAGGTCGTTGAGATCCTTTGCGATGATTTCTTGCACTGTGATTTGATATTCCTCGGCCGCGAAGGCGGGGAGTTTGGCGAGATCGCTGAGGCGCTTGATTCGGTCGTTGCGCTCGGCGTCATTTCGGAAAGAGGCGAAGGCCATGGCAAGGTGGCGGAATTCATCGACGGGTGGTTTTTGGGCGCGGATCGTTTTGTCGAGATCGGCGATGGCTTCGGGCGTGTGGAGTCGCCACGCGAGATTGCGGGCGGTTTTGCTCCACGAGGTTGGATCGCCAAAGATGGGGCGGATGAGCTTGAGGTAGACTTCCTTTTCCATTCCAGTGAAGGCGATGCCAAGGGCTTCGAGGTAGGTGCGGTTGCGACCATGGTAGAGTTCGATAAGACTTGGTAGAAGATGTTTGATGCTCTCGAAGGATTGGCCCCTTAATGAGACCGCGATCTCCCGTGCCAGTGAAAGGTTGGATTGCGCCTCGGTGATGGAACTCGTTGCGTAAGCGATCAGATTACCGGGGTCGGCATACGTCAACGCACGGTAGGCTGTGATTTGAAGGTTTGGGTTGTCATTGGTGAGGTAGGGAACAACGGAACCGCGTTCGTCGGCTTTTAATTGAGCCAGAATCCAGAGACGTCGCGCGATGGACTCGGGCGAGCCTGTTTTCATTAACGATGCAAAGAGGGATGAAAAATCACCACCCTTGACGAGGAGGTGAGCGGCATGGGAGCGGACGTTGATCGCTGGGTTATCAAGAGCGGCGAGGAGGCCCGCGGTGTTGGAGAAGTCGATGGAGGCCCGCTTGAGGGGCGCGGCATCTTTTCGAGTGATGCGGTAGATCGTGCCGCTCACCTGGTTTGTGCGGCGGGAAGTGTCGTTGTAGAAGTCACTCAGGAAGAGAGAGCCATCGGTGCCAATGAGAAGATCGGTGGGGAGGAAGAATTGTCCTTTTTCTCCCTCCTTGAGCTGAATGAAATCCTGATGTTTGCCCATCTCAATACGGCCATCAGTGAGTTTGGGAAGGCAGGCCATGATTTGTTTGCGGACCATGCAAGCGACCAGGTAGGTGCCTTTGAGACCGAGGATGTCGTCCTCGATGAAGACATTTCCGGTGGGTGATCCAGCACCATACACGGACCCTGGAGGAGTGGCGCCGGGGTAGTTTTCGCGCCAGTGAGAACGGGAGAAGCGAAGGTCTTGCGACCAGCCGGAGGGTTCTTCCCAGGACTTGGCCACTTCCTCCCAAGAGCGTGAGCCATCGCGGAGGTCGGAGTAGCCGAAGTTGCCATGTTCCATGACCCAGGAGGAGCGGCAGTGGGCCGGGTCGTCATTGTCGCTTTGGAAAATATCCCCAAAAGCGGTCACCGCCATGTCGTGAGGATTGCGCATGTTGCTCGCGGTGGGCGTGAGTCCGGTGCCATCGGGATTGACCCGCATGGTGAGCCCGCCAGGGTAGACGTGGCCATCGGAGCTCTTTTTTCCAATGCCCTGCGGGTGGCCGTAATAGCAACCGGAGATGAAGTGGCGGCCGTCCTTTGTTTTGACGTCGGCTCCGGAATTTCCGAAGGAGAAGTGCCATTGGCCGGATGGGGCACCCACGACGGCGTGGAGGGTGTGGTCGTGACCGCCGCCCTGGAAGCCGGTGAGGAAGACCTCGCGCTTGTCGATCGCGGGATCGAAGACGGCGTTTCGATCGACGTCGGTGTAAATGATGATCGAGGGCGTGGCGGAAAGGACGATCTTGTTATCGAAAACGGCGATGCCGAGGGGGGCATGGCGGAGGCCTTTTTCAGAGACGAAGACGTGGGAGGAATCCGCTTTGCCATCGTTGTTGGTGTCCTCGAGAACGATGATTGATTGGCCGGTATCGACGCGTCGGCCAACGCTGTAGTCGAGCCCTTCGGTGAGCCAAAGGCGGCCTTGGGCATCGGTATCCATCGCGACGGGCGAGTAGATGAGCGGAGACTGGGCCCAGACCTCGATTTGAAGATTGGGATTGGTGAGATCGAAGGCCTCGACGGGGACTCCTTCGATGGGGCGATCCTCCTTCGAAAAGGATTCGCGATCGGGGGCTGCGAGCGCAGTCGCCGAAACGAGGGAGAGGAAGAAAGAGATCCAAGCGGTCATGGCTCATCACTACGGCTTTCCAGGGGAGAATATCTCAAAAAAGAAGGGAGCTACTGCACTCTGGAATATTTTTCGAGGGCCATCTCCTTTTCCCAGGCGATGAACTTTTTCTTTAGTTCGGCGACCTTCTCGAGGTGGTCTTTTGCGACGTCGTTTTTCTCTCCGATGTCTTTTGCGATGTTGTAGAGCTTTAAGGTTCCGCTGCGATAAGTGAGGAGCTTCCAATGGGCTTCGCGGACCGAGCCGTAGAGATCCTCGTAGGCGCGGTAGCGCTCCTTCACCTCAGTATAAACCTCCGAGTTCCTAAAAAAGGGAGGATGTTCGGCTTTTCCGCAGCCTGGAGCAAGTTGCTGGCGAGAAAGAGGGGGAGAAGAAACTTCATGGAAAGGGAAAGGTGTCTTGGGGTGGAATTTGCGCAAAGAAAATATTCTCTGGGGTAAGAGGGATCACTTAACCTTGTTTGCCGTGCCCAGGAGATCATTGAGCGCTTTGTTGGCGACGCGGACGATGTATTTGTTGGGCTGTTTCTTGAGGGCCTTTTTCAACGCGGGAATGGCGGAGCGGGCCTGTTCGTCGGCTTCATCAAGGGCAATGGCGGCGTGGAGGCGCGACCATTGCTCGGGGCTTTCGAGGGCCTTGGAGAGTCCGGTGAGAGCGTCGGCTTCATTGGTGGACATCCTGAGGAGGGCGCGGGCGGCGGCGATACGGACCACAGTGGAGGAATCATTTTTGAGAGTGTCCTGAATGGCGGTCGCGGACTTTTCTTTTGCGGGCACTCCGATGTTTCCCACGCCGGTGGCGGCCCAGTAGCGCACGGCGGCGTCCTTGTCCTTGAGTCCTTCAAGGAGGTCCGGGAGGGCGCGGATGCCATCGGATGCTTGCGCGGCGATGGTGCCAAGGCGGGCAGGAAGGGTGGGGTCATGGCCTTTGGCCAGAATTCCAAAGCGGGAACCGGCGGCTTTTTCGCGGAGCTCGATTTCCGGTTCAGGGATGAGACCGAGATCGCGGGTGTCACGAATCCACTGGCCGTGGACTTTGCGAAAACGATCAAGGCGTTCATTGTGAGCGGGGTCCTTGGCGAGATTGTTGACCTCATGAGGGTCGGCTTCGAGGTCGTAGAATTCTTCGACCGGCTTGTGGTCGGCCATGAAAAGCTTCATCGCGGGCGGCATGTTACCTTCTTTTGCGATACGGCGTAGCTCCTTCATCGTCGCTCCGCTTTCCGGCGTGTTCATGAATTGGTAGTAAGGCTTGAGGGGTTCGTAGTTGCGGATGTAGCGGTATTTTTTGTCGCGCACGCTGCGGATGATGTCGTAGCGCTCGTCCATCCGATCGCGGGCTCCAAAAACGTAGTTGCGCGGTGGAGTGAGGTTCTTGCCGAGGAAGGCGCGGCCTTGCGTGATCGGTGGCGCGGGAAGACCGGCGAGGTTTAAGGCGGTGATGCCAAAATCGAGCGAGCTGATCAGTTGATCGTCGACGGTGTTGGGTTTCCCTTGGCCCTCGACACGCCACTTTTCGGGAATGCGCACAATGAGGGGGACGCGAGTTCCCGAGTCGTAGAGCCAGCGCTTGGCCCGGGGTAGGCCCACGCCGTGGTCGGACCAGTAAACGATGATGGTGTCCTCGTAGAGCCCGTCCTCTTTGAGCTGGGCGATGTGCTCGCCAACCCAGGCATCCATCGCGGTGATGAGCTCGTAGTTTCGCTTCCAGTCCTCCTTCACGATCGCGGTGGCGGGATAGTAAGGGGGAAGGGTGTCGAGTTGATCGGGGTCTTGTCGCTCGCTGGGGGAGAGACCTTTCGTGACGCTCTCGTATTTGCTCTTCGAGGCGATTCCGCTTTCGTGGCAGCCGGTGAAGTTGAAGACGGAGAAGAAGGGCTGGGTCGCGTCCTTTCGGTTCTTCCAGTGGCCTTTTCCTCCACTGACATCCCAGGTCTCTTTCGGGTCTTTGAATTGGTAATCTTTCTTCGAATTGTTTGTGCCGTAGTAGCCCGCCTTCCGGAGATAAATGGGGAAGGGCTTGATGGTGTCGGGCATCTCCGCGTTGCAGCGCATGTGCATGGTGCCGATCGATGTTTGATACATTCCCGTGATGATTCCGGAGCGGCAGGGCGCGCACACGCCGGCGGCGGTGAAGGCGTGGGTGTAACGCACTCCTTCTTTGGCAAGCTGATCGAGATTGGGAGTGATCGCGTGGGGGTCGCCGTAGCAGCCAAAGTGGGCCCCGATGTCCTCGGCCGAGAGCCAGAGAATGTTGGGGCGATCCGCCGCCGGAGCGATGATGGTAAAAAGAATGAAGAAGAGGGCTGCTTTCATAAATGTCATGAAAGCCGGACTCGGTTTAGGATGCGATCCTGGAGTGTGAAAAGATGATCCTCAGGATTTTGTGCGCCTCAAGGTGAGCGGAATTGAATAGAAGCTTGGGTGTGACCCGCTTCAGTTGTTTTTTTAAGACGCCCTTGTCTCTCCTTCTTGTTGTTAGCTTCTGTTCTGGGCTGGCTCAGGGAAAAGCGCGCGACTATCTCAAGAAGAAGGATGAGTGGTATTCGGGAGAGGAAGCGAAAGAGGTCACGACGACGATTCTTTCTTTTCAAAGCGAGTCGGGTGGCTGGCCCAAGAATGTCGATACCACGGGTAAAAAATACGAGGGAAAGCAGAGTCAGCTGAAGGCGACCTACGACAACGGCGCGACGACTGACGAGTTGCGATTTCTCGCGCGAATGGTCCGAGCGACCGATGAGGAAGATTATCGTGAGGCCTTTTCCGAGGGCTTGGGATATGTTCTCGGGGGGCAGTATGCCAACGGGGGCTGGCCGCAATATAATCCTCCAGGAAAGGGCTACCACCGGCACATTACTTTTAATGACAATGCCATGGTCAGGTTGCTTCAGTTTGTCCGAGAAGTGGCGAATTCTTCCGATTATGCCTTTATCAAAAAGTCGCGTCGTGAGGCTGCGGCGGATTCTTTTGAGCGCGGTATTGCCTGTATTTTAAAATGTCAAATTCGGGTGGGCGATCAGTTGACGGTTTGGTGTGCCCAGCACGATAAAAATGATTTTCGTCCGAAGATTGCCCGGAGCTATGAACTGGCGAGTTTGAGTGGGTGCGAGTCGGTTGGGATTGTTCGTTTACTGATGAGTCTCGATGGCCCTTCGCCTGAAGTGGTGAATTCTATTGAGGCGGCAGCCCGATGGTTTGAGAACGCCAAACTCGAGGGAATTCGGGTGGTGAAGGTGAGGGACGAAAAGGGACCGGAGGGATTTAATAAGGTCGTGAAGAAGGACTCTTCGGCTCCCGAACTGTGGGCGCGTTTCTACGATCTCGAAAGTAACCGGGCGATTTTTGTCGATCGGGATGGCGTGCCTAAACTGAACTTAGCGGACATCGGCGATGAGCGAAGAAATGGCTATGCGTGGTATGGCGGTTGGCCGAAGAAGCTCCTGGAAGAGGAGCTTGGTGAGTGGAGGAAGAGGCTTGGAAAGTAAGAGAGCACATACGTATCACGGATGATAGGATCGGGATGCGCGTGGGTTCAACGCGCTAAATTGTGACGAAGAGAATCCAGATGGAGGATTCTTAGCACAGATCTCTCTCTCGAGTTGGCGCTTTGGTAATCCTACGTGGATTACTTCAGCTCCTTAATCTTGATGTTTTTCCAGGCGGCGGTGAAGGGGCCTTGGTTTTTGCCGATGCCGTGGACCTGAAAGCCGAAGTGGCCTTTGGGGTGGGTCTTGTAGATCTCTTCGTCGCTGAGGTCGGAGATGAGTTCCCCGTTGATCCAAGTCTTGATGTTGGCGCCTTTGGCAACGATGCGGAAGTGGTTCCACTCGCCGTCCTTGAAGTTCTTGTGCGGGACGAGCTTGTCTTTTGGGGTGAGCCATCCACGACCCGTGGCTTCGCCGTAGATGTAGCCGGCTTCGGCACCTTTTTCGCCAGAGGCTTCTGATTCAACTTGGGGGCCGTAAAGGCGACCTCCGAATTTGTCCTTATCGACGTTCTTGAGAAGGGAGCGGATCTGGCAACCTGAGTTGAGGTTGTTGTGGAGCTTGGTGTCGAACTGGAGTTCGAAGTCGCTGTATTGCTTGTCGGTGACGAGGAAGGTGTTTGGGGAACCTTTGACGGTGGTTCCAACGATGACGTCACCTTCGATCTTGTAGGTGGCCTTGCCGCTCTTGATGGACCAGCCGGAGAAATCTTTTCCGTTAAAGAGGGGGACGAAGCCGGTGTCATCGGCTGAAGCGAGAGAAGGGAGGAGCAGGGCGGTAAGAAGGGAGGCCGTGAATTTAATCATGGCCTCTTTTTACGAGGAGATGTGCGGAACCCTTTCAGGCTTACTTTTTGGCCTCAATTTTGAGGACCTTGACCACTTCGTGAGCGAGTTTCCTGGAGCCTGCCGGGGTGTAGTGGACGTCGGCCTTTCTCTGAATCTCGGAGGCGTGCTTTTTGGCGAAGGCGTAGAGGTCGTGGATTTCCACGCCTTCCTCCGTCATGATCTTGGCGGCAATCTTGTTGTATTTATTGGAATCGCCGACGACGCGGCCTCTCGCTCCCTCTGGGACGGGAGTGGTGTTACGCCAGATGAGGTGGGCCTTGGTTTTCTTGAGACGCTGGACGAGGGTGCGGAGGTTCTTTTGGTAGTCGTCGGGAGCGACTTGCTGGTGGCTGTTTGGAGTATCCACGGCGCTAAGCTTGTCGCCTTTCCCGCTGATATACTTGAGGTCGTGGAGGCCCCAATTGAAGTGAATAACGGTCCATTTTTTATCTTTCCCGCCGGTATTGAGCCAGGCGTCGAGCTCTTTGAGCCCCTTGGTGGTGGGTCCGCAGTTGGTGAGGGGCCGGTGGACGTTGGCTTTACCTTGGAGGGCTTTCTGAACATCGACGGTGTAGCCGATGGAGATGGAGTCACCGATGAGGAGGACGCGCGGAAGGCCCTCGATATCTGTGATAGGAGCCATCGCTCCTTTTTTCTGGGCGAAGGCCGTTGTGCTGAGGGCGGCGATGAGGAAAATCGTCTTGAACATCCCGGAGCCTCCTTTGTCAGGGGGCGATGGCAAGCTTCCTTTAATGTCACCTCATCCGATCCCGTCGAACCAGCGGAAGTCTTCCCCTCCGAAATTCACTATAATCCCACCTTCCCCGACAATTGCGACATCCCTCTGGCCCTCGACGCCCGTATCCTCCTCGGCGACAGTCAATTTGGAATCGATGAAGCCTACCGCCGCGGCCTTCCCGTCATCGGCGTCTACCGTGACAACCGTTAATAACGGTGGAGAAATTCATCGCCGAGCAGTTCGGCTTCAGCGCTCGAAGTGGGCCACTTCTGGCGTGGAGACTTAAAATTTCTCGCTAGAGTGGGGATATGTTGATTCCTTCACCTCGCTGTTCGCTCGGATCAGGGTCAGGAAATAGTGATGGCAAGATGGTTTTTCGGGGGCTAACTTACCTTCTTTGAAAATCATGAAGCACTTCTCTTTTTCCTCCGGTCTCGCTGTCCTTTTCGGTCTTCTCCTCACTAGTTTTTCGCAAGGAGAGTTCATTATTGGCGAGTTTCTTGCCGAGAATTCCGGGATTTCTGTGACCGATGAAGATGGCTTTCCGGCGGACTGGATCGAGATCCGAAATACCGGGACGACGGCAGAGTCGCTGAATGGCTATTCGCTCACCGATGCCCCTCTGAATCCGACGAAGTGGACTTTTCCTGATGTGACGGTTCCAGGAGGCGGGGCGATTTTGGTCTTCGCTTCGAGAAAAGATCGGGCGGTTGTCGGGTCCGAGCTGCACACGAACTTTTCGCTCGATATCGATGGTGAGTATCTCGCCCTGATTGAGCCTGACGGGAGTTCCATTGAGGACTCATTCAGTCCGGAGTATCCCCAGCAGTATCCTGATATTTCTTATGGACTGGGAGTAGGCGGATCGCGGGTTGCGGCGGTCTTTGTTCCGGTGGGAGCCCCCTTGAACTATTTGATTCCGACGGAGGAAATCGGAGATTCGTGGAAGATGGCCAATTTCGATGACCAAACCTGGACACCGGCTCATTCCGCGATGGGTTGGGGATATAGCACGTCCGTGGGAGATGAAATTGCGGCGGATGGAGACTTGGAGGGCGTGATGAAGGGAGTGAATGCTTCGGTGTTTATGAGGATGCCTTTTCAGATCGATGACCCGGCGCAGATTGCCTCAATGTTTTTTCGGGCCAAGGTCGATGACGGTTATGTGGTCTGGCTCAACGGAGTTCAGATCGGAGCCAAGAATGATCGCAATCCGCTTCTTTTTGATTCGAGGGCAAGTTCGGGAGAAGAAGTAAGGGTTGGTGATCCCTTCGAAAATCATTCAGTCAACTTTGCTGGAAATCTAGTGACCGGCGAAAACATGCTCGCGATTCAGGCGATGAACAGCTCAGCGGGGAGTTCGGATTTCATCATTATCCCAGAACTTCTGGGCGAGACCCAAGATTCCAATGCTCCTGCGGAGTTGGGCTACTTCGAAGTGACTACGCCCGGGATGGTTAATGGTTCCCCAAGTGCCGCTCCTCCGGGAGAGGTCCAAGTGAGTGTGACGAGTCGTGCTTTTATGGAAACATTTGAGCTAACACTGAGTGTTGATGAGCCTGAGGCGACGATTTATTATACCTTGGATGGTACTTTGCCGACCAACGATCTTGCTAATATTTCTCCGGAATACTCAGGGCCCATCACGATCGATGGCTCGACTCTTGTGCGATCTCGGGCCTTTCGTCAGGGGGCTCTACCGGGTCAGGGAAGAAGCGAGGGCTACATGAAGATGGCCGCGTCCGAGGAGAATTTTTCTTCCGATCTTCCCGTGGTTTTGCTGTCGACCTTTGGAGGGGGCGCGCCGTTTTCCTCGAGTTCTTCGCTTCGAAGGGATGTCTTCATGCTGATTTACGAGCCGGACCCGGTGAGTGGTCGAACGACCTTTAATTCGGAGCCGACCCTCTCAACGCGGGGTGGTTATAAGAAGCGAGGATCTAGTTCTGCGAACTTTCCGAAGTACGGCATGTCCTTTTGAAAGCTGGGATGATTTCAATGAGGACAAGGATGTTCAACCACTCGATTTCGCGAAGGAGGCGGACTGGATTTTGAATGCGCGTTATACCTTCGATCTGTCGTTGATGAGGAATCCTTTCATCTACCAGTTGAGTAACGAAGTGGGTCAATGGGCTAGCAAAACCCGCTTTGTGGAGCTTTTCAATGATGCCAATGGGGGAGAGGTTGTCGCGGGCGATTACTTTGGAGTCTACACCTTCATGGAGAAGATCAAGCAGGGCGATGATCGTGTCGATATCTCGAAGCTCAACCTTTGGGAGAACAATGATCCCGATATCACGGGAGGCTATATTCTTAAGCATGATCGCTCGAACTCAGACGAATCGACCTTTACGGTGAGTGGGTTCAATCAACGATTGGTGAATGTGGATCCTGGTGCGGGGGAGATCTCCACAGAGCAGAAGTCTTACATTAGCGATTATAGCAATGAAATCACGGCTGCGCTTCGGGACAGCAATGGGATTCATCCGACGACCGGGAAGCATTTTTCAGAGTATCTTGATGTCGATTCCTTCGTCGATCACTTCTGGCTCAATATTCTCGTGATGGATCCGGATTGGGGGCGCCTTAGTCAGTTTTTCCATAAGGACAAAGAGGGAAAAATGATTGCCGGCCCAATCTGGGATTATGATCGGACGATGGGATCGACGGATGGGCGGGATAACAATCCTCTCCGTTGGGAAGCGAATACGAATGACACGAGTTCCACTTGGTTTGATAATCAGCACCAGTGGTTTGGTTTGCTTTTTGGGTTCAATACGTCGCAGGACAATACCAAAAACATGGCCAATCCCCAGCTCATTACGGAGCGTCCGGATATTTTTCAAAAGATCATTGATCGCTGGTATTCGCTACGATTGGATGAGTTTTCTTTGAGTAATATCAACTCGATCATTGATGGAATGTCGACGGAGCTGACTGAGGCCCAGGCACGAAATTTCACGCGTTGGACGTCTCTTCGGCCGGGCGTCTCTTCGGGTCCTTACTTCTCAGCGGGTGGAACGAGTGGCTGGGCGAAAGAAGTTTCCCATCTCCGGGGCTGGTTGGAAGTGCGGGCTGAGTGGATCGATTCACAATTTTTCGGCCCACCAACTTTGAGTCAAAACGGGGGAATGGTTGCGGAGAACTACCAACTCTCGATGAGCGCCGGACAGGGGAATGTTTACTACACCCTTGATGGAAGCGATCCTCGGGCGGCCGGGGGAAGTCCTTCTGCTTCGGCGGTGCAAGGATCGATGGCCACGCTCACCGGGACGACCACCGTGATGGCCCGGGCCTATGACGGTCAGGAGTGGGGAGCGCCCGCTTTGGCGACTTTTGTCATCGGGGCAGAAATTGCCGACAGCACGAATCTTGTGATTTCCGAAATCATGTATGATCCCGAGGGGCCGACCCAGGGTGAGATCGCGGCGGGGTATGACGACGATTCCTTTTTTGAATACATTGAGCTACTCAATATTTCCAATGCTCAGATCGATCTGACCGCGGTGTTATTCACGGATGGATTGGATTTCGATTTTACGGGTTCGGCGGTCACGGTGCTTGGGCCGGGGGAGCGGGTCTTGGTGGTTCGGAATCAAGCGGCCTTCCTTTCTCGCTATGGCGCAGGCCTCGCTAATCTGATCGCGGGAGAGTTTGCCAATGACACCGGGCTTTCGGGAAATGGGGAACAGCTTGAGTTGAGTGGACAATTTGGCGTCATTAGTGATTTCACTTATAACAACAAGTTTCCTTGGCCTGAATCTTCGGATGGGGCTGGTCCCAGTCTGGTTCTGGTGGCCCCGGAATCAGATCCTGATGAAGGATTGGCAGGGAACTGGCGGCCCAGCGTGAGCGCTTCCGGAAGTGCGGGAGCGGGCGACGCGATTGCCTTTGTGGGCGATCCCAACGCGGACCTCGATGGCGATGGGGTGACGGCCTTTGCGGAGTATGCGCTGGGGACGAGTGACTCGGATGCCGGAGAAGGAAAAGACGTTCTGCGAGCGAGTGTTGGAAACGATGGCCGTTTCAAGCTAACCTTCCCAAGAAATCTTGCCGCTGACGATGCGATCATCACGATCGAAGTTTCATCCAACCTGGATGATTGGGCGGCTGCCGGGGAGATGCTGGATCTGGATGAGGAGGCTCATGATGGCAACGGGATCGTGACTTACATTTATGAAACGCCTGACCAAGCGGCGCTGAGTGATCGGCTCTTTACCCGCCTGCGGGTGCTGGCGCGCTAGCGAATTGCCCTTGTGAAAAAGAAGGAGCCTTGAGATTCATTTTAGGCTCAAATCTGAATGCGCCGTTTTGAAGCGAAAAAGCGACGATGGTTACTTCAATTCTTCAGAGTAGAGAAAACCGCGGGAACATTCCATCTAGCGGGACGAATTATTGAGGAGATCTTCCTTTGGGAAAGGAACAGGAGAGATTTTACGGAATCAGACTACGCGAGGGTGCGCAGAATATTCGGGCACCACAACTGAGGATCCACGCTGCCATTTCGAGAAAGCGACCGGCTCTTGATTTCAACGCGCAGGGCTATTTCCTAACTATTTAGAAACATCATTCGTCTCTTTTAGAAAATGCGGAGTGGTATTACTCGGAAAGAATAGCGGCTACCGGAAAATGATCGGAGGGCCACTGGGTTCCGCTGTGATGGCGCTCGATCCATGCTTTTTTAACCTTGGCGTCTCCAAGAAGAAAAATATGGTCGATGGTGCCGGTGGCGGAGCTTTTGCCATTCCATGAGTGGAAGGTGCCGCGGTTGGTGCCCTCTTCATGTTGTGAGAGAAAGGCATTGGTCCATTTTGCAGCTGTCAGCTTCTTGAGTGCGGGGTTGGCCTCGGTGGCATTGAAGTCGCCCATGAGAATGACTTGGGTCTCGAGATAAGGTTTAAGGCGTTCGAGAATGAGATCGACGGATTTGATTCGCGATTCCTGGCCCCGGTGATCCCAGTGGGTGTTGAAGACGGTGATGATTTTTTCATCTTTCTTTCGCTTGAGGATCGCCCAAGTGCAGACCCGTTCGCAGACATTGTCCCAAGTCATCGAACCTGCAACCTCAGGGGTGTCGGAGAGCCAGAAGGTGCCGTGCTTGACCGCTTCGAACTGATCTTTGCGGTAGAAGATGGGCGAGAATTCCCCTTTCTTTTTGCCATCGGCTCTCCCCACTCCGACCCGGTTGTAGTTTGGGAGGGCTTTCTCGAGAAAGGCGATTTGTTCCCAAAGTGCTTCCTGCAGGCCTATGATCTGCGGGTCCATTTTCTGAATGGTGGCAGCGACCAGTTCACGGCGATTGCCCCAGCTGCGCTCGCCTTTATCTCCGCCAGCGTAGCGGATGTTGAAGGTGGCCAAGTGGAGGTCGGCGGCGGCGAGAGCGGTCGTTAAAAAGAGAAGGAGGAGTTTCATGGGGACGAGAGTATGAGTGGAGATCTTATTTTATCTTCAAATGATTAGCTCTGGGTTACAGAGATGCCGTCGGAATGCCAATCAAGAATCAATTCATCCACGAAGTCTTCGAACATCAGAAGGCCGATCTCCTTCATCATCTGCTAGAGACGGAGGAGGACTTGCATACCGTGATCGTCTTCTCAAGGAGCCGGGACGCCGTTCATGCGCTCACTTCTTCGCTCAATAAGGCCGGGATTCCGGTGGGTTCTTTGCACGGAAATAAGAAGATCGAACTTCGGGAGCGCAGTCTGCGGGAGTTGAAAGAGGGCAAGATTCGCGTGCTGGTAGCAACCGAAGCGGTGGTGCGTCTTCTCGATATCGCGGGAGTTCGGAACGTCATTCACTTTGAGTTCCATGAATTGGACGAAGATTACCTGCGACGCGTTGATTGTGTGCAGAAGGCAGGGGGAGAGGTTTTGACCTTTGTGAGCCCGAAGGATTTGAATTTATTGGGCAAGCTTGAAGAATTGGTCGGCGAAAAATTGCCTCGCCGGACTGCGGAAGGTTTTGCCTACGACGATCAGCCGCGAACAGGGAAAGATCTTGTTGGTCAGGTGGATCGCTCGAATAAAACGAATTCGAAGCCCCTTCAGCATAAGAAACCGAAGCTGAAGAATAAAGGTCCCCGCCGGAAGACGGGGCGAACCCGCAAAAAATAAGCCTCCCGCCTGCAACATTTCCCGTTTTTCAACCGTTCTTTTAGATCCCGCGATGACTCAATATTTTACCCTCTTCCTCGTTCTTTCGTTCTCTGCTTTCGCCAAAGATAAGCCCAATTTCATCATCATCTTCACCGATGATCAGGGCTACGGGGACCTAGGGTGCTTCGGCTCGAAGACAATCAAGACGCCCAATATTGACCGGCTGGCGAAAGAAGGTCGGAAGTTTACCAACTTCATGGTGGCCTCCCCGGTGTGCACTCCTTCGCGCGCGGCGCTCTTGACGGGATGTTATCCGAAGCGCATTGGAATGCATCAACATGTTCTCTTTCCTTCTTCGACAAAAGGCCTGAATCCCACCGAGCACACCATTGCCGATCATCTGAAGTCCCAAGGCTATGCGACGGCTTGCTTCGGAAAGTGGCATCTGGGGCATCATCCTGAAACGTTGCCGCAGCAGAATGGCTTCGATACCTACTTCGGCATTCCTTACTCGAATGACATGAATCACCCCGACAACAAGGGGAAGCCCAAGGGTGGACATGCTGGGATGGATGCGCTTTGGAATGATCCGGAGTCCACTCTGACAAAGTGGAAGACTCCGCTCATGGAGAATGAAAAAATCGTCGAGCTCCCGGTGGATCAGCGGACGGTGACGCGGCGCTATACCGATCGTTCGATCGAATTTATCAAAGCGAATCAGGATAAGCCCTTCTTCCTCTACTTACCGCATTCAATGCCGCACATCCCGCTTTACGTCCCGGATGAGGTGCGTGATGCCGATCCCAAGCGTGCTTACATCAATGTCATTGAGCACATCGACCAGCAGGTGGGTCGCATTGCCGATCTTCTTCGGGAATCAAAGCTGGGGGAGAATACCTATCTCATCTTCACGACGGATAACGGCCCTTGGCTTCAGTTCAAACATCACGGCGGGTCGGCTGGTCCGTTGCGTGATGGAAAAGGAACGACCTTCGAAGGCGGGCAGCGGGTTCCTTGTGTGATGTGGGCACCGGGTCGCGTTCCGGCGGGAACGACTTGCGATCAGCTTTGCGGAACGATCGACCTTCTTCCGACGATTGCCTCACTGACCGGGACTCCCCTTCCAGACGATCAGAAGATCGACGGTCTTGATATTTCCTCGCTCGTCAAAGGAGGCAACGATTCGCCTCGGGATGAATTCCTCTATTACACCTCCCAAGGTGCGATTCAGGGAATCCGTCAGGGAGATTACAAGCTCCTCATCAAGGGGCCTCGAAACCCGAAGAAGAATCCGAAGGCAAAGACCCAGGTGCTTCTTTTTAATCTTACTTCAGATCTCGGCGAGCAGACGAATCTCGCTGAGAAGAAGCCTGAAAAGGTGGCCGTTTTGAAAAAGCGAATGTTGGAGTTGGATGCGGAAGTTGAGAAGAATGCCCGCAAGCCCTGGCTGAAGAATTAGGAGGTTGCGCTGTCCCAGGTTGATGAAGCCTTGAGTGAGGAGAACTCTAGCTGGGCAGTGGTGAAGGATGGGTCGAAGGCTGGGGAGGTAAGCCGGCCTACCCCGGTGGAGTTCTCGGTGGTTTCACCGAGAAAGAGTAGCTTGAGGAGGAATGCAGGGACGATCTCTAAGAATAGAGGTTCCATTGCTGCTATTTCTTTTTGGCACCGGGATCACGCCGGACTCCGAATTTTTGCGGCGTGAGCTTCGCTTTGACGGGCTTGAGTTGCTTGCCTTTGAGGCGTTCTTTGTCCTTAGCGATGGCGAACCATTGCGTGGCCATTTTTTCGACCTTGGCCGGATCTTTGGCAGCGAGGTCGTTGAGTTCGGTGCGGTCATCGGCGAGGTTGTAGAGTTCCCATTTACCTCCCTTGGCGGAGGCGATTTTCCAGTCGCCGGAGCGGAGGGCACGGTCGGTGGCGTAGTGGAAGTAGAGCGGGTCGTGTGGTGTCGATTGGGAACCTTGGAGAATGAGGGAGAGGGATTGGCCTTCGAGGGGATCGATGATTCGGTCTACGACTTTGCGTTGATATTGGGCACCGGAGAATTCGAGGAAGGTGGGGAGGAAGTCGATGAGATGGGCCGGTTGATCGGTGATGGTCCCCGAGGGGGTCTTCTTACGCGTTGGGTCTCCCTTGGCCTTTTTAAGAGGGAAGTTTCCGGGAAGCTTGGCGATCATGGGGGAGGCGATGCCACCCTCGTGCTGGTTCTGTTTATAGAGACGGAAAGGGGTGTTTCCGACAGAGGCCCAGCCGACGTCGTAGCACCAGTAGGACTTGGGATCCCAGGGCTTTTTTTCTTTGCCGCGGGTGCGGTCGAAGGGGCAGGCACCGTTGTCGGAGCAGAAGAAGATGGCGGTGTTTTGGTAGAGGCCCGTTGCTTTAAGATGGGCGATGAGGCGGCCGATGTTTTGATCAAGGACGTCGATCATGGCGGCGTAGACTTCCATGCGGTCTTCTTCCCATTGTTTCTCTTCGGGAGTGAGAGAGTCCCAGGCGGGGACGTGGGCGGCGCGGGGGGAGAGCTTCCATTTGGCGGGAAGGAGGCCGCTCGCGATTTGTTTTTCGTGGCGACGTTTCCGGAGGACGTCCCAGCCTTCGCTATATTTGCCGTCGTGTTTTTTGACGGCGGCTTCGGGGGCTTGGAGAGGGTAGTGGGGGGCGTTGTAGGCGCAGTAGAGGAGGAAGGGTTTTGGGGAGTTGGAAGTTTTTAGTTTTAAGTTTTCAGTCTGATGCTCTGAGAGAAAGTCGATGGCGAAGTCAGTGATGACGTTCGTGGTGTAGAAAGGTTTTTCTTTGTGGGTGGTAGGGACGTTCCAAGGCTGACCATCTAAGCGGAAGCTGTTGTCTCCCGTGAAGAAGTTGGTGGCTCCGGAAAGGTGGCCCCAGTAGCGGTCGAAGCCGAAGTCGGTGGGTTGTTGATCGAGGTGCCATTTCCCGACCATCATGCTGTGATACTGATCTCCGAGATGCTCGGCGAAGGTGGCTCCACGGGAGAGGGTCGCTCCGCCGGCTTGATCACAGTAGAGGCCCGTGAGGAGCGAGACGCGGGAGGAGTGGCACTTGGCGGTATTGTAGAACTGGGTGAAGCGGAGTCCGCCCTGGGCGAGTTGGTCCAAGTTGGGAGTCGGGATTTCCGAGCCGTAGCAGCCGATGTCGGAGAAGCCGAGGTCATCGGCCATGATCATGACGATGTTGGGGCGGGCTGATTGCGTATCCTTAAATGTGAATTCCGTCTGGGCAGGGGAAACTTGGAGGAAGGAGGCGGAAATAAAGAGAATGAGAAGTGAGCGCATCAGTTAATTCGGGAATTTTTAATTGTCGTCGGTGAAATCACTTCATCAAGGATCATTTCGGAAAGGATGAAATCGGGTTCCTTTTTAGGAATCCTGTGAGAAAGAGAGAAGGGTTTTAACTGATCAGTTCATCCGAGGGTTTTCCGAGAGGTCTGACACCACGATCTGCTAAAAGGGTCAATTTACTACGCCAATCATTAGTCCCGTGCGGTGCAGTGGCCTCTGCTGGCTTAGGTTTAGATTGGTGAGACCTGCCTTCGGCGAGTCGTCGTTCGGTGAAGTCGACCAGGTGGAGCGATTAGTGAGGCTTCCAGTTCTAGCTTTTTTATGCCAGAATACACTCATGTCGATGAGTGTCCGAAAGATCATTTTCTTTCTCGCCTTCCTTTCCCTGCAGTCCTGCTCCACCAGTAGTTCTACGAAGAAAGTCGCCGGCTCGAATTGGGGCGCGGTTCAATCCTTTATCGAGGATCAACGTCGGGCCGGTCATCCCAATTACAACCCGGAGTGGCTTTACCTCGTCGACCCAGCCGCCCAACGGATGCACGTTATTTCCCTCAAAACCGGTAAGATTCGCGAGACTCTTCGTTGCGGGACCGGAAAACGAGGTCTCGGCTTTGGGCATGCGCAAACTCCTCCCGGATTTTTTACGATGGGCGGTGTCCGCATCGCGAAAAACGCCGATTCTGCGATCCAAACCGGGGATTCCAAGAAAGGCGTCAGCGGCATTTACGCGGAGATCCTTTATCCTCCGACCCATCCCGATCCCACGCTGCGAGGCTATGTTCCTAATGGAGTAGTGATCCATTCCTACAATCCTGACGCCAGTGAAATGCTATACCAACGCCGAGCTCAAAGAATGATCGGGCGCATTCCGTGCACCGCGGGTTGCTCCGTTCCCGAGATCGACGAAGCCCACAAACTCATCTCATATCTCAAAAAATCAGCCGGGAGATTTGACCCCACCGCCCGTCCAAACGCCAACCTCCGGAGCCTCATTAGCCGGGGTTCGGTCAAAATCTATCAACGTGATCGACTCGGTGACCCCATCTACATTCTCAACCGACAATAACTACGCCATTTTTCCGGACTCCAAATGCTTGCGCACCGATGGGTTCTAATCAGGAGATTTATTCTCTTCGTCGGTGAGGCTGAGGTCTTCCCGGGGGTTAGGTAATTGGTGTTACTGGTGTCGATTTGGGGATCGGTGGGGCTTGTCGAAGTTGGGTGAGGACGTTGATCATGGAGCCAAAGCCTATGGTGCCACAGGTTCCGTGCGCAGGAATCGGCGGCGAGAGGTAGACGGCGTCGGAGAGCTTGATCGCCCTCGTCAAGGAAGGCACCATTTCTCTATGGGAAGAGGATATGAAGAAAATCAGGCGCGGCTCTTGGCTCTTTCGTTGTTGGGGAAGGATCTCGCGCGTCGGGCAAAATCGACCTGCGAGCTCAGCTTGAACTCAGGAGTGCCACTCCGCATTTATGAAGTTCCTCCCGTGTCAAAAACACCGGAGCTGGATCGCTGTCTGATGCTCAGTGATGAGGTGATCGAAGCGTTTGAGAAACCAAGTCTACTTAAGGCGGACGAATGGCGTCATCTGGGCGAGCTGATTTGGACGGAGTTGCCAATCCAGCAGCTGATGGTGGTGCGGTTCTTACAATATCTCGGAAAGACGACTCCTTGGTGTCAGCAAACTATCGAGGAGGCTTATCTTGATGACGAAGTGATTGCGGCCGCGGAGGCGGTGCCGCTGGGGTAGAAAAAGGTCCGCGTCATCGAAATGACGTGGGCTTTTTTCGGATTGCCTGCAGGGCAAGGAGAGCGGTTGTTCGGAGGTCGGAAGTTAAGAGCCTTTACTACTGGGGGATGCTGCTTTGGTCGTAGATGATTTCGACCTGGATGAAGCGTGAATCGCCGACGGCTTGGCAAGGGGTGTTGTTAAAATTGGTGGCATCTTCCTCAAGGGCGGCGGTGCCGACGACATCGGAGGAGCCCCAGGTGAAGGCGCAGTATTCCTATTCTCAGGCCGCTGGGGATCCGGCGGGCTTTTCGAACCATCTCGCAGGGCTGGGAATTGGCTGGAGATTTTAGGGGAAACGAGGAGATTCGCTTAAGGAGAGCGAAGGATTTGCGAGAAAGTCCGATGGCGCTTTACAAAATCGGGCGGTCTTGTCAGATAGACGAAGTTTTAGACAGACCCTATGCCGAAGGACACTAGCATCAAAAAAATCCTCGTGGTCGGAGCCGGCCCCATCGTCATTGGACAAGGTTGTGAGTTTGATTACTCCGGGACCCAAGCTTGCAAGGCGCTGCGCGAGGAAGGTTACGAGGTCGTTCTCGTGAATTCCAATCCGGCAACGATTATGACCGACCCGCAATTTGCGGAGCGGACCTATATCGAGCCGATCACTCCGGAGTCGATTGAGAGGATCATCATCAAAGAAAGGCCCGATGCGCTCCTGCCGACCCTCGGAGGTCAGACTGCGCTGAACGTCTCCATCGAGCTTTTCGATGCCGGAACCCTCGATAAGTATGGGGTCCGCATGATCGGCGCCAATGCTGACGCCATCGATAAGGGCGAAAATCGTCAACGTTTCAAAGACGCGATGATTAAGATCGGCCTTGACCTCCCCATCTCGGGAGTGGCGCACTCGATGGAGGAGGCGAAGAAGATCGCGAAAGAGATCGGGATGATGCCGCTTGTCATTCGTCCTGCGTTCACCCTCGGTGGAACCGGTGGTGGGATCGCATACAACAAGGAAGAATTTGAAACAATCGTTACGAGCGGTCTCGATCTTTCCCCAACCACCGAGGTCCTCGTTGAAGAGTGCCTCCTCGGTTGGAAAGAATACGAAATGGAAGTTATGCGCGACCACGCGGACAACTGCGTCGTCATTTGCTCGATTGAAAACTTCGACCCAATGGGAGTCCACACCGGTGATTCCATCACGGTAGCTCCGGCCCAGACGCTTTCTGATCGCGAGTATCAAATCATGCGGGACGCGTCCTTCGCCGTCATCCGCGAGATCGGGGTCGAGACGGGTGGGTCGAACATCCAGTTCTCCGTCGATCCCAAGACCGGTCGTTGTATTATCATTGAGATGAACCCGCGGGTGAGCCGCTCATCCGCCCTAGCTTCCAAGGCGACCGGCTACCCGATTGCCAAGATCGCGGCAAAGCTCGCCGTCGGTTACACCCTCGACGAACTGCCGAACGATATCACCAAGGAAACTCCTGCGAGCTTCGAGCCGACCATCGACTACGTGGTCACTAAGATTCCTCGCTTCACTTTCGAGAAATTTCCGACTGCCGATCCCGTTCTCACCACTTCGATGAAGGCGGTGGGCGAGGTGATGGCCATCGGACGCACCTTTAAAGAGTCCCTTCAAAAAGCCCTCCGTTCACTTGAGACCGGCCGCTTCGGTTTTGGCTTCGATGGTAAAGACCCGGAGTCCACTCGCGAGCAGATCGAGCGGAAGCTTCAGGTTCCCAATGCCGAGCGTATTTTCTGGCTCAGTGTCGCCCTTCAACAAGGCTGGACCATCGAGGAGATTTTCGACACCACTCAGATCGATCCATGGTTTCTTGAGAACATGCGCGTGATCGTCGAAGAGGGGAAAGATCTCGCGAACCTCGACCTTCGTCGCGCCAAGAAGCTCGGCTTCTCCGATATCCAGATTGCCCATTCTCGCGGCATCACGCAGGACGAGGTCCGCGCTGAGCGGAAAGAAAAGGGCATCATCCCGACTTATCGCCTTGTCGATACCTGCGCGGCGGAATTTGAAGCGGCCACTCCTTATTATTATTCGACTTACGGCGACGAAAACGAAGCCCGCGAGACGGACAAAAAGAAGATCGTTATCCTCGGTGGCGGCCCGAACCGAATCGGCCAGGGAATCGAGTTCGACTACTGCTGCGTTCACGCCAGCTTCGCTCTTCGCGAGCTTGGTTATGAGTCAGTGATGGTGAACTCCAACCCCGAGACCGTCTCCACCGACTACGACACTTCGGACAAACTTTATTTCGAGCCCCTCACTCTTGAGGATGTTCTTAATATCTGCGATCAAGAGAAGCCCGATGGCGTCATCGTGCAGTTCGGCGGCCAGACTCCGCTTAACCTAGCGGCCGATCTCGAGCGTCATGGCGTTCCCATCATCGGAACCTCTCCCAAGTCCATCGAGCTTGCCGAGGACCGTAAATTTTTCTCGGCCCTCCTTGATAAGATCGGCCTCAAGCAAGCCGAAGCGGGCACCGCCGTTTCGGAAGATGAAGCTGTCGCGATCGCCGCCCGCATTGGCTTTCCGGTTCTTGTCCGTCCGAGCTTCGTCCTCGGCGGACGTGGCATGATGATCGTCTATGATGACGATGAGCTGAGAACTTACATCAATAACGCCACCGATATAGCTCCCGATCGCCCCATCCTTGTTGACCGCTTCCTTGAGAACGCGACTGAGATTGATGTCGATTGCATCTCCGATGGTGAGACCAGCGTCGTCGGTGCCATCATGGAGCACATCGAGCAGGCTGGTATTCACTCCGGTGACTCCGCCTGTGTCTTACCTTCTTTCTCCCTCAGCGATAAGATCAAAGAGGAAATCATGATCGGGGCAAAGTCCCTCGCCAAGGAACTTGAAGTCATCGGGCTGATGAACATTCAGTTCGCAGTGAAGGACGACGAGCTTTACGTCATCGAGGTCAACCCGCGTGCCTCCCGCACCGTGCCCTTCGTTTCCAAGTCGATCGGAATCCCTCTCGCGAAGCTCGCTGCTAAGGTCATGGTTGGTAAGAAACTCGTTGATCTCGGCTTCACCGAAGAAGTGATGCCTCCTTGTTTCTGCGTGAAGGAAGCCGTCTTCCCTTGGAGCCGTTTCCCGGGCATCGACATTGTCCTCGGACCGGAAATGAAATCTACCGGAGAAGTCATGGGAGCCGATATCGACCTCGGCATGGCCTATGCCAAAGCGCAGATCAGCGCCTTCAACCCACTTCCCAAGGAAGGCAACGTCTTCTTCTCCGTCAGTGATCGGGACAAGGACCGCGCGATGCCCATCGCGCGCGATCTCGCCAATCTAGGCTTCAAGATTTTCTCAACCGGAGGCACCTACAAGCGCCTTAAGGACGAGGGGATCGAAGTCAGCCGCCTCTATAAACTCAGCGAAGGCAAGCGCCCGACCGTCATCGACATGATGAAGAACGGCGATCTTAATCTTATCATCAACACTCCCTCCGGTCACGAAGCGAGAGCTGATGAAGTCAAGATTCGCTCCGGCGCCGTCCAGCACAAGGTCAGCCACTGCACGAATCTTTCGGCCGCAGAAGCGAGCGTGAAAGCGATCCGTTCCCTTCAGGAGAAGGAGTTCACGGTGACCTCGCTGCAGGAGCACCATGGGCTGATTTAAGTATGGAGCGACGGCTTGTAAGCCTTTGAAAACCGGATGCAGTTTGCCTGCCTTACCAAGTTGAACATGAGCGATTCGAGCGATCAAGTAGCGGGCGTTCTCGCGCCGGTGACCAGTCTACGACATAAAGGCGACCTCGGCATTGGTGATGTCGGAGGCTTGCGCAAGCTGGTGGGTTGGGCGGTCGATCATGAGGTGAAGTTTCTCCAACTTCTTCCGATCAATGAAACCGGTGCGGATGATTCACCTTACAATGCCATCAGTTCGGTGGCGCTTGAGCCCAGCTTGATTGATTTGTCGTCGGTTCCGGAGATTGGAGAGGCCCGCGTCAATGAAGTGAGGGCGGGCCTGAGCGAGGAATTTCTTGAAGGCGATCTGGTTCACTACGAGGAGGCGAAACGTCTGAAGCGGGATTTGCTTGAAGAAGGTTTTGCGCAATTCGAAGGAAGCGAGAAATTCGAGGCCTTTTGCGAAACGGAAAAAGAATGGTTGGAGAATTACACCAAATTCCGTTTTTTGATGGACCAGGAGGGGGGGCGCGAGACCTGGGATCTCTGGAGCATCAACTATCGTGATCCTGAATTAGCCCACGATTTCATTGCGAAGAGAAAAGGGTCGGAGGAACGTCTGCGCTACTATGCTTGGGTGCAGTGGGTTGCCTTCACGCAGTGGCGAACTCTTCGTGAGGAATCGGGAGCTTGCGGGGTGAAGTTGATGGGGGATATTCCGATTGGAATTTCTTACTACAGCGCGGACGTTTTTTTTGAGCGTGAAGGATTTGATCTGAGTTGGTGTGGAGGCGCCCCACCGGAGACTGTTTTCAAGGATGACGCCTTCACCCAGAAGTGGGGTCAGAACTGGGGGATTCCGGCCTATCGCTGGGACCTGATGGAGCAGGATAACTTTGCTTGGTGGCGCAGGCGCGTCGATAAGCTCACTGATGTTTTTCACATCTTCCGCATCGATCACATTCTCGGGTTCTATCGTATTTACTCCTTCCCTTGGCGACCGCAGCGGAATGGGGAGTTTCTTCCTCTGACGCATGAAGAAGCGGCGGCGCGGACGGGTGGCTTACTTCCGGGCTTCAAGCCATACCCCGATGACAGCGAGGAGCATTGCGCGTTCAACTTGGCGTGTGGAGACAAGTATTTGAAGGCGGTGCAGGAAGCAGCGGGCGATGGCGAAGTGGTGGGCGAAGATCTTGGTGCGGTGCCTCATTATGTGAGGCCGCATTTGGAAAAAGTGGGGATTGCCGGCTTCAAGGTTTGTCACTGGGAAGCATTCCACGGAGAAGATGGTCTCGAGCATCCGATCCCCGGGAGGGATTATCTCCGTTGTTCCTTCGCGACTTATGCCACGCATGACCACCCGCCAATCGCGGCGATGTGGGAAGAGTTTCGGGCAAATATCTCAAGCAACGATGAAGGCGAACGAGTCGGCGCCCTGTGGAATTTGAGAATCTTGAGTGAGTTTTCGGGGCTGGACCTTCCGGACGATCACGTGAGCTATCGGGCCTACCATGACGAGGTGAAGACGGCGCTTCTCAAGGCGCTTGTTGAAACCAACTCGCGCTATGCGGCCCTCATGATCACCGATATTTACGGGATGAGTGAGAGGTTCAATATCCCGGGCACTCTGGGCGGCAAGAATTGGCGGATTCGCATGCCGTTCACGGTTGAGGAAATGTCAAAACGGGAGGATCTGATCGGTCCCGCGGCCGAGTTGCGTGATCTTATTGTCGCTTCAGGGAGATAGTCGCTGAAAATTCGGCTCTTCATCCCTAGTGAGAGCTGTCTATCCTAGCCCATGCGTTCTTGGGGCATCATTTTCTTATCCTCACTGCGAGGCCTTTTATTCCATCGTGAAACAATAGAGTGATGATTACGTGTGTGGAAATGCAGGAGGTGGAAGCGGCCGCCTTCGCGCGGGGAGCTTCGGCGGAGGCGCTCATGGAAAAAGTGGGGCGGCGTATGGCTTCGGTAATCTTGCGGGACCACGTCGAGCCCGGGAGGGTCATCGCCTTTTTAGGAAAAGGGCATAATGCCGGTGACGCGCTCGTGGTGGCACGTCATCTCAAGGATGCAGGGTGGGCGGTCGAGGTGCGGACGCGTCTTTCTCCTGAGGAAATGGCGCCATTGACTCGGAAAAAATGGGAGGAGTTGGGAGAGGAGGTTTCGGGCTTTCGTCGGGGTGCGTTTTTGTTGCTCGATGGACTTTTGGGTATTGGGGCTTCCGGGGTTCTTCGCGAACCTCTCGCGGGTCTGGCGCAGGAAATGAATGCGCTCCGGAGAACTGCGGGAGCACGCACGGTTGCGATGGATCTTCCATCGGGGCTCGATGCCGACACGGGTGAGGCGGGCGTCGTGGTGGCGGATTGGACGTTCACGGTGGGGATCCCCAAAAAGGGACTGGTGGCGGATTCTGCCACCAATTTTGTGGGTCGGCTGGAACTCATCGAAGTCGAAGAACTCCCTGTTTCAGAAACGGGTGATGCCCTTACGACTGCCTCGACGGTTCGTTCGCTGTTACCGCCCCGTCCATTTTCCTTTCACAAGGGGCAGGCGGGGCGTGTCACGATCATTGCGGGATCTCCGGGACTCGTGGGAGCGGCGGTCCTTTGTGCGCAAGGGGCGCTTCGGGCGGGTGGCGGATTAATCACTTTGCTGGTGGAAGAATGCGACATCGAAAAGATGCTTCGGCTTGTGCCGCCGGAAATCATGGTGAAAGCGCGTCCCGATGATTGGCGTGAAATCAAGGCGGACGCGATCGTGATCGGTCCAGGTCTTGGAAGAGATTCCCAGATTGCCTTTCGTTTGATTGAGTATCTGGAGGCGGTAGCGCTGCCCACGATTCTCGATGCCGATGGGCTCAACATGATTGCCGATGCCCGGCGACTGGATCTTTTAAAAGAAGACGTTCTCGTCACCCCTCATCCTGGAGAGCTCCAACGGTTGGTCCCGGCCGAGGGAACTCGCGCCGAGCGGGCGCTTCAATTCACAGATCGTTGTCCGGCCACGCTGCTTTTTAAGGGAGCACGGACGATTGTGACGCAAGCGGATGAGCCCCTTTTCTATAACACGACAGGAAACCCCGGAATGGCGACGGGTGGGCAGGGAGATACCTTGTCCGGCGTTCTTGGATCTTTGGTGGCGGGTGGATTGACTTTGATCGATGCTGCGCGGGCAGGAGCTTGGTTGACCGGACGAGCTGCCGAAGTGGCTTTGCTGGCCGGGCGTAGTGAACTTTCCCTGACTCCCTCTGATATTGGGAGGCATTTGGGGTTATAATACCAAGGAGTGTTTCAAAAGAGACGAATGCCGGAGTGACTTCTTGAAAGGGCAAGGCGGGACGAAGGCGTGGTTCGGGTGAAATATCCTTGGGTGCACCACCACGGAGGATCAACGCTGCCATTTCGAGAAAGCGCCCGGCTCTTGACTCCAAGGCACAGCGCTCTTTCCTCTCTTTTGAGATGCGGAGTGGTATGAGGTGATTCATCAGATTGAGAGGAATCTTGTTCCTAAGAATTTCTTCGGTGCGCGGGTTCTCGAAAACAACTGATACATGGAGCGATGGACTTCGTATTTACATTCATGAAGTCGCTTCTTTTTTCTCTCTGTCTCATCATTCCCTCCATCGCTGACGAATGGGTTCCCATCTTTGATGGGGAGACCCTCAAGGGTTGGACCAACGGCGCCGGGAAGGCTTTGGAGGAAGGCGGATGGACTGCCGAGAAGGGGGTCTTGGCTCTCGCAGGAAAGGGCGGAAGCATATACACTGAAAAGGAGTATGGCGACTTCGAGTTCCGCTTCGAGTGGAAGATCTCTAAAGCAGGAAACAGCGGCGTGAAATACCGTGTCACGAAGTATGGAAATCAGCTCCTGGGACCAGAATATCAGGTCCTTGATGATGCGAACCATCCCGATGGGAAGAATGGCGGGATTCGCCAGTCTGCCTCGCTTTACGATTTTCTGGAAGCGGATCCTGATAAGAAGAAGCTTAAGCCGGTTGGAAAGTGGAATTCCTCTCGCATCGTTGTCAAAGGTCTCCACCTGCAACATTTCCTCAACGGGGAAAAAGTGATCGAGATCACGGTGGGATCGGATCAATGGAAGGAATTGCATGCCAAGTCTAAGTTCAAGGGGAAGCCGGACTTCGCGAAGAATCCTAAAGGTCGGATCATGCTCCAGGATCACAGCGATCCAGTTTCCTACCGGAAGTTGGAAGTCAGGCAGCTTCGCTGAAGTTTTCAGTTCTGGGCTTTCAGTTTTCAGCAAGAACCGGAACACAGGATTTTCCTCCTCCCGCTAAGAGCTAAAACCGAGAACTGAGAACTGGCCCGTAGGGCCCCACTTCGCCCTTGAAAGATGGAGCGAAGACTCGCATTCTTCCGACGTGTTTACTCCCCGCTGGAAAAAGGAAGCTCTCTTGCTCTACAAAGGGGCCAATAAGTTTGTCCACTATAAGCGCGATCTACTTGAGCCCTCGAAAATCGATGAGATCGAATCGCGTCGGGCGGATCTGAAGGCTGCGATCAAGAACAAGGATCTTGAGGCTGTAAAGGAGAGCTCGAAGCAGGTCCGCAAGGTCTGCGAGAAATCGCTCGCTCACTATCGTCCGCCGAGCTGGATTGAGGAGAACATCGAAGTCTTCTGGGTCGCGATTGTGGTCGCCCTGGGAGTGCGCGCTTATTTTATTCAACCCTTCCGTATTCCTACGGGATCGATGCAACCGTCTCTCAATGGCATCATCGCAGAATCCAAGGCCAATGAGGAAGGCTGGGAAAAGCCATGGTTTGGAGCTAGGGCCTTTGATTTTGTGCTGAAAGGAAAAACCTATACGGACGAGGTCGCGGAGAAAGATCTCACGATCAGGTCCATCGAGGATAAGAGCTTCTTCCTATTCTCCCGCACCCGGGTTACCTTCACCGACGGAAGCTACGTCACGATTGGATCGCCTGAAAACGAGGCGATGCAAATTCCTACCATTGGGAGGCACTTTGATCGCACTAGGCGGCTTAGGCCGGGGCCTCATTTTCGAAAAGGAGAGACCATTTTTAAAGGAAGCCTCACCTCGGGTGATCTCGTCTTAGTGGACAAGGTGTCGTACCATTTCCGACAGCCCAAGCGAGGAGAGTCGTTTGTCTTCAATACTCGGGGCATCGATACCGATGCTAAAGGGGCACTGATGTCGAGCCAGCAGGGCGGGACTCACTACATCAAACGCTTGGTGGGAGTGCCGGGCGATACTCTTCAGGTTGATGAGCCTCAACTCTGGGTGAATGGAAGCATTGCCAGGGAAGAGACTATACAACGGGTAGCCAACGGAACTGATCGGGAGAATGGCTATGGCGGATATACTTTCTTAAGTGCAGGGAGCCAGAGTCGTTATGGCGCTCGCTTTATGGACGCGAAGTATAGTCAGACTTTGAAAGACGAGGAAGTGGAGAATCGTAACTACCGTGAGTTCTTTGCGATGGGAGATAATTCGGATGAGAGCCTCGATTCCCGCTATTGGGGAACGGTCAAACAATACAATCTTGTTGGCCCGGCCCTCTTTGCTCTCTGGCCCTTCACGAGCGGTCACTGGGGGATCATCGAGTAAATGTCAGCCGATCCGACCTCTGCTGAAATCACCCGAAAAGCGAAGTCGAATCTTGCTTTCGCACTCCAGTGTGTTCCCAAGGAGCGGCGTGAGCATTTGGTTTCCTTTTATGCCTACTGCCGGGTCATTGATGATTTAGCCGACGACCTCGACTTGCCATTAAAAGAAAAAACGGCGGGGCTGACAGGGTGGAAAAAGATCTTTGAGTCGAGCGAGGTAGATCCTTCGCTGGGGCTCGTGGGCTTACAGGAGGAAATCCTGGCAGTGCGTGATCGTTATGCCATTCCGAGTGAGTATTTCGTCAATGTTATCGAGGGCTGTGAGATGGATTTACATCCCCAGCGCTTTCAGACTTGGGAGGAGCTGCAGGGATATTGCTACCGGGTCGCCTCCTCGGTAGGCCTCGTTTGTCTTCCGCTGTTTGGTGCCGATGGCGAGCGCGCGAAGGACTACGCGGTCGCGCTAGGATATGCGCTGCAGCTCACCAATATTTTGCGAGATATCGACGAGGACCTTGAGAACGGGAACCGGATCTATCTTCCGATGGAGGAGCTTTCAGACTTCGGCCTCAGCGAGAAGGATCTTATCGATAAGACCCGTGATGAACGCTTCTTGAAGTTCATGGCATTTCAGGAGGAACGGGTGGAGGGTCTCTATGCAGAGGCGGCGGAGCTTCTCCCGAAAGAGGATTTTAAATCCCTCCTCGCGCCGCGGGTGATGCACCAGATCTACTATACGCTCCTTCATCGGATGCGGGACGATGGCTTCAGGGTCTTTGAGAAACGATACCGTCTTTCGAAGCTGCAGAAGATCACTCTTTTACTGAAGGAGCGCTTCGTGCGGCAAAAGTAGGGGGCTTCTACTGGTTAGGTTTTTTTTATGGCGGGTTCGTTTTGCAGCGTTGGTGAAGAAGATGTTACTGCGGTGGTTTTTGAGGATCGTGGTGACTTTTGTGATCGTTATCCTGGGAGGGAGTGGGAGGCTTAAGGAAGAGTGATTCTGAGGAAGCGCTGTGTTTGTAAAGAAGGAAACGAGGATGACCATTGGCCGTTCTCAAACGAATTGGTCACATCGAGAGAATCCCAAGTGAGGAGGTCTGTGCTGTCTTCGATTTGATAGTTGGCACCTTCCACACCGGCCCAAGTGAGGGTGACGATGTCGTCCTCGAGAGAGAGATTTAGATCTTGAATGGCTTCTTCGGGGAGAGGGGTAAGCTCGAGATCCATGTAAACCGGACGATGGTCTGAGGCGCTGAGGCGATTGGCTCCTGGTGATCCTCCGGTGGGCCAGAAAACGGCTCCGCCGAGGTTGTTGAATCCCGCCTTCGAGGGGAGAACGTAGTCGGCGCGGAGACTAAAGGTAGCGGTGTGGAAACGATTGGAGGTCGTGGAGCTGCCGGTTCTCTCCGGGGTGATCGAGGAGTCGACTTTGGGGTGGAGGAGAAGTTGGTTGATGGCGTTGTTAAAACTATCGCCCGCGTTGGGATCGGCATTTTGATCGCCTGCGATGACGAAACGCTCACTACTCAAGCCGCCCGCAGTGCCCAAGTCATCGCTCAGGTAGTTGTGCGATTCCTGAGAAAGGTAGTCGGCCCAGAGGCGGATTTCATCGTGATTCCGGCGGCCATTTTTATCTTCGGGTCCATCGAAGACGGGAGGGGTGGGATGACTGACGAGGAAGTGGAGTCGTTGTCCGCCGATTTGAATGGGGATGTCCCAGTGGCTCTTCGAGGAAAGGCGGAGGGCGGCCAATTCATCGGCTGCGTAGTAGCCGGAAGGGATGACGTTGCCGGGCATCTCGGTCCACTTGAGGAGCTGGAAAGTGCGGATGGCGTCGGTGTTGATGGGATACTTTGAGAGGACCGCCATGCCGTATTTTCCTTCGAACTCGCCGAAGCCGAAGGAATCATTTCCGTAGGTCTGATCACCCGGGCTGGTGTCGATGGTGCCATTGTTATCGAGATCGAAGCCCGAGGGGGTTCCGGTGTTTGACGGAGCAGTGTAGCGATAAGGGAAGTTTTGCGCGGGCCGGCCGTTTTGACTGACATTGAGGAACTTGTCGTGGAAGCGGGTGAGGGCTGAGGAGCCGGCGTCGTAGTCGAATTCATTCAAGAGGAGAATGTCGGGTTCGATGAGTTGGATGAGTTCGGCGACTCTTTTAGCCTGACTGAAGGTCCCGGTCCGCAGGGAAGCGGAGAGCTGGCCCTTTGTGTTTAGCGCTAGCGATGTGTTGTAAGTGGCAACGCGGATTTGAGTTCCCGCGAGGAGTGGCGATATGAGGAGGAGCGCGGTCAACAAGCTTTTCACTCTCGCCAAGCTAGCTTCTCAATTTTGAAATGCCAGTGCATCTTGGTGACCCTTGGGCCAAGAAGATCGAGGAGTAAGAGGCCTAGGAATGTTGCTTTCATCGAAGGGAAACCCGCCGAAGAATACAAAACCCTTCGGTAAAAAATAAAAAATGTGCATCTTGAGGGCATGTCGCTCATTTCACCTGCTGAGGCCGAGGCTTTCATCCTGCCCACGCTGACCCCGCTGCCTCCGGAGATCATGAGTCTTTATCGGGCGCTGGGAAGAGTGCTGCGGGAGCCGATCGTGGCGGATCGGGCGTTCCCTCCTTTTGATCGGGTCACGATGGATGGGATTGCTTTTCGAAAAGATGAACTGACCCATGGCTCGTTGAAGCTTCACGGGCTTCACGCAGCGGGAGATCCGACGCCCGATATTCTCCCGCCCGGGGCGTGTTGGCAAATCATGACGGGGGCTTCGCTACCGCCTGACTGCGATACCGTGGTGCCTTATGAGGAGGTGGAGATTGATGAGATTCATGCGCATGTCACGGGAGAAGGAGTGGCGGGGCAGTTCATTCATCGGTTGGGATCGGATGCTTCGACGGGCGATCTTCTCGTGCCCGTGGGAACGCGGATCGGGCCGGGGCAGATTGGTTTGGCGGCTTCGGTGGGCGCGACTCAACTAGAGGTGACACGGCTTCCGCGGATCACGGTGCTGGGGACGGGGGATGAGTTGGTGTCGCCGGAGGAGGAGCCGGCATCTCACCAGCTGCGGCAGTCGAATGGCCTCACCTTGAAGGCGGCGGTGGAGGACTGGGGGGCGGCGGAAGTGACCTTGGGGCATTTGGCGGATGATTTGGAGGCGACGAAGTCGGGTATCAAAGAGGCGATGGAGTCGAGTGATTTGGTGATTCTTTCGGGTGGGATTTCGAAGGGGAAAAAGGACTACGTCCGGCCCGCTCTCGAAGCGCTCATTGGTCCGCCCCTTTTCCACGGAGTGGCGCAGAAGCCAGGGAAGCCCCTGGCCTTTTGGGGTGGGGATTCGGAATCAGAGGCTAAGAGCCTCTGCTACGGTGTCGCGGCGCTCCCGGGGAATCCTAATTCTACGCTCACGACGTTTCACCGCTACTTGGTCCCCGCGCTGCGTGCGCTGGTGGGCTTGCCGCAGGAGCAGCCGATTTTGCTGCCGCTCGAATCGCTGATGAAACAGCATGAGCGACTGACGCTTTATTTGCCCGCCCTGCTCAATGAAGAGGGAAAGCTGCGCGTGCTCCGTCCACAGAACTCGGGTGACTTCGTGACGCCGCTATCGGCTCAGGGATTTGTCGAGATTCCTCCGGGAAATGGAGTCGTTGAAAACGGAGAGTTTCGCTATAGCTAGGTCCATGAACGTCGCCATCTTAGGAGCCAGTGCGAAACCGGAGCGCTATGCGCATATCGCTCAAGCCCTCTTGATGGAGCACGAGCATGAGGTCTTTCCGGTGAGCCCGACGGGTGCAGAGATTCTGGGAGTCGCGGGTTACTCGTCGGTGAGCGAGATCACGGAGGAAATTGAGACATTGACGCTTTATCTCGGGCCGGATCGTCTTGGGCCGCTGGTTGAGGAGATTATTTTAGCGAAGCCAAGGAGGGTGATTTTTAATCCGGGGACGGAATCCGCCGACCCGATGGCAGCTTTTGAAAAAGCGGGGATCGAATGCGAAGAAGCGTGCACGTTGGTCCTGCTGCGGACGGGGGCATTTTAAGATTTCCTTTTCAGGAAATGAACGCGTCGGCTCGAAGTGCGAAGTGTCGGAGGAGTGGCACAGCGGAGACCTTGAGAGGAGGAAGTGATTCTCGATCGTATTTTTCAATGAGGTCGCAAAGAAGATCGAAGTAGTCGTTTTGATCAGGAGTCATTTGCTCTTCTAATCCGGCAAAGGTGTCCGCTACCTCAGTGGTGTTTTGGTAGCCGATTTTATCGTGAATGGGGCGGGGAAGAAATTTCCGGCAAAGGGCGTCTGAGGGGTAGGATTTGCGTAAATCTTGGATGCTTTTCCAATCGGCTGCTTTGACAGCGGAGCGCCAAGCAGTAAGCCACTTTCCCTAAATCAGCTGCTCAACCTCTTGAATCGCGAAGTCGATTTCCTCTTCACTGATGGTGAAGGGAGGGGTGAAGGAGAGGACCTTTCCTTCGGGGCCGTCGGCGAGGATGAGGAGGCCTTTTTGTAAAAGGGAGCCGAGGAGGGAGCCGGCGTTTTGCTTGAGTTCGAGGCCCCACATGAGGCCGCGGCCGCGGGCTTCGATGATGTTTGGGCTCGAAAGGGCGCGGAGTTTTTCGGCGAGGTAGGTTCCTTTTAGGGTCACCATTTCGGCGGTCCCGGGGCGCTCGAGGATCTCGAGCGATTTGAGGGCCATTGCGCAGCCGACCGGGTGGCCGAGGAAGGTGCTGGTGTGGAGCGCTTCGCCGGTGGACTCGGGCCAGGCGTCCATGACTTCGGCCTTGCCGACGCAGGCGGAGATGGGGAAGCCGCCGCTGAGGGCTTTACCGAGGCAGATGAGGTCGGGGATGACGCCGTCCCATTCGCAAGCGAAGGTTTTTCCGCTACGATGGAAGCCAGTGTAGATTTCATCGAAGATGAGGAGGGCGTCATTTTGATCGCACCAATCGCGGAGGCGGGAAAGAAAATCGGGTGGGGGGATGATTTTTCCGCCGCGTCCTTGGATGGGTTCCACGAGGACCGCGCCGATGTCCGAGCCATCGAGGGAGTCGATCTCATTTCCGCCGAAGGGGAGGCGGGTGGTAATGGGGGCGAGTTGGTCGTCGAAGGGACCGTGGAATTTGGGGAGGTCGGTGCCAAGGAGGCTGCCGTAGCCGAGGCCGTGGTAGCCGTTTTGGAAAGCGACGAGGCCTTTCTTACCCGTGGCGAGGCGGGCAGTTTTGAGGGCGGTTTCGATGGCTTCGAAGCCGGAATTTGACAGGACGACTTTCCCTGTGGTGCCGTTCCATCGGCCATAGGTGAGGTCGGAAAGGGCCTGGCAGAGTTGGCCCTTGAGGGCGGTGGGGTGGACGTCGCCCATTCCGTGGAGAAGGGTGTCGGCTTGCGTGTGAAGGGCTGCGACAATTTCGGGATGGCGATGCCCGAGGCCCGCGACTCCGAAGGCGGAGGTGAGATCGAGGAAGCGATTGCCATCTGCGTCCCAGACATTGGTGCCCTCGGCGCGTTCCCAGAAGACGGGCCATGAGTCGTCGAGGTAGGTGACATTTCTGCTCTCATACGCGCGCAGGTCGTCGGCGAGTCGGAGAGACTCGGGTCCGGGAATGGCGGTATTGAGGTCAGGGAGCATCGCGACGAGAGGCTAGTGTGTCAGCATGATCACCATTGCGGCAAGCCCGCAGAAGACCGCTAAGGCGACGGAAGCTCCTCCCATGAGGCGGTCCTGCTTGAGGATGTGCGGGCGGGAGAGGGCGGCCGACTTGGGAAACACGATGGCGGCATAGGCGGCGCCAGTGAGGAGGCCTCCGCAGTGGGCAGCGTTATCGATGAAGCGGAAGCCCACGAATCCGATGACGATGAGGGAAACGAGGATTCCGAACATGCGGCGGCGCGCGGGAGAGGGGACGAGCGGGCGATGAAGGGTTTCGAAAACGAGGAGAAATCCGAGGAGTCCGCAGACCGCTCCGGAGATGCCCACGGAATTGGTGGTGACCCATGCGGTAGTGGCCCATCCGCCTCCGACGATGGAGAGGAAAAAGACGCTGGCGAGGTGGGGCCAGCGGGCGAGGATTTCGACGCGTCGGCCGAGATACCAGAGGGCCGAAAGGTTCATCCCCAGGTGGAGGACGTTTCCGTGGAGGAAGGCTCCGGTGAAGAGGCGCCAGGTTTCGCCGGCCTTGTAGGCGGGCTTCACGATGCCGGCGGCGGCGATGCCATCGGTGAAGAGCTGCACCACGAACACCGCACAGAGGAGACCACAGAAGAGGATGGTGAGGCGGGAGGGCTGACTGATGAGCCAGAGATCGAAGCGGGCTTCCGGGATTTCTTCGGTAAGGGTCTCGGCCGAAGTGGACTTCATTTCCTGCATGCCCTTGTAGCCTCCCCAGAGAGGGCGGGCTCCGAAGAGGAGGAGAAGAATGGCGCCAATCCCAACGCTCTGTGAGGATTTGAGGGCCTCGAACCCGCCCTTGGAATAGGCCGTGTAGCCGAAGTAAAGAATGGCCAAGGTGAAGATGACGATTCCCTTGCGTCCCGCTTCCAGGTCGTCACTCGATAAAAGGGCCCGCCGTTTCTTCAGCGAGGTGGCGAGGCCGGGAACTTCTTCGGGCGCGATGAAGCGGTCGTGCTCGGGCACCCAGACCCAAGCGAGTTTGCCTTTCCCGGCTGCGAGATATTTCCTGAGCTCTTTGAGAGACTCAAAAGAGGTGAGCTTTCCGGCTTGATCGCGGAAGCCATATTTTGAGTCTTCCGGCTTGAGCGGGAAAGCATCTTCGCGAGCCCAAGCTGGTAAAGCGGGGTCGCTCATGATTGGGTGAGGTTAAAATTACTCGCCTGCGGGAGGCGTCACCGGAGTCTTGGGAACCTCAACAGGTGCCGGCGTGGGTGTCTCAGTGCCTTCCACAGGAACAACCGGAAGCGGTGGAACGACGACAGGCTCGGACACTACGGACGGTTCGCCGGTGGGTGCAGGAGCCGCGGCTGCTTCGAGCTGCTTTTTAAATTCTTCTGTTTCGTCGATCGTCGGAGGATCGAGCACAGGGACTACTTCCTCTTCCTTCTCGATCACCTTCTCGGCTCCATCAACGTCAGCGCGCTTGCTCTTAATATCGTTGTTCTTCCCCACGAGGATGGCGAGAACGAGCGAGAAGACGAAGAAGAGAGTTCCGAGGTAAACGGTCGCGCGTTGGAGGACGTCGGTGGTGCGGGCACCCCAGACGGCATCAGTAGCACCGGAGCCAAAAGCTGCGCCGAGGCCTTCTTGCTTGGGCCGCTGCATAAGGATTACGAGAATGAGTAAAGCGCTCACCACTACGTGGGCGATAATTACCAGCTTGATCCAAATGCCGATATCGAGAAATGCGAGAGTCATGGGCCGCGAGAAGGTAGGGAATCATCTGCAGTTGTAAAGACGGAGTTTTGCTCATTCTCTTTGGCGCTTGGCGAGCCTTGCAGATTGTCCCAATCTGCCAAACCCGCTTTCAGAGCTAGGCGATTTCCTGTCCTCTCTGCGGGTTTCACTTTGGGATGCTCGACCAGCAGATGCCGGGACCGGGGCCTGAATTTTTCCCGCATATGGACTACCCCGGAGTGGCTCAGGGAGCAAAAGGTGCGGTCGAGAGCCGTGCGAATCGGATTCGCAAATTTTCCCCACAAGTGAGTTCCGTCGCTTGCTTCATCAATTGTCCGGAATCGATTTTCCGTCAAACGTCTAAATCCCTGAGGATTTGATGATCTTATTGTGATCGTTGAGGACGTGGCGGCGTGGGATGATCTGACTATCGGAAATGCCAAATGCCATGATCGTGACTCGCTCGCCCTTTTTTATCAAGTGAGCCGCTCCGCCATTGATGATGATATTTCCGGTGCCAGGCTCTCCGGTTTGTGCGTAGGTTTCCAGGCGCCCTCCGGCAGTCATGGACGTCACGAGCACTCGTTCACCTTCCCAAAGTCCGGCGGCCTCCATAAGATCCCCGGGAATTTCAATGCTTCCCTCGTAGTCGATGTCGGCCTGTTTGATGATTGCCCGGTGGAGTTTGGACTTCAATTGAATGCGCTGCATCTCGTCACGAAAGGACGAAGCGCCTTCCAGGTCAAGTGATGAAAAACTCCATCGTTGAAAAAATGACCACCGGTTCTACCCTCTCAGCTCGATGATACGATTTTCGACCCTCCTCTGTGCGGTCCTGCTGGCAGCCCCTCTTGGTGCGCAGGATACCGAGCCAGTGATCCCGGCCATGGCGGTGCGGAAGGCTCTCCAGTGGATGCAGGATAAAGATCCCGGCAAACGTCAGGCTGCCTACCGCACCTTCCAACTCTATGGGGAATCCGCAAGGGAGGTCTATCAACGCACTTTGGAAAAAGCGTTCGCCGCCCACGAGAAACGCCTCGGCCGACTTCTCAACGACAAGAGCGCCAATCCCTACTTCGGCAGCGATCTCCTCACCGAAAAGCTTCTGGCCGAGCGCGCCCGTATTTTCCCTCTCATCCATACCAACTACAAAAAGGACCCCGGTAAGATCCGCATGCTGCAGGGTGAAATGGAATCCCTCACCAAGCTCAACCGCCAGCTCCGTATGCTCGCCTCTGCTGACTCTGGTAGCTTCGACGCCTCCGTCTCCGCCATTTCCACCGCCCTCGCCGAGGTGCAGCGGGAAATTTTGCTGGCCCAGGGAGAAGAGCTTGCGAGCGAAGAACTCGACCAACAAGGCGCGCTCAAGGAATCTTTCGATGGAGAAGTTTATCTCAAAACGAAATCCCAGATTGCTGCCGTGCAAAGAGAAGTCGCCGCCCTCAAGAAGGTGAACGCCACGAACGCGGCCTGCGGGTGGGCCAATACCTCTCAGAAAGATTTCTCGAAATACCTGAACGAGAATCGCTCCCTCTTCGGGATCACGCCCCTTCTCATGGAAGAACGCCTTTCAGAGGCCGCTACGGGACACTCGGTCGATATGGCCACCATAGGATTTTTCGCCCATGAGTCTCCCGTGAAAGGGAAGAAGTCTCCCGGTGACCGGGCCCGTATCGCCAAGTTCCAGCATCGCTGGACCGGCGAAAATATCTTCATGGGATCCTCTTCGCACACCTCCGCCTACAATGCCTGGTTTGGTTCCGATGGTCACCGTTTCATTATGTTCAGCGATCGCCCCAACCTCATCGGGATCGGTCCTCATGGAAAGCACTGGACCATGATGACCGGCCGGAAGTAGCGCTGAACATTCCACCTCATGGAGAATCCCTACCACCCTCCGCATGCTGAGGCACAGCCGCCGCCGCTTCCGGAAGTCGAAAAAACTCCCTGGAACATTTGCTTCACCCTCCTGTGGGGCGTGATCCTCTTGATGATTTGGCAAACCGTTCAGGGAATCGGCCTCGTCATCTACATGCTGAAGGAGGGCCTCTTCGGCGAGATCGCGAAGAGTAACGAGCCGCTCGATGCGGACGAGCTGATGGTCCGTCTGATGGATGGTGATCTCATTGGGCTCCTTTCTTTTATGACCATCTTTGCCGTTTGTCCCGTGGCTTGGTTCCTCGGAAAAGTAAAGAAGCCCTGGGGGGGCTGGGAATACCTTGGGAGTGCCGCTGTCCGCTGGTGGAAATGGCCCTTCTGGCTTGCCGTCACCTATCTTCTCGGTCTTGGGATGGGGCTTCTGGGACCCTCACTGGGCCTCGATGAAATGCACGAATCGATGGTGCAAATGGCGGCCTCCACCGACTTTCCCATCCTCCTCTTCCTCGGCCTCGCGGTCGGCGCTCCGCTTGTGGAAGAATTTGTCTTCCGCGGGATCCTCTGGCGCGGCTGGCGGGGAGAAACCCAGCGCAGTCTCTGGGTGACCATTATTGTCACCTCCGCCCTTTGGGCTGCTTTGCACCTGCAATACGAGCCCATCCTCCTTGCCTTCATCTTCGTCTTCGGCATTGCCCTTGGCATTGCTCGTGAGAAAACGGGCAACCTCTGGGTTCCTGTTGCGATGCACGCTCTTCATAATAGCATCGTCGCGCTTGGAATGCTGACGGCTGATTTGTAGGGGAGGGAGATCAGCGGACCGAGTTGGAGGGTCTGGGATGGTCCGGATAGAGGAAAACTGGAAAAGGTTAAGGTATCTTTAGGATCAAACGTGAAAATAATTTCGGTGATAAAAAACACCGATGTTGGCTTGGATTTGGACATGAGGTGACGCGTTAAGCCAATTCAAAAACACTTTAAGTTAGTGGGTTATTCGTTTTGCGTTCAAAGACGGGAATCGCGGGCATTTTTTAAATCATTTAATCTGATGCCCCCCAAAATATTTTTAAGAGTCATAAAAAAATTGACTTATTCTCAATTGAGAGCTAAAAGACAGCACATGAAGTTAACCCCAACTTTCGTATCGTCTCTCATCTTGATGTTCGGCTCGCTTTCCCCTAGCGCGGCACAGTTCATTTCTGGTCCAAATATTAAAACTGTCTACTCGCAAGTCGTTGTAGACGGCTTAATCGTCACCCAAGCTGTAAGATCGACTGTCTCAACTGATTCAAATGGTAACATCACCGCAAAGCGTCAGACGGAAGTAATTGTTCCAGATGGTGCAGGGGGATTCACCAAGTCGGAGACGCAGGAAACTACATATGCCATCCTATCCGGAGGCACTTATACGGTTGTGTTGAATTCGGCTCTTGTGGTGACTGCTTTGGACGCTACTAACGCACCAACTGGGGCGCCTGTAACTACTAATTCCCCAGCTAATTTCCAAACGGGCGTGAGTGCGGCAAACCTCAATCTTCCGGCATCGACTGAGTTCGTCCCGAGTGACGTGGAACTCGATGCACCAATCAACGTTAGCCAACCTTAATTTCAGGTCGTTCACACTCTTAACATTTAAAATACCAATAAATTCATGAAAATTTCAACATTCGTCGCACCGTCCATCGGACTATCGGTTTTGCTTGGCCTTTCTGCCCAGGGTGCAACAACCTTCTCTTACGACTTTGAATCGGAAGCTGATGGCGACCTCTTTAAAGGAGGTGTCACCGGTTGGACTCAAGATAGTGACAATCCATCTGCGTTTGGGAGTACTTCCCCCCTCGCATACATAGGAGTTAAGGATTTTGGGGCTGGTAGTTCGAACGCCGGCTTCCTCGGGACCCAGTTTGGCAACACTTCACCAAATACTTCTACAACCGTTTCAGGCGCACTCAACGTAGCGGGAGCACCACTCCCACTTAGAGGGGTAGGAGTAAGCTTTAATCTTGGGATTGATGATAACTCTGCTGATGCTTTCACGGGCCGCGATGGATTCAGTGTCGCGCTCAGGGATAGTGCAAACGCAAATATTGCTCAGATTGTCCTCACTCCGACGGTGGGCGATAATGAGGTCTGGGATGTCGCGGTGGGAATTGGTAACGCTGTTCCTTCAGCTACCTCAGCTACCGTCAATGCGTCCTCCGGTTATGTCTTTAAAGTAGATTTTTCGGCAGGGGCGACTGATTTCTCCTATGGAGCATCTGGCGGAGGACTGCCAAATGCGCCATTTGCGACTCTTGGTGGAGTTGGCTTGAGTGACCTTGGAAACGATCGCGATGACCCATAACCCGTTGGGCGCTGAAGGGACATCTGCTCACTCGCTTATCTTCGATAATATTGCCGTTTCCATTCCCGAGCCGTCCAGTGCCGCTCTTTTGATTCTTGGTTCCGCCTTCCTTTTTGGTCGTCGTCGTTCCTAGTTGACGAAGCACACCAATCTAGTATTGGTGGCCCTCGGTCCCATGACTCGATTGTTCCCGAATAGCGCAGGCCTGTTGCTATTCGGGCTCTCCGCTCTCAGTGGTTTTGGGAGGGATGTCGCAGGTGAGCTGCCATCCTTGCCACGGGGTTTTTCAACCGCCAGGGCCGCCTCGAGTGCCAAGGAGAGAGGCCTCTCGGGGCTCGATTTCACCTTGAGGCTGAACACCCTCTACGATTCAAACGTCGCCCAGCAGGCGCTTGACCCTGAATCTGACTGGCTCATTACCCCTGCGGTCCAAGCTTCTTATGAACTTGTAAACAGCCGCTGGAAGCTTGGTGCGCGCGCAGGCCTTGAGCATGACTTCTATCAGAAGCGTGATGACTTCAGCGCGACCAACTACTCTCTTCGCGCCTACGGGGGATACCGCTCTCAGAAGGTCGTGGCCTCTTTCACCTCCGGAATCTCATCGACCTCCGGGTTCAATCGCCTGACCAGTAGCTTCATCGAGCAGTTTTCTTATGGTAGCGGTCTTCTTGCGAGCTATCATTTCACTGGTAAGACTTCTCTCTTTGCTTCTTGGAACCAGCGGACGACCGAGAGCCAAACCGGCGGTTTTGGTGACACTTCTTCAGTCACCACTGGCCTTTCCGCCCTCTGGAGAATGTCCCCTCTGCTAACTGTCGGTCCGGGATTTCGACACGGAACGAGGACCGGAGTGGGTGATGAGGAATTCACGGTGATGGGCCCAACTCTGAGGCTCGACTACCAACTTGCCAGCAAGGTCAAGCTGCGTTCTTCCTTTGGTATTGATACGGCCGATTCTCCCTTCAGCGGGGAAGACACCCTCCTGAACTGGTCGGCAGCTCTCACCTATCGAGCCTCCAGTCTTTGGGGCTTTGATTTGGAAATGATCCGTGATTCCCAAGCGAGTTTAGCACGGGGAGGTGGTTTCGATGAGGTCACTTCTTATCGTTTCAATTATTGGAGGAAAATCCGCACGGCGCGCGCACAATTAGGAGTCTCCTTCGAGGATCGCAATCCCACGGATTCCCAACCCACCCTGGTCGGTGTCCGGGATTCAAAATATTTAGCACTCTCTGCCGCCCTGACCTTCCCGGTTTATCAGGACCAGGCGGACCTCACTCTCAGCGTGGCTTGGAGAGACCTCTCAACTACCGCTGGAAACTCGTCCTGGGACGGACTGCAATCAGGCCTTGGGATCCAATGGCGTTTTTGATCCCATCTCGACCGTTGTCTTCTAACGGATTTCTAAGAAAAATACCTCAACGATGAAACTCATAAAAAAGATCTCTTATTTCCCCCTCTTGTTAGGATCCTTAATCGTTCCCCACCTTCTTCCAGCGCAAGAGGAAGCGGAAGCTCAACCAGATCTGCGGGAATCCTATATTTTACGAGCGAATGATATCGTTAAGCTTTCGGTTTACGAAGAGCTTGAACTTGATTCTGACGTGACCATTCTGAAGAGCGGAGAAGCCGTCTTTCCCCTCATCGATTCAGTGACAATCGGGGGACTCAGTTTGACCGAGGCTTCCGCGGAAATTCTGCAACGGTATGCCAAGTATATTCGCTATCCCAAGATCACCCTCACCGTCTCGGAATATGCCACCGAGTTTGCTTCTGTCATTGGACAAGTGACGAAGCCTGGCCAGGTTCCCATCCCGCAGGCGGGTGACCTTGATGTCGGATCGGCTTTGGCGTCCGTTGGCGGGATCACCGAGATGGCGGACCCCAGCAATATTCAGCTCATCAAGGCAAGCGGGAAGGTCCAAATCCTCTCGCATGACTCGATTCAAGGAGCGGCCGGGCGCATTGTCATGAAGTCTGGTGACAAGCTCATCGTGAACGAGAATCTTTTTGCCCGGAGCTCGGTTTCGGTGATCGGTTTCGTCAAGAATCCTGACACCTATCCCATCCCCAAGTCGGGAAAAATGGATCTGGCCTCGGCCCTCGCCACCGCAGGGGGGCTTGGACCGGAAGCTGATATTTTAAAAATCAGTGTCACCTCTAATGGTGTTGCGAGTAGCTTCAGCTACAAGGACATCCAGTTCGGGTCCGCCGGCCGCCTTCCTCTGAAAGGGGGAGATCGCGTCGTGGTCCCCAAGAGTCCGTTCGTGAACACGACCGTCACGATCTTGGGCCAAGTTAAAAATTCGGGCGCCATCGCCTTTCCGCTCAGTGGTGACTTTGATCTCATGACGGCCATCGCGATGGCTGGTGGCTTCACCGAGGTGGCCAATCAAAAAAAGGTCAGCGTGACCCGTGGTCAGAATAAGACGGTCTATGATCTCAATAAACTCGCCGAGAAAGGGAGCGCCGCCATTAAGCTGCAACCCAATGATGTCATCAGTATCGCCGAGAGGTGGTTTTAGGATCGGTCCTTCATCCAAGCAACGAAGAAGGCGCTGATCGCCGCAAATAGCTTAGCAAGATCCTCTTTATTGCCCACCTTGCCTGCGCCGCGAGGAGCCCAGATGTCGGGGAAGTTGATGCTCACTGAACCCTTTCCTGTTTTAGCGTCAAAGTTTAGCAAAAATGGGGAAATTGATTTTTCGATTACCCCTCAGCGCTTTGCGATCCGATTGACCCATCCGGTTATACGACGTGAAGTAATTTCTATTGCAAAAATCCCTTTTTCAAGCCTAATTCAACCCCATCGATGGCCCGCTCTAACAAACCTCGCCTCAAAGAAATTGAACTCGAGCCCTTTGCGGACGAAGAAGATTATGACTCAGGCTCCGCTTCCTCCCGCGAACGCGTCCGTCAATTGGTCATGGACCTTCTCGGGCGTTGGTATTGGATCGCTTTGGGCCTCATCCTCGGAGTCCTAGGTGGGCTCTACTACCTCTCGAAGGCTCCCAAAATCTACGAGGCCACTTCCACTCTCCTCGTCAAGCAGGGGGCGTCCTCCGTGATTTCCAGTGATCAGGTGGAGGATATGGACCTCCGCTCGGCTGACGGCCTCAATACCGTCGCGCAGAGGGTCGAACGCCTGGAGCTCCTCACCCGGCTGGCCGATCTTCCTGAGATCCAGCAGACTGAGGGACTGGTCCCCGATACCACCAATTGGTTTCCCGAATGGTCCGAAGGATGGCTTGGAGGGGGCGATGATCCCTCGAATAAAAAGCCGGAGACTTCCGCTGAACTGGGGCGAGAGATAGGGGAGTGGCTGGAAGTCGCGGTGCGCCGAAAGACCCGCCTTCTTGATCTCACCATCGCGCACCCCTCACCGGAAATCGCCCAGAAATTGGCCGATACCCTTGCCCGTGAATACATTGCTGAACTCAGCGGAGACCGGTCCGACGGCCGGAATTCCTCGTCGGCGATCTTGAAGACTCAATCAGAAGCAGCCCGCTTGAAGCTTCAAACCGCTCAGAACGCTCAGGCGAATTACCAACAGATCCTCGAGACCCTCAAGGACCTTGAGGTCAAAGAAGTCGTCTTTAGTGATCTAGATCGGCGTTACTTGCCTCTCCATCCCAAGCACATGGCTGCCAAAGCGACCTTGGATGAGTATCAGAAGCGCTTTCTGTCCGAGTTTGATCTCGTTAGGAAAGCCACTGCCGACAAAGATTACTGGGAAAGCAACCGGGCCGAGTGGGATCAGACGGATCTTGATGTCACCAGCCGTCTTCAGATCGCCCGACGTCTCCTCACCGCCCGCGCCACCGTTCTTAAGAGCGAAATTGAGAGCCAGAACGAGGTCTTCAATACTGTCCTCACCAAAATGCAAGAGACTGAGATTGATCAAAAGGCGAAAGAAGCGGAGGTGGAACTCAGCAGCCTTTCAGAATTCCCCGAGAAGCCCGCCTCTCCCAAAACAATGACCGTGCTCGCGGGCGGTGGAATCTTCGGGTCTGGCCTCGGGCTTGGCCCTCGCCTTCCTTCTGGTCAAGCTCGACAATAAGATCCACACCGTCATCCAGGCTGAGCTTCTCACCAAACTTCCGGTTCTGGCCACCATCCGGGACGTCCAACCCAAGATCCTTGCGGAGATTATCGCCGATAAGGGGAAACCCAAGAGCCCAGTGTCACCGGCCGCCCAGAAGTGGGATCCTCGCATCGTCTTCCGTCACGGGCTCACCGAATCCATCTATACCGAAATGTTCCGCATTCTGCGGGCTTCCATCACCTTGCTGGGGGATGAGAAAAAGCGCAAGATCACCCTCTTCAGCAGTGCCGTCCCGGGCGAAGGCAAGACCTTAATGTCTACCAACTTTGCCATCGCCTCCGCCAGCCAGGGGAAGAAGACCGTCCTGGTCGATCTCGATTTGCGCAAACCGGCTGTGCAGAAGAACTTTGGACTCAAGCGCAGCGAACTCAAAGCGGGTTCGACCGAGGTCCTTGCCGGGAAAGTGAATTGGCAGGAAGCCCTCACCGAGGAAACCGGCCAGGAAAACCTTTCCTGCATTTTCTCTGGGGTCAAAGCTCCCAATCCAGGTGAGCTCCTCGACTCCGAAGTGGTCTTGCAATTCTTCGCTGAGCTGAGGGAGGAGTTCGATGTCATTGTCATTGACTCGGCCCCCCTTCTTGCCGTCCCCGACACCCGCCTCCTCATCCCCCTCGTCGATAATTTCTGCCTCGTGGTCCGCGCCGAATCAACCCCAAAAGGGGCCATCCGCAAGGCCATCGACCTCCTCGATGACGACGGAGTAGAACCTTCCGGGATCGTCGTTAATGGCTACGAAGAAAAATCAGGCTTCCTCGCCAAATACGGCTACGGTGGCTACGGTGGCTACGGTGGCTACGGCCAGTATGGCGGTGGCTATGGATCAGGGTCCTATGGGAGCTACGGTTCTGATGAGGAGGAAGATAGCTAGGTTTTATGCCTATTGATCCTTCTCCGAAAAACAATGGTCTAATGAGGTTCACACCTTGAGAGCAAAAGTAACATCCCCCGAATCTAACAGATTGGTAACGCCAGCAAGGCCGAACCAAGGGCGGTAGCGCTCTAAATAGGCTTTTTGAGCCGCGACTAATCAAAAGGTTTAAAGTTAAAACTTGAACTTGATTCGAGAATTGTTAATGATACTTAAATGAAAGGAAATTTAGCGGAAACAGATACAGCCAGGCAGGAATTGTCGGCCTATTTCTGTCAGCTTGCTGATTCCTTTGGTTTACCTCGTTCAGTTGCTTTAATCTACGGGACTCTTTTCTTAGCGGAAAATCCACTTCCGGTCTCAGAGATCATCGAAGAGTCAGGATTGAGTAAAGGCAGTGTCTCTAGCGGCCTCCGTTTCCTCGAGCGTATGGGATTCATTCATCTCGTCGTCGAGTCTTCAGATCGCCGAACTTTCTACCGTCCCGAGCTCTCGCTGCGTCGCCTTGCTGCTGGTTTGATTGAGGAAAATTTCACCCCGGCCTTGAAGCGAGGTGAGACGCTTCTCGATGAAGTGGCAAAAAACTCGGAACTCTCAGATCACCTGAAGACCCGCCTCGCGAGTCTTCAAAGCTGGAACGAAACCGCTCTCGGTCTCCTTCCAGCCCTCAGTCTTCTCGACTGAACTCAATAAGTTGCCGTCCATGGACACCTGCAACAGTCTGAATAAGGCTTTTGGATTCTTGAAAAAGAAACAACCAAGGGCGGCAGCGTCGTAGTTATCTAAGACATAGCGGCTATTGTTCAAAAGCTATCGGGGTAGACCGTTGTAATAAGATAATTAACGGGTCTAGAACAAGAATGGTAGCATTGTGTTTTGGTAAAACACAACTTTATCGTCGACTACCAAGTAGAAAGAGTAAGCTACGCTAACTATGGCGTTGACGATGCCTATGTGTATCGGATAAACATCAAGCTGGCAGCTTAAACGAACAATAATTCCTCGAATGTAGACTTATGGCCATATCAAACAACAGTGAAAAACATGCCTAAGACATCAAATTGACATGAAAAAAAAAGCAGTCATAGTATCGGGATACTTTAACCCCATTCATAAGGGACATCTGGAGTATTTTAATAATGCCAAGGTAATGGCCGATGAGCTTTTTGTGATTGTAAATAACGACCATCAAAGAGCTCTTAAAGGAAGTAAAGAGTTTCAAAAGGAAGACGAGCGTATAATTATTGTCTCGAATATTAAGGCTGTTGATCACGCCATTCTGTCGGTGGATGAAGACCGTACTGTTTGTGCGACACTAGAGAAAGTCGCCAAGGAGTTTGATCAAAGCCACGACTTAGCTTTTGCTAACGGCGGTGATCAGAACAATGACACAATACCAGAACGCCCAATTTGTGAAAAAATGGGTATCGCCCTAATAGATGGGCTAGGAGATAAAATCCAATCGAGTAGTTGGCTATTAAAATGAAAAACATAGCTTTAATTCCCTTGAGGGGCGGAAGTAAAAGTATACCAAGAAAAAACCTGAAAATGTTGAACGGTAGCCCTCTCTGTTCGTATGCGATAAATGCTGCTTTGAATGCAAAGCACATTGATGATGTCTGGATTTCTTCTGATGATCAGGATATTATCGATTTTGTAAAATCTGATTTTCCCAAAGTGAATATCAGGATTCGACCGGCTGAATTCGCTACCGATACGGCAACAACAGAGTCTGTGATTCTAGATTTAATTAATTCTAATCAGTTCAATCCAGCTGACCAACTAATCCTAATCCAAGCGACATCTCCCCTTGTGACCAGCTTAGATCTTGATAAAGCATTGCTTCAACTTTCAGAAAGTAAAAAAAACTCGTTGATAAGTGGTGTAGAATTCAAAAGATTTATTTGGAACAATGACGGCAAGCCTGTAAATTATGATGTTTACAGTAGGCCTAGACGACAAGACTTCGAAGGTTTATTCCTTGAAAATGGCGCTTTTTACATCTCAAATATCGAGACGATTAAACTTACTCAAAACAGAATTGACCTTCCAGCTGAGCTTTACCTCATGGCCGAAGAAACGGCATTTGAAATTGATGAAGTATCAGACTGGATTGTTGTTGAAAACCTATTAACAAACAAAATGAATGAATAACGTATTTAACTTAAACGTGACTGTCACCGAAATATTCTCAGTTGTGGAGAAGTTTAAGAATAAAGTTGCGTTTCTCGTTGATGAAAAACGGGTATTGACTGGTAGTCTAACGGATGGCGACCTTCGGAGATTTATACTGAACACTGGTAAAATCAATTCTCAAACTCCTGCGCGAGAATTAATGAACCGTGATGTTTATTGTATTGACGATTCTAGTATTGATAAGCTCCCTGTAAATGGACTACTTGCGAAATACGGCGAAATTCCGGTGGTTGATGTAAATAGACAGATTATTAGAATACTTAGCAATGAACGGACATACTTTTCACTAGGAGCTACATGGAGCACAGATTCTGGTGAGCCATTTGTTATTGCTGAAATAGGGAATAATCATCAGGGAGATGTACAAACAGCATTTGAATTAATCAAATCGACAAAGGAATCTGGCGCTGATTGTGCGAAGTTTCAAATGCGAACGATGTCAAGTCTTTATCGAAAGACAACAAAGTCGAACGATTTGGGGGCAGAGTATACGTTGGACCTTTTATCAAGATTTCAGCTGAGTGACGAAGAGTTATATAAATGCTTTGATTACTGTCGCGAATTAGAAATGCTGCCATTATGTACGCCTTGGGATATAGCAAGCCTTGATAAGTTGGAAAATTATGGGATGCAAGCTTATAAGGTAGCTTCTGCAGATTTTACAAACTATGAATTATTAGATGCGCTTGCTCAAACAGGTAAACCGCTTATAATTTCAAGCGGGATGAGTACAGAATTAGAGTGTATTCAAACAGTCGATTTTCTTCATAAAAAGACATCGAATTTTATATTGCTACACTGTAACTCTACTTATCCCACGCCGTTCAAAGATGTTAATTTAAAATATCTCAAGACCTTAAGAAAAATAAGTAGGTCTCCCGTTGGGTATTCCGGGCATGAAAGGGGTATTGCTGTCGCGATTGCAGCCGCGGCACAAGGCGCGGTTGTTATTGAGAAACATTTTACTTTTGACAAGAATCAGGAGGGCAACGATCATAGGGTGAGCTTGCTTCCCTGTGAGTTTAAACAAATGGCCCAAGGAATAAAGGAGGTTTCGGTATCTCTTGGAACTAATGTTGAGCGCACCTTGACCCAAGGTGAGCTGATAAATAGGGAGAATCTCGCAAAAAGCATTATCGCTAAGAGACACATTAGCTCAGGTGAGATTTTCAAGGAAGATATGTTTGTGTTCAGATCGCCTGGACAAGGATTACAGCCGAATAGACTATTCGAATTAATTGGAAAACAAGCACAGAGAGAAATAGAAGAAGGGGATTTCTTGTTTCAGTCGGATATAGAAGAGAAAAAAGCTGCGTTCAATCAATTCGATTTTGATAGACCATTTGGTGTACCTGTTAGGTATGGAGATTATTTGGAAATGAAATCTATTCAAAGTTTGATTTTGTAGAGTTTCATTTAAGCTACCAGGATCTTAATTTGTCCAATCCAATAAGTGAAAGAAACAACTTTGGTTATTCTGTACATGCTCCTGAGTTATTCGTAGACGACCATTTACTTGATCTTGCTTCCTTAGATGAAGAATACAGAAAAAAGAGTATTTTGAACCTTCAACGGACTATAGAAACAGCAAGAAGTCTGAGGAAGCACTTTGCTAATGATGCCGATCCAATCTTGATAGTTAATGTTGGCGGATGGTCTCAAAAAGGCTTTCTACAGAAGAAAGAAATACAAGAAAAGACGGAGATATTGAAAAGGTCATTAACTGAGATGGATTTCACTGGGGTTGAGTTGTCTATACAGACTATGCCTCCTTATCCATGGCACTTCGGTGGTCAGCAGTTCCATAATCTCTTCGTGGATCCTGAGTTTATTGATAGGTTTTGTTCGGAAACAGGCCGCAAGATTTGTTTAGATGTTTCTCACTCTATGATGACTTGTAATTTTATGAAAATTGATTTCATGAGTGATTATTACCCAAAAGTCAAAAAACATGTAAATTACATGCATATTGTCGACGCTAAGGGTATTGACGGGGAAGGAGTGCAAATCGGGGCAGGTGATGTGCCATTTGACGAGTTGTGCAAATCACTCAATTTAGACATTCCCGAAGTGGCATTTGTACCAGAAGTATGGCAAGGACATAAAGATTCGGGAAGCGGGTTTTGGAATGCTCTACAATATCTCCATAATACGGGATTAAGATAGTAAATCAGCTTATGTTTTTGTCGCTCACAAAACTAATCAAGCTCTCGATCAGTTTCTCTCGGCCCTATCGCACTTTAAGGTTCTTCTGGCGCAAGTTGACTACTCGTCATCGGAATGTGTCACATGCTCCATCAATCTACGGAATAGGGGGTGATGTTGCCATTGTAGGATCGGGGGCTTCTCTAAAAAAGCTGCGGGAAAATTACGACGCCTCTACGACTGTAATAGCTCTTAATGGGTCATTTAGGAATCTTAGAGATATTGGAATTACTCCAGACTACTTAGTAATTGAGGATGTTCGAGCTTATCATTTTTTTTCATATGAGGCAAAGTCAATGGGATAAAGTTAGTTTTAGCATCGGATTTGCCTGATGAATTTAAAGCAGACCGTCTTCTTTTTGATAGGAACTATGGATTTCCTAAGCTAAGAAAGGAACCCAAATGGGTCCATCAGGATAAATTCTTCTACGGTGGCAGCGTTGCCTATTTTGCCCTTCAGATTATCTCAAAGACAAAGTTTGAATCATTGGCGTTATATGGTCTAGATATGAGTTATGAGCATATTGATCAATCTGTAAGAATAGGAAGTGTTGAGATCATTTTGAGAAATTCTTGTTATATTGATGGGGTTTATAATTCAAGAATAGTGCGTAGGTATGAAGATCCTAAAGTCGTCCGAAGCAATATGATAAAAGCGATCTCTAAAGCGTTCAGAAATCTCTCCAAGAATAAAATAAAGAACTACTCGCAATACCCATGGATAAAAAACTGATATTCTACTTGTATCTCCTGTTCGTTGTTCCGACGACAGCTTTGATGGTGGTATCAGAAGGCGAGATTATGTTTGTTAAATTAGCAGAGGTTATTTTTCTATCCTCGCTTTTTTTTGCGATCTATAGTTGCGGTAACATAGAAAAAATTTACCTTTCTGCATTTGCTTTTTTTATGGGTGTGAGCCCATTGCTCGACCTAGCTGGGTATCGATCTATTGTTGAGTTTTCAGTTTTTGAGAGCTTTACCTTCGAAACCTCAACTATCATTCAGACTCTTGTAATCTACAGCCATTTCGTTTGGTTATTTATGTTACTAAGTCGCAATCAGAGTTTAACGATCCCCTGGCTGAACCAACGGTCTCGTATCTCCCGACTTAGTTATATCGCGGCTTTATCTACTTTGGTTCTTATATTACCTTTCATGATTGAACGAATTATTTCGGTCAAAATTTTTGGTTATGAGTATTTGTATACAGAAGGATTTGGGCAAAAGTCTATTTTTTACGCAATTCTTGAGCAGTCTTTTTTCGCCTTCTCGTTGATAGCAATTTTTAGTGAAAAAAATAAGTTTTTATTTCGATTTGCAACAACAGTTGGGATTTTTTGTCTTTTAGATTTATTAACAGGTCGGCGTGGGCCATCTATAGCGACTCTGCTCATCTTTATTTGTATCTATCATTTGGAGTTTCAGAAATGGAGAATATTTTCTAGGAAAGGGCTAATTATTTCCCTTTGTATGGTATCGATCGCCGTCCTCTTTATAGTGGGCTTAGGCTTATGGAGGCACGGTGAAGTTGCAGAAGGACCATTGATCGATATTGGATTAAGGCATGTATTGCAGCAGGGAGCTTCCTTTTATGTTCTTCCAATCGTGCTTGAACTAGACGCGGATTGGTCACCCATGATTCTGGTGAGCGAGTTTCTAGAACCGTTTTGGAAAATTTATTCTAAGGTAGCGGGGACTGAAATTGGTTCAGAAAATCTAACAATTAATACAAAATATAGTGCATTTGTTATCGCCGCGGAAGTTAATCCGGACTTATTGACCCAGGGGCGCTCTTGGGGTACCACTTCGATTGCGGAATTTTATATGGTCTTGGGGCCGTTTGGGGTTATTATGGCGGCTTTTACGTCTACCTTTTTATTAAGGCCCCCAAAAAATCGATATTTATGGTTCGTATGGGTTCTCATCCTTCCCTTTATTGTTTATTCAGTCAGAACTGGATGGGG